>NZ_QXDB01000003.1:110280-422056 GCF_003550055.1 Stenotrophomonas sp. AG209
GGATCCGGTTGCGGGGGACGCTGCAAGTACGTCCATGTAAGCTCGGTCGCCGCATCCATGCGGCTCACGCCCCCGCAACCGGACCCACCCCGCCTTCGACAGTTTCCCGCTGCTGTTGGTGGGTGCTGACCGTTGGTCGGCACGCTGCTGTTGGTGGGTGTCGACCTTGGTCGACACGGTAGATCCATGCCATGCGTGGATGTTCTTCGATGAAGGTTCGAAATATTCGATTTCGATGGGATTCCATCCACGCATGGCGTGGATCTACTAAACCTTTCGTGCGTAGGCTGCATCCCATTGCAATGCCTGCCCACGGAGTTGGCCATGTTCCTGCTGCGTTCCTGCCTGGTCCTGCTGCTCGCTGCCTGCGCTGCGCCGGCGTGGGCGACGTTCTCCATTGCCGCCTGCAACGAGGCCGGCGACTGCGGGGTGGCGGTGGGCACGCACAACCTGGCGGTCGGGGGCGTGGGTGTGCCGTGGGCACAGGCGAAGGTGGGCGCGGTCGCCAGCCAGTTCGAGACCAACCCGACCTATGGGTCGAAGGGTCTGGAGTTGATGGCCAAAGGCCGCACGCCTGCCCAGGTGCTGAAGCAGCTGCTCGATGAAGACGGCAACTTCGATGGCACCACGCTTGCCGAGCGCCAGGTGGGGCTGGTCAGCGCGCGCGGCGGCAATGCGCAGTACACCGGCGCTACCGCGCAGCAGGCGGATTGGGCAGGTGCGCAGGGCGAAGGCATGCTGAGCGTGCAGGGCAATGGCCTGGCTGGGCCGCAGGTGCTGGCCTCGATGCAGCGCGCCTTCGCCGCAACACACGGTGAATTGGCGGCGCGCCTGCTGGCGGCGCTGGAAGCTGGCCAAGACGCGGGAGGCCAGCGCAGCGGGCAGTGGTCGGCGGCGCTACTGGTGCGCACGCCAGGAGGCGACTGGCAGGACACCGACCTGCGCGTGGACGCCGACCCACGCGCGGTCGCGAGGCTGCGCGAGCTGTACGACATGCGCCTGTCCAACGAGGCGATCATCCAGGCCGAGCAGCGTTGGGAGAACGGCGATGTGGCAGGTGCGCGCACTGCGCTGGCGACCTCGTTGTCACTGGCCCATGGCTGGGACCGCACCTGGGCGCGCGCTGCGCGCCTGGCCATGCGGCAAGGTGATATCGCGCTGGCCCGCGAATACCTGGCCGGCCTGCGTGCGCTCAATCCGGGCTGGGTGAAGCAGGAGCTGGCATTGCCCTTGTATGCGCCATTGCAGGGTGATGCGGTGGTGGCGCCGTGGCGATGAGGCACCGCAGGGGGTCGCATCCGTTTTCCTGCGGAAAACGGATCTGACCCCCATTCGAGATGCATCCATGCATGGCGTGGATCTACCGAGGACCGGCTCAGTAGATCGGCGTCACCTTCATCTGCGGCAACGGGCGCGGTGCACCGTCGGTGAGGTCGGGGCCGAGGTCCTCCCAGGTGCGTCCCTGCTCGACCATCAAGCCCCACAGCTGCTGCGAGGCCAACCGCTTGTCTTCCGAACCCAGCTTGTATGACGGTGGCGTCGGTTCACCGCGGGCAACCATCGCGTATGCCGCGCGATAAGCCAGCACCTGCTGTGCCGGGTCATCGGTGCGCGCCACTTCCAGCGTGTAACGCTGGTAGGCCGAGGCCAGGTTGCGCCAGCGGATCCAGTAGTGGTTCTCGAACGAGAACGAACAGAAGCGCGCACCGGCCAGGCTGCCCTTGTCGGCGATGCGGGTCAGCACCTCCTGCGGCATGTCCAGGTTCATGCCGCCTTCGTCGCCCTGCAGGCTGACGTGCACGATACGGTCGCGGTAGCCCGGCGCACGCGCCTGCAGCAGGTCGCGCCAGTTCTGCATGGTCGCCACCACCGCGAACAGGAAGCGGCCCAGCTCCGCAGCGGCCAACGGCGTGGCGATCGACTGGTAGGTGCGCTGCCAGCCGTGGCGGTTTTCGGTGGGCAGGAACACGGCATGTTCCAGCGCCTGGCGGCCACTGCTGCCGTGGCTCACATCTTCGGCATGCTGCGGGTAGACCAGATTGATGGCGAACGTCGGCCAGCGCGGCAGGGCGGCGTCGAACAGGTGGATCGGGAAGTTGCTGCTGATGCCACCATCGGAGAACCAGCAGATGCGGAACGCGGTGATCACCGGGCCACAGGTCTGGCCGGCACTGGTCAGCCCTTCCATGCTGTCGGCCACGTTGTGCTCCTGGTCGGCCGCAGGCGCGGTCGGTTCACAGCGGCGTTCGCGGCGCGAGGGCTCATGCAGCGGCACCGCGCTGATCAGCAGCGGGAAGCTCAGGCTCATGCGCGTGGCCACCAGCACCGGCAGCTTCGGGCCCTGTGGCAGGTGGTAGTACTGCCGTCCTTCCACCTCCAGCGGCGGGCCGGCCTGCTTCACCAGCCACTGCACCACGCTGGCGGGGAACAGCTGCTCGAACTCCTCGCGCAGGAACCAGAACTGCGCGCCACCCAGCGGCAGCGTGCGCGGCTCGTTGTGCGACACGCAGGTGGTGATCATCTGCAGGCTGATCGCATGCGGGCTGTCCGGCTCACCGGCGTAGCGCGGCGCGTCGTGCAGGTCGGCGAAGGTGAGCGGTGCATCCAGCGGCTTGCCGGACAGCTGCTGCAGGCATTCATGCAGCCACTCGGTCAATGCCGGCGTGCGTGCATCGCGGCCGAGGCCGCTGCACAGGCCCAGCAGGTTGCGCCGCGCCACCCGTGCCACACGCAGCGCGGCACCGGCCACACCCGCACCGTACGCACACAGCAGTGAGGGCAGCAGCGTGGCGGCCACGCCGCTCCAGCCACCGCCCCACCAGCCGAGGCCGAGCAGCAGCGCCAGCGACACCAGCACTTCCAGCGGCGCGATCTCGAATACCGCGACGGCCAGGCACAGCAGTTTGTGCGGCAGGCCGGCATTGCCGGTCAGCACCACCAGCAGCCGGTAGGCCGCGCGCGCGCCCCGTGCCGGCTGGAACAGGCTGTAGATGAAGCCGCGCCGCGACAGCTGCGCCGACACCGCCGACAACCCGCCGTAGCCGGCATCGCCGGGCAGATGTTCGCCCGCCTGCTGGCGGCGATCACCGCATGCCGCCGCGGCCGCCACGGCTGCGGCGATGGCGCCCGCCGAAGTGCCGCCGATGCTCTTGAAGCGATACTCGCGCGCCAGCGCCAATACCGCATTGGGGTACACGATGCCGCTGGTGATGCCGCCTTTCATGACCAGATCGCAGTACTTGTCCGCCACTGTCTTGCCCCCGAGCATGCCGTCCGCCGCGTGGGTGCCAGTATGGCGCAGAGGCTTCTCAGGGCCTGAGAACAGCAGCGCAGTCCCGGCAGGAATCTTCGGTGTTCAGCGGAAGGCATGCCTGCAGGCTTGACCCGCCCCGCCATCGGCGTAGCATCTGCAGCAAGCCAAGGGACAGACCCGCGGCTGCCACAACGACATGAGGGATTCTCATGGAATTCGACTATCTCGTCTTCATCGGGCGATTCGAGCCCTTCCACAACGGCCACGCCGCCGTTGCCCGCCTGGCCCTGAGCCGGGCCCGCAAGCTGATCTTCCTGGTCGGCTCTGCCGATATCCCCCGCAGCCTCCGCAATCCCTGGACCGTGGCCGAACGCGCCGTGATGATCCAGGCTGCCCTCGATGGCCACACCGACCGCCTGCTGATCCGGCCCCTGCGCGACCACCTGTACAACGAAGCGCAGTGGATTGCCAACGTACAACGCCAGGTGGCCGAAGCCCTGCGCAACGATGGCGCCGCTGCCGATGCCAAGGTGGGCCTGATCGGCATGGACAAGGATGCCTCCAGCTACTATCTGCGGGAATTCCCACAATGGCCGCTGGTGGACGTGCAGCACACCGCCACCCTGTCGGCCACCGAGCTGCGGCGCTACCTGTTCGAGGCCGGCGACGTCGACTTCCACGGTGCGCTGCTGATGCTGCGTGGCAATGTGCCGGCGCCGGTGTACGACATGCTCGAAGCGTTCCGCAAAAGCGCGCCTGCCTATGGCCAGCTGGTGGCCGAGTACCGCTTCATCGAACAGTACAAGGCCGCCTGGAAGGATGCGCCGTACGCGCCCACCTTCGTCACCACCGATGCGGTGGTCGTGCATTCGGGCCACGTGCTGCTGGTGCGGCGCCGTTCGGAACCCGGCAAGGGGCTGTGGGCGCTGCCCGGCGGCTTCGTCGGCCAGGAGCAGAGCCTGCTCGACAGCTGCCTGCGCGAACTGCGCGAGGAAACCCGGCTGAAGATTCCGCTACCGGTGTTGAAGGGGTCGTTGAAGGGCCAGCAGGTGTTCGACCACCCCGACCGCAGCCAGCGTGGTCGCACCATCACCCACGGCTTCCACTTCGAGTTTCCGGCCGGTGACCTGCCGCCGGTGCGCGGCGGCGACGATGCCGACAAGGCGCGCTGGATACCGGTGAGTGAAGCACTGGACATGGGCCCGCAGCTGTTCGAAGACCACCTGCACATCCTGGAGTATTTCCTCGGCCGCGGCTGACCGGCCCGGCTTCCCACTGGCGGATAGACCGCCGGTGTCACTCGACGCGAAGGAGCTTCCGTCATGCACTACCTCGATAATCTTCTCCTCAACACCGACAGCTACAAGGCCAGCCATTGGCTGCAGTACCCGCCGGGTACCGATGCCACGTTCTTCTACGTGGAATCACGTGGCGGCCTGCACGATCGCACGGTGTTCTTCGGCCTGCAGGCGATCCTCAAGGACGCCCTGGCACGGCCGGTCACCCACGCCGACATCGACGACGCTGCTGCGGTATTCGCCGCCCATGGCGAACCGTTCAACGAGGCCGGCTGGCGCGATATCGTCGACCGGCTTGGCGGCCACCTGCCGGTGCGCATCCGCGCCGTGCCGGAGGGCAGCGTGGTGCCCACCCACCAGGCACTGATGACCATTGAATCGACCGATCCGGCCGCGTTCTGGGTGCCCTCGTACCTGGAAACGCTGCTGCTGCGCGTGTGGTACCCGGTCACCGTGGCCACCATCAGCTGGCATGCACGGCAGACCATTGCCGCGTTCCTGCAGCAGACCAGCGACGACCCGCAGGGGCAGCTGCCGTTCAAACTGCACGACTTCGGCGCGCGCGGCGTCTCGAGCCTGGAATCGGCCGCGCTGGGCGGTGCCGCGCACCTGGTCAACTTCCTCGGCACCGATACCGTCTCGGCCCTGTGCCTGGCGCGCGCGCACTATCACGCGCCGATGGCCGGCCATTCGATTCCCGCCGCCGAGCACAGCACCATCACCAGCTGGGGCCGCGAGCGCGAGGTGGACGCCTACCGCAACATGCTGCGCCAGTTCGGCAAGCCCGGTGCGATCGTAGCGGTGGTGTCGGACAGCTACGACATCTACCGCGCGATCAGCGAGCACTGGGGCACCACCCTGCGCGATGAAGTGATTGCCTCGGGCGCGACCCTGGTCATCCGCCCCGATTCGGGTGACCCGGTGGAGGTGGTGGCCGAAAGCCTGCGCCGGCTGGATGAAGCCTTCGGCCACACCCTCAACAGCAAGGGCTACCGCGTGCTCAACCACGTGCGGGTGATCCAGGGCGATGGCATCAACCCGGACACGATCCGAGCGATCCTGCAGCGCATCACCGACGACGGCTACGCCGCCGACAACGTGGCCTTCGGCATGGGCGGTGCGCTGCTGCAGCGGCTGG
Organism: Stenotrophomonas sp. AG209; assembly: GCF_003550055.1. Classification (NCBI taxonomy): domain Bacteria; kingdom Pseudomonadati; phylum Pseudomonadota; class Gammaproteobacteria; order Lysobacterales; family Lysobacteraceae; genus Stenotrophomonas; species Stenotrophomonas sp. AG209. Next base: position 115,970 of record NZ_QXDB01000003.1, read on the forward strand.
ACCGCGATACCCAGAAGTTCGCGCTGAAGTGTTCGGCCGCACGGGTGGACGGCGAGTGGATCGATGTCTACAAGGACCCGATCACCGACGCCGGCAAGACCAGCAAGCGCGGCCGCATGCGCCTGCTGCGGCGCCTGGATGACGGCAGCCTGCACACGGTGGCATTGCCTTCCAGCGGTGACGACACGCTGCCAACCGGCTTCGAGGACGCGATGGTGACCGTGTGGGAGAACGGCCGGTTGCTGCACGACCAGCGGCTGGATGAGATCCGCGCGCGGGCGGCGGCGGGGCATTGAAGGTGCATCCCGACCGGGGTCAGAGCCCGCTGCGTGGCAGCGGGATCCGACCCCTTCCTTCCGCTGGGGTCGGATCCCGTTGCAGCGCAACGGGCTCTGACCCCGATGCCCCTTGACCCTGGCCAGCAACGCGTCCACCGTGGGCACGCCGAAGGTATCCCTGCCGTAGTTGTCATCGCGGCAGGGATTTAAACGGGAATCCGGTGAAGGCGCTTCGCGCGCCCATTCCGGAGCTGCCCCGCAGCGGTGAATGGAAACGAATCCTGCCAACAGCACTGGGCTCACGCCTGGGAAGCGGCGGGTAGTAGGTGGGCTGCGGCCCGTGTCCATCAGCCCGAATACCGGCCCCGGCCGGGGGACACGACCGTCCCCTGACTCGACCTGGAATCTCCGCGGGGAGGTTGCCGGGGCCGCCGTCGTCCTGCGCGTGCAGGCGGTGTGGCCGCGCGCGTCCTGTTCACGGTATCCAGCCAGACCCGTTCACCCACGCGCTGATGCATGGGCCACCGCCGTTGCCGGCGGTCCATGCGGTACCTGACGATGACCGAGCTCCAACGCCCCACCCTGACCCTGCCCGCCGACGGCAAGCGCCTGCTGCTGCATTCGTGCTGCGCGCCCTGTTCCGGCGAAGTGATGGAGGCGATCACCGCCTCCGGGATCGACTACGCGATCTTCTTCTACAACCCCAACATCCATCCGGTGAAGGAATACGAGCTGCGCAAGCAGGAGAACATCCGCTTCGCCGAACAGCACGACATCCCGTTCATCGACTGCGACTACGACACCGACAACTGGTTCAGCCGTGCGCGCGGCATGGAGAACGAGCCCGAGCGCGGCATCCGCTGCACGATGTGCTTCGACATGCGCTTCGAACGCACCGCGCTGTACGCGCACGAGCACGGTTACGACACCATCAGTTCGTCGCTGGGCATCTCGCGCTGGAAGAACATGGCGCAGATCAACGACTGCGGCATTCGCGCCGCGTCGCGCTATGAAGGCCTGCAGTACTGGGACTACAACTGGCGCAAGGGCGGCGGTGCCAGCCGCATGATCGAGATCAGCAAGCGCGAGCAGTTCTACCAGCAGGAATACTGCGGCTGCGTGTACTCGCTGCGCGATGCCAACCGCCACCGCCGCGAGAACGGGCGCGAACGGATCAAGATCGGCCTGCTGTACTACGGGCAGGACGCTGAGGCGCCGCAGGGCGATTGACGTGCAGGCATGGGGCGGCCACGCTGGTCGCCCCTTCTGTTGTACCGGACCTGCCATGACCGCCCTGCCCGCCGATGTCGCCCTGCTGGTGATCGACCTGCAGCCGGACTTCATGCCCGGCGGTGCGCTGGCCTGCGACCAGGGCGATGCGCTGGTGGCACCGATTGCCGACCTGCTGGCACAGCGTCGCTACCGCACCGTGGTGGCGACCCAGGACTGGCACCCGGCCGACCATGCCTCGTTTGCCAGCCAGCACCCTGGCCAGCGCCCGTTTGAGACCATCCTGCTGCATGCACAGCCACAGACCTTGTGGCCCGACCACTGCGTGCAGGGCAGCGCCGGTGCCGCGCTGCACCCGGGCGTGGACTGGACGGTGGCCGACGTGATCCTGCGCAAGGGCACGCGCCAACAGGTGGATTCGTACAGCGCCTTCCGCGAGAACCACGGCCCCGATGGCGAGCGCCCGGCCACCGGCCTGGCCGGCTGGCTGCACGAGCGGCGCATCCGCGAAGTGCACGTGTGCGGCCTGGCCCGTGACTACTGCGTGCTGTGGAGCGCGCAGGACGCGGTGAAGTCCGGCTTCCGGGTGAAGTTCCTGTGGGACCTGACCCGGCCGGTGACCGAAGCCAACGACGCGATGGTGCGCGAAGCGCTGGGCAAGGCGGGGATCGCGATCGCCTGAGGCGTGACCGCCGGGCATGGCCCGGCGCTACCGCGCACGTCGCTTATGCCGCTTGCGCGCTCCTGCCCACGACAACACAATCGATTCATCCAGCCCCCAAACTACGCCCCCTACAGATCGCGGGACGGCCGAACCGGGGGCTTTTCATTGGATGAAATCAGGATTCGGTAGTGCCGGCCACTGGCCGGCAACCTCGGGATCTCTGCAGTTGCCGGCCAGCGGCCGGCACTACCGGATAGCACCCGTGGTAGCGCCGGGCCATGCCCGGCGGACGCGGGATGGGCGATTACCGGAACACCACCGTTCGGTGCCCGTTGAGCAGGATGCGGTGCTCCACATGGCGGCGAACCGCGCGTGCCAGCACCAGCGATTCGGTATCGCTGCCCAGCCGCACCAGCTCGCGCGGTGCCATCGCGTGGTCCACGCGGGCCACGTCCTGTTCGATGATCGGGCCTTCGTCCAGATCCTCGGTAACGTAATGCGCGGTGGCGCCGATGATCTTGACCCCGCGCGCGTGCGCCTGGTGGTACGGCTGCGCGCCCTTGAAGCTGGGCAGGAAGCTGTGGTGGATGTTGATCGCACGGCCGGCCAGCGCGCGGCACAGCGTGGGTGACAGGATCTGCATGTAACGCGCCAGTACCACCAGATCGATGCGCTCGCGCTCGACCAGGTCGATGATCTGTTGTTCCTGCACCGCACGCGTATCGGCGGTCACCGGCAGGTGGTGGAACGGTACCTGGTAGGACGCGGCCAATGGCGCGAAGTCGGCGTGGTTGGACGCCACTGCCGCGATGTCGACCTTCAGCTGCCCGCTGTGGGCACGGAACAGCAGATCGTTGAGGCAGTGCCCCTGCTTGCTGACCAACACCAGAAGGCGTGCGCGACGGCGGCCATCATGCAGCTGCCAGTCCATGCCGAAGCCTTCGGCAAGCGTGGCCATGGCGGCATGCACAGTCTCCAGCGGCAGGCCGGCGTCACGGTCGAAATGCACGCGCAGGAAGAAGCGACCGCTTTCCTCGTCGCCGAACTGCTGGGCGTCGAGGATGTTGCAGCCGCGGTCGAACAGCAGGCCGGACACGCGATAGACGATGCCGGTACGGTCGGGGCAGGACAGGGTGAGGATGGAATCGGGGCGCATCGCCCGAGTGTAGGGCAGCGCCCTGCCCGATGGATCGATGGTCACCGATGCAACCGACCTGCTTGGTTCAGTCCCAAGCGATACTTGGGACTCCCCGTGGCAAGCTGGTCGGTCATGAACCTGTTGCAACTGATCCGCAGCTTCACCCGCACCGCAGAGACCGGCAGCATTGCCGCCGCGGCCCGCATCCTTGGCATCAGCGCCACCGCAGTCGGCCAGAACATCAACCGGCTGGAAGCGCATCTGGGCGTACGGCTGCTGAACCGAAGTACGCGCCAGCTGGCCCTCAGCGAGGCCGGCGCGCTGTACCTGGCGCAGGTGCGCCACATCGAAGCCGACCTGGCGCGTGCGCAGGCGATGGTCACTGCCGGTGACATCGAGCCGGCCGGGCCGCTGCGCATCGCCAGCAGCAGCGCCTTCGGTCGCCACGTGCTTGCCCCCTTGCTGCCTTCACTGCAGAAACGCTATCCGCAACTGCAGCTGGAGCTGCGCCTGACCGACCGCGCCGTGCAGCATGGCCCGGAAGCGGTGGATGCCAGCATCCGCATCGGGGCGCAGCTGGAGGATGGCGTGGTCGCGCGGCAGCTGGCGCGCGTGCCGTTCGTGTTCTGTGCCTCGCCAACCTACCTGAAGGCCCATGGCACGCCGCAGGAACCCTCGGAACTGGGCAGCCATCGCGGGCTGCTGCACCGCTTCCCCACCGATGGCCGGCCGCTGCGCTGGGGCCTGCTGAAGGAGGGCCAGCGCGTGGACGCCGCGCTGCCGCCGAGCATGGTCTGCGATGACATCGATGCGCTGGCGTCGCTGGCGGCGGCCGGTGCCGGCATCACCCGGCTGGCCGCGTTCGTGGCCGAGCCGTACCTGCGCGATGGCCGCCTGACGCCGGTGTTCGGCGCCGACACGGCGTGGCGCCCGGAGCCGATGGAGGTCTATTTCTGCGTCAGCGACCGCCGCGACTTCACCGCCAAGATCCGCGCGCTGTTCGAGCATCTGCAGGCTGGCATCGCGCCGGCCTGGCGGGTGTGACGGGGAAGAGCGGAGGGCCTTCGCGGTCAGAAACTCTCCTTCAGGCTCATCAGGTGAGCACTGGCCTCTGCCCATCCTGTCAGGGTGCGCAGGCGCTGCCCATTCCTGAAAACATGGAATACCGGAGTTTCATGGACATCCAGTTCTTTCCAGCCCGCGGGCCCCGCTTGGAGCAACATGGGATGAGAGGGATTGCTTCTGTTCCACTCGCTGACACCCGGCTGCGGCCATGCAGGAGATCGACGCACGACAAAGCGCACGCTGGATCGAATCCATGTCCATTCTGGTTCGTTCATGATCACGTGCATCGCGCGTCGCGAGGGAGCGCATGCCGGACTGACATAGGCGACCACCTCCAATCCCTCCCTGTACGTCCACCCCCGCCATTCCAGCTTTCCACTCGCAAGAGGGTGGAGAACGCCCTGCTGGCCAGGCGCGTTCCGCTCTATCTCGGGAAGTTCATCTACACGCAATGACGCCATCTCACGCAGCGCATTGGCCTCAGCAAAATGTCGAACCTGCACCAGAACCGCGTGCATTTTCCGGTGCGTTGTCTCTGTGGCAATACCTCTCCGCCCCAGTTCTGCATGAATGCATCGGACCTTGCCAAGCCATTTCTCGTCTCCAACGTACATTGAGATGTAGAAGCTGGCGCGGAACGCGGCCTCAAGATCCAGATTGCTCAAACTGCCGCAACCATCCCCTGATGATCTGGAAGACTCCCATGACGAATAGCCATCCACCAGCTTCTCGACTCGGTCTGAAGCGCCAGCGGCCAACATCTCCCGGTCCATTTCACGCAGTTGAGCGTCTACTGGAGTTGCTGCCCACGTACTTGTGGGCAGCAGCAAACACCAAAGCAGCATGCGACCAATCATGCGATCAGCAACTCGACATGCAGATGCTGCTCATGGAGGTTGAACAGGTCGCACGCCCTGAACAGGCGTAGCCCGGATAATCTTCGAATACCGGGTTTGGATTGGCCGACTGCACGACCACATGATCCGCTTCCGACTCCTGCCGCAATCCCGGGATGTGCACAATTGCGCGCTGTGCCCCGAAGAGTGACAGGAGCCGATAGGCTTCACCTGCACTCAGTTCGGAGACGATGGGCTCGTAGCTGAAGCTGGCCAGTCCCCGATCTCCAAACACCAGCGAATCGACAAACTGCTTGCGCGCAAGGGGTGAAAGCAACATCAGTGGGGATTCGGGAGAGAGCTCGATCATGTGAAGATCAAGCCGCCCCCGCGAGTTCACAGGGGCGTGCATGAGCGAGACATTCTCCGCCCCGGTGACACTCGCCACGTCATCACCTGCGACGGCAGGCATTGATAGAGGCAGTGAGAAAGCCGAGAGCAGAACAACCAGCATCATGGGTTTCATTGCGTTTCTCCATTGGCTGCACAACCGTGTGTGCAGCTCAACGTTGCAATGTCCGCACCCAGCGCAATGAGGTGTCATTCACATAAAGTGGTATCCGCAATCATTCCTAGTTCGTTGCGACAGGCTATGCCGCAACTCGCCGCCGCGTAGATCCCCTGCATCCTGAAGCGTCACAATGCGCTCGCAGATTGCGTCAGCGCGCCTTGAACACGCCGCGCGCATCGCGTGGCTCACAGCGCAGGTACTGGGGCGCAGCGTCCACGCTGTCGCGCAATGCTGCGGCAGCGTGCCACGGCCAACGCGGGTCGTAGAGGATGCCGCGCGCCAGGGCCACGGCATCGGCGTGGCGGTGGCGCAGAATCGACTCGGCCTGTTCCGGTTCGGTGATCATGCCCACCGCGATCACCGGCATGCGCACCTTGGCCTTGATCGCCGCGGCGAACGGCACCTGGTAACCGGGGCCGACGGTGATCTTCTGGCGCTCGTCCAGGCCGCCGCTGGAGACATGCAGGAAATTGCAGCCGCGCGCGTCCAGCACCTGTGCCAGCGCCTCGCTCTGCACCAGGTCCCAGCCACCCTCGACCCAGTCGCTGGCGGAAATGCGCACGCCCACGGCGACCTTGTCGGACACCGCCGCACGCACCGCATCGAACACCTCCACCAGCAGGCGCAAGCGGTTCGGCAGCGAGCCACCGTAGCCGTCGGTGCGGCGGTTGCTCAGCGGCGACAGGAACTGGTGCAGCAGGTAACCGTGCGCGGCATGCAGCTCGATCAGCTCGAAGCCCAGGCGCTCGGCACGCACCGCACTGGCGGCGAAGGCGGCGATGACCTCGGCAATGCCGGCCTCGTCCAGTTCCTGCGGTGCCGGGTCTGCCGCATGGAACGGCAGCGGCGACGGCGCCACGGTGGCCCAGCCACGCGCATCGTCGGCCGGCAGCTGGCCACCGCCGTCCCACGGACGGTTCACCGAGGCCTTGCGGCCGGCATGGCCCAGCTGGATGCCCAGCGGCATCGGCGACCAGCGGCGGACGCTGGTCAGCACCTGCGCCAGCGCGGCCTCGGTACCGTCGTCCCACAGGCCCAGGTCGGCCCAGCTGATGCGGCCGCGCGGTTCGACCGCGGTGGCTTCCAGGATCAGCAGGCCGGCGCCGGACTGCGCCAGGTTGCCCAGGTGCATGGCGTGCCAGTCGCTGGCGCGGCCGTCTTCGGCGGAGTACTGGCACATCGGCGCGATCACGATGCGGTTGGACAGGGTCAGGGGGCCGAACGAGATCGGCGAAAACAGCTGGGTCACGGCGATGCGGGGGACAGGCGGATGGAGGGTGCGTATTGCACCGCTGCGCGGCTCCCGGATCAACCGCCTGGATGGATCGCTGTTTCGTGCGATCTACTTCAGCCGGGCGTGGGCTCGGCTCAACACGAAGCCCATCCAGCCAGCGCTTCAGCGCAATCCCGCTCGTCCTTGAACTGCAGCAGGTCGTCGGCGCGGGTGCGGCCACGGTTCAATGCCGCCACCGGCAACCCTGCCCTGGCCGCGGCCTGCACGAAGCGGAAGCCGGAATAGACCATCAGCGACGAGCCCACCACCAGCACGGCGTCGGCCTGCTGCAGGTGATCGTGCACCGCGGCCACGCGTTCGCGCGGCACGTTTTCGCCGAAGAACACCACATCCGGCTTCAACAGGCCGCCGCAGCAGGCGCAATCGGGCACCACGAACGTGGAGAAATCGGTCTCCAGGTCGGCATCGCCATCGGGGGCGATACCGGCCTCCAGCGCATCCCAGCCGGGATTGGCGTCCAGCAGCCGCTGCTGGAACTCCTCGCGGCCGCTGCGGCGCTCGCAGCCCATGCAGCGCACCCGATCCAGGCGGCCATGCAGGTCGATCACATTGTGGCTGCCGGCACGCTGGTGCAGGCCGTCCACGTTCTGGGTCAGCAGGACCTGCAGCGTGCCGCGGCGTTCCAGCGCGGCCAGCGCCTGGTGGGTGCCGTTGGGCCGGGCCAGGCCGAAGCGTGGCCAGCCGAGCAGGCTGCGCGCCCAGTAGCGCTGGCGGGTGGCCGCCTCGCCCATGAAGGCCTGGTAGGTCACCGGCGGCGTGCGTTTCCACTGGCCGTCGGTATCCCGGTAATCGGGAATGCCCGAGGCGGTGCTGCAACCGGCGCCGGTCAGCACGAACAGGCGCTGGGCGCGGTCGATGAAGTCGGTCAGCAGCGGGGTCATGGCTGCCACATGGGGGCGCGCAAGCGCCCCTGCAAGCGCCGGTTCAGCCGACGGGCTCAGGCCGCCGGCAGCGGCGGCACCGCGATCGGGTGGCCTTCCTCGTCCAGCGCGATCATCACGAAGTGGCCGCGGGTGCACAGCTTGCGCTCGCCGCTGTGCAGGTCTTCGGCGACCAGTTCGACCTCGACCTTCATCGAGCTGCGGCCGACTTCGACGATGCGGCCGATGGTTTCCACCATCTGGCCGATGCGGATCGGCAGCTTGAAGTCGACCTGGTCGCTGCGCGCGGTCACCACGGTGCGGCGCGAATAGCGGGCGGCGGCCAGGAAGGCGGCCTTGTCCATCCATGCCAGCGCCTGGCCACCGAACAGGGTGCCCAGGTGGTTGGTGTGGTTGGGGAAGACGATTTCGGCCATGCGCACTTCGGTGGGCGGCACGGTCTCGGGGATCGGGGTCATGGGGGTGCTTCGGTGTGGGGTCCGGCAATTTTAAGCCAGGCCCCGTGCAGGCGGCGCTACACTGCGCCACGCCCACAGCCTGGACCGCCCATGCCCGCACCTTCCGACCTTCTGGCCTTTGCGCTGGTTTCGCTGGCGATGGTGCTCACGCCCGGGCCGAACATGATCTACGTCATCTCGCGCTCGATCTGCCAAGGGCCGGTCGCGGGGCTGATCTCGCTGGGCGGGGTGGCGCTGGGCTTCGTGTTCTACATGCTGTGTGCGGCGCTGGGCATCACCGCCCTGCTGATGACCGTACCGTTTGCCTACGACGCGCTGCGCATCGGTGGCGCGCTGTACCTGCTGTACCTGGCCTGGCAGGCACTGAAGCCCGGCGGCCGTTCGCCGTTCGCGGTGCGTGACCTGCCGCAGGACAGCCCGCGCAAACTGTTCACGATGGGCTTCCTGACCAATCTGCTGAACCCGAAAGTGGCGGTGATGTACCTGTCACTGCTGCCGCAGTTCCTGCATCCGGACGGCGAAGGCAGCGTGCTGATGCAGTCGATCGTACTGGGTTCCACCCAGATCGCGGTGAGTGTGACCGTGAACGGCATCATCGCGCTGACCGCTGGCAGCATCGCCGGCTTCCTGGCCGCGCGCCCGACCTGGCAGGTGGTGCAGCGCTGGCTGATGGGCACGGTACTGGCCGGGCTGGCGGTGCGCATGGCGGTGGAAGGGCGGCGCTGACACTTTGTAGAGTCGAGCATGGCTCGACGCTACAGAAACGAAAAACCCCGGCGTTGGCCGGGGTTGTTCGTTGCGACAGAGCTGACCGGTTCGATCAGAAGTTCATGTCGAAGGCGACTTCGCCCTGCACGCCGACCTGGTAGGCCGAGACGCGGCGTTCGAAGAAGTTGGTCAGCTCCTGCACGTCCTGCAGTTCCATGAACGGCAGCGGGTTGCGCACGTTGTACTTCTTTTCCATGCCCAGCTTGGCGAAATGCTGGTCGGCGCAGTGCTGCAGGTACTGGCGCATGTCGCGGGTCGAGATGCCGGCCACGCCGCCGGACAGCACGTCCTCGGCGAACTGCACTTCGCATTCAATGGCTTCGGCCAGCATGTCGTAGACCTGCTGCTTCATCTCGTCGTCGAACAGGTCCGGCTCTTCCTCACGCACCACGCGCACCGACTCGAACGCGAACTCCATGTGCGCGCTCTCGTCGCGGAACACCCAGTTGGTGCCCGAAGCCAGGCCCGGCAGCAGGCCGCGCGAACGGAAGTAGTACACGTAGGCGAAGGCGGCGAAGAAGAACAGGCCTTCGATGCATGCAGCGAAGCAGATCTGGTTGAGCAGGAACTGGCGACGCTCGGCGCGGGTCTCGATGCGCTTCAGGTCCTGGATCGAGTCGATCCACTTGAAGCAGAAATCGGCCTTCTTCTTGATCGAGTCGATGTTCTCCACCGCGGCGAACGCTTTGACGCGCTCTTCCGGATCCGGCAGGTAGTTGTCGAGCAAAGTCAGGTAGAACTGCACGTGCAGCGCTTCTTCATACAGCTGGCGCGACAGGTACATGCGCGCTTCCGGCGCGTTCAAGTGCTGGTACAGGTTCAGCACCAGGTTGTTGGACACGATCGAGTCGCCGGTGGCGAAGAACGCGACCAGGCGGTGAATCAGGTGGCGCTCACCCGGCGACATCTTGCTGTGCAGGTCGGTGATGTCGATCTGGAAGTTGATCTCTTCCACCGTCCAGGTGTTCTTGATCGCATTCCGGTACATGTCATAGAACTGCGGGTAGCGCATCGGGCGCAGGGTCAGTTCAAAACCGGGATCGAGCAGCATCTGCTTGGGCTTGTCGGCCATGGGTGTTTCCTTGAATTCCTGGGTGAGACGCCGGGCATGGCCCGGCGCTACCGTGGGTGATGATCGTTGGCCGGGGTTGCCGGCCAGCGGCCGGCACTACCGCGCGGCGGTGCCGCTCTTACTGGCAGGCCTCACAGGCTTCCGGATTTTCCAGCGAGCAGGCGATGGCTTCGTCCGGGCTGAACACCTTGGCCGGGGCCGCAGCGCTGACCGTGGTCTTGGCGATCTTGGTGGCCGGGCGCGAACGCAGGTAGTAGGTGGTCTTGATGCCCTGCTTCCAGGCGTACATGTACATGGAGGACATCGCACCGATGTTCGGGCTTTCCATGAACAGGTTGAGCGAGGCCGACTGGTCGATGAAGGCGCCACGCTCGGCGGCCATGTCGATCAGCGAACGCATCGGCAGTTCCCACGCAGTGCGGTAGACCTCGCGCAGCGTTTCCGGAATCTGTGCCACGCCGGCGATGGAGCCTTCGGCCAGCTTGATGGCATCGCGCATTTCCGGCGTCCACAGGCCCAGCTTCTTCAGCTCGTTGACCAGGTAGCGGTTGACCTGCAGGAAGTCACCGGACAGGGTCTCGCGCTTGAACAGGTTGGACACCTGCGGCTCGACGCACTCGTAGCAGCCGGCGATCGAAGCGATGGTCGCGGTCGGGGCAATCGCGATCATCAGCGAGTTGCGCAGGCCGTGTTCCTTGATGCGGGCACGCAGGGCATCCCAGCGCTCGGCGTCTTCCGGCACCACGTTCCAGGCGTCGAACTGCAGTTCGCCACCGGCGGCGCGGGTGTCGTTGAACGACGGGTGCTTGCCACGTTCCTGGGCCAGCTCGCAGGAGGTTTCCAGCGCGTGGAAGTAGATCGCTTCGGCGATCTTCTTCGACAGGGCGCGGGCTTCGGCGCTGTCGAACGGCAGGCGCTTGCGGAAGAACACGTCCTGCAGGCCCATGCAGCCCAGGCCGACCGGACGCCAGCGCAGGTTGGCACGGCGGGCGGTTTCGATCGGGTAGAAGTTCAGGTCGATGACGCGGTCGAGCTGGCGCACGGCCAGGCGCACGGTCTCGGCCAGCTTCTCGAAGTCGAACTCGTTGTGCTCGTCGAAGTGGTTGCCCAGGTTGATCGAACCCAGGTTGCACACCGCGGTTTCATCGTTGGACGTGACTTCCAGGATTTCCGTGCACAGGTTCGACAGGTGGATCACGTTGCCGGCGCGCAGGGTCTGGTTGCTGGCGCGGTTGCACTTGTCCTTGAAGGTCATCCAGCCGTTGCCGGTCTCGGCCAGCGTACGCATCATGCGGGCATACAGCTTGCGCGCGGAGATGGTGCGGTTGGCCTTGCCCTGGGCTTCGGCCTGCAGGTAGGCCTGCTCGAAGGCTTCGCCGAACAGGTCGGTGAACTCCGGCACGACGCGCGGATCGAACAGCGACCATTCCTGGTCGGCCTCGACGCGCTTCATGAACAGGTCCGGCACCCAGTTGGCCAGGTTCAGGTTGTGCGCACGGCGGGCTTCGTCACCGGTGTTGTCGCGCAGTTCGAGGAAGTCCTCGATGTCGGCGTGCCAGGTTTCCAGGTACACACAGGCCGCGCCCTTGCGCTTGCCGCCCTGGTTCACCGCGGCCACCGACGAATCCATGGTCTTCAGCCACGGCACGATGCCGTTGGAGTGGCCGTTGGTCGACTTGATCAGCGAACCACGCGAACGCACGCGGGTGTAGCTGACGCCGATGCCGCCGGAGAACTTCGACAGCTGGGCAATGTCGCCGTACTTGGAATAGATCGACTCCAGCGAGTCCTGCGGCGAGTCCAGCAGGAAGCACGAGGACAGCTGCTCGTGGGTGGTGCCGGAATTGAACAGGGTCGGGCTGGACGGCAGGTAGTCCAGGTTGCCCATGCGCTTGTACAGCGCCAGGGTCTCGGACACGTCCTCGCTCAGCGCGCTGGCGATGCGCAGGAAGAACTGCTGCGGGGTCTCGATCACCTTGCGGGTGTGCGGGTGGCGCAGCAGGTAACGGTCGTACAGGGTGCGCAGGCCGAAGTAATCGAAGTTCAGGTCCAGCGCGCCGTCGATGGCGTCGTTGAGCTTGCGTGCATTGGTCTGCACGAAGTTCAGCAGGCGGTCGTTGATCAGGCCGACTTCATGGCCACGGCTGACCGACTGCGAGAAGGCGTAGATTTCCTGGCCCGAGACTTCCTTGGCGATGTAGTTGGCCAGCAGGCGCGCAGCCAGGCGGCCGTACTCGGGCTCTTCACCGATCAGCAGGGCGGCGGTGCGGATGGACAGTTCGTCCAGCTCGCGGGTGGTGGCACCGTTGTACAGGCCGGAAATGGTACGGGTGGCCACGCGCATCGGATCGACGGCGTGCAGGCCTTCGGAGGAACGCTGCACCGCACGCACGATCTTGTTCAGGTCCACCAGCTCGGTGGTCCCATTGCGCTTGGTCACACTCATCGCGTTGGCCGTCGGCGGCGACGTCAACAGGAATTCGCTTTCCTTCTCGATGGTGGCGCTGGATTCGGTGCTCACGGCGTGTGTCCTCTTGGCGTGATTGGGGGTGCTCGATGCATCGGGTGACGCAGCCCGGGACATGACAGCCCAGGATGGCAGGACGGCGTCGCAGGGGATGAGACCCTGCGCCTGCCACTGCCGTTGACGATCGCGGATGGGTACCCCGGGCACCCCCTGGAATTGGGGTTGCTGCGACCGACGGCCACAAGATAGTGGGGGTAATGGGGTCCGTCAACGCCAAATGTAGTGAAATTCGGCAATCCCTTGCGCCGCAAGGATCGTGCCATCGGCGCCCGGATCAGACGCTTCAGACCTGCCGGAACGGGCTGCGCAGTCAAGCCCGAAAGCGTCATTGCGGTGGTACAACGCACCGCGGAAACGGAACAATGACAGCTTCACATGACAGTGATGAAACTGGCTAGGGACAACCCTGTGGATAGGTGGTGGGCAGCCGGTGGGAATCCGGTGGACGGGTGACTTCCGGCCGGTGACGCCCGCGCGCTGGCGGCGGATGCTGGCCGCTCGCTCCCGGAAAAGGATGCTCCGATGCACCTGCGGTTGCCCGCGCTGGCCCTGCTGCCTGCCCTGTTCATTGCCCCGGCGCTGGCCGCCGAGGGGCCGGACCTGCGTTCGGACCAGTGCGGCATCCATACCGACTACGACGTGCTGGTGGACAGCGGCGGCATCTGGCTGCGGCATGGTCCACAGGCTCCGCATGAAGTGGTGTTCCACGACGGCGAGCTGAGCCTGGACGGCGCGATGGTGACGGTCAGTGCCGCCGACGCCGCACGCCTGCGGCAGATGGAGGCCGGTGCGCGCCAGCTGATGCCAGCGGTCACCGCACTGGCCCATGAAGTCTCCGGGGTCACCTTCGATGCGCTGGACGCCGCCTTCGAGGCCATCACCGGCAAGTCCCGCAACCGCCAAATGCGTGCGATGCGCGGCGAGATGCAGACCTGGATCGACGCCAGCCTGGGCCGAGGCTACTGGGAACAGGAGAACTTCGGCGATGGCTTCGACGCGCATATCGACCAGATGGCCGAGACGATGGCGGCGTCAATGACCCGCAGCGTGCTGTGGCAGGTGTTCACCGGCCGCGCCGGCGCCATGGAACGCCGTGCCGACCGCCTCGATGCCGAAGTCGACCGCCGCATGGAAGCGCGCAGCCAGCAGCTGGAAGCCAAGGCGATGGCGCTGTGCCCGCTGGTGCAGTCATTGGCAGCGGCCCACGACGCGCTGGAAGTGCGCTACCGGGGCCAGCCATTGCGGCTGCTGGAGCGCGGCGAGAGCATACGGGTGGAACACGGCAACGGCTCTGGCCTGCATGTATCGGCCGGGCCGGATGAGCGGCCGCGTGGCAACACCGTGGCGCCGACACCGTAGACGCCTGCCCTGGTAGTGCCGGCCGCTGGCCGGCAACGCATTCACCTGGAAACCACCCTCACGCCCGGTGCGGGGTACCCAGGTATTCGGCGCTCTGCATCTCGATCAGGCGCGAGGCGGTGCGCTCGAACGCGCCCTGCAGGCGGGTGCCGGTGTACAGCTCGATCGGGGAGGTACTGGCGGTGCAGACCAGGTTGACGTGGCGGTCGTACAGTTCGTCGATCAGGTTGACGAAGCGGCGCGCGGCATCTTCGTTCAGGCGATCGAACGCAGGGATACCGCCCATCAGCACGGTGTTGAACTCGTGCGCGATCTCGATGTAATCCGACGGGCCACGCGGGCCTTCGCACAACGCGGCGAAATCGAACCAGGCAATGCTCTTGCCACGGCCGCGCACCGGGATCTTGCGGCCCTCGATCTCGATGTTGCCGGGCTTGGCCGGCTGGCCGCCGCTCAGTTCGTTCCAGCGCGTGGCCAGCCACTCATCGCTGTCGGCCGCCAGCGGTGCGCGGTACACCGGCGAGCGGGTCAGCGCGCGCATCCGGTAATCCTCGGTGCCCTCGGCGTACAGCTCGACGCAGAAGCGCTGCAGCAGGCCGATGGCCGGCAGGAAGCTCTCGCGCTGCAGGCCGTTGAGGTACAGGTTCTCCACCGCGGTGTTGGAGGTGGTGACCAGGGTCACGCCTTCAGCGAACAGACGTTCGAGCAGCCGTGCCAGCAGCATCGCATCGCCGATGTCGGTGACGAAGAACTCGTCCAGCACCAGCACGCGCAGGTTGCTGCGCCACTCCTGGGCGATCTTCGCCAGCGGGTCGCTCTGCCCCTGGTGCTCGCGCAGGCGCTCGTGGACGCTGCGCATGAAGCGGTGGAAATGCGTGCGGTACTTCTGCTTGATCGGCAGGCCGTCGTAGAACAGGTCGACCAGGAAGGTCTTGCCACGGCCGACGCCACCCCAGAAGTACAGGCCCTTCACCGGCTCGGGCTTCTTCCAGAACGAGGACAGGCGGTCCAGCCAGCCGTCCTCGGCGCTGTCCAGCAGGCCCAGATGGATCCGGTCCAGCTCGGCCAGCGCCGCGTGCTGGGCCGGGTCGTTCTGCCAGTCGCCACGGGCAACCCCTTCAGCGTACCGCTGCGACGGGGTCAGCTCGGTTGCACTCATGCCGCCGCGCCCAGCCAGTGCTTGACGCCGTGGGTCAGCGCGCCACGCAGGTCGATCAGCTTGCGGTGGAAGAAGTGGCTGGTCTCGGGCATGCGCACCAGCTCATGCGGGACGTCCAGCGTGTCAAGCCACTGGTAGACGGCCTGCGGGTCGACGATCTCGTCCTGCTCGCCCTGGATCACCAGCCAGCGGGCCGGCGGCGCGATGCCATCGAAATCCCAGCGACCGGCCGGCGGCGCGATCGAGATCAGCGCTTCCGGCTGCAGCGCGGCAGCCGCCTTCAACGAAACGAACGCGCCGAAGCTGAAACCGGCCAGCCACAGGCGGTCGTCGGGGCGTTGGCTCTGCACCCAGGCGGCGACGGCCTTCAGGTCATCCTGCTCGCCCACGCCGCCATCGAAGGTGCCGGCCGAACCGCCAACGCTGCGGAAGTTGAAGCGCACCGTGGTGATGCCCAGCTCGCGCAGGGTGGTGGCGGTCATGGTGACCACCTTGTTGTGCAGGGTGCCACCCTCGGTGGACAACGGATGGCAGACGATGGCCACGATCGGCTGCACCGGCACATCGGCCTTGGGCAGGTCGACGACCACTTCCAGCGGGCCGGCCGGGCCGTCCAGTTCAAGGCAGGCGGTTTCGCCGGGGGCGACGGGGAACGAGGGCTTGTGCATGGCACCATGATACCGTCCCCCGCCCCTGCCCTGTGCCCGCCCCATGCTCTACCTGTCCTTGGCCGTGATCTGCAGCGTGCTGGTTTCGGTGTTGTTGAAGGTCGCTGGACGCCGCCAGCTGGATGTTGCGCAGATGGTCACCTGGAACTATCTGGTGGCGGCAACGCTCACCGCCGTGGTGCTGCAGCCGCCGCTAGATGCGCTGCGCGCGCCGCATGCCCCGTGGCTGTCGCTGCTGGCACTGGCGGTGGTGCTGCCATCAATCTTCCTGGTGCTGGGCCGCGCGGTGGCGGTGGCCGGCATCGTCCGCAGCGACGTGGCACAGCGCTTGTCGCTGCTGCTGTCATTGGCCGCCGCGTTCCTGTTCTTCGGCCAGACCGCCACGCCATGGAAGCTGGCCGGGCTCGGCCTGGGCCTGCTGGCGATGGTGGCAATCAGCCTGCGTCCACGCGGCCCGGCGGTGGCGTCTTCGCCCGGTGGCTGGGGATGGTTGCTGGGCGTATGGGCCGGGTTCGCGGTGGTGGACGTGCTGCTCAAGCAGGTCGCGCTGTCCGGCACGCCCTCGATGGCGGCGGTGCTGGCCAGCTTCAGCGTCGCCTTCGTGCTGATGCTGGCATTGCAGCTGTGGCGGCACGCCAGTGGCCGCAGCCGGTTGGCCTGGCGCAACCTGGGCGCGGGCGCGCTGCTGGGCCTGCTCAACGGCGGCAACATTCTTTTCTATGTGCACGCGCACCAGGCGATGCCGGAGAGCCCGGCCACCGTGTTCGCCGGCATGAACATCGGCGTGGTGGTGCTGGGCGCGCTGGTGGGCGTGTTCGCCTTCGGCGAGGCCACCACGAAGTGGAACCGCGCCGGACTGGCGCTGGCGGTGCTGGCGATCGGGTTGATCGCCTGGGGGTGAGCGCTGGTTGCGGCGGACCATTTCCGCGCCCGCGGTGGGATGTCACTTTTCTTTTCGCGCGAAAAGAAAAGTAACCAAAAGAAACGCGCCGCCAGCCGCGAGCCGGTGCTGTGCACCGGTACCCTGCGCTTCTCGGTGAATCAGGGGACGGCGCCGAACTCGCTGCGCTCAGACATCGGCGCCTCTTCGCCCCTGATTCACCTGCGATGCTCGGCTCGCTTGAAGGCGGACTGGTAGATCAAAAGCAACGGCAGCATCCGTGCCGATCAAGGTCGCTACCAGAGCAGATCCTCGGCGAACCTTATCTGTCAAAACCCAGCAGCAGCGGGTCGTGGTCGGAGCTGCGCCACGGGCCCTGCACGTTGCGGCCCTGGTAGCCGCTGGCGTCCTGTTCGTCGGCATTGCTGTGCCATTCGGCGGCGCCGCGCAGGCGCTTGGCCATGCCCGGGTTCAGCAGCGCGTGGTCGAGGCGGCCGGTGTAGCCGTTGTAGACATAGCTGTAGGGGTGCTCGACCTTGGCGACCTTGAACGCGTCCTGCCAGCCCAGGTCATGCAGGGTGCGGATCGGGTCTTCCATCGCGTAGGCGTTGAAGTCACCCAGCAGCACCGCGTCCTTGGCGCCGGTACCGGTCGGATCGGTCTGCAGCCAGGCGTGCAGCTGCTGCGCCGAAGTCACCCGGGTGGCGTTCCAGCAGCCCTGGTTGTCGTTGCGGTCGGCGTCGGCACCGGCCGCGTCACGGCAGCCCTTCGACTTGAAGTGGTTGGCAACCACCACGAACGGCGCGCCGTGCTTGCCCTGGAAGGCCTGCGCCAGCGGTACGCGGCTGTGCTCGACGAACGGGCCGCCGGTCAGCGTGGCCGGCTTGCCGACCGGCTGCAGGCGCGTGCTGCGGTAGATGATGCCGACCCGGATCGGGTTGTCGCCGGGGCCGGTGCCCGCGTCGACGAAGCGCCAGTCACCCTGCGCGCCGCGGTCTCGGTTGAGCGCATCGACCAGTTCGGCGATGGCCGACTGCGGGCCGTAGCCATCGTTCTCCAGCTCCATCAGTGCGGCGACATCGGCGCCCAACGCATTGACCGTGGTGACCAGCTTGACCACCTGCGCTTTGTGCTCGTCCAGCGTGCGCGCACCGCGCAGGGTCGGGAAGCCACCGCCCTGGCCATCACCGTTGAAGAAGTTCTCCAGGTTGAAGGCCGCCACGTGCAGGCTGCCCGGTACCGTCGGCACCGCCGGGCGCTTGAGTTCCGGCAGTTTCAGCGCCCCCTCGACCTGCAGGCGCGGGTGGCCCTGCGCGTCCACGCGCACGATGCCCTCCACGTTGCGCAGCTGCATGCCGGTGCGCAGCACCGGGTTGCCCGGCAGGTAGGCCACGCTGGCCGGGTCGCGGGCATCGCTGCCATCGTCAAGCACCAGGCGGCGACGCTGGTTGTCGGCCATCACCTGCTCGTAGCCGGCAGTACCCGGCGCGGCCACTTCGGTCGGCTGCCAGAGGCGGCCATCGAAGGCCACGGTGAGCTGGCCGAAGCGTTCCAGGCCATCGGTACCGGCCAGGGTCAGCGGTGCGGCGATGCGCACGCGCTGGCCATCCAGCGCGCGCCAGTCGGCCGGCGCGGCGGTCAGCACCACGGTGGCGCTGCTACCCGCGGCAGGGGTGGTCGCGGCCGGTGCGGCCTGTGGCAGGGCCTGGGCGAAGGCGCCGGCCGGCAGCAGCAGGGACAGGGCAAGGGCGAGGGAGCGGCGGCGCATCGACGGACGATTCCTTGGAAGAGGGCGCACAGACTAACCCTGAAATGCGAAACCCCGCCTGCGCAGCGGGGGCATAGGGGCGATCAGGCCTCGGCGGGCAAAGCCGGGGTCGTGCCGGCCGGTGGCCGGCAGCCCCAAGACCTTCGTGCGATGCGCGGTTGCCGGCCAGCGACCGGCACCACCGGTTATTTCAGGTTGCCCAGCATCCAGTCCACGGTGGCGTGGATCTGTTCTTCGGTCAGGGCCGGGTTGCCGCCCTTGGGCGGCATGATGCCGCCGTCGGGGCCGGTATAGCCCTCGATGGCGTGCTTGTAGAGGGTGTCCTTGCCCTGCGCGATGCGCTTGTCCCAGTGCGAATGGTCCAGCGTCGGCGCCATGCCCACGCCATTGGTGTGGCAGGCGGTGCACAGGTTGTCGAAGATCACCTTGCCATCCTTGGTGCCGCCGTAAGCCACCTGCGACGCGGCCTTGGCCAGCGCGGCAGCCTTGGCGGCGGCCTGCGCGGCGGCGCCGGTGCTGCCGGCATAGACCGCGCCGGTGGGCGAGATGCGCTGTTCGGTGCGTTTGGCCGCGGTCGGCGACACCTCGGGCGGAATCCGGGTGTGGATGTAGGCGGCAAGGAGGATGAGGCCGAGGGTGATGGTCGCCAGCAGCGCGATCACCATGGAGAAGCGTTTCAGGAACTCCAGATCGTAATTCCGCACTCTTCGTTACCCCTGGCTGATAGTCGTTGGACCACGGCTGAGCGACTGCGTGATGGACCGAGTATAGAACGCGCTTTGCGTGCGACAACAGGCGTCACTGCTGGTGCGGCGCAGCATGCCGGGGGATCTGACCCCGGCAACAGAAGCCGGCCAGCGGTCGGCGCTACCGAATCACCGGGGCACCGATCGCGCGCAGGCAGAAGCTGCAGATCGCATCCACCAGCGCGTCTTCGTCGCGGTGCGCTTCGCGGCTGGGTGCGGTCGGGCCGACCATCGCTTCGGTGAAGGCGCCGACCAGGCAGGCGGCGGCCACATGCGCGTCCTGCGCCGGCAGCTCACCGGCCGCCACGCCCTCCTCCACCAGCCGCAGGAACACGTCGCCGAACGCGCGACGACCGCGCATGCGCTCGGCTTCCACATCCGGATCGACCGGTTCAACGATGAAAGCGTGCGCCAGCCCCGGCCCGGCCAGGGCGCGGCGGACGAAGGCGGTAATCGCCAGCCGCAGGCGCTCGCTGGCCACCTCCGGACCACTGGCGATGCGCTCCATGATCGCGACCTCGTGGGCCACCGCGGCGTTGAGCACCTCCACGAACAGCTCGGCCTTGGACGGGAAATGGCGATAGATCAGGCCGGTGGACACCCCCGCCTGGGTCGCCACGGCGGTCACCGGGGCGTTGCGCCAGCCGCCGGTGGCGACCAGCTCGCGGGTGGCCAGCAGGATCCGTTCACGGGCGCCCGCCAGGCGTTCTTCCATCAATGCAGAGCGTTTATAGGCCATGTTCTGATTCTAGTTTCAATTTTTGAATTCGTATTCACTTCTTGCCCGAACCCCGCTACGCTGGGGCCATCGCCCGTGCGGGTGGCGGTCCTGTACACCGCCGCCCGCTCCCCCGCCGGGTGCGTCCATTTCCTGCCATCCCGCCGTGGAGCCACCACAATGCACGTGCCATCCCTGAACTTCGATCTTGGCGAAGACATCGACCTGCTGCGCCAGAGCGTGGCCCATTTTGCCGCCGCCGAGGTCGCGCCGCTGGCCGCCGAGGCCGATGCCAGCAACCAGTTCCCGCTGGCCCTGTGGCCGAGGCTGGGCGAGCAGGGCCTGCTCGGCCTGACCGTAGAAGAAGAATACGGTGGTACCGGCATGGGCTACCTGGCCCACGTGGTGGCGATGGAAGAAATCTCGCGTGCCTCTGGCGGCATCGGCCTGTCCTATGGCGCGCACTCCAACCTGTGCGTGAACCAGCTGCGCAAGAACGGCAACGAAGAACAGAAGCAGCGCTTCCTGCCCGGCCTGTGCAATGGCAGCCTGGTCGGCGCGCTGGCGATGAGCGAACCGGGTGCCGGTTCGGACGTGGTGTCGATGAAGCTGCGCGCCGACAAGCGCGGCGACCGCTACGTGCTCAACGGCAACAAGATGTGGATCACCAATGGCCCGGACGCCGACGTGCTGGTGGTCTACGCCAAGACCGACATGGAAGCGGGTGCCAAGGGCATCACCGCGTTCCTGGTCGAGAAGGGCATGAAGGGCTTCTCCACCGCGCAGAAGCTGGACAAACTGGGCATGCGCTCTTCGCCCACCTGCGAGCTGGTGTTCCAGGACTGCGAGATTCCCGAAGAGAACGTGCTGGGCCAGGTCGGCGGTGGCGTGCGCGTGCTGATGTCCGGCCTGGACTACGAGCGCGTGGTGCTGTCCGGTGGCCCGCTGGGCCTGATGGCCGCGGCCATGGACGTAGTGATGCCCTATGTGCACGAGCGCCACCAGTTCGGTGAAGCGATCGGCAGCTTCCAGCTGATCCAGGCCAAGATCGCCGACATGTACGTGGGCCTGGGTGCCTGCCGCGCCTATGTCTATGCCGTCGCGCGCGCCTGCGACCAGGGCCGCACCACCCGCCAGGACGCCGCCGGTGCCATCCTGTACGCCGCCGAGAAGGCCACCTGGCTGACCGGCCAGGCGATCCAGATCCTCGGTGGCAACGGCTACATCAACGAATACCCGACCGGCCGCTTGTGGCGCGACGCCAAGCTGTATGAAATCGGCGCCGGCACCTCGGAGATCCGCCGCATGCTGATCGGCCGCGAACTGTTCCAGCGCACCCTGTAAGGCCACCGCGATGACCGTCCTGAACAGCCAGCTGCAACCGGGCAGCGAAACGTTTGAAAGCAACCGCGCGGCCATGCAGGCCGTGGTCGATGACCTGCATGCCACCCTCGCCCGCACCGCGCTGGGCGGCAGCGACGCCGCGCGTGCCAAGCACACCGCACGCGGCAAGCTGCTGGTGCGTGACCGCATCGACGCCCTGCTCGACCCCGGCAGCGCCTTCCTGGAAATCGCGCCGCTGGCCGCGCATGGCATGTATGAAGACGCCGTGCCCGCCGCCGGCGTGGTGGCCGGCATCGGTCGGGTGAGCGGGGTGGAATGCGTGATCGTGGCCAACGACGCCACGGTCAAGGGCGGCACCTACTACCCGATGACGGTGAAGAAGCACCTGCGCGCGCAGGAAATCGCCGAGCAGAACCACCTGCCGTGCATCTACCTGGTCGATTCCGGTGGCGCGTTCCTGCCGCTACAGGACGAAGTCTTCCCCGACCGCGACCATTTCGGCCGCATCTTCTACAACCAGGCCAACCTGTCGGCGCAGGGCATTCCGCAGATCGCCTGCGTGATGGGCAGCTGCACCGCCGGTGGCGCCTATGTGCCGGCGATGAGCGACGAGACCGTGATCGTGCGCGAGCAGGGCACCATCTTCCTCGGCGGCCCACCGCTGGTGAAGGCGGCCACCGGTGAAGTGGTCACGGCCGAGGAACTGGGCGGTGCCGATGTGCACACGCGCATTTCCGGCGTTGCCGACCACATGGCCGACAACGATCTGCAGGCCTTGGCACGGGTGCGCGCGATCATCGCGCAATTGAACTGGCGCAAGCCGGAACCGGCGATGGCGGTGCAGGCCAGCGAGGAGCCACTGCTGCCGGCACACGAGCTGTATGGCGTGATCCCGGCCGACACGCGCAAGCCCTACGACGTGCGCGAGGTCATCGCGCGCCTGGTCGATGGCTCGCGCTTCGATGAGTTCAAGCCGCGCTACGGCGCAACGCTGGTGACCGGCTTCGCGCATCTGAACGGCTACCCGATCGGCATCATCGCCAACAACGGCATCCTGTTCTCCGAGTCGGCACTGAAGGGGGCGCACTTCATCGAGCTGTGCACCCAGCGCAACATCCCGCTGGTGTTCCTGCAGAACATCACCGGCTTCATGGTCGGCCGCAAGTACGAGCAGGGCGGCATCGCCAAGGACGGGGCCAAGCTGGTGATGGCGGTGGCCTGCGCCAAGGTGCCGAAGTTCACCGTGGTGATTGGTGGCTCGTTCGGTGCCGGCAACTACGGCATGTGCGGCCGCGCGTACTCGCCGAACTTCCTGTGGATGTGGCCGAACGCACGCATCGGCGTGATGGGCGGCGAACAGGCCGCCAGCGTGCTGGCCACGGTCAAGCGCGATGGCATCGAAGCCAAGGGCGGCCAGTGGCCGGCGGCGGAAGAGGATGCGTTCAAGGCACCGATCCGCGAGCAGTTCGAACAGCAGGGCCATCCGTACTACGCCAGCGCGCGCCTGTGGGATGACGGCGTGATCGATCCGGCCGACACCCGCCGGGTGCTGGCCCTGGCGCTGTCGGCCAGCCTCAACGCCGCCCCGCAGCAGACGCGCTTCGGCGTGTTCCGCATGTAACCCGTGCCATGACCGAGCCTGTTGCCATGTTCACCAAAGTCCTGATCGCCAACCGCGGCGAGATCGCCTGCCGCGTCATCGCCACCTGCCGCCGTC
The DNA here is from genome assembly GCF_003550055.1 of Stenotrophomonas sp. AG209. Classification (NCBI taxonomy): domain Bacteria; kingdom Pseudomonadati; phylum Pseudomonadota; class Gammaproteobacteria; order Lysobacterales; family Lysobacteraceae; genus Stenotrophomonas; species Stenotrophomonas sp. AG209. Next base: position 139,111 of record NZ_QXDB01000003.1, read on the forward strand.
TCGGCATCGCCACCGTGGCGGTGTATTCCGATGCCGACCGCACCGCACGCCACGTGCGCCTGGCCGACGAAGCCATCCACATCGGTCCGGCGGCCGCGCGTGAGAGCTACCTGCGCAGCGATGCCCTGCTCGACGCCGCACGCCTGACCGGCGCGCAGGCGATCCACCCCGGCTACGGCTTCCTGTCCGAGAACGCCGACTTCGCCGATGCCTGCGCCGCCGCCGGCATCACCTTCATCGGGCCGCCGGCCAGCGCCATCCGCGCGATGGGCGACAAGAGCGCGGCCAAGGCGCTGATGGCCAAGGCCGGTGTACCGCTGACGCCGGGCTACCACGGCGACCAGCAGGCGCCGGACTTCCTGCGCGCGCAGGCCGATGGCATCGGCTACCCGGTGCTGATCAAGGCCAGCGCCGGTGGCGGTGGCAAGGGCATGCGCAAGGTCGAACGCAGCGAGGACTTCGTCGATGCGCTGGCCAGCTGCCAGCGCGAGGCGGCCTCGGCGTTCGGCAACGACCATGTGCTGGTCGAGAAGTATGTCGAGCGCCCGCGCCATATCGAGATCCAGGTGTTCGGCGACAGCCACGGTGAGGCGGTCTACCTGTTCGAGCGCGACTGCTCGGTTCAGCGCCGCCACCAGAAGGTACTGGAAGAAGCACCCGCGCCGGGCATGAGTCCCGAACGTCGTGCTGCGATGGGCAAGGCCGCGGTCGATGCCGCGCGCGCGGTGGGCTACGTCGGTGCCGGCACGGTGGAATTCATCGCCGGCCCGGACGGCGATTTCTACTTCATGGAAATGAATACCCGCCTGCAGGTCGAGCACCCGGTCACCGAATACATCACCGGCACCGACCTGGTGGAGTGGCAGCTGCGCGTGGCCTCGGGCCTGCCGCTGCCGTTGCGCCAGGACCAGCTGGCCATCCACGGCCACGCCATCGAAGCGCGCCTGTACGCCGAAGATGCCGACCGTGGCTTCCTGCCCTCCACCGGCACCCTGCGCCGCCTGCGCCTGCCGACCCCGTCGGCCCATGTGCGCGTGGATACCGGCGTCGAGGAAGGCGACAGCATCACGCCGTACTACGATCCGATGATCGCCAAGCTGATCGTCTGGGACGTGGACCGCGACGCCGCGCTGCGCCGCATGAGCCAGGCCCTGGCCGACTGCCAGGTGGTGGGCGTGACCACCAATGCCGGCTTCCTGCGCCGGCTGGTGAACACCGATTCGTTCACGCACGCCAGGCTGGATACCGCGTTGATCGAACGCGAGCAGGCCGCGTTGAGTGCGGTGGGCGACAGCGACGACGCGCTGTGGCTGCTGGCAGCGGTTGCCGCTGTGGCCAGCACCGCGCACGCCGGCAGCGATGCGCGCGACCCGCATTCGCCGTGGCGAGCACAGGATGGCTGGCGCCTCGGCGCGTCCGCGCCGCGCGTGTTGCCGCTGCAGCAGGGCGAACGCAGGCACACGCTGAAGGTGTGGGCGCAGGCCGATGGCTGGCGGGTGCAGTGCGATGACGCAGCATCGGTACAGGTGATCGGCACGGCCGATGTGCACGGCCTGGCGGTGCAGCTGGGCGAGCGCCGCTGGTCACTGCAGCTGCTGCGCGACGGTGACCAGCTGTACCTGTTCGGCGCCGACGGCCAGCACCGCTTCACCCTGCATGATCCGGTGGGTGAATCGGACCACGCCGTGGCCGACGCCGGCAGCCTGCTGGCGCCGATGCCGGGCAGGATTGTGGCCACGCTGGTCGCGGCCGGCACCGAGGTCAAGCGCGGTACGCCGCTGGTGGTGCTGGAAGCGATGAAGATGGAGCACACCCTGCAGGCACCGGCCGATGGCACGGTGAAAGGCTACCGCGCCAAGGCCGGCGACCAGGTCGGCGACGGTGCCGTGCTGGTGGACTTCGAAGCGGCGTGAACGCCGGGGCGACGGCCGCTCAGCGGTCGTCGCCCGCCGTCACCCGACCAGCGGGATCGAATTCGGCCGTGTCCAGCGTGGCACTGCGCCAGCCCAGGCCGCAGATGGCCATCGCGCTCTGGCCGATGCCATCGAACCCGAAGGCACGATCGACATCGGCATCGTTGATGGCTGCGGTGACGAACGCCGCCAGCCCACGCTCGGTCGCGCACAGGTACAGCAGCTGCGAGATGTGGCCGACATCCAGCGTCACCGCACGGTGCGCCTTGGCGTGGTTGCGGTACTTCCAGAAGCAGCGGTCATAGCGCGGCGCCAGCACCAGCAGCGCCGGTGCATCGGCGAACCACTCCTGCCCGGACAGCATCCGCCGCGCCAGCGCAGCCAGTGCCTGCGGCGGTGGCGAGGGCAGCGGCAGCACCGCGTGCTGCACCGGGTGGTAGTGATACAGGCCCGGTAACAGCCCGTCCACGTTCTGCACCAGCAAGAAGCCCTCGGTGGGATGCAGGCCGCCACCGGAAGGCACGTTCTTCTTCAGGAACTCGGTATCGCGCTCGACCTTCTGCACCGCGTGGGCCATCAGCGTGCGCTGAAGCACCTGGGCCAGCAGCGGCAGCGGCAGCGCGCGCTCCCGGTCGAAATTGCGGCAGGTGGTGCGGCGCGCCAGCAGCGCGTCGAACGCGGCCTCTTCGCTGCGCGGCAGCGGCTGATAGTCGCCCCGCATGGGCTGTACCACCGGCGGTGGCGGCCCCAGCCGCTGGCGCAGGCCGGCAGCGGTGTCCAGCCCCTGCCGACGCATGTCCTCCACGCTGTCCACGGCCTGCCAGCGCGCATGGCGGTGGGCCAACGCGGCCAGCGGCCACCACTGGCTGCGGCGTAGCGCCTCGTCGCGCATCTGGTGCCCCACCTCGCTGGGCGGGTCGGTCAGCAGCAGGCCCTGCTCGACCAGGCGGGCCAGCATGGCCGGGGAGGCATCGGCGGGCGGTTCGCTCCAGCGGTGCGCGCTGAGCTCGCCCAGCAGCTGGCGCTCCTCGGCGTCCACCGGCAGCGGCTGGTCCAGATGGGCGGCCAGCGCCACCCAGCTGATCTGGCTGTCCATCTCGGCATGGCCGGCCAGCATCGCGCGCAGGTCCAGGGTGACCGCCTCGCGGGGTTCGAACATCAGGCTGGCGCAGCGGCGCAGGCGCATGGGTTTCCTTCCTTCTGCCGCACAACCGGCATAGCAGCAACGACCGCAGCGCGGCCAACTTTAGCGACGTGCAACGCGCGGCCCTCAATGGCAGGCTGTCGCGGCCGATACGAGAAACTCCACCTACGGACGATCCCCATGAGCACCCATCCCCGCCTTTCCGCCGCAGACGCCAGCACCCTGCTGGACCACCTGATCGGCAGCGACGACTTCCGCAGCCACTTCACCGCTTCGCCGGCCAAGGCCCTGGCCTCGATCGGTCTGGACGGTGCCGTTGGCGAAAACGACTGCATGAAGATCGGCACCCTGGCCTCGGTCGAGGAGCTGAGCCAGGTGCGTGACGGGCTGCAGGCCCACCTGTCCGGGTCGGTGGCGGCCATGACCGTGGTGTTCTGCTTCGAAGCCGGCAAGGTCGGCGAGCGCATCGACGGCTGACCCGCCATCAGGGCGCGCCGGCCGTGGCCGGCGTAGCCCACGTGGAGACGTCATACACGTTCAGCGGTTGCCACACCTGCAGGGCAGTGACCTCGGCAATGGCCTGGCCGCGATGCTGGGCCAGCCACGCCTGCTGACGACGCACGGCGGCTTCATCGCCCTGTGCGCGCAGTGCGAGCAGCAGTACCACGCGCGCCTGCACCGGCTCGTTGCCATCCAGCATCGGTTCGATCAGGGTGCGGGCGGCCTCGGGGCGCTGCATCTGCAGCTCATCCATGGCGCTGACGATGCGTAGCCAGCGGTCCGCGACCGGGCTGCGCAGACTGCGCAGCAGGGGCCGCTGATCGTCCAGCCAGCGCTTGGCCAGCTCGAACTGGCCCTGGCGCTGCGCCAGATGGACCAGCGCCAGCCACTGCAGGCCACGGGCATGCAGCATGGGATCATCGCGCTCCTGCAGCATCGGCTGCAGCAGCGCTGCGATGGCCTGCAGCTCGGCGCGGTCGGCGCCCGAACACAACGCCGCCACGCTGGCGTGCTGCAGGCGCTGCTGTACCTGAAGATCGACCAGCGTCGGCGCCGGTGCATCATCGCGTATCGCCTGCTGCATCGCCGGGCAGTCGCGCTGCGCGGCCGCCAGCAGCAGCTGCGCACGCAGCTTCATGCGCTGCTGCAGGGCATCGCTGGCATGGATCTGCGGCAACAGCTTCGCTGCCTTGGCGTACTGCCCCTGCGCCACCAGCACATCCACGCCGGTCTCATCGGCGTCATCACGGCCGCGCAGGATCTGCGCCTGGGCCAGTGTTTCGGCGGCACGCTGCGGTTGGTTGGCAGCAATCTGTATCCGCACCAGATGGACCAGCGGATACAGCCGCAAGGGGTCCTGCGGCACCGCGGCCGCTCGCGCATAGGGCTCAGCCTCGCTGAACTGGTTGGCCTGCAGCAGGTACCAGGACGTGTTGGACAGCCCCGCGAACGAATCCGGGTAGACCTTGGCCAGCGTGCGCCATTGCTCCAGCGCCCAGCCGCCCGGCTCCAGCTCGGCCATCCAGGCCTTCAGGTACAGCCGCTCGCGTGGTGGCAGGCGATCCTGCAGGTCCAGCGCATGCTGCATGGCTTCGCGCGCGCGCCGCCCTTCCTCGACGCGCGCATGCAGCTTGGCCACGCCCATGTAGGCCAGGGCAAAACCAGGATCGATATCGATCGCAGCCTGGTAGAGGTTGCGTGCCTCCTCGAAGCGACGCTGGCCCAGTGCACTCTCGGCCAGGGCGAATGCACGCAGTGCGCGCAGGTCCTGGGTCGATGCCCGCGGCAACGGCAACGACTGTTCCAGGCTTGCCACCGACTCGCCCAGTCCACGCCGCAGGCGCCCGACCACGTCGTCCACCGCGAACACCATCTGATCGGATCGATCCGCGGTGGCGGTGAACGTCTGGATCACCTGCCCGCTGCCCGGTGCAGCGACGTCGATGGCCAGCTCATAGCCACCGATCTTCTGCCGCACGGTCGGCAACAGCACCGCGCGCGCGCCTTCCCGCACCGCCACGTCGACGGCGGTATCGCGGTTCAACCGGGTATCGCCCGAGAGCCGCGCCATTTCCAGGCTTTCGCGGATCTTGCCCTCCGACAGCACGTTCACGTAGCGCGACTGCTCCAGCGCGATCCGGATCGCGTGGCGCATCGAGTCATCGAAGATCGGATCGCCGGTGAGGTTGTCGACATCACCGAGCACCACCCAGTCGCGCTCAGCGAACGCGATCGCCGGTTCCGGCCGCAGCAGCAGCCAGCCGCCGAGCACCGCCACCGCCAGCACCAGGCCTTCGGCGGCCAGCACCAGCGGCTGCCGCCACAGCGGCAGGTCGCGGCGCGCCTTGGCATTGGCGCGCGGCATGCGCAGCGGCGCCGAACCGATCTCGCCCACTTCGATCACTTCCTGCACTACCGGCACGCCCTTGAAGCGCCAGCGCCCGTGCGATTTCCACAGCAGGCGCGTACCACGCTCGCCCAGTGCATCGGTGGCACGGCGGGTCAGTGATTCGGCCACTGCCGACAGCAGGATCTGGCCGGGGCGGGCCAGCATCATCAGGCGCGCCGCCATCGGCTTGGCCAGGCCTTCCACCTCCATCGACTTGGCACCGGCACGGACTGCCTCGGCACTGTTCTCCCAGGTCAGCACGTCACCCACGTGCAGGCCGGCACGCGCGCGCAGTTCAATCGCGCGCTGCTGGCCCAGCGCGTGCAGCTCACGCTGGTAGTCCAGGGCGAAGCCCAGTGCATCGATGGCGCGCTCGAACAGCATGAACAGGCCGTCGGAGCGATCGATCAGCTGGCCATTCCAGCGGTGCTGCAGCACCAGCACCAGGCGGTCGTGTTCCTGGAACAGGCTCGCCGCTGCCACATCGCCGATGCGCTCGACCAGCTGCAGCGAATCACACAGATCGGTGAACAGCAGGGCGCGTAGCTGTGGGCTATGCGGGGCTGACGTTCCGTTGTCGCCATTCATCGCCTGCATCTCCCTATTGGTCGTCCGGATCATCCACCCAGCGCAGGCAGTTGCCGCCGTCACGCTTGGCCCGGTACAGCGCCCGGTCGGCGCTGGCATACCACTCGCTCCAGTCCGCGTCGGCGGCCAGCAGGCTGGCTCCGATGCTGACCAGGCTTACATGCGGCGTGCCATGGCTGCGCTCGAGCAGGCCATGCACCGCGCTGAGGATGAACTCGGCCGCATGCTGCACGATCTCGTGGTTGCCACGGCGCAGGATCAGGCAGAACTCATCGCCGCCGAGCCGGCAGGCCAGGTCCTGTTCGCCGGCCATCGAGCGCAGGATGTTGCCCATGCTCTGCAGCACGCGGTCGCCGGCCTGGTGGCCGTGGCGGTCGTTGATCTGCTTGAAGCGGTCGCAGTCGATCAGCAGCAGCGCCTGCGGCGGCCCCTCGGCATGCTCGCGGCACTCCTGCAGGTACAGGGTGAGGCCGCGGCGGTTGTGCAGCCCGGTCAGTTCATCGGTACGCACCAGCTCACGGGTGTGGGTCAACTGGTGGGTGGTGATGTACAGGTTGTCCAGCGCGGTTTCCAGATCGTGGTTGCGCCGGCGCAGCTGGCTGATCAGAGCCTGTTCGTTGGTCAGCACGCGCATGATCGTGCGGCGCAGGAAGTAGGCCACCAGGCCGGGATCGGATTCGACCAGCCGGTGGAAATCAGCCGGCCCCAGTTCCAGCACATCGCAGTCGACCAGCGCGCGCGCGCTGGCGCTGCGCAGGTGGTCGCCGACCAGCAGGCCCAGTTCTCCGAAGAACTCGTGCTGCCCGAGCGTCTTGATCACCAGGTCCTCGCCGAAGTCCAGTTCGATCTGGCCTTCGAGGATCACATACATGCGCTCGCCGCGGTGGCCGCGCTGGAACAGCCACTGTCCGGCACGGAGCTTGCATGCGCGGGCGAATCTGGCGAACAATGCCACCTCGGCATCTGACAACAGAGCGTGCACGATCTCGGCCATCGCCACCCGGGCGATACCTGTCGTCACATCACTGTTCTCGGCCGCACCCCTGCCGGTCATTCCCTGCACCCGCCGCCAGCGTCCCCTGGTGAGCCGCGGAGCATAGCACCGCTTTAAACTGTGCGCCCTATCTCATTTTGACCCTTCTGCCGATCTTGATTGATGTGAAGATCGGTGGTGGCCCGTTCTGGTCACGGGTGTCCGGGCAAAACTCCTGCCGGATCAATCCGATGCCGGGTTTCACAGGGTTTCGGCCAAGTTGCCGGCCCAGGGGGTGCGCCTGATTGACGCTCCCCGCGCGCTGCACCCTGGCATCGATACAACAACGCCGGCAGGTCCCCCGACCGGCCGGCGTTGTCTGGCCCTTCCCTGGCCACCCTGATCGCTCTGAGGCCCGGTAGTGCCGGCCGCTGGCCGGCAACCATGTGGACTCCTGGAACATCGACGGGTTGCCGGCCAGCGGCCGGCGCTACCGCATCACGCCGCGCGTTCGCTGCGCCCGCCGTGGAACTGCTCCTCCTCGGTCGAGCCGGTCAGCGCGGTGGTCGACGACTGGCCCTGCTGGATCGCCTGGGTCACCGCATCGAAGTAGCCGGTACCGACCTCGCGCTGGTGCTTGACCGCAGTGAAGCCGCGCTCGGCCGCTTCGAACTCGGCTTCCTGCAGTTCCACGAACGCGCTCATCTGCCGGCGTGCGTAGCCGTGGGCCAGGTTGAACATGCCGTAGTTCAGCGCGTGGAAGCCGGCCAGGGTGATGAACTGGAACTTGTAGCCGTAGCTGCCCAGTTCGCGCTGGAACCTGGCAATGGTGGCGTCGTCCAGGTTCTTCTTCCAGTTGAAGCTGGGCGAGCAGTTGTAGGCCAGCAGCTTGCCCGGGAACTTCGCATGGATCGCCTCGGCGAATTTCCGTGCGAACTCCAGGTCCGGCTTGCCGGTCTCGCACCACACCAGGTCGGCGTAGGGCGCGTAGGCCAGGCCACGGCTGATCGCCTGGTCCAGGCCGTTGCGGGTCTTGTAGAAGCCTTCCACCGTGCGCTCGCCGGTGGCAAACGGCTTGTCATTGCCATCGATGTCGCTGGTCAGCAGATCCGCGGCTTCGGCATCGGTACGTGCCACCAGCAGGGTCGGCACGCCCAGCACGTCGGCGGCCAGGCGCGCGGCGTTGAGCTTCTCGATCGCCTCACGGGTCGGCACCAGCACCTTGCCGCCCATGTGGCCGCACTTCTTCACCGAGGCCAGCTGGTCTTCGAAATGCACGCCGGCGGCACCGGCCTCGATCATCGCCTTCATCAGTTCGAACGCATTGAGCACGCCGCCGAAACCGGCTTCCGCATCGGCCACGATCGGCTGCAGGAAATCGATGTCGTCCTTGCCTTCGGCGTGGTGCAGCTGATCGGCGCGCAGCAGCGTGTTGTTGATGCGCTTGACCACCGCCGGCACCGAATCGGCCGGGTACAGCGACTGGTCCGGGTACATCTGCCCGGCCAGGTTGGCATCGGCCGCCACCTGCCAACCGGACAGGTAGATCGCCTTCAGGCCGGCCTTGACCTGCTGCATGGCCTGGTTGCCGGTCAATGCACCCAGCGCGTTGACGAACTCGCGCTCATGCAGCGACGCCCACAGCTTCTCCGCACCCAGGCGGGCCAGCGAATGCTCGATGTGGACGGTGCCGCGCAGGCGCACCACGTCAGCGGCGCTGTAGTTGCGCTGGATGCCTTCCCAACGCGGGTTGGTATCCCAGTCGTGCTGGATCTGTTCGGCAGTGGGCAGCTTGCTCATGTCTTTCTCCAGTTCGGTTCGTGCGTGCAGCGGGGAGGGAAACGGCGGGAAACGCGGGCGGCGATCAGTCGATGCGCGCGTAGGCCGGCAGGGTCAGGAAATCGGTCAGTTCGTCGCTGCGGCTCAGTTCGCCGAGCAGGGCGATGGCCTCGCCGATGCGTGCGCCACCGGGCAGCGCGGTGGTGTCACCCAGCCGTGCCGGCAGCTGCGCCAGCGTGGCATCCAGCAGGGCCAGGTCGATGGCGGTGCCGTCGTCCAGCTGCTGGCCCGGCGTATGCAGCCACTGCCACAGCTGGCTGCGGCTGATCTCGGCGGTGGCCGCGTCCTCCATCAGGTGGTGGATCGGCACGCAGCCGTTGCCATCCAGCCATGCCGCCAGGTAGCGCACGCAGACTTCCACATTGCCTTCGAAGCCGGCGCGGGTGATGGTGCCGGGCGGCCGTGCGATCAGTTCGTCGCGGCCGACGCGCACATCCTGGCGCAGCACGCTGTGCTGGTTCGCACCGGGCATGTGTTCGTCGAAGATCGCCATCGCCACCGGAATCAGCGCCGGATGCGCGACCCAGGTGCCATCGTGGCCAGCGGTCACTTCGCGCAGCTTGTCGGCGCGCACGCGGGCCATCGCCTGTTCGTTGGCAGCGGCATCGTTGTTGATCGGGATCTGCGCGGCCATGCCGCCCATCGCATGCGCACCGCGGCGATGGCAGGTCTGGATCAGCAGCTCCGAATACGCCTTCAGGAACGGCTGGGTCATGGTCACCTGGCCGCGCTCGGGCAGCACGCGGTCGGCGTGGCGGCGGAAGGTCTTCAGGTACGAGAAGATGTAGTCCCAGCGCCCGCAGTTCAGGCCGACGATGCGGTCGCGCAGCGCGTGCAGGATCTCATCCATCTCGAACACCGCCGGCAGCGTTTCGATCAGCACGGTCACCTTGATCTGCCCGTGCGGCAGGCCGAGCATGCCTTCGATGTGCGACAGCGCGGTTTCCCACAGCGCCGCTTCCTCCATGCTCTGCAGCTTGGGCAGGTAGAAGTACGGGCCACGGTCCTTCGCCTGCAGGGTGCGGGCGTTGTGGAAGGCGAACACCGCCGCGTCGAACAGGCCACCAGCGATGAACTGGCCATCGATGCGCACGTGCTTCTCGTCCAGGTGCCAGCCACGCGGGCGCACGATCAGCACCGCCTGCTCGTCGTACGGGCGCAGGCGGTAGTGCTTTCCATTGGGTGCGGTGTATTCGAGATCACCACGCACCGCGGCGGCCAGCGACTGCTGGCCGGCCAGCAGGTTGCGCCAGGTCGGCGAGGTCGAATCCTCGAAGTCGGCCATGAACACCTTGGCGCCGGAGTTCAGCGCGTTGATGACCATCTTCGGGTCGGTCGGGCCGGTGATCTCGACGCGGCGGTCCTGCAATGCCTCCGGCAGCGGCGCGACGGTCCAGTCGCCGCTGCGGATGGCGGCGGTGTCTTCGCGGAAATCCGGCAGGCCGCCCTGGTCGAAGAACGCCTGGCGTTCGCGGCGTGCCTGCAGCCGTGCCTGCCGGCCCGGTTCCACCGCGCGGTGCAGCGACACCAGCAGGGCCAGCAACGGCGCCGGCAGCACGGTGTCCTGGCCGGCCACACGGGTCGCCAGGGCGATGCCGGGGGTGGCCTTGCTGGCGGGGGTGGGAACAGCGGAAGCGACGGCGGACATGGGGCGACTCCAGCGGTGGGGGAACGTCTCCACGGTGCCGCTGGTGCCGAGTATTTGGCAAAACAGTTTTTGCAATGTTCTACATAAATTGTGCTAATACTTGTGACGCGATGACCACACGCACCCCGCCAAGTCCGCGTTTTTCCTACAAATCCGACCGGCTGAAGCCACTGCGCGCGTTCTGCCAGACGGTGCGCCTGGGCTCGGTCTCACGGGCGGCTGAGGCACTTTTCGTCAGCCAGCCGGCGATCAGCCTGCAGTTGCAGGCGCTGGAACGGGAGCTGGGGGTGCCGTTGTTCGAGCGCAGCGGGCGCCGCCTGGTGCCCAGCCGCGAGGGCCAGCTGCTGTACGAAATGGCACAGCCGCTGGTGGAGAACCTGGACGGGCTGGAGGCGCGTTTCCGCGACAAGGTGCGTGGCCTGGACGCGGGCGAGCTGAACATCGCCGCCAACAGCTCGACCATCCTGTACCTGCTGCCGAAGATCGTCGAACGCTTCCGCCTGCATCATCCGGACGTGCGCCTGACCCTGCACAACGCGATCAGCGCTGATGGCACCGACCTGCTGCGCGAGGACGCCGCCGACCTGGCGATCGGCTCGATGACCGATGTGCCGGCCGACCTCAGCTACGCGCCGGCCTACCGCTTCGAGCAGGTGCTGATCGCACCGCACGACCATCCGCTGGCCAGCGGCGGCGAACTGGAACTGGCCGACATCGCCCGCTATCCACTGGTGCTGCCACCGAAGCGGCAGATCACCTACCGCCTGGTGGACCAGGTGTTCCAGCGCCACCGCATCGCCTACACCGTGGCGCTGGAGGTGGGCGGCTGGGAGGTGATCAAGCAGTACGTGGCGATGGGCATGGGTATTTCCATCGTGCCGGCGCTGTGCCTGAACGAGGCCGATCGCGAGCGGCTGGCGGCGCGGTCGATGAAGCGCTGGTTCCCGGAACGCAGTTACGGGGTGATCGTGCGCCGGGGCAAGGCGTTGTCGGCGCAGGCGCGGGCGTTCATCGAGCTGATCCAGCCGGAGTTGTTCAGCCCGCGCGATTATGACCAGAGCGGGCATTCGGAGCGGTGAGGGTGTGCGGCAGGGCTGCGCCCTGCACCTGCCGAAGCCGAAGCAACGTCAACGTCAACGTCAAAAGCTGGCATTCGGTGGGATGGCGGGGCAGTGTGGGTGGGCAGGACACGCCGTAAACCCATCCATGGGGGCTCGATGGCGCCATCCATGGCGCCAACGGTCCTGCCCACCCACACCGCCCCGCCTCTGACAGTTGGTCGCTGCTGTTGGTGGGTGCCGACCGTTGGTCGGCACGATAGATCCACGCCATGCGTGGATGACGGGTGACCGGGGTCAGATCCGTTTTCCGCAGGAAAACGGATCTGACCCCATTTCCCACCGGCGATGAATAGACTGCACCCATGTCCATCGAACTCCGCCATCTTCGCTACTTCCTTGCCGTCGCCGACACGCTGCACTTCGGCCAGGCGGCGGAGCGGCTGGGTATGTCGCAGCCGCCGCTCAGCCAGCAGATCCGCCAGCTGGAAGACCTGATCGGTGCGCGCCTGTTCGTGCGCAGCCATCGTCGTGTGCAGCTGACGCCGGCGGGCGAGCTGCTGCAGGAACGTGCGCGGGCCATCGTGCAGCAGGTGGAAACGGCGGTGGACGAAGTCCAGCGCGCGCAGCGCGGTGAGCAGGGTGAGCTGCGCATCGGGCTGACCCGCGCGACGCCACTGTCGCCGCAGATTCCGCGCTCGATCCTGCAGTACCGCCAACGCTATCCGCAGGTGCGGCTGCAGCTGAGCGAGATGAACACCCTGCAGCAGATTGATGCGCTGCTCGACGGTTCACTGGACGTGGGCATCATCCGCAAGCGCGCGCTGCCACCAGAGCTGGTGGCGCACAGCCTGTTCGTCGATCCACTGGCGTTGATCGTGCATGCCGACCACCCTGCCCTGCGCAGGCTCTCGGCGCAGGGCACGCTGTCGCTGCGCGACTTCGCGCAGGAACCGTTCGTGGCGTTCCGCCGCAGCGCCGGTGCGGGCATCCATGACCACATGATCGCGTTGTGCGCGGCCGCCGGGTTCACCCCGCGCATCGTGCAGGAGGCCGGTGAGGCCTCGACCCTGATCAGTCTGGCCGCCGCCGGCCTGGGTGCGGCGATCCTGCCGTCGTCCTGCGATCACATCCGCGTGGAGGGCGCGCGCTTCGTCGCGCTGGCCGATGCTGGTGCGCATTCGGAAGTGCAGCTGGCGTGGCACCGCGAGGGTGTGACGCCGTTGATCCGCAATTTCGCCGGGCTGCTGCGTGAAGCGTTCGCCGAAGGGTAAGCGTGCAATCCACCCGGTAGTGCCGGCCGCTGGCCGGCATGCGGACCCAGGTGGGGTAGCCGGCCAGCGGCCGGCACTACCGTACGCGGTGATTCACGCCGTCACCGGCTGCGGGGCGCGCTGCTGCAGCGCCCAGACAATGCCACCGCCGATCAGGGTCAGCACGGCGGCGAACAGGCACACACCCAGCCAATCCCACGCCGCATAAGCCAGGCCGCCCACACCACCGAGCACGCTCGAACCCAGGTAATAGGCGAACAGGTACAGCGCCGAGGCTTCGGCGCGCATCGCACCGGCGCGGCTGCCGACCCAGCTGCTGGCCACCGAGTGGCCACCGAAGAAGCCAAAGGTCACCAGTGCGATACCCAGCGCCATCGTGCTCAACCACGACAGTGCCAATAGCGCGATGCCGGCGCCGATCAACGCAAACGAGATCGACAGGATGCGGCCGCGGCCGTAGCGCGTGGCCTGCTGGCCCATCCACGCCGAGCTGAAGGTGCCCACCAGATAGACGCTGAAGATCAGGCCGACCACGGTCTGGCTGAGATGGTACGGCGGCGCCAGCAGGTGGTAGCCCAGGTAGTTGTAGAGGGTGACGAACACGCCCATCAGCACGAACGAGGTAGCGAACAGCCACGGCAGGCCCGGGTCGGCGAACAGCGTGCGCCAGCGCGACGGCAATTGGCGCAGGCCGCCGCGACGTGCATGGAAATGCCGCGACGGTGGCAGCTGCAGCCACAGCAGCACGGTACTGGCGATGGCGATGATCGAGACCACGCCGATGCCCCAGCGCCAGCCCCAATGGTCGGCGATGATGCCGGCCAGCAGGCGCCCGCTCATGCCACCGATGGCGTTGCCGCCGATGTACAGGCCCATCGCCAGGCCCAGCGCGCGGCTGTCCATTTCCTCCACCAGGTAGGTCATCGCCACCGCCGGCACGCCGCTCAGCGCCAGGCCAAGCAGGGTGCGCAGCACCAGCAGCGTGGTCCAGTCATCCACCAGCGCCGTGCTCAGCGACAGCATGGCCGAGGCCAGCAGCGCAGCGATCATCAACGGGCGGCGACCGACCGCATCGGACAGCAGGCCGGCCAGCAGCATCGCCACCGCCAGCGTGCCGGTGGTCAGCGACAACGACATCGCGCTGCCAGCTGCGGACACGCCGAAGTGACGGCTGAACTCGGGCAGCAGCGGCTGCACGGTGTACAGCAGGCCGAAGGTGGAAAAGCCGGCCAGGAACAGCGCCAGCGCGGTGCGGCGGAAGGCCGGCGTGCCCTGCTGGATGCGGGTCTCGGCGCTGGAATCAACAGTGTGGGGGCGGCGTTCGACGGCCGCCGCGGTTTCGCCAGTCATGGGATCGAGGGGCCGGTGGGGACGGCCGGGCATGGGAGGGAACGGGCCTCAGACTAGGCCCGTCGATCCAGTCGATCCATAACCTGATAGATCATGATTGATACACGAGAAGTATCAATTCAGCTTACAGCCGCTGCCACTCGAAGCCGTCGCCACGACGGTAGTACACCGCCACGGCGCGGCCGTAGAGCTTGTCGGCGTCGACGAAACCGAAGAAGCGGCCGTCGAAGCTGTTGCCACGGTGGTCACCCAGCACCAGCACCTTGCCGGCCGGCACCACCAGGTCGGCGATGTCCGGACCGCCGCCCATGTCCAGGTCGAGGCGGGCACGGCGCTCGCCGAAGGCTTCCACGTCCTGCAGGTCGGCGATCTGCAGCGGCTGGCCGTTGATGCTCAGATGGCCCTCGCGCATCTGCACATGGTCACCGGCCACCGCCGCCACGCGCTTGATCAGGCGGGTGCCGTCGGCCGGTGAATCGAACACCGCCACTTCACCGCGCTGCGGAACGCCGGTGGACATCAGTTCCTTGCCGGTGAACGGCAGGCGCAGGCCATAGGCGCGCATGTCCACCACTACCCGGTCGCCGGGCTGCAGGGTCGGCTGCATCGAGCCGCTGGGCACCACGTAGTGGTTGGCCAGGGTATCGCGGGCGGCGGCGAGCAGGCCGAGCATCACCAGCAGCGGCAATGCTTCCTTCTTCAGCCAGACCAGCGCGCGTTCGGAAAAGGGAGGGCGGGCAACAGCATCCATGACAGGCTCCGGGTAGGTGGTAGCGGTATCAGACCACATGCAGGCGCCGCAGGTTCCCGGTAGCGCCGGACACGGGTTACGCAGGTTTTACGCCCCGGCCCGGCCGCGGGCATCGCACCTTTACGGGCAGCACGCGCATCGTGTGCCCACCGCGCCACAGGGCGCATTCCGCAAGGTGTTGTATGACCCTCCTGGTGATCCGCCACGCATCTTCGTCGGCGCCGCGCCCGCAGCTGCCGGCGCAGCTGGCCGGCCATCGCGTGCTGTGCAGCGACTGCGCCAACCTGTCCGAGGTACGCCAGTGCCTTTGCCAGCCGCAGGCGCGGTCGGCCGACTGGGTACTGCTGGATGTCGGTACCGCCGACGAAGCGCAATGGCAGGCCGAAGGTGGCGCGCTGCAGGCAGCACTGGAACGGCTGCCGGCGCAGTACATCGAGCTGCAATCGCCTAGCGAGCCGGGTCTGGATGTTCGCCTGCGCCTGCAGCACGGCCCCGCCGCCGTGGTGGTCGACCAGCGCAGCCAGCAGGCCGGTTACCCGTTGTCGCTGGCCATCGTTGGCCGCCGCCTGGCGCAGGAGGGCTGAGCCATGTCGATCTTCATCATCCGCGGCCCGGAAGCCGCCGGCGCACTGATCCGCACCGCGATGCCCCTGCCGGCGCCGGTACTGAAGTCGCTGGTGCATCGGGCGATCGACGCAGGGACCAGCGTGGCGATCCGTGCCTGTGGTTCGGAGCAGGAACTGCTCGATGCGCTACGCGTGGCCGACCACAGCCGCGGCGACGTGACCCTGCTTGACCCGGGTGCATGTGCCAACAGCCTGCGCCTGCAGCGCCTGCTGCCCTACCTGCACAACGCCTATGTGGAAGTGCATGACGACGGTGCAGTGGCCGAGCCGTGCCTGCCGGCCGGCGTCGGCCAGCGCTTGGGCATCGCCGCGGGGTATGGCGCGCAGAGCTATGTACTGGCGCTGGATATCGCGCTGGATCACCTGGGACTGGCCGAGCAGGCGAACCGCGTGCACGTAGGCACGTGATGGCCGGGCTGCGCCCGGCACCCGGTAGGTAGTGCCGGCCGCTGGCCGGCAACCTCAACAGCGACAGCAAAGGCTGGATTTCCGTGGGATGGCGGGGTGGGCCCACTTGCGGGGGACGCCGTGAATCCGTCCATGGAGGCTTAGCCGCGCCATCCATGGCGCGGATACCCCCGCAACCGGACCCACCCCACCTTCGACAGATTCCTGCGATCTGCAGTAGATCCACGCCATGCGTGGATGAGCGGTAACTGCAGAATTCATCGATGGCATCGACGCAAAAGGAAAACGGCGGGGTTGCCCCCGCCGTTTTCGCTTTCTTACTTCAGGCCGCGGAACTTCAGCAGCGGTTCCACCGACGGATCCTTGCCGCGGAAATCGCGGTACAGGGTCGACAGCTCCACGCTGTTGCCGCGCGAGAGGATCTTGTCGCGGAATTCCTGGCCGTTGGCCGCGGTCAGGCCACCGTGTTCGGTGAACCACTGGTAGGCGTCATGGTCCAGCACTTCGGCCCAGAAGTAGGCGTAGTAACCGGCCGAGTAACCGCCACCCCAGATGTGGTCGAAGTAGGTGGTGCGGTAGCGCGGCGGCACCTGCGGCAGGTCGACCTTGAACTTCTTCAGCGCGCTGGCTTCAAAGGCGCCGACATCCTGCAGCGGCGCATCGGCCTTCTGCGTGTGCCAGGCCAGGTCCAGCAGTGCGGCCGACAGGTACTCGGTGGTCGCGTAGCCCTGGTTGAAGCTGCGCGCCTTGAGGATCTTGTCGACCAGCTCCTGCGGCATCGCCTCGCCGGTCTTGTAGTGCTTGGCGTAGTGCGCGAACACCTTCGGGTCCAGCGCCCAGTGCTCGTTGAACTGCGACGGGAACTCGACGAAGTCGCGCGAGGTGGCGGTGCCGGCGATCGACGGGTACTTCACGTTCGAGAACATGCCGTGCAGCGCATGGCCGAACTCATGGAACATGGTGGTGACGTCGTCGAAGCTGATCAGCGCAGGCTGGCCGGCGGCCGGCTTGGTGAAGTTGCAGACGTTGTAGACCACCGGCTTGGCACCGGTCAGGCCATCCTGTTCGACGAACACGTCCATCCAGGCGCCGCCGGACTTGCTGTCACGCTTGAAGTAGTCGGTGTAGAACAGGGCCAGCGAGGTGCCGTCCTTGTCGAACACTTCGTACACCTTCATGTCCGGGTTGTAGGTTGGAATGTCGGTACGCGGCTTGAAGGTGATGCCGTACAGCTGGGTGGCGGCGTAGAAGACGCCGTTCTGCAGCACGTTGTCCAGTTCGAAGTACGGCTTGATCTGCGACTCGTCCAGATCGTACTTGGCCTTGCGCACCTGCTCGGCGTAGAAGTCCCAGTCCGAAGCGGCGACCTGGAATCCACCCTTCTGCGCGTCGATCACCTTCTGGATCTCGCCGGCTTCGGCACGGGCCTTGGCGGTGGCGGCCGGCACGGTGTCGGTCAGCAGCTTCAGCGCGGCGGCCGGGGTCTTGGCCATCTGGTCGCCCAGCTGGTAATCGGCAAAGGTGTCGAAGCCGAGCAGCTTGGCCTTCTGCGCACGCAGCTGGGCCAGGCGCTGCACGGTCTGCCGGGTGTCATTGGCATCGCCGCGCTCGGCGCGGGTTTCCGAGGCCTTCAGCACGGCGGCACGCTGGTCACGGTCGCTCAGCGAGCCGAGTACCGGCTGCTGGGTGGTGTTCTGCAGCGGCAGCAGGAACTTGCCATCCAGCTTGCGCTCCTTGGCAGCCGCCGCAGCGTTGTTGATCGCGTCCTCGTCCAGGCCGGCCAGCTTGGCCTTGTCGTCGACGACGACGGCAGCAGCAGCGGTGGCGGCCACCAGGCGGGTGTGGAACTGGGTGGAGAGGGTGGTCTCTTCCACGTTGAGCTTGCGCAGGGTCGCCTTGTCGGCGTCGGACAGCTGCGCACCGGCGCGCACCAGGCCGTCGTAGTAGTGCTCGACCAGGCGCTTCTGCACCGGGTCCAGCTCCAGCGTGTCACGCTGGTCGTACAGCGACTTCACGCGCGCGAACAGCTTCGGATCGAGGTTGATCTCGTCCTGGTGCGCGGCCAGCTTCGGCGCCACTTCTTCCTGGATCTTCTGGCGCGCATCGTTGGTATCGGCCTGGACCAGGCCGAAGAAGATGCGCGACACGCGGGTCAGGGTCTCGCCGCTGCGCTCCATCGCCACGATGGTGTTGTCGAAGGTGGCCGGCTCACTGCTGTCGGCGATCTTGCGCACGTCGGCCAGGTGCTGGCGCATGCCTTCTTCGAACGCCGGCAGGTAGTCGCTGTCCTTGATCTTGTCGAACTGCGGAGCCTGGAACGGCAGCGTGCTCGCACTCAGCAGCGGATTGGTGGAGGCTTCGGCCGGCTGCTGGGCCGGGGTCTTCTGGGCTTCGGACACGGGGGTGGACTCCTTGCCGGAACAGGCCGCCAGCGCCAGGCTGATGGCGGCGGCCAGGACTACGGTACGCGACATGTGAAACGCTCCTTGGGCAGACGGTACGGGATACCAGCCCTCCACCCTACTCCTGTCGCGCTCGCCCGGCATGTGCCGGACGTGGCGTCTACGCGGCGGCCTACGGCCGGCTCAGACCGTGCCGCGGGTCTTGCCGATCCACGGCCGGTAGAACTCGCGGATGGCGGCCATGTCGGCCACGTCGTCGCCGGTCGGCGTGAACAGCGGGCCGATGCCGATGGTCTTTTCCGGGTAGTGGAAATACGCGGCCAGGATCGGCACGTCGGCCATCCGGGCGATCTTCAGGAAACCGGCCTTCCAGTCCTTCACGGCCTTGCGGGTGCCCTCGGGGGTGATGGCGAACCACATCTTCTCGTTGTTGCGCAGCAGGTCCACGGCCTGGCCGACGGTGCCCTGCGGCGAGCTGCGGTCCAGCGGGATCACGCCCAGCTTGTGCAGCAGCGGGCCCAGCGGCCACCAGAACAGCGAGGCCTTGCCCAGCAC
This sequence comes from Stenotrophomonas sp. AG209, assembly GCF_003550055.1. NCBI lineage: Bacteria > Pseudomonadati > Pseudomonadota > Gammaproteobacteria > Lysobacterales > Lysobacteraceae > Stenotrophomonas > Stenotrophomonas sp. AG209. Next base: position 158,029 of record NZ_QXDB01000003.1, read on the forward strand.
CTTCACCTTCATGCCCAGCGCGATCTTCGCCGCCATGCCCCACAGGCCGTCCCAGTTGGACGAGTGCGGAGCGATGATGAAGACCAGCCGGGGGATGTCAGGCAGGGTGCCGGTCACCTTCCAGCCACCCATGCGCAGGGTGCAGCGCGCCAGCCAGCGCAGGAAGGCGTTGGGTTTGACCTGCGGCATCTGCGGCGGCACGGCCGGCAGCAACGAAGTCGGGTTGTTCAAGCAATCACTCCCAGTCACGTGATGAGCGCCCGCGCTTGATCTGCGCGCGCCCGCGTTTGGCGTCCAGACGACGCAGTTTCGACCCGAGGGTCGGCTTGGTGGCCTTGCGCGGTTTGGGCACGCTCAGCCCGGCCTGGATGAAGGCCGCCAGCCGCTCGCGCGCATCCTCGCGATTGCGATCCTGGGTGCGGAAACGCTGCGCGTCGATGACCAGCACGCCTTCGCCGGTCATGCGCCGGTCACGCCGCGCCAGCAGGCGCGCGCGCAACGGTTCGGGCAACGAGGGCGAGTTGGCGACGTCGAAACGCAGTTCCACCGCGGTGGAGACCTTGTTGACGTTCTGGCCACCGGCGCCACTGGCACGCACGAACCGCTCGACGATCTCGCCGTCGGGGATTTCAAGCTGCGCGCTGATGGTGACCGGTCCACTGCCCATCCGCGCATTGTAGCGGCAGGCACGCGGCGGAGTGCGGCATCGCGCCCCGTATGCCGCCGATCAGGTACCGAACACGCCGCCTTCGCCTTGGCTGCGGGTATGCTGGCCGTCCCATGTACCGCAGGAAGCCCCGCATGACCCGCTTCGCACCCGCCCTGCCGTCCCTGCTGCGCCGCGCCGCCCTGCTGCTGGCGCTGGCCGTGGCCAGCGTTCCGGCCCTGGCCGCCCCGCCGACCGACGGCGACATCAACCGCCTGCTGTCGGCCTCGCGAGCGCAGAGCATGATCGACACCATGGTGCCGCAGATCGAAGCCATGCAGCAGCAGCAGTTCCAGCAGGTGGCCGCGCAGCGCCAGCTCAATGCCCAGCAGCAGGAACAGCTGAAGCGGATCCAGGCCCGGACCAGCCAGACCCTGCGCCAGGCGATGTCCTGGCAGCAGCTGCGGCCGATGTACGTGGACCTGTACAAGAAGACCTTCAGCAAGGAAGACGTGCTGGCGATGGCCGAGTTCTACGAGAGCCCGGCCGGCCAGAGCCTGCTGGACAAGACCCCGGCACTGATGCAGAACGTGGTGGTGGCGATCCAGGCGCGCATGCAGCCGCTGTTCGCGGACCTGCAGAAAGACCTGGAAGCGATCGTCAACGAGCCGGAAAAGAAGTGACCTCGGCGGGGTCGGATCCCTTTCCCGGCGGGAAAGGGCTCTGACCCCTCGACCGCGTGGGCGTCAAACGGCGTCCACCTGCCAGCCGAACAGGTCCAGCGCCTTCTGGAATTCGCGATCCAGCGGCGCACTGACATCCACGCTGTCACCGTCCGGATGCGGAAAGCGCAGGCGCTCGGCGTGCAGCAGCATGCGGTGCACGCCCTGCATGCGGAAGATCCGGTTGTGGCGGCCATCACCGTGGCTGGTGTCGCCGATCATGTGATGCGAGAGATGCTTGAGGTGCCGGCGGATCTGCCGGAAGCGCCCGGTCTGCGGCTGGCAGCGCAGCAATGCGTAGCGTGAGCTGGTGAATTCACCCACCGGCACCGACAGCTCGCCGGTGGCCAGCCGCTGGAAATCGGTGATCGCCGGCTTCTTCACCGGCTTGCCCGGCCCACCGTCCAGATCATGGTCCACTCGCCAGGACAGCTCGGCCGGCCAGCCACGGCAGACCGTCAGGTAGTCCTTGGCCACTTCACCCCCCATCAGCGCCTTGCCCAGCGCACTGGCGGTCTCGCGGTCGAAGGCCAGCAGCAGGCAGCCACTGGTGGCCCGGTCCAGGCGATGCACGAGGAAGATCGGCCGCCCCAGCTGCTCGCGCAGGCGGTCGGCCAGGAAATCATCTTCGCCACGGGCCAGCTTGCTGTCGTGGACCATCAGCCCGGCCGGCTTGTTGACCACGGCCAGGCGCTCATCCAGGTGCAGCAGCTGCAGGGGCGCGGTTTCGGTCTCGACCGCGGCGAGGGTGTCAGGTTCGGTGCTCACCGCGGGATTATACGGGTGCCCTGATCGGGGTCAGATCCCTTTTCCTGTGGAAAAGGGATCTGACCCCAGGTAGGCAGGCGCGGCGGTCAGGCGTTGCGCACGGCCAGCAGCTCGCCATTGCCCACCGGGACCAGGCTGGTGCTGAAGTCCGGATCAGCGTCCAGCAGCATCCGCAACGGCTCCATCTGCGTGGCGTGCGAGGTGGCGTTGTCCACCACCAGCAGGCCACCCGGACGCAGCACGCGGCGCAGCTGCGGCCACCAGCCGGCGTATTGTTCGCGGTCCGAATCGAGGAACAGCAGATCGATGCTGGCATCGGCGGCCTGCGTCAACCACTGCCCGGCATCGCCCTGCACCAGCGTGATGTACCCGGCCAGGCCACTGCGCGCGAAGGTGGCACGCGCCATCGCCACCTTGTCCTCGGCGTATTCCAGCGTGGTCACGTGGCCATCGATGGCGGCTGCGGCTTCGGCCAGCCACAGCGTGGAATAGCCGTTGGAGGTGCCGATCTCCAGCACCCGACGCGCATTGCCGAAGCGCACCAGCACCGACAGGAATTCACCGGTGTCCGGCGTGATGTTGAGCATGCGCCGACCGCGCTCGGTTTCATGCGCGTCGTTTTCGGCGCCGAACCGTGCCAGCTCGTCCTTCAGTTCCGAAAGTTGCATCGTCATCGCTGCTTTCATTTGCCCCGGCATGGGTAAGCATTGTGGCCTGTCCGGCCACATTTCGTATTCCTCCTAGCGCTGCGCTGCGCTCACGTTGCGATAGTGCCCGCCTTCTTCACGCGGGACGCTCCACCTGCCCGCTGCCCTCTTGGTTTCCGCAAGGACACGGCCATGGTTCTCGACATTCTGGCAATCGGTGCCCACCCCGACGACATCGAGCTCGGTTGCGGTGGCAGCCTGGCCAAGCTCGCCCGCGCCGGCTCGCGCATCCATGCATTGGTGCTCAGCCGTGGCGGCCGTGGCTGCCATGCCGGCATCGACCGCAGTGACGAATCGCACCGCGCGTTGCGCCGTCTGGGTGTGACCGAGGTGATCCAGCAGGATTTCCCGGATACGCGCTTTCCCGCCTGCCGCAACGACATCGTCGCGGCGATCGAGCAGGCCTGCGCGCAGATCGCACCGCATCGCATCTACACGATGTGCGGCGAGGATCATCACCAGGACCACCGCACCGTCCACGAAGCGTCGATCATCGCCTGCCGCCATATCCCGCAGATCCTCTGCTACGAGAGTCCCAGCACCCTGCCGCAGTTCGCACCGCAGGTGTTCGAGGACATCAGCGCACAGCTGGAGCTTAAGATCCGCGCACTGCGCGAGCACGCCAGCCAGGGCGATCGCCACTACATGCAGGAAAGCCACCTGCGCTGCCATGCGCAGTTCCGCGGCCAGCAGATCGGCATCGGCCCCAGCGAGGGCTTCCAGCCCTACCGGTTGGTGCTGTGATGAAGACGCTGCTGTTCCTGGTCATGTGTGCCTTCATCCTGGTGCGCGTGTGCATGCAGGTCTCGCGTCGCCCCAGCACGCGGCTGTACAGCATCGATGCGATCGTGCCGGCCTACAACGAAGCCCCCTGCCTGGAGCGTTCGTTGACCAGCCTGCTGCAGAACCCCTACGTGGCGCGGGTGATCTGCGTGAACGATGGTTCCACCGACAACACGGCCCAGGTACTCGATGCACTACAGGCGCGCTGGCCCGAGCGCCTGGTGGCGGTACACCAGGCCAACACCGGCAAGGGCGGCGCGCTGATGCATGGCCTGCAGCACGCCACCGCCGATCAGGTGTTCCTGACCGACGCCGACACCCATATCGATCCGCGCGGCCATGGCCTGGGCCACCTGCTGGACGAGATCGAACGCGGTGCCGATGCGGTCGGTGGCGTGCCCTCGTCCAGCCTGCAGGGTGCCGGCTTCCTGCCGCATGTACGCGCCAGCCTGAAGCTGCCGATGATCGTCATCAAGCGCAGCTTCCAGCAGTGGCTCGGCGGCGCACCGTTCATCGTTTCCGGTTCGTGTGGCCTGTTCCGCACCTCGGTGCTGCGCAAGGTCGGCTTCTCCGACCGCACCCGCGTGGAAGACCTGGACATGTCCTGGTCGCTGGTCGCGCAGGGCTACCGTGTCCGCCAGAGCGTGCGCTGCGTGGTCTACCCGCAGGAATGCAACACGCTGGTGGAAGAATGGCGGCGCTGGCGGCGCTGGATCGTCGGCTACGCGGTGTGCATGCGCCTGCATCGCAGCCTGCTGCTGACCCGTTTCGGCCTGTTCAGCATCCTGCCGATGATGCTGCTCGCGCTGGCCGGCATCGTGCTGTCGCTGCAGGTCTGGTTTGGTACGGCCCTGCTGCACGGGCCTGGCGGCCTGGCCCTCTCGGTGATGCCAGTGTTCTGGATCGGCATCGTCATGCTGCTGGCGGTGATCAGTGCGATCCATCACCGCCGCGCGTGGCTGGTGCCGGCTGCCGCGTTCTCGATGCTGTACGTGCTGCTCGCCTACGCGATCTGGCTGATGCACGGCCTGGCCGGCCTGTTCACCGGCCGCGAACCTGTGCGCGACAAACCGACGAGGTATCCGCATGTGGTGGAATGATCTCGCCGCCATGGCCGATGCGCTTTCGGTCACGGCACCCCACATCGATTCCAGTGCACAGGTTTCGCCGCGCGCGACAGTGCATGGCCACGTGCAGATCGGTGCCGGCAGCCGCATCTGCGACGGTGCCCAGCTGCAGGGACTGGTATCGATCGGCCGCGACTGCCTGATCGGCAACAACGCGCTGCTGCGCGGCCCGCTGCACATTGGCGATGGCGTCCGCATCGGCTTTGCCAGTGAGCTGAAGAACGCGCTGATCGGCGACGGCGTCTGCATCGGTCCGCAGTGCTTCATTGCCGACAGCCGTATCGACGCCCGTGCCTACCTGGGTGCGCTGGTGCGCACCAGCAACCATCGCCTGGATGGCGCGACGGTCGCCGTCCACATCGGCGACACCGTCATCGACAGCCAGCGCGACAAGCTCGGCGCCTGGATCGGTGAAGGCGCCGCGCTGGGTGTCGGCGTGATCATCCTGCCGGGTCGCATCGTCGCGCCGGGCAGCCAGTTCGGTCCGCGCATCACCGTGGAACTAAACCTGCCACCCGGTCGCTATCGGCTGCTGCAGTCACTGCAATCCCAACCCCTGGAGTAACCCCATGCGATTGATCATCCGTGGCGCACTGCCGTGCGCCCTGCTGCTGGCCGTGTCCAGCGCCCATGCCGGCATCGACCGGGTCTCGGTGCAGCTGGACCATGCCGACTACACCGATGGCTTCGGCAAGCGCGACGTACAGACCGTGGACGTGGCCGGCCGCAGCGGTGACAGCCGCTGGCACCTGGGCCTGGCCCATGGCGAACGCGACTATGGCAGCAAGCGCTTCAGCGGCAACCGGGTGCAGGGCTCCCTGCACCAGCGCTGGGGCCGACGCTTCTCGACCCGCACCGCCTTCACTGCATCCAACGATGACCCGGTGTTCGTCAACCGCCAGGTCAACCAGGACATGCAGTGGAAGGTGGCACCGCAGACCGTGCTGAGCGTGGGCGGCAAGTACGCCCAGTACCATGCCGGCGCGTACGTGAGCGGCTGGTCGGTGGGCGCAGCGCATTACTTCCCGCGCGTGACCGCCTCTCTGCGCCACGAGCGGCATCGCCAGTCCAATGGCCCCGATGGCCATGGCACCACGCTGTCACTGCGCCTGAAGGACGGGCAAGGCCGTGGTTCGACCCAGCTGTGGCTGGGCAGCGGTACCTCCGGCTATACCGCCGATGCCGATCCGCTGCTGCTGCGCGAACACGATGCACGTCGAGCCTTCGTGCGCCGCAGCCAGCCGCTGGGCGAGCATCTGGTGCTGGACATGGGCATCGGCAAGACCTGGCACAGGACGCGCCTGGACCGCTTCCAGAGCGTGCAGTCGCACCTGGGCCTGGGCTACCACTGGTAGACCCCCAGTCAGTCGGCGGCGTGCATCGCCGCCGACCTTCGACCAACAGGGATCAGCGCCACCACGCGCGCGCCAGCGCCAGCGCGCCGACGGCACCGGACACCCAGCTCCACATCGGCACGTCGCCCCAGTACCAGCCCGGCGGCTGCAGCACATACATCAGTGCGGCGATGGCCAGCAGGCCGACACCAGTGATCGCACCCACTGCGTGCTTCTGCAGGCGCTGCACGCTGGCATCGAGTGCAACCAGATCGCGCGAGCGCATCGCCAGTTCATGGCGGCCTTCCACCTGCTGGGTCAGCCAGGCGTGCACCAGGCGCGGCATGTCCGGAGCGTGGGTCATGATCTCCGGCAGGCGCTTGCCGATCTCGCGCACCACCCGCCGCGGGCTGTAGCGCTCGCGCAGGATCTTCGCCAGCACCGGCTTGGCCACCGCCCAGATGTCGATCTGCGGATCCAGCTGGCGGCCGACACCTTCGATGTTCAGCAGGGTCTTCTGCAGCAGGATCAGCTGCGGCTGCAGGGTCAGCTGGTAGCGCTGCGCCACGCGGAACAGCTTCATCAGCACTTCGGCCAGCGAGATCTGCGACAGCGGACGGGTGAAGTACGGCTCGCACACCGAACGCACGGCTGCTTCCAGATCATCGATGCGCACGTTGTCCGGCATCCAGCGCGCCTGCACGTGCAGTTCGGCGATGCGGCGGTAATCGCGGTTGAAGATGGCCATGAAGTTCTCGGCCAGGTAGTACTGATCTTCCTGCGAGAGCTGGCCCATGATGCCGAAGTCCAGCGCGATGAAACGCGGATTGGCACGGCGCGACGGATCGGTGTCGACCCAGATGTTGCCAGCGTGGGCATCGGCATGGAAGAAGTTGTCGCGGAACACCTGGGTGTAGAACACCCGCACACCCTTGGCGGCCAGCGCCTTGCGGTCGATGCCGGCCTTGTCCAGCGCGGCGATGTCGTCGGACGGAATGCCCCATACGCGCTCCAGGGTCAGCGCGCGCTCGGCGGTGTGGCTCCAGATCACTTCCGGCACGTACAGGTCGTCGCTGTTTTCCCAGAAGCGGCGCAGCACGCTGGCATTGGCGCCTTCGCGCTGCAGGTCCAGCTCAGCGGCCAGGGTGTTCTCGACTTCGGCCACCACTTCGCGCGGGCGGATCTTGTCGGCACGCGGGTGGGTGCGCTCGACCAGGGCGGCCAGCGAGTTGAGCAACGCGATGTCGGCGTCGATCTGCTTCTCGATGCCCGGGCGCAGCACCTTGACCACCACCTGGCGGCCATCGGCCAGCGTGGCCGCATGCACCTGCGCGATCGAGGCCGAGGCCAGCGGTTCGGTGTCGAAGCTGGCAAACGCCTCGCTGACCGGCAGGCCGAGTGCTTCCTCGACGATGCGGCGCGCGGTATCGCCGTCGAACGGCTTGACCCGGTCCTGCAGCAGGGTCAGTTCGTTGGCCACGTCCGGCGGCACCAGGTCGCGGCGGGTGGACAGGATCTGGCCGAACTTGACGAAGATCGGGCCGAGATCCTGCAGCGCCAGGCGCAGGCGCGCACCGCGCGACTGTGCGGCGATGTCGGCCGAAGCACGCGGTACGAACGGTTTGGCCAGGCGCAGCCAGCGCTCGGCCGGCGTGCCCTGCAGCAGGTCGTCGAGGCGGTAGCGCAGGATCACCCGGCCGATGCGGCTTGCCCGCAGCACGGCCTTCATGCGGCACCCCGCAGGCGCTGCACGCGCGCGCCGAGACGTTCGACGTCGTCACGCAGCACGTCCACGTCATCGTGGAAGGCATCCAGTTCGGCGCGCGGCACCACGTCGCGCGATTCCTCTGTGATGAATTCGGCGGCGCTGTGGGCGAGGTCGATCGCGCCCTGGCGCGCGTGCTGCAGGGCGCTGCGCAGGGTGTTGGCCACCTGCACGCCCAGCACGTCGCCGAACACGCTGACGAACGGCTGCTGCCAGTCCGGGTCGAAGCCCTTGGCCAGCTGCTGCAGGCGACGCGCCAGTTCGGCGTCGCCGGCCACGCGTACGCGGCCCTTGCCGTTGTTGTCGCCGCGCCGAGCGTTGGCCAGCAGTGGCAGCTGCGCCAGCACCCCGGCCAGGCTGCTGCGCACGGCCAGGTCGGCTTCCTGCGCATCCACCGGGCCGACCCGCAGCTGGTCACCGTCGACACTGATGCGCATCGCCAGCGACGGCGCTTCCAGGGTCAGGTCGATGTGCCGGCCATCGAGGCTGGCCAGTGCATGGCGGGTATCCGGATCCAGCGCCAGCGCGCGGTTCAGGGCGATCTGCAGGGCGCGGCCAGCGACCGGCTTGAGGGACTTGAGCAGGGAAAGAGCCATGTGCGCATTCTACCTGCGTGGGTGGGGGGCTTGGGCCGGGCGACCGCCCGGCACCCGCAGAGGCACCGGCCTCTGGCCGGCAAGAGCAACATCAAAGGCTGGCTTCCTGTGGGGAGGCGGGGTGGGTCCGGTTGCGGGGGACGCTGCAAGTACGTCCATGTAAGCTCGGTCGCCGCATCCATGCGGCTCACGCCCCCGCAACCGGACCCACCCCGCCTTCGACGGGTTCATGGTGCTGTTGGTGGGTGTCGACCTTGGTCGACACGGTAGATTCATGCCATGCGTGGATGGATTTCTGATTCATCTGTGCCTCACCTGGGTGGCTATGGAAGGTTCATGCTGTACGGCCACGCAACGCACAGGACATCGCAACACCATGGCACGGACCCGGGTCGGCATCATCTTCGGGGGCAAGTCCTCCGAGCACGAGGTTTCACTGCAGTCGGCGAAGAACATCCTCGATGCGCTTGATCGCGAGCGCTTCGAGCCGGTGCTGGTCGGCATCGACAAGCAGGGCCAGTGGCATCTGAGCCAGCCGGACACCTTCCTGATCAATGCCGATGATCCGTCGCGCATCGCGCTGCATCGCTCGGGCCAGTCGCTGGCGGTGCGCCCGGGTGCCGAGCAGGCGCAGCTGCAGCCGTCCGATCCAGCCAGCGCGCTGGGCCAGATCGACGTCGTGCTGCCGATCGTGCATGGGCCGCTGGGCGAAGACGGTGCGCTGCAGGGCCTGCTGCGCATGGCCAACCTGCCCTTCGTCGGTTCGCCGGTGCTGGGCTCGGCGGTGGCGATGGACAAGGACGTGACCAAGCGCCTGCTGCGCGACGCCGGACTGAAGGTTGCACCGTGGCTGTGCATCCGTCGCCATCAGGCGGCGGCGGTCGATGTCGAGGCGGTGATCGCGCAACTCGGCCTGCCGCTGTTCGTGAAGCCGGCCAACCAGGGTTCGTCGGTAGGCGTGAGCAAGGTCAAGGATGCGGCTGGTTTCGCCGAGGCACTGGAACTGGCACTGCGCTATGACCACAAGGTGCTGGTGGAATCGGCGGTGGTCGGCCGCGAGATCGAGTGCGCGGTGCTGGGCAACGCGCATCCGCAGGCCAGCCTGTGCGGCGAAGTCGTGGTGCACGACGAGTTCTACGCCTACGACACCAAGTACATCAACGAGGATGGCGCCGAGGTGGTGGTACCCGCGGATATCGATGCCGCAACCCAGGCGCGTATCCAGCAGGTCGCGCTGCAGGCCTACCAGGCGCTGGAGTGTGCAGGCATGGCGCGCGTGGACGTGTTCCTCACCGCGGGCGGCGACATCATCATCAACGAGGTCAACACGCTGCCCGGCTTCACCCGCATCAGCATGTACCCGAAGTTGTGGGGTGCCAGCGGCGTGGACTACACCACGCTGATCACGCGCCTGATCGAATTGGCGCAGGAACGCCATGCAGCCGATCGTGGATTGCACAGCGCCGTGCAGGAGCGCTCGCTGTCTCTGTAGAGTCGAGCCATGCTCGACTCATGAAAAGCAGTCGAGCATGGCTCGACTCTACAAAGGGGCTTGCCGACCAACGGTCGGCGCCCACCGGAAAGAACAGTGCCGGCCAGCGGCCGGCACTACCCCGCGGTCGTCTAGCCGCGCTTGCGGAACATCGAGATCACCGCCAGCACCAGGAACACAACGAACAGGATCCAGGCGATGTTGCTGGCGGCACCGGCGATGCCGGAGAAGCCGAGCACGGCGGCGATGATGGCGATGACGAAAAAGATGACGGCGTAATGCAGCATGGTGCTCCTCGCAGATGTCCGGGCCAATGGATGGCGTGGGCCCATCCTCCCGATCCTGCGGTGTGCAACCAGTGATGGCGACCTATGCAGCAGATGAAGCCTTCAGCCTGCGCAGCCCTTCTTCGATGCTGACCTGCGGCACATAGCCGAAATCGCGGCGGGCGGGCTCCATGCTGTACCAGTGCGGCGTGCACAGCTGCTCGGCCAGGAAGCGGGTCAGCGGCGGCTCGCCGCGCAGGCGCAGCAGCGGCCACACCCGCTCGCAGACCGCGCCGATGCGATAAGCGGTCTTGAAGCTGATCGCCTTGTCCACCGTCGGCGCGCCAACCGCGGCCAGCAGCTTGTTGACCAGCTCGCGCATCGGCAGCGGCTCGCCGTTGGAGATGAAGTAGGCCTTGCCCGCACACGCAGCGCCCGGTGCCAACGCTTCGAAGGCGAGGAAGTGGGCGAGCGCGGCGTTGTCGATGTAGGTGGTATCGACCTTGTTGTTGCCGTCGCCGACCAGCCGCAGGCGGCCCTGCCGTGCACGCTCGGCCAGGCGTGGCACCAGTTGCTGGTCACCCGGGCCCCAGATCAGGCGCGGGCGCAGTGCCACCGTCGCCAGCGACGCATCGTTGGCGGCCAGCACGCGCTGTTCGGCGATCGCCTTGGTCGCCGCATACGGCGCCTGGAAGTCCTCGCCGTACGGCACCTCGTCAGCCCCCAGCCCTTCCACCGGATGGGTGGCGCGGTGGGTCACGCTGGGCGTTGAGGTGTAGACCAGCCGGTCGATACCGTGCGCGCGGCAGGCCGCAATGACATTGTCTGTACCGACTACGTTGGCCTGGTGGTAGCTGTCATAGCTGCCCCAGGCACCGGCCTTGGCGCCGTTGTGGAATACCGCATCGACGCCGGCCACCGCGTGCAGCACCGCCTGCGCATCGGCCAGATCGCCGCGGATCTGGCCCACGCCCATGGCCTGCAGTTCCGGGTAGTGGCTGCGGTTGAATGCCAGCACCTGGTGGCCACGTTCGACCAGCCCGCGGCACAGCGCCTGGCCAAGGAAACCACCACCACCGGTGACCAGGATCTTCATGCGCGCTTCTCCAGTTCGGCGCTGGCCCAGACGGCGAGCTTCTCGCGGCCGATCTTGGCGTTGTGACGGATATCGACGGGGAACGCGGGATGCATCAGTACGTGCTGCAGGTTCGCCTCGGGCAATCGCAGGGTGGCCTGGGCGCGCAGCGCCTCGCGCAATGCCGGGCTGTCGCTCTGGCCACGCTGCAGTTCCACACACAGCACCGGCACCTGCGCACCCGCCGGGCCAACGCCAACCAGTGCCGTGCGCGCTACGCCGGGCACGGTGTTGAACACCGGCTCGACCTGTTCGGTGTACAGCGGCCCCTGTGCGGTTTCCACGCGATGGGTCTTGCGGCCGCAGAACCACAGGCGGCCCTGCGCATCGAAGTAACCCACGTCACCCATACGATGGACGATGCGGGTGCTGCCATCGGCCAGCGTCTCGCGGATCTTCGCGGCGGCGGTGGCCTGCGGGCGGTTGAAGTAACTGTCGGTGGCGGTCGGCCCGGCCACGGTGATCTCGCCCACCTCGCCGGTGGCCAGCACACGTGCCTGCGACCAGTCGGCCAACGGTGCGTCATCGATGGCGATGATGCGCACCTCGTTCGGCTCCACCACGTTGCCTACGCAGGTACCGGCGCCGGCCTCGGTGGCCGCGCGGGTACGCTCCAGCTCGCGCCCCTCCACCACCGCCACCGGCAGGCACTCGGTGGCGCCATACGGGGTCCAGAACTGCGCATCGGCGGGCAGCAGGCTACGGATGGTGGCGACCACGTCCGGCGGCACCGGTGCACCGGCCGAGGTCACCCGGGTCACCGTCGGCAGCGGCCGGCCGTGCCGGGCCAGCACCCGCATCAATGCTGGCGAGCCGAACAGCTGGGTGACGCCGAAGCGCTGGATGGCATCGTGCAGGCGTGCCGGGTCGGCCTGCGCCGGCCGCGTCGGGTCCATGTCCGGGATCACCGAGGTCAGGCCCAGCGCCGGGTCGAACAAGGCAAACGGCGGGAAGGTCGGCAGGTCCACGCCGCCCGCTTCCATGCCGAACGCGCTGCCCAGCAGCTGGATCTGGCCAACGAAGTGGCGGTGGCGGTAGACCACGCCCTTGGGCACGCCGGTGGAGCCGCTGGTGAACAGGATCGCGGCCATGTCCTCGCCATCGGTGTCGGCCAGCATCGGCCCCCCCTTGGCGCCGGCGCGCTCCAGCGCGGCCAGGCTGGTACCGTCCCAGCCCAGGCGGCGGCCAACGGTGACCAGATGGGTCGCCGACGGCGCCCAGCGCAGCACCAGCCGCGCCACGTGCGCCAGCGGAATGCCGATGAAGGCCTGCGGCTGTGCCTCGTCCAGGCACTGTTTCAGCGCGCGCTTGTCGATGCCCGGATCGACCAGCACCGGCACCGCGCCCAGCTTGAACAGGGCGAACATCAGCAGGAAGAACTCCGGCGACGGCCTCACCATCACCACCGTGCGCACCCCGCGACCGATCCCATAGCCGGCCAGGCCGGCGGCCATGGCATCACTGCGGGCGTCCAGCTGGCGGTAGTCCAAGGTGACGTCGTAGGCGGCCATGCCGTTGCCAGCGCCCCGGCGGCCCGGGCAGCGGATGGCGATCTGGTCAGGGCGTTCACGCGCCAGTTCAGGCAGGCGCGCGGCAATGTTGCAGGGTCGGTTCATCCGTTCATTGTCGCCGCTTACGGAATTTCTTGCGCGGCGGCCCACTTCGTGGAAAATCCGCACCCTCGTTCCTGATTCCGACTGCCGCCCGGGGCGGCTTGCCCATGCAACATCCCTGCATGACCTGCGGCGCCTGCTGCACCCAATACCGCGTGGCCTTCCATTGGATGGAATCAGACGAGGTCACCCCCGGCGGCGTGCCGCACCAGCTGACCGAGGTGCTGGACCCGCACCGCCTGTGCATGCGCGGCACCCATTCCAAGCCGGTGCGCTGCGTGGCGCTGGACGCGCAGATCGGCGTGTACTCACGCTGCACCATCCACCCCAACCGGCCCAGCGTGTGCCGTGAGGTGGATGCGTCGTGGGAGTACGGCAAGGCCAGCCCGCAATGCGACAAGGCGCGCATCGCCTATGGCCTGGATCCGCTGACACTGGCCGACTGGCGCTGGCGCGATGACGCCGACAATGACGACGATCATCCGGACGACAACGGCAACAGCCCGTCGCCGCAGGCGCCGGTCGCGGCATAGGGGTAGTGCCGGCCGCTGGCCGGCAATCTCATGAACCTGTCCGGTGTGCCGACCGTTGGTCGGCATGCCCTTCAGATCGGGTTCTTGTCCAGGAACGCGCGGATCTCCGGCACCAGCACGTCCTGCTTGTCTTCCAGCACGTAGTGCCCGGCGTCCTCGAAGGCATGCACCTGGGCCTGCGGCAGCGCCGCCTGGAAGCCCTTCAGGAAGTGCTGGTCGAACACGAAGTCGCGCAGGCCCCAGCCGAGGAAAGCCGGTCGGTCAGCGAACGACGGCAGCGCCTTGCCGGCGCGCTCCAGCAGCGACCAGGCCTTGTCGGCCGGCGACAGCGGGATGTCCTGCATGAAACGGATGGTGCTGATGCGGTTGGCGTAGCTGTTGTACGGCGACACGTAGGCACGGCGCACGTCGGCCGGCATCTTCCGCTCCACGCCCAGCCACGAGGCGCCGGACGAGAACGCGTTGAAGGTGCGGATGATCCACTCGCCGATCTTCCAGTGGCGGCCCAGCGCGATCTGCCACGGCATCGTCTTCGCCGCCGGCATCGGGAACGCGGCGGTGTTGAGCACCACCAGCCGCTTCACCTGGTCGTGGTGCGACAGCGCCCAGCCGAAGCCGATCATGCCGCCCCAGTCGTGCACGGCCAGCGTCACCGGACCGGTGATGCCCAGGTGCTTCAGCAGCGCGTCGAGATCGTCCACGCGCGACTGCAGGGTGTACTCGTAGCGGCTATCGTCCGGCTTGTCCGACAGGCCCATGCCGATGTGGTCCGGCACGATGCAGCGGTACGTGTCCGACAGGCCGGCCACCAGCGTGCGCCAGTAATAGCTCCACGACGGGTTGCCGTGCACCATCACCACCACTTCGCCATCGCGCGGGCCTTCGTCGAGATAGCTCATCGACAGGCCGGGGCGGACCTCGAAGCGCTGCGGGTGGGCGGGGTAGCCGGGAAGCTGGGACATCGGATCGCACCTGTAGAAAGGGCCGGTAGAACCGGCCCTTGGACACTTGGAAAAATCATCGCTGTCCGTCGCGAGCGATTGGCCAGGCAATCGCGCAGCAGGTCAGCGGTGACTTTTTTACCAGACCACTTCAGCCATTGAGCAGTTCAGGCCCGAGCCGATGCCGAGCAGCGCGATGCGATCGCCCTTCTTCAGCTTGCCCAGCTGCTTGAGCTTGCTCAGCACGATCGGCACCGAGGCCGGGCCGATGTTGCCGTGCTCGCCGAAGATGGTCATGACCTTCTTCGGGTCGATGCCGAAGTTCTTGATGAACGCAGCGGTGTGCGGCTGGCTGACCTGGTGGATCACGAACTGGTCCAGCTCTTCCACGGCCCAGCCCAAGGCGATCTTGGCGGCGGTGAAGGTCTTCTGGGCCAGCTTGATGCCTTCGATCAGCAGCAGGCGGGTATCGGTGACCATGCGGTCCAGGTTGCCCAGGCACAGCTGGTTCCACTCGGTGGCCGAACGGGTCACGCCACCCTTGTAGCGCGGCGCATCCGGCACCAGTTCCGAGCGCGCCATCACCATCGCGGCGGCGCCCGAACCAGTGGTCAGGGCGGCCAGCTCGTTGCGGAAGTCGTCGGCGGTGACATCCGGGGCGGTCATGCGCTCCAGGGTCTTCTCGTACACCAGGTTGGCGGTCTCGCCATCCACCACCAGCGCGTAGTCGATGTCGCCGCGCTCGATCATGCGCGCCGCGATATCCATGCCGTTGATGAAGGCCAGGCAGGCATTGGCGACGTCGAAGGTCATGCACTCGTCGCTGACGCCGAGGTTGCCCGACACGATCGAGGCCGTGGACGGCTCCAGGTAGTCGCGGCTGACCGAGGTGTTGACCAGCAGGCCGACCTGCGTCGCATCGATGCCCGCGTCTTCCAGCGCCTTGCGGCCGGCCATGGTGGCGGCATCGGACGCCAGCACGCCGTTGTCCCACAGGCGGCGGGCATGGATGCCGGCGATATCGCCGAGCACGTCGGTGCGGATACCCAGGCGATCCAACGTCGGCTGCAGCCGCTCGTTGATTTCCTTGGTCGTCAGCGTATGCGGCGCATCAACGTGTGCCAGGCCGGCGATCGAGACATTCTTGAAGAGCATCGAGGTTAGCGCCAAGGCTCAGGCAAAAGGGGGCGCTATTCTATAACCCCCAGGGCCTTCACCGCATCTTTACGAATTCAGGCTTGGCCGTATGGTGAAGCGTTCAGCGCGGCGGGCACTGGAAAGCGGCGAAGCGCTGGCTGCCATCGGCGGGCGCGGCGGCGGCCTGTACGGCGTTGGCGCCGGCGCTCGGGGCCTCGTTGCGGGCCAGGGTTTCCAGCTCTTCCTGCACGCGCAGCGGGTTGCGGTTGTAGAAGCCGACCTTGCTCTTCACGGTGACCACCACCTCGCCCTTGGCGATGCAGCCGGCCGGAACCGGGCCTGCCGGCAGCACGCGGGTCGCCTTGCCGGCCGGTTCGATCGGCACCCAGGTACAGGCGGTGACGGTGAGCAGCAGGGAGGAAAGCAGCAGAACGCGCATGGGCAGATCCTGGAAGGGTATGGAGGGATTCTGCCTGAACAGCCTGAATCGGGGGTAGCCGGGTAGGGGTCGGATCCCCGCAGGGGGCGCTGACCCCGAATGCACGGTGGGGGTCGGAGCCCTCCCGGGGGAGGGATCCGACCCCTTCAGGGTTGCCGGCCAGCGGCCGGCACTACCCGACGCGGTGCCTTACTTCTTCACCGGGTTGCCTTCGGCGTCGATCACCGTCACCTCGCCCAGGTTCAGCGCGCGCACGGCCGCTTCGGTCTGCTTGAGGTCACCCACCACCACCCAGGTCAGGGCCTGCGGCTTGATCTCGGCGGCGGCCTGCTGCACCTGCGCCGGGGTCATCGCCTCGATCTCGGCCTTGCGACGCAGCACATAGTCGTCCGGGCGCTTGAACTGCACGATCGAACCGATGGTCGCGGCCACCGCACTGGCGGTCTCGTAGGCACCGGGCAGGCTGAGGGTCTGGATGTTGCGGATGCGGTTGACCTCGGCAGCGGTGGCCGGCTTGCTGCCATCCGCGAACGCGGCGATTTCCTTGCGCATTTCCGCCAGTGCCGGGCCGGTCTTGTCGATCTGCACCGGCGCGCTGGCCATCCACGGGCGCTGGCCCACCGAGTTGGTCGCACTGCTGCGCGCGCCGTACGACCAGTGCTTGTCCTCGCGCAGGTTCATGTTCAGGCGCGAGGTGAAGTCACCACCGATCACGCCGTTGGCGATATCGAAGCGGGTCGAACTGGCGGCGCTGGACGGCGGCACCACCTGGCCGGCGAACAGGTTGGCCTGCACCGCACCCGGCTGGTCGATCAGGAACACGCGCGGGCCCTTCGGCAACACCACGTCGGTGGCCGCCTTCACCTGCGGCGCCTCGCCGGTCGCCTTCCAGTCGCCCAGCTGCTTGTCCAGCAGCGGCACGATCTCGGCCAGGGTGGTGTCACCGACCACGATCAGGGTGCCGTTCTGCGGGCGCAGCCAATCGTGGTGGAAGTCGACCAGGTCCTCGCGGGTCAGGCCATTGATCGCCGCCTCATCGCCGCTGCCGGTGAACGGAATGGCGTACGGGTGGCCCTTGCCGTACAGCAGCGGCGGCAGCACGCGCATCGCCACCGCACCCGGGTTCACCTTCTCCTGCTGGATGCCGGCGATCCAGGTCGCCTTGACCCGGTCGATCTCGCCCTGCTCGAAACGCGGTTCGCGCAGCAGGTCGCGGTACAGCGCCAGCGACGGCGCCAGGTTCTCCTTAAGCGCCGACAGGTCCACGCTCATCGAATCCAGGCCGGCCGAAGCATCCAGGCTGGCGCCCAGTGCGTCGGCGGCATCGGCGAAGGCCAGCGAACCGAGCTTGCCGGCGCCTTCGGTCATCAGGCTCATGGTGAAGTTGGCGGTGCCCGGCTTGCGGCCCTGGTCGGCGCTGAAGCCGCCCGGGAACTGGTAGCTGAACTGCACCACCGGAATCTCGTGGCGTTCGGCCAGGATCACCTGGGTGCCGTTCTTCAGCGTGGCGCGCTGCAGCGCCGGGAACTTCAGCTGCGGGAACTCGCGGGTCTGCGGCACGCCGGCCTTGCGGTCCACCTGTTCCGGCAGGGTGCTGTACTTCGGGTCCACCGCCGGCACGGTGAACGGCTTCGGCGTCTGGCTCGGCTCTTCCTTCAGCGCCACGCGCTCACCCGGTGCGATCACCAGGGTGTGGCTGCCCTTGTCCAGCCACTGCGCGCCCAGGCGGCTCAGATCAGCGGCATTGGCCTTCTCGATGTTGGCCAGCGAGGTACGGAAGCAGCCCGGGTCGCCGGTGAACACCGCGCACTCGGCCAGCGCATCGGCCTTGCCGCCGAAGCCACCGATGCGCTCGATGCCACGGATGAAGCCGGCACGGGCGCCGGTCTTGGCGCGCTCCAGCTCGGCCGCGGTCGGGCCCTGCTTGATCAGGCGGTCCAGTTCCTCGTCGATGATCTTCTCGACCTTGGCCGGGTCCTGGCCCTGCTTCACGGTCGCCACGATCACGAAGTTGGAGCCCAGCTGCGACGTCGACAGGCCCGAGCCGATGCTGTCCACCAGCTTGTCCTGGTGCTGCAGGCGCTGGCTCAGCCGCGAGGACTTGGCGCCACCCAGCACTTCGGAGAACAGCTGCAACTGGTCGACGTCGGCGGTGCCGACCTGCGGCACGTTCCAGGCGCGGTAGATGCGCGCCTGCGGCACCTTGTCGGTCATCGTCTCGCGGGTATCCGCACTGCGCTTGGCCACGTTCACCGCCGGCTGCGCCATGGTCGGGCCAGCGGGGATGCTGCCGAAGTACCTGGCGACCTTCTCCTTCGCCGTGGCCAGATCGATGTCACCGGCCAGCACCAGCACCGCGTTGTTCGGGCCATACCAGGTACGGAACCAGGTCTTCACGTCGTCCAGCGAGGCCGCGTTGAGATCGTTCATCGAGCCGATCACGCCGTGGTGGTACGGGTGGCCAACCGGATACAGCGCCTTGTTGATCTGGTCCCAGGCCTGGCCGTAGGGCTGGTTCTCGCCCTGGCGCTTCTCGTTCTGCACCACGCCACGCTGCTCGTCCAGCGCGGCCTGGTCGATCGCACCGACCAGATGGCCCATGCGGTCCGATTCCATCCACAGCGCCATGTCCAGCGCGGTGGTCGGCACGTTCTCGAAGTAGTTGGTGCGGTCGGTGTTGGTGGTGCCGTTCTGGCCGGTGGCACCGACCTGCTTGAACGGCTCGAAGTACTCACCGTCGTGGTTTTCGCTGCTCTGGAACATCAGGTGCTCGAACAGGTGCGCGAAGCCGGTGCGGCCGGCCGGCTCATCCTTGCTGCCCACGTGGTACCAGACGTTGACCGCGACGATCGGCGCCTTGCGATCGGTATGCACGATCACGCGCAGGCCGTTGGGCAGGGTGAACTGCTCGTACGGGATATCGACCTTGGCCGGTGCCGCCGGCTTGGCGGCAAGCGCAGAGGTGGGCGCAAGCGTACCCAGGGCGGTGCTGAGGGCGACGGCCAGCAGTGCAGCGCGCGGGCGAAGGGCGAGAGACATATCCGGATCCTTGGTCACATAGGTGAACCCCGATCCTAGCCTGCGCAGGCAGCGGCAGGAATCGGTCGCCAGTCACTGGGGGTGTTTGCCCCGATGGCCATCCAGCCCGGCGCCCACGGACGCTCCTGAAACGTCACATGCGCCGGCTTAAGGCGTCCGGACAGTGTCCGCGGCACATCGAATGGACAGGTGTCCGCCCACCGGACACTTTTCGATGAACATAAAAACCTTATAAATCAACAACTAAAAGTTGGCACGAGGATTGCTTGGTACTTCCTGCGCCAGGAAGGGCTTCAGACGAAAGCTGACTGAAGACTGAACAAATGCAGGAAACCGAAAATTTTCCTTGCAAGCCCAGAATCGGTGTACTACCTTACTACCACACCACTGATCACCAACACTAAACAGGCCCCGTCATGAACGCCAAGACCATTGCCATCGCCATCGCCCTGATCGCCGGCACCGCGGTTGTTTCGTCGGTGCAGGCCTCCGAATCCATCAAGACCCTGTCCACCGTGCAGGTCCGCCCGGCCGCCGACCAGCTGGCCCAGCAGGCCTGGGAACAGGCCAGCGGCATCCCGACCCTGGCCACCGTGGAAGTGCGTCCGAGCGCCGACCAGCTGGCCGAGCGCAACGGCTACGTCGCCGCCCCGGTCGCCGCCGCGATGCCGATCACCACCCTGGCCTCGGTGGAGGTGCGCCCGAGCCTGGAACAGCGCGTCGCTCTGGCCGCCGAGCTGGAAGCCCAGCGCTACGCCGCCACCCTGGCTGCCGCTGCCACCAACGTCGCCAACTCGGTCATCATCAACCTGCCGGCCCTGCAGGTGCGCCCGAGCGCCGCCGACCTGCAGGCCCTGGCCACCGAAACCGCCCAGGTCCTGCTGCGCCCGTAACCGGTGCCGCCCTGCCCAGCGCAGGGCGTGCGCCGTAAAGGCGGCGGTCGTCGCAGGTACACTGCGCCGATGAATGCCGCGCCCCAGTTCCACGTGATCCTGTTCCAACCGGAAATCCCGCCCAACACGGGCAATGTGATCCGGCTCTGCGCCAACACCGGCGCGCAACTGCACCTGGTCGAGCCACTCGGCTTCGCACTGGAAGACAAGCAGCTCAAGCGCGCCGGCCTGGACTACCACGAGTACTCGCGCCTGCAGGTCCATCCCGACCTGGACACCGCGCTGGCGCGGATCGCACCAAAGCGCTTGTTCGCACTCAGTACCCGGGCCAGCGTGCGCTACGACAGCGTGGCCTTTGAAGATGGTGATGCCTTCCTGTTCGGCCCGGAAAGCCGCGGCCTGCCGCAGGACGTGCTCGATGCATTGCCCGATGGCCGCCGCCTGCGCCTGCCAATGCGGCCGGACAACCGCAGCCTCAACCTTTCCAACACCGTCGCCGTGGTGATGTACGAAGCGTGGCGGCAGCACGGGTTTGCCGGCGGCGCGTAACGCCACGCGTCTCTCTTCTGCCCAATTGCTGTGGCGGGCGCATGCGTTCATGGGCGTTACTTTTCTTTCCGCGCGGAAAGAAAAGTAACCAAAAGAAACGCGCCGCCATCCGCGAGCCGGTGCTGCGCACCGGTACCCTGCGCTCCTCGGCCCGCCGGGGGATGGCGCGGAACTCGCTGCGCTCAGACATCCGCGCCTCTTCGCCCCCGCCGGACCTGCGATGCTCGGCTCGCTTCAAGGCGGACCCAACAGCCGCTCAGTAGATCCACGCCATGCGTGGATATCTTCCGCCTGGATCAATCAGGAGCGGGCGCCATTGCGTTGCCTGGAACGCGTGCGATTGCCCGCAGAAGGAAACTCCAGACCATCAATATCAGCATGCGTGCCGCACAAGCCCAAGCCCATTGCCGTCGGGTCGATCCCGCCGGATGAGACTCTCAGCGCACCTGCATGTTGCTCGATAACCACTGTGCCTAGTTCGGACTGGTGAATCAGCTTTCCGCCTTCTGGCTTCATATGCAGCACGAAGGAGCAGACGTGCTGCATCGCCTGGATACTGTGCAGCTCAACCCTATAGCCCAGTGATTCTTCGACAATCGACAGGCTGTCCCTGAACCCATCGCGGCAACTACGCCCGCTGCCCGGTTCGGTACACAGATCGCTCGCCTGCGAATAGCTGCCTGTCCATGCCCCATGATCGCTGTCGCCTGCCCACGCCATCTGCAGCACGGAGGCTTGGAAAAGCAGCGAGAGACACAGCAGCCTTACAGCGGGATTGTTCTTCATTCAGCTTGCATCTCCGGATAGGCGTCCCATGTCGCCCACCCTACTCGGCAACGCCGGCCAGCGGCCGGCGCTACCGGTGCACTCAGAACGCGTTGATGCCGGTCAGTTCGCGGCCGATCACCAGCTGGTGCACGGTCTCGGTGCCTTCATAGGTGATCACCGATTCCAGGTTCAGTGCATGCCGGATCGCCACATGCTCGGTGGTGATACCCGCGCCGCCCAGCAGATCGCGGCATTCGCGGGCGATGTCGATGGCCATGCGGCAGTTGTTCCACTTGGCCAGGCTGACCTGCTGCGGCTGCAGCTGGCCGGCTTCCTTCAGGCGGCCCAGCTGCAGCGCCAACAGCTGCGCGGTGGTGATGCGGCGGGCCATTTCGGCCAGCTTGATCTGCGCACTCTGCGTGGCGGCCAGCGGGCGGCCGAACAGCACGCGCTCCTTGGCATAGCCCAGTGCTTCATCCAGGCAGGCGATGGCGGCACCGATCGGTCCCCAGCTGATGCCGTAGCGGGCCTGGGTCAGGCAACCCAGCGGGCCCTTGAGGCCCTTCACGTTCGGCAGGCGGTGGCTGTCGGGCACGCGCACGTCGTCGAAGAACAGCGCGCCGGTCAGCGACGCACGCAGGCTCATCTTGTGCTTGATCTCCTGCGTGGTGAAGCCGGCCATGCCCTTTTCCAGCACGAAGCTCTGGATGCCGTCCTCGGTCTGCGCCCAGACGATGGCCAGGTCGGCCACCGGGCCGCTGGTGATCCACATCTTGCTGCCGCTGATGCGCCAGTCGCTGCCGTCGCGCACCGCCCGGGTCTTCATGCTGGCCGGATCGGAACCGCCGTGTGCCTCGGTCAGGCCGAAGCAGCCGATCAGCTCACCGCGCGCCATCGCCGGCAGCCACTGCTGGCGTTGCTCCTCGCTGCCGTAGGCATAGATCGGGTACATGCACAGCGAGCTCTGCACCGAGACGAAGCTGCGCAGGCCCGAATCGCCGCGCTCCAGCTCCTGGCAGATCAGGCCATAGCTGACCGCACCCAGGTCGCCGCCGCCGTACTCGGCTGGCAGGGTGGCGCCCAACAGGCCCAGCGAGGCGATCTCCGGCACCAGTTCAGAGGGGAAACGGGCCTGGTCAAAGGCATCGCCGATGATCGGCAGTACGCGCTCGTTGGTGAAGCGGGCGACGCTCTCCTGCACCGCGCGCTCTTCCTCGTTGAGCAGGGAACGGACATCGAACAGATCGTACGGATGCAAAGCCATGGCACTCACACGCAGTCAGGACCCGGCCATTGTCGGTCATCCGCAAGCATCGCGTCTGGTAGGTATGGACCTTGGTCCACACGGAAGCGGGTCCGGGCGGTGAAACACTGTGCCAACCCAGGTTGGCACCTACCCGGCCACGAGCATTACGCTGCACCGCAGCAATCATGACGTGAACATCGGCGATCTAGCTCGATCACGCGCGGCCCGGTACCCTGACACATTCAAACAACCGTTTCGCTCGTGGCTGCACGCGCGATTCCCAGGCACCGCCGGTGGCCCCGATGCCGGCCCTACCCACGAGTCATGCAATCGATGAGCGCTGAAGCCAACGCCCTGCCCCCGCGTGAAGTAATGGAATTCGACGTGGTGATCGTCGGCGCCGGCCCCGCCGGCCTGGCCACCGCGATCCGCCTGCGCCAGCGCGCGGTCGAGGCCGGCCGCGAACTGTCGGTGTGCGTGCTGGAGAAGGGCTCCGAGCCGGGCGCGCACGTGCTGTCCGGTGCGGTGATGGACCCGCGCGCGCTGACCGAGCTGTTCCCGGACTGGGCCGAGCGCGGTGCACCGCTGAAGCAGAAGGTCACCCGCGACGAATTCCTGTTCCTCAGCGAGACCGGTTCGCGCAGCACCCCCCACGCGCTGCTGCCGGAGTGCTTCCACAACGAAGGCAACTACATCATCAGCCTGGGCGAAGTGACCCGCTGGCTGGCGCAGCAGGCCGAGGCGCTGGAAGTGGCGATCTTCCCGGGCTTCGCCGCCGCCGAAGTGCTGTATGGCGACAACGGTGAAGTGATCGGCGTGGCCACCGGCGACATGGGCATCGAAAAGGACGGCAGCATCGGCCCGGCCTTCGAGCGCGGCATGGCACTGCAGGCCAAGTACACGATCTTCGCCGAAGGCGCACGCGGCCACCTCGGCCGCCAGCTGATCGCGCGCTACAAGCTGGACGAAGGCAAGGACCCGCAGGCCTACGGCATCGGCATCAAGGAACTGTGGCAGATCGACCCGGCCAAGCATGAGCCGGGCCTGGTGGTGCACGCCGCCGGTTGGCCGCTGGACAGCGATACCTATGGCGGCGCGTTCCTGTACCACGCCGACGGCGGCAAGGTCGCCATCGGCTACGTGGTCGGCCTGGACTACAGGAACCCGTGGCTGAGCCCGTTCGAGGAGTTCCAGCGCTTCAAGACCCATCCGGACATCCGCAAGCACCTGGAAGGCGGCACCCGCATCGGCTACGGCGCGCGTGCGATCACCGCCGGCGGCCTGCTGTCGCTGCCCAAGACCGTGTTCCCCGGTGGCGCGCTGGTCGGCTGCGAAGCCGGCTACCTCAACGCCAGCCGCATCAAGGGCAGCCATGCCGCGATCAAGACCGGCATGCTGTGCGCCGATGCCGCGTTCGATGCACTGGCTGCCGACCGCCAGCACGATGAACTGAGCGCCTACCCGAAGGCCTTCGAAGCCAGCTGGCTGTTCACCGAGCTGCAGCAGGCCAAGAACTTCAAGCAGTGGTTCAAGAAGGGCCAGACCGTGGCCACGCTGATGACCGGCGTGGAGCAGTGGCTGCTGCCGAAGCTGGGCGTACGCAACCCACCGTGGACCCTGCACCGCACGCTGCCGGACCATGCCTGTCTGGAACCGGCGGCCAAGCACACCCGCATCGCCTACCCGAAGCCGGATGGCGTGCTGACCTTCGACCGCCTCAGCTCGGTGTTCCTCAGCAGCACCAACCACGACGAGAACCAGCCCAGCCACCTGACGCTGAAGGACCCGAGCATTCCGGTGAAGGTGAACCTGGCCGAGTACGCAGGCCCGGAAGCCCGCTATTGCCCGGCCGGTGTGTACGAATTCGTCGGCGAAGCCGACAGCGCGCGCCTGCAGATCAACGCGCAGAACTGCGTGCACTGCAAGACCTGCGACATCAAGGATCCGACCCAGAACATCGTCTGGGTGACGCCGCAGGGCGGTGGCGGCCCGAACTACTCGGGCATGTGATCGCCCCGGGCTGCGACCGCGTGTCGCAGCCCGGCCGCTCCACCGCACCGCTATCCTGCCCGACCATGCGTGCCTCCCGCCTGCTCATCGCCGTTGCCGTGGCCCTGCTCGCCACGGCCTGCCAGCGCCCACCCGCGGTGCCGGCCACGCCCGAACAGGCGCAGCAACAGGCCATGCAGCGCGCGTTCGAACTGTGTGCCGGCTGCCACACCGTGCAGCCCGGTGGCATCCATCGCTTCGGGCCGAACCTGCACGGCGTGATCGGACGCCGCGCCGGCAGCCTGCCCGACTATGGCTACTCCGACGGCATGCGCCGCGCCAACATCACTTGGACCGCGCAGACCCTGGATACCTTCCTGCAGTCACCCACGCACCTGGTGCCGGGCACGCGCATGTACAACGCTTTCCCCAGCGCAGAACGCCGCGCCCTGGTGATCGCCTACCTGCAGCAGCAGTCGGCTCAGTGAGCCAGGCGCTGCAGCTGTTGCTGCAGCCGCACCACGAACGCCGTTACGGCGGCGAACAACGGCGCCGGATCGGCCTCCGCCGCATCCTGCAGGCGCTCGACCAGCGCATTGGCCTGCCCGGCCAGTGCCCTTGCCCCGATGGCCCCCAGGCCGCCCGCCTGGCGATGCAGGTGCAGCGCCGCGGTCTCGCGGTCGCCGGCCTGCACGGCGCGCTGCACGGCCGCCAGATCGCCTTCGCTGGCCTGCAACAGGCTGTCACGCAGCTGCTCAGCCACCGCGCGCGAACCATAGCGTTGCTGCAGGGTGGCCAGATCAGGCAGCACTTCATCGTCGTCGGCGACGGCCTCCTGCACCGGCGCCTCGAACGACTGGCCCTGTGCCTGCGGCAGCCAACGCAGCAACGCGGTGCGCAGCGTGGACAGCGACAGCGGTTTGGCCAGCACCTCGTCCATGCCGGCCTCGCGGCAGCGGCGCGCATCGTCGTCCAGCACGCTGGCGGTCAGCGCCAGCACCGTCAGCCGCGGCTGGCCGGTACGGCCCTCGCGCTCGCGCAGCAGGCGGGTGAAGCCGAACCCGTCGAGTACCGGCATGCGGCAGTCGGTAATGACCAGATCGAAGGACTCCGTCGACAAGCGGTCCAGCGCCTGCTGGCCATCGCCCAGCAGCACATGGGGCACGCCCAGCTGCTGCAGCCGCCACGCCATCATCGCCTGGTTGGTCGGGTGATCCTCGATCACCAGCACCCGTGCCTGGCGCAGCGCGGCGGGCAGCAGCGCGGTCTGGTCCTGCTCGGCCAGCAGCGCCGCCGCGTCCTCGCTGCCGGCCTCCACCAGCGATATCCGCACTTCGGCGCGGGTTCCTTCGCCCAGCGTGCTGTGCAGGGTCAGTTCGCCCTGCATCATCTGCACCAGTCGCTGGCAGATGCTCAGGCCCAGACCCGTGCCGCCGTGGTCACGCTGGATGTAGGCACCGGCCTGCGCAAAGGGCGCGAACAGGTGCTGCAGTTGTTCCGGCGCGATGCCGATGCCGGTGTCGGTGACGCTCAGGCACAGCGGTTGCACACCGTCTTCGCTGGTCGGGCCCAACACCTCCAGCTGCAGGCGTACTTCGCCCTGTGCGGTGAACTTGATGGCATTGCTGAGCAGGTTGAACACGATCTGGCGCAGTCGCACCCCATCCACTTCGTGGGCGGGGGCCAGCTGTGGGTCGATCTGCACGTGCAGCGCCAGGCCACGCGCACTGGCCTGTGCGGACAGCAGTCGGCACACGCTTTCCAGCAGGGGCCGAAGCGGCTGCGGCACCGGCTCCAGGCGCATTGCGCCCGCTTCCAGCCGCGAGTAGTCGAGGATGTCGTCGAGGATCTGCCGCAGCATCTGCGCCGAATCCTCGATCACGCCAAGAATGCGCTGCTGTTCGCTGTCCAGCGGGGAATGCGCCAGCACTTCCAGCATGCCCAGCACGCCGCTCATCGGCGTGCGGATCTCATGGCTCATCGTGGCCAGGAAGCGTGATTTGGCCTCGGCGGCCTGCTCCGCCTCCGCCTTCGCCGCCGTCAGGGCGTCGGCCTGCATCCGCGCTTCGCTCACGTCCACCCAGTAACCACTCCAGATCACCGCGCCCTCTTCGGCGGCATAGGGGTGGGCCTGGCTGCGCACCCAGCGCGCGCCCTCCCCATCACTGCGCAGGCGGAACTCCAGGATCAATGGGGCGAACTGGCGCGCGGCCTGCTCGATGGAGTGCAGGATGTGCGCGCGGTCCTCTTCCTCGATGCGTTCCAGCAACACCCTCGCGTCCTGTTCGGCCTGCTGCCGGGTGATACCGAACAAGGCAGGCAGGTCGCCGGCAATGAACGGGAAGCTGAGCGTGCCATCGGCATCGCGACGTGCCTGGTACACCACCGCAGGCAGATTGTCGGTCACCTCGGCCAGGCGCTGCTCCAGCTGGCGGCGTCCGGCCACCTCACGGCGCAATCGCCAATGGCCGACACCATGCACCAGCATCGCGGTCAGCAGCACCAGCAGCACTGGTATCCCCCACCGCAGCGCGTTGTTCCAATTGACGCCGTTGCGGTACTCCACGGCCAGACAGGCGCTGCGCAGCGCTTCGCGCTTGCGTGGGGTCATCTGCAGCAACAGGCGGTCGAAGGTAGTGGCCAGCGCTGCATGTCGTCGATCCACCGCCAATGCCAGCTGGTCATTGAAGCCTGCCGGAGCCGCCACCTGCAGCCGCGCCGGGAAACGGCTGCGCAGCAGGTGATCGACCAGCGCAAGATTGCCGACGTAGGCATCGGCTTCACCATCGAGCAGGCGCTGCAGGGCCTGCTCGGCGCTGCGCGCAGCAATGATCCGGGCCTGCGGTGCCTGCTGCAGCACGTAGCGGCGCAGGCGCTCCGGATCAGAAAGCAGTACGCGCTTGCCCTGCAGGTCGGCCAGTCCCAGCAGCGCCGGACCATCGGTCCGGGTGACGATCACGTTCGGCACGCTGATGAAGGGCTGGCTGAACACCCAATCCGGGCCCAGGTAGCGCGAATCCGCGGGCATGCCCATCACCGCCTGCAGTTCACCGCGGCGGGCCTTCTCACGCACCTCGTACCAGTCGTGGCTGTTCTCGATCTGCAGGTTGGCGCCCGCCTGCATCAAGCGCTGCAGGTACTCGCTGGCCAGGCCACTGGGCCGGCCATCCTCGCCGGTGAACGACAGCGGCGCGGCATTCGGGGCGAAACCGATCTTCAGCGGCTGCTCCAGCACACGCTTCTCGGCCTGGCTCAGCGCCAGCTGCGCTGATGCCGACCAATGCGGAGGGGGCAGCCAGCGTTGCGCCAGCGCATCCCGCTGGGCCTGGCTGGTGGCAGCCAGCGCCAGGTCCAGGGCTTCAGCCAGGGGTTGCTTGCCGTTGGGAATGCCGAAGTGCAGCCGTTCGGGGGGAAGGTCGCTCGGTCGCAGCAGCGCCACGCCCTGCAGGCGTCGGCTGGCGATCAGCTCGGTGGCGACGAAGGCATTGCCGATGTAAACATCGGCCTTGTCGTCTCTGACCATCTGCAACGCTGTCAACGTGTCGTTTGCGACAAGCTGGCGGGCACGCGGGAAACGCGCGCGTACCTGCGGGCCGGTCAGGAAATCCTGCTCGATCACCACCCGCAGGCCATCCAGGTCGGGTATCTCGGACGCACGAAGGTCCGCCGGTCGCCCCACCAGCGCCAGTGGCGCTTCGGAATACGCAGCGGTATAGACCATGCAGCGGGTGCGGTCGGCACTGAGACCGACATTCATCACCACGTCGATCTCGCCACGACATGTCGCATCCAACACGGATGTCCAGTCGGGATAGCGGCGCATCTCGACCTTCACGCCGAGCTGGCGTGCAAGATGCGACAGGTAGTCCGGCCCCAGGCCGACCTGTTCGCCATCACGGAGGGACTCGAAGGGGGGCCAGCCACTGTCATACTGCCCGACAACGATGGTCGGATGCGCCACCAGGTATTCGCGCTGCAACGGGCTGAGCGGCAGCAGGCCAGGGGCCGGCTGTGCCTGGGCCACGGGCAGGGCCAGCACCGCCAGCAGCAGGAGCAGCCCGCGAACAGCCCACCTACGCATCTGCGTCGATCTCCTAGAATCCTGCCAGGGACCGCGATGGTCGCGGTCCGGCGTGCCCGATGGCCATACTAGAGCATGAGCTTGCGCATCATCATCGCAGACGATCACCCCGTGGTCCGTATTGGTACCCGCGCCGTCATCGAGTCGAGCGGCGTGGGCCGCGTGGTCGGCGAGGCCGACAGTGCGCAGGCGCTGATGACCCTGCTCGCCAACCAACCCTGTGACCTGCTGGTCACCGACTACTCCATGCCGGGCAGCCCACAGGCCGATGGCTTCGCCATGATCGGCATGATCCGCCGCCGCCATCCCGACCTGCCGGTGCTGATGCTCAGCGTCTCCAGCAACCTGGCGATCCTGCGCATGGTGCTCGACAGTGGCGTGCTCGGCCTGGTCGACAAGAGTTCGTCGATGGACGAGCTGCCGCAGGCCATCCAGTCGGTCTACCGCGGCCAGCCCTACATCAGCCGCAGCCTGCGCGAGCGGGTGGACGCGGCCGGCAGCTGGCGCATGCGCGAGGGCGACGGCAAGCCGTTGTCACCACGCGAAGTGGAGGTGCTGCGACTGCTCGGCACCGGCATGACGGTGAAGGAGATCTCGCTGCAGCTGCACAAGAGCGTCAGCACCATCAGCCGGCAGAAAGGCGACGCCATGCTCAAGCTGGGGCTGAAGGGCGACGCCGAATTGTTCGACTATCTGCGTGACGGCAAGATCTGAGACGCACTTCACATAACAGCCCTGTCTGCCGCACCCCTCTTTGACGGCCTGCGGATCTGTGCCAAGATGGGCGGGCATGAGTTCTCAATGCGAGGTCGAAGGAATCGACCGGCTCATGTCCTCGCTCCCGTCCCTGGTGGATGGGGTGCGGCTTCCTGCCGGCCGTCTGGCCCGGCAACGCTGACCATGGAGAGGCGCATGCAGTCCCCCCCCGAGCTACGTTGGACCCTGCCGTTGCGGCCCCTGCGCGCATTCGCGGCGTGCCTGCTCGTCTCCCTTTCCGCTGCCGCCTGCAGCGCCGCCGATCCGGCCCCCTCGTCCTCCCAGCCTGCGCCTGCGCAGGCTGCCAAAGCGCCCCGACAGGATGTTGCCCCGATGCAGAACCCCTCTCCCGATGCCGCCGTCACCCCGCCCGACGCGCCGACCGTGATGTATTTCATCTACCAGGTGGATGGCGATGGTGCGACGTCCTATGAGGTCCAGAACGGCAGCGTGGCGACCTTCTGGTTCGGCCACAGCTTCACCCTGGACGGCACCACCTACTACACCGGTTTTTCCTGGGACACCCGCGAGCACTACGGCAAGCCGGGCGAACAGCAGCCGGCCGGCCCCGACGACCGCGCCAACTTGGCCGAAGCCACCTTCGTGCTGGCCGGCAGCGACGCGAAGAAGCCATGGAAGTTCCGTGGCCAGGAATGGACCATCGGTGCGCTCGGCGCCTACGACAAGGCCGACGACGTCGATACCCGGCGCAAGCCGATCGAACACCGCACCGCCGACGGCCGCCTGCTGCTGGCGGTGCCGACCAGCAGCTTCGACCGCGGCATCAGCAGCAGTGGCTACGCCCTGCTGCTGTTCAACCCCAAGCGCAGCGAGGACGACCTGGACAGCAAGGTCTGGCGCTACGTCGGCTCGGTGCGCACCGGGGAAGACAACAGCGCGGCCTGCGACGACGGCAACGTGATGCCGTGCACCGACAGCGACGGCGAACTGGCCTTCGTGGCCGACGGCAACGGCCTGCCGCAGCTGACCGTGACCTTCAAGGGCACCACCATCGAAGCCCCGGGCAAGACCCGCGCGCTGGGTGCCGGCGACACCGTGCGCTACCGCTTCGACAGCAAGGCCCAGCAGTACATCGCGCCCTGATTTCCATCCGCCGCAGGCGGGTTACCTGTTGACCGACATGTTCTTGACTCACGGATGAGTCCGGTTGGCGATTCGCGGCATCGGCCGCTCCATCAACCCCGAGGAAAACGTCATGGCACAGCATGACTACAGCAAAAAGGAAGTCCTGGACATCGTCGAGCAGGTCGCCCGGCAGAAGGGCATTCCGGTCGATGACTTCATGCGCTTCGCGCACATCGAGACCGGCGGCACCTTCAACGAGCGCGCCCACAACACCTCGACCGGGGCCAAGGGCCTATTCCAGTTCGTGCCCGGCTCGGCCCGCCAGTACCACCTGACCGGCCATGAGTTCGACCCGACCCGCAACACCGAAGCCGCCGCGCAGATGTACCAGGACAACCTGGGCTCGATGGCGCGCCGCAATGAGCGCACCGGGCACCCGTACCTGTCCGGCGGCGACACGCCGACCGGCCTGGACCTGTACCTGGCCCACCAGCAGGGCAGCGCCGGCTACGGCTCGGTGCAGACCGCGATCGCCACCGGCACCTTCGGCGTGGTCCGCAACGGCCATGGCGAAGAGATCAACATGCGCCGCAACGTGCTCAACCAGATCGGCTCCGATGCCAAGGCCCTGACCGGCCACACCCTGGCCGAGATGCGTGGCATGAACGACGGCGACCTGGCGCGGACCTTCTCCAGCTACTACATCCACAAGTACGCGGCGATCAGCATCCCGGAAAAGCACATCGAACCGCAGGCGGTGGCACCGGGCCAGACCCAGACCCAGGCTCCGGCCACCCCAGCGCAGACCGCTGCAGTGGGCGCTGCTGCAGCCACGCTGGCGGCGACCGCAACGGCTGCCGCCACGCCGAAGCCGGGCATCGAACTGCACGCCGCCTACGACGCCGGCGTGAAGTACGACGATGTGAAGTACGCCATCAACATCCCGGGCCACGCACTGTACGTGCCGGGCAAGACCGGCAAGAACGTGGACCAGGGCTACATCGATTGCTCCGGCTGGGTCGGCACCCTGCAGAACCGGACCATGGACGAGATCAACCAGAAGGCCGGGCACGCTGTCTTCAGCAAGGCCGACCGCATCGACCTGGGCAACCTCGGTTCCGGCGGCATCGTGCACAAGGCCGTCGAACAGTCCGGCGTACTGCTCGAGCGCGACGCCATCCTCAAGCCCGGTGCGCTGAAGGAAGGCATGGTCATCGGCCTGGATACGGCCAGGACCCGCCACGAGCACTGGAATGGCATCGACCACATCGTGATGGTGGTGCGCGACCCGAACACCGACAAACTGCTGATCAGCCAGTCCACCGGCAGCAAGGGCGTGCACACCATGCCGGTGGAGGACTACCTCAAGCAGGTGAAGGACCACCCGAACTGGAAGCTGTTCGCGTCGGACCCGTTGTCCAAGGCGCGCGACCTGCTGGAGAACCGCACCCAATCGCACGAGCAGACCCAGGGTAAGCCTGCCGCCGAGCACAAGGCCGCCGCCACCCCGCACGCCGAGCTGTACAAGCCGGGCGCGCACAGCGAGGGCGTACGCAAGGTGCAGGAGCAGCTGGGCCACCTCGGCTATGCCGGGGCCGACGGCAAGCCGCTGGTCGAGGACGGCCGCTTCGGCCGCAATACCGAAGCGGCGGTGCGCCAGCTGCAGAAGGACAACGGGCTGGTCGCCGACGGCATCGTCGGTGCGAAGACGCTGGATGCGATCAAGGAGGCCCGCGAGCGCCCGCTGCTGAACGACGAGCGACACCCGCGCAATCCGATGTACCTGCAGGCCACCGAAGGCCTGGAGCGGATGCCGGCGGGCACCTTCAAGGACCGCCACGCGCTGGAAAGCGCCGCAGCGGCGTTGACCAGGGAGGCGCATGCCGCCGGCCTGCAGCGCATCGACGCGGTGGTGCCCAGCCCGAACGGTGAGCGCCTGTTCGCCGTGCAGGGCACGATCGGTGACCCGGCGGCCAGCCGCGTTGCGGTGGAAACCCGCACCGCCAGCGAACAGAGCATGGCGCTCAGCAGCGGCGCGGTGCACGGCGCGCCGAACGTGCTGCACCAGCAGCAGGACGCGCAGCAGGAACAGACCCGCCAGGCACAGAAGGCCATGGGCATCTGAGCCCGCAGCGCCTTGCAGACCGGGAGGGGCCGCGCCATGCGCGGCCCTTTCCCTTTCTGCCAGCTGAGCGGCCAAGGCCGCTTTCAGCCTTGCTTCATGCCGCCTGCCGCTAGATGAATGCGCAAGCCGCCCGGTAGGCCAGGCAATGTTCCGGCAATGTTGGAACGCCAGCGTGGTCTCCACGGCAGCCGGGGCGCCCCGCGCCCTCCCTGCCCAGCGTGGCATGCACCTCACAGGAGAACCGAACATGCTCAGTACTTCCACACTCAGCTTCCGTGGTCTGGCGATGGCCCTGGCACTGGTGGCCGGTGTCGCCGTGGTCAGCGATGCCAGCGCGATGTCGAGGAAGGACAAGCGCACCCTGGTCGGCGCCGTGGTCGGTGGCGTGGCCGGCAACCTGCTCTCCAACGGCGACCCTGCGGCCACCGTCGGCGGTGCCGTGGCCGGCGGCGCGATCGGCAACCTGACCACGTCCGACCGCCGCGACCGTCGCTATTACGACAACCGCTACTACGACAATCGCTACGATCGCCGTTACGACCGTGGCTACTACCGCAGCGGCTATTACGACCGTGGCGATGACCGCCGCTGGCAGCGTGAGCGCTACTACGACAACCGCTACTACAACGACCGCGGCCGCCATCGCGGCTGGTAAGCAGCGCCGGCACACTGATGACGCGGAGACGGGCGGGTCGATGACCCGCCCGTTTGCGTTGGCCACGCGCATGGCGTTGAATGCGCAGCCTTGGATGTGACTTTCCCGATCGGACTGCGGCATGACGTCTTCCTCCCACCGCGTGCAGGGCCTCAACAACGACGAGGTCGCTGCCGACTGGCCGCCGATCAGCGCGGCGGACATCGCGTGGCTGAGTGCGCGTTACCCGCAGCTGGGCGGGCACAGCCAACCGCGCTGGCACAGCCCGCGGCCGCTGTCGGCCGCCGCCATTGTCGACGGCACGCGCGGCGCGGTATTCATCAAGCGCCACCACCACAGTGTGCGCAGCGCGGCCTGCCTGGAAGAAGAACACCATTTCATCGCCCATCTCGCCGCCGCCGGCGTACCGGTGGTGCAGGTGCTGCCGGCCACCGATGGCCGCACCGCGATCGAACATGGCGAATGGACGTTTGAACTGCACGATGTCGGCGTGGGCGAAGACCTGTACCGCGACGCGGTGTCGTGGTCGTTGCTGACCGATGTCGCACAGGCCCGCGAGGCGGGCCGCATGCTGGCCCAGCTGCACCGTGCCGCCGCCAGCTACCACGCGCCCCAGCGCAGCACCCATCTGCTTGTCGCGCGCGATGATCTGATCCGTACCGACGATCCGCTCGCGGCGATCAAGGCGGAGCTGCACGAGCGCCCCGGGCTGGCCCGCTATCTCGCGCGCATTCCATGGGAAGCGCAGCTGCAGCGCGACGTGCTGCCGTGGCACGCCGGGCTCGCCGAGCGCCTGCGCGACGAGCCACGGCTGTGGGCGCACAACGATTGGCATGTTTCCAACCTGCTGTGGCGCGACGGGCAGGTCAGCACCGTGCTGGATTTCGGCCTGGCTTCACCCACCAGCGCCTTGTTCGACCTCGCCACCGCGATCGAGCGCAACGCAGTGGCGTGGCTGGAACTGGAGCGCGGGATGGAGGCGGTGCGCATCGACATCGCACTGGCGTTGCTCGACGGCTACCGTGAGGTGCTGCCCTTGTCGGCAGCACGCGTGCATCTGCTGGCCGACCTGCTGCCGATGGTGCATTTCGACTTCGCACTGTCCGAAGTGGAGTACTTCGAAGGCATCACCGGCTCGACCGCGAATGCCGACGTGGCCTGGCAGCCCTTCATGCTGGGGCACCCGGCATGGTTCCGCACCGGGCCAGGGCAGGCGCTACTGCAGGCCCTGCACGCGGCGGCGTGACCCGGTTGGTACACCGTCGGGGTCAGATCCCCTTCCTTCGGAAAGGGATCTGACGCCGCACCGCCCCGCCGCCTGAAGGGCACCGGCTCGCAAATCCGTACCATTTGTAGTGAAATGGTCACCTGAAGCGGGGGTGCCTGGATCTGCCAGGCTGAGAGAGTCCCTTGGAACCTGATCCGGTTTGCACCGGCGTAGGGAGCTTTGAGCCGCAGCCACACCCCCGTCATGGGCCGGTGCACCTGCGCGCCGTCGCTTCGTCTCCCTTGTTGTCCGAAGACGAACCGAATGAACCGCTGCCTGCGCCCCACCCTGCTCTCCCTCGCCCTCTGCGCCGCGCTGCCGCTGCATGCCAGCGAGGCTGACGCTGCTCCCGATGCGGCTGCCACCGGCGCCGATCGTTCGCCGACCGAACTGGCGGCGGTGCGCGTGGAGGCTGGCAAACCGAAGGCCGATACCTCTCGCGTGAACGCCTTCGGTGGTGGAAGCTGGAAGGACACGCCGGCCTCGGTGAACGTGCTCGAGCGCGATTACCTCGACCGCCGCCAGGTGCGTTCGCTGTCCGAGCTGGCCAGCAACGATGCCTCGCTGGGGGATGCCTATGCACCGGTGGGCTACTACCAGAACATCGCCATCCGCGGCTTCGCGCTGGACGCCGCCACCGGCTACCGCTTCAACGGGCTGTCCATCGCCGGCGAGCAACGCCTGGCGCTGGAGAACGTGCAGTCGGTGGAGATCCTCAAGGGTGAAGCCGGCCTGGCGGCAGGCGTGATGGCGCCGGGCGGGATCATCAACTACATCGGCAAGCGCCCGGCGGAAGTGCGCACCGCCACGCTCGGCACCGATTCGGAACGCTCGCGCTACGTCGCCGTCGATGTCGGCCACTGGATCACCCCGCGCTTCGGCCTGCGCCTGAATGCCGCATGGGATTCCAGCAATTCCTACGTCGAGCACGCCGATGGCCGCCGCAACTTCTACTCGCTGGCCGCCGACTGGCTGATCGGCGAGCGCGGCAAGCTGGAAGTGGATGCCAACTACCAGACCAGCTCGCAGCGCTCGGTGTCCGGCTACCAGCTGCTGGGCGCGCGTGACCTGCCGCGCGGCGTCGACCGCGAGCACCTGCTCGGCTACCAGCCGTGGCAGCGCCCGGTGGATATCGCCAGCACCAACATCACCGCGCTGCACACCTACGACTTCAACGATGCCTGGCAATCGCGCGTCTCGGTCGGCCACAGCCGCTCGGTGATCGATGACAACGTCGCCTTCGCCTACGGTTGCTACTACGCCGCGCAGTGCGCCGACGGCAGCGTGCCGGGCAACTACTTCGCACCCAACGGCGACTACGACGTCTACGACTACCGCAGCCCGGACGACACGCGCCGCAACCAGCAGGCCCGTGCCGAGCTGCGCGGCCGCTTCGAGACCGGCAACGTCGGCCACCAGCTGACCCTCGGTGCCGACTACTTCCGCCGCACCGTGGACAAGCGTCCGAGCGTCAACGAGTACGTCGGCACCAGCAACATCCACGACGCACAGGTGCCGGTGTTCCAGCCGTCGCCGAAGATGCCGGGCCCCTCCGCACGGCGCCTGGACAGCCGCCAGACCGCGTTCTTCGCACTGGACCGCATGAGCTTCGGTGATGACTGGCAGTGGCTGGCCGGTGGCCGCTTCGTGCGCCTGGACGAACGCGCCTACGACAAGCGGGGCATCCCACAGCGGCACAGCCGCCTGTCGCGCTTCCTGCCGCAGACCGCCGTGGTGTGGAAGGCCACCGACCAGCTCAACGCCTACGCCAGCTATGTGCGCGGCATTTCGCTGGGCCAGGAAGCGCCGTTCTGGACCAGCAACGCCGACACCTTCCTGCCGTCGGTGCAATCGCGGCAGCTGGAAGTGGGCGTGAAGTACGTGCCGGTGGAGGCGCTGACGCTGGGTGCGGCCGTGTTCCGCATCTCGCAGCCGTACCAGTACGCCAAGCCGGACAGCAGCGACGTCGGCTACACCTTCGTCGAGGAAGGCACGCAGACCCACACCGGCCTGGAGCTGACCGCCAACGGGCAGCTGACCGACGCGCTGCAGATCGTGGCCAGCGCCAGCGTGCTGCAGGCGCGCGCGCGCGACACCGGCACCCCGGCCTATGAAGGCCATCAGCTGGTGAACGTGCCGAAGGTGCGCGCCAGCGTGCATGTGGCCTACGCGCTGCCGTTCGTGCAGGGCCTGGACGTGACCGGCGGCTGGCGCTATGCCAGTGCCAATGTGGCACGCGCCGACGGTGGCGTGCGCGCACCGGACTACTCGGTGTTCGATGCCGGCCTGCGCTTCCAGCATCGCCTGCACGAACGCGCGGTGACCTGGAACCTGTCGGTGGACAACCTGTTCAACCGCTTCTACTGGCGCGACACCGGCAGCAGCGGCGGTGATTACTACCTGTTCCCCGGCGCACCGCGACAGGCCCGCCTGTCGGTGACGTTCGCGCTGTGAGCGGCGTGATGCTCGAGTGGACCGCCGCGCTGTGCAGCATCCTCGGCGTCTGGCTGATGGCCCGGCGCCGGTTGTCTGCATGGCCAGTGGGCCTGCTGTCGGTGACGCTGTACGGGCTGGTGTTCGCCGAGGCCAAGCTGTACTCGGACACGCTGTTGCAGGTGATCTTCGGCGGCTTCCTGGTCTATGGCTGGATCAACTGGCGGCAGCATGCCGCCGATGAGGGCAGCATCCGCATCGTGCCATTGGCGCGCGGCAAGCTGCTGCGCGATCTGGCCATCGGCGTGTGCGGTGGCGTGGCGCTGGGCGCGGCCATGCACAGCTTCACCGACGCTGCCCTGCCGTGGTTGGATGCGATGCTGACCGGTCTGAGCCTGGTCGGGCAATGGTGGCAGGCACGTCGCCACGTGGCCTGCTGGTGGGTGTGGATCGCAGTGGACGTGGTGTACGTGGGTGCGTACCTGTTCAAGTCGCTGCACGTGACCGCCGCGCTGTACGTATTCTTCCTCGGCCTGGCCGTGTTCGGCCTGCGCGCATGGAGCGCAGCCGCGCGCGAGCCGCGGGGTGCACCCGTGCGTTGATGCGGATGGCCGGGCTGTGCGCTGGCCATCCACAGTAGAGCCACGCCATGCGTGGCTGGGGGCTACGGTAGTCGCCAACCTTGGTTGGCGCGCGCCTGACGACCAGGCGTATCCACGCATCGAGTGGATCTACTTCGGCTCCAGTACCAGGCCCAGCCGCATCGGCTGGCGCATGTCGGCCGGCGGCGCCGCCTGCAACGGCGCGGCCTGCAGCGTCGCGCGCAGGTCGGCGTCGACCCGGGCGTCACCCAGGCTGTCGAATTCCAGTTTCGAGATACGGCCATCCGCCGCGATCCACACGCTCACCGGCAGCGGCGTGGGCGTGTCCGGGTGTGCCTGCAGCCATTCCAGTACACGCTGCGCCTGCGGGTCCTGCTCCTGCTGCAGGCGCTGCTGCAGCTGCCCCCCCACGGCGGCGGCGTAGGCCATCCAGTGCGCAGGAGCTTCCTGCGCGGAAACGCTGGCACTCCCCAGTGCCAACGCACCGAACAACGCGGCCAGTGGCCGCCACCAGCGGCGCATGCCGGTCCTGTTCCCTGCCATGACCATCGCCTGCCTCCTGCACTCCCATCCAGCGCGCCATGGTCGGCGCCATAGATGACAGGCAGATGGCGGCGGGGAGGGTCCAGGCCGGGCGCGATCACTCGGCCAGGTCGGCCAGCACCTTGCGCGAGGGCGCGAAGAAGGTCACGCCGGTGGTGGCGGTGGAGAAATCGAGGATGCGGTCATGCAGCGGCGCGGGATTGCCGATGAACATGCGCTCGAGCATCGTCTCGATCACCCACAGGCGGCGCGTGTAGCCGATGAAGTAGGTGCCGTACTCGCCACGGCCCGGGTTGGCGAACGGCATGTTGTCGCGCAGGATCTCGTGCTCGCCGTCGGCATCCTCGATGGTGCACAGCGTCTTGTGCGATTTCTGCGCATCGGCCGGCGCATCATCCAGCTCGATGTTGTCGTGCTTGGTGCGGCCGATGATCGCTTCCTGCGCCTCGGTCTTCTGAGCGCGCCAGGCATCAAGATTGTGCAGGTACTTCTGCACCACCACGTAGCTGCCACCGGCATGCTCCGGGTCTTCCTCGCCCACGATGGTGGCTTCCGGCAGCGACAGCCCTTCCGGGTTGGCGGTGCCGTCGACGAAATCGAGCAGGTCGCGGCCATCGAAATAGCGGAAGCCGGCCACGTCATCGACCGTTTCCACCGCATCGCCGAACGCCATCAGCAGGTTGCGCTCGAACGCCACGATCAGGTCCATGGTGCGCGCACGGATGTGGTACAGCAGGTCACCCGGTGTGGACACGGCCGTGTGGGTCGCGCCCTTGATCTCGCGGAACGGCTGCAGCTCACGCGGCGGCGTGGTGCCCACCAGCGGCTGCCACACGCGGTGGCCGATGGCCACGTTGCAGGTGAAAGTGCGCTCGATCTCACGGATGGCGGTGTTCTTGATCAGATCATCGGTGCTGGCCAGCACCTCGCGCGCCTTGGCGATCGACGCCTCGTCATCCTTCACCTTCAGCACCAGGAACGCCGCCGAATGGGTGAGCGGCGCAGTGATCTGCTGCGGCTCGTTGTCGAGCGTGTGATTGAGGGCGGTGATCGGTGCGGGCTGGGAATTCACGGCAGTTCCTGCTGGCTTCAGACGGGTGCATCGCCGACGGCGATGTGCCGGCGATCATAGCGGAACCGCCTGACCGGGGACGGAGCGGTTCTCGTTCCGTCCACCGATAAAGGTCGGAAGACCTCAGTCCACGTCACTCCAGACCGCCAGCTCATAGCCATCCAGATCGCGGAAATGGAAGCGGCGGCCACCGGGGAAGGCGAACACCGCCTGCACCACCTCGCCACCGGCGGCAACCACGCGCTGCTGTGCACCAGCCAGGTCCGCGCAGTACAGGATCACCAGCGGACCGCCGTGCGCGCGCACCGGTGCGTCGGCCACGAAGCCACCTTTCAGGCGGCCATCGTCGAACTCGGTGTAGGCCGGGCCATAGTCGGTGAAGTTCCAGCCAAACACCTCGCCGTAGAAGCGTTTGCTGCGGGCGATGTCGGCGACGTTGAATTCGATGTTGTCGATGCAGCGTTCGGCATCGTGGGTAGCGGCATGGCTCATGGGGTGGCTCCGTGGTTGGAACCCCAGCTTCGGTCAGCGCGGCACGCCGGTCTTGAACGAAACGGCCATCATCGCCCCCATTCCACGCGGAGCTGCCGTGCGGTCATGCTGGCAAGCTCTCGCGCCTCACGGCTGAGATGGGCCTGGTCGGCATAGCCGGCATCGGCGGCCAGCATTGCCAACGAGTGCTGCGGCAGCGCGCGGCTGTGCCGCAGGAAGCGTTGCAAGCGCAGGATCCGCTCCAGCGTCTTGGCCCCGTAGCCGAACTGCGACTGGCTGAAGCGCCGCAGGCTGCGCGGGCTCAGGCTCAGGCGTGCCGCGAGCTCATCCAGCGTGGCATGCCCGCTGGCAAGCGCCTGGAACAGGACGTGCGCCCGCTGTGACCGGCTGTCGGGCGCCGCGCCCCCGAGGTGCGACTGCAGGCAGTGCGCCATCCGCTGCAGGCGCTGCGCAGGCGCGGTGTCGCCGATGGAAGCCGCGGCCTCTACCGCCCATCGACCCTTGAGATCAGCCAACGGCACCGCCTGGCCGATGATCTCGGCCAACGGCAGGCCCAGCGCGGCCAGCGCCTGCCCTGGCCGGAAGCGCGCACCCAGCACCTGCGCGCCCGGTGCCAGCATCGGATGTGCGGCTACCCGGTCAGGGCCGACGACGAACAGCGCACCGTCGCGCCAGAGGATATCCACGCAGCCATCGGGCAGCACGGTGATGTGCCCATCAGCATCGTCAGGAAGCTGGCTCTGCCACAGCTGGCCGAAGCGGCCACGCAGCGGGGCAGGTGCCAGATGCTCCTGGTAGGCCGTGCCGGTACCTGCGAGAGAGGAAGGGTCGCGCATGCCGCATTGTCGCGCCACGCGGCCCATAAAAGTGAAGCCCGGCGCGAGGCCGGGCTTCGGTTGGCGTGTGGGAGAGAGAGAGAGAGTCACACGCCAGCACAACACGCACTAACGACAGGCGTTTGTTACCAGGTGAAGCGCGGGCCCACGAACCACTCGCGGTCGCCGGCCTTGGCCAGCTTCACTTCGCCACTCAGGCCCCAGTTCTGGTTGAACTTGGCGGTGGCGCCGACGCGGCCGTAGAACTCGCCGTCCGGGTTGATGCCGTGCTTCTTGGTGTAGTCCTCGTAGCCGGCCATCACGTAGCCTTCCACGTACGGGTTGAACGCGGTGCGCACGCCGACTTCGGTCGAGTAGCCGTTGAAGTCGAGGCCGTGCTTCATGTCGAACTTCTGGTACGCGACGCGGGCCACCAGGTCGGTGTTCGGTGCGATGCCGTAGTTGTAGCCGGCACCGATGCGCCACTGGTCGACGTCATTCTTGAACTTGTCGGTCTCCTGCGCGCTGTAGTCGCCGAAGATGTGGAAGTTCGGGTGCACCGCCACGGAACCCTTCACCTTCCAGCCATCGGCGTCGCCGCCCTTGGCATCGGTGTTCACGTAGCCGCCTTCAACGTAGTTGTACGACAGGCCGTCGGTTGCCGATGCAGCGAACGGCAGAGCAGCCAGAAGACCCAGGGCGAGCAGCGAATTCTTGTTCATCGGGACACACCTTTAATTATTTTGGTTTCGTCGGCCGCCTCCCGGGAGGGGGAGAGAGAGGAGGCGGTCGACAGGTGTGAATTATCCGTTAGGGGGTCTAATCAACCCTGAATATTGAACTGACTGGTGTATAAATAAGGCTGGCGTTCAGGGAACTCCACATGCCGCACGCGTTCGCCGCGTCACTGCTGTTTCCGCCCCATGCGCGCCGCGCAGTGCGGGTGCTGCTGGTCGTCCTGCCGATGATGCAGCTGCCAGCCAGCGCCGCCGAGCGCGCCCAACCTTCTGCGCGCATCGTGGTTCAGACAGACGATGTCACGCGATTCTTCAGCGTGCTGGATGCCAGTGGAGGAAAACCGAGTGCCGAAGATCTGCAGCGCGGCTATCTGGACACCGGCACGGATGCATTGCGCAGCTTCACCGATAGCCGCATCGGTTCAATGGAGCGTTTGGCCAGGACCATCCAGGAGAAGCCGGCATTGTTCGCCAGGGCGCGGACCTGTGCAGCGGCATTGCCGGCGATCCGCGCGCGGGTTGCCGACGCACTCGATCGGTTGGGCACGCTGCTCCCCTCCGCACGTTTTCCTCCGGTCACCGTACTGGTCGGGCGGGGCAACAGCGGCGGCGTCACCACCAAGGATGGTGTGGTGATCGGACTGGAAGCACTGTGCAACGCCGACTGGATGCAGCCCGATGTCGGCGATCGTTTCGTGCACCTGATCGCCCATGAGTACGTGCACGTGCAACAGCCCGGTGCGAGCGTCGATGTCATGCAGCCCACCCTGCTCTATCAGACGTTGCTTGAAGGCGGCGCCGAGTACGTGGGCGAACTGATCTCGGGGCAACCGGCCAACGCGCATCTGCATCGTTGGACGCAAGGCCGCGAATGTGCGCTGGAGCGCGCGTTCGTACAGGACAGTGCAGGCACCGATCTTTCGGAGTGGCTGTACAACGGCCCCGGCGATGAAGCACGACGCGGAGATCTCGGATACTGGGTCGGCTACCGCATCGCCCGCGACTATGTTTCCCGCGCGCCAGACAGGACCAGGGCCATCGCCACGCTGCTGGATGTGCGCCCCGACACCGCCGCGAGCGTGTTCGAGGCGAGTGGATGGAAGCCTGCCTGCACCGCTGTAGATGGCGTCGAAAAGCAGTTGCCGTGACAGCGGCTTCATACTGATGAATTGGCGATCTTGAACAGGCGCAAGGCGCTCCGCCGACGCAGATCAGCTCGCCTGATCCCGCTTGTTAATGCAGGGTCAGAAGCGGGCTTCACAGTGCATCCACGTATTCAAATTCCAGCTGAAAGCGCTTGGTAG
The DNA here is from genome assembly GCF_003550055.1 of Stenotrophomonas sp. AG209. NCBI lineage: Bacteria > Pseudomonadati > Pseudomonadota > Gammaproteobacteria > Lysobacterales > Lysobacteraceae > Stenotrophomonas > Stenotrophomonas sp. AG209. The sequence goes on from NZ_QXDB01000003.1 coordinate 200,485, forward strand.
CAGCGGGAACAAACGCCGCTATATTCCAGCTTCCCCAGACGAAGGAGGGAGTGCAATGAACCTGAACCCGCAACACATGAAGACGGCCCGCGCACTTGCTGTAGCGCTCATCGCTACCGTGAGCCTTGGCGCCTGCGCCTCTTACAAGAACGAGTTTGCAACCATCAACTCGCGTCTCGATCAGCTCGACGTCAAGGTGCAGGGTGCTGCGCAGAGCGCGGAGTCCGCCAACCAGTCGGCACAGCAGGCCAACCAGCGTCTGGACCAGATCGAAGGTCGCGTGCAGCAGCTTGAAAGGGCACCTGCCGGCCGCAAGCCGCGCGGGTAATCGCTCCCTCACCGTTTGAATTGATCCACTTCTGTATCGGGTGTATCGGGACCCAGTGGCCTTCGCCGGCCACTGGCATCCTTCCACCCACGATTGCATTGCAAGGAGCCGTCCCATTCGTACTTCCTCCTCCCCTGCGCGCCGCGCCCTCCATGCCGCACTGGCCATGGCACTGGCCGTTGCGTGCAGCGGCGTAGCCAACGCCAGGGACAAGGACGCACCTGCACCACCGGTGGCCGCCGTTGATGAACTTCCGCCCGACCAGAGCGTGTCCGAGACGGTGATCGAGCTGGCTGGCTGGGTCGTCGCCAGCAAGGACAACCAGGGCTATCCGTTCGCGATCATGGACAAGGCGGCCGCCCAGGTTCTGGTCTTCAGCGGCGACGGCAAGCTGCGCGGTGCAGCACCGGCGCTGTTCGGTTCGGCCATCGGCGATCACTCCGCACCCGGCGTCGCCAAGCTCGCACTCAGCGCGATTCCCGGCCACGACCGCACCACGCCAGCGGGCCGCTTCATCGGTGGTTACGGCCCTTCCGACGATGCCGGGCGCGTGCTGTGGGTGGACTACGATTCCGCCGTGTCGATGCATCCGCTGCCTCCGGGCAGCCCGAAGGAAAAGCGCGCCGAGCGACTGGCGACGCCGACGCCGGACGACAACCGCGTCACCCACGGCTGCATCAACGTCTCGCCTGCGTTCTACGAGCAGATCGTGCAATCCACGTTCGAGAAGGGCGGCGTGTTCTACATCCTGCCGGACAAGGATTCGATCGCGAAGACGTTCCCGGAGTTCGCGCAGAGCCGTGGGGATGCAAAGGACGAAGACGAGAAGGGCGCGCGGCGCGCGAGCAAGTAGATCGCGCTAGTGTGTTGCCTCGGCTCCGCGCCCAGGCTCACGGTGAAACATGTCGCACTACTATGTCCACAATGGCTACTGCGGCTGGGCCTACGGCACGCCAAGCGATCCTCAGCTGATCTCGCCCGAGGATGCTGCCAGGCTGATGCAGACCGCGGGACTCAGCTCCATGCAGGTTTCATCCATCCTGCCACCGGCCGAGTACGCCGAAACTGGAAGCCGCCTCTTTGAAGTGACGGGCGGCAATCGATTCCTGTTCCTGGGAGACCACTCCGACTGCTCGGATGTCGATTCGGGGAAGGTCTCCTCGCCTCTCGTCATCGACTGGACGGCGGTCTGACACTGTCGTTGTTTGACGCCGTTCTCGGCCCTGCTCTGTCGTCATCGGCTTGGTGCGGCACCTGTACGCCACGTCATCAACTTCGACCCATGTCGCATATTCCCCATGCCGCTACGGCCGTTGCGCCGCCTACATCTGCGGCAGCTTAACAGCGTGCCAAAATGCCGAAAGCGTCTTTGTTTCAGCGTGGAATGCAACTGTTCTGATTGGCACTGCGCAGCGACCCGCGTACAGATGGCGGGCCACCGGAAAATGGGTGGCCGGGCCTCGAAAACCCGTTAGATCACGAACGTTGTTTGCGCTTGCCAGCCGGCGTCATCCCGCGTGGCGCCGGCTGGCATTCCGTCTGCCGGCTATGGCGGGCGGAGCGTGGAGGCCTTGCGCCTGCCGGTCTTGTTCGTGATCTCCCGGTTTTCGAGCCACGTCTCCGCCCGCCACCTTTGCGTGGCGGCTACCGTCTGTCCTGCACGGAGCACTGCCATGACCACTCCGGACTTCCCTCGCCTGCATCCGCATCACTCACCCGCCAAACCCGGTGAGCCGTCAGAACGCGCGCCTGCGGCCGATCCGAATGCCTTCATCGCCACGCTTCATCGCATCGGCAAAGGCGCGGCCGCCGACGGCCAGCCCTGGCCGGAGCGTCACCAGATGCCGGGACGCTGCATGGCGCTGGCCGATGCGGACTGCGCACTGGCAAGCCAGCGCGTGACGCTGGAGCCGCTGCTGGCGGCCGAACGCGTGCGCCAGAACGGCACGGAGGCCGAGTACGTGGGCGACCGGGTGATGGAAGGGCTGATCATGGCGTGCCTGGCCATGAACGCACAGGCCAGCGCGCGCATGCGGCCAGACGGGTGATGCCAGCGCCACATCACTCGCAGAGCGCGCTGTCTTCCTTCAAGGCGGCATCCTGCAGTGGCTGGCGCTGTTCGATCTGCTCACGTTGTTCCGCCGTGGGTTCGCCCAGCCACCACACACGGCAGCGCGCGGTAAGACGGCCGACCATCTTCGACTGATCGGGCGAGTACAGCATCGCCAACGCGGTGCCAGGGCAGTCGTGGGCCTGGCAGGCGGTGTAGAACCACCACGGCTCGCCCTGCAGCACCACCAGTTCGCCAGGCCCGCTGGGCCCGCTCAACAGGCGTTCGCGCAGCGACGGGATGTCCTTGTCGGCAGATTCGGCCGCCGCCGTGTTCTTCATCAGGGCGTTGAACGCGGCCAGCACCTTCGGGTCCTTGCGGCCGCAGTCATCCACAGTGTTGCCGCCCACAAGGGTGAAGAAATGGGTCGCCAGCGGGTTGTCTGCGCAGGTGAGTTCGCCGCCGGCAGTCGGGTCTTCCGGTTCGCCTTCGTTGTCCCACACCGAGGGGTCCACACCGTCTTCGATGGACGGTTCCTTTTCGACCACCGTCGCCGTGGCCGCCGGTGCTTCGGTGGTCGGTGCCGGTGCGGCCGGTGCTGCATCGGGTGCCGGTGCCTGCCCGCAGGCGGCCAGCAGTGCGACCGTCAGTGCCATCCCTGTGATTCGAATCTTCATTCCGTGTCCTTGTCTGATCTGCGGTGCTTGCCGCCGCGCGGGCGCCTGCGTGATTCTAACCAGCAGCGCGCTAGGATGCGTTCGCACCTTCCCGTCATCGCCTGGAGGCGGACGCATGCGCCGTGCACGACTCGCCATGATCTTCTGCAGTGCCCTGCTGCTGGCATCGCCGGCCATCGCCCACGATGCTGAAGGCGCGAAGCCTGCACAGCCGCTTCCCGATGCAGCCTTGCCCGCGCCGCTGGATCGCGTGCTGCGCGACTACGAGCAGGCGTGGCGTGCGGGTGACGCCAAGGCGCTGGCCGGGTTGTTCGCCGAGGACGCTTTCATCCTGCAGAGCAACCAGCCCCCCGTGCGCGGGCGCGATGCGATTGAACGCGCGTATGCCGGACAGGGTGGCAGCCCGTTGCGGCTGCGTGCCCTGGCGTACTCGGCGGAGGGGAACGTCGGCTACATCATCGGTGCCTACACCTACGGCAACAACGTAGGGGACACCGGCAAGTTCACGCTGACGCTGAAGCGCGTGGGCGACGGGCCGTGGTTGATCTTCTCGGACATGGACAACAGCAACGCGCCACCGCGGGCGCGGTGATTGCTGCCGCCGGGCGCGAACCAAGGTTGGCAGCTACCAGAAGCGGGTTCGGCAGTAGATCCACGCCATGCGTGGATGGGGCGCGCACAGAAAAAACCCCGGCACGTGGCCGGGGTTTTTCGATTCACTTGAACAGCGTGTCCGGATACTCCGGCTTCTGTTCCCGCGCCAGCAATGCGCGCAGGCCTTCTTCCGGCGTCTGCTCGCCGTGCAGCACGGCACGCACGCGGTCGGAGATCGGCAGGTCGATGCCATGGCGGCGCGCCTGGCGCATCACCTCGTCGGCGGTCTGCACCGACTCGACCACCTGGCCGATTTCGCGCACGGCATCCTGCAGCGTCTGGCCGCGGCCCAGGGCCAGGCCCAGGCGGCGGTTGCGCGACAGGTCGCCGGTGCAGGTCAGCACCAGGTCGCCGAGTCCGGCCAGGCCCATCAGCGTTTCCGGCTTGGCGCCGATCGCCGCGGCCAGGCGCAGCATCTCGTTGAGGCCACGGGTGATCAGGCCGGCACGGGCGTTGAGGCCCAGCTGCATGCCATCGGCCACGCCGGTGGCCACGGCCAGCACGTTCTTCATTGCGCCGCCCAGCTCGGCACCGACCATGTCGTCGCCGGTGTAGGCGCGGAACGCCGGGCCATGCATCGCCTCGGCCACCGTCTGCGCGAACTCGGGCACGTCGCCGTGCACGGTGATCGCGGTCGGCAGGCCCTGGGTCACTTCCTTGGCGAACGACGGCCCGGTGACGACGGCCAGCGGCACGTCCTCACCCAGCACTTCGCGCGCCACTTCATGCAGGAAGCGGCCCGAACCGGGTTCGAAGCCCTTGGTGGCCCAGGCCACGCCGGCACCGGCCGGACGCAGCGGCGCCAGCGCACGCACGGTCTCGCCGAACGCATGCGACGGGGTCACCACCAGGATCCAGGCCGCGCCCTCCACGGCCGACGCCAGGTCGGTGGTGGCACGCAGGCTGTCCGGCAGCGGGATGCCCGGCAGGTAGCGCGGGTTCTCGTGGCGCTGGTCGATGGCCTCGACCACGGCAGCGTCGCGCCCCCACAGCACGGTCGGGTGACCGTGCCGTGCGAGCAGGCTGGCCAGCGCGGTTCCCCAGGAACCGGCGCCCAGCACGGCGATCTTGTCAGCGGTAGTGCTCATCCGTGACGTCGCGGCAGGAATCAGGCGTTGCCAGCCGGCTCGGAGTCAGCCAGCGACGGTGCGTCGCCCTGCTCCTGGCGCTGCCGCAGGGTTTCTGCGTACAGGCCTTCGAAGTTGATCGGCTGCAGGAAGAACGGCGGGAAGCCGCCGGCCTGGATCAGGTCGCTGATCAGCTGGCGCACGTACGGGAACAGGATGTTTGGGCACTGGGTGCCGAGCAGCACGTCGATCGACTGCGGGTCCAGGCCGACCAGGCCGAACACGCCGGCCTGCTTCACTTCGGCCACGTAGGCGGTGCGCTCACCGGCCTGGCAGGTCAGGGTCACGGCGAGCACGACTTCGAAGGCGTTCTCACCCAGGCGCTGCACCTGCTGGTTCAGGTTCAGCTGCAGCTCCGGCTGCACCTGGTCGTTGAAGATGGTCGGGGCGTTCGGCGACTCGAAGGAGACGTCCTTGACGTAGATCTTCTCGACGGTGAAAGCGGGGCCGGTGGCGGCATCGACCGGCGCAGCGGCGCCGTTGGTGATCTCTTCGGACATTTCCAGTAACTCCAGGTGAATGCAATGAAAACGATGGTCGAACTACTGCGATGGGGGCGGGATCAGGCCCATACAAGGCCGGATCCGCCACCTGCGACAATCAGTTGCGGCCCTTGACCAGCGGCAGTTCGGCCTGCTGCCAGGCGGGAATGCCGCCGTCGAGCACGTAGACCTTCTCGAAGCCGGCCTTCTTCAGCGCCTTGGCGGCGGTTTCCGAGGCGTTGCCGCTGCGGCAGACCAGCACCACCGGCGACTGCCTGGCGTTGGCCACCAGCTTGTTTTCCGGGCCGAAGGCACTGGCCTGGGCGTTGCGGCTGCCGGCGATGTGGCCCTTCTCGAAGTCACCGCTGGCCGACAGGTCGACCACCACCGTGCCGCCCGCGTTCATCAGCTGGGTCAGTTCGGCGGGCTTGATGCCCTTGAAGCCCCGGAACAGGCGGCGGATCTCGGTGACGATGATGGCCACGGTCAGGCCGACCAGGGCCGCGGACAGCATCGGGTTTCGGCCTGCAAAGGCCAGCAACTCTTCGTAATTCACTCAGGTCACGGGTCGATTAAGCGGGCGCCGATTGTCGCACAAGCCGGACGCGGCCCGTCACTGCCCCTTCCACAGGTCCGGCAGGCCGGCGGTCTGCCACCAGCGCTTGGCCTCGGGGTCCCAGCGCCAGCGCTCGACCACGACCACGGTGCGCTCGGCCTGGGTGTTCTGGTTGATCACCCCGATTTCGACCCGGCGCTCGACCAGGCCACCGTCCAGCGAGGCGCTGCTGCGCTCGCGGTAGGACGACACGCGCAGCTGCGCGTAACGGTTGAGCTCGAACTCGGTGGGCGGCTTTTCCTTGCGCAGCTTGGGGTCGAGGTAGCCGATGGCATCGTCCATGCTGCCCCAGCGGATGGTCGCCCCGTAGGCGATCTGGGTCTCTTCCAGCAGCTTGCGCTGCTTGCGGCTGAGGTCGTCGGCCGAGGCCACGGCGCTGGCCAGCAGCAGGGAACAGATCAGGAACTGGATCAGGCGGCGCATCAGTGGTTTCCCCGGAACGTCAGCCTGCCATCCTACCCTTTGGCGAAGGCAACGAAGCGACCGCTGAATTCGGCTGCGGGCTTGCCATCGGCACCGGGCTGGGTGGCGATGATGCTGATGCGGGCCTTGCGGCGCTGGCGGAAGGTGTTCAGGAAGGCATCCCAGCCGGTGGCTTCGGCCGCTTCGGCGTGGGCGTGCAGGTCTTCATAGACCGGCGCCAGGTAGCGCAGGTTGCTGTCGGCCACATAGACCTCCGCATCATGGCCGGCCAGGCGCAGGCGCAGGCTGACCAGCGCCCAGCCGGACAGGGTCAGCACCGAGGCCAGGCTGCCGCCGAAGGCGTTGCCCTTGTCGTTGACGTTGGCAGCCAGCGGCGCGGTGATGCGCAGCACGCCGTCGGCATAGCCATCGAGCTGGATCTGCATGGCGCGCACCGCCGGCATGCAGTCCAGCACGTCCTGCAGGGCGGCCAACGAGGAAGTCAGGGCATCAACGGACATCGGAGCAGCGACCACGACAACGAAGGGCCCGCATAATGCAGGCAATGGTCGACCATACGATACCCACTGGCGCCAGCCGTTCCGGCGCGCGCTGGACCCTGATCTCGCTGCGCCCGCAGGGCCAGCATGCGGCGCTGCGCCGCGCCGTTGCTGGGCTGGGCGGGCATGTGCTGGCCCTTTCGCCGTGGCGGTTGCAGCGCCTGCACGGCACGCCCGTGCTGCGCCAGCTGCAACGCGCGCTGAACTGCGATCGGGTGGTGTTCACCAGCCCGGCCGCCGTTGCCGCAGCCGCGTCCCTGCTGCCGCTGGCCGAAGCGCAGCGCAGCCCGTGGCTGACCGTGGGCGAAGGCACTGCGCGCGCATTGCAGGCACACGGCATCACCGAGGTGCACGCGCCGCAGCGGATGGACAGCGAAGGCCTGCTGGCGCTGCCGGTGCTGGCCGACGTACAGGGCCTGCGCATCGGCCTGGTGACCGCGCCCGGCGGGCGTGGCCTGATTGCCGCGCAGCTGCAGGCGGCGGGCGCCACGATCGAACGTGCCGACGTCTACCAGCGTCGCCTGTTGCGCCTGCCGCCCCGTGCGCTGGCTCGATTGGCGCATTCAGCACAGCCGTGGGTGCTGGCCGTGAGCAGTGGCGAGGCGCTGCAGCATTTCTGGCAGCAGCTTCCGCCGGCATTGCAGCAGCGCGTGCAGGTGCACGCGACCGCCGTGGTGGCCAGTGATCGCCTCAGCGAACAGGCCCGGGCACTGGGCCTGCAGCACGTCGTGCGCGCGGCCGGCCCCACCAGCGCACAGCTGGTGGGGGCCGCACACGCCACGCTCACCGTCCCGGCAGCGACCTGAACAGGGACGTGGGTCACGCTTGCCGCTGTCGTCGGCAACAGTGATGCTGTGCACAACGCGGCCTGCCGGCCCCCGACCGGCGACGTTGCCGACAAGGAAGCCCGATGAACGACACTCCGCCCGTTTCCCCGCCCCGTCGACCCGTGCGCTGGCTGCTGCCGCTGGCCGGTGTGGTCGTGCTTGGCGTGGGCGGCTATGCCGGCTGGTACGTCTGGCAACAGCAGCAGAACGAACAGGCAGCGCAGGCACAGACCACCGCCGTGCAGCTGCAGGGCCTGGAGGCCACGCTGGATGCACTTCGCCGTGACCAGCGCGCGAGCAGCCAGCGCCTGCAGGACGCGGCCGCCACCAACCGCGTGCTGCGCGACGAGATGCTGGGCCTTTCCCAGCGCAGCGCATTGCTGGAAGAGAACCTGGCCAAGCTGGCCGACAGCGCCAACCAGGGCCGCCAGGCGGTACAGCGTGATGAGGCCGAACTGTTGCTGACCCAGGCCGCGCAGCGCCTGAACTACGCCGACGATGTGGAAGGCGCACGCCGGTTGTACGCCCAGGCCGCGACTGCACTGGCCGAACTGCCCGACACTGATGGCCTGAACCTGCGCCAGGCGCTGGTTCAGGAGCGCGAGGCACTGGATGCGCTCGGCAGCGGCCCGCGCGTGCAGTCGCTGCAGCGCCTGGATGCTGTGGGCCGGGCGCTGCAGGGCCTGCCCTCGCAGATCACCGGCACGAACGGCAGCAGCACCGCCAAACCCTGGTGGCAGGCAACACTGGCACCGTTCGTGGACATCACCCCGAGCCGCCAGAACGGCCCGCTGACCGCCGCCGAACAGCGCAATGCCGACGACGCGCTGCAGCTGGAACTGACATTGGCACGTGCCGCCATCGAGCGCGGCGACCGCGCGGGCCGCAATACCGCATTGGACCGCGTGGAGCACTGGGCACAGCGGCGCTGGCCGGATTCACCAGCCCTGCGCGCACAACGTGCTGAACTGAAGGCCTTGCGCGAACTTCCGCTGCAGGCCAGCGACGCTGTTCTTGGCAGCACCCTGCAACAACTGCGCACCCAGACCGACCGGAGGTAAGCCCGCATGAAACCCCTGCAATCCCTGGTCGTGCTGTTGCTGGCCGTGGCCATCGGCGTGGTGGCCGCGCAATGGCTCGGCGCCGATGACCTGAACCGCTTCGGCGAAGTGACCCTTCGCTACGGCGGCTACGACTACCACAGCAACCTGCCGAAGGTGGCGCTGCTGACAGTGATCGCGGTGCTGGTGCTGTGGCTGCTGTGGAGCCTGATTGCCGCACCGTTCCGTGCCTGGGGCCGCTACCGCCGCAAGCAGGGCCGGGTGCGCCTGATCGACGGCCTGCAGGCCTATGAGCACGGCCAGTGGCAGCGTGCCGAGAAGCTGCTGGACGGTGCCGCCAAGGACCCGGAAGTGAGCGCGGTGGCGCTGGCCAACGCTGTGCGCAGCGCGCAGGCACGTGCCGATGGCCCGGCTGGTGAGGCGCTGCTGCAGCGCCTGGGCGAGAGCGATGCCACCCTGCAGGCGCTGCTGCGCGCCGAGCAGCTGCTGGCACGCAATTTGCCGGTGGATGCGATCAATGCCTTGGACGTAGCGGCGATCCAGCCGCTTCCGCCGCGTGGCCTGTGGCTGCGTACCGAAGCGCTGGCACAGGCCGGCCGCGCCCACGAGGCGTATGGCCAGCTGGGTGCGCTGCGCCAGAGCAAGGTGCTTCCGGCCGACGCGAACAGCGAGCTGGAAGCGCGCCTGGCCGCACAGGCGCTGCTGGAAGCAGCCGACGTCAATGCGCTGGCCGCGCAATGGGAAGCCACGCCGAAGGCACTGCGACCGACCCCGGACGTGGTGGGCGCCTATGCCAGCCGTGCGGTGGCACTGAACTGGGATGAGCCTGCATTGCTGGCGCTGGAACAGGCGCTGGACCATCGCTGGGACGACGAACTGGTGACGCTGTATGGTCGCCTTCCCGCCGAGCGCCTGGCCACGCGCCAGGCCAACCTTGCGCGCTGGCGCAACGTGCACGACAGCTCGCCCGCACTGCGCCTGGCGCAGGGCCGCGTGGCCCTGGCCCAGCAGCAGTGGGATGCCGCCGACGCGTTCCTGCACGAAGCCATCGCCGCAGGCGCGGGTGCACCGGCGTGGGAAGCGCTGGGCGAACTGTTCGCGCAGCGTGGGGATCATGCGCTGGCCGCGCAGTGCCTGGCCAATGCGCTGCGCCTGCAGCGCGGCGAGGACAGCGTGGAACTGGTGCGCGGCAGCGAAGCGCCGCTGCGTGCCACTGTGGAAGAGCAGCCGGTTACGGTGCAGCCGCCGGTGTATGACGCCAACGAAGAGCGCGACGAATTCGGTAATCCGCGGTTGCCGTAAGCATGGCTGAGGTGTGCCGACCAACGGTCGGCACCCACCGGAGCAAGAAAAAACGCCGCCCATCGGGCGGCGTTTTCGTACCAGCGTTGCCGGCCAGCGGCCGGCACTACCGTGATGCTCAGCGCTCGACGATCGCCACCACGCCCATGCCGCCGGCGGTGCAGATCGACACCAGCGCACGGCCACCGCCGCGCTCGGCCAGCTGCTTGGCGGCAGTGGCGATCACGCGTGCGCCCGTGGCCGCGAACGGGTGGCCGGTAGCCAGCGACGAGCCCAGCAGGTTGATCTTGTCCGGATCGATGCGGCCCATCGGCGCGTCCAGGCCCAGGCGGTTGCGGCAGTAATCCTCGCTCTCCCACGCGCGCAGGGTGCACAGCACCTGCGCGGCGAAGGCTTCGTGGATCTCGTAGATGTCGAAGTCCTGCAGGGTCAGGCCGTTGCGCTTGAGCATCTCCGGCACGGCCACGGTCGGTGCCATCAGCAGGCCTTCGCCATGCACGAAGTCCACCGCAGAGACATGCGCATCGCGCAGATAGGCCTGAGGCTCATGGCCGTGCGCACGCGCCCACTCTTCGCTGGCCAGCAGCACGGCGGCGGCGCCGTCGGTCAGCGGGGTGGAGTTGGCGGCGGTCAGCGTGCCGCGGCCGGAGACCTTGTCGAACGCCGGCTTCAGCGTCGCCAGCTTTTCCAGCGAGGTATCCGGGCGCAGGATGTTGTCACGCTCTACGCCACGGAACGGTGCGATCAGGTCGTTGAAGAAGCCGCGCTCATAGGCTGCGGCCAGCTTCTTGTGCGACGACACCGCCCACTCGTCCTGCGAGTCGCGCGAGATGTTCCACTCCTTGGCCATGTCCTCGCAGTGGTCGCCCATGCTCTTGCCGGTGCGCGGCTCGGCCACGCCCGGGAACTCGGGCTTGAGCTCGGAGAACTTGAAGCCGGCGGTAAGCGCACGGATCTTGTCGCCGGTGCTCTTGGCACGGTTGGCAGCCAGCAGGCGCGCGCGCAGCTTCTTGCCATAGACGATCGGCACGTCGGAGGTGGTGTCCGAACCGCCTCCGATGCCCGACTCAATCTGGCCCAGCGCGATCTTGTTGGCGACGGTGATGATGCTGTCCAGCGAGGTGCCACAGGCGCGCTGCAGGGTGATGCCCGGGGTCAACGGCGACAGGCCGGAAGACAGCGTGGCTTCGCGGCCCAGGTTCCAGTCGCTGGAGTGCTTGATCACCGCACCCATCGCCACTTCGCCCAGTTGCTGGCCATGCAGGCCGAAACGTTCGACCAGCGCGCCCAGCGTACGGACCGACATGCCGAGGTTGCCGACATCCGAATACGCGGTGTTCTGGCGGCAGAACGGAATGCGGACGCCACCGAGGATGGCGACGGGACGAGCGTTGGGCATGGAGATACCTGGCATGGATGAGGGTGTCTGCAACATGGCCTGCACGACGGAGCAGGCATAATGGAGCCAAGTGTAGCTGCCGCCCTGTGATGGGCCAACCGTGGAACCATGAGCAAACCCGACCCCGCGATGAATGCCCTTGGCGTGCTGGCCCTGGAACTGGCCGGCGGCGAAATCCCCCGCCAGGCGGTGCTCAGCGCTGAACAGGCCGGTGAACTGGCCGAACGCGTCGGCCGTGACCTTTCCAAGCTGGTGCCGCAGGTGGCCGAGCTGGACCTGGTGTTCGCCGCCGCCCATTTCGACCCGGCCGAAGTACTGCGCCCGGGCTGGCCGATCCATCGCCGCCTGGAAGAACTGCAGATGCGTGCCCCGGGCCGCAACCAGGGCCCGCGCCTGCTGGCCTTTGGTACCGATGCCGAGGGTGACGTGCCGCTGCCGTTCCAGGCCGATGCCAGCCTGGTGGGCGGTGGACTGCGCGTGGTGCCGTTCCTGCTGACCGGCAGCGATGTGGCCACCACCAATGCAGTGGCCAATGCGCTGGAAGAGACACTGCTGGCCAACGGCATGGCGCATGCCGACACCGCGTTGATGGCGCAGAACAGCTTCGGTGCCCGCATCGAGCACGCGCGCTATTTCACCGTGAACGACCTGGCCGCGATGATGTCGATGCAGTACGACAACCAGGGCCTGGCGGCGCTGTGGCCGCTGATCGAGACCGCGATCATGGCCCCGGGCGAGGACGAGTGGCTCAACGCCGCGCCCGAGCCGCTGCTGCGCTATACCCACGGCGAAGCACGCATGGCGCTGTTCGATCCGGCCGGCTGGTGCGCCCACTACAACCACGGCAACAACGACTGCGACCGCCTGAAGGGCATCTACGAGCAGTTCCTGATGCGCCAGCGGCAGATGGCTGCGGTACTGGAAGCACACGGCGTGCCGGTGCTGTTCGTGCATTGCGAGGCCGGGCAGGACGCGCGCGAGCTGCTGGCGCGCTGATCCGGGGGGGCCTGTTGGTAGTGCCGGCCGCTGGCCGGCAACCCTCATATCTGCGAATGCCGGCCAGCGGCCGGCACTACCGATCAAGAAAAACGCCGGCTTGCGCCGGCGTTTTCCATTTCCAGCAGGACCGCGCTTACGGCGCCTTCTGGATCACCGCGCAGGCCAGGCGCGCGCCGGCGTTGCCGGTCGGCTGGGTCTTGTAGTCGTCCGCATCGGCGTGGACGATCAGGCCGCGGCCGATGATGTCGAAGTCATCACCCTTGCCGATGTTGACGTTGCTCGACACCGGGCCGTCGATGGTGGCCACGCCCTTGTCGTCGGCCTTGATGTTGGGCATGTCGCCGCCGTGGTGCGGATCGGTGGCGACGTTGCCGTGATCCTGGTGGCCCGGGTTGAAGTGACCGCCGGCGCTCATGCCGTCCGGCGCGCTGCAGTCGCCCTTTTCGTGGATGTGGAAGCCGTGCTCGCTGCCCGGCTTCAGGCCGGTGATCTGGCCGGTCACGTGGACCTTGCCGTCGACCACCTTGAAGGTAACGCTGCCCTTGGCCTCGTTGCCCTGGGTCGGTGCCAGCTCGGCGGTGGCCGAGGCATCGGCCGCCGGGGCGGCAGCGGGTGCCGGGGCTGCGGCCGGTTCGGTGGTGGCGCCCTCGGCCGGGGCGGCCGGCGGGGTTTCAGTCTGCGGAGCGGCCGGCTGCTGGCCGCAGGCCGCCAGGCCCAGCGCGGCGATGGCCGCAAACAGTGAAGTGTGGATCAGACGCATTGGAATCTCTCCCTGGATGAAGCCTGCGGTGATCAGCGGACGACCCGGATCACGCCACAGGCGATGCGGACGCCGGCATTGCCGGCGGGCTGGCTGCGATAGTCGTCGGCGTTGGCATGCACGACCAGTGCACGTCCGGCGATATCGGTGGCGGCGCCTCCGCCAAGGGTAACGCCCTTGAGGTGGATATCGACGTTGGCGCGGCCCTGGGCGTCGGCACGCAGGTTGTCCATGTCGCCCAGGTGGTGCTTGCCGGTGCCGGCGCGACCATGCGCGGCGCCACCGGGGTTGAAGTGGTTGCCGGCGCTGCTGGCATCCACCGCGCTGCAGTCGCCACGCTCGTGGATGTGGAAACCGGCCTGCTGCATCGGCTGCAGGCCACCGATCAGCCCGGTGATGTGGATGCCACCAGGCTCCACCATCAGCGCGATGCGGCCACTGACGATGCTGGCCGAGGCCGGCGACAGGTTGGCCTCCGCCTGCTTGGCGGCACTGACCACGGTCGGCGGCGGCGGGGTGGGCTCGGCCTTCTTCGGTGCGCTGCCACAGGCAGACAGCAGCACGGCGGCGGACAACGGCAGGATGGCAAAGGACAGACGCATCGAAGACTCCTTGCAGGTGACACTACGGACGGCATCGTCCATGAACGATCAACGGTTCGGCAAGCGGGCGCGAGGATCGCGTGCAGGGACCGTTCAATGGCCCCCGCGGCGGCGCCCGGCGCCCAGCTTGCGGGTAAGGGTATTGCGGCCGAGTCCCAGGCGGGCAGCGGCTTCGGCGCGGCGGCCATGGGTGATCTGCAGCGCGGCCTCCAGCAGGGCATGGTCGACCCGCTCGCGCACCTGCGCGTGCAGCCCTTCCACGCCTTCGGCCAGCTGACGGCGCGCCCATTCGGCCAGCAGCGCTTCCCACTGGCCCGGATCGGCTGCGCTGGCACTGTTGCGGCGGCCGCGCGCGCGGTTCAGCGCGGTATCGACATCGGCCACGCCGATGGTGTCGGCGGCGGCCAGCGCGGCCATCCGCCAGCACACGTTCTCCAGCTCGCGCACGTTGCCCGGCCAGTCGTGCTCGCGCATCGCCTGCAGGGCCGCAGCGGTGAGGCGCTTCGGCGGCGTGTCCAGCTTGCGTGCGGCGGCGGCCAGGAAGGTGCTGGCCAGTTGCGCGATGTCCTCGCGGCGCTCGCGCAGCGGCGGCAGCTGCAGGCGCACCACGTCCAGGCGGTGCAGCAGATCGGCGCGGAACTTCCCCTGCGCGACCAGGCCTTCCAGATCCTGGTGGGTGGCGGCAACCACGCGCACGTCGACGCGGATCAGCTCGCGGCCACCGACGCGGAAGAACTCACCCTGCGCCAGCACACGCAGCAGGCGGGTCTGCAGCGGCAACGGCATGTCGCCGATCTCATCTAGGAACAGCGTGCCGCCGTTGGCCTGCTCGAAGCGGCCGATATGGCGGCGTTGCGCACCGGTGAAGGCGCCCGCTTCGTGGCCGAACAGCTCACTTTCCAGCAGTTCGGCCGGAATCGCGGCGGTATTGAGCGCGACGAACGGGCCCTGCGCACGCGGCGATTCGCGATGCAGCGCATTGGCCACCAGTTCCTTGCCGGTGCCGGTCTCGCCGGTGATCAGCACCGCCAGCGGCGCCTGCGCCAGGCGACCGATGGCGCGGAACAGCGCGCGCATCGGCGGCGTATCACCCACCAGTTGCGGCGGCAGGTCGCTATGCGCTTCCGCCGCAGGCGTGGGCGCCGCCAATGCCGGCGCAACTGCCGGCAGCACACGCTGCGCCAGCGCCACGGCATCGTCCAGGTCGAACGGTTTGGACAGGAATTCATGCGCGCCACCGCGGAACGCGCCCGCGGTGCTGGCCACGTCGGTATAGGCCGACATCACCACCACCGGCAGCTGCGGCAGCGCGGCCTTGAGCTTGTCCAGCAGCACCAGGCCATCGTCGCCGGGCATGCGCACATCGGTGAACAGCAGCGCCGGCGGCGGGCCTTCGCTCAAGGCCTGCAGGGCGGGCGCGGCGCTGTCGAAATCGACAACCTGGTAGCCCGCCTCGCGCAGCGCGGTGCACAGTACGAAGCGCACCGCACGGTCATCGTCGACCACCCAGATGCGCTGCGCGGTGGTGGGGGACTCAGACATCGCGCGGGGCCTCCTCGGCCGGGGCGGCGCCGTTGCCGATCGGCAACAGCAGGGTGAACACGGTATGGCCCGGACGCGAACGGTAGGTCAGCGTGCCGCGATGCTCGCGCGCGACCTGCTGGGCCAGTGCCAAGCCCAGCCCGGTGCCTTCGGCACGGCCACTGACCAGCGGCAGGAACAGGTGTTCCGCCAGTTCCTCGGGCACGCCACGGCCGTCGTCGGCGATTTCCAGGCGCAGCGCCAGCGTGTGCAGCTGCTCGGCGATGCGCACGCCATGCTCCACCCGGGTGCGCAGGGTGATGCTGCCGGCGCCGGCCTGGATCGCGTTGCGCACCAGGTTCCACACCGCCTGGGTGAGGCGGTCGGCGTCGCCGTGGAATTCGGGAATGCTGGGGTCGTAGTCGCGCTGCAGGCGTACCGCCCAGCCGGCCTCGTTCTCGGCCAGGCGCAGCACGCGCTCCAGCGCGGCATGGATGTTCAGTTCGGCATGCGGTGCGGCCGGGGCCGGCGACAGCAGCTGGTCGAGCAGGCCGTTGAGGCGTTCGATCTCCGACCCGATCAGCTCGATCAGCTCGCGTTCGCTGGCATCGCGCTGGGCCGCGCGGCGGGCCAGCAGCTGGGCCGCGCCCTTCAGCCCGGCCAGCGGGTTGCGCAGCTCGTGGGCCAGCCCCTTCAGCGCTGCGCTGAGCGCGCTGGGCAGGGCCTGGGTCGGGTCGAGCCCGGGAAATTCATCGACCGGATGCGCCTCCAGCAGCCAGCCGCCATCGTCGCGGCGGCTCATCCAGCCCTCGGCGAAGCGCGGTGCCTCGCCGGGCACCGCCAGCGCCAGCCGGTTCAGGCGCAGGCTGTCGCGCTCATCGCGGGCCAGGAAATGGGCCAGCGCCTCGCCCTGCACTTCCAGTGCGGCCAGCGGCCGGCCCAGCAGGCGCCGGACACTGACACCCAGCCAGCGGGCAAAGGCCGGATTGCAGCCGGCAATGCAGCCATCGGCCCCGGCCCAGGCCAGCGGCGTGCCCAGGGCATCGAGGGACGGCGGGGGTGCGGGGTCGGACATTGCACCAATGTAGTGCAAAACGCGGGGTTCGGGGTCGGATCCCTTTCCGTCAGGAAAGGGCTCTGACCCCAGCCGGGCAGCGTTACACCGGGTAGCCGGTGGCTTCCCGGGCCTTCTTCCAGGCGCTTTCGAATTCGCGCGCGGAGATTTCGTCGTCTTCGTCGAAATCCAGGAACGACACCGGCTGGTCGGCCAGCAGGAAGCGGTCGTCGCTGTGGGCATGCTCGTCGGCCCAGACCATCTTGGTGCCGTAGATTTCCACCTGGCGCACGATCTTCTCGCCGCGTGCTTCCATCAGCACGTTGCCCTTGCCCAGGCCCGATTCGGCCCAGTGCTTGTAGTACTTCTTTGCGGCCGATTTCGCGCCGGATCTTGCGTTGTGCTTTGCGTAGGTCATTGCAGGGGTCCTGGCCGCAGGCGCGGCCGGAAAGTTCGGAATGGCGCCATTATCAGGCATCCGGGGGCCAACCTACTGCGGCAACGCCACGCCCTTCGGCCACAGCATCCAGATGTTGCCCTTCTGCTTCATGTCGCCGGCCAGCTTGCCGGCGGCATCGCCGCTGCCCCAGTACAGGTCGGCGCGCACTTCACCGGCGATGGCGCCGCCGGTGTCCTGCGCGGCCACCGGTCGCACCACCGGGCTGCCGTCCGGGCGCGTGGTGGACAGCCACAGCAGGCTGCCCAGCGGCACCACGGTGCGATCCACGGCGACGCTGTAGCCGGCGGTGAGCGGCACGTTCAGTGAACCGCGTGGACCCTCCGGGCTGTCCGGATTGCGCACGAAGAACACGTAGCTGGGGTTGCTGCGCAGCAGCTCCGGCACGCGCGCGGGGTTGGCCCGGGCCCAGGCGCGGATCGCGTCCATGGTGACGTCTTCCTTCTTCAGCTGGCCCTGGTCGACCAGCCAGCGACCGATGGCGCGATACGGGTGGCCATTCTGCTCGGCATAGGCCAGCCGCACCTGCGTGCCGTCTGCCAGGCGCACCCGGCCGGACCCCTGGATCTGCAGCAGCTGCAGGTCCATCGGATCGGTCAGCCAGGCCAGCACCGGGGCCTTGGCGCCCTTGGCCGCGATGGTGCCGGCGTCGTCATAGGGCTTGAGCACCTTGCCGTCGAGGCGACCGCGCAGGCGCTTGCCCTTCAGTTCCGGGTAGACGCTGTCCAGCTGCACCACGATCAGATCATCCGGCGTGCCGTAAACCGGTACGGTGGCAGCGGCCGTGCGGGTGAGGCTGCCGGCGTAGATCGGCTCGTAGTAGCCGGTAATCAGCCCATCGGCCTGGTGACCGCCGGCACGCAGCGCATAGACATCGAGGTCGCGCTGCAGGAACTGGCGGATCGCGGCCGGGTCCTTGTCCGATACCGCGGCGGCGGCGGCGCAGGGCTTGGCCCAGACCGCATCGTTCTTCAGGCGGGTGCAGCTGCTGCGCCAGGCAACGAAGCCGGCCTGCAGGTCGCTGTCGGCGACCGGCGGCAGCGCACTCCAAGCGGCCTTGGCATAGGTGGCCGCGGGCGGCGTGACCGGCGTCGGCACTTCGGATCCAGTGCGGGGAGCGGTGGTGGAGCAGCCTGCGAGCACGGCCGCTGCCAGCAGGATGCAGTGCTTGCGCTTGAAGAAGGTGGCGGAATCGATCATGCCGCCATGGTGGCCGGCCGGCCGCTGGGCGGCAACCCAGCGCGGGGTCAAGCGTTCATGCGCGTGGTCACGGCGTCTGCAGCAGCAGCGAGTGCAGGATGCGGGCGTCTTCGGCATCCAGCGTCTTCGGCAGGTCGTCGCGGCCACGGAAACGGCGGTGGAAGGCAGCGACGGTGGCGTCGCGGTTGTCCAGCGGATAGCCGAAACGGGCCAGCGCATTCCACGCGTCGAAGCCTTCCGGCGCAGCACCATCGGCCGCACGCGGCCAGACGCCGAATCCGGCCTCGGCCAGCTGCTGCCACGGGAAGAACCGGCTCGGATCCTGCTTGCGCGTCGGCGCCAGGTCGGCATGGCCGATCACCTGTCGCGGCGAAATGTTCAGGCGCGTGGTGAGATCGCGCAACAGCACGATCAGCGATTCGATCTGCGCCGCACTGAACGGGCTGCGGCCATCGTTGTCGAGCTCGATGCCGATCGAGGCGGAGTTGAGATCGGTGATGGTGCCCCAGCGCCCGGCCCCGGCGTGCCAGGCACGGCGCTCATCGGCGACCAGCTGGTAACGATGGCCATCGGCGCCGATCAGGTAGTGCGCACTGACCGGTCCACCGCTGTTGGCCGTGCGCAACGTATGCAGGCTCTGCTGCACCGACTTCTGTTCGGTGTGGTGGATGACGATGATGACCGGCGTGCGCGCGTTCTGGTTGGGTGACGGCACCCAGGTGGCGAGCGGGTTGTGCTGCACGGGCGCGGTGGCGGTGCAGGCCGCCAGGGCCAGCGCCAACAGTGTGGAAGCCAGGAGGCGGGGGCTGATCATGGGCAGATTGTAACCATGGACCGCAGCCGTGGTTCGGCGCAGCGCGCCGATCGTCCAGACACCCCTTGGCCCTGAAACCGGATATTCGACAGTCAAAATTCGCCTAATGACCTGCACGAGTCCAAAGGAACAATTGCACGCAGAAAAGCCTGCCCGACACCAGCCACAGCCCCACCCCCAATAACAACCAAAATAATCAAAAATCCGTAACTTCAATCAGACCCTAAAGTACCAACTAGCACCCGAAAACAGCTGACATCAAACTATCACTTCAAATACCAATTCATCCCTAAAAAGCGTAAGCCTTGAAACTTCCGCAATGGACGCAAGGTCTCTCCGGGTCGTCCCTTCGCGAACTACTCCCGATATGAGGATCTCATCAAAGTATGAGGCAACACCACCAACCCATCCTCCCACGGCCTCATCAAGCAATCTTTCGAGACCAGGTGAACTCACCTCCACCCTAAGATCAGAAAATTGATGATCACGACTATCTACCAGAAAGCATTCCCTACCACGAACAACCAGAAAAGCCCTCAACGATACAACGCTTCCATACAGAGCCGGAAAATCAATACAAGAGAATTTTTCGAAACCATCAGACATTAAATATCACCTATTTACTAGTAATAATTGCTTCACCAGAGAATTTTCTTTTAAACTCATCAATGGGCGTGAAATACTGCCTGCCCATTGCAGGGTCACGTATGGCAACTACATATTGCCCGTTCCTCATCGTAACACCGTCCACGACAACAGCATGACCTCCTCGATCCAAGCTCATTCTAACGATTGCAGGATCACCCTTCGCTGTTGCTTCCGCGAGCTCTTCAATAGTGACCGACGCCCTTCTGGTTGAAGAAAGTCCGTTGTTTCTTAGAACTTGGGCCAAGGCAGGCATAGTGGTCCCTTCAGCTCTTACATTGGACTGTATGATAATGGCGCCCAGGTCCACCTTTTTACCGGCGGTATCCAGCACCATTGCACAAGAAGTCGGCCCACAGGTGGGAAGCTGTCCCTGATCAATTAGCAGCCTATCCCCGAAACGCGGGAGACTTGAACTACTTGGGTTGCCCGGCTCAAGTTTGCCGATGACATCGCCTGATGGTGCATCTGAATGAGGCGTTCCATCTTTGACGCCGACTGCTGGCTTCGCACCTTCCACGCCATTCGTTGCGACCTCCCTCTCCAACGCCGCCAGCTTCCTGGCCTTCGCGGCCGCCCGCATCGCGGTGACATCACCCAGGCTGACCACGGCCAATGCGACGTCCAGTCCCATGTCGCCCTTGATGAAGCCGTTTGCTGCCACATCTGCCAGGTTCCACTTCTGGTTCAGGCCCAGCTCGTAGGTCGCCGCATCCCAGCCGTTCCCGAAGTAGCCTGAAATGGACGACCAGGCGCCGGCACCCTTTTCCTTCACGACACCCCAGCCGCCAATTTCGCCGATGCGCTGGAAGTCGTTCAAGGCCTGCTTGGTGCTCTCAATGGACATGTAGATGGCATTCATCTTCGCCATGTCCATGACCATTCCACCCGCGTTGGTCACCACGCCTGCTCCCGAGCCCACCTTGTCGAACAGCAGATTCAGTGCCGCGTTGGCTGCCGCCTCCTGTGTCTTCCCATTCAACGCGAGCACGCCGGCGGTGAATGGATCGCAGCGCCCTGCCGCTGCACAGGTGATCTTGTAACGGGCATCCAGCGAGGACGTATGCGTCAGCAGATCGGAGGCGACCTGGCCACCATTGCCCTTCGTCAGTGCCGCCTGGGCCAGATCAAGGCCATTGTCCTTGATCCATCGCAGATAGGTGGAATCATTCTGGGTAAGTGACCAATAGGCGTCACCCAGCTTCGTCTGCTCTGCGCGGCAGGCAGGCGAATCGGCAGCCGCGGTACATGCAGCAATCAGTGCCGCATTGCGCGCGTCCGACAGTGCTGCCAGCTCCTTCTGTTCGCCGCAACGCTTCCCGCTCTTCATGCAGCTCAGCATGGCGTCGAGGAACTGCATGCGCTCGGCATGATTCAGATAGTTGTTCTCGACGGAGTTCCTGGCGATGGTGGCTCCCAACGCCGCACCCATGGCTCCGTCTCCACCAATCCCACCTGCCATCGCGCCGACCGCCTGGCCCAATGCCTTGATCTGCTGTTCCTGCTCCGGAGTCAGCTGCCCGCCATTCTGCCGCGCGTAGTAGTCACCCAGGAATTTGGCTGCCAGTTCACCCCCTCCGGCAGCAGCGGCTCCGGTACCCGCCGAACCCCCATTCGCCTCCGCAAGCAGCGCGCCCAGAAGCGCATGCGAGAGCATCTGCATCGCCTCACTGGGGACGGCGCTCTGCTTGTTGGGATCGAATGTCTTTCCAATCAGCTCAGCGGCGTAGGGCGCGAGTGTGTTCGAGATGACCTGACCACCCGCCTGCCCTGCCACGCCGCCGACCAGCGCGGTGGAGACCGCGTTGAGCGCACGGCCATAGGTACCGTCGGGTGCCCACTTCTGCTGCGTGACCAGCGCATCAGGGTAAGAGCTGTCAAAGCCGGCAAGGGCGGTGTACTGGTCCTTGGGACTGAGGTTGGCAAAGGCCTCCTTTTCTGCGGCGCTCTTACCCTCCAGGTAGGCATCGGTGATCTTGTTGATCCCATAGCTGCCAATGTCCGATGCGATCTGCTTGCTGGTGGCCAGTACTGTGCCGGCTGCGTTCGCCAGTGCCTGCTGGTCGGCCAGCATCTTGTTGGCATCAGGCATCGCCTCCAGCGCACGGTGTGCCGCAGCCGCATCGGTATTGACACCAAGTTCGGCCGCCGTGGTCTTCCTGCCGCCGATGGTGATATTGCCCTCGGTCAGTGTTGCACGCGTGCTTGAGCTGTCGCTGCCACTTTCATGCATCGGCAGTCCACCGCCGAACGCGACACCATCCACGCCGCCGAACGTTCCGGATTTGATGTTGCTGCCGATGCCTTGCAGCTGCTCAACCGCTCCCACACCCTTGTCCGTCGGGCCCTTGCCACTGCTGCCGAAGCCACCACTGATGCTGCCCGACGTGGCCTTGTAGTCCATGTGGTTCTGCAGGTCGGTGAACGTCAGCGAATCCGCAGTCAGTTCACTGTTGCCCGCATTGGTGCTGGCAATCGTGCCGCCCACCAGGTTCACGTGACCTGCATCGACGTGGTACCCGCCATTGCCGGCAAACAGGCCGCTCTGCTGGCCAACACCCTGATAGCTGCCGTTGGCCTTGCCCGCACTGGCATACCCGTCAGCATTCCATGCGGTACCGAACGACACCTGCACGCGACCGCCCACCTGGCTGTTCTTCGACATGCTCTCGGCGATGTCCTGCAGCGATTCGATGGTCAGCGTCCCGCCGGTCTTGACGTCGATGCGATCAGCGGTCGCCGTGGCGCCACGCAGCGTGGTATCGCCCTCGGCCTTCATCGAAATGTTCTTGCCTGTCAGTGTGGTGTTCTGCCAGGTGCTGCTCTCGGCATTGGACTTGCTGCTGCCGACGCTCGCTTCGGCGTACACATACACACCGGTCTGCGCGCCCACCGCAACGCCCACGCCGACTTCGGCGCCGGCATTGCTGCTCTTGCTGCGGTCGGCCACATGCGCCTTGCCCGCTTCCAGCAGGATGTCGCCGGCCGAATCCAGACTGAGCGTGTTGCCCGCGCTCAGATTGCCCTGCACCACGTGGATGTCGCCCTGGGTACTGGTCAGGTTGACGTTGCCGCCACCTTGGATGGTAGAGCCACGCGAGACTTGGCTGCTGCCATCGGCACTGCTGCTGGAGGTCTTGAAGCCGACGCCGGCCTCGGCACTGAGCAGTGCCCCGCCTCCGCCCTTGCCGGCCATGCTGGAAATCGCACTGGCCGCTTGATAGGCATTGGCACCAGCAGCAAGTCCCTGCATCTTCTGCAGGCGATCGTCGGACTTGCGCGCGGCGTCGACGTTGTTCAACAGATCGATCAGCGGCGACTTCACCCGCGCGAAGGCACCGATCTTCAGGTCCTTGTCGCTCTGCGAGTAATGACCACTTTCGTCGGCGGTCAGCAGCTCGATCTCGGCAGCGGTGATGTTCACGTCCTTGGCGGCCACTACATTGCTGGCGCTCTGCGTGTACTTGCCACCTGCGGTGAGGTTGACGTTGCCGCCAAGGCTGCCGACAGTGCTGGCCACCTGTGAGACCTGCGCGCTGTCATCGCGATGCTGTTCGCGATGCCAGCCGGAGAACTTCTCGGTGTCGGAGATCTGCACAGTGCCGATCGCCTTGCTGTCGGAGCGGTTGGCATTGCTGACCGTATCCTGCCCGCTACGGATCGTCAGGTCGCCCGCAGCGCGGATGTTGACATCCTTCTCGGCCGCGATGTTGGCGGCGGTCAGGCTGATATCACCCTCGGTGGTGGCCATGCGCACGCCACCACCGACCGACAGCTGGGTGCCGGTGATGGTGTCGCTCTGTCCGGCGCCATCGCTGCGTGAGTTGTTGGTGCCGAACGGCAGCCCAGCGGAGTTGGTGGCGATACCCCAACCCTTGCCACGGCTGTCGCTGCCACTACGCTCGGTGTTGTGCGCGACGTCGAAGACGATGTCCTTGGTGGCCAGCAGGACAGCATCGCCCTCGGCCGACATCTGCGCGCCCTGGCTGGTGATCGAGCCGCCATTGGCGATCAGCGAGAGATTGCCCCCTGCATTGAGGTTGCTGACCCGGGCATCACTGCTGGAGTGGCTCTGGTTGCTGTTCGAGCGCTGGCTGCCGGCCGTGATCGCCGGCAGCACGGCGGCCACACCGGCCGCCACGCCTTCGGCGGTGCGCGTGATCCGGCCCATCATCGTGCCGCTGTCGGCCATGCCTTCGGTGGCCTTGTCGCGTGCGGTGCGGTAGGCCTTGGCGGGATCGTAGGTGACGCCCACCGAGAACCCGCTGGACTTGCTCGACTGGCTGGACTGGGTGTCCTCGGTGTCCTGGCGGGCAATCAGATTGATGTCCTTGCCAACCAGGGTCAGGTCCTTGCCGGCCGCCACGTCCGAGGCAGCGATGGTCAGCTGGTTGCCCGCGTTGATCAGCACGCTGCCCTCGCGCGAGGCAATGGCCGAGCCGACCTGGGTGGTCGACTGCTCGGCAGTGCTGCTGCTGTTCTTCGAGCTGCCGTAACCGATCGAGGCGGTGCCATTGGAGAAGCCACCGGTGAAGCCGGACTTCTTCCTGCTCTCACTGGACTCGCTGCTGTGATGGTCTTCAGCGGAGGTGATCAGCACATTGTTGCCGGCGCCGAGAACGACCGTACCGGTGGCATCGACTACCGCACCCACCGCGGTCAGGTCACGGCCGGCGGTGACGCTCACGCTCTCGCCCATCAGACCGGTGCCGATCGCGTAGCTGTCGCTGCTCTCGGCATGGCGGGTGGTGGCGGTGCTCGAAAGTGTCTTCTTTTTCTTATCGTAACTGTCCAGGCTGAAGTCATGCGTCTCGCTGGCCGAGAGCAGGTTGAGGTCGCGACCGGCGGTGACACTCAACGTGCCATCCGAGCTGGTGGCCTGGGTAGCGGTCAGATTGATATCGCGGTTTGCCCTCAGCACCATGTTGTCGCCAGCCAGCAACTGGCTGCCGCGCACGGTCTCATCACTCTGGCTGATCTGCAGCGAACTGCGCTTGCCGCCTGCATTGAAGTCGCTGCTGCGGCTGTCCACCAGCACCTGGCTGTTGATATCGCCGCCGGCCTGCAGGGCCATGCCGCCATCGGCCTTGATGCGGGTCGCAGCCAGGTTGATGTCCTTGCCCGCTGCCAGCACCACATCGCCGGCGCCCTCAATCGAAGTCACCGCGTGCGTGGTCTGGCTGTTGCTGGTGTGGTTGCGGCTGTCGTGGTTCAGCGCGCTGCTCTGGCCCAGCGTCTGTGCGCCGAGGTCCAGGTTGCCGCCGGCAACCAGCTGGGTGATGCCATCCTTGCCGGCATTGCGGATCTCCGCCGCCTTGAGGCCGATGTCACCGCCAGCCACCACCGACAGCACACCGTCGCCGCTGGGATTGGTGACATACAGGCCTGCCACGCGGTCGAGCGTGGTCTTCTGCTGCGACAGGCGATCGCCCTGGTCCTTCCATTCCGTGGTGGTCGAGGCCACGGTGATGTTGCCGCCGGCCTTCAGCGCCAGCGCGTCGGTAGCCTTGACGGTGCTGCCGATGATGTCGATGTCCTGCCGTGCCGACAGGCCCACCTGGGCACCGCTGATCTGGCCGCCGGACAGGTTGCGGATGTTGCCGGCATCGATGCTGACCAGCTGGCGGCCGGCAATCGTGCCGCTGTTGACCAGGTCACCGCGCAGCTTGACGTCCACCTCCGCGCCGGCCAGCAATGCGCCATCGTTGCCAAGGTCGCCCGGCAGCACCCGCAGGTAGACCTGCGGCACCAGCGCGCGAACCACCGAGCCATCGGCCAGGGTGACGTCCTTTTCCACCAGCCAGACGATGTCGCTGGTCAGGCGCGCCATCTGCTCGGCCGTGAGCGCTACGCCGGGGCGCAGGCCCCATTCGCTCGCCACTGTGGCACCGGCCTCCAGCAGCGCGCGGTACTGCTCCTCGTCGCTGGCGTGGCCGGTAAGGAAGCGACGGCCGGTGAGTTCGCCGATCTGTTCGCGCACCAGCTTCTGCTCGTAGAAGCCATCACCCAGGCGCTTCTGCGTCTGCGCGGGATCAAAGCCTGCGCGCTGCAGAAGGTAATCCGAGCTGAGCCAGTCACGGTAGCTGGTAAAGCGCGGATCGGTTTCCACGATGTGGCTGCCACGGTTGGCGTCCACGTTGAACAGGCTGGCCGTGGGCGCACTGGCATTCGGGCGGGTGGTCACCACCACGCGCGGGTCAGAACCGGTCGTCGTGGTGGCCTGCTTGCCCTCCACGGCGGTGTTGCCACCACTTCCAGTGTGCTCCCCAGCGCGGACCGTGCCCGGGCCATTGGCATTGGCCTGCCCGGCCTGTGCCGCACTGATGTCCTGCGCCGTGCCGGCACCGGTGCCTGCATTACCGGCCTGGCCCGGTCCTTGTGCACCGGCTGCATCCGCGCGCACACCGTCGGCCTGGGCTACCGCCTGCTGGTGGCCGCCATTGGCGCCCTGCGCCGCGCCGGCCGTGCCCGGCCCCTGCGCATCCACGCTGCCCGCACCCTGGCCGGTGCTATGGCCAGGCCCCTGCACGCTGCCCGCGCCCGGACCGACCGCGCCTGTGCCGCGGCCACCGGTATCCAGCTGCGCCGTGCCCTTGCCGCCACCGGCATTGGGGTTGCTGCCACCGCTGTTGTCGTTGCGCAGGTTGCCGACATCGATGGTGAGCTTGCCGCCCGCCGTTATCGACGAGCCCAGCGCACCGGTCTTCTCGGTGATGGGGGCCGCCTTCCAGCGGCTGGAGGAGCCACCGTACGTGATGGACACATTGTCGAAGGTGCTGGTGCGGGTCAGCTGCTCGGCGGCATTGATCACCTCGGACTGGTCACGGTTCAGGCCGACGATGGCCAGGTCGCGACCCGCGGCGATGTTGGCGAAACGGTTCTCCAGCCGATCAGTGTTGATCCGCATGTTGCCACCCGCATTGATCACGGCATTGTTGCCTGCCGAAACCACCACATCCTCCACGGTAGTGCGGGTGGCAATGCGGGTCTTCTCGTTGCCGCTGGTCTCCTGCGGGTGACGCTGCATGTTGATCAGCGTCGCGTCCGGATTGTCATAGTCCGGATAGGTGATGATCTGCACGCAGGTGGTGGTGCAGGTGCCGTAGGCGTTGTTGTACCTGAGGGTGTCGGTCACGTACTCGACGGGCGGCGAACCGGGCCCCCGGGTGGACAGGTCGCGGAACGGATCCTCCGCCCCCGCACCGAGCTGATCGGGGTTGTTGCGGTTGTCGGCACGGCCGATGTAGTAGACCGTAACGGTGCCGTCCTGCACGTTCAGGCGTTCGCGCGAAGCGCGCGCACCATATGCGCCACCGCGGGCGAAGGCATAGGCACTGGTGTTGCTGGTCAGCCGGATGACCGCCTTGCGGATCTGTTGGCCATCCGGGGTGACATAGGGGGTGTCTTCGAGGATGTCCGACGGATCAAGGTAGTAGATCTCGTACGGCTGGTAGTTCGAAGTCGCCCTGAAATCGCGGTTGTTGTTGGTGGCGTTCTTGAACCAGCCAGGCTGCTCCAGCCGGACCGGCGCGTGCACGGTGGTGACCTTCTCCACGACTACGTTCTCGCGGATGTTGTTCACTGCCAGTGCGGACAGGTCCAGATTGCCGCTGACCTCGATGGTGGAACCGATGTTGTCCACCTTCTGGGCACTGCCTACCGCGCCCAGGCCGTTCAGGGCGCCGCCGATCGCGGCGTCACCATCACTGAAGATCAGGCTCTTGCCGCTGTTGGTCAGCGTGCCGACGCCGAGGTCCAGGCGCTGACGCGCGGCGATGGTGCCCGCACGGTCCGCGCCACCGATGTTGGCGGCGAGGTTGTTGAGCGATCCTGCCTGGATGGCGACGTGGTCACCGTAGATGCGGCCGCTGCCGATGTTGTCGACGGTCGCGGCGGTGATATGGGTGACATTGCCGTCCAGCAGGCCGTAGTTGACCAGAGCGCCACCCGCTGCAAGGCGGGTCAGGCCGATGCTGCTGATCTCGCCGGTGGAGGCGTTGGTGATGTTGCCGGCGTTGATGTTGACGTTGGCGCCGGTCAGCTTGCCGCTGTTGTCCAGGTTGCCCTGGATGGACAGGCTCAGCGTGCCGTTGGCCACCATCTCGCCACGGTTGGTGTGGCTCTGGCCCAGCTCCAGGGTCATGTCACCCTGCGACATCAGCCGGCCGTCGCCGATGATCTCGCGGGTGCGGAGCGTCTGCTGCCGGCCGGCCACCAGGGTGCCTCCGCTGTTGACCAGGGTATCGGCGCGGACATCGGAGGTCAGTGCCGCCGACACCTGGCCACCGCTGTTGTCCAGGCGCTGGTTCACCTGCAGCAGCAGGTTGTCGGCAATCACCTGGCCGTTCTGGTTGTCCAGGTTGCCGGTGGTCACCTGCAGGGTCTTGCCCTGCAAGCCCAGCGCAGGGCCATTGGCCTGGCTGAGCGTATTGCGGTTGTCGATGTAACCGGCCTGCAGGTCGAGGCGGCCGGTCGCCGCCACGAGGCCGCCACTGTTGAGCAGCGCGCCCTGCAAGCCGATGTCGGCATTACCACCGGCGGTTACGCTGCCACCGCTGTTGGCCAGCTGCTGCGCACGCAGCAGTAGATCGGCAGCACTCACCAGCGAGCCGCCACCACTGTTGTCGATGTTGATGGCCTGCACGTCGGCACCGGCCTTGGCGAACACGGCGCCACCACGATTGTCGAGATCGCCGCTGCGGATCTGCAGCGTGCCGCTGCTGACGATGCCATTGCCATTGGAACCGGCATTGATCAGCCGCTGTCCCGCGGTGTTGATGCTGAGTGCCGCCGCCGACTGCAGCAGCCCACCGGTGTTGTCCAGCGCACCACTGCGCAGCTCCGCATTTCCGGAGAGGCTGGCAATGATCCCGCTGCGGTTGTCCAGCGCCTGGCCGCGACTATCCAGCTGCAGGTCGTTGGCAATGATCCGGCCACTGTTGTTGTTCAGGCCACCGGCCGAGACCTGCAGGTGCTTGCCGGCCTGGACCAGGCCGCCGTCGTTGCGCAGCAGATCGGCACTGGTCAGCCGCAGATCCTGCCCCGCGGCCACAGTACCGCCGCTATTGTTGATGGCCTGTGCCTCGGCCAGCAGCGTGCCTCCCGCGGACAGGGTGCCCTTGTCACTGTTGTCGAGCAGTCCGTCCACGCGCACGGTCAATGCGCTGTTGCCATCGCTGTGCACGGTGCCGCCACGATTGTCGAGCGTGCCCGCGCTGATGCCTGCGTTGCCTGTGGTCAGGATGCGGCCGCCGCGATTGTCCAGCGCGTGGGTGATCGCCAAGGTGCTGCTGCCGCTGCCGGCGGACTGGATCGTGCCCCGATTGTTGAGCAGTTGCGCGCTGCGCAGATCCAGCGCGCCATTGCCGGCAAGAGTGCCTCCGCTGTTGTCCAGCCGATCGCGGGCGGACACCTTCAACGCATCGGTGCCGGAGGCGATGATCGAACCGCCCGCGTTGAGCAGCGTGCCCGTATCCACGGCGATGCGGACCGCGGACAGCGTGCCATCACGCAGGTCGGTGGTCTCGCCGGTCAACTGCAGGGCGCCATTGCTGAGCAGCTTGCCGCCCTGGCCATTCAAGGTGTGCGCGTTGATGGCCAGCGTGCCGGTACCGGCCTGCTGCACGGTGCCGCCGGCATTGCCGAACCGTGCGCTGGTCAGGGTCAGGTCGCCATTGCTGGCGATCAGACCGTTGCCACCATTGTCCAGTGAGGTGGTGGCCTGCACGCCGCTGGCCTGCGTGCCCGTCGCCAGCAGCTTGCCATTCTGGTTGTCGAAGCGGTCGGTATTGATGTTGAAGTGATCGGCACTGAGCGTGGCGTCGCGATGGTCCACAGTCATCGCATCCAGCTGCAATGCGCCTGCCGTGGCGATGCTTCCGGCGGCTCCATCCAGCTGGTCGGCATGCACGTTCAACACGCCCTTGCCTGCATGGACGATGCTGCCCGTGGCGTTGACCAGCTGCCCAGCATCGATACGCAGGTTGGCGGCATTGCTGGCGAGGGTGCCGCCACCGTTGTTGAATCGGCCGGTGACGGAGATCCGGCTGTCGGACGTACCTGCCGAGCTCAACGTGCCGCCTGCATTCGACAGCGAATCGGCTCTGATCTGCTGCGCGCCGTTGGCGGCAATGGTGCCGCCGTCATTGCCCAGCGCGCCGCGCACCTGCAGCGCCATCGCCTGGTTGCCGGTGGCGTTCAGCGTACCGCCCGTGTTGTCCAGCTGCCCGGCCTCGATGCTGACCTGCTGCGCGGCAGTGGTGCCTGCGCTGAGATCCAGCGTCTCACCCTTCAGCTGCAGCTCGCCGTTGCTGACGATGCGGCCGGCGTGGCCCTGCAGTGTGGTGGCATCGATCTGCAGCAGGCCGTCGCCTGCCTGCTCGATGCTGCCGCTGCGGTTGTCCAGCGAAGCCGCCGCCACCTGCATGCCCGCGCCGCTGGCGATGGTACCCTTGTTGCTGTTGTCGAGCAGGCCATCGGCCTTGACCACCAGCCGTGCTGCGCTGTGCAGCGTGCCGCCCTGGTTGTCGATGCTGCCGGAGGTGATGCCGAGCCCGCCGTTGGCCAGGATGCGGCCGCCGCGGTTGTTGAGGTCCTGGCCGATGATCAGCTGGCTGGCCGCCGTGCCAGCGGACTGCAGCGTACCGCCAGCGTTGACCAGCACGGTGCTGCGCAGATCCAGCCCACCGTTGCTGGATACGGTGCCGCCGCTGTTGTCGATGCGCTCGCGCGCGCTCAGCCACAGCATGTCGCTGCCGGTCGCAGTGAGCGTGCCGCCGGCGGTGATCAGGGTGCCGGTATCCACCTCGATCCGCTTGGCCGAGGTGACACCCGCCCGCAGGTTGGTGGTGGTGCCCTTGAGCAGCAGGCTGCCATTGCTGACCAGCGTGCCGCCAGTACCGTCGAGCGTTCCGGCGTTGATCGACAGCACGCCTTCGCCGGCGTGCTGCACGGTACCGCCGGCATTGCCGAACACCGCCGCATGGACATCCAGGTCGCCGTTGCTGGCCAGCAGACCGCCCTCACCGTTGTCCAGGTTGCCGACCACGTCGATCCGGCTACCCTCTGCACCGGTCGCGATGACCTTGCCGGCCCGGTTGTCGAACGACTGTGCATCCAGTTCGATGCGCTCGGCCTGCAGGGTGGCGCCGCGATGGTCCACGCTGCCCGCCTGCAGGGTGATGCCGCCTGCGGTGGCGATGGTGCCGCCCTGGCCATCCAGTTGCCCGGTGCGCAGCAGCAGGCCCTGGCTGCCGGCATGGCTGAGCGTTCCCTTGACGTTGGTCATGTGGCCGGCATCGATCTTCAGCGCGGCGCCGTTGCTGGCGAGCACGCCGTTGCTGTTGTCGAACAGGCCCGCTACGTGCAGCTCGGTCGTGGCGCTGCCTGCCGAACTGAGCGTGCCACCGCGGTTGGAGAGTTCGCCGGCTTCGATGCGCTGCGCACCGTTGCTGGCGATGGTGCCCGCGTCGTTGGCCAAGCGGCCGCTTACCTGCAGTGCCAGCGTCCCGCTACCGGTTGCGCGCAGCGCGCCTGCGCTGTTGTCCAGGCTGTCGGCCACGATATCGAGCTGCTCGGCCGCCACGCTGCCGCCGCGGAGATCCAATGACCCGCCCTGCAGTGACAGCGCGCTTGCGGCACCGATGCTGCCGCCCTGGCTCGACAGCGTATCCGCCTCGATGTGCAGCTTGCCGTTGGCGGAGATCGCGCCGCTGCGGTTCTCCAGCTGCGCGGCGCGGATCACGGATGCAGCATCACCGGCAGCAATCAGCGTGCCATGGTCGTTGACGAAGCGGCCTGCGCGCACATCGACGGTGCCATTGCTGCCCAGCGTTCCACCGGCATTGTCGAGCAGGCTGCGGGCCTGCAGCTGCAGCGCCCCGGTGCCCAGCGCACTCAGTTTGCCGCCCGCGGTGATCACGCTGTCACCGTCGATGCTGATGCGCTGCGCGGTCGTGGTGCCGTTGCGCAGATCGAGGGTGTCGCCCTGCAGCTCCAGCGAACCGTTGCTGAGCAGGGTGCCACCGGCGCCGGTCAGGTCCTGCGTGGTGATGACCAGGCTGCCGGACCCGGCCTGCTGCACGGTTCCACCGGCATTGCCGAAGGTACGCGCGTGGATATCCAGGTTGCCATTGCTGGCCAGGGTGCCGCCATTGCCGTTGTCCAGCGTGCCCTGCACGCGCAGCGTATTGCCGCCGGTGCCGGTGGCGATGATGCGCCCGCCGCGGTTGTCGAACCCGGTCGCCGTGATGTCCAGTTGCGCGGCAGCCAGCGATGCGTCCTGGTGATCGACCTCGGCCGCAGTGAGCTGCAGGGCGCCGGCAGTGGCGATCTGTCCCTTTGCTCCGTCCAGGTGCCCGGTGTCGATGGCCAGGCCGGCGCTGCCCGCATGGCTGAGGGTACCGTTGGCATTGACCAGTGCGCCGCTCTTCAGCTGCAGATTGGCCGCATTGCTGGCGATGCTGCCGCCGCTGTTGTCGAGCGTGCCGTCGACCCGGATCTCCGAAGCCGCCGTGCCCGCCGAGTTGAGCGCGCCGCCGCGGTTGGACAGCGCGCCCGCCTGGACCTGCTGCGCACCATTGGCGCTGATGCTGCCGCCGTCGTTACGCAGCAGGCCCTGCACCTGCAGCTGCATCACGTTGTTGCCCAGTGACAACAGGCTGCCACCGCTGGTGTCCAGGCCCGTGGCCGTGATCTTCACGTCACGGGCGCGGGTGTTGCCCTTCTGCAGGTCCAGCTGCTGCCCGCTCAACTGCAGCTGGCCGTTGCTGGCGATGCTGCCGCCAACCCCCTGCATGGTGGTCACTTCGATCTGCAGCGTGCCGGTGCCAGCATGGTCGATGCTGCCGCCCTCATTCAGCAGGCCATCGGCCTTGATGTCCAGATCGCCATTGCCGGACAGCAGGCCGCGCTGGTTCTGCAGCCGCTGGCTGGCATGGATGCGGCTGGTGCCGGTGCCTGCGGCGATCAGTTTGCCGCCATCGTTGATGAGGATGCCGCCGTTGATGTCCAGCGCACCATTGGCGCCAACGGTGCCGCCGCTGTTGTCCAGGGTGCGCGATACCTGCAGCTGCAGCGCGTCGCTGCCCGTGGAGGTCAGCATGCCACCGGCGGTGGTCAGGTCGCCGGCGCGCACATCGATGCGCTGCGCGGCGGTGGTGCCGTTGCGCAGGTTCAGCGTATCGCCGTGCAGCTGCAGGGTGCCATTGCTGAGAACGGTGCCGCCCTCGCCCTGCAGGCTGGCGGTGGTGATGCGCAGGTTGCCGGTGCCCGCCTGCTGCACGGTGCCGGCAGCATTGCCGAAGGACGCGGCGTCGATCTGCAGGTCGGCATTGCTGGCCAGCAAGCCGCCGTCGCTGTTATCCAGATGATTGCGGACGTTGAGCGTACTGGCCTGCTGCCCGGTGGACAGCACGCGCCCGCCACGGTTGTCGAAGTCCTGTGCGGTCAGCTGGAGCTGGCGAGCGACCAGCTGCGCGCCGCGGTGGTCTGCACGGCCCAGCAGCAGGTCTGCCGCGCCTGCGGTGGCGATGTTGCCCTGCACACCGTCCAGTACCTCCGCACGCAGCAACAGCCCCTCACTGCCAGCGTGGCTGATGCCACCCCGCGTGTTGACCAGGGTGCCGATGTCCAGGCCCAGGCGCGTGGCATTGCTGGAGATGTTGCCCTCGCTGTTGTCGAGCTGGCCAATCGTCCAGGTCGTTTCGGCGCTGCCACCGTGGGCAAGGCTGCCGCCGCGATTGATCGCCGACTGCGCCTTCAACTCGAAGCCACGGGCGAAGGTCATGCGGCCGCCGCTGTTGTCCAGCTGTTGCACCTGCGCGCTGGCCGCGCCCTGGACCTGCAGGGTGCCACGCATGTTGCGCAGCGCTTCTCCCTGCACCTGCAGGGTGCTTGCACCCAGCGTACCGTCGCTGTTGTCCAGGCTGTTGCGGGCGCTGAGCTGCAGGTCACCGCTGGCTTCAATGCGGCCGCCATCGTTGCTCAGGGTTCCTGCGATGTTGAGCAGGCCGGTTGCCAGAGACGGGAGCGGCGTGACCGGCGGAGTGCCGGTGCCAGGAGAGCCGGTGCCCGGAGTACCGGTGCCTGGCGTGCCGGTGCCCGGGTTGCCAGTACCCGGTGTTCCGGTTCCCGGCGTACCTGTGCCCGGAGGGGTGCCGGTCCCCGGCGACGCACTGGCCACGTTGCCGATACGGCCCTGCAGATTGCTGACGTCGGCCGCCTGCAGCTGCAGCGCCTGCGCTCCAAGCTGTTCGATGCTGCCACCGCGGTTGCGCAGCGCATCGGCATTCACTTCGATGCGCCGTGCGTTGAGCGTGCCGCCGCTGTTATCGACATCTGCCGGGGTCTGCAAGCGCAGCTCGCGCTCGGCACTGAGCGTGCCGGGATTGGCGATGCCCGCGCTGGCGTCGATGCGCAGGTCCTGCTGCGCATGCATCGCACCGGTGTTCTGCAGCCGGCCGTCGGCGGTGACCACCAGCTCGCCAGCCTGTGCGCCGATCTTGCCGGCGTTGCTCACACCCACGCCGTGTTCGTTGCCGACCAGCCAGATGCGGTTGGCGTACATGCCACCCAGCGCGCCCACATCCAGGGCAAAGGTGGGAGGCGCAGATGCAGGCTTCTGCAGCTGCACGCTGCTGTGGTCAGCGCTGACCACGTTGCTGCCCAGGCTGGCCTGCAGCTGGTTGGCCCAGATGCCGGCGTTGACCTGCAGCGAACGGGTGATGATGTCGGTGTAGTCGGCGCGACTGGTATCCAGGCCTGCGCCACCGACACCGATGCTGCCGCCCTGCACGCGATAGCCCTCCAGCACGCCATTGTTCACGATCGGCGTACCGGTGGTGAGGGTCACCCGGCTGGCATTGAGGAAGCCCGCGCCATTGACCTGGATGCCGGCCGGGTTGGCGATGACCACCTGCGCCCGCGCACCCGCCACTTCCACATAGCCATTGAGGTGGCTCGGATTGCTGCTGTTGACCTCGTTGAGGATGACGCGCGCGGTACCTGTGGCCAGCCACGGATTACCCTGTACCCAGCCGCCCAGCTGGGTCTGCACCTCACCGCGCGAGTTGTTGAGGATGACGCCCTGCTGGCCGACGTCGAACTGCTGGTAGGTATTGCGCGACACCCCACCAGCGCTGGGCGTGGTGATGTTCACCTGGGGCGTGCCGTTGGCCGAGGTGATCACCGTCGGGCGCTGGTTCGCCGGCGCACCGGGGTCTGCGGCAATACGGCCCGGGTCGGCCGGCGCCTGCTGCGCGGACAACGGCTGCACCAGACCCACCCACCCCAGCATCAGCCACAGCGCGAAACTGATCGGACGCAGCGTGCCAACCGCACGGCCTTCCCGGTTGTCGGCGCCGCCGTGCGCGGCGTTGACCAGCTCGGACACAACCTGCATGACCCCGAGCGTACGGTTGAAGACCAGACGGTAGATTCTGTTCACGGCGCTGATTCCTTTCGGTGCTGTTGGGTTGTATGCGCAGCAGGCTGCGCGGTACCGCATCGTGCTGGCCGCGCAGCAAGCAGCGCAGGCCGGCCATGTGCAGGCGTCAGAACGAGACGCCCATGTTCATTCCGAACGTGGTGTAGGCAGTCTGGAAGCCGCGTGGCTTGGACAGGGGGCTGCCGACGAACGCTTCCCAGTTGATGTGGCGGGTGCCGCCGCGAAGCCCGAGTGCGGTGCCGGTGAGCCGGTCGCCCGCCAATCGCGCCATGGAAGGTCCACCGACACGCCCGTGATCGACGGCGACATAGGCCTCCACGCCACCGCCCAGGGGCACGCCGAGTTCATTGCGCAGCAACCAGCCGCGCTCGCCGGTCAGCGACATTTCGCCATCGAAGCCACGCACCGTGTAGCGGCCACCAATCGAGAATCGATCCTGCGGCACCAGCGGCGAGCGGTTCCACTGCGCTCGCCAGCTGCCGGTGTAGCGCAGGCTCTGGCGGCCCCATTGCATCGGCAGCACCAGCTGCGCGTCGGCGGTGTAGATGCGGCCATGCGCCGTACCTTCGCCAAACGCCTCTTCCGGCGCACGCAACGCGTTGAAGGCGCCGGTACCCTTGCGGTACGCCAGGTTCACATCCAGTGTGGCCTTGCCGATGAAGTGACGGTGGCCCAGGCCCAGCTCCCAGCCGGCCATGCGGCGGCGCTGTACTTCGATCTCGGTATCGTTGATGAAGTTGTCCGATTCGCGATACCAGCCGCGCGCATACATGCTGGTCTTGGCACGCGCGTTGCGGAACAGCATGCGTGTCAGGCGCAGCTCGGCGTTGCGGCTGGAGCCACTGTAGACGTAGTTCTCGAACGCGCCGGCAACGGTCTGCTCATAGTCGAAGTTGCTGGCGTTGGCGCCCAGCAGCCATCCGCCCAGCGGCACGCTGTAATGCACCGCCCAGCTGTCGGTGCCACGCTCGCTGCCGTTGAACACCGATTTGCCCACGTTGATGTAGAACAGGTCGCTGAGACCGGCCGCGTTGTCCACCGACACCGTGGTACCGGCCTGCATCTTGCCCGTGGACTGGCTGCCGGCATCGTCCAGGGTCAGGTTGACCCGTACCAGATGCGCCTGCTGCCAGCTGATCACCAGGTCGCTCTCGCCCGGTTTGGCAGCCGCGCCCTCGGCCGGGGGGGCGATCTGGATGTCCACCGAAGCGGTCGGCACACGCTGCAGGTTTTCCAGCGCCTGCTCGATGTCACGCAGGTTCAGTACTTCGCCGCGCGCGACCCGCACCGCGTTCCAGAGCGCGGGCGTACGGCCTTCGCCATCGGCGAAGCGGATGGCATTGACGCGCCCTGGCACGACCGTGAGCGTCAGCACGCCGGACTTCAGGTCCTGCGGCGCAGCGAGGATGCGGGTGGTGACGTAGCCACGCTCGATGATTGCGTTCTGCACGCGCTTCATCACGATGTCCACGCCGGCGGTGCCCAGGCAGCGCCCGGTGGCGGGGTCGCTGCGCGGATCGGCCGCCGCCAGTGCCCAGCGGAAGCGTTCGGCCAGATCACCCTGCAGCGCGATGCGGTTGATGGTGAAGCAGGGCGACTCGTCCGCCGGCAGATGGCCGAGACCTTCGGTGGCCGGCTGCAGCCGGACATCCGGCGCGGATTCCTGTTGTTCCCGCAGCGCGCGCTCGCGCTCCTGCTGCCGGAGCAGCTCCTGCTCCGGTGACACTACCTGCGCCAGGACAGGTGCCGGGATGCCAACGATGGCCAGTGCCACGCCCACGGACAACCGCCACTGCAACGCGCGGCTGCGCACACTACGTCCCTGTTTCACGATGCTCTGTTCCCTGCGGATAGCTGCCAGTCCGACGAATAGTCGGCTGGATGAGGCAGCACTTTAGGGGAATCGCATCGCAGGCAACAGGGCCGGCGAGCCAAGCGGAGCGGGGCTTTCCCGGCAAAGTGTGATGTCCGACGGAGCGTCTTTCGCGAGCCGGCGATGCTTGGAATCTGTGCCGGATCTGCCCGCGTACCAGCAGACACCGGCCGCACTAAGGCTGCCGGTGATGGACGCCCGCCACTGACTGCGGCGCAGTAGTGACGGGGCGTCCACGAAACCGTGAAACCGATCAGGCCTCGTAGGCGGACTCGCCGTGCGAAGTCACATCCAGACCCGTGCGTTCGGCTTCCTCGGTGACGCGCAGGCCGACCACGCTGCGCACCACCAGCAGGATCAGCGTGGTCACCACCGCCGACCAGACCACGGTCAGGCCGACGCTGACCACCTGCACCCAGACCTGATGGGCGATATCCAGATCGGGCTTGGTACCGCCCAGCGACTGTGCGCTGAACACACCGGTAAGAATCGCGCCGACGATGCCGCCGACACCATGCACACCGAATACGTCGGCGGTGTCGTCCACCTTCAGCAGGCGCTTCAAACCGGTCACGCCCCACACGCAGACCACGCCGGCGACGAAGCCGATGATGATCGCGCCGAGCGGGCCGACGGTGCCGCAGGCCGGGGTGATGCCGACCAGGCCGGCCACCGCGCCCGAAGCGGCACCCAGCGCCGACGGCTTGCCCTTGCTGATTGCTTCCACCAGGGTCCAACCGAGCACGGCGGCGGCGGTGGCCAGCACGGTGTTGAGGAAGGCCAGTGACGCCACGGTATCGGCAGCGGCGGCGGAGCCCGCGTTGAAGCCGAACCAGCCCACCCACAGCAGCATCGCGCCGATATAGGTGAACGGCACGTTGTGCGGCTTCAGCGCGGTCTGGCCATAGCCCAGGCGCTTGCCGACGAACCATGCGGCCACCAGGCCAGCCACACCTGCGTTGATGTGGACCACGGTGCCACCGGCGAAATCGATCGCGCCCATCTCACCCAGATAGCCGCCGCCCCAGACGATGTGCGCCATCGGGATGTAGCTGAGGGTGAACCACAGCGCCGAGAACAGCAGCACCGCACGGAACTTGATGCGCTCGGCGAAAGCACCGACGATCAGCGCGGTGGTGATGCCGGCGAAGGTCGACTGGAAGGCGACGAACAGGTAATCCGGCAGGCCCTTGATCGGCGTGTTGCCAACCGAGTCGGGCGTGAAGCCCTTGAGGAAGGCGAATTCGGTGAACGAGCCGAAGAACGGGTTGCCCACGCTGAACACCGCGCTGTAGCCATAGGACACCCACAGCAGCAGGACCAGCGAGAACACCACCAGGATCTGGCTGAGCACCGACAGCACGTTCTTCGAACGCACAAGGCCGCCGTAGAACAACGCCAGCCCCGGCACCACCATCAACAGCACCAGCAGGGTGGAGGTGAGCATCCACGCGACGTCGCCGCGGTCATAGGCGGCCGCCGCTTCGGCCACGGCCGGTGCAGCCGCTGCGGCAACCGGATCCTGCAGCGGTTCAACTGCCACGCTCTCGCTCGGCAACGGCGACACCTGCACCTGGGCATAGGCACTGCCCGGCCAGGCACCGGCCGCCAGCGCGCTGAGCAGCATCAACAGGCACACCAGATGGAACCGGGCTTGCCACCCGGTGAGAAGGCGCATCTTCATGGGGGAGTCTCCGGAAGGGGGTTACAGCGCGTCGGCACCGATTTCGCCGGTGCGGATGCGGATGACCTGTTCGACGGCAGTGACGAAGATCTTGCCGTCACCGATCTTGCCGGTGCCTGCCGACGACTGGATCGCTTCGATCACCGCGTCGGCACGCTCGTCGGTGACCACGGTTTCGATCTTGATCTTGGGCAGGAAATCGACGACGTACTCGGCGCCGCGATACAGCTCGGTGTGGCCCTTCTGACGACCGAAGCCTTTCACTTCGGTCACGGTGATGCCCGACACGCCCGCGTCGGACAGGGCCTCGCGGACCTCGTCGAGCTTGAACGGCCGGATGATGGCGGAGATCAGTTTCATGCGCATGTCCCGAGGGTGGATGGGGCCAGCGCGCCAGCGCGCGTTGGCATCAGGCAACCAGCGGCCATCAGGGTGATGGCCGTGGCTGTTGCACCGGACACGTACAGGGCCGGGACGGCCGTGCCTCTCTCCTTGCACGACCGACGCGGGAGGGAGGGCAGCCCTGGTCGCGTATCCGGTCTCTCTCTTGCCCCTGGATCAGGGGTCAGAGCCCATTCGTAAACGAACGGGATCCGACCCCGATCTGACCGCGGCTCCCCAGCCGCGAAAACGGGTGCGATGGCGGCGGGTGGGAGGGGGATGCCCACCGCCATCGCGCCCGGTCAGCTGGCGTAGTACAGCTGGTATTCCAGCGGGTGGGTGGCCGCGCGGAACTTGGTCACTTCCTGCATCTTCAGCGCGATGTAGCCGTCGATGAAGTCATCGCTCATCACGCCGCCGGCCTTCAGGAACTCGCGGTCCTTGTCCAGCGCTTCCAGCGCCTGGTCCAGCGAAGAGCAGACCTGCGGGATCAGCTTCTCTTCTTCCGGCGGCAGGTCGTACAGGTCCTTGTCGCTCGGTGCGCCCGGGTCGATCTGGTTCTTGATGCCGTCCAGGCCGGCCATCATCAGCGCGGTGAAGGTGAGGTAGCCGGACTGGATCGGATCCGGGAAGCGCATCTCGATGCGGCGCGCCTTCGGGTTGGACACCCACGGAATGCGGCACGAAGCCGAACGGTTGCGGGCCGAGTAGGCCAGCATCACCGGTGCTTCGTAGCCCGGCACCAGGCGCTTGTAGCTGTTGGTGCCCGAGTTGGCGAAGGCGTTGATGGCCTTGGCATGCTTGAAGATGCCGCCGATGTACCACAGCGCCAGCTGGCTCAGGCCGCCGTAGCCGTCACCGGAGAACAGGTTGGTGCCGCCCTTGGACAGCGACTGGTGCACGTGCATGCCGCTGCCGTTGTCGCCGACGATCGGCTTGGGCATGAAGGTGACGGTCTTGCCGTTGCGGTGCGCGACGTTCTTGATCACGTACTTCATGCGCAGCAGTTCGTCGGCCTTCTGCACCAGGGTGCTGAACTTGGTGCCGATCTCGCACTGGCCGGCGGTGGCCACTTCGTGGTGCTGCACTTCCACTTCGATGCCGACCTGTTCCAGGGTCTTGCACATCTCGGCGCGCAGGTCGTGCAGGGTGTCGGTCGGCGGAACGGGGAAGTAGCCGCCCTTCACGCCCGGGCGGTAGCCGCTGTTGGCGCCGTCGTACTTGGCGCCGCTGTTCCACGCCGCTTCTTCCGAGTCGACCTGGAAGAAGGTGTGGCCCATTTCATTGGCGAAGCGGACCGAGTCGAAGATGAAGAATTCCGGCTCCGGGCCGAAGAACGCGGTTTCGGCGATGCCGGAGGACTTCAGGTAGGCCTCGGCGCGCTTGGCGATGCCGCGCGGGCAGCGGCCATACGGCTGCATGGTGGCCGGGTCGAGGATGTCACAGCTGATCACGATGGTCGGATCGGCGTAGAACGGGTCGACGTAGGCACTGGCGGTATCCGGCAGCAGCACCATGTCCGATTCGGCGATGCCCTTCCAGCCGGCGATCGAGCTGCCATCGAACATCTTGCCTTCTTCGAACAGCGACGGCTCAACGATGCTGACCGGGAAGGTCACGTGCTGCTCGACGCCACGCATGTCGACGAAGCGCAGGTCGACGAACTCGATCTGGTTGTCCTTGATCAGCTTTTCTACGTTTTCCACGGACATCGGTACGACCTCGGATGGGGATGAATGCCTGCTGAGGTACAGCAACGACCGTGCCAACTTTTCGAAGGCCGCAAGTCATTGATTTCAAAAAGAGCGCCCCGTGGCGGTGCAGAACCGTGCGCACCAAACGGGTGCGCCCGTCACCAGACGCACCCGTTTGGTGCAGCAGGGATCGTCTATCCTCTCGACCTTCTTCCTTCCGCCGCGCGTGCACGCACCGTCCATGTCCGACCTGCTCTCCGCCCTGCTGCTGGGCATCCTCGAAGGCCTCACCGAATTCCTGCCGATCTCCAGCACCGGCCACCTGCTCATCGCCCAGCACTGGCTGGGGGCCCGCTCGGACTTCTTCAACATCGTCATCCAGGCCGGCGCGATCGTGGCCGTGGTGCTGGTGTTCCGCCAGCGCCTGCTGCAGCTGGCCACCGGCTTCAACCAGCGCGAGAACCGCGAGTACGTGTTCAAGCTGGGCGCTGCCTTCCTGGTCACCGCAGTGGTCGGCCTGGTGGTGCGCAAGGCCGGCTGGTCGCTGCCGGAGACGGTCAGCCCGGTGGCCTGGGCGCTGATCATCGGTGGCGTCTGGATGCTGCTGGTGGAGGCCTACACCGCGCGCCTGCCCGACCGCGACCAGGTGACCTGGACGGTGGCGATCGGCGTGGGCCTGGCGCAGGTGGTGGCCGGCGTATTCCCCGGCACTTCGCGCTCGGCCTCGGCGATCTTCCTGGCCATGCTGCTGGGCCTGAGCCGCCGCGCCGCCGCCGCCGAGTTCGTGTTCCTGGTCGGCATTCCCACCATGTTCGCCGCCAGCGCCTACACCTTCCTGGAAATGGCCAAGGCCGGGCAGCTGGGCAGCGAGAACTGGACCGACGTGGGCGTGGCCTTCGTTGCCGCGGCCATCACCGGCTTCGTCGTAGTGAAGTGGCTGATGGGCTACATCAAGTCGCACAGGTTCACCGCCTTCGCGATCTACCGCATCGCGCTGGGCGCGGCGCTGCTGCTGTGGTTGCCCTCCGGCAGCTGAACAGCGCCGGGGCACGGTAACCCCGTTGCCGGCCCCACCCCGTTTCCCCCACGGTTCCCCAAGGAGAATCACCATGAACCGCAAGCTCACCCTGCTCCTCCCGCTGGCCCTGATGGCCGCCTGCAGCCAGACCCCGGCCCCGGCCGGCAACGGCGGCGACGACGTGGCCCCGGCCGCGGCCAAGGCAGCAGACCAGCAGACGCTGGCGCACCTGGATGCGCAGCGCCTGCAGAGCCAGCACTGGCTGCTGCAGCAGGCCACCGGCGCCGACGGCAAGCGCATCGACGCGCTGTTCGCCCGCGAAGACAAGCCGGTCACCCTGGACTTCGCTGATGGCCGCCTGTCGGTCAGCAACACCTGCAACCGCATGGGCGGCGGCTACACCCTGGCCGACGGCAAGCTGACGGTCAGTGCGATGGCCTCGACCCTGATGGCCTGCACCGACAAGGCGCTGATGGCGCTGGACGAAGCCGTGTCGAGCCGCCTGCAGGGCGAGCTGAAGGCCGAGCAGGATGCCGATGGCAAGCTGACCCTGACCAACGCCAAGGGCGACGTGCTGGTGTTCAACCCGGAGCCGACCGCTGAAACCCGCTACGGCGGCGCCGGCGAAACCGTGTTCCTGGAAGTGGCCGCCAAGACCGAGAAGTGCTCGCATCCGCTGATCCCGGACTACCAGTGCCTGCAGGTGCGCGAAGTGAAGTTCGACGACAAGGGCCTGAAGCAGGGTGAGCCGGGCAAGTTCGAGAACTTCTACGGCAACATCGAGGGCTACACCCACGAAGACGGCGTGCGCAACGTGGTGCGCGTGAAGCGCTACGAAGTGAAGAACCCGCCGGCCGATGCGCCGTCGCAGGCTTACGTGCTGGACATGGTGGTCGAGTCGGCCATCGAGAAGAAGTAAAACCACAGAAGGGCGGCCGCGAGGTCGCCCTTCTTCGTGGTGGGTAGAGCCGGCCGCTGGCCCGCTGCCC
Organism: Stenotrophomonas sp. AG209; assembly: GCF_003550055.1. Taxonomy (NCBI): domain Bacteria; kingdom Pseudomonadati; phylum Pseudomonadota; class Gammaproteobacteria; order Lysobacterales; family Lysobacteraceae; genus Stenotrophomonas; species Stenotrophomonas sp. AG209. The sequence continues at coordinate 243,106 of NZ_QXDB01000003.1, forward strand.
TGCGGAGCACCGCCAACACACGGATGTTGCCGGCCAGCGGCCGGCACTACCCACATGCATCGGGAGATCGGCATGAAGCATGTCCCCGCCCTCATCGTTGCTGCGCTGCTGGCCATGTCTGCGGATGTGGCCGCTGCCAGCACACCCAGCACCGATCAGCTCGAGGCACACCGGTGGCAACTGGAGCGCGCCACCGACGCGCAGGGCCGGCGCATCGATGCGTTGTTCGTGCGCGGTCGACCGCCCTACACGCTGCGCTTCCAGCCCGGTTACATGAGCCAGTTGAACCTGTGCAACCAGGCCAGCAGCACCTATCGCCTGCAAGGTGACCGGCTGGTTCTTGAGGGCGGCATCATCACCACGGCCGCCTGCATCCGGGCCGAGGTGGCCGAACAGGAACGTGTCGCCGGGACGGTGGTGAATGCGCGCGCAGAGATGACACTTGCGCTGGATGGGCGTGGCCGCCTGCTGCTGCGCAACGCACATGGCGATGTGCTGGAGTTCGCGCCGGTATCCGGTACGGACGAATGAAAAGGGCGGCCGAAAGGCCGCCCTTCTTCATGGTGGGTAGAGCCGGCCGCTGGCCGGCTGCCACGTCTGGCTCAGGCAGCACACGGACGTTGCCGGCCAGCGGCCGGCACGACCCGTTATGCCGCCTCAGCCCAGCGCGGGGTTCAACGTGTAGGTGCCATGCAGCGTCGCTTCGGCCAGCACGTGGCCGTGCATGGCGCGGTAGGCGTCGGCGGCGGTGAAGCGTGCCGGCAGCTGCAGCGAGGCCACGTCCAGCGCGAACACACGGAAGAAGTAGCGGTGCACGCGCTCGTCGTTGAACGGCGGGTACGGGCCGTCGTAGCCCAGGTAGTCGCCGGCCATGTCCGGGTTGCCGGCAAACCAGCCGGTGAAGTCGTTCAGGCCCTGGCGGCTGCCTGCCGGGCCGGCCGGTGCGGACTTGCCCTTCACCACGAAGCCGTCGCTGCAGCTGCCTGCGGCGATCTCGTGCACCGAGGCCGGGATATCGGCCATCACCCAATGCACGAAATCACAGCGTGGCTGATCGCGCGGCACGCTCATGTCGGTGCGGCCAACCGTTTCCGGCACGGTCGGCACGTCCGGATCGACGCACACCAGCAGGAACGAACGGGTGCCCTCCGGCACATCGCTCCAGGCCAGGTGCGGATTGCGGTCGGGTGCGAAGCCCGCGGCATCGCCGGCGGCGAATTCGCGGTCGATCGGTGCACCGTTGGTCAGGCTGTGGCTGCTCAGTTGCATCGGCGTGTCCTCACTCTTCCGGGTAACCCAGGCGCACCGCGATCGGGGTGAGCTTGGCGAAGGCGGCGCTCATCACGTCGCGGTAGTTGCGCCAGTGGCCCGGCGGGAAGCGCGGCGCGCCCAGCTGCGCGGCCGGCGGCATCGGCCGCTCGAACAGGCGGCCCAGCAGATCGGCCATTGCCTGCGGATCGTTGCCGATCTGGTCGATGCGCAGCAGCACCTGCGGGTACAGGTCGTCCTCGTGCAGCGCGGCGACCTGGGCCAGCGCGCGCGCCAGCCATTCGCTGGCTTCGGCCAGCGAGGTCATCGCCAGCGGTGCAGCCGCACCGTAGGCCACCCAGTCCAGCAGCATGTCGCGCGGATCACGCAGCACCACCAGCAGGCGGCCCTGCGGCAGCTGCGGGCGCAGCGCCCACAGCAGCGCGTTGTCCCACCACAGCAGCCAGTCGATGACCGCGTCGTCCTGCACGCCGCGCGACGGCAGCTGTTCGCGCCAACGCTGCACCAGCCGCTCCGGGGTCAGCACGCCGGAGGCGAGGTCCTGCAGCGTGTGGTAGTTCTGGAAGGCGTCGTCAGGCGCGTTGGAGGTATAGCGGTCGCTGCGCAGCACCGGGCTGGCGGCGGCCAGGCCGGTCGCCACGCGCTCCACGCCCGAACCCGGCGCGCCCCACAGGAAGATCGGCGCGGAGGTGGCATCACCGTCGATCTCGCCCTTGTCCGGCCAGCTCGGCGGCGCCTTGGCCTGCGGCGGCAGCGGCAGGCGCTGCGAGGCCTGGTCGGCCTGCAGTGCCAGCCAGGTCTGCAGCGCATCTTCGTGCTGGCCGGCGCGATCCTGGATCTCACCCAGCCAGGTGCGCAGGTCGGCGCGGTGGCCTTCCGGTGCCATGTCGATCAGCGCCTGCACGCGGGCGACCGCGGCGGCCGGATCGCGTTGCAGCAGGCCTTCGACCAAACGGGTTTCGCCGCTGACACGACCCGGTTCGAGGCTGACGATGCGCTCGGCGATCGCTTCGGCCTGGGCGTGTTCGCCCACCATGTCGTGCAGGCGCAGGCGCGCTTCCAGCGCCGGCAGGTGGCCCGGCATCGCGTCCATCCAGCGCTCGACCGTGGCGGCGGCGGTGGCACTGCCAACCTCTTCCACCGCCAGGCGTGCCAGCCACAGGTCGTGCAGCTGCGGGTGCTGCTCCAGGGCGGCATCCAGGCGGGCGCGGGCCTCGTCTTCGCGGCCCAGGCGCTGCCAGGACATCAGCAGCAGCTGCAGCACGTCGCGGTCGTCAGGCAGCGACTCCAGCAGCGGCAGCAGGTGCTCCAGCGCCTGCAGCGGCTGGCCGCCGCGCAGTGCCAGTTCGCCGGCCAGGCGGCGCATCGATGGCGTATCCAGGCCCTGCTGCTGCAGCGCGATCTGCATCGCTTCGGCGGCAGCGTCCAGGTTGCCCTGGCGCATGGCCAGCTGCACCACCAGGCCATGCAACGAGGCAATGGTGGGGTTCAGTTCCAGCACGCGGCGGAACGCCTGCTCGGCGAAGGCCAGCATGTTCTTGCCCAGGTAGGCAAAGCCCAGTGCGTAGAGCACGCGAATGTCGTTGGGCTGGGCCTGGTTGGCGGCCGACAGCAGCGTCAGCGCGCGATCGGCATCATCGCGGCGCAGCGCGATCATGCCGTCGATGGTCAGCAGTTCCGGGTGGTCCGGTTCGACACGCGAGGCCAGGGTGGACAAGCGCTGCGCTTCATCGAAATCGTTGCGGCCGATCGCCAGGTGGGCCTGCATCAGGTAGGCGGCGAATGCGTTCGGGTCCAGCCCGGTGGTGCGCGTCAGTGCCTCGCCCGCGCCGTCGAACTGGCGCAGGGCCAGCAGCAGGCCGGCGTGCTGCAGGTGCAGCTGGGCATTGTCCGGGGCCAGCTGCAGCGCCTGCTGCAGGGCCTGCATCGCGTCCTCGGCCTTGCCCTGCTGCTGCAGCGCAAGCGCCAGCCAGCGGTGGGCCTCGGCCTGGCCGGGTTCATCACGGGTCCACGCCTGGGCCAGCTGCACGGCCTGGTCGGCCTCGTTCTGGCGCAACGCTTGGATGATCTGGTCTTGCATGGCGGTCCGGTTCAAGGGCAAACCCGCATTGTAGCGGCCTGCGCACCCGTGCCGGTTCAGCCTTGCAGCACGCGCTGCAGGCGCTGCGCCACCCAGCGCTCGGAGAAGCCGTCACCGCGCCAGTTTTCCAGGAAGCCGCAGTGGCCTCCCCAGCAGGCGGTTTCCAGGTGCGCCTGGCGCGGCAGCTGCCAGTCGCTGAAGGTCGCGTACGGGATCACCGGGTCGTCCTGCGCCATCAGGATGTCGGCCGGCACCTGCAGGGTGGACAGGCGATCGCCGGCAATCGAGTAGCCATCGAAATAGGCCTGCAACGAGCCGAAACTGGTGTGGCGTTCGACCAGCCAGGCGGTCAGCGCGCGGATGTCCAGCTTCAGCACGCGGTCGTCGCAGTCGCTCAGCTCGGGGAACAGGTCGCGCTTGCGCCGCAGCGAACCGGCCCACTTGCGGCGGAAGTACCAGTCGTACATCGCCGGGCCGTTCTCGATGCTTTCCATGGTCAGCGCCGGGTCCAGCACCGGGCATACCGAGGCCACGCGCAGCAGCGGCACGCCGGCCGCTGGCGCGCGCAGGGCCAGGCGCAGCACGAAGTTGCCGCCCAGCGAATAACCGGCCGCCACCAGCGGCAACTGCGGCCAGCGCTGGGCGATATCGCCCGCGGCATGCACGACTTCGTCGATCAGGTTGGAGTGGAAGATGCCGGGGTTGAGATGATGGGTATTGCCGTGGTCGCGGAAATTCAGCCGCACCACGTCGAAGCCCTGTTCGAGCATGCGCGCGGCCGCCATGCGCATGTAGCTGGATTCGGCGCTGCCTTCCCAGCCGTGCAGCAGCAGGGCCATGCCCTTGGGTTCGCGGCCTTCGACGTGGCTGTGCCAGCCCTGCAGGCGCACGCCATCGCCGCCGTCGAGGATCAGTTCTTCGCTGATCGCGCCGGTCGCGGCCAGCAGCAGTAGGCCGCGCTGCAGGCGCATGCGGCTGGAGCTGAGCATCGACTGCAGGTGCGGATTGCGCAGCCAGCGCGGAGGCTGGTAGTCAGCCGCGTGCAGCGTCGGCGTGCCGGCGTCCAGGACGGGTGGCGGGATCAGGGCCACCGCACCCTCACCCGGTGCTCATGGCCGCCACGATGCGCGCGCGCGAAGTCTCCGCGATGCGCCGACGGCCTTCCAGGTCCTGCGCACCGATCGGTGCCAGGAAATGCACTTCTGCACGCCGCGCCGGCTCACCGAGCAGGCGCAGGAAATTGGCGAAGAAACTCTCGCCGGGACCGAATGCGACAATGGTCTGCGCATCGCCCCTGACGCCGTACACCAGTGCCACCGGCTGCACCGGCACGCCGGTTTCAACCGCCGCCTGGAAGATGCGGGCATGGAACGGGCCGACTTCATGGCCGCCGCGGGTACGCCCTTCCGGGAACACGCCCACCGCCTTGCCTTCGCGCAGGCGATCGGCCATCACCTGCATCACGCCACCGAGTGATTCGGTGTTGCCGCGCTGGTGGAAGATGGTCTGGCCACGCGCGGCCAGCCACCCGACCAGCGGCCAGCTGGCGATCTCGCGCTTGGCGACGAAGCCCATCATGCGCTGGCTGTGCAGGATGCAGATGTCGACCCAGCTGACGTGGTTGGCGACGAACAGCACGGCACCGGGCAGCGGCCTGCCGATCTGCACCAGGCGGAAGCCGAAGATCCACATCAGCCCGCCCTGCCACCAGTTCACCACCTTGGCACCGAAGGTCGCTTCGCCCACGCGCAGTTCGCCCCACGGCCGAAGCATGCCGATCAGGATGAGCGGCAGGAACACGAGGATGTGGACCAACAGCAGCGGTACGCGGTACAGGTAACGGCACACACGCGCCACGCCGCCACGGGGGGCCGGAGTGGGGGAAGTCATCCGCGCACGATACCGGAGGGCCGTCATCGCTGCCAGCCGCTTTAGGCCATAACCTCCATCGACCGGGGCAATCGGCAGGGAACGCTGGGTTCCGCTGCCGTCACCGGCCGTCCGAGGCTCAGCCGTGGCCGGCCGCCACCACCGCCAGGGTCAGCCGCGAGATGCATACCAGCCGGCCCTGCTCGTCCTCGATGCGGATCTCCCACAGCTGGGTGCTGCGGCCCACGTGCAGCGCGCGGGCAGTGCCGGTCACGGTGCCCGAACGCACCGCACGCACGTGGTTGGCGTTGATTTCCAGGCCCACGCAGATCTGTTTCGCGGTATCCACGCACAGGTTGCCGGCGCTGCTGCCCAGGGTCTCGGCCAGCACCACCGAGGCGCCGCCATGCAGGATGCCGTAGGGCTGGCGGGTGCGCTCGTCCACCGGCATGGTGGCCTGCAGCCAGTCGTCACCGGCCGCGCTGAAGACGATGCCGAGCGACTCGATCGCGGTGTTGCGGCTGAGCGTGTTGAGCTGCTCGAGGGAAACGGCTTCGCGGAACACCTGGGTCATGCGGGCACCTTCAGAGGATGGGAACGAGGCCAGCGCCGAATGCGGTCAGCATGCGTACCAGCAGCCACTTCGGGCCGACATTGACCTCGGGGAAGTCGCCCACGGCGACATAGCAGCGGTGGAAGCCCGGGTCCTGCCGCGGCAGCGGCTGCGGGCAGTCCGGACCGGGCTTGAACTCGTAGTCGGTGGCATAGCGCCACGGCCAGAAGTCGAGGATCGGCAGTGCTTCGGAAGCCTTGCCGACGCTGTAGTTGAGCCCGGACAGCACCGGCGGCTTGGCCCGCGGCGCCACCGTCCACGAGTTCTGCGGGTGGGTGTCGCGCAGGATGCTCTCGGCCAGCTGCTCGGCGAAGGCCGGGTCATCGATGATCACCGCGCCTTCGGTGTTGTAGTTCTCGCTGCGCGGATCGAAGTTGTGGGTACCGACCACGCCGATGCGGCGATCGACCACCAGCGACTTGGCATGCAGGCCCATGCGCGCGCCCTTGCGGGTGACCGGCAACGGCTTGTTGACCGCCTTGCTGCCCAGGAACGAGGGACGGGTCTCGGTGCGCAGCAGGCGGGTCTCGACCTCGCTGCCGGCCGCGCGGCGGCGCTCGCGCGCGTTCTGGTAGGCACTGCCGGTGCGCGGATGGTTCACCGGCCCCTGCTTGCCGGTGGGTGCCGGGGGCTCATCGCGATCGCGGCTGTCGCCGGCGTTGCTGCCGGCGGCGCTGCCGCCGATCAGCGGATTGCGCCCGCCGTCGTCGTCGCCTTCCGCCGCGGCGATCGGGTCGGGCAGCAGGTTGCGGTAATCGACCGGTGCATCCAGCGGGAACGGCTTGTATTCGAAGATGTTGAAGCCCAGTTCGCGCATGTTGCGCCGCTTGTACTTGTACGACAGCGCATACACGATCGGGTTGTCGGTAGCCGCCAGGCTGTTGCTGGACACCACCACGCGCGGCGGCTGCGGGCGCTTGCGCAGCTCGCGGAACAGCTTCTGCGCCGGCTTGGACAGCACCAGGTACGGCGTCTGCAGGATCACTTCCTTCTGCGCGCCGGCGATCAGCGCATCCAGCTGCGGCTCGGTCACGTGCTGGCCGGCCAGCGGCGCATCGGCCTTCTCGCGCCGGTGCTTGCGCGGCAGGTCGGCGACATAGCGCACCGAGGCCACCGGCAACGCGGTATCGACGAAGGAACGGCTGACGAAGTCCATGTCGTTGGCTTCGGCACTGACCCGCTGCACCCGCTCGGGGCGTCGGAAGCTGGCCGGCGGCAGGGTCGGCACGCCCTCGCGCAGCAGGGTGCGGCCGACATCGTTCAGGCGCTCGGCCGGCACGCTGCGCCTGGCGCGCCAGAAGGCATCGAAGTTGGCCGCCATCGCCCGCGCCTCCGGGCCGGCGATCAGCACGTCGCGGTCGCGGAAGTTGTACTCGCGGTCCCAGTCGTAATAGTCGTCCTGGTAGTTGCGGCCGCCGACCACGCCGATCGCATCGTCGATCACCAGCAGCTTGTTGTGCATGCGCTGGTTGAAGCGGCGGAAGCAGCACAGCACGCTGCCGGCATAGTCGAAGTAGTTCAGCCGGGCCTTGCCGAAGGTCGGGTTGTAGACCCGCAGCTGGAAGTTCTGGTGCGCCCCGGACAGCGCGCCGAGGATCTGCAGGTCGGAGATCGCCGAGAGCTGGTCGATCAGCACCCGCACCTTCACCCCACGCCGCGACGCGGCCAGCAGCTCGTCGATGACCAGCCGGGCGCTGTCGTCCTTGTCGAAGATGTAGGTCTGCAGGTCGATGCTGCGGGTGGCGCTGCGCAGCAGGTTCAGGCGCGCCACCAGGGCGCCCTCGCCCTCGTCGAGCAGGGTGGCGTAGTGGCGCGGCTGTTCCGGGGTGGATTCGGTGAACGCCCGCCCGGCCAGCGCACGCAGCGGCGAGTCCTGCGCACAACGGTCGGCACGCTGGCAGTCGACGTCGGTCGAGCGCGCCTGCACGGCGATCGCTTCGGCGCGGTCACGCTCGGCATGCGAGAGCGATGCACAACCGCTGCCCAGCAACACGGTTGCCAGCGCCAGTACACGCAGCAGGAGGTTCACGGTTTCGGCGCCTCGCTCAGGCGCGCACGCAATACGAAGGTCACTCGGTCACTCAAGGCAAGCTGCCAGCTGTCCATTCCATACCGGCCTCGCTGCACGGTACCGCGGCTGACGACGTCGCAATCATAGCCGGGTCGGGCGCACTCCGCTTTCTCGACCTGCAGCGACTCGGGGTGGCTGATGCCGCGCAGGGTCAGCCGGCCGTTGATGTCGCCGCCCTGTTCCACGGTCTCCGGCCAGTATGGCAGCGAGTCGAACTCGACCACCGGATGGCGCCCGGCATCGAAGAACTCCTCGCCACGCATCCAGCCCGTATAGCGTGCCTTGCCGGGGATCTCCACCGAACGGGTGAACATCTTCAGGTGCACCTGGTGGCGGCCATCGGACAGGATCTCGATACGCCCCTCGAAGTGCGGGAACACGCCTTCGATGCGCTGGCCGAAGCGGGTGCGCACCTCGAAGCCGATCCGCGAGCGCTGGGTATCCAGGCGCAATACCCGTGGCGCTTCGGCGGACACGGGCGGCAACGGGGTCGGTGGCGGCGCCGCGGCCCAGGCCGGGCCGAGCGCCAGCAACGCGGGCAGCAGGAAGCGGCTGCGCCGCGCCAGGCTCATCGGATCACGGCCACCAGAACGCGTTCAGGCTGGCCACGCCGGGTTCGATCGAGGCCTCACGCGGGAAGCCAAGCACGGCCACGCCGCCCGGCGGCATGCCGCGATAGTCACTGCTGGTGCCGTCGGTCATCAGGGCCACCAGCTGCTCCAGGCCCGGGTTGTGGCCGACGATCAGCACCCGGTCCATGTCACGACGCTCGTCCACCAGCGCCGCCAGGGTGCCCGGGGTGGCTTCGTAGATACGGTCTTCCAGGCGCTTTTCGACATAGCCGATGGCCGTCATCACCGCTTCCAGGGTCTCGCGGGTACGTCGCGACGGCGAGCACAGCACGCAGTCGGGCAGCAGGTTGTTTTCCTTCAACCACTTGCCGGCGGCTTCGGCCTCGGCGAGCCCTACCGGCGACAGCGGCCGGTCGAGGTCGGCCTGGCCGGAAACGGCGGGTTCGGCATGGGCATGGCGCAGCAGGATCAGTTCACGCATCGCGGGTTTCCATGAAAAGAGGGTGGAGACGTGCAGCGTTACAGCTTCAACCAGGACAGCAGCGGCTCCCAGTCGGCCTGGTGCTCGCGCACCTGGGCCGAGCGGTAGTCGAACAGGCTGCGGCCCAGGCCGGTCATGACCACGTAGCTCTGGCTGTCACGCAGCTGCGCGACCACCGGGTACGGCCACTCGCCCAGCATCTGCAGCGCCTGCTGCGAGGTCTGGGTCCAGGGTTTGGTGCGGTTGAGGACCAGCCCCACCGGCAGCTTGCGGCTGTGCACGCGCGGGTTCTGGGCCAGGCTGTTGAGGAAGCCGACGATGGCTTCGATATCCAGTGCCGAGGGCAGCACCGGCACCACCACGGCGTCGGCCGCGTCCAGGAAATGGGGGATATCGTCGGCCAGCGCACCGGCTGGTGCATCGATGATGACGGTATCGGTACCGTCCGGCAGCTTCTGCGCCCACTGCTTCTTCCGATACACATCGATGGGGAGCACCGCGCTTTCCAGCCCGGCACGCCGTTGTGCCCAGCGGGTGCTGGAGCCCTGCGGGTCGGCATCGGCGATCACCGTGGCCTTGCCCTGCAATGCCGCGTACGCGGCCAGGTGGGTGGCGACGGTGGTCTTGCCCACCCCGCCCTTGGAACCGGCCACCAGGATCGTCTTCATGCCAGCCTCGCTTCCGGGTACGTGCCCCGAGCGTACACCGGCGGTGGTGACGGGAGGTAGCACCGTGCTGAACCAGTGGCCATCGCCTTTGCTATCGTGGCGCCCCCGAAGGATCGAACCGGCATGAGCGAACTGCAGGACCTGAGCGCACTGATCCGCGCCAATACCCCCCTGATCGTGATCGAGACCCAGGATGAGGGCCGCATCGTCGAGCTGTTCCGGCAGACGCTGATGCACGTGTGGCGGGCCCTGCACCGCTGGTCCATCACCGAGGGCCTGCGTCGCATCGACCTGGACCGCGAGGACCCGCCGGTCGGTCCGCCCGATGCCAGCGCCGCCCTGCAGATGATCCGCCAGGCCGACCAGCGGGGCGTCTACCTGCTGCTCGATTTCCACCCCTACCTGGGTTATGCCAGCCACCAGCGCGCGCTGCGCGACCTGATCCAGCGCCGCCACAGCGAGCCGCACGTGCTGGTGCTGATCGGCGCCAAGGTCGAGTTGCCGGCCGAGCTGGAAGCGCTGGCGGTGCGCTTCAACCCGCGCCTGCCCGATGCCAATGCCCTGCTGAAGATGCTACGCGAGGAGGCCGATGCCTATGCGCGCGAGCACGGCGGCCGCCGCGTCGAGGTCGACAGCGAGGCGGTGAAGAAGATCCTGAAGAACCTGCAGGGCCTGAGCCTGGTCGATGCCCGCCGCATCGCCCGCCAGCTGATCTACGCAGACGGCGCGCTGCGCGACGACGACCTGCCGCAGCTGGCACGGCTGAAGTTCGAGCTGCTCAACCGCAGCGGCCACCTGTTCTTCGAGCATGACAGCGCGCGCTTCGGCGACGTGGCCGGCGCCAACCGGCTCAAGCGCTGGATCAGCCAGCGCCGGGTGGCTTTCATCGCCGGCTCGGCACCGGCCGGCCTGGACCCGCCGCGCGGCATGTTGCTGCTGGGCGTGCAGGGCTGCGGCAAATCGATGCTGGCCAAGGCCACCGCCGCCGGCTTCGGCGTACCGCTGCTGCGCCTGGACGTGGGCGCGCTGTACAACAAGTACCACGGCGAGACCGAGGCCAACCTGCGCCAGGCGCTGGCCTCGGCCGAGCAGCTGGCGCCCTGCGTGTTGTGGATGGACGAGATCGAGAAAGGCCTGGCCAGCGGTGGCGAGGACGGTGGCGTATCGCGCCGCGTGCTCGGCTACCTGCTGACCTGGATGGCCGAACGCAAGGCGCCGGTCTTCATCGTCGCCACGGCCAACCAGGTGCACGAGCTGCCCGCCGAACTGCTGCGCAAGGGCCGCTTCGACGAGATCTTCTTCGTCGACCTGCCCACCCCCGAAGTGCGCGTGGAACTGCTGCGGCTGCACCTGGGGCGACGCCAGCTCAATGGCGACGACTTCGCGCTGCCGGCGCTGGCGGCGGCGGCGAATGGTTTTTCCGGCGCCGAGATCGAGCAGGCGATCGTGGCCGGGCTGTATGCGGCGCACGCCGAAGGCCGGCCGCTGGATACCGAGCTGCTGATGAACGAGATCCGTGCGACGCGGCCGCTGTCGGTGCTGATGGCCGAGCAGGTCGAGGCATTGCGGGCGTGGGCGTCGGGGCGGACGGTTTCCGCGGACGACTGAGGTTCCCGCGAACGGCGCAGCCCCTCGTGGCTGGTCGCTCAACGCAAATGCCGGGTAGGCTGCGCAGGGGGCGCTGCAAGTACGTCCCTGTAAGCTCGATCGCCGCATCCATGCGGCTCACGCCCCTGCGCAGCCTACCCGCCCGGCCTCTGACAGTTCCCGGGGCGTCCATCCACGTAGAAGAAAGTAGAAGAGCAAAAGCAAAAGCGCTTGGCTGGCTGCTTTTTGTAGAGCCGAGCCCACGCTCGGCTGCATTTCGATCAGATATCGAATAGTTGATTCCGATGCGGATGCATCCACGCATGGCGTGGATCTACCCACCGTCGCCGAGAACCTGTCGGGGTCGGGGCGGTCTGGGGCTGCAGGACCGTTGGCGCCATGGATGGCGCCATCGAGCCCCCAGGGGTGAGGGCGCTTTGCCTGCGAGGCATGCCTCGCAAGCGCCCGAACGCACAGCCGCCAGCGGCTGGGCCGGACCCCGGAGGGGGGTTTACGGCGTGTCCTGCAGCCCCAGACCGCCCCGACCAAGCCACAGATAGCTCAGAGCCGGCTGTTGCTGTTGCTCCAGCCGTTGCCTCTGCGGGTGCCGGGTGCAACCCGGCCAACCCCCTTCCCTCAGGGCCAGGCCGGCGGGGCGGCCGCCCAGGCCTGCTGCACTTCCGCCAGCGAGGCGCGCTCGTCGTCACGCCACAACGGCAACAACTGCGCATAGCGGCTGCTGTCGCTCCATTGCGTCGGCTCGGTACGCACCGCTGCGGCATACCACTGCACCGCCTCCTGCTTCTGCCCGGCCCGCCACAGCGCCAGCGCATAGGTGGGTGGCAACCAGCCCGGCTTGCTCAGCGAACCACCTGCGGCGGCCTGCCATTGCTCCAGGGCCGCCTCGGCCTGGCCCTGCCGCAGCAGGTCCCAGCCGTAGTTCCAGCGCACGCCACGGCCCAGGCTGCCCTGCACCGGCGCATCCTTCAGTGCTTCGCGATACAGCTGTTCACCCAGTTCGGTGCGGCCCTGCGCAATGGCCACTGACGCCAGCTGCACGGTGGCCTCCACGGTACGCCGGCCGCGCTCGCGCTGCTTGAGCAGCTGCGCCACCAGTTCATCCCCGTCGGACTGGACCACGACCATCGGCACGGCGGCCGCATCGCTGTCGAAGTAGAACTCCTGTGGTGCCGGCACCGCCGGCGCGGCCCACACCGGGGCCGTTCCCGAGACCAGCAACATGCTGCCCAGGATCTTTCCTGCAACTGACATCCCTTCTCCCCAGGCCGCAACCGCAGCCTCCCTCTCTCTCCCCGATCCTAACCCCAGCATGGCCGCCGGCGCGAGTGCCGGGGCGGAAGGGCCTCGCTGCTACAATTCGCGCCTTTCCCGCCGCGTGCCTGCACGCGGCCGGTGCCAGCCGATCCTGACCGGGCCAGCCATGACCAGTACCGCGCAACTCACTTCGCCCTCTTCCGCCGACCTGATCGACCGTGACTACACGCTCGACCACAAGTACACCCGCAACGAGGGGCGGATCTACCTGAGTGGCGTGCAGGCGCTGGTGAAACTGCCGTTGATGCAGCGGCTGCGCGACGCGCACGAAGGCATCGACAGCGCCGGCTTCGTCAGTGGCTACCGTGGCAGCCCGCTGGGCGGCTTCGACCTGGAACTGTGGCGCGCGCGCAAGCACCTGGACGCGGCCAAGGTGAAGTTCACCCCCGGCCTGAACGAGGACCTGGGCGCCACCATGGTGTGGGGCACCCAGCAGACCAACCTGTTCCCCGGCGCCAACGTGCAGGGCGTGTTCGGCATGTGGTACGGCAAGGGCCCGGGCGTGGACCGCTGCGGCGACGTGTTCAAGCACGCCAATGCCGCTGGCACCTCGCGCTACGGCGGCGTGCTGGCGCTGGCCGCCGACGACCATGCCTGCCGCAGTTCAACCCTGCCGCATGGCAGCGAGGATGAGTTCGTCAGCGCGATGATGCCGGTGCTGAATCCGGCCGGCGTGCAGGACATCCTGGACATGGGCCTGCTGGGCTGGGCGATGAGCCGCTACACCGGCCGTTGGGTCGGCTTCAAGACAATCGCCGAAACGGTGGAATCGTCGGCCTCGGTCGAGGTCGACCCGATGGCGCGCCGCATCGTGCTGCCGGAAGACTTCGAAATGCCCTCGGGCGGCCTCAACATCCGCTGGCCGGACCCGCCGCTGGACCAGGAAATGCGCCTGCACCGCTATGCGGTGAAGGCCGCACAGGCATTCGCCCGCGCCAACGGCATCGACAAGGTGGTGATGGACGCGCCGCGTGCGCGGCTGGGCATCGTCACCACCGGCAAGAGCTACCTGGACGTGCTGCAGGCGCTGGAATACCTGGGCCTGGATGAAGCCGCGTGCGCCGACATCGGCATCCGCGTGTACAAGGTCGGCATGACCTGGCCGCTGGAGCCGCAGGGCATCGCGCGCTTCGCGCAGGGCCTGGAAGACATCATCGTGGTGGAGGAGAAGCGTGCCTTCATCGAGCGCCAGATGAAGGAACAGTTCTTCAACTGGCCGGCCAGCTGGGGCCAGCGCCCGTCGATCGTCGGCAAGTACGACGAGAGCGGTGAGTGGATCCTGCCATCCACCGGCGAACTGACCCCGGCCACCATTGCCGGCGTGATCGGCCGCCGCATCCAGAAGTTCTTCAACAACGAGTCGATCGAGCAGCGCCTGCAGTGGATGCAGGAAAAGGAAGCCGAGCTTGCGCTGCCGCGCGCCAGCTTCCCGCGCGTCCCGCACTACTGCTCCGGCTGCCCGCACAACACCTCCACCAACGTGCCGGAAGGCTCGCGCGCGCTGGCCGGCATCGGTTGCCATTACATGGTGACCTGGATGGACCGCAGCACCGACACCTTCACCCACATGGGCGGCGAAGGCGTGACCTGGGCCGGGCAGGCGCCGTTCACCGACACCCCGCACGTGTTCCAGAACCTCGGCGACGGCACCTACTTCCACAGCGGTTCGCTGGCGATCCGCCAGGCAGTCGCGGCCGGCGTCAACATCACCTACAAGATCCTCTACAACGATGCGGTGGCGATGACCGGCGGCCAGCCGGTGGACGGCCCGCTGAGCGTGCCGGACATCGCAAAGCAGATGCGCGCCGAAGGCATCCACACCATCGTGGTGCTGTCGGACAACATCGGCAAGTGGACCGGCCAGCGCGAGCACTTCCCCAGCGATGTCGAGTTCCACGACCGCAGCGAACTGGATGACGTGCAGAAGCGCCTGCGCGAGGTGAAGGGTGTTTCGATCCTGATCTACGAACAGACCTGCGCCACCGAGAAGCGCCGCCGCCGCAAGCGCGGCAAGCTGGAAGACCCGCAGAAGCGGGTGCTGATCAACTCGCTGGTCTGCGAAGGCTGCGGCGACTGCGGCAAGAAGAGCTTCTGCGTGTCGGTACTGCCGAAGGAAACCGAGTTCGGGCGCAAGCGCGAGATCGACCAGTCCAACTGCAACAAGGACTATTCGTGCGTGAACGGCTTCTGCCCGAGCTTCGTCACCGTGCACGGTGGACAGCCGCGCAAGGGCAGCAAGCGCGATGCCTCCACGCTGCTGGACAACCTGCCGGCACCGTCCCTCCGCGGCACGCTGGAGCAGCCCTGGAACATCCTGATCACCGGCGTCGGCGGTACCGGCGTGGTGACCATCGGTGCGCTGCTGGGCATGGCCGGCCACCTGGAAGGCAAGGGCGCGACCGTGCTCGACCAGACCGGCCTGGCACAGAAGGGCGGCGCGGTGACCACGCATATCCGCATTGCCCGTCGCCCTGAAGACATCCACGCCGTGCGCATCGCCGCCGGCGAGGCCGACCTGGTGCTGGGCTGCGACATGGTGGTGGTCAACGACTACTGGGCGCTGTCGAAGGTGCGCGCCGGCCGTTCGCAGGTGGTGCTGAACACCTATGAAGCGATGCCGGGCACCTTCACCACCCGCCCGGACATGCAGTTCCCCGCCGCCGACATCGTGGCCGGTGTGCGCGTGGCACTGGGTGGGCAGGAGCCGCTGCTGCTGGATGCCACCCAGCTGGCCACCGCGCTGCTGGGCGATGCGATCGCCGCCAACCTGTTCATCCTCGGCTACGCGTGGCAACAGGGCCTGGTGCCGCTGTCGTTCGAGTCGCTGATGCGCGCCATCGAGCTCAACGGCGCCGCCGTGGCGATGAACCAGCAGGCCTTCGCCTGGGGCCGCCTGGCCGTGGTCGACCCGCAGGCCGTGCAGCAGGCCGCGGGCCTGGTGCGCAACCGCCACACCGATACCGAATCCACCCCGGGTCCGCTGCATCCGCTGCCGCCGGGCGAGTGGGAGGGCAACGAATGGGGCGCCACTGCGGCGCCGCGCAATACCGGCGACGAACGCGAACTGCGTGGCCTGCCCTCGCACGGTGGCGATGTTGCGTTCCTGCCGCTGGACGACGCCCGCCTGTCGCGCTCGCTGGATGAAATGATCGAGCGCCGCGCCGCGTTCCTGGTCGAGTACCAGGACGCTGCCTACGCCAACCGCTACCGCAGCCTGGTCGAGCGCGTGCGCGCCGCCGAAGCCGACCGCATCGGCGGTTCCACCGCGCTGACCGAGACCGTGGCCCGCTACCTGTTCAAGCTGATGGCCTACAAGGACGAGTACGAAGTGGCCCGCCTGTACACCAGCGGCGACTTCCAGCGCCGTCTGCAGCAGCAGTTCGAAGGCGATTACCAGCTGCGCTTCCACCTGGCGCCGCCGCTGTTCGCCAAGAAGGACGAGCAGGGCCGGTTGCTGAAAAAGGAATACGGCCCGTGGATGTTCAAGGCCTTCGGCCTGCTGGCCAGGCTGAAGTTCCTGCGTGGTGGCCGCTTCGACGTGTTCGGACGCACCGGGGAACGCCGCATGGAACGCAAGCTGATCGGCGATTACGAAGCCACCGTGCAGCTGCTGCTGGACGGCCTGGATGACGACCGCCTGGCGCTGGCGGTGGAGATCGCCAGCGTGCCCGAGCACATCCGCGGCTTCGGCCACGTCAAGGAAGCGCATTTCGAGCAGGCCAAGGCGCGCGAAGCCGCCCTGCTGGCGCAGTGGCGCAACCCGAAGGCGCTGCATATCGTGCAGGTGGCGTAACGCCGCGGAACAGGGAGTGCCGGCCGCTGGCCGGCAGCCATCCTGGCGCTCGGTTGCCGGCCAGCGGCCGGCACTACTGGCGGTTCACCCCAGCCGCCACAGCAGCAACCGGTTGTTGGCCGGCATCGCCACATCGCCCAGGCGGGTGAATCCGTGGTCGGCGGCCAGCGCCTGTACCGCTTCGCTATCGCGGATGCCGCTGCGCGGGTCGCGCGCCTTCAGCCAGGCATCGAACTGCGCGTTGCTGTCGCTGGTGTAGCGGCCACCGTAGTTGAACGGGCCGTACACCGCCAGCAGCGCACCATGCCGCAGCACCGGTGGCAGCGCGGCGAACAGCGCCTGCACGTGCTCCCAGCTCATGATGTGCAGTGTGTTGGCACTGAATGCGGCGTCGAACATGCTGCCTTCCGGCAGGCTCAGGCCGGTCGCCGGCGGCAGCTCCACCTGCAGTGCCACCGGCGGCAGCAGGTTCAGCAGCGCTGCCTCCGCGCGCCAGGCCTCGATGCCCGGCAGATGGTCCGGATGGTCGCTGGGCTGCCAGCGCAGCCACGGCCAACGCTCGGCGAAGAAGGCCGCATGCTGGCCGGTACCACTGCCGATTTCCAGCAGCCGGTGACGGTCGCCCATCCACGGGTCGAGTGCGGCGGCGATCGGTTCGCGGTTGCGCTCGCAGGCTTCTGAATACGGCTTGCTCGACATCAGGACGGTGTCCAGGCGGGGTCGGCCCCATTGTGCATGAGGGGGTGTCTGCAGGGCTTGCAGCCCTGCACCCGCAGGAGCAACGGCAAAGGCCGAAGCAACGTCAAAAGCTGGCATTCCGTGGGATGGCAGGGTGGGTCCGGTTGCGGGGGACGCCGTGAATCCGTCCCTGGAGGCTCGGTCGCGCCATCCATGGCGCTTACGCCCCCGCAACCGGACCCACCCCGCCTTCGACAGTTTTCTGCGGTCTGTTGGACCGGCTCTTGGGGTCAGATCCGTTTTCCGCAGGAAAACGGATCTGACCCCGGATTCATTTCGATATCTGACAGATGTGTCGACCAAGGTCGACACCCACCAACAGCCGCAACGATCTGTCAGAGGTGGGGCGGTGTGGGTGGGCAGGACCGTTGGCGCCATGGATGGCGCCATCGAACCCCCATGGATGGGTTTACGGCGTGTCCTGCCCACCCACACCGCCCCGCCAACCCACGGAATGCCCGCTGTTGCTGTTGCTCCGGCTCTGAGCAGGTGCAGGGCTGCAAGCCCTGCCGAAACCCTCCCCAACCATGACTGCAGTCACTTGCCCGGACGCGCTGCGCTGGCGAAAGTCAGGCAGTTGACGTGATCGGCTCGGCCTGTTGCCGGCCGCACGCAAGCGAGAGAGAGAAACGCTGTGCAACGACGTGAGTTCCTGGCTTTTTCCGGTCTGGGCCTGGCGGGCCTGCTGCTGCCGCATTCCCGTGCCATCGCCGCCGAGCAACTGCTCGCCCCGGTCGACACCCTCCAGCGCAGGCGCCTGGCGGACGTGGCGCTGGCCACCGCACGCACGGCCAAGGCCAGCTACTGCGATGTGCGCATCGGCCGCTACCTCAACCAATCGGTCATCACCCGCGAGCACCAGGTCGGCAATGTGACCAACCGGGAATCGTCCGGCGTGGGCGTGCGGGTGATCGTCAACGGTGCCTGGGGATTTGCCGCGACCCATCAGCAGACCGAGGCCGCCGTGCGCGCTGCGGTCGAGCAGGCTGCGGCAATCGCCCGTGCCAACGCCAGCATCCAGACCCGGCCGGTGCAGCTGGCGCCGACGCCCTCGGTCGGTGAGGTGCGCTGGCAGACGCCCGTCCGCAGGAACGCGATGGCGGTGCCGATCCAGGACAAGGTCGAGCTGCTGCTGGCACTCAATGCCGCCGCGCTGAATGCGGGCGCCGACTACATCAATTCCACCCTGTTCCTGGTCAACGAACAGAAGTACTTCGCGTCCAGCGACGGCTCGTTCATCGACCAGGACATCCACCGCATCTGGTTGCCGTTCACCGCCACCGCCATCGACAAGGCCAGCGGCAAGTTCCGCACCCGTGCCGGCCTGTCGTCGCCGATGGGCATGGGCTACGAGTTCCTTGATGGCGATGCGCGCGGCAAGGTACACCTGCCCGGTGGCATCACCGCTTACCGCGATTCCTACGACCCGGTCGAGGACGCCATTGCGGCCGCCCGCCACGCGCGCGAGAAACTGAAGGCGCCGTCGGTGAAGCCCGGCAAGTACGACCTGGTGCTGGACCCGTCCAACCTGTTCCTGACCATCCACGAGAACGTCGGCCACCCGCTGGAGCTGGACCGCGTGCTCGGCTACGAAGCCAACTACGCCGGGACCAGCTTCGCCACGCTGGACAAGCGCGATGCCGGTTTCCGCTGGGGCAGCGACATCGTCACCTTCTTCGCCGACAAGACCCAGCCCGGCAGCCTCGGTGCAGTCGGCTACGACGACGAAGGCGTCAAGACCCAGCGCTGGGACCTGGTGCGCGACGGCATCCTGGTCGATTACCAGGCCACCCGTGATGAAGCCCACATCCTCGGCCGCGATGCATCGCATGGCTGCAGCTATGCCGATTCCTGGTCCAGCGTGCAGTTCCAGCGCATGGCCAATGTCTCGCTGGCGCCGGGCAAGCAGCCGCTCAGCGTCGAGGACATGATCAAGGACGTGGAGAACGGCATCTACATCCACGGCCGCGGTTCGTATTCGATCGACCAGCAACGCTACAACGCGCAGTTCGGCGGCCAGCTGTACTACCAGATCAAGGACGGAAAGATCGCCGGCATGGTCGAGGATGCGGCCTACCAGATCCGCACGCCGGAATTCTGGAATGCCTGCACCGCCATCTGCGATGAGCGTGACTTCCGCCTGGGCGGTTCGTTCTTCGACGGCAAGGGCCAGCCCGGCCAGGTCTCGGCGGTCTCGCACGGTTCGTCCACCACCCGCTTCAACGGCATCAACATCATCAACACCGCGCGCAGTCTCGGCGCTTGAGCCACCCATCCTTCGACATGGAGAGCAGCCTTGCAAAGACGTGACTTCCTGGCCCTGACCGGGCTTACCGCGGGCGGGCTGATCGTGCCCTCCTTCTTCGGCAAGGTGATCGCCGCCGAACAGCTGCAGTCCAGCCTCGACCCGGCGCTGAAGAAGCGCCTGGCCGACGCCGCCCTGCAGGCCGCGCGCAGCGCCGGTGCCACCTACTGCGACGTGCGTATCGGCCGCTATCTGCGGCAGTTCGTGATCACCCGCGAGGACAAGGTGCAGAACGTGGTGAACACCGAGTCCACCGGCGTGGGCATCCGCGTGATCGTCAACGGTGCCTGGGGCTTCGCCGCCACCAATGCGCTGGGCACCGCCGACGTGGCCAAGGCCGCGCAGCAGGCCGCGGCGATCGCCAAGGCCAATGCCGGCGTGCAGACCGCCCCCGTGCAGCTGGCCAAGGCGCCGGGCGTGGGTGAGGTGAGCTGGCGCACGCCGATCCGCAAGAATGCGATGGAGGTGCCGATCAAGGACAAGGTCGGCCTGCTGCTGGACGTCAACGCCGCCGCGATGGGCGCCGGTGCCAGCTTCGTCAACTCGATGCTGTTCCTGGTCAACGAGCAGAAGTACTTCGCGTCCACCGATGGTTCCTACATCGACCAGGACGTGCACCGCATCTGGGCACCGATGACGGTCACCGCCATCGACAAGACCAGCGGCAAGTTCCGCACCCGCTCGGGCCTGTCCTCGCCGATGGGCCTGGGCTACGAGTACCTGGATGGCGCCGCCGCCGGCAAGGTGGTCAGCCCCAATGGCGTGGTCAACTACAGTTCTTCCTACGACATGAAGGAAGACGCCATCGCCGCCGCCAGGCAGGCGCAGGAAAAGCTGAAGGCACCGTCGGTGAAGCCGGGCAAGTACGACCTGGTGCTCGATCCGTCGCACACCTGGCTGACCATCCACGAATCGATCGGCCACCCACTGGAACTGGACCGCGTCCTCGGCTACGAGGCCAACTACGCCGGCACCAGCTTCGCCACCCTGGACAAGCGCGAACAGCATTTCCAGTATGGCAGCGAGCTGGTCAACATCTTCGCCGACAAGACCCAGCCGGGCAGCCTCGGCGCGGTGGCGTACGACGACGAAGGCGTGAAGTGCAAGCGCTGGGACCTGATCAGCAACGGCAAGCTGGTGGACTACCAGACCATCCGCGACCAGGCCCACATCCTCGGCAAGACCGAGTCCGACGGCTGCTGCTATGCCGACTCGTGGTCCAGCGTGCAGTTCCAGCGCATGGCCAACGTGTCGATGGCACCGGGCAAGAAGCCGCTGAGCGTGCCCGACCTGATCAAGGACGTGGAGAACGGCATCTACATCATCGGTGACGGCTCGTTCTCGATCGACCAGCAGCGCTACAACGCGCAGTTCGGCGGCCAGCTGTTCTACGAGATCAAGAACGGCCAGATCACCCGCATGCTGGAAGACGTGGCCTACCAGATCCGCACGCCGGAGTTCTGGAATGCCTGCACCGCCGTGGCCGACGAGCGCGACTACCGCCTGGGCGGTTCGTTCTTCGACGGCAAGGGCCAGCCCGGCCAGGTCTCGGCGGTCTCGCACGGTTCGTCGACCGCGCGCTTCAACGGCATCAACGTCATCAACACCGCGCGCAGCCTCGGCTGACCGGTCAGGAGCCCTTACACCATGAGTATCTTCACCGAAGCCCAGGCCAAGGCCATCCTCGACAAGGTCATCGCCCTGTCCAAGGCCGACGAGTGCACCGCCGTGCTGGCCGGCGCGATCAGCGGCAACATCCGTTTCGCGCTGAACAATGTCTCCACCAGCGGCATCGTCGACAACACCGAGCTGGCGGTCACCGTCGCCTTCGGCAAGCGCGTCGGCACGGCCTCGATCAATGAGTTCGACGATGCCGCGCTGGAACGCGTGGTGCGCCGAGCCGAAGACCTGGCGCGCCTGGCCCCGGAAAACCCTGAGTTCATGCCGGCCATCGGCAAGCAGAGCTACCGCGCCAGCCCGACCTTCAGCGAATCCACCGCTGCGATCGATCCGGCGTTCCGCGCCAAGGTCGCCGCCGATTCGATCGCCCCGTGCCGTGGCCACGGCTTGGTCGCCGCCGGCTTCCTCGAGGACGGCCAGGGCTTCCAGGCCACCGCCAACAGCAACGGCAACTTCGCCTACCAGCGCACCACCAACTTCGATTACACCTGCACCGTGCGCACCGAAGATGGCCGCGGTTCGGGCTGGGTCGGCCGCAACCTGAAGGATGCCGCCGACTTCAAGGCCGACCAGGACATCCGCATCGCCATGCGCAAGGCCACCGAATCGGCCGAAGCCAAGGCGCTGGAGCCGGGCAAGTACACGGTGATCCTGGAGCCGGCCGCGGCCGCGGGCCTGATCAGCTTCATGATGAACTTCTTCAGCGCACGCTCGGCCGATGAAGGCCGCAGCTTCCTGTCGAAGAAGGGCGGTGGCAACAAGCTGGGCGAGCAGGTCTACGACCCGCGCGTGACCATGATCGCCGACCCGTGGCATCCGGACGCACCGGTGCTGCCGTGGGACAACGAAGGCCTGCCGCGCGAGCGCATGGCCATCATCGAGAACGGCAAGGTCGCCAACCTGGACTACTCGCGCTTCTGGGCGCAGAAGCAGGGCAAGACCGCCAAGGCCTCGCCGGGCAACCTGCTGATGAGCGGTGGCGACAAGAGCACCGCCGAGCTGGTGCGCGGTACCCAGAAGGGCATCCTGGTCACCCGTACCTGGTACATCCGCATGGTCGATCCGCAGACCGTGCTGCTGACCGGCCTGACCCGCGACGGCACCTTCTACATCGAGAACGGCCAGATCAAGCACCCGGTGAAGAACTTCCGCTTCAACGAGTCGCCGGTGATCATGCTCAACAACATCGAGGAGCTGGGCAAGCCGGTGCGCGTGGCCGGTGATGAATCCAGCTACGTGATGATGATCCCGCCGATGAAGCTGCGCGATTTCACCTTCACCTCGCTGTCCGACGCCGTCTGATGGATCGCCGGGCCTGCCTGCGCTGGTTGGCCGCTGCCGCTTCGGCGGCGGCGCTGCCAGCCTGGGCGCAGTCAGGCCCGCGCAGTTCGCGCTACGACTTCTGGTTCACCCGCCTGCAGTACGACTCCGGTGACTGGGACGTGGACGCGCGCATGCCGTCCAACCTGATCACCTCGCTGATCGATTACACCTCACTGCGCGTGGACCCGCAGGAACACGTGGTGGCGCTGGCCGACCCGCGCATGCTGGAAGCGCCGTTCTGCTACCTGGCCGGGCACACGCTGGTGGAGTTCAATGCCGCCGAGCGGCAGAACTTCGTGCGCTACGTGCGCAATGGCGGCTTCGTCTTCGTCGACGACTGCAACCACGATATCGACGGCCTGTTCGCCAGCTCGTTCGAGGCGCAGATGGGTCGCCTGTTCGGTCCGAAGGCATTGCAGAAGCTGCCCAACAGCCACGCGCTGTACCGCAGTTTCTTCCGCTTCCCGGATGGCCCGCCTGCCACCAGCTTCGAACTCAACGGCTGGGGCGACGACCTGGTGCACGACTACCTGAAGGGCATCGAGGTCGACGGCCGCCTGGGCCTGCTGTACAGCAACAAGGACTACGGTTGCGAGTGGGACTACGACTGGCGCAACAAGCGTTTCCTGGCCGAAGACAACACCCGCTTCGGCGTCAACATCGTGATGTACGCGTTGAACAATTGATAGGACCTGCACGCCCATGACCACCCCCGACCTCGACTCCCTGCTGCCGCGCCTGGATGAACTGCGCGCCGCGCTCGCACGCGCCGTGGTGGGCCAGCACACGGTGGTCGAGCAGCTGCTGATCGGCCTGCTGGCCGGTGGCCACTGCCTGCTGGAAGGTGCGCCCGGGCTCGGCAAGACCCTGCTGGTGCGCTCGCTCGGGCAGGCGCTGGAACTGCAGTTCCGGCGCGTGCAGTTCACCCCCGACCTGATGCCCAGCGACATCCTCGGCACCGAGCTGCTGGAGGAAGACCACGGCACCGGCCATCGCCATTTCCGCTTCCAGCAGGGCCCGATCTTCACCCACCTGCTGCTGGCCGACGAACTCAACCGCACCCCGCCCAAGACCCAGGCCGCGCTGCTGGAAGCGATGCAGGAGCGCACGGTCAGCTACGCCGGCACCACCTACGCATTGCCCGCGCCGTTCTTCGTGCTGGCCACGCAGAACCCGATCGAGCAGGCTGGTACCTACCCGCTGCCGGAGGCACAGCTCGATCGCTTCCTGCTGCACGTGCTGGTGGATTTCCCCAGCGAGGACGAGGAACGGCAGATCCTGGAACAGACCACCGGCGGTGCCACCGACGCGGTGCCGAAGGTGATGGATGCCGAAGCGGTGATCGCCCTGCAGGCCGCAGTACGCCAGGTGCATGTCAGCCCGGATGTGCTGGCCTGGATCACCCGCCTGGTGCGCGCCAGCCGTCCAGGCGAAGGCGCACCGGCAGCGATCAACCAGTGGGTGAAGTGGGGCGCGGGCCCGCGCGCCGGGCAGTCGCTGGTGCTGGCGGCGAAAGCACGCGCACTGCTGCAGGGCCGCTTCGCCGCCACCCGCGAGGATGTGCAGGCACTGGCCGCGCCGGTGATGCGTCATCGCCTGCTGCTGTCGTTCGCCGCCGAGGCCGAGCAGAAGCGTGCCGACGACGTGGTCGCCGCCCTGCTGCAGGCCGTGCCGTTCCCGGGTTGAGCCACGCGTGAACGCAGGTGCCCCGCTGACGTTGCCACCGGAACTGCGTGCGCGCCTGCGCATGCTGCGGTTGCGGCCGCGCCTGGCCAGCGGTGCCAGTGGCATCGGCCAGCACGCCAGCCGCAGCCGCGGTGCCGGCCTCGAATTCGCCCAGTACCGGGCCTACGAGCCAGGCGACGCGCTGCGCCAGATCGACTGGAAGCTGTACGCACGCTCGGACCGCTTCTTCGTGCGCGAATCCGAACGCGAAAGCCCGATCACGGTCTGGCTGCTGCTCGATGCCACCGCCTCGGCCGGCCAGGCTGATCGCGCGGCACCGCAGCGCACGCGCCTGGACCACATGCGCGGCGTGGCCGCGTGCGTGGTGGAGCTGGCCCTGCAGCAGGGCGACCGTTTCGGCCTGCTGGCGATCAATGGCGAAGGACTGCAACTGGTGCCCGCAGCGAACGGCGCACGCCAGCGTGATCGCGTGCATCTGCAACTGCATGCCCTGCAGGCACGCGGCGGCTGGCCTGCAGCCGATCGCCTGCGTCCACTGTGGGAGCGTGTGCGCCCGGGCGACCTGCTGCTGGCGATCGGCGACGGCTTCGACGAAGCCGGCATCGTGTTGCTGGAACAACTGGCCAGCGCGCGCCGCGAAGTGGCGCTGCTGCAGATCCTCACCGCCGACGAGCGTGACTTCCCGTTCGACGCCGGCCATCGCTTCCGCGATCCGGAGACCGGCGATGAACTGCTGGGCGATGGCGCGGCGATCCGCACCGACTACCTGCAGCGCTTCGCTGACGCACGCGGCGCATTGCAGTCGCGCCTGCAGGCCAGTGGCATTGCCAGTGCCACCGGCTGGCTCGACCAGCCGCTGGACCAGGCACTGCAGGCGCTGTTCGGCCGTGGGGGCGGTGCATGACCCTGCTGTTCCCGCTCGGCCTGGCCGCGCTCGCTGCAGGGCTGCTGCCGCTGCTGATCCACCTCGCACGGCGCCATCCGTACACACCGTTGGATTTCGCCGCGCTGCGCTGGCTGCGTGCACAGATCCGGCCGCGCCAGCGCATCCGCTTCGATGACTGGCCGTTGCTGCTGGTGCGCCTGCTGTTGCTGGCCGCGCTGGCCTTGCTGCTGGCACGACCTGCGTTGACCGGCCCCGCACCGGCCTCCAGTGCATGGACGGTGGTGGCCCCTGGACTGGATGCCACCGCGCTGCGCGGTACCGCTGCGGATCGCAACTGGCATTGGCTGGCGCCCGGCTTCCCGGCCATTGATCAGGCGCCGTCTGCAGCCAGCGCATCCCTGCCCAGCCTGCTGCGCGAACTGGATGCGCAGCTGCCAGCCGGCACCACGTTGACCGTGCACGTTCCCGATCCCCTGCCCGGCCTGGATGGCGCCCGCCTGCAGCTGTCGCGCGACGTGCAATGGCACACGCAGCCGATGCCGGTCACTGCGCAACCGCGTGCCGCAACGTCGCCGCGCCTGCGCGTGCACAGCGATGCTTCGGCCGCCGCCCAGCATTGGTTGAATGCATTGCAGCGCGCGTGGGGCGTGCAGGCGCCGCTCGCCCCTCTGGTGGCGGATGCGCTGCCCGAACGCGGCGAGATCGGCGTGTGGAGCCGGAACGGCGCACTGCCGGCGCACTGGCAGGCGTGGCTGCAAGATGGCGGACGTGTAGTGACTGCCGGCAAGCCTGCCGCCGAGGCCAGCATCCTGCTGCGCAACGCCGAGGGCGCCCCGCTGCTGTGGCAGCAACGCATCGGCCACGGTGTCCTGCTGTCTCTGCCCGGCGACTGGGATGCCTCAGGCAACGCTGCGCTGCGCGATCCGCAGTTGCCGCATGCCCTGCTGCTGGCCCTGCAGCCGCCTCCGCTGCCGCGCCTCGGCGATGCACAGGATCAGGCACCCCAGCGGGCGGCACTGCCTGCGGCAACGCCGCCGCTGCGCGAGCTCACCCCGTGGCTGCTGCTGGCCATCGTGCTGCTGTTCGCGCTGGAGCGCTGGATGGCCAGCAGTCGCCGACGCAGGGTGCCCGCATGAAAATCCTGCAGCAAGCCTGGCAACGCGCGCGCCGCCGCCGTGCACTCATCACCCTGCTGCTGGGCCTGCCGTGGGCGCTGGCCGCAACGGCGCTGGCGCTGCGCCTGGCGGGCTTCGATATCGCCTGCGTGGTTGGCACCGTCGGCCTGCTCGCCTGCGCAGCGCTCGCCACGGCACGCTCCCGCCAGCTGGGCCCGCAGTGGTTGCAGCGCCAGCTCGATGGCAGCGGCGCCAGCGAGGACAGTGCCGACCTGCTGTTCGCCGATGCAGCCATGCTCAATCCGCTGCAGCAGCGTCAGCGAGCGCATGTGCTGGCCGCGCTGGAACGTGCGATGCCGGAACTGCGTCCGCGCTGGCCGCGCGCGGCATTGGCGCTGTGCTGGATTGCAGGCCTGGCCATCGTTGCGCTGGTCGTCGGCTGGCCACGTTCCAGCCCCGGCTCCGCGCCGGCCGGTGCGTCGGCGCCTGGCAGCACGGCTGCCGCGGGCCCACTGCACCTGCAGTCCACCCGCCTGCGCATCGACGCGCCGGCCTATACCGGCCAGGCCACGCTCACCCAGAACGCACTGGATGCCAAGGTCGCCGCCGACAGCCGGCTGTCGTGGTCGTTGCGCTTCGATCGCGCGCCGGACAAGGCATGGCTGCAATTCCACGATGGTCGCCGGCTGCCGCTGAACGAACACGATGGCCAGTGGCAGGCACAGGATGTGGCGCGCACGCCGGTGCTGTACCGCGTGGTGAGCGAACCGGCATTGGCCGGAACCCGCCTGCATCGCCTGGACGTGGTCGCCGACCGCGCGCCCAGCGTACGCGTGCTGGAGCCGGCCGCCAGCCTGGTGCTGGGCGCGCCCGGGCAACGCCAGTGGACGCTGCGCTTCGAGGCCAGCGACGACTACGGCGTGGCCGCGCAGGCAACACTGTCGATCACCACCACCCAGGGCAGCGGTGAGAACATCACTTTCGTGAAACGCAGCGTCACGCTTGCCGGCAGCGGCGAAGCCACCGCGCGGCGTTTCGCCCACACTCTTGATCTGGCTGCGCTGGGCGCACAACCGGGCAACGATGTCATCGCCCAGCTGGAAGTGCGCGACAACCACGCGCCAACACCGCAGACCGGGCGCAGCAGCAGCGTGATCCTTCGCCTGCCCAGTGCCGAGGTTGCACTCGGTGCCGAACTGGAAGGCCGCATCAAGAAGACCCTGCCGGCCTACTTCCGCAGCCAGCGGCAGATCATCATCGATGCCGAAGCGTTGATCCGGCAGCGACGCAGTCTCGCCGCCGAGGACTTCATGAAGCGCAGCGATGCGATCGGTGTCGACCAGCGCATCCTGCGCCTGCGCTATGGCCAGTTCCTGGGCGAGGAGAGCGAGGGCGCACCGAAGCCGCCGCCGACCAGCGACCTGCCCACCAGCGATGCACCGGCTGCAGACAGCCACGACGACGATCACGATCACGACCATGGCGCCGAGGCCGGAGCGCACGATGAGCATGGCCACGATCACGGCGGCAAGGCGTCCAATGCCGATGCGCCACCGGTGTTCGGCAGCGCCACCGATGTGCTCTCCGAATACGGCCACACCCATGACCATGCCGAGGCCGCGACCCTGCTCGACCCGCAGACCCGCGCCACGCTGAAGGCCGCGCTGGACCAGATGTGGTCAGCCGAAGGCGAGCTGCGCCAGGGCCGGCCAGAGCAGGCGCTGCCGTTTGCCTACAAGGCGCTGGCTTTCATCAAGCAGGTGCAGCAGGCCGAACGCATCTACCTGGCGCGGGTCGGGCCGGAGCTGCCACCGATCGATGAAGGCCGCCGGTTGGGCGGCGATCGCGCCGGACTGGCCAGTCGCGAACTGCCGCTGGCCGCACGCACGCCGCCCGACCCGGCCATCATCGAAGCCTGGCAACGCCTCGGCGATGACACCAGCGTGCCCGACCTCGACGCACTCGCCAGCTGGCAGCAGCGCAATGCCGCCTACCTGCCCGATGCACTGGATCTGGCCGCCGCCATCGAGCAGCTGCGCATCGAACCCGGTTGCCGCGCCTGCCGCCAGCGCCTGCGCGCACAGCTGTGGCGGGCGCTGCAGCGACCACTGCCGCAGGCAATGCGGCGCAACGCCGCCGATGCGATGGGGCAGCGGTACCTTGATGCGCTGGAGGCGCAGCCATGAACGCCTCCGCCGTGAACCTGTGGATTGCGCCGGCACTCGTCCTGATCGTGGTCATCGCCAGCGTGCGCCAGCTGCGTGGCACTGCCACGCGTCGTGGCCGCCAGTGGATCGTGATCGCGCTGCAGCTGATCGCTGCCGCGCTGCTGTACTTCTGCCTGGCCCCCCCCACCCGCCAGCAACCCGCGGTCGGCCTGGTCGTGCTGGGAATCGATGCCGGCAAGGCCGGCGCGCTGCCGGCCAGCGCCGGCCCGCTGCTGCTGTTGCCGGAAGCTACCGATGTGCCCGGTGGCCAGCGCGTGCCGGACCTGGCCACCGCGCTGCGCCAGCATCCGGCCTCCGCGCTGACGCTGGTCGGTGCCGGCCTGGTCGCGCGTGACCGCGACGCGGTACTGCCACGCGACGTGCGCTGGCAGCCGGCAGCGCCGCCGCGCGGGTGGATCGCACTGCAGCCACCCGCCGATACCGCGCCCGGCGCACGCTTCGACGTGCATGCACAGGCGCGCGGTGTCGCCAGGGCCAGGGCGGAACTGCTGGACCCCGCCGACAGCGTGGTCGATCGCGTGGACGTTGCCGAGGACGGCCGCGTGCAGCTCAGCGGCATCGCCCGTGCCGAAGGCCGCAGCGTGTTCCAGCTGCGTCTGCTCGATGCCGATGGTCATGTGGTGGACAGCACGCCGGTACCGCAGCAGACCCTGCCGGCGGCACCGCTGCGCCTGCTGGTGCGCGCCAGTGCGCCGGGCCCGGAGCTGAAGTACCTGCGCCGCTGGGCCGCCGATACCGGCATCCGCGTGCAGGTGCAGGCCGATACCGGGGCGGGCGTCAGCGTGGGAGATGGCGCGGTCGCGCTGGATGCAGCGTCACTTACGCGCAGCGATCTGTTGCTGCTGGACGAGCGCAGCCTGGCCGCCTTGAGTGCCGGCCAGCTGGCTGCCGTGCGGCAGGCGTTGCGCGACGGCCTCGGCGTTCTGGTGCGTAGTGCGGGCACACCTGCTGCCAGCGCGCGCCAGCGCCTGCACGACCTGGGTCTACCGGTGCAGGGCGATGGCAGCAGCCACGCCCTCGAACTTCCCGGCGGCGGCGACAGCGCGGTCCTCGCCGCACGGCGTGGCCCGCTCGCCGCGGGTACGCTGCCGACGGGCTACGGCGAGGAAGCTGACCGCAGCTCGCACAATGCTCCCCTGCCTGCGCTGGAAGCACTCGCGCTGCAGGCACCGGGCAGCACCGCCCTGCTGCAGGATGGCACCGGCAAGGCTGTCGGCGGCTGGCGCGCTGCCGGCAAGGGCCGCATCGGCCTGCTGCCAATCACCGACAGCTGGCGCTGGGTGCTGGCCGGGCGCGATGACCGCCACGGTGAACTCTGGAGCAGCGTGGTCGCCACGCTGGCACGTGCGCAGGGCAGCGGTGATGCGCTGTGGTCGCCGCAGGCGCTCAGCTGGGCGGGCGAACGGCAGGCGCTGTGCGGCGTGCAGTCGCCACTGCAGGTGTTCAACGCACGCGGCGACAGCGTGCCCCTGATCGTCGACGGCGCGACGTCGGCCCTGCGCTGCGCCGGCTGGTGGCCGCGTGAGGGGGGCTGGCAGCGCCTGCAGCACGGCGATATCACGGTCTGGCGCTATGTGTTCGACCCGAAGGACGCACCTGCACTGCATCGGCAGGCAATGATCGACGCGACCACACGTGCACTGGCGACCAGCACGCCGGCAAACGCGTCGGTGATGCAGCCCGTGCCGGGCTCGCGCTGGCCGTGGTGGCTGGCGTTCGTGCTCTGCGCATCGCTGCTGTGGTGGCTGGAGCGGCGGCGCTGAGCCCGGGGTCGGATCCCATTCGTCCACGAAAGGGCTCTGACCCCACCGATTGGATCGCAAACAGCATCCACGCATGGCGTGGATCTACTGGCCCCCCCCTCATGCGTCCTTCAACGTTTCCCCGCGCGCCGGTACACGCCATTGAAGCGCACGTTCATGCCACCGCATTCGCTGTTGTCGGCCACGACCAGTACATCACCCAGCGAGTGCACCCGCACCTTGCAGGTGTCTTCAACGAATTCCACATCGGCGCCGCGCGGCGTCGCGCGTGCTTCCACCTGGCCCAGGTTCGGCCCATACGGGCGCTGTTCCGGCGTGGGGTTGGCAGAGGGCCAGTAGGCGTCGCCATCCACATGCAGTTGTCCACCCTGCACGGTGATGCGCAGGCCGTTGTCGCCATCTTTCCAGTGGCCCGTCCACTCCTGCAGCGTTGGCACGACCACGGGCAACGGCTGCAGCTTGCTGCGGTCGACCCAGCCGGCGCTGCCGCCCACCTTGTTCGGGAAGAACGCGCAGCGGTAGCGGCCCAGGTCGCGACCGGTCACCACCGTATCGCCGTTGACCACGTAGCTGCGCTGCCGGCAGGCCGGCTCGCCCTTTTGCGGGCAGCCGTCCATGTCGCCGAGCAGGTACAGGCGCGGTGCATCGACCACCCGCGCCAGCGCGAACCGGCTCTGTTCAGAGGGGAACGCACCATTGCGGCAGGCGCCATCACCGGCGATGCCGGCAGCAAAGGCGGACGCCGGCAACAGGGCAGCCAGCAGGCAGAACGAACGCAGGAACATGGCAGCGCTACCGGTTGAGGAACCGGCAGGATATACCGGCCTACTTCACCGGCGGCGGATCGCAGCCGTCCTGCTGCTGGCAGAAACGCAGCGCACGCTGCTGCTGTTCGGCACTGAGCTCCGGCGGTGGCCGGGCAATGGCGGACTGGATCTGGTCGGGGCCGCCGGTGAGCTTGTTCAACCCCCGGCCCGCCGCCAGCACGCCCTTGACCACGCCCATCATGATGTAGCCGCCGCCCATGCTGACCTGCTCGGGTGACGGTGGCTCGCTCCAGTCGCGGCTGAAACGGTTGTCGCCGAACTTCACCGGGTTCTTGAAGCGGTACAGGTCCAGCGGCTCGTCATCGGGCTTGAGCGCACGCACTTCGCCAAGGGTGGTGACGTTGTCCTGCGGCAAGGCGGTGGAGACCGGTGCGGTGGTTGCAGCCGGCGCATCTGCGGGGGGAACGGGCGCGGGATCACGCGCCGCTGCCGGTGCGGCCTGCTGCGCCTGCGCGAGACCCGCCAGCAGCAGGCCGGCCAGGAGTGCTCCCTGCGTTCCACGTCGTGCCACAGCCATCCGCCCTGTTGGTTGCGTCCAGCGCTCAAGGATACGGATGCCGGCTTCAGATTTCGTTGTGACCTGCGCCGGTGTTCAGCTTCCATCGGCGCCCCCTACGTGGTGACCCCGACCGCGATCTGCAACTACTTGCATTCCCCTTGCAGGCAGAAGAACCCAGTCTGCGGACTGCCCTGCACCCGCTGTCGATGAAGCCCATGCCGCTCCCCTCCCGCCGTCCACGCCACGGGCACCGCTGATGTCGCCGGCGCTGGCGTTGGTCCTGGTGTTCCTGCTGGCCCCGATGGTGCTGATCGCCCGTGCCGAATGGGCGTCGCGCCGCAGGCGGGCCTTTGCCGAGCTGCGCCGGCAGCCACCTTGCCGCGTGCTCAGCGACAACGAAGACGCAGCCCTGGCCGTGGTGCGCGCACTGACCGGCTGCGCCCACGACCATCAGGTCCGCGTGGTATCCGGGGCATTCGGCAATGCCTCGTTGTTCGGCGCGCGCGCGATCAATCATGCCGACCTGGGGGAGATCCCGGTCCTGCTGCCCTTCGATGCCTGGCGCCACATCGCCACCGACAATCACGCCGAGGTGGTACTGGCCGATGGCATGGCCGTGGTCGTGCGTCTGAACGGCTTCCATATCGTCGGCGCACAGCGGCGAGCCGACCGCGCAGCTGCGGTCGAGGAGGCCCCTTTCGAACCCCTCGTCCTGCGGCCCCGGCGACACCGGGTGCATTCGCTGGCACCCAGTGAAGTACTTGGCATGCGAATGGAGAATGCTGCGGAAGTCCGTCTTCGCCGCCACCGCCCCCCACGCTGGACGGGGTTGCTGGTGGCATTGCTGGCCCTCGGAGCAGCGGCCGCCCTGCATGACGACTCGCCGTTCTGGTTGCAGCTGCTGCTGTGCAGTCCGCTGCTCGCGATCGCCGCGCTTGCGCTCTGGTTGTCGCGGCCGCGACGACGCGGGCCGGCGGTGCCGCAGCGTGTCCTGCAGGTCCGCGGCAGGCTCGCCGACTTCGCGCTGCACCCACAGCATCCGCCGTTGTGGCTGATCGGCAGTGACCGCCGCATTGAACTGCCGGCGGAGTGGCTGGGCAGCGGGCACTTCGTCAGCGGCAGATGCGTGCGGCTGGACGTGCGCGAGAGCGACGGCGTCGTACTGGGTGCGGGACCGCATTGGTCCCGCGTGGAGGACCACCACCACTATCCGCCGAGCGGCGCGCTGTGGCCACTGGCCTGGCTGGGGATGATGCTGGTGGTGCTGTTGTTCGGCGGGACAAGCCCGGACCTGATCAGCGATGCGGGCGCCGCGCGTGCGGACGCGTGGCGGCTGTGGTGGCTGCTGGCCCTGGCCATCACGCTGTGGCAGCCCATCGGGTTCCTGCGCAGGACACGGCATGCGCTGCGTCGGACGGCCCGGTACACCGCCGCACTGGCCAATCGGCCGCCGCCAGCGCACTGAACGGTTCACTCCGCCCCATGCCGATGTCTCACATCCTGAGACGTGGATGTGGTGCCATGTGACCCCTCGCAATCCGTCCCGGCTCCACTTTCCATGGCTTACGAACTCGCCAAGCGCACCGCCGATGCCGAGCAGAAGCTCGCCACCCGCGATGGCCTGCCCGCCCGCGACGGCGCCCTGCTCAGCGCGCGACTGCAGCGCCGCTACCAGGACCGCATCACCGGCAGCTTCGCCATTCCCGGCCGCGAGGGCCGCTACGCCCCCATTCCCGACTCGGTGCCACCGGCACTGGCCGCGGCCCTGAAGGCACGTGGCATCGAGCAGCTCTACAGCCACCAGGCCGAGGCCTGGGAGGCCAGCCAGCGCGGCGAGCACGTGGCCATCGTCACTCCCACCGCCAGCGGCAAGTCGCTGTGCTACACCCTGCCGGTGGTCAGCGCAGCGATGCAGGACAAGGCCAAGGCGCTGTACCTGTTCCCGACCAAGGCGCTGGCGCAGGACCAGGTAGCCGAGCTGCTGGAGCTCAACCGTGCCGGCGACCTCGGCGTGAAAGCCTTCACCTTCGACGGCGACACCCCCGGCGATGCGCGGCAGGCGATCCGCCTGCATGGCGACATCGTGGTGTCCAACCCGGACATGCTGCACCAGGCCATCCTGCCGCATCACACCAAGTGGGCGCAGTTCTTCGAGAACCTGCGCTACA
Source organism: Stenotrophomonas sp. AG209 (assembly GCF_003550055.1). Classification (NCBI taxonomy): domain Bacteria; kingdom Pseudomonadati; phylum Pseudomonadota; class Gammaproteobacteria; order Lysobacterales; family Lysobacteraceae; genus Stenotrophomonas; species Stenotrophomonas sp. AG209. The sequence continues at coordinate 276,662 of NZ_QXDB01000003.1, forward strand.
TCGTCATCGACGAAGTACACACCTACCGCGGCGTATTCGGCAGCCACGTCACCAACGTGCTGCGCCGGCTCAAGCGCATCTGCGCGTTCTACGGCGTGCAACCGCAGTTCATCCTGTGCTCGGCCACCATCGGCAATCCGCAGGCGCATGCCGAGGCGTTGATCGAGGCACCGGTCACCGCCATCACCGAATCCGGCGCGCCCAGCGGACCGAAACAGGTATTGCTGTGGAACCCGCCGGTGATCAATCCAGACCTGGGCCTGCGCGCCTCGGCACGTTCGCAGAGCAACCGCATCGCGCGCATCGCGATCAAGTCCGGGCTGAAGACCCTGGTGTTCGCGCAGACCCGCTTGATGGTCGAGGTGCTGACCAAGTACCTGAAGGACATCTTCGACCACGACCCGCGCAAACCACCGCGCATCCGCGCCTACCGCGGCGGCTACCTGCCCACCGAACGCCGCGAGACCGAGCGTGCGATGCGCGCCGGCACCATCGACGGCATCGTCAGCACGTCGGCGCTGGAACTGGGCGTGGATATCGGCAGCCTGGACGTGGTCATCCTCAATGGCTACCCCGGCAGCGTGGCCGCCACCTGGCAGCGCTTCGGCCGCGCCGGCCGCCGCCAGCAACCGGCGCTGGGGGTGATGGTGGCCAGCTCGCAGCCGCTGGACCAGTACGTGGTGCGGCATCCGGACTTCTTCGCCGAAGCCTCGCCCGAACACGCGCGCATCGCGCCGGACCAGCCGCTGATCCTGTTCGACCACATCCGCTGCGCGGCGTTCGAGCTGCCGTTCCGGGTCGGCGATGGCTTCGGCCCGATCGACCCGGAAGTGTTCCTGGAGGCGCTGGCCGAGACCGAGGTGATCCACCGCGAAGGCGAGCGCTGGGAATGGATCGCCGACAGCTATCCGGCCAACGCGGTCAGCCTGCGTGCGGTGGCCGACGGCAACTTCGTGGTGGTCGACCGCAGCGACGGCCGCCAGCAGATCATCGCCGAAGTCGATTATTCCGCCGCCGCACTCACCCTGTACGAAGGCGCCATCCACATGGTGCAGTCCACGCCCTACCAGGTGGAAACGCTGGACTGGGACGGCCGCAAGGCCTATGTCACCCGCACGCATGTGGACTACTACACCGACAGCATCGACTTCACCAAGCTCAAGGTGCTGGACCGTTTCGACGGCGGCGTGGCCGGGCGTGGCGATTCGCACCATGGCGAAGTGCACGTGGTACGGCGCGTGGCCGGCTACAAGAAGATCCGCTACTACACCCACGAGAACATCGGCTATGGACCGGTGAACCTGCCCGACCAGGAACTGCACACCACCGCGGTGTGGTGGCAGCTGCCGCAGGCGCTGCTGCTGCGCGCGTTCGCCAGCAGGCAGGATGCACTGGATGGCTTCCTCGGCGCGGCCTACGCGCTGCACATCGTCGCCACCGTGGCGGTGATGGCCGATGCGCGCGACCTGCAGAAGTCGGTCGGCAACGGCGATGGTGCCTGGTTCGCGATTGCCGACCAGAGTGGCCGTGGCCAGCTGCGCGGCAGCGAGGGCGATCCTGGCGTTGTCGAGCTGCTGCAGGAGTTCGTGCCCACTGTTTACCTGTACGACAACTTCCCCGGGGGTGTCGGCCTCAGCGAACCGCTGTGGCAGCGCCAGGCCGAGCTGGTGCAGCGCGCGCGCGAACTGGTGCAGCGCTGCGACTGCAAGGCCGGCTGCCCGGCCTGCGTGGGCCCGGTACTGGCCGCGCAGGAAGAAGATGAAACTTCGCCGCGTGCGCTGGCGCTGCGCGTGCTGGACCTGTTCGATGCCGACGCCTGCCAGCACGTACCCGACGTGGTGGTGACCGCGCGCGACCCGATGGAGCTGCTGGCCCCGTGAGCCTGAGCCTGGACAAGCTGCGCCTGCTGCGGAAGCAGGCCGGCGACCCGAAAGCAGTCACGCCGGTGGCGCCCGAGCCACCGCCGCCAGCGCCGGCCCCGGTAGCCGCCAACGATGCACAGCAGCCGCCGGCCGAGCGTTCGGTGTTCGCCTGGGTCGAGCAGGAGATCCGCCACAAGCCGACCGGCGCTGCCGCGCCCGTGACGGCCGCCGCACCGCTGCGTCGACCGGAAGTGGGCAGCCTGCACCGCCTGCTCGGCCTGCGCTCGCGGGGCGGAGCCGCACCGGCACGCGCCAGTGCGCAGGATCGCCAGCTTCCCGGTGAGGAAATCGCACCGGGCCTGTTCCTGATCGAATCGCTGCAGCCGCAGCCGATTCCCGCAGAACCGCTTTCCCTGGCTTTCGCCAAGCGCGAGCACGAATACGTCGCCGCGCGCGACCTGCTGTTCTTCGATACCGAGACCACCGGCCTGGCCGGCGGCACCGGCACCCGCGCCTTCATGATCGGCGCCGCCGACTGGCATGTGTGCCCGCAACGTGGCGAAGGCCTGCGCATCCGCCAGTTGCTGATGGCCACGATGGCCGCCGAGGACGCGATGCTGGCCACCTTCGCCCGCTGGCTGCAGCCGTCCACCGTGTTCTGCAGCTACAACGGGCGCAGCTACGATGCGCCGCTGCTGAAGGCGCGCTACCGGCTGGCCCGCCAGCGTTGCCCGATCAGCGCGCTGGATCACGTCGACCTGCTCTATCCGACCCGCCGCCGCTATCGCGGCACGTGGGAGAACTGCAAGCTGTCCACCATCGAGCGCCAGCTGCTGCGCGTGGTACGCGAGGACGACCTGCCTGGCTCCGAAGCCCCGGGCGCATGGCTGCGTTTCCTGCGTGGAGGCGACGCGGTGGACCTGCGCCGGGTCGCCGACCACAACCACCAGGACGTGGTGACCCTGGCCCTGCTGCTGCAGCGGCTGGTGCACGAGGAACAACGCGAACGTGAGACGCTGGCGCTGGTCGGGCAGTAACGGCATGGGGCCGCGTTGACATGCCCTGACGCTGGCAGCGGTGACACTGCCGCCACCATCCACGCCTGGAGCCCGACGATGCGCCTCAATCCCCTTGCCCTGCTCGCCATCCTGCCGCTGGCCGCCTGCAGCCACGCCGGCAGCACCACCCGCCACGATGCCGCACCGGCGCCGGTGGCCGATGCCGCGCACGAATGCAGGCCGGAAGCGCTGGAAGCCTTCACCGGCAAGACCGCCGACGAGGCCACGATCAAGAAGCTGGTGGCCGACAGCGGCGCGCGCAACGCGCGGGTGGTCAAGCCGGGCATGGCGGTGACCATGGACTTCCGCCAGGACCGCGTGACGGTGCAGGTGGACGGTCAGAACCGGATCGAGCGCGCCAGCTGCGGTTGATCAACGGGGTGCCGGCCGCTGGCCGGCACCCCACACATTGCCGGCCAGCGGCCGGCACCACCGATCAGAGCCGCTCGGCCTTGCCGCTGGCCAGTGCGCGCGCGATCACCTGCTGCGCCTGCCGCGACGCCTGCTCATGCACGCGTGCCTGGCGCTCACCCAACGCGGCCTGCTGGCTGCCCAGCGCCGCCTGGCGGCTGGCCAGTTCAGACTGCTGGCTGGCCAGGCGCTGCATGTCGCGGGTGTGAGTGGCCCGCGCGGTTTCTTTATCAACTTCCTGCATCGCACGACGTGCCTCTGCAGCGGCCTCACGTGCGGCCTCACGGGCAACAGCCGCATCGTTGGTCGCGCCGCGCGCCGCCTTCGCCGCTTCCGCCGCCGCTTCGCGGTTGATGTCATGCGCGGCCATCGCGCTGCGCGCGGCCTCGGCGGCAGCCAGTGCCATGCGGCGCGCCTCCTCGCCCTGCAGGCGGCCCATCTCGCCCATCTGCTTGCCGAGTTCGCCCTGCTGGCGACCCAGCGCACTCTGCTGGCGGCCCAGTTCGCTCTGCTGGCGGCCCAGATCCGCCGCGCCGCTGTAGGCACGCTGCAGGGTCTGGATCATCATCGGATCACGCACCACGTAGCGCTTGTCGCCCTGGCGGAACCACAGCGCCGGGCCCTTGCCGAGCTGCCTGCGGGCGACCGTCACGTCGTCCATGCCGCCATTGGCGAAGGTCGAATCGCCATCGACCAGCACGAAGGCCTCCGGCGGCGACTTGCCCAGGTCCAGGCGGCCGTAGGTGGTGATGGAGGTGGCGCGGGAGGTCGTGTGTTGACTGTGCATGCCGGTATCGACATCGACATCCGCATCCACGTCGACCGCCACATCCGCATCGTCCGGACCTGACAACGCCTCGGCATCAGCCGGCTCGGCAGGCGGCGCGGGCGCCACAGGCACGGCCGGAACGCGCGCGGACGAAGGCGGTGCGGGCGGTGCTTTCGGAGCCTTCGGCGGCGACGGCACAGCGACCTTCGGCGCCGCAGGAGGCGCGGGCGGTGCCGGCGGCACCGGCGCAGCGACCAGTCGCATCGGCGCCACGCCCACCACCAGCACCACAGCGGTCAACGCCATCGCCAGGATGCGCGGGCAGGCCCGGCGTGGCTGCAACGAGAGCAGGCGACGCTTGAGGCTGGTGGTATCCGGTGCGGCACTGGCCACGCCCAGGTGCGGCTGCGGTGCCACACCCAGCTGCAGCAGCAGGCGCCCATAGGCCTGGCGGCTCGCGCCATGCTGGCCAACCACCGCTGCATCCACCGCTTCTTCGCGGGCCTGTGCGTATTCGCGCACCGACAGGCGCAGCAGTGGGTGGAAGAAGAACAGATGCTGGGCCAGCGCCGGCAGCAGGCCCCACTGCAGGTCACGCCGCTGCAGGTGCTGCAATTCATGGGTCAGGGCCAGGTCCAGCGCATCGCCCTGCAGGGCGTTGTCGCCGGCCGGCAGCAGCAGCACCGGGCGGAACGGACCGACCAGCTGCGGTGCGTCCACCTGCGTGCTCATCCACAACCGCGGCGCAGGACGCACGCCATGTGCATCGGAAGCCAGCTGCAGGGCCTGCACCAGCGCCTGGTCCTCGCAGGGATAGGCCGCTGCCAGCAGCGCACGGCAGCGACGCCACTCACCGAAGGTACGCAGTGCCATCAGCAGCACGCCGGACATCCACAGCGCGGCCAGTGCGACGGCCCACCATGCCACCGCCGGCACATCCGCGGCAGGCACCGGCATTGCGGCCAACAGCTGTGCCGAGGCCTCCGGGGCCAGCGGGTAGACGATATCGGCGGCCACGTCAGTCGCGCTCATCGCCACCGCCTGCGGCGCCGGCAGCCAGGCCAGCTGCAGCGGCTGGCTCCAGAACAGGCCGAGCACGGCCTGCAGCGAGACGAGCCACCACAGGCGGCAGCGGGTCGCCGCCGACAGCGACGGCAGCGCGCGGCATACGCCATACACCAGGGCCACCAGCAGCACGGTCTGCAGGCTGGTCCAGCCCAGCCGTTCCAACATCGGGATCAGCATCGTGGTGTCCATGGCTCAGCCCTCGTGGCGGCGCGATTGGAGTTGGGCGACCAGCGCTTCCAGCTCGGCCAGCTCGTTGTCGCTGACCTGCTTGCGCTGCGACAGATAGGCCACGAACGGCGACACCGAGCCCTGCAGGGTGTTGTCGACGAACTGGGCCACGGCGCCCTGCAGCACGCTCTCCGGGCCACGCGTGGCCTGGTAGCGATAGACACCGTCCTGCTGCTGGCGCTGAAGATACCCCTTCGCCCGCAGCCGCTCCATCATCGTCAGCACGGTGGAGCGGGCCAGGCCACGGGCCTCCCCATAGCCACTGGCGACCTCGCCGACCGTGGCCGGCGCATGTTCATCGATGTACTGCAGCAGGGCCAGTTCCTGGTCCCCGATCGTCTTGCCACGCATGACACCACTCCCTTGACTACACGTGTCGTCACTGTCTGCGTGACGACAACTGTAGTCAACCCCCCGAAAGTCATGGGCCGACGAACGGTAGGGGCGGCCTACCCCCTCAGCGCCCCGTCACGAACGGGTCGCCCTTGCACGGCAGCAACGGGCTGTCGTCGCAGGGCCATAGCGTGGCGGGAACGGTCCTGGCCACTTCGAAGTGGTCCTGGTTCCAGCGCAGGAAACCGGCGTGGATGGCATTGCCATGGTCGAAGCTCCGCGCATCGGCGGCCAGTGGCTGTTCGGGGTCGGCTTCGGCCACCCAGCGCAGCACTGGCACTTTGTCCAGCACGCCGATGAAGGCGAACAGATCGCCCGCGCCCTTGTCCTGGTACGCCGTCAGGGTCGCCGCATCGGGCAACCCCGCCTGCGCCAGGATGGATGCAGTGACATCCTGCAGCGGTGCGGCTCCCTGTGCGATGTAGGCGCGCATGCCCGTGGTGGTTGCCGGGCAATCCTGCAGCTGCACCAGATACCCGGTGGTACCGCCAGTGCCGGAGAACGACCGCATCCAGTAGCGGAAACGCGGCCCGCTGCGATCAGTAACCATGAAATCCTGCTGGCCATCCTGCGCGGGAATGGAAAGCACCTGCACCTTGCTGGCGCCCTCCACGTTGCACTTCAACTGCGCCAGCACCTGCCTGTCAGGTTCGGGCAGCGCAGCGTAGCGGCCGCCGGGATAGGCGCTGCCGGAGGCTTCCGGCAGTGCGGGCAATCCACGATCAGTGGGCAGGGTCTGCGCAGGCAAGGCCTCCGGTTTCGCCGCCGGGCTGGCAGTGGGCGCTACCGGCGCGACGCGCTCTCCAGCGGGCGCGCAGGCACTGCAGGCCAGCAACAGCATCAACGAAATGCCCGGCATCAGGTGTGATCGGATCATCGCTCAACGCCCTCCCATCGCCGGCGCTTCCTGCAGTTGTGCAGGCGCGGGTGTGGGTGCCGCCTGTTCGCGCGATTGCTGCTGCAGTTGGCGCAGGCTGCTTTCCACCGAAGTCTCGCGTACCTCGGCCGCATTGACGCCTGCGCGCAGCGCCGCAGGATCGCCCGGACTGCCCTGCACCAGGAACAGTGTCTCGCCCGCCGCACGTCCAGCACTGGGATTGCTGGCCACGATCTGGTCGACCCGGGTGATGCCCGCGGCCTTCGCTTCGCGCAGCATCACCAGACTATAGTCATCAGCATGCTCGGCGTAGCGTCCGCCCAAGGCCTGCAGGCGCGTGCTGATCTGCTGCTGCAGGGCATGGTCGCGATGCTGCGGCTGACGGGGGTCGTCATTGGCCGCGAGCGGCACGTCCTGCCCCAGCTCACGCGCCTGGCCGGGTGCGACCGAGGTCAGCACGTACTGCCAACGGTTCTGCCCGGGCGTGCCGCGCACCGTCGACACGAAGTCGTCGTACTCGCCGCCGCCGATGGTCTGGCAGCCGGCCGAATCGGTGTTGGAGCGGCTGCCCCGATGGATCTTGAAGGTGTCGTTGAGGTCCTGCACGCCCTGCGTATCTCGCGCATCGAACCAGCCGTCGCCATTGCTGTCGCGCTCCACCCGTCCGGCGCCAGCAGTGATCGCGTCCTGCGAAGGACGCAGCGCGAACTCATTCGGATGGCCATTGCGCGGATGGGTCGTTGCGCGCATCTCGGTGGTGCCCTCACCCAGGCGCCCCAGATCCTTGACCCGGTCGCCGTTGACGTCCTCACCCTCGGTCTTGGTGCGCGGCGCCACGTTGCCAAAGCCCGGGCTGCGTGGCGTGGTCTTGGCATGCCCGTCGTACTGGGCGGTCGGCTCAGTCGTGGCCTGGTTGAACTCGCGCACATGGCCGTGGCCCTGCGCATCCCTCCACAGCACCACGATGCGATCGTCGTAGACGCCACGCCCACGTGCCTCGGTGGTGCGGTTCTCGTCGCGCAGCCCCAGCACCACGCGGTCCTGCGTTGCCATCGCGTCATTCGCTGCGGTGTTGCCGCGCTGGGCCACCATGCTGCCATACACATCGTACTGCTGGGCCTGGCTCAGGGCTGCGGTCTCCGCCGCATCCGGCATTCGCGGTGGCCGCGTCGCCTCGCCCAGGCGATCCAGCATCGGGTTCACCGTTGCCGCATCCGCTGCGGCAACACCACCATTCCGTCGCAACGCCTCGAGCTCGGTGGCGGCACGCACCGATATGTAACGATCCAGCGATTCCTGCACCACGGCGCTCTGGCCGTCGTGCAGGACCTGCAGACGGGTGGCGGCAGCGCGCGCATCGTTCTGCCGCAGCAGGGCGACGACTTCGTCGGCCGCCGCATTGATATCCATCTCGGGCATGGTCGGTCCTGGGACGTGATCAGTACAGGGTCAGCCTACCCCAGCCCCCCACTGGGGCGTTTGACGCACTGCACACCCTCACTGCCACGCCGTATTCAGGCAGATCACGCCGTCACTCAGCCCCGTGGGCCGCCCATCACCGGCAGGATCACCCCGCTGATGTAACTGGCACAGACCGGCGAGGCCAGGAACACATACGCCGGTGACAACTCTTCGGGCTGTGCAGGCCGGCCCATATCGCTGTCCCTGCCGAACTCGGCGACGTCCCCGGCCTGCTTGTCGGCCGGGTTCAGCGGCGTCCATACCGGCCCCGGCGCCACGCAGTTGACCCGGATACCGCGTGGCAGCAGCTGGCTGGCCAGCGCCTTGGTGAAGGCATGGATGGCGCCCTTGGTGGCCGAGTAATCGATCAGCGCCTTGCTGCCGAAAATGCCGGTTTCCGAACCGGTGTTGATGATGCTGGCCCCCTCGCCCAGATGCGGCAGTACCGCGCGCGCCATCTGGATGTAGCCGCCAATGTTGGTCTGCAGGGTCTCCTGCAGGTGCGCGTCTTCCAGGTCTTCCAGCCGCTTGCAATGCAGCTGGAACGCGGCGTTGTTGACCAGGATGTCGATGCCGCCGAACGCCTTGGCCACCTGCTTGACCGCCTTGTTGCAGAAGCGCGGATCGCGCACATCACCGGCGATCACCACGCAGCGGCCGCCTTCGCGCTCCACGTGCTGGCGGGTGATGTCCGCGTCTTCGACCTCGTCCAGGTGCAGCACTGCCACATCGGCGCCTTCGCGTGCGAACAGCACCGCCACCGCACGGCCAATGCCCGAATCGCCACCGGTGACGATCGCGCGCATGCCTTTCAGCTTGCCGCTGCCGGCGTAGTCCGGTGCAAGGAAACGCGGCGCCAGCTCCAGTTCGTGTTCATGCCCGGGCTTGGCCAGCTGCTGCGCCGGCATCGCTTCCGGTTGCCGGCGTGCACCGGCCTGGGTAGCGGGCTTCTTTGTGGCTTTCTTTGCCGCGCGCACGTCCTTGGCCTTCTCCTGGTCCTGCAGGCGTCGCTGCCGGGCCGCGACGCGCGCTGCCCGTGGATCGCTGGCCGCCGCCTTGCGGGTTGCGGTCTTCACCACCCGTGGGCGAGCGGGGTCGGCAGCGGTCTTCGTCGCGGTGCTGCCTTTGCGCACCTTGGGCGAGGCTTTGCGGCGGACGGGGGTCTTTCGGGTGGTGGCCATGCAGGTCTCCTCGGGAGGGAAAGGGGCTGCCGGCCAGCGGCCGGCACTACCGGGGGCGGCGCACGCCGCTCCTGCAGTGTCTCCACCCAGGCTGTTGGCGGCAGTGAGCGCGCCGTGTCCACGATGTGCACGGTATTCATTCCGCCACCACGTGCGGCGTCGCACGCTGCACCCAACCACACCAAGGAATCCTTCCATGAAACATGCCATCGCCACCGCCGCCGTCTGTCTTGCCCTCGCCGCCTGCAGCAGCACGCCGATGGCCCAGGTGCAGCCGATCGACGGCGTGATTTCCGGCCAGTGCCACAGCGACATGGTGCGCGGCGCACTGGGCCTGGCCGCGTCGGACGCCACCGTGGCCCGTGCACGCGTGGACAGCGACAGCCTGCACGTACGGGTGCTGCGTCACGATGGTCCGCGTGTGCCGCCGGCCAGCGAGGGCGGCGACCGCCTGACCATCGAGAAGGGCCGCACCAACAACATCGTCGCGATCTACTGCGGCTGACGACTGCGGCTGAGCCGGCGCGCCCTGCGCAGCACGCGCAGGGTGGCCTGTTCCCACTGGCGCGGCCCACGCAGGCCGGCCAGCTTGGCCAGTTCGCCTCGCTCCCAGCCGGCGAACACGCACGGGTCGATGTAGGCCTTGCGGCACACCGCCGGGGTGTTGCCCAGCAGCGACGCCACCTCGCACACCACCGCGCGCTGCGCCTGCGCCAGGGCGCGCTGGCTGGCCGGTTCCGGGAGCTCGGTGGCGGCGAACGCCTGCACCGCCGCCACCGTGCCGCCCCAGGTGCGGAAATCCTTGGCGGTGAAGTCCTCGCCCATCACCCCGCGCAGGTAATCGTTCACCGCACCGGAGTCCACCGGCTGCAGCGCACCGTCGTCATCGCGGTACTGGAACAGCGCCTGCCCCGGCAGCTGCTGCAGGCGCCGCACCAGCAGCCCCAGCCTGCGATCGCCCACGGTCACCTCCTGCAGCTGCCCGGACTTGCCACGGAAGCGCATGCGCACGCGGCCGCCGCGCAGCAGTTCCAGATGCCGGTTGCGCAGCGTGGTCAGCCCGAACGAACGGTTCTGCTGCGCATAGGTTTCATTGCCGACCCGTACCAGCGTATCGGCCAGCAGCGCGACCACCATGGCCAGTACCTTTTCCTGCGGAAACCCGGGCCGTTTGAGATCCCGCGACAGCCGCCGCCGCAGCGTGGGCAACGCCTCGCCAAAGGCGATGATGCGGTCGAACTTGCCGGCGTCGCGCTCCTTCGCCCAGTTGGCGTGGTAGCGGTACTGCTTGCGCCCGCGGGCATCGCGGCCGGTGGCCTGCAGATGGCCATTGGCGTGGGCGCAGATCCACACGGCGGTATACGCAGGTGGAATCGCCAGCGCGCGGATGCGCTGCAGGGTGGCGGCATCGCGGACCGCGTGGCCATCGGCATCGCGATAGCTGAAACCCTTGCCGGCGCGGCGCCGGCTGATGCCCGGCTGGGTGTCATCGACATAGCGCAGGCCTGCAGCACGCGCAGCCTGTCGTTCGGGGGTAGAGGGGGTTGGCATGCCCGCAGTGTCGCCGCCGCGATGCCGCGAACCTGTCGATAACACAAGACAAACACGTGAGGGTCGGTTCGCCGCTATGCTCGGGCTTTCACAATCCCTTCCGGAGTCATGATGTCGTTCCCGATTCGCGCCCGTTCGCTCTCCGCCCTGCTGCTGCCGGCCGTACTGGCCCTGACCGCCTGCCAGGCACCGGCGCTGGATGAACAGGATTCGGCCACGGCCCATGCCCAGCAGGCTGCCGAAGCCGCCAAGGCGCCGGCCGACGAGGCTGGCAAGGCCACCGAGGCACCGCCGGTCGGCACCTGCGATGCCAGCCAGGTGCAGAGCCTGGTCGGCCAGGCCTACGCCGACGCGCTGGGCAAGCAGGCGCAGGAAGACGCCGGTGCCCACCAGCTACGCGTCATGAAGCCCAATGACGTGGCCACGATGGAGTTCCTCGGCGACCGCCTGAACATCGAAGTGGACGACAAGGGCCTGGTCAGCGGCGTGCGCTGCGGCTGAGTTCGACCCCGCGCCGGCACGGGGTTGCCGGCGCGTTCTGTTGCACCTGCAACCGTGTATTGCGGCGCTGCAGCAACCTGTGATCTAGTCGAGGCATCCGGTGGCCTCACGATGCGCTCCAGGGATTGAGCGGGCTTGAGTGTCCCCGTTCAATTCATCCCGCATCGAGGTAGAGATGGCCCCCCGCAACCGCCAAGGGCTTTACGACCCGCGCTCCGAGCGCGATGCCTGTGGATTTGGCATGGTCGCCCAGCTCGACGATCAACCTTCGCGCCTGTTGGTTGATACCGCCATCGCCGCGCTTTCGCGCATGACCCACCGTGGCGGCGTCGCTGCCGATGGCCTGACCGGCGATGGCTGTGGCCTGCTGCTGCGCCGCCCCGATGCATTCCTGAAACTGCTGGCCAGCGAAGCCGGCATCACCACCGCCGCGCGCTTCGCTGCCGGCCTGGTGTTCCTGCCGCACGACGCCGACGCCGCCGACGCCTGCCGCACGCAGCTGCAGGCGCAGGTGGAAGCGGTCGGCTGCAAGGTCGCCGGCTGGCGCGAGGTACCCACCGACGACAGCGTCTGCGGCCAGCTGGCGCGCGATACCCTGCCGCGCATCGAACAGGTATTCGTCGATGCCGGCGTCGGCCAGGATGATGCCGGCTTCGCGCTGGCGCTGTTCCTGGCCCGCCGCCGCAGCGAACAGCAGCTGCGCGGGCACGCCGATTTCTACGTCACCACCCTCACCCCGGATGCGATCAGCTACAAGGGCATGGTGCTGCCGGACAAGCTCAGCCGCTTCTACCCGGACCTGCAGCGGCGCGAACTGGCCTCCAGCGCGATCGTGTTCCACCAGCGCTTCTCCACCAACACGCTGCCGCGCTGGCCGCTGGCCCACCCGTTCCGGATGCTTGCCCACAACGGCGAGATCAACACCATCGAAGGCAACCGTCGCTGGGCGCAGGCGCGCAGCAAGGTGTGGAAGACCCCGCGCTTCGACATCGCCGAGTTCGACCCGGTGATCTCCATGCACGGTTCGGACTCGCAGAGCCTGGACAACATGCTGGAGCTGATGGTCGCCGGCGGCATGGAGTTGATCCAGGCGCTGCGCATCCTGGTGCCACCGGCCACCCAGTCGCTGGAGTTCAAGGATCCGGACCTGGCCGCGTTCTACGAATTCCATGGCCTCAACAGCGAGCCGTGGGATGGCCCGGCCGGCATCGTCGCCTGCGACAGGCGCTACGCCGTATGTACCCTCGACCGCAATGGCCTGCGCCCTGCGCGCTGGATGCTGACGGCCGACCGCCACTTCCTGGTGGCCTCCGAAGCCGGTGTGTGGGAAGTGCCGACCGAGCGCGTGGTGCGCAAGGGCAAGCTCGGCCCCGGCGAAATGGTGGCCATCGATCTCAAGCGCGGCGACCTGCTCGACTCCGATGCGGTGGACCGCATCAACCGCGGCCGCGCACCGTACAAGCAGTGGCTGCAGCAGGGCGTGACCTACCTGCAGACCGAACTGATCGATCCCTCGCTGGTGGAAGAGCCGTTCGACGAAGGCACCCTGCGCAGCTACCACAAGCTGTACCAGCTCAGCAGCGAGGAAGTGGAACAGGTGCTGCGGCCGCTGGCCGAGACCGAACAGGAAGCCACCGGCTCGATGGGCGACGACACGCCGATGGCGGTGCTGAGCCAGCGCAGCCGTCCGCTGTACGACTATTTCCGCCAGGCCTTCGCACAGGTCACCAACCCGCCGATCGACCCGCTGCGCGAAGACTGCGCGATGTCCCTGTCCACCCAGCTCGGCAAGGAGACCAACATCTTCCATGCCGGCCCGGAGACGGTGAACCACGTCATCCTCAATTCGCCGGTGCTCAGCCAGCGCAAGCTGCGCCAACTGCTGAAGATGGACCAGTACGTGCAGGCCAACCGCCTGCTCGACCTGTCCTACAGCGAAGACGAGGGCCTGCGCGCCGGCATCGAGCGCATCTGCGCCGAGGCCGAACAGGCCGCGCGCGAGGGCATGGTGATGCTGCTGCTGTCCGACCGCTACCCGGTGGCCGGGCGGCCGATGGTGCATGCGCTGCTGGCCACCAGCGCCATCCACCACCACCTCTCGCGGCTGGGCCTGCGCTGCGACGTGAATCTCATCGTCGAGACCGGCACCGCGCGCGACCCGCACCACATGGCCTGCCTACTCGGCTTCGGCGCCACGGCGGTGTATCCGTACCTGGCCTACCAGACCCTGTTCGACCTGGGCCGCCGCGGCATCCTCAAGCTCAGCAAGGGCGGTGAGCAGTCGCAGATCGGCCGCCGCTACCGCAAGGGCGTCTACAAGGGGCTGTCGAAGATCATCTCGAAGATGGGCATCTGTACCGTGGCCAGCTACCGCGGCGCGCAGCTGTTCGAAATCATCGGCCTGGAACCGGAGGTCGTGGACCTGTGCTTCCCGGATACCGCCTCGCGCATCGGTGGCGCCGGCTTCGCCCGCCTGGATGCCGACGCGCGCGAACTGTGCGCGCAGGCGTGGGACGCGCAGCAGGACGTGGATGTCGGCGGCCTGCTGAAGTACGTGCACGGCGGCGAGTACCACATGTACAACCCGGACGTGGTCACCACCCTGCAGCGCGCAGCGCGCAGCGGCGACCCACGTGCGTGGCAGCAGTACTGCGATGCGGTGCACGCGCGTCCGCCGTCGGCGCTGCGTGACCTGCTGGAGCTGGTGCCGGCCGCCACGCCCGCGCCGCTCGATGAGGTAGCACCGGCCAGCGAACTGTTCCCTCGCTTCGATACCGCGGCGATCAGCCTGGGTGCACTGTCACCTGAAGCGCACGAGGCGCTGGCGATTGCGATGAACCGTCTGGGTGGCCGCAGCAATTCCGGCGAAGGCGGTGAGGATCCCGCGCGCTATGGCACCGCCAAGCGCAGCAAGATCAAGCAGGTGGCCTCGGGCCGCTTCGGCGTCACCGCCGAATACCTGGTCAATGCCGAGGTGCTGCAGATCAAGGTCGCGCAGGGTGCCAAGCCCGGCGAGGGCGGCCAGCTGCCCGGCCACAAAGTCAACGAACTGATCGCGCGGCTGCGCTATGCGCGCCCGGGCATCGGCCTGATCTCGCCGCCGCCGCACCACGACATCTATTCGATCGAGGACCTCGCGCAGCTGATCTACGACCTCAAGCAGGTCAACCCGACCGCGCTGGTGTCGGTGAAGCTGGTCAGCCATGCCGGCGTCGGTACGATCGCGGCGGGCGTGGTCAAGGCCGGTGCGGACCTGATCACCATCTCAGGCCACGACGGCGGCACCGGCGCCTCGCCGGTCAGTTCGATCCGCTATGCCGGCGTGCCGTGGGAGCTGGGCGTGGCCGAAGCGCACCAGGCGCTGCTGGCCAACGACCTGCGCGGGCGTACCCTGCTGCAGACCGATGGCGGCCTGAAGACCGGCCTGGACGTGGTCAAGGCCGCGCTGCTGGGTGCGGACAGCTTCGGCTTCGGCACCGCGCCGATGATCGTGCTGGGCTGCAAGTACCTGCGTATCTGCCACCTCAACAACTGCGCCACCGGCGTGGCCACCCAGGATGAGCGCCTGCGCGAGAACCACTTCACCGGCCAGCCCGAGCGCGTGGAGAACTTCTTCCGCCTGCTGGCCGAGGAAGTGCGTGGCTGGCTGTCCTACCTGGGCGCGCGTTCGCTGGAAGAGATCGTGGGCCGTACCGAACTGCTGCGGCAGATCGAGGCCGCGCCGCGCGACGGCGTGCGCGTGGATCTGTCGCGCCTGCTGGCCGACAGCCGCTACGAGGGCAGCCACTGCGCGGCGCAACGCCTGTACGAATCGCCGGACAGCCTGGCCACGCAGATGGACGGCCTGCTGGCGCCGGCCATCGAGCACAAGCGTGGTGGCGAGCATCGCTTCCTGATCCACAACACCGACCGCAGCATCGGCACCCGCCTGGCCGGGGCGGTGGCGCGCGCGCATGGCAACCAGGGCATGGCCGAGGCGCCACTGGAACTGCGCTTCCGCGGCAGCGCCGGGCAGAGCTTCGGCGCCTTCAACGTGGGCGGCCTGCACCTGGAAGTGGAAGGCGAAGCCAACGACTACGTGGGCAAGGGCATGGCCGGCGGCCGCCTGGTGGTACGCCCGCCGCGTGGCGCCCGCTTCGAGGCACGCAGCACCGCGATCATCGGCAACACCTGCCTGTACGGCGCCACCGGCGGTGAACTGTTCGCCGCGGGCCGCGCCGGCGAGCGTTTCGCGGTGCGCAATTCCGGCGCGCTGGCGGTGGTGGAAGGGGCCGGTGACCACTGCTGCGAGTACATGACCGATGGCGTGGTGCTGGTGCTGGGCAAGGTCGGCCTGAACTTCGGCGCCGGCTTCACCGGCGGCCTGGCCTACGTGCTGGACGTGGACCGCGATTTCGTCGACCGCTACAACCACGAGCTGATCGACATCCATCGCGTATCCGCCGAAGGCTTCGAGAACTACCGCCAGCACCTGCACCGCCTGATCGGTCGCCACCGCGAGCTGACCGGCAGCATCTGGGCGCAGCAGATCCTGGACGAGTTCCGCGATTACATCGGCAAGTTCTGGCTGGTCAAACCGAAGGCCGCCAGCATCGAGTCGCTGACCGAAACCCTGCGCCGCGCCGCGTGATGTTTTCCGGTAGTGCCGGCCGCTGGCCGGCAACGTTCCCCCTCGCATTCCAGAGCCCGCCATGAGCCGCAAGCACGCCTTCCAGTTCCTCGACCTGCCCCGCACCATGCCGCAGCGCATCCCGGTGGAACTGCGCACGTCCGGCGACTGGGGCGAGCTGTACGGAAAGTTCGGCAAGGAAGATGCCCAGTACCAGGCCGGTCGCTGCCTGGATTGCGGCAACCCCTACTGCAGCTGGAAGTGCCCGGTGCACAACGCCATTCCGCAGTGGCTGCAGCTGGTGCAGGAGAACCGCATCCACGAAGCCGCCACGCTGTGCCACAGCACCAACCCGCTGCCGGAGGTGTGCGGCCGGGTCTGCCCGCAGGACCGCCTGTGCGAGGGCAGCTGCACGCTGGAAGAGTTCGGTGCGGTCACCATCGGTGCGGTGGAGAAGTACATCGTCGATACCGCGCTGGCCAGCGGCTGGCGCCCTGACCTGGGCGCGGTGCAGCCCAGCGGCCACAGCGTGGCGGTGATCGGCGCCGGTCCGGCCGGGCTGGCCTGTGCCGACCGCCTGGCCCGCGCCGGCATTGCCGCGGTGGTCTATGACCGCTACGAGCAGATCGGCGGCCTGCTGCAGTTCGGCATTCCCAGCTTCAAGCTGGACAAGGACGTGATCCATCGCCGCCGCGAAGTGCTGGAGGGCATGGGCGTGCAGTTCCGCCTTGGCGTCGAGATCGGACGCGACCTCAGCGTGCAGCAGCTGCTGGAGACCCATGATGCGGTGTTCGTCGGCACCGGCGCCTACCGCTACACCGATGGTGGCCTCGACGGCCAGGACCTGAAGGGCGTGCTGCCGGCGCTGCCGTTCCTGGTGCAGAACAGCCGCATCGTTGGCGGCGATGACCCGAAGGGCCGGCCGATTGCCGGCTGGGAAGACACCATCGCCCTGCCCGACCTCAACGGCAAGCGCGTGGTGGTGCTCGGTGGTGGCGATACCGGCATGGACTGCGTGCGCAGCGCGGTGCGCCTGGGCGCGGCCAAGGTCACCTGTGCCTACCGCCGCGACGAAGCCAACATGCCCGGCAGCGCGCGCGAAGTGGCCAATGCGCGCGAAGAGGGCGTCCGCTTCCTGTTCAACCGCCAGCCGCTGTCGATCGAGGCCGGCGCCGACGACGAAGTGATCGGCGTGACCGTGGTCGAAACCCGGCTGGGCGAACCCGATGCCAATGGCCGCCAGAACGCGGTACCGATCGAAGGCAGTGAATCGCTGCTGGAAGCGGACGTGGTGATCATCGCCTTCGGCTTCTCGCCGAGCGTGCCGGCGTGGCTGGCCGAGCTGGGCGTGGAAGGCCAGTCCAACGGCCGCATCGTCGCCGGGGGCAAGGACCGCCTGCCGTTCCAGACCGCGCATCCACGCCTGTTCGCCGGTGGCGACGCGGTACGCGGTGCAGACCTGGTGGTGACCGCCGTGGCCGAAGGCCGCGACGCCGCTTCCAGCATCGTCCGCCTACTGGCGCACTGAGTCCGGCAACAGCAGCACTTCCAGCAGTGCGCGCAGTTCGCACGGCTCCACCGGCTTGGCCAGGAAATGGTCGATGCCGGCATCACGGCAGGCCTCGCGCGTGCGCTCCAGCACGCTGGCGGTCAGCGCGATGATCGGCACCTGCGCACGGACGGCGCAGGTGTCGCTGCGGATCGTGCGTGCCAGCGCGAAGCCGTCCATGTGCGGCATATGGCAATCGGTGATCACCAGGTCGAACGGCTGCGCCTGCCAGGCCTCCCATGCCTGCAAGCCGTCGTCGCAGGCGTGTACCTGCAGCCCCAGTTCGCGCAGGCGCTGCTCCAGCAACTGCAGGTTGGTCGGATGGTCTTCGACAACCAGCACCCGTGCCGCCGGCAGCGGCCGTTGCGCGGCCGTCGTGAGCACCGGTACCGCCGTTGGTGCCGCACAGTCCGCCAGAGCCAGCTCCAGCCATACGGTGGTGCCCTTGCCGGGCGCGCTGCGCAGGTGCAGCTGCCCGCCCATCGATGCCGCCAGCTCGCGGCAGATCGACAGGCCCAGCCCACTGCCACCGAAGCGGCGCGTGGTCGAAGTCTCGGCCTGCTCGTAGGCAGCGAACACCGCCTGCTGCCGCTCCACGCTGATGCCCATGCCCGTATCGGTCACCTGCAGGCGCAGCCGCTGGCCGCCATCGCCCTGCTGCAGCACGTGGACCTGCAACACCACGCTTCCCTGCAGGGTGAACTTGAGTGCATTGCCGGCCAGGTTGAACAGGACCTGGCGCAGGCGCAGCCCATCGGCCAGCGACCACCGCTGCAACGCGGGGTCGATCTCGCTGTGCAGGTGCAGGCCGCGGCTGGCCGCAACGGGCATCAACAGCTGCTGCACCGCGCGCACCAGCGCCGCAAGGTCGGTCGGCCGCAGCTGCAGTGGCGCTGACTGCAGGCGCTGGCTGTGCAGCACATCGTCGAGGATCTGCCGCAGCATCTGCGCGGCGTCACCCACGGTGGTCAGCACCTGCCGCTGGCCCGCATCCAGGTCACTGCCCGCCAGCCGCTCCAGCATGCCCAGCAGGGTACTCATCGGCGTGCGGATCTGGTGGCTCATGGTCGCCAGGAAATGGCTCTTGGCCAGCGCCGCCTGCTCGGCCGCGCGGCGCGCCTCGGCCAGCGCTGCGGCACGCGCCTGCGCTTCGCTGACATCCAACCAGTAGCCGCTCCACTCCACGCTGCTGTCATCGCACTGCAGCGGTCGTCCCTGCGAACGGACCCAGCGCCAGCCCTGCGCCGAGCGGGTGCGGAAGGTAACGTCGATGGGACCGCGCACCAGCGCGGCCGCTTCGATGCACGCCATCACCCGGCTGCGGTCGTCGGCATGCACCGCGGCCAGAAGCTGCAGATGGTCGATCCGCGCGGTCTCCACGCTTACCCCGAACAGCGCCTGCACGTCGCCGGCGATCTGCGCCAGGCTGTAGTGGCCGGTTGCCGAACGGCGGGCCTGGTAGACCACCGCCGGCAGGTTCGCGGTGACGTCGCGCAACCGCTGCTCCAGCACGCGACGACGCACGCTCTCGCGATGCACGCGCCAGTAGCCGAAGGCATGCAGCAACACGAGTGCGAGCAGGATCAGCGACGCCGGCACCAGCCAGCGCAGTGCCGACCCGGTGAGCTGCGCGCGTGGCCGATCCGGCAGCCAGGCGCTGCGGTTCGACGCGCGACGTGCATCGCCCTCCTGCAGCAGCCGCTGGTCGAAAGCAGCGACCACCTCGGCACAGGCCGGTGCGGCCGCGAGTACCAGTGCATCGCCGAAGCCCGCGGGTGCCGCGATCACCACGGCATCCCCCGGCTCCGCGCGGAGCGCAGCTTCCACTTCAGCGAGATTGGCGACCACGGCGTCGACCAGCCCGGCACGCAGCAGTGACAGCGCGTGCTCCAGCGGCGCAGGTGCCAGCAGCTGCGCCCCCGGGGCCTGCTCGGCCAGCAACGCCTCCAGCGGCAGCCGGTCCGGGCTGGCCACGCTGCGACCACGCAGGCCTTCCAGCCCCAGCACCGCAGCGGCGCCCTCGCGCCGCACAATCACCTGTGGCACCTCCAGGTAGGCCCTGCTGGCCACCCAGTCGGCCGGCAGCTGCGCACGCGGCCAGCCCAGCAGCACCTGGGTGCCGGCCGGCAGTGAGCCCTCGGTAAGCACCGCCGCCGGCAACGGCTTCGCATGCTGCATCGCCTGCGTGCCCAGCAGCGGCAGGTAGTCCGCGGCCAGTCCCGCAACCTCGCCCTGCTGGCTGTACGACAGTGGCGGCCGGTCGGAGCGCCATGCCACCTGCAGGGGGTTCGCACACCCGGATGCAGCGGCGATGCCGGGCAGCAACAGCGATGCCATGACAGCGGCGACGGCGCGGCGGCCGGCGACATTTACGATGGACGTCCTCATTTCGCGGGCAGGAACCACGGCCGCGCAGCGGTACCGCTGCAGCCACGCTAGCGAGGCAGGCTTCCGCGACAATGAGAAAAATTGGAAAAGCATCCGCATCGGCGAATGCCGACATACACTGCCGCTTCTACCCGTCCCTACGGAGCGCTCGATGCGTATCGGCCTGGCCGCCAACCGTCTCCATCACCACGATGCACGCGCCGCGCTGTTCCGTTGGCTGCGTGCCAGCGAGGCAGGCCTGCGTGAGCTGGGGGTGTCACTGCATGCGGTCGGGCGCACCCACGATGCGATCGAGCGGCAGGGCTTCCTGGCCGGCTACGGTGGCCTGCACCGGTATCCCTACGGGCGCGAGGGTGGCCTGATGAAGCTGGTGGCCGAGGTGGTCGGCATGGGGCCGGAGCGGACACTGGACGGTGCGATCTACCTGATCGACCCGGTCGATCCGTCCTCGGTGTTTCCGGAAGCAACCGCGCTCAAGCGGCAGTGCGTGATCCACGGCAAGCCGTTCATCTCAACCGTGGCCACCGCACGCGACTGGATCGAGGTGGAGCGCATCCACGCCGGGCTGGCGGCCGACACCGGTGCCGACGACCTGCATGCCTTCCAGGGACAGACGCTGGCGCTGATCGCGCATGATGCGATGAAGCCGGCGATGCTGGCCTTTGCCGATGAACACTTCGATGTGCTGGCCCGATTTGGCCAACGCGTGGCGACGGGCACCACCGGGCAGCGCTTGAACGAGCTGGCCTGGAGCCGGGGGTGGCCCAGCGATACGCCGTGGGTGACGCGTTACCAGAGTGGCCCGATGGGCGGCGATGCACAGATTGCCGACCGGGTGCTGGAGGGGCGCTGCCAGCGCGCGATCTTCTTCGAGGACCCGCATGTGGCTCGCCAGCACGAGGCCGATATCCAGCTGCTGGAGCGCGCGGTGACGACGGTGACCGACCAGGCGGTGTGCATCACGGCGCCGCGGGTGGCGGCGCGCTGGGCGGCGGCGGCGGCGTTGCGGGCGGGGTGAGGGTTTCGGCCAACGGCTGAGCCCCTCGTGGTGGGTTGGGCCTGCGCGGTCATGAGGTTGGCCGGGATGGGTGGAATTGCGGGGGACGCCGTGAACCCATCCATGGGGGCTTGGCCGCGGCATCCATGCCGCGGACACCCCCGCAATCCCACCCATCCCGTCATTCGACAGATTCCGGTGTGCCCACCACGGAAGAAAGAAAAGAAGAGCAGGAGCGGGTCGCGCGCTGCGCGCGCTCTGCGGCGCGCTCCCATTCCGCGGAGTTGTTGTTCTTCACTCTGTAGCGTCGAGCTTGCTCGACTGCTCAGCACACGGTCTGGAGTGAAGCCCCTTCTGTTGAAGGGGCGCGCCGAAGGCGGGGGTAGAGGAAGAATGCGTGGGCAACTGCTGTAGCGCTGGCGCTACAGCAGTTGCCGGAGCATAGCCTTGAGGCGTCGCCCTTCGAGCTGGAAGTAGTCGCGCTGTTCGCGCCACGCGGGGAAGCGCTGTTCCACTTCGTACCAGAACGCGGGCGAATGATTCGGCTGGATCAGGTGGCAGAGTTCGTGCACCAGCACATACTCGAACGCGTCCGGACGCCCCAGCACCAGCGCAAGGTCCAGTGCCATGCTGCCGTCCGGCGCCAACGATCCCCACTGCGAAGACATCACCTTCAGCCGCAGGCGGCTGGGTGCACGTGGCAGGGTCGGCAGGTACTTCGGCAGCCAGCGGCCGACATCGGCACGGGTCTGTGCTTCGTAGAATTCGCGCAGCAGGCGGCGCAGGGTGGCATCGCCGGCACGGGCCGGCCACTGCACGCAGGCGCCGTGTTCGTCGATCTCCAGCCGCGCATAGCGGCCTTCCTGCCAGCGCAGCGGCAACAGTTCGCCGCGCAATGGCAGCACGCCGTCCTCGCCTGGCTGCAACGGGGCGGGCAGGCCATGGCTCTGGTATTGGCGCAGCTGCAGCGCCAACCAGTCGCGGTGCTGTTCCAGGAAACGCTCGCCCATCACCAGGCTGGCCCGCGGCGGCAGCGTCAACCGTGCGCCGCGCTCGTCCACGCTCAGCTTGATCCGTCGCGCGCGCGGATCGCGCACGCGCAGTACCTCGATCTCGGCGTCCTCCAGGCGCAGGCGAACGGTGTCGCGCTGCACGGTGGCGGGCGGGGTCGGGCTGATCAGGCGGCGCAGCAGACGGCTCATGCGCCCAGCATAGCGCTGCTTCGGGCCGCCGGATGACCGGCGGCCCACAGGGTGCCTGTTCAGTCAGCCTTGCTGAGCTTGAAGGCTTCTTCCAGCAGCAGGAACAGGCGACGGATCTCGGCGCTCTGCAGGGCGAAGCGGGCGTCGAACTCGGCGCGGCGGCCGTCTTCGTCGGCATGCTCCAGCTGGTCCAGGGCGCCATCGAGGAACTTCAGCTTGCGCACGATCAGGTCGTCGCCGATCACGAAGGACAGGTTGTCCTCGAAGATCAGCGCCAGCTTGGTTACCTGCTTGCCGGCGTCCAGGTGCTTGTCGATCTCGTCGCAGCGCAGTTCCTGGTGCTGGCACTTGACCACGGCGCCGCCCTCCACCGGATCCTTCATCTCGCACTCTTCGCCCAGGCTCAGCCCGGTCGGCAGCGGCTCGCCGGCGATCCAGCCGGTCAGGATCGAACGCGGTGCGACTTCGGCGTTCAGCGGCATCGCCGGGAAGCTGCCGAGCAGGCCGCGGATGTCGGACATGAAGTACTCGCCGGTCTTGCGGCTGGAGGTATCCACCGCCACGTAGCCGTGCTGCAGGTCGATGAAGGCGTCGTTGCGCGAGGACTTCACGAAAGCGCGCGGCAGCAGTTCATGCAGCAGGTCGTCCTTCATGCGCTTGCGCTCGCGGCCACCCGGGCGGCGGCCTTCCTTCTCCTCGATCTCCTCCAGCTTGCGCTCGAGCAGGTCGTTGACCACCGCCGCCGGCAGGATCTTGTCCTCGCCGCCCACGGTCAGCCACAGATGTTCGGCGATGCGGTGGGAGAGCAGCTCCTTCTCCTCGCGGCCGAACGGCGAGATGAAGCCGCGCGAATTCATTTCCAGCGCGCCGACCGGCTTCAGCAGGGCGTGCGGCAGCAGGGTGTCGACTTCGGAAAAATCGGTGGTGGTCGGGAAACGGAAGAACGTCAGGTTGCGAAAGAACATGGAATTCCGGATGGCAAAGAGGAAGGGCGACCGACCTTAAACGGTGGGCGTCTCGGGATCTGCGTCGGCGTCGGCCGGGGAGCCGGCCAGCCAGGCATGGGCGTCGGGCAGCGGCGCGTCGTCGCGACGGCCCAGCGCCATGAAGTCGAACAGGGTGGTGTCGGCCAGCTGCGAGGGTCGGACTTCACCCATGGCGCGCGCGATCTGCTCGATGCGGCCCGGGTGGTCCTTTTCCCACTGCTTCAGCATCAGGCCGACCTGGCGGCGCTGCAGGTTCTCCTGGCTGCCGCACAGGTTGCAGGGAATGATCGGGAACTGGCGGGCCTGCGCGTACTCGACGATGTCGCTTTCGCGCACGTAGGCCAGCGGCCGGATCACCACGTGCCTGCCGTCATCGCTGCGCAGCTTCGGCGGCATGCCCGACAGCCTGGCGTGGTGGAACAGGTTCATGAAGAACGTGGCCACCATGTCGTCGCGGTGGTGGCCCAGCGCGATCTTGGTGAAACCATGGGTCTCGGCGTAGTTGTACAGCGCGCCACGACGCAGCCGCGAGCACAGCGAACACATGGTCTTGCCTTCCGGGATGACCCGGCTGACCACCGAATAGGTGTCCTGCTCGATGATGTGGTACGGCACGCCCAGCCCGGCCAGGTACTCCGGCAGCACGTGCTCGGGGAAGTCCGGCTGCTTCTGGTCCAGGTTCACCGCCACCAGCTCGAACGGTACCGGCGCCTTCTTCTGCAGCTGCAGCAGCACGTCCAGCAGGGTGTAGCTGTCCTTGCCGCCGGACAGGCAGACCATGACCTTGTCGCCGGCCTCGATCATGCCGAAGTCGGCAATCGCCTCGCCGACCTGGCGGCGCAGGCGCTTGGCCAGCTTGTGCTGCTCGCGCTCGGCCACGCGCGGATCACGGGCGGCGCGCGGCTGGGGATCGGGAAGGGAAATGACGGCACTCATGGGTTCCATTCTAACGGCTCGGAGCCGCCCCGGCCGGGGGTCGGGGTTCCCCTCTCCCGGCGGTCATCATCGCTGTGTATGCTCGGAGGCTGTGGACACCTACAGCCCCGCCGAGATCGTCGAGCACCTCGCCGCCCTGCGCGCCGAGCACCGCCTGCTGGATGAACAGATCACCCGCATGGCGGCCAACGGCGAGGACGAGCTGGAGTCCAAGCGCCTGAAGCGGCGCAAGCTGCAGCTGAAGGACTGCATCGCCAGGCTGGAAAGCCTGCAGATTCCCGACGAACCGGCCTGAGCGGTGGCCCATCCACGCATGGCGTGGATCTACTGCTTCGCCCCGGTAGATGCCAACCTTGGTTGGCCCACTGCTCTGGTGGGTGCCAACCTTGGTTGGCACGGCTGGAAGGTGTGGACCAAGGTCCACACCCACCGCATCGCCCGGCGCTGCCTTCAATCCTGCGGCGCAGGCTCGTCCGGGCGGGCCGCTTCCGGGCTGACCCGTTCGATGGTGTGGCGCAGCTCGCGGCCGAGGATGAACTTGGCGTCCTTGGCCCAGGCATCCAGGCGCTCGTCGAACAGCAGCTTGCTGTTCTCGTCCGGCCACACCAGGCGCAGTTCGCGCAGCTTCTGGATGAAGCCACGGAACAGGGCCTTGTCGAAGAACTCCGGTGCCGCCGGTGCATAGAGCAGGCTCAGCCGCTGCGCCGCCTGCTGGCACAGGCTTTCCAGCTCGGCGGCGCCGAGCACGCCGGGGCCGTTCTTCACCAGCACCGAGATGGCGATGTAATAGCGCTCGAACGCCTGCTGCAGCGAATGGCCGATCGCACGCAGGCGGAACACCTCGTCGGTCTGCCCGGTATTGCGCGCCAGGATGCCGCCGTCGTCATCGTTGACGTTCTGCAGCAGGCCCTCGCGCACGAACACATCGATGGTCCGGTCGATGCGCAGGGCGAACTCGTCCTCGCTCCACGGCAGGAACAGCTCGGCCTGCAGGAACGGGTACACCGTACGGCCCAGCTGGACCAGGCCGGTGCGGCTCATGCGGCGGTTGTTCTGGAAGCAGCAGGCCACCCACGACGAGGCGGTGAACAGGTGCACCACGTTGTTGCGGAAGTAGCTCAGCAGCACCGCGGTGTCGCCGCTGACGCTGAGCACATCGCCCAGCGGGTGCTTGATGCGGGTGAGGACGTTGATTTCCTCGGCGTGGGCGATGATCCGCTCCGGCGAGTGCGGGGTCACCGTCACCCGGTCCGAGTACGGCATCTCGACCAGCAGGGTCTTGCACAGCTCGATCTGCGCGATCAGGTCGGCCTCGCCCATCGCGTGCTTCGGCGTGGACAGCAGGGCCAGCGCCAGCAGGTTGATCGGGTTGACGTCGGCGGCGCCATTGATGCGCACCTGGATGCGTTCGGCCAGCGTGTCCACCGTGGTCGACAGCCAGGCCGGTTTCTCGTCCTCGGACACCGCCTCGCCCTTCCACTCCGGCGCCTTCTCGGCCAGCACGTCGTTCAGCGCGATCGGCTCGCCGAAGTTCACCACCACCTGGCCGTAGTTCTGCTTGAGCACCTTGGGGATGCCCCACAGCAGCGACCAGATCGATTCCTTTTCCTTCGGCCGGCCGGACAGTTCGTCCAGGTAGCTGCCGCCTTCCATCAGCTTCTCGTAGCCGATGTAGATGGGCTGGAACAGCACCGGTTTGCGCGGCTGGCGCAGGAACGCGCGCAACGTCATCGAGATCATGCCGCCCTTGGGCTGCAGCAGGCGCCCGGTACGCGAGCGGCCGCCTTCGACGAAGTACTCCAGCGAGTAGCCACCGGCCACCAGCTGCGCGACGTATTCGCTGAGCACCGCCGAGTACAGCGCATTGCCACGGATCGAGCGGCGGATGAAGAACGCACCGCCCTTGCGCAGCAGGGTGCCGACGACGGGCAGGTTGAGGTTGATGCCGGCCACGATGTGCGGCGGCACGATGCCACGGTCGTACAGCAGGTACGACAGCAGCAGGTAGTCCATGTGGCTGCGGTGGCTGGGCACGTAGACCACTTCGTGGCCCGGCGCGGCGGCCTTGAACTTGTCCAGGTGGTGCACCAGCACGCCCGCATAGATGCGGTTCCACACGTGGCTGAGCATGAAGCTGGCCGAGCGCACCACCGGGCTGGAATAGTCCGCAGCGATTTCCCAGGCGTAGGCGTGTGCCTTCTTCCAGGCATCGGCCGGCTTCGAGTTGTCGCGCTTGGCCTGCGCGGCGATCGCTTCGCGTACCGGCTCGGCGGCCAGCACCTGGTCCACCAGCAGGCGCCGGGTCGACAGGTCGGGGCCGATCACCGATTCACGGATGCGTCGGAAGTGCGTACGCAGCACGCGCTGCAGCTTGCGCACCGTGCGCTCCGGCTCCAGGCCTTCATCCACGGTGTTGCGCAGCGAGATCGGCGGGGCGAAGCGGACGATGGTGCTGCGGCCGTTGAGCAACACCGCCAGCAGGCGACGGAAGCGGCCGACCAGTGCCCAGTTTTCCGAGAACAGCACCGCGAACCAACCGCTCTGCTTGTCCGGGGCGCGGCCAACGAAGATCGACACCGGCACCAGGTGCACGTCCAGGTCATCGCGCACGCGGTGTGCCTGCAGGACCTTGGCCAGCGAGTCGGAGTGGGTCTTCGCGCCGCGCTGCTCGGGAATCAGCGAGTTGCTGGAGCTGCGCCGCGACAGCGCCAGGTAGGCGCGCTTGCGGCCGGTCGGGTCACCGGCCAGCGGCACCAGCGGCGACGGCAGGCCGGCCTGGCGGCAGGCCTTGTCCAGGATCAGCGCGTTGGACAGGCCGTAGTCTTCCAGCACGTACATGACCGGGCGGCCATCGTTGTACTGGCCCGGGTCTTCCGGCTCGATCTTCAGCGACAGCCACGGCTCGACCAGGCGGCCCAGCAACCGCGCCCACAGCGGGCGGCGGCCGGCCGGACGCGCGTGCGCGGGCGGCGGTACCGGGTTCGGGCCGGTACCGGTCGAGGGGGACGCCGGCACCGTATCGGCGGGCGTCGACTGGGATTCTTCGCCGGGGAACGGCAGCGGGTTCTGTTTCGACATCGGCGCCATTATGGCTTAGGCGGCGGCGTTGCCGCTTCCCCACCCTCCGCGGGGGCTTCAGCCGGTGCCGGCGACGCAGCCGCGCGGGCCGCGTCGGCCTTGCGCAGCAGCGCGTCGGTGTCGGCCAGGGTACGGGTCAGGTACCAGTGGCCCTCGCGCCGGCTCAGTGGCAGCTGCAGGGTCATCTCGCGCCCGGCCAGGTCGTAGTGCAGGCGTACCAGCGCATTGTCGCCCTCCACCGAGAGCAGCTCGCCCCGGACGCTGCGCAGCGCGTCATCCACGCCCAGCCCGTAGCTGCCAAGCACCGCCTTGAGGGTGTGGATGAACGGCGCCAGCTGCTGCAGGCTGCCTTCCATGCCGGCCGCCTGCAGGCCGGCTTCGTCATCGAAGCCGACCTTGTTGGCGGCGCCGACCAGCGCGGCAATGGTGCTGCGTGCGCGGGCGCGGTCACTGATCGGCGCGCCCTGGGCCCAAACGGCAAGGGTTTCGACCAGGGCGATGTAGTGGGCCTGCTGGCCGGGCGTGTAGCCCTTCTGATGGCGCAGGTACTGCACGCCGAAGTTGCCCATCGACTGCGCGGCCTGGCGCACGGCGCTGGCCTGGCCGGCCAGCTGGCGGTCGAAGCTGCGCTGCAGTTCGGCGCTGGCATCGGGCTTGCGCAGCGCGGCCAGCATCGGCAGCAGCTGGTCCCCCAGCGGCAGCTCGGTCAGCGGCCACTGGCTGTGGCCCTCCGCCCAGGCCTGCTGCAGGCGCTGGTACTGGCCCGGCGGTACCGACAGCTTCGCGTAGCCGACCAGATCATCTTCGGCCAGGCGCAACGCCATCGCCTGCACCGCAGCCACCGGCTCGGCCGCCGGCCTGGCCGGATCGTTGGCAGACTCGCGGCACGCCGCCACGGCCAGCAGCAGCATGGCCGCCAGCCCCCATCCACGCGCAGACCTTCCTCGCACCGCCACGCTCATGCAATCGGACTCCCCGGACCGGCCCGCATCTTGCGGCCTGCGACGTGACAGCGGCAAGCCGGGACGTCACGGTTTTCGGCCAAGGCGGTCAGATCCCTTCTGCCGCGGGCAGAAGGGATCTGACCGCGGAGCCGCCGCCGGCATAAAAAAAGAGCCCGGATCACGGGGATCACAGGCTCTTCAAACCGGCGCGAGGCCGGAGGACAGTGTTGTGGCACATGTCCGGTCCGAGGACCGGATGGCGGCGATCCTACGCTGCCCTTCAAGTTAAGGCAACACTTCACGTAATGCCATGTATGTATTTGATTTTATTGAATCAATCACGCTGCCAGACAGATTCAATGAAATCTACGGCGTGTTTTTCGGCGATTCGGGCATAAATCCCCGGATAGCCGGCCAGCGCGCAGCCCTCGCCCCAGCTGACGATGCCGAACTGGGTCCAGCCATCGCGCAGGCGCAGCAGCAGCGGCCCGCCGGAATCCCCCTGACAGCTGTCGATGCCCTCGCGGCCGGCGCAGATGACCTTGCCACGCGACAGTTCCCCACCGTAGGCCTGCTGGCATTCATTGAATGCCACGAACGGCACCTGCACGGTCTGCAGCTGGGTCGGGTAGACCCGGCCATCGCCGATGTCGGTGTCCCCCCAGCCGATCACGGTGAATTCGCGGCCCGGCTTGAGATAACTGGCGTCGGGCCGCAGCCGCAGTGCCACCGGCTGTGCACCATCCAAGGGGGCGCTGAGCTGGATCAGGGCCACGTCGTGCTCCAGCGAGTTACCACTGTTGAATGCCGGATGGACGTGGATCGCCTTGACGTTGGAGGCGCGGGGCGAGGCGTCGGTGGACAGGGCAGCGGCGTTGCCGACGACGGCGATGCCGCCAGGCGCTTCCCCCTGCATGCAGTGCGCGGCGGTCAGCACCCACGAGGGCGAGATGAGGGTGCCCCCGCAGAAGTGGCGGTCATGATCCGAATCGCCGTCGAAGATGCCCTGGATGCTGACCATGAACGGGTATTCGCCGGCCGGAGCCGCTTCACCGCCGATGATGCGTGGTGCTTCGCGTGCCTGCGGCGCAGCGATGGCGGGTACGGCAGACGCGGCCAACAGCAGGCCGATGAACAAAGAGGTGCTGCGATACATATCCCTGTACTCCTCTATCGATGGTTGGAACCGGCGCGGCCGCGGTCCGTGCCGGTGCATCGATTGGGGAGCAGTGATGAGGCCAACAGCGCGAACGCGCGCACAGTTCCGGAGCCTTGCGCCGCCTGCGACAGCTGCAGACCCACAAATGCGAACGCCATCCCGCATGGATAGGGATGGCGTTCGACGTGCCGGCGTGACCGACGTCGGCGGTGGGCTCAGCGGGCAGCCAGAGCCGACGCGATTTCCTGCTGGATTGCCCGCGCTGCGGCCTGCGGATCAGCCGCCAGGCGGATCGGTCGGCCAACCACGATGGCATCGGCGCCATCGGCGAAGGCCTGCGCCACGCCAACGGTGCGCTTCTGGTCATCGCCGACCGGGCCACCGGGTCGGATGCCGGGGCAGACGATCGAGAACCCAGCGCCGGTGGCGGCACGGATCGGGGCGGCTTCCTGGCCCGAGGCGATCACGCCGTCGATGCCGGCGGCCTGGACGGCCAGCGCGCGCTCGACCACCACGTCCACCGGCTCGCGGTCGATGCCCATCTGCGCCAGGTCGGGGCGGCCCATCGAGGTCAGCACGGTCACTGCCAGCAGGCGCATGTCGCTGCTGTTGGCGGCTGCGCAGGCCTCCATCATGGCCGGGTGCCAGCCGTGGATGGTGGCGTAGCTGACCGGCCACTGCGACAGGCGCTTGATCACCGCCGCAGCGGTGGCCGGGATGTCGAAGAACTTCAGGTCGACGAACACGCGCTTGTCGCGGCGGGCCAGCGCATCGAGCACCTGGAAGTACTCGCCGGAGGCGAGCAGTTCCATGCCGATCTTGTAGAACGCCACGCTGTCGCCGAGGCGGTCGACCCACTCCAGTGCCTGCACGCGGTCGGGTACGTCCAGCGCGAAGATCAGGCGCTCGTCATCGCGCAGCGGCAGCGGTGCGCGGCTCACGGTGCGTAGTCCAGCGCAGCGCGCTTGGCGTCGTGGCGGGCCTGGCGCGACTGGCTGTAGTCGTTGTTGAACTGTGCCGGCTCGAAGCCGCCGTAGGTCGGGTTCGGCAGCATCCACCAGCGCTCGCCGAACCAGTCGTGGTACTGCTGCAGCAGCGCGTCGCGGCCGTCGTTGGTGTTGGCGGTCACTTCCACGAAGTCGCCCAGCTGGTCACCGAACTGCATCAGCACGCGGTACTCCTGCCCGGCCAGGCGGCGGCGGCAGTTCTTCTCGCTGCCGTTCTGCTCGCACCCCGGCACCACCGTGCCCAGGCCAAGGAACACACTGTCGTCGGCCACCGGCAGGCCCTGCTCGCGCAGGTTGGCCAGGGTCGCGTCCTTCAGGTGCACGGCGCGGTTGGAGATGTACAGCAGGGTCACGCCCTTGGCATTGGCGGCCTTGGCGAAGTCGACCACGCCCGGGATCGCCTTGGCCTTCTTTTCGGCTACCCACTGGTCCCAGGTCAGCTCGTCGTATTCCTTGCCATCGCGCACCAGGCGCGCCTGGTAGGGCGAGTTGTCCAGCACGGTCTCGTCCACGTCCAGCACCACCGCCGGCTTCAGGCCCTTGGCCTCGTTGCCGCGTTCTTCCGGCACCAGTGCGTCCCAGTGGGCTTCCTTCAGCGCCGCGTCGAGACGGTCGGCGGCGGCACGGTAGGTCTGCTCGGTGATCGCCTTGTACTCCTGCGCGCGCTGCATCCACAGCACCGCGTTGAGGTTGTCGTTGGCGGTGGCATCGAGCGCGCCATCGGCCTTGGCGGCGGCGGCCGGGGCCTGCGGGGCAGCGGCTTCGGCGGCAGGCGCATCCACGCGCTTGCAGGCGGACAGGCCCAGCGCCGCGGTGGCGAGCAGGGTCAGGGACAGGGAAACGGGACGACGCATGGGTTCACCGGCAATCAGATATACCGGCGCATTTTACCGGCAAAGCCGGCCTTGGGACGGCTATGCTTGGCGGTTGACCCGTTGCCCTTCCGGAGGCCGCCATGACCGATTCCGCCCAGACCCCCGACGTCCCCCTGCTCGACGCCGTGCAGGCCCGCCTGCTGGGCTGCCTGGTGGAGAAGGAGGCGACCACCCCGGACACCTACCCGCTGACGGTCAACGCCGCCCAGTCGGCCGCCAACCAGAAGACCGCCCGCGAGCCGGTGATGAACGTTGATGCCGGCAGCGTGCAGCACGCCCTGCGCCAGCTGGAGACGCTGGGCCTGGCCCGCCAGCACTTCTCCTCGCGCGCCGACCGCTACGAGCACCGCCTGCAGGCCGCGCTGGACCTGACCCGGCAGCAGACCGTGCTGCTGGCGATGCTGCTGCTGCGTGGGCCGCAGACGCTGGGCGAGCTGGTGACGCGCAGCGAACGCCTGCACCGCTTCGCCGATACCGACGAAGCCCGCCACGCCATCGAGCGCCTGCAGCAGCGCGCGCTGCTGGTGGTGCTGCCACGCGCCAGCGGCCAGCGCGAAGACCGCTACATGCACCTGCTGTGTGGTGAAGTGGACGGTGCGGCGCTGGCGGCGAAGTACGCCGGCAGCGGTGGTGGCAGCGAGGCCGCCGACCCGGGCCTGGCCGAGCGCGTGGCCCAGCTGGAAGCGGCCGTGGTCGATCTGCAGGCGCAGCTGGCCGAACTACGCGGTTGAACGTCCATATGCGGTAGTGCCGGCCGCTGGCCGGCAACCCAGGTTCACCGAGATGCCGGCCAGCGGCCGGCACTACCGGATGTCCTGCCGATGCAGTGCCGACCAACGGTCGGCACCCGCCACGATCAAACCTCGGCCGCGCCCGGCGTGGCATACAGCCGGCTCGGGCTGTCCACGCCCGGCAGCTGGATCACCCCGCGTTCCTGCATGCCCAGGCCCAGCAGGATCTTCCCGGACACCACATTGTCCAGGTCGGTGATGCCGTACAGATCCACGATGCCCAGCTCCGCACGTGCATGCGCGAACACCGCCCGCGCCGCCTCGCCGGCATAGCCCTGCCCGGCGAATTCCGACAGCACTGCATAGCCGATATCCGGCCCCGGCAGGCCATCCCGCCGCACCAGCCCGGCATTGCCCAGCCAGGCACCATCGGACAAGCGCTCGATGGCATACATGCCGAACCCGTTCAACGCATAGCTGTGCAGCACCCGCAGCGCGATGTACTCCCTCGCCTGCTCTTCACTGCGCACATCTCGGTCGCCGATGAAGCGCAGGAAGCCCGGATCATTCAACAGCGCCAGCATCGGCGCCGCATCGCGATCAGGTTCGATCGCACGCAGTCGCAGGCGTTCACTTTCAATCGGATGCACGCGCAGACCTCCAGCCGAAACCCCGATTCTGCCTCAACCCCCGGCTGTTGAATTTGATTTTCCTTGCATTGCCGTGGAAGGACGCGCCCGGAATCTGTCAGAGGCCGGTCGGGGTGGGTTCGCGGGGGTATCCGCGCCATGGATGGCGCGGCTAAGCCCCCAAGGACGGGTTCACGGCGTCCCCCGCGAACCCACCCCGACCGGCCACACCGCAGGACCAACGCGCACTCCACCACGGAGGGGCGGCGCCGTTGGAGCGGCTTAGTCGAACAACGCCTCGATCGCCGCCAACCCCGCCGTCGCCCGCTCCTTCTTGCGCGCCG
This sequence comes from Stenotrophomonas sp. AG209, assembly GCF_003550055.1. Lineage (NCBI taxonomy): Bacteria > Pseudomonadati > Pseudomonadota > Gammaproteobacteria > Lysobacterales > Lysobacteraceae > Stenotrophomonas > Stenotrophomonas sp. AG209. The sequence goes on from NZ_QXDB01000003.1 coordinate 309,456, forward strand.
CATCGGCCACCGGATCAGCTCCATCGCGCTGGATCTCCTCGGCCGGAATCTCCTCGAAGAACCGGCTCGGCTTCAACCGCACGTGCTCGCCGAACTTGCGCGTCAGCTTGCTGTAGCTCATCCACAGCTGGATCTTGGCGCGGGTGATGCCCACGTACAGCAGGCGGCGCTCTTCCTGCAGGTTGCCCTCGTCCAGGCTGACCTGGTGCGGCAGCACGCCGTCCTCGCAGCCGACGATGAACACGTAGGGGAATTCCAGGCCCTTGGAAGCATGCATGGTCATCATGCGCACCTGGTTGCCGCCCTCGTCCTTGTCGCTGCGCGACAGCAGCGCCAGCTGGCCGGCCAGGTCGGCAGCGGTGGCACCGCGCGGGCCACCCTCGAACCACTGTGCCAGTTCCTCGATGTTGTTGGCACGGCGCTGGTAGCTGGCCTCTTCCTTGGCCTGCTGGCGCAGCTCACTCAGCAACCCTGATTCCTTGGCGACCTTGCGGATCATGTCGCCGGAGGTGACCTGCCGGGTCTGCGCACGCAGGTCGCGCAGGATGTCGGTGAAGCGCGCCAGGCTGTTGGCCGCGCGCGGTGGCAGCTGCTGCAGCGCCCCGATCGCTTCGGCGGCCTGCGCCATCGGCATGTCCTTTTCCTGCGCCAGTTCGGCCAGCTTGGCCAGCGTGCCGGCACCGACGTCGCGCTTGGGTGACTGCACCGCGCGCATGAACGCGGTGTCATCGTCCGGGTTTACCAGCAGGCGCAGCCAGGCCAGCGTGTCCTTCACTTCCTGGCGCTCCAGGAACATCGTGCCGCCGGTCAGGTGGTAGGGGATGCGCAGCAGCTGCATCGCCTTTTCCAGCGGGCGCGACTGGAAGTTGCCACGGAACAGGATGCAGAAGTCGCTCCACGGCACGTTGCGCGACTGCGCCACGAAGGCAATCTCCGCAGCGACCTTCTCCGCTTCATGTTCGCTGTTGCGGCATTCCCATACGCGGATGCGCTCGCCGTCGGCCTGGTCGCTCCACAGCTTCTTCAGGTGCTCGTGCGGATTGTTGGCGATCAACGCATTGGCCGCGCGCAGCACGCGGTTGGAGCAGCGGTAGTTCTGCTCCAGCTTGATGATCTCCAGCGCGGGGTAATCACGCCCCATCTGCTGCAGGTTTTCCGGGTTGGCGCCACGCCAGGCGTAGATCGACTGGTCATCGTCGCCCACGCAGGTGAAATTGCCCTTGTCGCCGGCCAGCTGCTTGAGCAGGCGGTACTGCGCGTCGTTGGTGTCCTGGCATTCGTCCACCAGCAGGTAGCCGATGCGCTCGCGCCAGGCCATCGCGATCTCCGGGTTCTCTTCCAGGATCTGCACAGGCAGACGGATCAGGTCGTCGAAGTCGACCGCGTTGAACGCGGTCAACCGCAGCTGGTAGCGCTCGTAGACGCTGGCCGCTTCCTTCTCGCGGTTGCTGCGCGCGGCGGCCATCGCCTGTTCGGGCGACAGGCCAGCGTTCTTCGCGCGCGACACCAGGTTCTTCATGTCCTCGATGTCATCAGGCTTGGCGCCGTACATCAGGTCCTTGATCTGCGCGGCGGCATCGTCGGCATCGAAGATCGAGAAACCGCGCTTCAGGCCCACGGCGGCATGTTCGATCTGCAGGAACTTCAGGCCCAGCGCATGGAAGGTGCAGATGGTCACCTCGTCGGCGTCCTGCTCACGCAGGCGCTTGGCCACGCGCTCGCGCATTTCCTTGGCCGACTTGTTGGTGAAGGTGATCGCGGCGATGCGGCGGGCCGGGTAGCGGCCACAGCTGATCAGGTGGGCGATCTTCTCCACGATCACGCGCGTCTTGCCGCTGCCGGCGCCGGCGAGCACCAGCAACGGGCCTTCGATGTGCAGGACCGCGGCAGCTTGGGGAGGATTCAGACCGTGCATGGGGACAGGATTGTAGCGGGGTGCTGGCAGGCCCACCTGACTTGCATGGCGCCCGCCCGTAAGGTATTGAATCGGCACCGGAACACAGGAGCGTGGTCCATGTCCTCGACTGTCATCGCCCGTCCGCTTGCGGCCGTCCTGCTGGGCCTGCTGGCCATGCCTGCGGCCGGGTCCGGCCCGCCGCCGCGCACGGATGCCTATGAAACGATCGTGCTGCAGTCGCACGAGTTCCTCGTCTACCACCCGGACCTGCGCTTCCGCCAGCTGGGCATGGAGGCCCGCGAACGGGGCCGCGACGAAGAAGCCCGCAACAACTTCCGCAATGCCGCGCGCTATGGCGACAAGCTGTCACAGGCGGCGCTGGCCGACATGCTGTGGAACGGGCAAGGCGGCCCCGCCGACCGCGCCCTGGGCTATGCGTGGATGGATCTGGCGGCCGAGCGTGGCACCGAATGGCTGGTGGCGCAGCGCGAACGCTTCTGGGAGGCGCTGTCAGCGGATGAACGCGAGCGCGCGGTGCGCGAGGGCCGCACGCTGTACGCCGAGTTCGGCGACCCCGCCGCCACGCCGCGGCTGGAACGCGAACTGCGCGCCGGCAGCATGCAGCAGACCGGCAGCCGCGCCGGCTGGAGCGGCGCCATGCGCAGCCAGGGCCGCGGCGATGCCGGGCCGCGCGTGCTGCAACCGGAGAAGCACCAGCTGGCACGTTACTGGGACCCGGTGGCCTACCGGCAATGGCAGGACGAGGAACTGGCCAGGTCGGGGCGATGACCCGCGCCTGCCGGGCCATCGGTGCCTTCGTGCTGGTGCTGCTGGCACCGGGGTACGCGGCCGCCAGCACCTGCGCGCCCGACCCGGCCGCGTCGATTCCGTCGGCATTGCTGACCGAGGGTTTCCTGCAGGCCCATCCCGACCTGTACTGGCGCGACCTGGGCCAGCTGTCGTGGCGACGTGGCAAGCCGGCACAGGCGCGGCTGCGCTTCCAGCGCGCCAGCCTGTACGCCGACAAGTTCTCGCAGTCGCTGGTTGCGCGCATGTACCAGGAAGGCATCGGCATCGACGCCGATCCGGTATTGGCCTACATCTGGATGGACCTGGCCGCCGAGCGCGGTTACCGCGACCTGCTGGTTGAACGCGAGCGTTACTGGCAACGGCTGGATACGGCGCAGCGGCAGCGGGTACTTGCCGAAGGCCCGGCGCTGTACGCGCAGTACGGCGATGCCGTGGCCAAGCCGCGCATGGAAACCGTGCTGCGGAACGCCCGCCATGCGATGACCGGCAGCCGCACCGGCTTCGTCAACCCGGGCCTGCGCATGGCGCTGGGCGAGGGGCCGGAGGCCAACCGGCCGGTCACCGGCGATGACTACTACCGCGATGCCTTCTGGGAACCGGCGGCCTACTGGTGCCTGCAGGAGCAGATCTGGCAGAACACCCGGCTGCGGCCCAGCATCGAGATCGGTGCACCGCGGCAGATCCGCGACGGCGGGCCGGGTGGCGACTAGAATTGGCCGATGGCCAAGCTCTACTTCTACTATTCGGCGATGAACGCCGGCAAGACCACCACCCTGCTGCAGAGCGCACACAACTACCGCGAACGCGGCATGCGGGTGGCGATCCTGACCCCGCGCCTGGACGACCGTGCCGGCGCCGGCGTTGTCGCTTCGCGGATCGGCCTGCGCGCCGATGGCATGGCCTTCGACCGCGATACCGACCTGCAGCACTGGGTCGAGCAGGATCTGGCAGCCAACGGTCCGATGGGCTGCGTGCTGGTGGACGAGGCGCAGTTCCTGACCCGTGCCCAGGTCTGGCAGCTCAGCGAAGTGGTCGACCAGCTGCGCATTCCGGTGCTGTGCTACGGCCTGCGTACTGACTTCCGCGGCGAGCTGTTCGAGGGCAGCCAGTACCTGCTGGCCTGGGCCGACGAGATGCAGGAGATCAAGACCATCTGCCACAGCGGCAAGAAGGCGACGATGACCGTGCGCGTGGACGAGCATGGCCACGCCGTGCAGGACGGCCCGCAGGTGGAGATCGGTGGCAACGAGCGCTACGTGTCGGTCAGCCGTGCCGAGTTCAAGAAGATCACCCGCGGCGAAGGACGGATCGATCCGGCGCAGGCACCCCTGCCGCTGTAAGGGGTGTTCTTTTGCAGGGCTTGCAGCCCTGCACCTGCTCAACGCAACAGCAACAGCGAAAGCTGGTATCCCGTGGGATGGCGGGGCGGTGTGGGCTTGCAGGACACGCCGTAAACCCATCCCTGGGGGCTCGATGGCGCCATCCATGGCGCCAACGGTCCTGCAAGCCCACACCGCCCCACCTCTGTCAGATCCCCACGGCTGTTGGTAGGTGTCGACCTTGGTCGACACATCTGTCAGATATCGAATGAAATTCCGGGGGTCAGATCCGTTTTCCTTCGGGAAACGGATCTGACCCCCAGAGCAATTCCCACAGATCGCGGAGATCTGTCGAAGGCGGGGTGGGTCCGGTGGCGGGAGTGTCCGCGGCATGGATGCCGCGGCCAAGCCCCCATGGACGGGTTTACGGCGTCTCCCACCACCGGACCCACCCCGCCTACCCACGGAATGCCGGCTTTTGCTTCGGCTGTTGCCGTTGCTTGGAGCCTCTGCGGGTGCAGGGCGCAGCCCTGCCGATAAACCCACTTAGTACAGCGTGCGCTCCGGCGCGCCCGCCGGCGGCGGGGTGTACTGGTACAGCCAGGTCTCCGTAAGCGTCTTGCCACCACTGCGCAGGAACAGGCGGATGTCGATCTGCTCGGTACTGCCTTCCGGCGGCACCAGGTCGAACATCGCGCGATAGCCGTTGATCTCGCGCAGCGGGCGCGCCGACACGATCTCGACCCGGCCACGGCTGGCTTCCACCACCGCCTCGACCTCGCCCTTGTCGATCAGGCTGGCCAGCTCGCCCCCTTCGAAGTCCACCGCGAAGCGCCAGCTGAAGTACTCGCGCTTCTTGCCAACCACACCGCCCAGGCCGGTACGGCTGGCCACGCAGTGCGCCAGCGGCGGCCGCGCCGGCGGTTCGGCGCCCCAGTACAGGCGGTAGCCGACCAGCAGCTCCTGGCCCGGCTGCGGCTTTTCCTTCGGGTTCCAGAACGCCACGATGTTGTCGAAGGTCTCGTCCACGGTGGGAATCTCCACCAGCTGCACCGAGCCCTCGCCCCATTCGCCCTTCGGCTCCACCCACAGGCACGGGCGCTTCTCGTAGAACACGCCGTCGTCCTGGTAATGGTCGAAGTTGCGGTCGCGCTGCAGCAGGCCGAAGCCGCGCGGGTTGCGGTCCACGAACATGTTGAAGCGCAGGTTGCGCGGGTTCAGCAGCGGCCGCCAGATCCATTCACCGGCACCGGTCCACAGCGACAGACCATCGGTATCGTGGATCTCCGGGCGCCAGTCCCATGCCATGCGGCGGTCGTTCTCGCCCACCTGGTACATGCTGGTGCACGGGGCGATGCCCAACCGCTCGATCGCCTTGCGCGGGTACAGCGCACTGTCGATGTCCATCAACAGCACGTCGCCATTGGTGATCGCGAAGCGGTAGGCGCCAGCCACGCTGGGCGAATCCAGCAGGCCGTAGACCACGATCGTCTCCGAATCGGCCGACGGCTGTTCCAGGTAGTAGGCGATGAAGTCCGGGAACTCCTCCGGCTTGCCCATGCCGGTGTCGATCGCAAGGCCACGCGCGGACTGGCCGTACTGGCCTTCCTTGCCGACCGCGCGGAAGTAGCTGGCGCCGAGGAAGGCGGCAAAGTCGCGGTCAGTGTCCTTGCGGGTGTTCAGGCGGAAACCGGCGAAGCCGAGGTCGGCCGGCAGCTCGCCGTCCTTGATGCCGCTCTTGCCGTAGTTGAACGCCGCGCCGTCATAGGCCAGCTCCTGCGCCTTGCCGTCGACCACGTCGAACATGCGCACCGGCGAATGGAAGTACAGGCCCAGGTGGAAGAACTTGGCCTGGAACTTGCCCGGCTGGTCAGCCCACAGCGCATGGTCCTGGCGGTAGCCGATCGACTGGTACTGGTCCCAGTCCAGTCCCTCCAGGCGGCCCGGCAGCACCCGCTTGTGGCTCTTGTAGGGCGCCTGCGCCAGCGCGCGCGCCTGGCCCTTCAAGGTGGCGAAGTCGAACGGCTGCGGCTGGCCGAGGCGGCGCAGGCCCATCTGGCCGCTCTTGCTGGCCGCGCACGCGGGCAGGGACGGCAGGCCGAATGCAGCCAGGGCGAGGGAGGCATTGCGGATGAAGTCGCGTCGTTGCATGCAGGCGCGTCAGGCACAGGGAGGAAGGTCGGCCATCATAGGCAGACAAACGTTAACGGGCAGCGGAGACGCGCCCTGCCCGTTCAGCTGCCGCTGGCGGCCCGGCTCAGCGCTGGCAGTGGCTGCACCAGACGCTGGCACGCTGGCCGATGGTGGCGTGCTTCAGCGCACGGCCGCAGTTCGGGCAGGGCAGCCCGTCACGGCCGTACACCAGCAGTTCCTGTTCGAAGTAGCCCGGCGCGCCATCGGGGCTGATGAAATCGCGCAGGGTGGTGCCACCGCGGGTGATGGCGTAGCCCAGGATCTCCTTCACCGCGTCGGCCAGCCGCTGGTAGCGTTCGCGCGAGATCTTTCCCGCCTCGCGCAACGGACTGATGCCAGCCTTGAACAGGCTCTCGGCGGCGTAGATGTTGCCCACGCCCACCACCACCGCCTGGTCCATCAGGAAGGTCTTCACCGGCGCGCTGCGGCCACGGCTGCGGGCGAACAGGTAGTCGCCGTCGAACGCGTCGTCCAGCGGTTCCGGGCCCAGCCCCTGCAGCAGCGGGTGAATCTCACCGGCGGGCTGCCACAGCAGGCTGCCGAAGCGGCGCGGGTCGTTGAAGCGCAGCAGGCGGCCGTTGTCCAGGCTGATGTCGACGTGGTCGTGCGCACGCAGCGGGGTATCGCCGGGCAGCACGCGCAGGCTGCCGGACATGCCCAGGTGCAGCACCGCGCTGCCGATGGCGGTGTCCAGCAGCAGGTACTTGGCGCGCCGCCGGATGTCCTCGATGCGCTGCCCCGGCAGCAGCTCGGCCACTTCCGGTGGGATCGGCCAGCGCAGGTCGGCGCGGCGCAGGATCACCCCGTGCACGCGGCGGCCCTGCAGGTGCGGCGCCAGGCCGCGGCGGGTGGTTTCGACTTCGGGCAGTTCAGGCATGCAGGGATTCTATCGCTGCTCTGCCGCCGGCACCTGGCCGTCGAAGCCGGGGAATGATCCCCGGCTTCGACGGGTGTCAGGCGTCCTGCCCGACGCGCGCAGGCTCCGCCGGGACAGGTGCGGCAGCGGCGGAACGGTCCGGGAACAGCGACGGCAGCGTTTCCACGAACCGGGCCAGGCACTGGTCGCTGTAGCGCTCGGCCGTCTGCTTGACCAAGGCGTAGTCGTCGGCCTGCCAGGCTTCCAGGGGTGCGGCCACCGGCTCGTCCACCTGGCACTGCACGCCTTCGCCACCGACCAGGCGCAGCAGCTTGCGGGTATACGGGAAGCCGACGTGCTGGGTCTGGCGCAGCTCGTACTGGGTATCGGCATCGCCCAGTTCCTTGTAGATCAGGGTGAAGCCATCGGCGGTGATCTGCACCGGCCGGACCTCTGCCGGCACAGCGCCCGGATGCGCGGTGAAGTATTCGGCCAGGCGCAGGCGCACCTGGTCCTGCAGGTAACCGAAGGCCGGGTTCGGAACAGTCTCGACCCGGGTTCCCTTCAGCTGATCCTTCTTGAACGAGCTGCCACCGAGCGTGCCGGAAAACAAGGACACGGCAACCTGCGCGGCCACCAGCTTGCCGGTGGTGGAACGCTGCACCAGGCGCAGCGTCTTGTCGCCGACCGGCTGGCCATCTGCGCCCATCTGCAGCTTGACGCTCAACGGCACCCGGCCTTGCCAGGCAGGCACCTCCGCCACGGTGGCCGCCGCCGTGTCTTCCACGACGGCGACAGCACCGGCATCAGCTGCGGGAACGTCTGCAGCCGTCGCCGTGTCGGACGGGGTGGTTGGGGGCGGCTCATTGGCCAGCACAGGCGAGGCGATGACGAGGCTGCCGAGCAGCGCGGCCGCCAGAAGCGGTGGGTTCGATTTCATGGGGGATCCTTGGGTCGTGTCGGGCCAGTGCAGGCGATTCCGTTCGGCATCGATCATCGCAATGGCACAGCACTCCCTTCCATGTCCTTCCCCCTACCGCGATCCATCGCGGTCGACATGCCAGCTCGCCTTACCCGTGCGGATCGACCGGTTCCCGGGATCGCGTCGAACCCACCATCGGCAGCACGCCGGGAATCTTTAGCGCGGAGGCGCTGCCAGTTCGCGCGCATCCAGGAAGCCATCACCGTTGGCATCCTGCTTGTGGAAGCGCTGCACGATCACCTGCCGCTGCTGCTCGCGGCTGATCACCCTGCCCTTGCCACCGGGCAGCTCCTCGGCCGTCAGCACACCGTCACCATTGCGGTCCATGCGGTCGAAGGCATACAGCATCCACTGCACGTACTCGGCCTCGCTGACCCTGCCGTCGCCATCGCTGTCCATCCGCTGCAGATAGCTGGCGGTATCGGTGACCTGGGCCAGCGCCGCGCCCGGCAGCAACGCCGCCAGCAGAAGCCCGTACCCTGCCCTCACGCGCCCACCAGGCTGTAGCCCTTCAAGCGTGCGGCGTAGGCCTGCAACGCCGCGATACCGCTTTCCTCGGCCTCGCGGCACCACGCCTGCAGCTGATGCAGGCGCTCGGCGGCATCGTGGCCGCGGGCTTCCAGCAGCGCCGCCAGCCGCGCGCGGTACTCGACCAGGGTGCGGATGCGCGGGCGCTGCGCCACCCATTCGCTGAGCTGGGCACGACTGTCCGGCTTCAGCCAGCGGCCATCGTTGACCAGGCCGCGGCGCAGCCGGCGCGGCAGCAGGCGGCGCAGCTTGGCCCCAGCCTGTACGGCTTCCTCGCGCAGGGCCGGCATGAACACATTGCGCTGGTAATCGGTCATCGCCTGGAAGCGGTGCGACAGCAGCGCCTTCAGGGTCTCGGCGTCGGGCACGGCGATGTTCGGGCGCACGTCCATGGCCGGCGCCACCCGCAGCACCCTGGCCAGGCGCAGCGCCTGCAGCAGGCGGATCGCACTCCAGCCGATGTCGAACTCCCAGCGCCGCATCGCGAAGCGCGCCGAACTGGGGAAGGCATGATGGTTGTTGTGCAGCTCCTCGCCACCGATCCAGACCCCCCACGGCGTGAGGTTGGTGGAGGTATCGGCCGACTCATAGTTGCGGTAGCCCCACCAGTGGCCCAGGCCATTGACCACGCCCGCAGCCCAGAACGGGATCCACGCCATCTGGATCGCCCACAGGGCCACGCCGGGCAGACCGAACAGCACGCTGTTGATCACCAGCAGCAGCACCGGCCCCAGCGTCGCGTGCGGGGTATACAGGTGGCGCTCGATCGCATCGTCCGGGGTGCCGCGCCCGTACTGCTCGATGTCCGCGCGCATGCCGCGCGCTTCCCGGTACAGCTCCACGCCGTGCCAGAACACCTTGCCGATGCCGCGGGTAACCGGGCTGTGCGGGTCGTCCTCGGTCTCCACCTTGGCGTGGTGCTTGCGATGGATGGCCACCCACTCGCGGGTGATCATCGAGGTGGTCAGCCACAGCCAGAAGCGGAACACATGGGCCAGCGCCGGGTGGAAATCGACCCCGCGATGGGCCTGGCTGCGGTGCAGGTACAGGGTCACCGAGAAGATGGTGATCTGGGTGAAGACCAGCAACACCACCAGCATGGCCCACCAGCCCAGGCCGAGCACACCACCGGTCAACAGGGACATCAGGGCATCAGGCATGGCAGCTCTCCGGATCGACGCGGGGATGGCAGACATGATGGGCGCTTGCGTTGCAAACTGCATCCCTGCGGCGATGAATCCCATCGCCATCCGTGGCACCGTTCACAGTTGGGGACCTGAGTTGTCGAGCCTTGATCCACGCGCCAGCGCCATGACCGCCGCCCCGCCCGTCGCGGAGCTGCCCCCCTTGATCGAACTGGACCGCGCCACCGTGGTGCGCGGCCAGGTGAAGGTGCTGCACGGGCTCAGCCTGCGCATCGCGCAGGGCCAGCACACCGCCCTGCTAGGCCCCAACGGCTGCGGCAAGTCCACCTTCATCAAGCTGATCACCCGCGAGCTGTACCCGCTGGCCCAGGGCGACGGCACGGTGGCGGTGAAGGTACTGGGCCAGAACCGCTGGCAGGTGGACCGGCTGCGCTCACAGCTGGGCATCGTCACCGGCGACCTCAGCAGCAACCTGGCCGACATGCCCGGGCTGACCGTGGAACAGGCGGTGCTGTCCGGCTTCTTCGCCAGCTACGTGGTGCCGGCCTTCCGCGAAGTGACCGCCGACATGCGCACGCGCGTCGGCGAAACACTGGCGATGACCGGCGCCCTGTCCCTTCGCGAGCGCGCCTATGCCGAGCTGTCGGCCGGCGAAACGCGCCGCGTGCTGATCGCGCGCGCGCTGGTCAATCGGCCGCAGGCACTGCTGCTGGACGAACCCTCCACCGGGCTGGACCTGGTCGCCCGCGAGCAGCTGGTGGCGACCATGCGGGTGCTGGCGCAGCAGGGCATCACCCTGGTGCTGGTGACCCACCACATTGAAGAGATCATTCCCGAGATCGAGCGGGTGGTGCTGCTGCGCGATGGCCGCGTACTGGCCGACGGCACCCGCGCCGAGCTGCTGCGCAACGAACCGCTGTCGGCGGTGTTCGACGGCGCGATCACGGTGATCGAGCAGGAAGGCCGGCTGACCGCGTATGCGGGGTGATCGACATGCGCAGTGCAGCGGGCCGGATATCCCGGCCCACTGCACCCTCGCTCAGAACTTCAGCGCCAGCGCACGCGACTCGATCGGCGCCATCCGGCTCTGGTCCTGAAGCTGCAGGTCGCGCAGCTCATACGGCGCACCGAAGCCGACCGGCAACGCAGCCTGGTCGAACGGCAGCACCAGCTGGCCTGCGCCCGGGCCATCGAACCACGCGGCCGCATGTGCCTGCGCGACCGGCTTCAACTGGCCATCGCGGGCCGTGGCATACAGCGTGCCCCGCGCCTCATAGCGTCCGGCCGCTGCTACCTGCAGCGGCAGCGCCACCTGGCGGCTGGCCGGGTCCGGTGCCGCCTGGCCGCTGAAGCGCGCGGTCGGCCGTGCCACCGCGAAGGCCACCTTGCCATCGCGCAGCACGCCATCGGCCTGGGCGAACACCTGCAGTTCCCATAGGCCCTGCACAGTGCCGACATCGGCCGGGATCCGTACCTGCGCGCGCAGGCTGCCATCGGTGGTGCGCAGCAGGCGCTGCGGCCAGCTGCGGCCATCCGGCGCGACCAGCAGGGCTTCACCGCCCAGGCCGCCACGACGCGATGCCAGCTGCGCGGTGGTGGCGCCGTCTTCCAGCAGGCGTGCCTGCAGCTGCACGTTGCCACCGGCCAGCACCTGCGCCTGGTTGGCCTGCACTTCCAGCCGCAGCGGGCTGTTCGGCTCCAGCACCTGCACCACATAGCGGCCCTGCGCCTGCGTGCTCTGCAGGGTGTACGCACCGGCCGCACTGGTCGCGCCGGTGCGCAGCATGCTGCTGCCATCCCCCACCGGCATGCCGGCATCCTGCAGCGCGCGCGCATCGACGCTACGCGCCACGCTGCTGCGGCCAGCCGGATCGCGCACCTGCAGGGTGTTGGCCGGCACTGCGCGGGCACCTGCGGCCGGGCTCAGCTGGATCACCGCATCGGGCGCCGTCAGCGGCAGGTCCAGGCCGCGCTGCAGCTGCGTGCCATCGACCTGCTGCCAGTAGCTGCGGCTGACCGAGGCATACGGCGTGGCCGCCTGCAGCGGCTGTGCCGGGTCCAGCGCCCAGGCAAACGACAACGGTGCGTGTTCGCTTTCATCAGCCGGCAGCGGCGCGGCCACCAATGCGGCAGGCACCTGATCGCCTGCACGGGCGGCCTGCAGCGGCTGCGCGGCCTGCGCCGTGGACAGGGACAGCACGGCCAGCACCGCACTGGCCAGCAGAGTGGAATGGTTCGTCATGGTCGTCTTCCTCACTGGGCCAGGTCGGTGCGCAGGATCGTGCCGAGGCCGAAGCACTCGCGGCGGCTCTGGTTGTGGCTGAGCGGCTCGGCATCCTTGGTGCGCTGCTTGTCGGTGAACCAGGTGGTGCCGGCGGCCTTCTGGCTGCTGCACTCCAGGAAGCCATCGGAGCAGGACGACAGCCAGTTCTGGGTGAACTCCAGGCCGACATTGGCGGCGTAGCCACCGCAGTAGCTGTTGCTGTCCCACACCGCCGATTCCACGTCGCTGCCGACCACGGCGCGGAACGGTTTGGGCAGCGCCGGGCGACCTGCGGTGCCGTACAGGTTCTGCGCGTTGTAGGTGGCCATGCTCGCCACCTGCTGCTGGCGCACGGCGTCGTTCTTGTAACCCAGCAGCCAGCCCAGCGAGGTTTCGAAGGTGTTGCCGTTGAGCACCGCATCGGCCAACGGCGTGCCCGCCGAAGACGGTGCCAGTGCGTTGACCTTGCGCACCGTGCGGATGATCTTCGGATAGCGGCTGTCGTAGGTCGGGTTGGACAGGATCCAGCGCATCACGTTGCCGCCGTTGGAGTGGGTGATCACCACCAGCTGGGTGATGCCACGGCTGTCGATGAAGCTGGTCAACTGGTTGGCCAGGCAGCCGGCGGCTTCCGGCTTCCACATGTACTGGGTGAAGTCACAGTTGATGACGACGTAGTTGCTGCTGTTCGGCAGGCCCTGGCGCACGGTGTCGATGATCGCCGGCTGCCAGTAGTCCTGGGTGGCATTGGTCTGCGCGCCGGTGCCATGCACGAAGGCCACGCCAACCACGTCGGCGGCCTGCGCTTGGGCGGTTGCCAGCCCGAGGAGCAGGGCCAGGACGGTACTTCCTGTTGCGGTGCTGCGCATCGCTTCTCTCCCTCTGTCAGCGGATCCCCCCGACCCGGCTGGAACTGGACGGCCTGTCGATCACCGTTGTGCCGATGCTCATGGCGCAGCCGTGTGAAAGTCCGTGCGCTGCGCCCGGATTCAGGAGACTGACGACAGTCGATGACGTTTTTCATACCGCTCCGATGACCATGCCGGGTCTGGCCGTATGACCGATGGCCACTGCGGTGTCGTATGGGGGCTGCGATCATGGCGCGATGTTTTCTGCCCGGAGCCTGCCCATGTCGCTGATTTCCCACCCTGCCCGCCCGCTGCTCGGCCTCGCCGTCGTCGCGGCCCTGGCCGGTTGCGCCGCCACCGCCGCCAAGCCGACCGCTGTCGAAGCCAACATCACCACCAAGGCGGTGGGCTATCTCGACAAGAGCGCGGTACCGGCCAGCCTCGACCTGGTGCCGGCACCACCGGTCGCCGGTTCGGCCGCCCTCGCCCTGGACGAACAGGTCAGCCGTGAAGCCCGCGCGCTGCGTGGCAGCCCGCGCTTCGCCCAGGCCGGCGTCGATGCCGAACTCGGCTTCCCCGAAGGCGCCAACCACTTCTCCTGCGCCGCCGACATCGACGTCGATGCGGTGAAGAGCCCGGCGCTGTACCGACTGCTCGAGCGCAGCCGGATCGATGCCAGCGCCGCCACCAAGGCGGCCAAGAACCACTACCAGCGCCCGCGCCCGTTCATGGTCAACGGTGAGCCGACCTGCTCGCCGAAGGACGAGGAAGGCCTGCGCAAGAACGGTTCCTACCCGTCCGGCCACACCTCGATCGGCTGGGCCTGGGCACTGATCCTGTCGGAGATCGCGCCGGACCGCGCCGATGCCATCCAGGCCCGCGGCCGCAACTACGGAGAAAGCCGCCTGGTGTGCAACGTGCACTGGCAGAGCGACATCCTTGAAGGCCGCTTCATGGGCGCCGCCGCCGTGGCCCGCCTGCACGACAACGCCGCGTTCAACAAGGACCTGCTGGCCGCACGCAGGGAAATCGCTGCCGCGCGCAAGGCCGGCCTGCACTCCAGCCGCGACTGCGCGGCCGAGAATGCTGTGCTGAAGATCCGCCCGCAGAGCGCGCTGTAAGCGGCGATCCGGGGTCAGAGCCCTTCCCTTCGGAAAGGGATCTGACCCCAGCGCGGAATGCCGATGCCATCGGGGTCGGATCCCTTTCCGCTGGAAAGGGCTCTGACCCCATTCGGCAACGATGGGTGTAAAGCAGAAGGGCCGGCATTGCGCCGGCCCTTCTTCATTGCATCAACGCAGCAACCGCATCAGAACTTCGCGGTGAATTCCACGCCCCAGGTACGCGGCTCGTTGAGGAAGCCGGTCAGGTTGTTGAAGTCGATCGCGCCGACCACGCGGGTCTGGTTGGTCAGGTTGCGGCCGAACACCGCCACGTCGTACTGGCCGTAATCCCAGTTGTAGCCCAGGCGCAGGCCGCCTTCCAGCGAACTACGGCCGCGGAATTCCGGCGACTCATAGATGAAGAAGTTCACCGCGCTGCGGTAGGCCCAGTCAGTGTAGGCGTACAGCTCGCTGCCATCGCTGAGCGGGAAGCCCACGCGCAGGGTCGCGTTGTGGATCCACTTCGGCGCCTGCGGCAGCGGGTTGCCGTTCACCAGCGCATAGGTCTGGCCGTTGATCACCGTGGTCGGGTCGGTGATGGTGCAGCCACCGCCACAGATCGCCACCGCCAGGTTCTTGTCCTTGATCTCGGTGTCGTTGTAGCTGCTGCCGAAGGTCAGCAGGACGTTGTCGGCCAGGTAGGCCTCCAGGTCCAGCTCGACGCCCTGGCCGATGGTCTTGTCGGCGTTGAGCAGGGTGGCGGTGTTGTTGGTGCCGCCCACTGCGATCAACTGCTGGCCATCGACGTTGTAGCGGAACACGCTCAGGCCCAGGCGCGCGCGGCGCTCGAACAGATCAGCCTTGATGCCGGCTTCGTACGAGATCACCTTCTCCGAATCGGCCTGCGACAGGCCCGGCGCGAAGGCCAGGCGGCCCTGGATCGACGGCGCGCGGAAGCCCTTGGCCACGCGGGCATAGGCGTTGATGTCGTCGGTCAGCTTGTAGACGCCGCTCAGATCCCAGCTGACGTCGTTGACGTCGGTGTTGGCCAGGTACGGGCCACTGACCGGGGTGCCGAACGGAACGGCCTGCAGCACGCTGGCGCTGAAGTCCTTCTTGTCCTGGGTGTAGCGCACGCCGGCACGCAGCTTGAAGCGGTCGGTGACATCGAAGTCACCCGAGGCGAACACCGCCCAGGCCTTGTTGCGCTGGTTCTGCACCACGTGGCCGGTCTGCGGATTGCCCGGGGCCAGCGAGTCGTAGTTGAAGTTGTTGATGGTCACGTCTTCATCGAAGTAGAAGACGCCGGCCTGCCAGTCGAAGCGGCCCCACTCGTTGGACTCGATGCGGAATTCCTGCGTCCACTGGCGATGGTGCGGCAGGCCGTCAGCCGACTCCGACGAGAACGGGATGAAGCCCGGGCCGTAGTTGCCGGCGCCGAGGAACGCCGCACCGTAGCCACCGTCGATGTCACCGCGGTTGAGCGATTCGGCGGTTTCGTAGCCGGTGATCGAGTGCAGCGTCACCGAGCCGAGGTTCCACTGCAGGCGCGCGCTGCCGCCCCAGGTCTTCAGGTCGGAGAAGTTGACGCCGTCGTTGGCCACCTTGTCGCGGTCGAAGTTCTCGACCAGCGAGTTGCCACCCTTCTCGATGATGTTGGCGCGGAACAGGCGGGCGGTGCCGTTGAGCTTGCGCTTGTGCAGGTTGAACAGCGCTTCGAAGTCGTCGCCTTCGTACAGGAACTGCACGCGGCCGGCGGCTTCGTCGTAGCCTTCGAAGCCGCTGTTGGGGGCGCCGACACGGGTGTTGTCGACCCAGTCATCGCGGCGCTGGTAGATCGCCGAGACGCGTGCCGACCAGCGGTCGGTCAGCGGGCCGCCGTAGGCGCCCTGCACGTTCCAGCTGTTGTAGCTGCCGTAGCCGACGCGGATGTAACCATCGGCATCCTGCGACGGACGCGCCGAATCAAACTTGACCACGCCAGCCGGCGTGTTGCGGCCGAACAGCGTGCCCTGCGGGCCACGCAGCACTTCCACGTTGGCCAGGTCGAACAGCGGGAAGCCCTTCAGCAGCGGGCTCTCCTGCACCACGTCGTCGTACACCAGCGACACCGGCTGCGATGCATTGAGATCGAAGTCGGTGTTGCCCAGGCCGCGGATGTAGAAGCGCGGGAAGGCACGGCCGTAGGACGACTCGATGTTGAGGCTGGGCACGCGTGCGGCCAGGAAGCGGATGTCATCGCCGGCCGAGCCGAGCACATCCAGCTTCTCGCCCTGGATCGCGCTGACCGCGACCGGCACGTCCTTGGCGTTCTCGACGCGGCGCTGCGCGGTCACCTGCAGGGTGTCGAGGGCAACCGGATCCTTGGCAGCGGGGGTTTCCTGGGCGGCTGCTACCAGCGGCAGCAGGGCGGAAAGAGCGGCAACGAGGGGGCGCGCGACCGGAAATCGGCCACGGGAAGTGCGGGTCGGGGACATGGCGGTAGGCTGTGTTTGGAGGGGTGGTAAAACGGCGCTACCAGATAATTGTTGCAATACAGCACCTGCCCCGCAAATGCCGGCCGTTCATGGCCCCGTCGCCCTGCCCCCGGTGCGCTCGCTAGACTCGGGGTTTTCCAGCGCCGCGGAGCCACCGCAATGACCCAGTGGTACTTCCATGCCTCCGCCCAGGCCGACCGCGTCGGCCCCCTCGATGACGAGGCCGCGCGCCGCTATGCGCAGGCCAACCCGCGCGCGCTGGCCTGGTGCCAGGGCATGGCGGGCTGGACGCCGACCGCCGAGGTGGCCGAGCTGCGTGCGCCGGGTGCGGGCCAGCCAACCCCGCCGCCGGTACCTTCCAACACCGCCGGCAATCGTGCCGACGATATCGAATTCCGCATCGTCGGCCATGAAATGCAGTTCGTGGAGATCGAGCTCGACCCCGGCGAAAGTGCGGTGGCCGAGGCAGGCGCGTTGATGTTCAAGGACGCCACGGTGCAGATGGACACCGTGTTCGGCAGCGGCGCCGCCAGCAGCGGCGGCCTGATGGACAAGGTGATGGCCGCCGGCCGCCGTGTGCTGACCGGCGAGAGCCTGTTCGCCACCGTCTACACCCAGACCGGCCACGGCAAGGGCAAGGTCGCCTTCGCCGCGCCCTACCCCGGCACGGTGCTGGCGATGCGCCTGGACCAGCACGGTGGCCGCCTGATCTGCCAGAAGGACAGCTTCCTGGCCGGCGCACGTGGCGTGCAGATCGGCGTGCAGTTCCAGCGCAAGATCATGACCGGCCTGTTCGGCGGCGAGGGCTTCATCATGCAGAAGCTGGAAGGCGACGGCTGGGTCTTCATCCATGCCGGCGGCTGCGTGATCGAGCGCGAGCTGGCCGCGGGTGAACGCCTGGACGTGGATACCGGCTGCGTGGTGGCCTACCACTCCAGCGTGGACATGGACGTGCGCCGGGTGGCCGGCATCAAGAGCATGCTGTTCGGCGGCGAAGGCGTGTTCCTGGCCACGCTGACCGGCCCGGGCAAGGTCTGGCTGCAGTCGCTGCCGTTCTCGCGCCTGGCCGGCCGCATGTGGATGGCCGCACCGCAGGGCGGCGGCCAGAGCCGCGGCGAAGGCTCGGTGCTGGGCGGCCTGGGCCGGATGCTGGACGGCGACAACCGGTTCTGACCGCCTCCGGTAGTGCCGGCCGCTGGCCGGCAACCCCGTGGACCGTTGCCAGTTTCCCAATGGTTGCCGGCCAGCGGCCGGCACTACCTTTATGAATAGGGATCTCCCCCACCCTGCCCGCCCCGCCACAGCTTCGGTATGCTGGCGCCCTTTCCTGAATCCGGCGCCGCGAGCGCACTGCCGATGAGCCTGTTCCGCCCCCGCATGCTGCTGTCCGTCGCCCTGATCGGCCTGCTGGCCGGCTGCGGTGGCGACCCGGTCCGTCCCACGCCGCCGCCGGCGCCGACCGTGGTGCCGCAGGCCAAGCCGATCAAGATCGGCATCGCTCTCGGTGGTGGCGCAGCCAAGGGCTTCGCCCACATCGGCGTGATCAAGATGCTGGAAGCCAACGGCTTCGAGCCGGCCGTGGTTTCCGGCACCAGCGCCGGCAGCGTGGTCGGTGCGCTGTATGCCAGCGGCATGGACGCCTTCCAGATGCAGAGCAAGGCGGTCGCGCTGGACGAAGCCAGCATCCGCGACGTGCGCCTGTTCTCCGGTGGCCTGGTGCAGGGCCAGAAGCTGCAGGACTACGTCAACGAGCAGGTTGCCAACCGTCCCGCCGAGCGCCTGAAAAAGCCGTTCGCCGCCGTCGCCACGCAGCTGGAAACCGGCGAGCGCTCGATCTTCGTGCGCGGCAACGTCGGCCAGGCGGTGCGCGCGTCGAGCAGCATTCCCGGTGTGTTCGAACCGGTGAAGATCGGTGGCCGCAACTACATCGACGGCGGCGTGGTCAGCCCGGTGCCGGTGGATGCCGCGCGCCAGCTCGGCGCCGACTTCGTGATCGCCGTGGACATCTCCAGCAAGGCCAGCGGCAAGGCACCGACGGACATGCTGGGCATCGTCAACCAGTCCATCTCGATCATGGGCCAGCGCCTGGGCGAGCAGGAACTGGCGCGCGCCGACATCGTCATCCGCCCGAAGGTGCTGGACATCGGCGCCGCCGATTTCAGCCAGCGTGGCACCGCGATCCTGGAAGGTGAAAAGGCCGCGATGGCGGCCATGCCGCAGATCCGCGCGAAGATCCAGCAGTTGCAGCGCGCGCGCGCCGCAGCAGCAGCACCGGCGCCGGTGGCCGCACCGAAGTGCGAGGAAGCTTCGCGCCTGGGCAAGCTGATGGGCCGCAAGGACAAGTGCTGATCCGTTGATGCCAGGCCACCGGGCACGCCTGGTGGCCGCTCAGGGCTCCAGCTGCGACAACGGCAACGCCTGGAAGCCTTTCACCGTGCGCAGCACGAAGCTGGAATTGGCATCGGCCACGCCACCGGCGTTGAGCAGCCGGTCCAGCAGGAAGTGCGAGAAATGCTCCAGGTCGCGCACGTAGACGTGCAGCAGATAGTCCATGTCGCCGGTCAGCGCATGGCAGGCCACCACCTCATCCCAGCCCTGCACGCTGTCCACGAAGTGGCCGATGGCGGCCTGGTCGTGCTTTTCCAGCTGCACGCGCACGAAGGCCTGCAGGCCGAGGCGCAGCTGCCGTGGCTCCAGCCGCGCGCCATAGCCGACGATCACGCCCTCGCTTTCCAACCGCTGCAGGCGGCGCAGGCAGGCCGAGGGTGAGAGGTTCACCCGTGTCGCCAGCTCGGCGTTGGTGGCGCGCCCATCCCGCTGGATTTCAGCCAGCAGGCGTATATCCGTGCGATCGAACTGGACTTCTCCGGCCATTGTTGCCCCGCAACATGGTGAGTACGCAAGGATATTGCGCCAACAAGGCCAATCGACGCAACTTTTGCAACCCTGTTGCGCGCCCCCTGCCCTAGCATCGTGGGTATCCCGTCAAGGAGTGCCCCATGGACCTCGCCCAGCCCCGCCGCGTCGAACACCAGCAGACCGACAAGGGCTACGTGCCGGTGTATACCACCGCGCTCGTCGAGCAGCCGTGGGACACCTACAGCGCCGACGACCACGCCACCTGGAGCACGCTGTACCAGCGCCAGCGCGAGCTGCTGGTCGGCCGTGCCTGCCAGGAGTTCCTGGATGCACAGGACGAGATGGGCATGAACGCGCACATGATTCCGCGCTTCGACCAGCTCAACGAAGTGCTCGGCGCCGCCACCGGCTGGACCCTGGTCGGCGTTGAAGGCCTGCTGCCGGAACTGGATTTCTTCGACCACCTGGCCAACCGCCGTTTCCCGGTGACCTGGTGGATCCGTCGCCCGGACCAGATCGACTACATCGCCGAACCTGACCTGTTCCACGATCTGTTTGGCCACGTGCCGCTGCTGATGAACCCGGTGTTCGCCGACTACATGGAGGCGTACGGCCGTGGCGGCGTCAAAGCCCACGCGATCGGCCCGGATGCGCTGCAGAACCTGACCCGCCTGTACTGGTACACGGTGGAGTTCGGCCTGATCGATACGCCCGACGGCCTGCGCATCTACGGCGCGGGCATCGTGTCGTCGAAGGGCGAATCGCTGTACTCGCTGGAATCGGCCGCGCCCAACCGCATCGGCTTCGACCTGCAGCGGATCATGCGCACCAGGTACCGCATCGATACCTTCCAGAAGACCTACTTCGTCATCGACAGCTTCGAACAGCTGATGCAGGCGACGTCACCCGACTTCACCCCGATCTACGCGGCACTGGCCGACCAGGCGCATCTTCCGGCCGGTGAAGTGCAGGGCGATGACCGCGTATTCCAGGCCGGCACGGGCGAAGGCTGGGCCGACGGCGGCGACGTGTAAGCGCGCAACGCACACCGCTTCGCACTGGAACGGCGCACCCTGGTGCGCCGTTCTCGTTTCCACCGGCCTGCACCGTTGCCACGGCGCAGGCGAGGGCAGGGCACTCAGCCGTCCACGGCCCGGCAGGAACCGCGCACCATCAGCTGCGGATGCACGCTGGCCGCAGTCGGCGCCTCCGGTACGTCGGTCTGCACCAGCATCGCGGCAGCCATGCGGCCGATGTCGGAGACGTGGCGGCGCACCGACGTCAGCGGCGGCCACAGCCGCGACGCCAGCGGGCTGTCGTCGTAGCTGACGATCGACAACTGCTGCGGCACCGCGATGCCCGCGCGCAATGCCACCTGGTAGACGCCAGCGGCCATTTCATCGTTACCGGCGAAGATCGCACTGGGGCGTTGTCCGCCCATCAGCAGCCGCTCGGCGGCATGCACGCCCGACTCGAACGTATCGCCCGCTTCCAGCACGCGTTCACCCGGCAGGGTCAAGCCGACCTGGGCCAGCCGATCGAGGAAGCCATGGGTACGCTCGCGTGCGCTACGGCGATCCCCCGGACCCGCAATCACCGCGATATCGCGATGGCCCAGCGAGAGCAGGTAGCCCGCAGCCGCAGCGGCACCGTCGCGATCGTGGGTGACCACCGCCTGCACGTCTTCCTCCGATGCATGCGCATTGATGCGGATGTAGCGGCAGTCGATCGCGTCCAGCATCTGCGCCAGCGCCACCGACTCGGAGGCGCGCGGGCCAAGGATCACGCCATGCAGCTTCTGCTGCTGCACGAAGCGGCGCACGCCGTCCGCACAGTCCGCATCCTGGCTGTTGCACGGGTGCACCACCAGCTCATAGCCGGTGCCGCGCAGCGCTTCCAGCGCGCCGTGCTGCAGGTCGACAATGCATTGGGCGCCGGGGTCGTCGTACACCAGGCCGATCAGGAAGGAGCGGCGGAACGCGAGTCCGCGCGCCAGGGGGTCGGGCACGTAACCGACCTCGCGCATCAACGCCTCGACCTTGTCGCGGGTGTCTTTGCGCACCAGCGGCGAGTTGTTGATGATTCTTGAAACCGTTTTCTTGGAAACTCCCGACAGTCGTGCGATGTCGTTGATCGTGGCTGCCTTGCCCTTCGATGCCGGCAACGCGGCATCGCTAATATTTCGCACTGACATGTATAGAACCAGGTAAGTCGGAGAATTCTAGCCTTGCGCCCGTCGGGCGCGAAGTTGCGGAATGTCGCAGCGGATCTGAAACGTGTCGTGTTCGACACGTTCTGCTGCGCGAGGTTCCATTGTGATCGCTCTACTGCCTCTGCATCTGAACCGTTCTTCCGCGCGTGTTCACCCTGAATGCGGACGCGACGCACGCGAACGCCAACATTCCCTTAACCATGCTCCGCTACAGTCAGGTGCATGGACCTGCAGACCTCTCCGTTTCCGCCGTTCCGTGGCCGCGACCGGTTGATCGCCGCGGTCGACGCGGCGATGACCTCCGGTGATGCCGGGCGCATCACCGCCGACCTGCAGCTGGCGCTGCAGGAAGCCATAACCGACAGCCGCATCGAATTGCCCGAATGCGTGCATCGGCCGGTCAGTGATCATTACGCGCGACGTCCGCTGTACCACAGCCGCGAACACGGCTACAGCGTGATTGCCATGAGCTGGGGCCCAGGGCAGGGCACGCCGCTGCACGACCACGATGCCATGTGGTGTGTGGAGGGAGTGTGGTTGGGCGAGCTGGAGATCACCCGTTACGAGTTGCTGGAGCGCGCCGGCGAGCGCTGGCGTTTCCACCGCCACGCCGCGCTGCGCGGGGGCTGCGGCAGTGCCGGCAGCCTGATCCCGCCGCACGAGTACCACACCCTGCGCAACGCCAGCGATGACGCGTTGGCGATCTCGGTGCACGTGTACGAGGCGCAGATGGAGCGCTCGGCGGTGTTCGACCCGCTCGGCGGCGACTGGTACCAGCGCCGCATCCAGGCACTGCAGGCCGACCCCGCCTGAGCCAGGCACGGGGGCAGGGTGCTGCCAGCACCTTCGCGATCCACGTGGCATCATGCGCCGCTGCGCTGCCGGACCCGGCAGCGATCCGCGATGCCCGGTCGGGCAAGGAGCAAGACGATGTCCAGCGCTGATCCGCGCCTGCGCGCGCTGTTGAAGCTGGCACCGGTGATCCCGGTGTACACCCCCGAAGATGTGAATGAAGCGGTCGACGTCGCCCAGGCGCTGTTCCGTGGCGGCCTGCCGGTGATCGAGGTGACGCTGCGCACGCCGCAGGCGCTGGATGCGATCAAGGCGATGGTCGAGGCTGTGCCGGATGCGGTGATCGGTGCCGGCACCGTACTCAACGCCACGCAGATGCACGCAGCGAAGCAGGCCGGTGCGCGCTTCGCGGTGTCCCCGGGTGCAACACCGGCGCTGTATGCGGCCGCGCGTGATGCCGACCTGCCGTACCTGCCCGGTGCGGCCACCGCCTCGGACCTGATCCTGGGCCTGGAGCACGGCCACGACACCTTCAAGTTCTTCCCGGCGGTGCAGGCCGGTGGCGCTGCGCTGCTGGCGGCCTGGCACGGCCCGTTCGCCGATGTGCGTTTCTGCCCGACAGGTGGCATCAGTGCGCAGACCGCGCCGCAGTTCCTGCACCTGCCCAACGTGCTGTGCGTGGGCGGCTCGTGGCTGACCACCCCGGCGCTGCTGCAGACCCGCGACTGGGATGCCATTGAACGCCTGGCCCGCGAGGCCTCGGTGCTGGCCAGCTGAACCCGCTCCACGAATCTTCAAAGGTTTGATCGTGATCAAAGCGCCGGCCTCGTGCCGGCGTCATTCTGTGGGCAAGCGCACTACGGAGATCCGAACATGAATTCGACCATGAAGGCCGCTGTCGTGCGTGAGTTCGGCAAGCCACTGGTGATCGAGGAAGTCTCGGTACCGCGCCCGGGGGCGGGCGAGGTGCTGGTCAAGATCGAGGCCTGTGGCGTCTGCCACACCGACCTGCACGCCGCCGAGGGCGACTGGCCGGTGAAACCGAACCCGCCGTTCATCCCCGGCCACGAGGGCGTGGGGCACGTCGTGGCCGTGGGAGGCGGGGTAGGGCACGTCAAGGAAGGCGACAGGGTCGGCATCCCCTGGTTGTACTCGGCGTGTGGCCATTGCGAACACTGCCTGGGTGGCTGGGAAACGCTGTGCGAGACACAGCGCAACACCGGTTACTCGGTCAACGGCGGCTTCGCCGAGTACGCACTGGCCGATGCCAACTATGTCGGCCTGCTTCCGAAGGACGTGGGCTTCGTCGAGATCGCGCCGGTGCTGTGTGCCGGCGTGACCGTCTACAAGGGCCTGAAGGTCACCGACACCAAACCCGGTGACTGGGTGGCGATTTCCGGCATCGGTGGCCTGGGCCACATGGCGGTGCAGTACGCCCGCGCGATGGGCCTGAACGTGGCTGCGGTGGATGTGGACGACAACAAGCTGGCATTGGCCCGGCAGCTTGGCGCGCAGATCACCGTGAACGCGCGTACCACCGATCCGGCCGCCTTCCTCAGGAAGGAAATCGGCGGCGCGCACGGTGCGCTGGTCACCGCGGTGTCGCCGAAGGCGTTCGAGCAGGCGCTGGGCATGGTCCGCCGTGGCGGCACCGTCTCGCTCAACGGACTGCCGCCCGGTAACTTCCCGCTGGACATCTTCGGCATGGTGCTCAACGGCATCACCGTGCGTGGCTCGATCGTCGGCACCCGGCTGGACCTGCAGGAGTCGCTGCAGTTCGCGGCCGAAGGCAAGGTTGCGGCCACGGTCAGCACCGACCGCCTGGAAAACATCAACGACGTGTTCGCGCGCATGCATGCGGGCACCATCGAAGGCCGCGTGGTGCTCGATTTCGCCGCCTGACCGCCTGTGCATGGCCGCCGTCGCTCCGTCCCCCTCTCCCACGGACGCGGCGGCCATGCCGATCCATCGGTAGTGCCGGCCGCCGGCCCGCAACCCCAGGCACTTCGCGCCGCCGTACAATGCGCGCATGCCCGGCCTGCTCAAGACCCTGTTCCTGTCCATCGTCGCCCTGATCGGCGGCGTGCTGTCGCTTGCGCTGGTCAGCAGCGTCGCCAGCTGGCTGCCTCCGCTGCTGGGCCTGTCGCCGGACAACAACAGCGTGCAGCTGGGGTGGGATCTCACCTTCAGCGTGCTCGGTGGCATCGCGGGCATTTCCTTCGCCACCTATTACGCCCCCTGCTGGCCGCGTTCGCATGGCTTCTCGATCTGGTCGCTGATCGCGCTGGGCTGTGGCTACGCAATGTGGACGGCCGGTGCGGATTTCCCGTTCTGGTTCGTCATTTCGCTGCTGGCATCGCTGCCGCTGCAACTGCTGGTCGGCTGGTGGTTCGGCCGTCGCGCCTCGCGCGATCCGCGCTGAGCGCATACAGGTAGTGCCGGCCGCTGGCCGGCAACCTCGGCCATCCTGCTGTTGCCGGCCAGCGGCCGGCACTACCGCTTCAGCGACGGCAGCGTCTGCTTCAACCGCTCGATGCCCTGCCAAGGGTCACCCTTCAAGCGCTTCGCCCTCGCCAGCGCCTTGCCCATGGGAAATGCGTCGGCGGCACTGATACGAGCCAGCTCCTCCCAGCGCAGTGGCACTGCCACACCGGCGGAATCGCGCGCGCGCAGCGACCACGAGCACACGCTGGTGGCCCCCCGGGTGTTGCGCAACCAGTCGATGAAGATGACGCCACGGCGCTTGGCCTTGCTCATCGTCGCCACATAGCGATCAGGTTGCTCCTGTGCCATTGCCTGCGCAAAGGCTTCGCAGAGTGCCTTCGCCTCGTCCCAGCCAGCCTTGGGCTGCAGCGGTACCACCACATGTACGCCCTTGCCACCGGACAGCCGCACGAAGCTCTCGAGACCTGCCTGCTGCAGGCGGTCACGCACATCGCGTGCACCGGCTTTCACCTGTGCCCAGCTGACGCCGTCACCAGGGTCGAGATCGAACACCAGTCGATCCGGATGCTCCGGGTCGGCCACGGTCGCACCCCATGGATGCAGCTCCAGCGTGTTCATCTGCACCAGCTGCAGCAGGCCCCGCGCATCGTCGATATAGACATAGTCCTCGCGGCCGCTCTTCTGCTGCAGGGGCACCGCATGCACCGCGTCACCCAGGCCGGGGCCATGATGCTTCTGGAAGAAACAGACCTTGCCCACCCCATCGGGGCAGCGCAACAGTGACAGCGGCCGTCCGGCGATCTCGGGCAGGATCCAGCGCGCCATGCGCCGGTAATAGTCGGCCACGTCGCCTTTGCCTAGTCTCTGCCTGGGAAACACCACCCGCTCCGGATGAGTGATCTGGACCTCGCCTCCGACTTCATCATCTGCCGTTGCTGTGCTCATTCCCAGGTCCTCCTTCTGCTTGTCGCTGCGCAGCCGCTTGAAACTGGCCTGGCGCAGCAGGCCTTCCTTGCCCCAGCCACGGAACGCCACTTCCGCCACCGTCACTGGCTTCACCCAGCGCACGCTGGCGGCGCGGAACGGTACATGCGCCGGAAGCTGCAGCACAGGCGTCTTTACTGCCAGTGGCTGCAGTGCCTTGAGCAGCGCGCGCAGGTTCTCGTCATCGAAGCCGGTACCGACGCGGCCAACATAGCGCAGGCCCTCCTTGTCCGGCGTTGCCAGCAGCAACGATCCGAAGCCCACGCGTGAACCCTTTGGCGCCGTATAGCCGACGATCACGAACTCGTCGGTGTCTTCGTGCTTCACCTTCACCCAGCTGCGGGCGCGGGCGTTCACGTACGGCGCGTCCACCTGCTTGCTGACGATGCCTTCGAATCCCGCCTCGCCACTGGCATCGAACACCTGCGGGCCGTGGTCGATCACATGTTCGCTGAAGGCCAGGATGCCCGGCATGGGTCCGATGAGATCCTTCAGCAGCGCTTTGCGTTCCAGCAATGGCGCACGACTGATGTCCGCGTTGGCCACACCCGGAAGATCGAACACGATGTAGCGCAGTGGTTGCTTCGAGCTTCCATCGATCACGCGCTGCAGCGCTGCGAAATCGCTGCGCCCTTCCGGGTCCAGCACCACCAGCTCACCGTCCAGGCGCGCATCACGCACCGGCAGCGCCCGCACGGCCTGCACCACCTCGGGAAAATCATCGGTCCAATCCAGGCCATTGCGTGAGCGCAGCTTCACCTCGCCGTCATGCAGATCGGCCAACAGGCGATAGCCGTCCCACTTGATCTCGTGCAGCCAGTGCGCGCCGTCCGGCGCACTGTCGCGATGATCGGTCAATTGCGGTTTGAACCCATGCGGGTAGGGCGCGTCACGTGCGCCGTCCAATTTCAGCGCGCGCGCATGCCAGCGTGCATCGGCCTTGCGGGTAGACGTGCGTGCGGCCGGCACAGCACGCCCTGTCTTCCCCGCAGTGCGCTTCATCACTGCGGATGCGCGCTCGGGCGCGGGCGCGCCCAGCAGATCGTCTGCTTCGGCGTCGCGCGCTTCCTCGTCACCGCGCTTGATCAGCAGCCACTGTACCTGACGCCCCTTCATTGCCGTGCGCACCAGCTTCCAGCCGCCCGCCAGGCGTTGCCCATGCAGCACGAAGTCGATCTTTCCAGCGGCCAGCGCCTGCAGTGGATCGCCTTCACAGGCCCAGGTGCCGTGATCGAAGACATCCACGTGGCCAGCACCATAGTGGCCTTCAGGAATGTCTCCTTCGAAACCGGCGTAGGACAGCGGATGGTCTTCCACTTCCACGGCCAGCCGCTTCTCACCGACACGCAGCGAAGGTCCCTTCGGCACCGCCCAACTCTTCAGTACACCGTCCATCTCCAAACGGAAGTCGTAGTGGCGCGAACTGGCATGGTGCAGCTGGATGACGAAGATCGGCCGCCGCTTGGGATCAGCACGTACAGGCGTTTCGTCAGGTTCCGGCGTCTGCCCGGCGCCACCTCCAAGTCGGCGCTTGCGCCTGTACTGGTGCAACGACATGGCTCAACCTGCCTTGCGCCGTGGTGCGGTCTTCTTTGCAGCCTTCTTCGTCGCCTTTTTTGCGGCCTTTTTCACCGTCGACTTTGTGGCTGCCTTGCGCGTTGCGGTCTTCTTCGCTGGCGTACGTTTGTTCGCATCAAGGCTCTTCTGCAGCAGCGCCATGAAATCAACCACATTGGTGGTGGCGTCCTCGCGTGGTGCGGGCTCATCTTCCACCCGGGTGGTGCCGCCCTTGGACTTGATGCGCTTGTTCAACACCTGCTGCAGTCGCTCGCGGAACTCGTCGTGGTATTGGGATGGGTCCCAATCACCGGCCATCGACTCGATCAGCTGCTCTGCCATTGCCGTTTCCTTGCTGCTGATGCGGTAGTCGGAGAGTTTTCCGGTGGGCAGCTTGTAGTCCTCGGGATCCACCAGTTCCTGCGGATAGCGCAGGATCATCAGCACCAGCGCGTCCTCATGCGGCATCACCGCGCACAGGTATTCGCGCGTGCGCACCACCACCCGTGCGATGCCCACCTTGCCGGTGCTGCGCAAGGTCTCGCGCAGCAGCACGTAGCCCTTTTCGGCCTTCTTGCCGGGTACCAGCAGGTACGGTTTCTCGTAGTAGCGCGGGTCGATCTGCGCCGCATCCACGAACGATTCCACTTCCACCGCTTCGTGGCTTTCCGGTGCTGCCGAGCGGATATCCCCTTCCTCCAGCACGACATAGCTCCCCTTGTCGTACTCGTAGGCTTTGACGATATCCTTCCACGGCACTTCCTCGCCGGTATCGGCATTGACCCGCTCGAAGCGGATCGGTTTGCGGTCGCGCGAGTCAAGCATGCGGAACTGCAGGTCGACCTTGCGTTCGCCTGACATCAGCGACACCGGCACGTTGAGCAGGCCAAACGACAGCGTGCCGGTCCAGATCGGGCGGGCCATGGGTGCACCTTTGATGGGGCAGGGTGCCCAGCGTGTTCCGGGCGGTGTAAACCGGCCGTGTCGATGTCGTGCAGGTGGCTTCTACGGAAAACGGTAGTGCCGGCCGCTGGCCGGCAACCACAGCACACCCGCGCGTGTACGCAGAACCCCAGCGTTACTGCAGCAACGGCCTCACTGCCGCCGCCGGAATATGGTCCAGCGCACGCCAGGCGTCTTCCACCACCGGCCGCGCCTGTGACCAGCCCAGCCGCGACTGCCCGCGCATCTGTTCCCAGTGCTCGGCCAGTTCCTCGCAGGTATCGGCGGCGTCACCGCGCGGCCAGTCGGCAGCATGGGTGGTCAGCGCGAAGG
Source organism: Stenotrophomonas sp. AG209 (assembly GCF_003550055.1). Classification (NCBI taxonomy): domain Bacteria; kingdom Pseudomonadati; phylum Pseudomonadota; class Gammaproteobacteria; order Lysobacterales; family Lysobacteraceae; genus Stenotrophomonas; species Stenotrophomonas sp. AG209. The sequence continues at coordinate 338,001 of NZ_QXDB01000003.1, forward strand.
CATAGACCGGGCACAGATCTCGCCAGTTGCGATGGCTTTGCCCGCGACGTTCCTCGTAGTCAGTGAGCATGTATTGCAGGTAGTCCTGGGCCACCGCCTGCGGATCCTCATGGCGACGCGTGCGGCGCTGCGCGGTGCGCTGGCCAAGCGGATCGAGCAGGGCGTTGAACACGGACGGTGCGGGTCGTTCAAGACGGGGCATGGCCGGCTCCTGCAGCGGGGGCGGGTGGGCAGGAATACGCGCGGTGCCGTTACCGGGGGGTGAGCGAGATGTTCATGACGCCAGGTTCGCGGTGGCTTTACCTGTGGCGCGGTGTAGTGGGAACCCCCGAGCGCAGGTAGCCAGACCATGAGCCGAGAGACCTCCCGCGATCCGCTGCGCGCGAACCATCCGCCCATTCCCGGCGAGCAGCGCGGCAAACATGATGCCGACAATGCCGACTACCGCGGCACCGGCGCGCCGTTCTTCGATGCCGGGCACGCCGGAGAGCATCTGCCGGTGAAGCACGAGGCTGAACAGGCAGCCCAGGACCGCAAGGACGGCGGTGACCGCCATCGCGGCGGCCAGGAAAGCCCGCTCAAGCGGCGCGAACGCAAGCAGCGCGCCAGCGACAACCAGGACGAGGCGCTGGAGGAGACGTTCCCGGCCAGCGACCCGACCTCGCCCTTCGTGCCGGCCAAGGCGCCTGACTGATGGGTAGTGCCGGCCGCTGGCCGGCACCTTGAATACCCGAGGCGAAGCGATGCCGGCCAGCGGCCGGCACTACCCTCCTAGCGCCACGACCATTGCAGGCCGACGTTGGCCCGCCGTCCTGGTCCCGGCTCGTAGAAGCGCCCGTTGCCATCGTTGACGATCACCGAGCCGATGTAGGCCTGGTCCAGCACGTTCTCCAGCCGGGCGAAGGCGCGCAGCTCGCCACCCGGCAGGGTCCAGCGACGGCCGGCTTCCAGATGCAGCAGGGCGAAGCCGGGCGCGCGTTCGGTCGCCACGTCGTTGACCACGGTATCGCTGCTGGCGGCGGCCTCCAGCGCCCACTGCCACTCGCCGGGTGACCATTGCAGCCGGGCGAAGGCCTGCTGGCGCGGTACCCCGGGAAGGCGGCTGCCGGCAGCAACCAGGGTATTCGAGGTCAGGTACGGCGAACGCACCTGCGCCTGCAGCCAGGTCCACGCCAGCTGCAGCTCCAGCTGCTCGGCCAGCGGCTGGCGATACTGCAGTTCAACCCCCTGGCGGCGGGTGCGGCCGATGTTGCGATAGGTGCTGCGACCTCCGTTGTTGCTGGCAACTGCCAGCTCATCGTCGGTATCTGCGCGGAACAGGCTGACATCAAGCTGGGTTCCATCCTGTGCGCGCCACTTGCTGCCGACCTCCAGGCTGCGGCTGCGCGCCGCCGCCAGATCCAGCGCCAAGCCCGCCTGGCCGTCGGCGCGATAACCCAGCTCGTTGAAGGTGGGTGTCTCGAAGCCGCGGCCCACGGCGGCATGCAGGCGCCACTGCGGGCTGGCCTCGAAGCTGATCCCGGCCACCGGCGTGGTCGCCTGGTAGCGGCGGCGGCCACTGTCATCGGGGTTGGCGCCGACGATGTAGCGGTCGTCGGACGCGAAGCGCACCGCGCTGTGGCGCACGCCGGCCAGCAACGACCAGCGCGGGCTCCACTGCCACCAGGCCTGGGCGAACTGGTCCACGTTCTGCACGGTGTCGATCTGGTCGCGGCGCAGGCGCCCGCGCACACCCAACGTACTGCCGATGAAGTTCTCGAAGCCGGTGCGGTGCTGGCGCTGCCGGTCCGCGCTGAGCCCGGCCACCACGTCCAGCGGCCGGCCGACGAGGTCGCCGTGCCAGCCCCAGCGCGCGTCCAGCCCACCATAGCCGCCCTCCAGATCGATCACCCCGCCGGCATGCAGTGGGTTGGCCTGGGCAGCCGGCGGAATCGGCAGGTATTGGGTCACCGCGCGCTGGCCGGCATAGCCCATCAGCTGCCAGCGCTGCGCCCCGGTCTCCCGGGTCCAGCGCAGACCGGCCTGCTGCTGGCGCACCGATTTGCGGGTGTTGTACTGGTGCGCCACGGCGGTGGCCTGGCGCGGATCCGCCGCCACCTGGGCACGGCTCAGGCCCAGCGGGTCCTGCGCATCGGGGGCATCCAGCGCATTGAGCAGCAGCTCCAACCGCCCACCGCCCAGATCACCACCGATGCGCGCATTGAGCGATTCACGGCGCGCGCGGCTGTGGTCGGGCCAGCCATCGGTGCGGAAGTGGTTGGCGGCGATGTTGTAATCCAGAACACGGCCGGCACCCTTCAGTTGCGCGCCGACGCTGAGCGTGTTGTCGGCACCGGCATTGAGCCGCAGCCGCCACGGGTCGCCGGGCTGGCCCTGCGCGCTCCACACCTGCAGCACGCCGCCGGAGGAATTGCCGTACAGCGCCGAGAACGGCCCGCGCAGCACCTCGATGCGTTCGGCGCCCAACAGGCTGGCGTGCGACAGCTGGCCCTGGCCGTCGGGCATGGTCGCCGGTACCCCGTCGATCAATACCCGCACCCCGCGCACACCGAAGGTCGAGCGCGCACCGAAGCCACGGATCGACAGCTGCGTGTCCTGCGCGAAGTTCTGCCGGTCGCGCGCGACCAGGCCCGGGACCCCGGCCAACGCCTCGGACAACTGCGCGCCGGCGCCGGCGCGGCTGGCATCGATCCAGACCGTATCCAGGCTGGCGGGCAGCGCGAACGGGTCGATGCCCGGCACCCGCGCAGCCTGCACCTGCACGCTGGGCAGGGCGGTCGGTGCGGGCTCGGCCACGGCCGCCCAGGGCGACAGCAGCAGGGCGGACAACGGCAGGCAACGGCGGCGTGCGGCAGGATTCATGATTCAGGTTGATGGATCGGGCGGCAACGCACGCCATGGTACGGGGCCGCGGATGACGATGGCGGCGGCCAGCCCCGGCAGGCTTTGTTACGATGGGCTGTTTCCGGCCGAAAAGCCGCAAGCCGCGTAGCGCACTTCCTCCCCCTTTCCGTCTACCGAACGAGTACCGCCGTGTCCTTCTTTGCAAACGTGGAACTGGTCCCAGGCGACCCGATCCTGGGCCTGACCGAGGCGTACAACGCCGACAGCCGCCCGACCAAGGTCAACCTGGGTGTGGGCATCTACTACGACGAGAGCGGCCGCATTCCGCTGCTGCGCGCCGTCAAGCAGATCGAGCAGCAGCTTGCCGCTGAAGCCAAACCGCGCGGCTACCTGCCGATCGATGGCCTGCCGGCGTACACGCAGGCCACGCGTGAGCTGGTGTTCGGCAAGGACTCGCCGCTGCTGGCCGCCGGCCGCGTCACCACCGCACAGACCGTCGGTGGCAGCGGTGCGCTGCGCGTCGGCGCCGACGTGCTGAAGAAGCTGCTGCCGCACGCCACCGTTGCGCTGAGCAACCCGAGCTGGGAAAACCACCGCGCCGTGTTCAGCGCGGCCGGCTTCGAGGTGGTGGAGTATTCCTACTTCGACCCGACCACCCATGGCGTCAACTTCGATGCCCTGCTGGCCGACCTGGGCAAGCTGGACGCCGGCACCGTGGTGCTGCTGCATGCCTGCTGCCACAACCCCACCGGTGCCGACCTCACGGTCAGCCAGTGGAAGCAGGTGGCACAGCTGCTGAAGGACCGCCAGCTGTTCCCCTTCATCGACATGGCCTACCAGGGCTTCGACAAGGGCATCGAGCAGGACGGCGCCGCCGTGCGCATCATCGCCGAAGCCGGCATCGACAGCTTCATCGTCGCCAACTCGTACTCCAAGTCGTTCTCGCTGTATGGCGAACGTGTGGGTGCGCTGTCGATGGTGGCGCCGACCGCCACTGACGCCAAGGCCGTGCAGTCGCAGGTCAAGCGCGTGATCCGCACCATCTACTCCAGCCCGTCCACCCACGGTGCTGCGCTGGTGGCCGGCGTGCTGACCAACCCGGAACTGCGCGCGATGTGGGAGCAGGAGCTGACCGAGATGCGCGAGCGCATCCACGCCCTGCGCCATGGCCTGGTCGAGAAGCTGGCCGCTGCAGGTGCACCGCAGTTCGGCTTCATCAACGAGCAGGCCGGCATGTTCTCCTACTCCGGCCTGAGCCGTGAGCAGGTCGAGCGCCTGCGCGACGAGTTCGGCATCTACGCCGTCGGCACCGGCCGCATCTGCGTGGCCGCGCTGAACCAGAACAACCTGGAATACGTCGCCAAGGCCGTGGCCACCGTCGCCAAGGGCTGAAGCAACGCTCCAGTGGTTTGAAGACAAAGGCGCCGAAAGGCGCCTTTGTTTTTTGCTCTTGCTCTTGCCTTTGCCATCCCCACCGCGCTCGCGGCGAACCCTGAAGCGCGTGGGAGGGGGAGGTGATGCAGGACCGTTGGCGCCATGGATGGCGCCATCGAGCTTACATGGACGTACTTGCAGCGTGTCCTGCATCGCCTCCCCCTTCCACGCGCCTCGACAAAAGGAAGGCGCCACGAGCGCAACGCATCTGGAAACGATTACGCCTTCCCGCGCTCACGCACGGCCCCGCCATACGGGCGACAATAGGCGTTTTCCCGCTGCCGAGACCTGCCCGCTCATGTCCCGTACTTCGTTGACCCGCTTCCTGATCCAGGAACAGCACGCCGGCCGCATCAATGCCGACCTGCGCCAGCTGATCGCGGTCGTCGCCCGCGCCTGCACCAGCATCTCCATCGCCGTCAGCAAGGGCGCCCTCGGTGGCGTGCTCGGCGACGCCGGTACCGGCAACGTGCAGGGTGAAGCGCAGAAGAAGCTGGACGTCATCAGCAACGAGATCCTGCTCGAGGCCAACGCCTGGGGTGGCCACCTCGCCGCCTGCGCCTCGGAGGAAATGGACCACAGCCAGCCGGTGCCGGACATCTATCCGCGCGGTGATTTCCTGCTGCTGTTCGATCCCCTCGATGGCAGCTCCAACATCGACGTCAACGTCTCCGTCGGCACCATCTTCTCGGTGCTGCGCTGCCCGACCAACGTCGAACTGCCGGGCGATGACGCGTTCCTGCAGCCGGGCAGCAAGCAGATCGCCGCCGGTTACTGCATCTATGGGCCCAGCACCCAGCTGGTGCTGACCGTCGGCCATGGCACCCACGCCTTCACCCTCGATCGCGAGAAGGGCGAGTTCGTGCTGACCACCGAGAACATGCAGATTCCGGCGGCTACCCAGGAATTCGCCATCAACATGTCCAACCAGCGTCACTGGGAAGCGCCGATGCAGGCGTACGTCGGCGACCTGCTGGCGGGCAAGGAAGGCGCACGCGGCAAGAACTTCAACATGCGCTGGATCGCCAGCATGGTGGCCGACGTGCATCGCATCCTGACCCGCGGCGGCATCTTCATCTACCCGTGGGACAAGAAGGATCCGTCCAAGGCCGGCAAGCTGCGCCTGATGTACGAAGCCAATCCGATGGGCCTGCTGGTCGAACAGGCCGGCGGCGCTGCCTGGACCGGCCGCGAGCGCATCCTCGACATCCAGCCCGACCAGCTGCACCAGCGCGTGCCGGTGTTCCTCGGTTCGCGCGAGGAAGTGGCCGAGGCCGTGCGCTACCACCACGCGCACGACGACGCGCAGGGCTGAGGCAGTTCCTCCGACAGCGGTCGTGGCAGAACGATGACATGACCGTGGGGTGACACCGAGGGCGGCAAACGGCACCATCAAGCCGTTGCCGCCTAAGGAATGCACGCATGCACGAGCAGGGCCCGGTCGATTTTATCGAAGTCATCCACAACGCCGTCCCCAGCGAGGTCTGCGCCGCCATCGTTGAACGCCTGCGCGCCACGCGTGGCCTGCAGCCCGGTGCGGTGGGCAGTGGCGTGTTCCCGGAACTCAAGCACAGCAAGGATCTGCGCATCAGTGGCCTGGACGGCTGGCAGGATGTTGATCAGCAGCTGCAGATTGCGGTGTTCAACGGCCTGCTGACTTATCTACGCCGTTATCCACAGGCGTTGATTGCGCCGCTGATGTTGCAGATCCAGGACAGCAACGGCCAACCGCGACGCCTGTCTGCCGAGGACTTCCCCGACATGCCGCCGCAGCAGCTGGCCGATCTGGCCCGCACCTGCCTGCGCCCGGGCGCGATCAACCTGCAGTGGTATGCGGCAGGCGAGGGCGGTTACCCGTACTGGCACTGCGAGCTGTACCCGAAGGATGCGCAGGCCGAGACCCTGCACCGGCACGTACTGTGGACGCTGTACCTCAACGACGACTTCGACGAAGGCGAGACCGAATTCCTGTTCCAGGGGCGCAAGATCGCGCCGCGCACCGGCAGCCTGCTGATCGCCCCGACGGCATTCACCCACACCCATCGTGGCAACCGGCCACAGGGTGGCGACAAGTTCATCGCGACCAGCTGGATCCTGTTCCAGAGTGCGCAGAAGTTGTTTGGGGGAGGGTGAGACTGTCGCAGCTACTTGGTCGGTCCAAAAGACCGCCAGAGATTGCCGTTGCCACCTTGCCAGGCACTGAGCTTCTCGACGGGGATTTCCCTGGGTTGACAGGTGAACTGGAGATAGAAGGAACGGTCTTCTTTTCGATAGCTGTTCCATCCGACAGACGTCACTTTGACTTCCATCGGACTATCGCGCTTGTGCGGTCGATGTAGCTCGATATCCGCCGAATCGGACAACCAGTAGTCTCCCTTGTGCGCGAAGCCCGCGCCACCACTGGTCATGCGTGCGTCGAGCACCTCCGGAATCCCTTCAGCGGACGGAGTGTATCCCTTCAGGATACCGGTGACCTTGGTGAACTCTTGGGAATCCATCACGCCCGGTGATTCCGAGAACAGGCGAAGCAGAAGAAGGGTGTCGGTGCCCTTGCTCACCACCTGACCCGCATTTGCTGTCCACAAACGCTGTTCGAACTCGTCCAGGCCAGCCGGCATGTCAGTGACGACCGTGGCCTGCGGAACGACGATGCATTCGTGCAGGGCGCGGGCCTGGACCTGCAGGGTCGCAAGGCATAGAAGAAGACCACTGGCACGGAAGCAGTGACTGCATTTCATCGTGTACAACACCAGGCGATGCGGCAAGGCTTGGATTGTTACCGGTGGGTCGCACTGCGGTCCAGCGTCCTAGAACAGACTGCCCTGCGGCGTATCCTTCTTCGGCGGCAGCGGCTTCTGGAACCGGCTGCAATCCAGCTTCGGCCAGTGGCTGTTCTGTGCATTGAATCCCAACCGTTTGCGCGCCAGCTTGAAGCGGTTGTTCAACAGATCGGCATATACGCCCTGGCCGCGCATGCGGGTGCCGAACCGGCTGTCGTAGTCCTTGCCGCCACGCAGCTGCTGGATGGTGCTCATCACATGCGCAGCGCGATCGGGATGGTGCGTATCCAGCCAGTCGCGGAACAGCGGTGCCACTTCCAGCGGCAGGCGCAGCAGCACGTAGCCGGCGGTGCTCGCACCTGCATCGTGTGCGGCCTCCAGCACGGCTTCCAGCTCACTGTCGTTGATCCACGGAATCACCGGCGCCACCATCACACCGACCGGAATGCCAGCGTCATGCAGGCGTTTCATCGCGCGCAGCAGTGCATGTGGCGCTGATGCGCGCGGTTCCAGCTTCGCGGAGAGATGCGGATCCAGCGAGGTCACCGAAAAATGCACGCTGACCAGGTTCTCCGCGGCCAGCGGCGCGAGCAGATCGATGTCGCGCTCGACCAGTGCGTTCTTGGTGATCAGCGAGAACGGATGCTTGGTCTCCAGCATCACTTCAATCAGTTGGCGCGTCAGCTTGAACTTGCGTTCGATCGGCTGGTACGCATCGGTGTTGATGCCCAGCGCGATCGGCTGCGGCACGTAACCCGGCTTCGACAGTTCCTTGCGCAGCAGTTGCGGCGCATTGGTCTTGGCGAACAGCTTGGTCTCGAAGTCCAGGCCCGGCGACAGATTCAGATAGGCATGCGAGGGGCGTGCAAAGCAGTACGAGCACCCGTGCTCGCAACCGCGGTACGGATTCACCGACTGGCTGAAGCCGACGTCCGGCGAGTTGTTGCGGGTGATGATGCTGCGCGCGGTTTCGGCGCGCACTTCAGTGCGCAGGCGCGGGGCGAGGAATTCCTCGCTCTCGTCGACCGCCCAGCCGTCGTCCACCGCCTCGCTGACGGTGCTTTCAAAGCGCCCGGCAAGGTGGGACGTGGAACCTCGGCCCTTGATCGCAATACCCATTGCGGCAGGGTACGTCGCCACCGTCTCAATGGCTGCGACGGCCGCCTGAAGGGTTCAGCCCCCTCGTAGAGGCGAGCCATGCTCGACTGCCTCCGGACGGATGGGAAATGGAGTCGAGCATGGCTCGACTCTACAGGGGAGGGGTCAGAGCAGCGCCAGGTACCCGCGCACGGTGGCATCCAGCCCGTCATACAGCGCCTCGCCGATCAGCGCGTGGCCGATCGACACCTCCAGCACCTCCGGCACATGGGCCAGGAAGTCGCGCAGGTTGTCCTGCGACAGGTCGTGGCCAGCATTGACGCCGAGGCCGACGGCCTGCGCGCGGCGGGCGGCAGTGGCGAACAACGCCAGCATCGCGTCGGCGTCGCCAGCCGCATGCGCCTCCGCATAGGGCCCGGTATACAGCTCGATGCGGTCCGCACCCACGTCGGCCGCCTGCTCCAGCAGCGGGTTGCCCGCGTCGACGAACAGGCTGACCCGGCAGCCCATCGCTTTCAGTTCGGCGATCAGTGGGCGCAGCCGCTCGGCATCCCGCGCGAAGTCGAAACCGTGGTCGGAGGTGATCTGCCCATCACCATCGGGTACCAGGGTGGCCTGCGCCGGGCGGGTCTGTTCGCACAGCGGCAGCAGCCCCGGGTAGCCCTCGCGCGGCGGCGCGAACGGATTGCCTTCGATGTTGAATTCAACGCCACGCGCGCGGGTCAACGTGGACAGGGCCAGCACGTCCTCGGCGGTGATGTGGCGGCGGTCCGGCCGCGGGTGCACGGTGATGCCATGTGCACCGGCATCCAGGCAGGCCTGGGCGGCGCGCACCACGTCCGGTTCGGCGCCGCCGCGCGAATTGCGCAGGACGGCGATCTTGTTGACGTTGACGCTGAGCTGGGTCATGGAACGGGACTACTTGGAAAGAGGGGATGGGTCGTGGTCGTTGTGGTCGTCGCTGCGGCGGGCCTGGGCCTGTTCGCGCAGGCGGCGCAGCTCTTCGGCATCGATCAGGGTGGCCGGGTCACGCTGCAGGTCGCCGAAACGGGCCACGTAGCGGCCGCGTACCCAGGCCAGCAGGAAGGCCAGGGCAGCCAGCAGGCACAGGGTCATCAACCCCGCGCTCGGGGTCTTCAGCGCGAAGGCAAAGCAGCCCAGCGCCAGCAGCAGGTACAACCAGTACATAGTCGGGCTCCCCGGATGATCGCCGCAGTGTAGCGCTGCGTCAGAGCAGCGGCGAGGCCAGCCGGGCGAAGGCCTCGGGCAGGCGGTGCAGCCATAGCGAGCGGCCGGCCTGGTCATGCACCCGAGTGGCGCGGTCGAATTCGCCCTGCAGCAGTTCGGCCAGCGCGGCGACACGGTCACGGTCGCTGATCATCATCGACAGCTCGAAGTTCAGCCGGAAGCTGCGATGGTCGAAGTTGGCACTGCCGACAATGCAGACATCGTCATCGGCAATGAACGCCTTGGTATGCAGCATCCGCGGGCCGTATTCGTAGATCTTCACGCCAGCATGCAACAGCTCGTCGAAGTACGAGCGTGCGGCCTGGGTGACGAACCAGGAATCGCTCATCTTCGGTACCAGCAGGCGCACGTCCAGGCCGCCCAGTGCAGCCGAGGTCAGTGCCATCCGCGCCGCTTCGCCCGGCACGAAATAGGGCGTGACCAGCCACACCCGCTCATGCGCTTCCTGGATCGCCGCCACATGCAGGCGATGGATGGTCTCCCAGCCCGAGTCGGGCCCGGACACCAGCACCTGTGCGCTGATCGGTCCATCCGCGCGCAGCGGCATGTCGGCCGGCCACAGGCGGGCGATGTCGAAACGGGAGTGGTCCTGGCCGCTGGCGTAGAGCCAGTCCTCGGCGAACACCAGCTGCAGGCTGCGCACCACATGGCCGCGGATACGCATGTGCAGGTCGCGGTAGGCGTCTGGCCTGCGGCTCTCGTCTTCCTCGTCAGTGATGTTGATGCCGCCGGTGAAGGCGAGGCGACCGTCGACGATCACCAGCTTGCGGTGCGTGCGCAGGTTCAGCCACGGGCGCTTGAACGGCTTCAGCAGCTGCCGCGGGTGGAACCAGATCGCTTCACCGCCGGCATCCAGCAGGGGTTGCAGGAAGCGGCGGGGCAGGGCGGAGGAGCCGACCGCATCCAGCAGCAGGCGCACCTGCACACCGGCCTGCGCACGCTCGACCAGGGCATCACGCAGAGCGGTGCCGGCGTGGTCGGGATTGAAGATGTAGTACTCCAGGTGCACGTGGTCGCGCGCCTGCGCGATCGCGTCGAGCAGCGCGGCGTAGGTGGCTGCGCCGTCGACCAGCCAGGTCACCTCGGTGGCACTGCTGGGCGCCAGCCCGGTGGTGGCCTGGGCAACCTTGGCCAGCTCGGTGCAGTCCGAATCCGGCGGGCAGACGTCACTGTAGTGCTCCATGCCCGAGCGGGCGCGGCCACGGCGCAGCCGCTGCCGCTTCACCTTCTGCGGGCCCAGCAGGTAGTAGATGAAGAGCCCCAGGTAGGGCAGCAGCGCCAACGACAGGATCCAGCTCAGCGTGGCCACCGGCTCGCGCTTCTGCAGCATGATCCAGCCCGCCAGCGCGAACAGGTACAGCAGATAGGCCACCGCCAGGATCGTGCCGAGGTGGGCGATGCCGTCGAGCCAATGGCGCAGGGAGTCGAAGAGGGCGAGCATCCGCCGATCATAGCGGCGCATGCTGCCTGTTGGGGTCAGGTCCCTTTTCCGCAGGAAAAGGGATCTGACCCCGATGGGACCCCTCGGGCACAAAAAAGACGCCCCTGTTTCCAGGGGCGTCTGCAGTCGCGTCATGACTGTTGTGTTGCGGTGTAGCGTTTACTGCTGCACAAAACCGATCTTCTTCATCTGAGCATTCTTCGCGGCGGCCAGAACCTTGGCCATCACGTCGTACTCGGAATCCGGGCTGGCGTCGATGCGCAGTTCCGGCTGGTTGGTCGGGTCACGCTGGACCTCCTGCTCCATCCGCTGCTGCAGCTCGCTGGTATTGATCGGGCTGTTGTTCCACGAGACCTGGTTGCTGGCGTCGATCTTCAGTTCGATCGGCGGCGGCGGTTCGACCAGCTGCGGCGGTGGGTTGAGCACGCGCTGCGGCAGGTCCACGGCGATCGGGTACGTCATGATCGGCGCGGTCACGATGAAGATGATCAGCAGAACCAGCATCACGTCCACGAGGGGCGTGACGTTGATGTCTGCCATGGGGCCCTTGCCACCACCACTACTGAATGCCATGGCTTATTGCCCCTTTTCTTTGGTCGCGACGAAGCCGACGTCCAGCATGCCCTGCTCCTGCGCGACCTTGGTCAGGTCGTTGATGACGCGCATCTTGGTGGTGCGGTCACCACGCAGGTTCAGCGGCGGCTGCGGGGTCTGCTGGGCGGCGGTCGCCAAGCGGGACTCGAGAGTCTGCTTGTTGATTTCTTCGTCGTTCCAGTAGATCGAGCCGTCTTCCTTGACTGCCAGCGTGATCGGGTTCGGACGCTTTTCAGCATCTTCCGGCTTCTGGATCAGGTTGGCTTCCGGCAGATCCACCTTGACCTTGTGGGACATCAGGGGCGCCGTGATGATGAAGATGATCAGCAGCACCAGCATCACGTCCACGAGGGGCGTAACGTTGATGTCGGCCATGGGGCCGCCGCTGTTACCACTACTGAAAGCCATAACGGGCTCCGTCTAGATCTTGGTGACTACTTACTTCGTCGCTGGGTGACGCGCGCCGCAATTAGCGGACGCGCGAACCGGTGGCGAAGAAGTCGTGCAGGTCGTGCGCGAAGGTGTCGAACTTGCTGATGGTCGCGCTGTTGATCTTGCTGAAGAAGTTGAAGGCGAACACGGCCGGGATTGCGACGAACAGACCGATCGCGGTCATGATCAGCGCTTCACCCACCGGGCCGGCAACGGCGTCGATCGAAGCGGAGCCGGTGGCACCGATCTTGATCAGCGCGCCGTAGATGCCCCACACGGTACCCAGCAGACCGACGAACGGAGCGGTTGCGCCGACGGTGGCCAGCAGGGTCATGCCCGACTGCAGCTTGTTGCTTTCGCGGGTGACGGCCTGACGCAGAGCGCGGTCGACGAACTCCGAACGGCTCAGGTTCTCACCGACGCCGCCGGTAGCACCGCCTTCAGCGCGCTGGTGGTGGGCAGCTGCCTGGGCAGCGTCCAGGGCGATCTTCGAGAACGGCTCCGAAGCCGGCTGTTCTTCCATCGCACGGATGGCGTCCTGCGCGTTCGGGGTGTCCCAGAACAGGCTGACGACGCGATCAGCGGCGCTCTTCAGGCGGGTGGCACGGAAGATGTTGATGACGGTCCAGTACCAGGACATGGCCGACATGGCGATCAGGGTCAGCAGCACGACCCAGGAAACCGCGAAATCACCCGGCTTGGTGGTCATTTCGTGGATCAGGTGCTCGAAGCCCATCTGCGACAGGGCGTTGGACGGATTGCCCCCGGCAGCAGCGGCGATGAAAATTTCCTGCAGCATGACGCTTACCTTTGTTGTGTGTGGTGATAAAGGGTGTAGCTAAGCTAAACAATCGAACTGGGAGCGGGGGTGGCCAGGCGGCCACCCGGGCGCATCAGTTCAGCGCAAAGTTGACCGGGACGCGAACGCGACCTGCCGCCTTCTTACCGCCAGATTCAGCGGCGTTGAAGCGCCACTTGCGAGCCGCTTCCATCGCAGCACGGTCCAGGTCGCGGTTACGGCTGGACTTTTCCACCGTGACATTGGTGACGTTGCCGCTGGCATCGACATCAATGATCAGGATCACTTCGCCCTGGATACCAGCGCGGAAGGCTGCCGGCGGGTAGCGCGGCGGATTCATGGCCTTTGACGAGATGTCCACGCTGGCCTCGATCGAGGTCGGCGGAGCCGGCGGCGACGGCGGCGACGGCGGGGTGACGATGTCGTTCGGACGCGGTTCCGGCACGTCCACGACCGGCGCCTGCGGCGGCGGCGGGACCGGCGACGGCTTCGGCGGCGACAGATTCTTCACCGGCGGCGGCGGAGTATCGGTCGGCGGCGGCGGCGGCGGCGGCGGGGGCGGCGGCGGCGGTGCGTCGACGATGGTCACCATGACGTTACGCTCCTTCTCAGCCACGGCCTTGGGGGCCACAGCGGGGATCAGGAGCATCATGAAGGCGGCCAGATGCAGGGCGATTACAAACGCGATGCCGACGATGCGAGGCCAGCTCAGCCCCTTGTCATCGGGTTGTTCGTACCGGTGAACGACTAGTTGTTCCGTCATGCGCCAAGAGCTCAATAGTGGGGCCGGAATCCCGGGGGCGGGATCCCTGATCAGCGGTGCATGACACCGCAGGAACCTCCAAGCTTATACCAATCCTGAGCGCCTGCGCATCAACTGAGCAGGCATTCAGGCGTTATTCCTACTTACTTCAGGTTGATGATTTTTTTGGCATCAGCCTGGTTCTTCACGCCCTTCGCCAGCGCCTGCTGGGCGGCCTGCTTGGCCTCGGGGACGCGACCTTCGGCATGCAGGACGCGTGCCAGGTTCAGGTAGGTCTCACCGTCCTTGGAGAGCGGGGCGGCCTTCTGCCACGCATCGATCGCCTGCGGCACCTGGTCGGAGTAGTAGTAGGACTGGGCCAGCGCCAGGTAGACCTGGTAATCCGGCTTCAGGATGCCCTTCTGCAACCCTTCGTTGATGACCGCGATGACGTCCTTTTCCTTGTTCTCGGTGTTGGCATAGATCGAGTACAGCTGCTTGTACTCGCGCTCTTCGGTGAGCTGGCCGCTGCTGCGCAGCTTGTCCATCACCGCGGCGGCCTTCGGCATCTGGTCAGCCTGCATGTACATGTTGGCCAGATTCAGCTGGGCCTTCTTGTCCGTCGGGTTCTTGGCCGCCAGCGCTTCCGCGGCCTGCACGGCCTCGCCGGTCTGGCCGGCTTCGGACAGGGCCGCCATCAGCAGCTGGTTCCAGTTGTCCTTCGGCTCGGCGGCGCCGGCGATGGCCTGCTTCAGCACCGGGATCGCTTCCTGGTAGCGCTCCAGCTGGTACAGCGCCTGGCCCTTGGCGATCAGCTCTTCCGGCTTGGTCGACTTGCTCTCGGCGAAGTACTTGTCCAGGGTGGCCAGGCCTTCGGCGGTCTTGTCTTCCTGCAGCTGCAGCTGGCCCAGCATCAGCATCGACTGGAAGTGCCCGTTGTTGTCCAGGCCGTTGAACTGGATCACCTGCTTCAGATACGCGATGGCGCCCGGCACGTCGTCGGTCTGGTACGCGGCCTGCGAGGCCAGCTGCGCGGCCAGCGACTTGTCGTACTCGTTGGAAGCGCTGTCGGCCAGGATCGCGTCAGCCTGTTCGCGCGTCTCCGGGAACTTTTCCTTGTTGTAGCTGTCGATCATTTTCTGCAGCTTGCTGCCCATCTTGGCCGAGGCCTTGGCGGTCGGCTCCTGGCGGGTCGCGTTCGGGTACAGCGGTTCGGCCTTGGCCTGCTTGCTGCTGCCGCCGCGGCTGCCACGGTCGGAGGAACGCGAGGACTGCGCAAAGGCATCGGTGACCACGGCGCCGGTCAGGGCGGTCGCGACGAGGACGGAAAGCACAGCTTTGTGGTTACGGAAAATCATCGTTCACCTCGATCGAACCGCCGGATAGCGGCAAAGTCGGACTGTCAGAAAAATCTGAGCCGCCAAACGTATCAGAAACAGATGGCGTGAGAAATCGTTTTATGTGCTGCAATACAGCATAGAACTGCGCACTCATCCGCACTTTGGCCGCAGCCCGGCCGCCTGCGCCTGCTGATAGACCGGCGTCAGGCCCGGTGCATCACGTCGCAGCTCCTGGATCCGGTTGGCCGGATCGGGGTGGGTGGACAGCCATTGCGGGCTGCGACCGCCGCTGGCGGCCATCATGTTCTGCCACAGGTCCACGGCCTGGGCCGGGTTGAATCCGGCCTGCGCCATCAGCCGCTGGCCAATCACGTCTGCCTCGCTTTCCTGGGTCCGCGAGCCCGGCAACAGGAAGGCCGTCTGCGCGCCCATCCCGCCCAGCTGGTTGACCGTACTGGCGGCGCCATCGCCATAGGCGGCACCAGCCAGCGCGCCCAGCACGGCCAGGCCGGTCTGCGCGCCCATCTGGCGGGTGATGCGTTCTTCGTGGTGACGCGCGATGACATGGCCGATCTCATGGCCGATCACGGCAGCCAGCTGGTCCTGGTTCTTGGCGACGGTGAAGATGCCGGTGTTCACGCCCACTTTGCCGCCAGGCAGGGCAAAGGCGTTCGGTTCCTTGTCGACGAACACGGCCGTCTCCCACCGTACGCCACGGTACTGAGGCGGCAACTGCGCGACCAGGGCATTGACCACGCACTGCACATAGCCGTTCTGGCGGCCATCAGTGCTGATCTTCTCTTTCTGCTTGGTCTCCGCGAACGCCTGCGCACCCAGCTGGTCCAGCTGTGCCTGCGACACGCCGCCGACCATCTGCCGTCTTCCGGTTGGCGAGGTGGTGGTCGCACAGGCACTGACCACGGTGGTGATGACTAGAGCCAGCAGCAGTTGTTTCATGGGTCCGCCCCCGTGTTCATGTGCGCAGTGTGTAGCCTACCTGCTTAATCTTTCGTCAAGCGGGCACGGCCTTACGTTGACCCCAGGAACACCATCGCGGCAAGGGCGACAGCGTTGTTCAGTGCGTGCGCGGTGATCGCTGCCCACAGCGTGCCGGTGCGCCGGTACAGCCAGCAGAAGGCGGCGCCCATGCCGCCGTACACCAGCCACAGCTGCGCCATGCCCAGCAATGAGTTCTTGCTGACACCGGGCACTTCATGGACCAGGGCGAACGCCAGGCTGCTGAGGATGAGGCCCAGCCAGGGGCGACCGGCCTGCCACAGGCGCCCGAACAGGACACGGCGGAACAGCAGCTCTTCGTAGGCGGGGGCGAGGACGACCGCAAACAACACCAGGAACAACGGGAAGCGCGCGATCGCGCTCTGCATCAGTTCCACGTTGGTGGGCACCGGCTCGATGCCGAACTGCTTGGAAAGGAAGGCGATGCCGTTGCTGCCAAGGACGATCAGCGTGGCCACCAGCAGGGTCCAGCCCCAGGTGGAAGGCCGCTGCAGCGCCTGTCGCGAGGCCAGGCGTTCGCCGGCGTTCGCCGGGCGGCGCCAGAAGTACAGCAGCAGTGCGGCGCCACCGGTGGCGATCAGGGCCATCAGGATCTGCGCCAGGGCACCGGGCTGGCCCACTGCCGTGCCGACGGCATCGGGTGTCAGTGCGCCGCCATTGGCCGCGGCGTTCGCGCGGCTGACCACGATCGCACGGTAGAAGCCCCAGAACAGGCCAGTGACCATGCTCAGGCCGACCAGCGTGACGGCGGCGATGCCCAGGTCGATGAAGAAACCTGCCAACGGTGCCACGGCGCGCGGCGGGGTAGACGCCGGCGGAACCGGAGGCGGGGCGGCGGAGACCGGGGCGGATGCGGACATCAGGTACCTGCGTTCAAGGGACGAAGGCCGGTGCAGCTCCCCGCGCACCGGCCAGGTCCCGATTGTGTCAGATATCCAGGTTGGCGACCTTCAGCGCATTGTCTTCGATGAAGTCGCGACGCGGTTCGACCACATCGCCCATCAGGGTGCTGAAAATCTGGTCGGCGGCGACCGCGTCTTCGATACGCACCTGCAGCAGGCGACGGGTTTCCGGGTTCACCGTGGTATCCCACAACTGCTCCGGATTCATTTCACCCAGACCCTTGAATCGCTGGATCTGACGGCCGCGCTTGGCCTCCTCGAGCAGCCAGTTCTGCGCCTTGGCGAAGCTGTCGACTTCGATCGACTTGGCGCCGCGGGAAATCGTCGCTCCTTCGCGCACCAGGCCGTGCAGCAGCTTGGAGGCCTGATGGATCGCGCGCAGCTCGCCGCTTTCGAACGCCGACATCGGCAGCACCTGGATGTGCTGCTCGCCCATGTGGCGACGGGTCACCAGCACGGCGGCGGGGCGCTCCTCGTTGGCGTCCTGCAGTTCCAGGCTGAAACGCGGGCTGCCCAGGCTGCCCTGGTTGAGGCGCTTGGCCAGCGCATCCAGGCCTTCGCCTTCGCCGGCATTGCGCAGGCTGTCCATGTCCATCGGCACGAAATCGACCAGCGCTTCGAGCAGGTTGCGGTCATAGCGGTGGGCGTTGCGTTCGATGGAATCGAGCGCGGCGGCATAGGCCAGCAGCAGCTTTTCAAGCGCCAGGCCTTCGATGCCCGGTTCGCCGGTGGCCGGCACCAGCGCGGCGTTTTCCACCGCACTGCTGGCCAGGTAACTGTCCAGCGCCGGGTCGTCCTTCAGGTACAGCTCCTGCTTGCCCTGCTTGATCTTGTACAGCGGCGGCAGGCCGATGTAGACGTAACCGCGCTCGATCAGCTCCGGCATCTGACGGTAGAAGAACGTCAGCAGCAGGGTGCGGATGTGGGCGCCGTCGACGTCGGCGTCGGTCATGATGATGATCTTGTGGTAACGCAGCTTGTCCGGGTTGTACTCGTCACGGCCGATGCCGGTACCCAGGGCGGTGATCAGCGTACCGACCTGGTCGGAGGACAGCATGCGGTCGAAGCGTGCGCGTTCCACGTTGAGGATCTTGCCGCGCAGCGGCAGCACCGCCTGGTTCTTGCGGTTGCGGCCCTGCTTGGCCGAGCCACCTGCCGAGTCACCCTCGACGATAAACAGTTCGGACAGCGCCGGATCCTTTTCCTGGCAGTCGGCCAGCTTGCCCGGCAGGCCGGCGATATCCAGCGCGCCCTTGCGGCGGGTCAGGTCGCGGGCCTTGCGCGCCGCTTCACGTGCACGCGCGGCGTCGACGATCTTGCCGGCGATCGCCTTGGCTTCGTTCGGGTTTTCCTGCAGGAACTCTTCCAGGCGCGCGCCGAAGGCGTTTTCCACCGCCGGGCGCACGTCGGAGCTGACCAGCTTTTCCTTGGTCTGGCTGGAGAAGCTCGGGTCCGGCACCTTTACCGACAGCACCGCGATCATGCCTTCGCGCATGTCATCGCCGGTCAGGTTGATCTTGGCCTGCTTGGCGATGCCGTTCTGCTCGATGTAGTTGTTGAGCACACGGGTCAGCGCACCGCGGAAGCCGGCGAGGTGGGTACCGCCGTCCTTCTGCGGAATGTTGTTGGTGAAGCAGTACATCGTCTCCTGGTAGGAGTCGGTCCACTGCAGCGCCACATCCACGACGATGCCGTTGTGCTCGCCGGTGACCGAGATGACGTTCGGGTGCAGCGGAGTCTTCAGCTGGGCCAGATGCTCCACGAAGCTGCGGATGCCGCCTTCGTAGTGGAAGTCATCGCGACGGCCATCGCCGCGCTCGTCGGCCAGGACGATCTTGACGCCGGAGTTCAGGAACGACAGCTCGCGCAGGCGGCGGGCCAGGATGTCGTAGTGGAATTCCACGTTGTCGTGGAAGGCGACGGTCGACGGCCAGAAGCGCACGGTGGTGCCACGCTTGGTAGTGGCTTCCAGCTTGGCCAGTGCGGTCACGGCTGCGCCGTTGCTGAATTCCTGCTGGTAGTGGGAGCCGTTCTGGAACACGTCCACCAGCAGCTTCTGCGACAGCGCGTTGACCACGCTGACGCCGACGCCGTGCAGGCCGCCGGAAACCTTGTAGCTGTTGTCGTCGAACTTGCCGCCTGCGTGCAGGACGGTCATGACCACTTCGGCGGCGGACACTTCGCGACCGAGCTTGGCGCTCATCTGCTCGTGCTTGCCGGTCGGGATACCGCGGCCGTTGTCGGATACCGAGACCGAGCCGTCGGCGTGGATCGTCACTGCAACGTGGTCGGCGTGGCCGGCCAGCGCTTCGTCGATCGAGTTGTCGACGACCTCGAACACCATGTGGTGCAGACCGGTGCCGTCATGCACGTCGCCGATGTACATGCCGGGACGCTTGCGGACAGCCTCCAGGCCTTCCAGGGCGGTAATGCTGTTGGCGTCGTAATTGCCGTTGTTTGCCGGGGTGTTCTGTTCGTCGCTCATTGCGCTTGCCGTAGGCTCCGCAGGTCGGCCACCGCTTGGAGCGATGCGCCGAGAATGAAAGGATTCCAACCCGAATTATACCAGCCGGGGTCGAGCGGCCCTGGTGTGCCCACTATGGCACAGCCACGATCTGTGCATGTTCCACGTGGAACCGGGCGATGTGGGTCAGTTCTTCCAGCGCCGCCGGCGTTTCGGTGGCGGTGATGAAGATCTGTGCCGGTCCATTGAGCAGGCGCTCCAGAACCCGCGCCTGGTGGGTGCGATCCAGCTCCGAGGCCAGATCGTCCAGCGCGATCACCGGCCATTCGCCGCGCTGCTCGGCATAGTCCTCAGCCTGCGCCAGCAGGCAGGCCAATGCCGTCAGCTTGGCCTGGCCGCGGGACAGCGCATCGCGACCAGGAATGCTGTGGAAATCCACGCTCCAGTCTGCGCGGTGCGGGCCGACCGAGGTGTACCCGGCCTGGCGGTCACGTTCCCGGGCCAGAAGCAGGGCATCGGCCAGAGGGAGCTCGTGCCGACGCCAGCCCGGGCTGAGTTCCAGGGCCTGGATGCCGAGTTGCGGGGCCAGGCTGGAAGCCAGAGCCACGGCGCGCTGCTGCAGACGCTCCAGGTAGTGCTGGCGGCGGCTGGTCAGGGGTTCGCCGGCTTCGGCGAGTTCGTGATCCCAGGTATCCAGCATCCGCGACGGGCCACCCTGCTTGAGCAGGGCATTGCGCTGTTTCAGTGCCCGCGAGTACCGACGCCACAGGGACAGGAAATCAGGTTCCACGTGGAACAAGCCCCAATCGAGGAAGCGGCGGCGGGGTTCACCACCACCGCTGACCAACGCATGGCTGCCTGGCTCAAACGTGACGACCGCAAGCGCTGCGCACAGATTGCCAAGCTGCGCCACGTCTTCACCGTCCAAACGTCCCTTCCAGTCCTGCCCGCTGTGGCGCAGGCCGGCCTTTCGGCGGTGCGGCGGGTGATTGGCACGTTGTTCGTCCCATTCCACGAAGATCTCCAGCGCTTCCTGGCCCTGGCGCACCAATCCATCGCGGACACGACCTCGGAAGCTGCGCCCATAAGCCATCAGATGCAGGGCCTCGAGCACGCTGGTCTTGCCGGCACCGTTGTCGCCGGTCAGCAGGTTCAATCCTGGCTGGGGCGACAGATCCACCGCACTGAAGCGACGCAGTTGGTGCAGGGCGAGGCGGCGGATAAGCATGGGGCGCGAAGGACCATCCGCACGGGGCGGTAGAGGGACAGGGAATCCATCAGCTTACTGCATCGGTCAAGCCGACACGGCCCGAAGCGGCTGCCGAGCTGATGGGCTGAACATGGCCGGATCCGGATCGCGTGTTCCACGTGGCGCCGCCTCAACGCGGGGCGCTATCACAGCCCTGAACTGTCCTCGAAATCTTCAAATCTGCAGTGGGTGGCAGGGTGTAGACCCTCAGAATTCAACGATTTCACGGCTCATCGCGCCCCACGTGCACAACACCACTTCGGCAGTCGCTCTGCATGACCCGCAGATTTCTTGAAATCTACGACGCCCTCTCTTGGACGGTTCCACAGATTTCAAGAAATTCGTTTCACGCTGTCCACAGCGGCCATGTATGACTTATACACAAGGTATGGGCAATCTGTGGATAAAAAAGGCCTTTTACCTTGCCCTTAAAACTATCCACAGGTTCCCCCCCAGCCTGGGGTGCCTCTATACAGGGGGTTTCAGATGCATAAATTTCTTTTAAATCAGTTAGATAATGCATTTTTCCACGAAATCTGGCCCTACCATCACCACCATGCTTTAGATTTATACCCAGATTTAGAAGCTAGCCTTGCCCCGATCTGCCCAGAACCAGGGCTGTGGACAGTGGCGTTTCCAGAAGGGCTGCGAACTTTCAGAGTCGCGTTCCAACCGCTGGCTGATGGGGTCGCAGGAGATGGAAGCTCGATCTAAGCATCCTGCGGCTGCAGCTCAAAGCGATTCGGCGTGATCCATGCACACATGGCCCGCTATCCAGCGTCTCCAGTGCAACCGTCGCGGAAGGATCAGTGGGAGCCATCAAGCATCCACCGACGGGGAACTTCCGGCTGGACAGGATCCAGCTCAATGGTTCGCCTTCAATGCTCCACGTGGAACCTAAAAAAAACGCCCGGGAAGATCCCGGGCGTCCTTCGGTTCCACGTGGAACAACGCTGCGGTCAGAGACGCAGCGGCATCACCACATGTCGCGACTTCTCGCTGCTCGATTCACGCACCAGCGCCGAGGAGTTGGAGTCGCGCAGCTGGATGATGACTTCCTCATCGCGCAGGGCGGAAAGGGCATCCAGCAGGTAGTTCACGTTGAAGCCGATGGCCAGATCGCTGACCGTGGTGTCGGCTTCGATCTCTTCCTGGGCTTCTTCCTGCTCCGGGTTGTGCGCGCTGATCTTCAGGTTGCCCGGCGAGACTTCCACGCGGATGCCGCGGTACTTCTCGTTGGACAGGATCGCGGCACGCTGCAGCGAGGCACGCAGCGCTTCGCGATCAACCTTCACTTCGCGGTCGGCGCCGATCGGAATCACCGCTTCGTAGTCCGGGAAACGGCCGTCGATCAGCTTCGAGGTGAAGGTGACATCGTCGCGCTTGACCCGGACGTGGCTGCGGCCGACTTCCAGCTCGATCTCGCGATCGCCGCTTTCCAGCAGGCGCTGCAGTTCGGTTACGCCCTTGCGCGGCACGATGATCTGGCGCTTGGAACCGCTGGGCTTGGCCAGATCGGTTTCACACAGCGCCAGGCGGTGGCCGTCGGTGGCGACGGTACGCAGGGCATCGCCGCGCAGATCGAACAGCAGGCCGTTGAGGTAGTAGCGCACGTCCTGCTGGGCCATCGCGAACGCAGTGCGCTCGATCAGTTCCTTCAGGGTCGCTTCGCCGATGGCCACACGCTCGGTGGCTTCCACTTCGTCAACCGACGGGAAGTCGTTGGAGGGCAGGGTGGCCAGGGTGAAGCGGCTGCGGCCGGCCTGCACGGTGATCTTGTCACCGGTCTGCGAGACGGTGATCCGGCTGCCGTCGGGCAGCGCGCGGATGATCTCGAACAGCTTGCGGGCGGGGATGGTGGTTTCGCCGTCCTGGGCATCTTCAACCGCGATCCGCGACACCATCTCCACTTCCAGGTCGGTACCGGTCAGCGACAGCTGGCCGTTCTGCACCTGGACCAGGAAATTGGCCAGAACCGGAAGGGTCTGGCGGCGTTCGACCACGTTGACGACCTGTGCCAACGGCTTGAGAAAGGCTTCGCGCTGCAGTGTGAAACGCATGTGGTTCCGTGCCCCTATGCTTTAAAAAATGTGGAATAAATCAAAAGCTTGGTGGTGCTGGTAGAGACAGAATCGCTGGAAAACAACGCTAAGTCTTTGTAAATAAAAGAATTTCAGACCTCGAAACCCTCTGTATTACCGACCCCCAGGGGGTGGGGAAAGCTGTGGATAAATCTCGCGCGATTTCAAGCGCCATTTTTATCCACAACGTGTCCCGCGCTTGCTACCGGATTCTGCACCGTTTTGTGCGATGACGCCTCATCGGCATCCGTGCATCATTCGCTCAGCTTCCGGATCAGCTTGTCCCAGTCCTCGCGGAGCTTGCCGTCGGTTTCCATCAGGGTCCGGATTTGGCGGCAGGCATGCAGCACCGTGGTGTGATCGCGACCGGCAAAGGCGTCGCCGATCTCGGGCAGGCTGTGCTCGGTCAGTTCCTTGGTCAGGGCCATGGCGACCTGGCGGGGGCGGGCCAGCGAGCGGGTCCGACGCTTCGACAGCAGATCCTTGATCTGCAGGCCGTAGTAGTCGGCAACGGTTTTCTGGATGTTGGGAATGCTGATCGCCTGCTGCTGGGCGCGCAGCAGGTCGCGCAGGGTTTCCTGGGCGAATTCGGTAGTGATCGCGCGGCCGGTGAAATTGGCGCGGGCGGTCAGGGTATTGAGCGCACCTTCGAGGTCGCGCACGTTGGAGCGCATCTTCTTGGCGATCAGGAACGCAACATCATCGGGAATCTCGGCACCGCGTTCGCGTGCCTTGGCCAGCACGATCGCGGCGCGGGTCTCGAAGTCCGGCGGTTCGATCGCGACCGACAGGCCCCAGGCAAGCCGCGACTTCAGGCGCGCTTCCAGGCCCTCGACTTCGCGCGGATAGCGGTCGCAGGTCAGGATGATCTGCTGCTTGCCATCGAACAACGCGTTGAACGTGTGGAAGAACTCTTCCTGGGTGCGGTCCTTGCCGGCGAAGAACTGGATGTCATCGATCAGCAGCGCGTCCACCTGCTGGAACTGGCGCTTGAACTGATCCATGGTCTTTTCCTGCAGGGCCCGGATCATCGCGCTGAAGAACTGCTCCGAACGCAGGTACAGCACCTTCGCCCCCGGATTGGCCTGGCGCATCGCGTTGCCGGCGGCGAACATCAGGTGGGTCTTGCCCAGGCCGGTGCCTCCGTACAGCAGCAGCGGGTTGTGCGCCCGGTCGCCCGGCTTCTGCGCTGCCTGGAAGGCGGCGGCCAGGCCCAGCTGGTTGCTGCGGCCTTCGACGAAGTTGGCGAACGTGTAGTGATTGTCCAGGTTGCCGGCGAAGGGCACCTGCGGTTCGCTGGACACATGCGCCGAGGGCGTGGAAACCGGCGCGTTCTGCGCCTCCACGGGACGCGGGCGCGAGCCGATTTCAAGAAAAACGTCGCTGAAACCGGCGAAATGAGCCAGCAGTTCGCGGATCCGGGCCAGGTACAGCTCGCGGACCTGGTCGACGATGAAGGCATTCGGTGCATACAGCACCAGGCTGTCCACGCGCAGATCGGCCTGCAGCGGCTTCAACCAGGTATGAACGTCTTCCGGCGGGAACTCCGCTTCGAGGCGCTCGAGACTACGGGACCAGGCATCCATCAGCAATAATCGTCCGGTGGCCGGGGCATGGACGCGACAAGGCGCCCAAACACAGGCCGGAAAGGGGGGAAATGGATGGCTCAGACTACCACCGAGCGCCCGCCTTCGGAATGCTTGTCCCCTACTTATTCACAAAAACATCCACAGCTATTGCACAGCCCAGTGAATTCGCGTAGCTGCCAGGGGTTGACGCGGGGTAGGGTACCTCTCTAGAATTTCCGGTTCTTTCCGTCCCATTCATACGAGAGGCCCCCAATGGCCACGAAGCGCACCTACCAGCCCAGCAACCTCAAGCGTAAGCGCGACCACGGCTTCCGTGCCCGTATGAAGACCGCTGACGGCCGCAAGATCCTGTCGCGTCGCCGCGCCAAGGGCCGCAAAGTCCTGAGCGCCTGATTGCCATGCCGCACCTCGCGGCAGACGCAATCCCTTCGACAGTGAATACTGCAGACCCGCGCAAGCGATTCCCTCGCTCTGCGCGGGTTCGCACGCGTGCCGAATATTCAACGGTCTTCAACGGCGCCCGCCGTGTGTCCGATCCGCTGATGACCCTGCACTGGCTGCCGGCTGACCGGCCGGCCAGGCTGGGTCTGGCGGTTTCCCGCAAGGTTGATCCGAACGCCGTTGGGCGTAACCGGATCAAGCGCGTCCTGCGCGACATCCTGCGTCAGACACGTACCGACATCCAGCCAGGCGACTTCGTCGTCGTGGCTCGTAGTGCTGCGCGTTCCGCCAGCAACGACGAGATCCGCCAGGCCTTCCTGCGCCTGCTGCGTCGCCTGCGTGCATTGCCCGCGCCGGGCGTGGACGGCACAATGCCGCCGCCTGATGGCATCGCAACTCCTTCTTTGACCGAGCCGGCATCGCGTCCCGGCCCCGCCGAGCCTGTCCGCTGATGAACCAGACCCGCGTATTCCTCATTTTTGCCTGGCTGATGGTGGCCGTGCTGCTGTGGATGGAGTGGAGCCGTGAAAAGGCTGCTCCGACCCCGGCACCGACGACCACGTCGGCCCCGGCTGCTGCACAGAGTGTTCCGGGCGCGACCCCGGGCAGCATCCCCAGCGCGCAGGTCCCGGGTGCCCCGGGCCAGGCCGCTGTGCAGGCCCAGGCCAGCGCCACCCCGGCCAGCCAGCGCGTGACCGTCACCACCGACGTGCTGCGCCTGGTACTGGACGGCGGCCGCGTGCTCGATGCCGAGCTGCTGCAGTTCCCGCAGACCAAGGACGAAGGCAGCCCGCCGGTACGCCTGCTGACCGAAGACCCCGCGCATCCGTACAGCGCGATCAGTGGCTGGGCCAGCGAAGACAAGAACACCCCGGTTCCCGGCGCTGACGGCTTCAAGCTGGTCGGTGACACCCGCGACTTCGTGCTGGCCAAGGGCCAGAACGAACTGCAGATCCCGTTCGTGTGGACCGCCGACAACGGCGTGACCATCAAGCGCACCCTGACCGTCTCGCGCAACGAGTACGCCGTGCGTTTCAAGGACGAAGTCAGCAACGCCGGTGCCGCACCGTGGAACGGCTATGTCTACCGCACCCTGGACCGCACCCCGACCATCCTGTCGCGGAGCATGACCAACCCGGATTCGTTCAGCTTCAACGGCGCCACCTGGTACGACAACGACAAGAAGTACCAGCGTCGTGCGTTCAAGGACTACCTGGACGATGGCACGCTGAACCAGAACATCACCGGCGGCTGGCTGGCGATGCTGCAGCACCACTTCTTCACCGCCTGGATCCCGCAGAAGGACCAGACCGCACACTACGTGCTGTCGCAGGTGGCCGGTCGTGACCTGATCGAAGCGCGTGGCCCGGCCTTCACCGTGGCCCCGGGCCAGTCCACCAGCACCGAGGCCCGCCTGTGGGTCGGCCCGAAGCTGGTGAACCTGATTGCCAAGGAAGACGTGCCGGGCCTGGACCGGGTGGTCGACTACAGCCGCTTCTCGATGATGGCGGTGATCGGCCAGGGCCTGTTCTGGGTGCTGAACCAGGTGCACAAGCTGGTCGGCAACTGGGGCTGGGCGATCGTCGGCCTGGTGGTGCTGCTGAAGCTGGTGCTGTACCCGCTGTCGGCGACCCAGTACAAGAGCGGTGCCAAGATGCGCCGCTTCCAGCCGCGCATCGCGCAGCTGAAGGAACGCTATGGCGACGACCGCCAGAAGTTCCAGACCGCGATGATGGAGCTGTACAAGAAGGAAAAGATCAATCCGATGGGCGGCTGCCTGCCGATCCTCATCCAGATGCCGATCTTCTTCGCTCTGTACTGGGTGCTGGTGGAATCGGTCGAACTGCGCCAGGCGCCCTGGTTCGGCTGGATCCAGGACCTGACCGCACGCGACCCGTACTTCATCCTGCCGGTGATCAACGTGGCGGTGATGTGGTTCACCCAGAAGCTGACCCCGGCACCGGGCATGGACCCGATGCAGCAGAAGATGATGCAGTTCATGCCGCTGGTGTTCGGCGTCATGATGGCCTTCATGCCGTCCGGCCTGGTGCTGTACTGGGTGGTCAACGGCGGCCTGGGCCTGCTGCAGCAGTGGTGGATGACCAAGCGCCATGGCGGCGAGCCGGTCCCGGCCACCACCGCGCCGGCCCCGGTCAAGAAGAAGTAATCGGTAGAGCCGGCTGCTGGCCGGCTGGCCCCCGCAGAAGCCCGCCGCAAGGCGGGCTTTTCGCATGCGGCGTTAGAATCGCCGGCACACTGTTCCTGCATCCATCGAGTCCGCCATGCCGCGTGCGTCGTCGTTCCGCCTGTTCCTGCCCTCGTTGTTGTTGACCCTGGTCGTTGCCGGCTGTGGCGACAAGGACGCGAAGGCACCGACGACCACCGTCACCCAGCCGAGCGCGCAGGCCGCGGCGGCCGCCGATCCGGCCGCTGCACCGCTGCTGGCGGCGCTGCAGAAGCAGCTCGACGGCTACCGCCGGATCATCGTGCTGCTGGCCGACGAGGAACAGCAGTCGGCCGCCGACCGCGGCACCTCCACGCGCGTCGGCCAGCAGCTGTTCCACGATGGCCTGGAACAGCGCACGGCGATCGCCGCGCAGTTCGACACCCTGCTGCGCGGTTCCAGTCCGCAGCGCTTCGCCACCCTCGGCACCGTGCTGGACTACATCGAATCTGCGCCGGAACTGTTCGATGCCGATCGCCTGGCCTTCCGCGAAGTGCTGCGTGATCTGCATGAGCGGGTCGGCACTGATTCGTCGCTGCCGGCGGTGAAACTGCACCAGCGCATCGGTGAGGACCTGGAGGCGCTCGATGAGATCGAGCGCAACTACAACCAGGAACTGACCCGCATCTTCAGCCGCTTCGAGCGCACCCGCGCCATCGAACTGAAGCGCGAGAAGTGGGACGACTACATCGCCCACCTGCACAAGGACTACAGCCGCGAAGCGATCCTGCGCGACTATGGCGTGATCGAGCCGTACCCGATGTCGATGAAGGACAGCGACCGCGAGATCTTCGGCCGCGACCTGCCGGCCAAGACCGTGGTGCTGACCTTCGACGATGGCCCGCACAAGGCCTATACCGATGAAGTGGTGGCCATCCTCAAGCGCTACGACGTGCCGGGCGTGTTCTTCGAGGTG
Source organism: Stenotrophomonas sp. AG209 (assembly GCF_003550055.1). Lineage (NCBI taxonomy): Bacteria > Pseudomonadati > Pseudomonadota > Gammaproteobacteria > Lysobacterales > Lysobacteraceae > Stenotrophomonas > Stenotrophomonas sp. AG209. The sequence continues at coordinate 365,636 of NZ_QXDB01000003.1, forward strand.
GGCCGCAACCTGGGCAAGGTCGAGGCCGACGGAAAGGTCAGCCTCGGCCCGATGGCGAAGATCAGCCGCAACCTGATGGAAGAGGGCTATGCGGTCGGCAACCACAGCCTGACCCACGCCCAGCTGTCGCGCACCACCGGTGACGCGCTGCGCCAGCAGGTGCTCGACACCGACACGCTGCTGAAGGATGTCGACAGCAAGCGCGCGCCCCTGTTCCGCTTCCCGTACGGCGCGCGCAATGCCGAGGGCCTGCAACTGCTCAACGAGGCCGGGCTGAAGTCGATCATGTGGAACATCGACTCGATGGACTGGGCCGACCCGGTGCCGGAGTCGATCGTGCAACGCGTACTCGACCAGGTGAACAAGGAACAGCGCGGCATCATCCTGTTCCACGACATCCACGATCGTGCGGTGAAGGCGCTGCCGCAGATCCTCGACCGGCTGATCGCCGATGGTTACCAGTTCGCCGGCTGGAACGGCCGCGACTTCACCGTTGCCCGTGCGCGCAAGGGTGATGCCGGTGCCGCCACGGTCACCACCGGCTACGAGAAGTCCTGGGCGATCGTGGTCGGCATCGACAACTATGCCAAGTGGCCGAAGCTGGAATACGCCAGCCATGACGCACAGGCGGTGGCCGATACCCTGACCGGGCAGTTCGGCTTCCCGTCCTCGCAGGTGATCGTGCTGAAGAACGAGCAGGCGACCCGCAACAACATCCTGGCCGCCTTCCACGACCGCCTGGCCGACGACCGCACCGGCAAGAACGACCGCGTGTTCGTGTTCTTCGCCGGCCATGGCGCGACCCGCCAGCTCGCCTCCGGGCGCGACCTCGGCTACATCATTCCGGTCGATTCGGACCCGAAGGAATTCGCTACCGACGCCATCGCGATGACCGACATCCAGAACATCGCCGAGAGCATGCAGGCCAAGCATGTGATGTTCGTGATGGATGCCTGCTACAGCGGCCTGGGCCTGACCCGTGGTGGCCCCTCGTCGTCGTCGTTCCTGCGCGAGAACGCGCGTCGCAGCGCGCGGCAGATGCTGACCGCCGGTGGTGCCGACCAGCAGGTGGCCGATGCCGGCCCCAACGGCCACTCGGTATTCACCTGGGTGCTGCTGCAGGCGCTGGCCGGCAAGGGCGACCTCAACGGCGACGGCCTGATCACCGGTACCGAGCTGGCCGCCTACGTGGCACCGGCAGTTTCGGCGGTCTCGCACCAGACCCCGGCCTTCGGCAGCCTGCCCGGCTCGCAGGGCGGTGAGTTCGTGTTCCAGGTGCCGGACAGCCAGGAATTCCTCAACGCCGATACGCGCCAGCTGACCGCCGATGCGATCGCGCTGAACAACAAGGTGGATGCGGCCAGCGAGGCCAAGGGCAGCCAGGCGCCGGTGACCGTGGCCGACCTGCAGGGTGGCAAGGCCAAGCTGGTGGTGCCCACCGCCGGCCCGGCGTCCGACCGCCAGCGCGCGCAGCAGGCCAACGACCGCGGCCTGCAGCTGTACCGCGAGAAGCAGTACGACGAAGCGGCCGCGCAGTTCACCGAAGCGCTGAAGCTGCGCCCCGATTTCGCCCAGGCGGCGAACAACCTCGGCTTCGTCTACTACCGTCAGCAGCGCTACGCCGAAGCGGCGCGCTGGCTGGAGAACACGCTGAAGATCGATCCGTCGCGCGCGGTCGCCCATCTGAACCTGGGCGATGCCTACTTCAACGCAGGCGACAAGGCCAAGGCCAAGCAGGCCTATACCACCTACCTGGCGCTGCAGCCGCAGGGCAGCGGTGCCGCACAGGCGCGCGCGCAGCTGGAGAAGCTTTGAGCGATGGACGATACCTTTCGCACTGACACCATCGTAGCCATCGCCAGCGCACCCGGTGCCGGCGGCGTCGGCCTGCTGCGCCTGTCCGGCCCGCGCGCTGCGGCCATCGCCAACGCGCTGGGTGCGCCCGCGCTGCGCCCGCGTCATGCGCACTACGCACGCCTGCGCGATGCCGACGATGAGGTGATCGACGATGGCATCGTGCTGTGGTTCCCGGCGCCGAACAGCTTCACCGGCGAAGAGGTGGTGGAACTGCAGGGTCACGGCAGCCCGGTGCTGCTGCAGCAGCTGGTCGCGCGCTGCATCGCGCTCGGTGCGCGCCAGGCGCGGCCTGGTGAGTTCAGCGAACGGGCGTTCCTCAACGGCAAGCTGGACCTGGCCCAGGCCGAGGCCATCGCCGACCTGATCGCCGCGGGCGACAACCGTGCCGCGCGCGCTGCACGCCGTTCGCTGGATGGTGTGTTCTCGCGCCGCATCGACGCCGTGGTCGAGCAGCTGGTGCTGCTGCGCATCCATGTGGAAGCGGCCATCGACTTTGCCGACGAACCACTGGATACGCTCGGGGGGGCACAGGTGCGGCGTGGGCTGGAGCAGGCACGCGGCGATCTTGTCCTGCTGCGGCGGGACGCCGAGCGCGGCCGCCGCCTGCGCGATGGCCTGCATGCGGTGCTGATCGGCCCGCCGAATGCCGGCAAGAGTTCATTGCTCAATGCGCTGGCCGGCAGCGAGCGCGCCATCGTCACCGACATCGCCGGCACCACCCGCGACACGCTGCGCGAGACCATCCGTCTGGATGGCCTGGAGCTGACCCTGGTCGACACCGCAGGCCTGCGCGACGGCGGCGACGCCATCGAACGTGAAGGCATGCGCCGAGCGCACGTGGAAATCGAGCGCACCGACCTGGCGCTGATCGTGCTGGATGCGCGCGATCCGGCGGCCGGTGAAGTGGTGCTGGGCGATGCCGTGGCGGCGGTGCCGCACAAGGTCTACATCCACAACAAGTCGGACCTGCTGGATGTGCTGCCGGCGCTGGACGATCCGGACCGCGTGTTCGTCTCGGCCGCCACCGGCGCCGGGCTCGAAGATCTGCACGCGCGCCTGCGTTCGATCGCCTCGGCCGGGGCAGGCGAGCAGGTGGACGGCGAATTCTCCGCGCGCACGCGCCATGTGGATGCGATCGAGCGTGCGCAGGAGCATGCACAGCGCGCCGACGGTGAGCTGGCGCATGAACATCTGGAGCTGGCCGCCGAGGAACTGCGGCTGGCGCATGACGCACTGGGCGAGATCACCGGGCAGATGAGTGCCGATGACCTGCTGGGAAGGATCTTCTCTAGCTTCTGCATCGGGAAGTAGGCAGGGGTCGGAGCCCCTTCGGGGATCCGACCCCAGGTCCCCCACCTGTCACATTGCCGCCTCATACTGACGCCCATCACATACCGCTTGGGGAAGTCGCAGTGAAGTCGTGGGGTTGTGCGTTGCTGTTGTCGCTGGCCGTGGCACCATCGGTGGCCATGAGTGCTGAATCCTCCACCCCGGCCGCACCCAAGGTGTCGGTCTACGGCCATCGCGGGGCAAGCGCACTGCTGCCCGAGCACACCCTGGCCTCGTATGCGCAGGCCATCGCCGATGGCGCCGACTACATCGAACCGGACCTGGTCATGACCAAGGACGGGGTGATGGTGGCCCGCCACGAGAACGAGATCGGTGGCACCACCGACGTCGCCTCGCATCCGGAGTTCGCCAGCCGCCGCACCAGCAAGGTGATCGACGGGCAGAAGGTCGACGGCTGGTTCACCGAAGACTTCACCCTGGCCGAGCTGAAGACCCTGTACGCACGTGAGCGCCTGCCGGAACTGCGCAGCACCGCCTACGACGGCCAGTTCCGCATCGCCAGCCTGGACGAGATCCTGGCCTTCCTGGTGCAGCAGGCCGGGCGCGCCAACCGCGGCATCGGCCTGGTGCCGGAGATCAAGCACCCGACCTACTTCCAGTCCATCGGCCTGCCGATGGAGGACAAGCTGCTGGCCGCGCTGCGTGGCAACGCGTATACGAACGTCGGTCCGGTCACCATCCAGTCGTTCGAGACCGCCAACCTGCGCTACCTGCACGGCAAGATCGGCCGGGGCAGCAACATCCGCCTGCTGCAGCTGCTGTGGAAGGGCGATACCCAGCCGGCCGACATCGCCAAGGCCGGCGGCACGCTGACCTACGCACAGATGATGACCCCGGCCGGCCTGAAGGACATCGCCGGCTACGCCGATGGCATCGGCCCCGAGCTGCGCTCGATCATTCCGCTGGATGCCAAGGGCGCGCTGGGCACGCCGACATCGCTGGTACGTGATGCACACGCGGCCGGACTGATGGTGATTCCGTACACCTTCCGCCCGGAGAACCACTTCCAGCCCAGCAACCTGCGCAAGGGTGCCGACACTGCGCGCAACGCGGAAGGCTCGATCGCCGAGATGCGCGCCTACCTTGCGACCGGCATCGATGCCTTCTTCACCGATGATCCTGCGCTCGGCCGGCAGGCGGTGGACGGGATGGGCACGGCGGCGAATGCGGCGAACTGACGGACTCTGGTAGATGCCAACCTTGGTTGGCACACGGCAGGAGTGCCGACCAAGGTCGGCCACTACCGGTTCATGAGGTTGCCGGCCAGCGGCCGGCACTACCATCGCTCAGCCGCGCGGCTCGTCCGGGCGGCGGAACGGGATCACCACGTAGTCCTGGCCCTCGCGCGGCTGCCACAGCACCGGCACGCGCTGCGGTGACGGCGGCTCCAGCTCGTCATCGGCCAGCGGCTCGGCCTCGTCTTCTTCGTCTTCCCAGCTGTAGCGCTGGCGCGGCGGCAGCGGATCGGCGTTGCGGAACAGCAGCGCGGCGATGATGCCGGCGAAGGCCCCGCCCATGTGCGACTGCCAGGACACGCCGTCGGCGTGCGGCAGGATGGTCATCAGCATGCCGCCGTAGAACAGCATGCCGATCAGGCCGGTGGCGATCGCCGCACGGTCGCGGCGCAGCAGGCCCAGGCTGGCCAGCAGGAACATCAGGCCATGGGTCACGCCACTGGCGCCCAGATGCACGCTGCCCGGATTGCCCAGCATCCACGCACCGAGGCCCGAACCCAGCCACAGCAGGGGCAGGGCGCGCACGGTGGCTTTCGGATAGACGCTGCCGGCGAGGGTGCCAAGAATCAGGATGGCGATGCTGTTGGCGGCGATGTGCTCGACCGAGGCATGCAGCATCGGCCCGCCGATCAGGCCGAGCAGGCCCTTGGCTTCCAGCGGTGCGACCGCCCACGGTCGCCAGTCGAACGTGCCTTGCAGGGCGAACACGGCCACCAGCACCAGCACGGCGGCCAGGCTGACATTGAACGCCCGCAGGATGCGCGAGCGGTCATTGCGGGGGGCCGGCACGTCGCCGGCGGGCAGGGGCGCGTTGTTGTCCATACCTCAGCAATGGCGGTGGCTGGCGCGAAACCAAGGCCACCGCGGCGGGAGAGTGGGGGGCGGCCGGCGGGACAATCCCACCGGCCGCGCCGTTCAGCCGGTCAGGTTCAGGCCTGGCCTTCGCCTTCCTTCGGCGGGTACTTCAGGCTCAGCACCACGGTGGCGGCGATGATCACGGCGACCACGCCCAGCGAGACCGGGGTCGGGATCTTGAACAGGTCGATGATCATCATCTTGATGCCGATGAAGCCCAGTACCAGCGCCAGGCCGTACGGCAGCAGGTGGAAGCGGTCGGCCATGCCGGCCAGCAGGAAGAACATCGCACGCAGGCCCAGCACCGCGAACACGTTGGAGGTGAGCACGATGAACGGGTCGGTGGTGATCGCGAAGATCGCCGGGATGCTGTCCACGGCAAAGATCACGTCGGTGACCGCGATCAGGATCAGCACCGCGAACAGCGGGGTGAACCAGCGCACGCCATCGCGTTTCACGCTCAGTGCGTTGCCGGCGTAGTCCGGCAGCAGGCGCAGGTGCTTGCGCATCCAGCGCAGGGCCGGGTTGGTCTCCAGGTCCGGCTCCTGGCCGGCGGCGAACCACATCTTCCAGCCGGTGAACAGCAGGAAGGCACCGAACACGTAGAGCAGCCAATGGAACTGGCTGATCAGCACGCTTCCGGCGAAGATCATGATCGTACGCAGCACGATCGCGCCCAGGATGCCGATGATCAGCACCTTCTGGCGTTGCTCCTCCGGCACCGCGAAGTAGCTCATGATCATCAGGAAGACAAAGATGTTGTCGACCGCCAGCGCCTTCTCGACCAGGTAGCCGGTCAGGAACTCGAGGCCGACCTTGTTGGCCACGACCTGGCCGGCGGTCTCATTCAGGTAGTACCAGAGGCCCGCATTGAACAGCAGGGCCAGCGCGACCCAGCCGATGGACCACCACAGGGCCTCCTTGAAGGTGACCTTGTGCGGTCCACCATGGCGCATCAACACGAGGTCGACCAGCAGGGCGATGACCACCACCGCTGCGAAGCCGCCCCACAACCACACGTTACCGATCGTCTGCATTGGGAATGTCCGTTGGAAAGATGAATGCCAGGCCGGACGGCGAGGATCTGCAACGGAGGATCGGGAGGGGATCCAGGGACAGAGCTTCGCCAGTACGGCGAAGGTCTCGCTCGCAGTTCCAGTCGGCTGGAACTGCCGTTGCACCGGAGCCTGCGGGCTCGAAATGACGGCGACAACGTCTGGGAGCTACTCCCCTTCTGGCGCCGATTCTGCGGCCTGGCCGGGCTGCCGTCAAATACCGGGTGACCGGGGTCCCCGCTCTGGTGGACGCCAACCTTGGTTGGCATGCCGGCCGGGGCCAGAGCCCCTGCGGGGATCTGACCCCGGCGCCCGGTTTACAATAGGTGGATGAATACCCCCCTTCCGATTGTCCGCCTCAAGAACGCGTGGCGCTCCAGCCACCCGTGGATCTTCCAGAAACTGGTCGAGAAGCCGACCGTCCGGCCCAAGCCCGGTTCCATCGTCGACGTGGTCGGCATTGATGGCGAGTTCATTGGCCGCGGGTTCTACAATGGGCATTCGCGCATTGCCGTGCGCATCCTCGAGACCGACCAGAACGTGCCGGTGGATGCCGGCTGGTTCTCGCGCAAGATCGCCCAGGCGGTGTCGCTGCGCCGTGAGGTGCTCAAGCTCGATGCGGTGTCCGACGCCTGGCGCGTGGTGCACAGCGAAGGCGATGGCCTGTCCGGCCTGGTGGTCGACCGCTACGGCGACCTGGTGGTGGTCGAGTTCTTCGCCGCCGGCATGTTCCGCCACCGTGAGTGGATCTACGACGCCCTGCGCGAGCAGTTCCCGGGCTGCCGCTTCCACAGTTTCGCCGACGAGCACGTGCAGAAGCAGGAAAGCTTCGATTTCCACGGCAACACCACCACCGAAGCGTCGGTGATCACCGAGTACGGCATCAAGTTCCGCGCCGACCCGGCCGGTGCGCACAAGACCGGCTTCTTCGCCGACCAGCGCGAGAACCGCGAATGGCTGAGCCAGCAGGTCGAAGGCAAGAGCGTGCTGGATCTGTGCTGCAACACCGGCGGTTTTGCGGTGTATGCGGCGGCGCGCGGCGCCTCGGACGTGGTCGGCATCGACATCGATGAAGACGTCATCCAGATCGCCAAGGGCAATTCGCGCCTGAACAACGTGCGCCCGAAGTTCGTCCAGTCCGATATCTTCCCGTGGCTGCGCGATGCGGCCAATCGTGGCGAGCAGTACGACGTGGTGATCCTGGACCCGGCGAAGATGACCCGTGACCGCGACCAGGTGATCACTGCGCTGAAGAAGTACCTGGACATGAACAAGCTGGCGCTGGGCGTGGTGAAGCCGGGCGGCCTGTTCGCCACGTTCTCCTGCACCGGCCTGGTGGCCGAGGACCAGTTCCTCGACATGCTGCGTCGTGCGGCGTACTTCTCCGGCCGCACGATCCAGATCCTGAAGGTAGCCGGCGCCGGCCCGGACCATCCGTTCATGGCCCACGTGCAGGAATCGCGTTACCTGAAGGCCGTGTTCTGCCGCGTGGTCGACTGACGGTCGGCTTCTGCGTTCGCCGGGCATGAATCATGTCCACTGCCCGGCGGTCAGCTTTCCGCGCATTGCGATGCGTTCGTGAAAGTGGCGCCCCATTGATGAGGGGCGCGGCTCGGCTCTACAAAAGCGCTGGCCGCAGCGCTATGGTCGGGCTCTTCCCATTCGCGGTGAGAGCCCATGCCTTCGTTGCGCCACCTGTCCGTTGTGCTTGCCCTGGCGCTGTGCGCGCCGCTGTCCGTCCACGCCGTTGAGTTCAGCGCGCAGGAGCTGGCCCGTGCCAAGGCGCTGCAACAGCGCCTGGTCACCCTCGACAGCCATCTGGATACGCCGGCTAACTTTGGTCGCAGCGGCTTCGACATTGAGCAGCGCCACGACCGCAACGCGCTTTCGCAGGTCGACTACCCGCGCATGGTCGAAGGCGCGCTGGACGGTGGCTTCTGGGCGATCTACACCGATCAGGGCGACCGTACCGCTGTCGCCCATCTGGCCGAGCGTGACCATGGCCTGCAGCGGCTGATGGAAATCCGCGAGATGCTGGCGGCCAATCCCGAGCGCTTCGCGCTGGCGCTGACCGCCGATGACGCGGCGCGGATCAAGGCCGCCGGCAAGCGCGTGGTCTACATCAGCATGGAAAACGCCAGCCCGCTGGTGGAAGACCCGAGCCTGCTTTCGTTCTACCACCGCGCCGGCCTGCGCCTGCTCAGCACCGTGCACTTCGCCAACAACGAGTTCGCCGATTCGGCCACCGACCCCAAGGGCGCGGAGTGGAAGGGCCTGAGCCCGGCGGGCAAGGACCTGGTGCGGCAAGCGGTGAAGCTGGGCATCGTGATCGACCAGTCGCATGCCTCGGACGCGGTGTTCGACGACCTGCTGGCGATGATGCCGGTGCCGTTCGTGCTGTCGCACAGCTCGGCCAAGGCCGTGTATGACCACCCGCGCAATCTGGATGACGCGCGCCTGCGCAAGCTGGCCAAGGCCGGTGGCGTGATCCAGGTGAACGCGTATGGCGGCTACCTGATCGACACCGCGAAGACGCCCGAGCGCAAGCAGGCCGAAGAAGCGCTGAGCAAGCAGTTGGGCGGCTGGGAAGGGATGGGCATCGAGCAGGGCGTGGCCCTGTTGAAAGCCGAACAGGCACTGGACCATGAGCACCCGGTGCGGCATGCCAGCCTGGACGACTTCTTCGCCCACTTCGAGCACATCCTCAAGGTGGTCGGCCCCGAGCACGTGGGGATCGGGCTGGACTGGGATGGTGGCGGCGGCCTGAGTGACCTGCCCGATGTCAGCCAGCTGCCGAAGATCACCGCCTGGCTGCTGCGCAAGGGCTATACCGAGAAGCAGATTGCCGGCATCTGGGGCGGCAACCTGCTGCGGGTGATGCGCCAGGCGCAGGATTACGCGGCAAAACAGGGCGGGTGAAACGCCCTGCGGTAGTGCCGGCCGCTGGCCGGCATTGCCCGTATCAACAGGATCCGAGTTGCCGGCCAGCGGCCGGCACTACCGGTGAACCGGTTATTTCGCGATCAGCGCGTGGCGGCGGCTGTACAGGAAGTACAGCACCAGGCCGACCACGTTCCACAGCAGGAAGTACAGCTGCGTGCTGTGCGGCAGGCTGAGGAACAGGTAGATGCAGCCCAGCGCGGCCAGCGGGCCAACCACGAAAGCAGCCGGTGTACGGAAGCTGCGCTCGCGGTTCGGTTCGCGCAGGCGCAGCACCACCAGGCAGACGCCCACTGCAGTGAACGCGGCCAGGGTACCGGCGTTGGCCAGTGCCGCGATCTCGTCCAGGCGTGCCACGCCGGCCAGCGCCGACACCACGACCGCAGTGAACAGCGTGGTCGCCACCGGCGTGCCGGTACGCGCGTTGACCTTGGACAGGCCACGCGGCAGCAGGCCATCGCGGCTCATCACGAAGAAGATGCGGCTCTGGCCGTACAGGAAGGCCAGCAGCACGGTCGGCAGCGCGATGATCGCGATCACGCCGATCACCATTGCCGCGGTCGGGTGACCCAGCTGGCGCATGATCAGCGCCAGCGGCTCGGCGCTGTGGCCGAACACTGCATAGCTCATCGCACCAACGGCCGCGAGCGCGACCAGCACGTAGACGATGGTGCAGCCGATCATCGAGCCGATGATGCCGATCGACAGGTCGCGGCCCGGGTTCTTGGTTTCTTCGGCGGCGGTGGAGATCGCATCGAAGCCGTAGAAGGCGAAGAAGATGATCGCTGCCGCCGCCATTACGCCGTGTTCGACGCCATCAGGGCCCATCGACTTGGCAAAGCCATAGGGCATGAACGGCTGCAGGTTGGCGCTGTCGAAGGCGGGCAGGGCCACGGCCACGAAGATGGCCAGCGCGATCAGCTTGAACACCACCAGGATGGCATTGAGGGTGGCGCTTTCCTTGGTGCCGGCCATCAGCATGCCGGCCACCAGCCAGGTGATGACGATCGCCGGCAGGTTGATCATGCCGCCTTCCACGTGCGGGCCGGCTGCGAGCCAGGCTGGCAGGTGCACGTTCCAGCCGAACTGGGTGTGGACCCATTCGAGGAAGCCGACGAAGTAGCCGGACCAGCCCACCGCCACCGTACTCACCACCAGTGAGTACTCCAGGATCAGGCTCCAGCCCACCACCCAGGCGAACACCTCGCCCAGCGCGCTGTAGCTGTAGGTGTAGGCACTGCCGGCGGCCGGCATCATCGTCGACAGCTCGGCGTAGGACAGCGCCGCACAGGCGCAGACCGCACCGGCGATGGCGAAGGAGATCAGCACCGCCGGGCCGGCCAGGTTGGCACCGACGCCGATCAGCGTGTAGATGCCGGTGCCGACGATGGCACCGATGCCCAGCGCGATCAGGTGCGGCCAGCTGAGCGTCGGGATCAGGCGCCTGCCGGCTTCGTGGACGGTGACGGAATCTAGGGACTTGCGCCGGAACAGGGACATGCAGGCCTCGGAAGGGGTGACTAAGAACGACAAGTTCCCGAGTGTGACCGAACGCAGCGCAGCATTACCACTGACGGGGGTCATACGTGGGTCAGATGCGTCATCGATGCGCTTGCACTCCGGGCATGCTGCCGGAATCGGCACAATTGTCAGCAGAATTCGAATTTACTCGAGGTCCCCCGGGTGTCTGGAACCCTGTCCCTGTAGTTCACGCCACTTCCCTGCCAGGCCAGTGGCAGCCGTCTTCCTGCCAGGCCTCGACGTCATCGTGGAAGGTGGTGCGACGCCCGTCGCGGGTACGCTCGTAGCTCAGGTCCAGCACCAGCGCGCCCTGCGTGCTCAGCAGGTAGCGGCCGTTGAGGCGCCCGTTGATGCGCTCTTCCCAGACGCTGTCGAACTGGTACGGGCGGTCTTCGGCCAGCACGGTGGTCTCCATCGAAACCCGGCGCAGCAGCAGGCGTTCGTGGTGCCCGGCGTAACGCACGTCGGCCTGGCCATCCTCCAGCCAGCGCCATTCCAGGTGGATGCTGTCGTTGCGACCGCCGCTCAGGCAACGATGGTCCTGCGCGGTGCCGGCAGACGCAGTGCCGGCCAGCAGCAGCAAGGGCAGGGTGCAGCGAGCCAACCGGACCATCCGCGCGCATCCATTCGAGAAGGGAGGGCCAGCATAGCCCGCCCTCCCTGCCACGGCCTCAGCCTCCGCGTGGCCGCAGGCGTGTACCGCCGCTCATCAGCATGCGCGGCAACGGCATCTGCAGGAAATCGTGCGGGAAGGCCGGCGCCACCATGCTGATCGCATCGAGGCGGGCCAGCGCCTCGGCGGGAAGCGCCAGCTCCAGTGCGGCCAGGTTGTGCTCGAACTGCGCCAGGGTGCGGGCGCCGATGATCGGCAGCGCGCCTGCGCCAGGTCGCTGCAGCAGCCAGGCCAGCGCGACCTGGGCCGCCGAACATGAGAGATCGGCCGCGATCTTTGCAACTTCCCCGGCGATCTGCAGCGAACGCGGTGTCAACGCGCCATTGATCAGGGCCACACTGCGGCGCGATCCGCCCGGCGTGGCCTGCAGCGACTCGGTGCTGGCCAGGTCAGCCGCGCTGTACTTGCCGGTCAGCACGCCGCTGCCCAGGGGGGACCACGCCACCACGCCCAGACCCAGGGCCTCGGCCATCGGCAGCAGTTCGTGTTCGACGCTGCGCTGGATCAGGCTGTACTCGATCTGCAGCGCTACCAATGGTGACCAGCCACGCAGATCGGCCAGGGTCTGCATGCGCGCGATCTGCCAGGCCGGCGTATCGGAGATGCCGGCGTAGAGCACCTTGCCGCTGCGGACCAGGTCGTCGAAGCCCCGCATCACCTCGTCCACGCCGGTGGTGTCGTCCCAGGCATGCAGGTACAGCAGATCCAGATAGTCGGTACCCAGCCGGCGCAGGCTGTCCTCCACCGAGCGCAGCATGCTCTTGCGATGGTTGCCGGCGTTATTGGGGTCACCGGGCACGGTAGCGAGGGTGTATTTGCTGGCGATCACCAGCCGGTCGCGCTGGCCCCGGGCAAACCGGCCGAGCAGGGTCTCGGCACTGCCATTGGTGTAGTTGTTCGCGGTATCGATGAAGTTGCCCCCGCGTTCGACGTAGCTGTCGAAGATGCGGCGGGCCTCGGCTTCGTCCGCACCCCAGCCCCAATCGGCGCCGAAGGTCATCGTGCCCAGCGCCATCGGGCTGATTCGCAGGCCGGAGCGGCCGAGCAGGCGGTAGTGGTCCAGCGACATGACAGGTTCCATCACAGGAAGGCGGGCATCCCGCCGGGAGGCACAGCATCTGCCGCCCGATCCTGTGGATAAACTGGATGGAACCGGACTCACCATGAAGGTTGGCTTCACAATGAATCCCTCCGCACCGTTGTCGGCGGTGGTCGCCTTCGTCCACGTCGCCGACAATGCCAGCTTCACCCGCGCCGCCGATGCGCTGGGCATCTCCACCTCGGCGCTGTCACAGAGCGTGCGCGCGCTGGAAGCGCGGATGGGGGTGCGCCTGCTGCAACGAACCACGCGCCGGGTTGGCCTGACAGAACACGGTGCGCGCTTCCTCGAGCGTGTACGCGGCGGGCTGGAGCAGATCGAGTCGGCGTTCGCAGATCTCGACAGCGCGCGCGCGGTTCCGGCCGGCAAGCTGCGCATCACCCTGCCGAGGATCGTCGCTGAGCGCCGGGTGCTGCCGGCACTGCCCTCGTTCCTGGCGCGCTACCCGCAGGTGGATGTGGAGCTGTGCGTGGAGCCGGCGTTGACCGATCTGGTGGCCGAAGGCTTCGATGCCGGCATCCGCCTCGGCGAATCACTGGCGCGCGGCATGATCGCGGTACCGATCGGGCCGCCGGAACGGCAGGTGGTGGTGGCCACGCCCAGCTACTTCGCGCAGCACGGCATTCCGGCCAGCCCGCACGATCTGCAGGGCCATGCATGCATCGTCCACCGTCGTGCCAACGGCCGCTTGATGCCCTGGGAGTTCAGTCGCGATGGCCACGACATGGAAGTGGAGGTTGATGGGCGGCTGGTGTTCAACGATGCCGAACTGGCCTATGCCGCCGTGCTGGGCGGGCTCGGCATGGCGCAGGGGTTCGCGTCACTGGTGGCCGATGATCTGGCGAGAGGGCGCCTGCAGGCGGTGCTGCAGGACTGGCAACCGCCGTTCCCAGGCTTCCACCTGTATTACCCCGCCCGCGAGCATATGGCGCCGAAGCTGCGGGTGTTCATTGATCACCTGCGCGCGGAACTGCACGGCGGGTAGAGACCCGCCTCATGAACGCCGACGGCGCCAGCGCCGACCAGGGTCGGCGACTACCGGATCCCGCGCTCTGGTAGATGCCAACCTTGGTTGGCAGATGTAGCGCCGAGCCTGCTCGTCTGCGGTATCAGCCGTTCAGCCCCAACCGGATGCCGAACCCCACCAGGAACAGGCCGGCCACCCGGCGCAGCGCATCGCTGACCCGCGGATGCTGGATCAACCGGCTGCGGGCCAGGTTGCCCACGCCGATCAGCATCGAGCAGTAGGCGATGCTGACCACCAGGATGATGCCGGCCAGCGCGGCGAATGTGGCGATGCCCTGGTGTGCCTTGGGATCGATGAACAATGGCAGGAAGGCCATGTAGAACAGGATCGCCTTCGGGTTGAGCAGGCTGACCAGGATCGCCTGCTGGAAGTAGCGGCCCGGCTGCATGCGGATCGGGCCAGCGTCACCGCCCTCGTGCTTGGGCGTTCGCAGCAGGCTGATGCCGACCCATACCAGGTAGGCCGCACCGAGGTACTGCACTGCGTGGAACACCAGCGGGTTGGCCTTGAGCAGCGCCGCCACGCCGGCCAACGCCAGCCACATCAGGATCTGGTCGCCGACCAGCAGGCCGGCCAGCGCGGTATAGCCGCCGCGCACGCCACCACGGCCGGTGGCGGTGAGCAGGGTGAAGGTGCCGGGGCCGGGCAGGGCGAGGAACACCAGCACGGCGACCAGAAACGTCCACAGGTCCTGGATGCCCATCCACGGCATGGCGGCGTTCTCTTGTTACGGGGGGCCGCCATTGTCGGCCAGTGCCGCCGTTGGCGACAGTGGGCGGGTCAGGCCATCGGGCATGCCAGACAGCAGCGGTTGCAGGTGCTGGCGCAGCTGCGCATGCAGTTGCCGTACCGCAGGCGAAAACTGCTTGCGGTGCGGGCATACCAGCTGCAGCGGGATGCTGCTGCCAACCCCGTCGAGCAGCAGCTGCAGGCGCCCGGCCCGCACGTCTTCGCGCAGGTCCAGCCAGGACTTGTAGGTGATGCCTTCGCCGGCCACCGCCCAGCGCCGCACCACGTCGGCGTCGTCGCAGACCAGCGGGCCGCGCACCGGAATCACCGTGCGGCGTGCGTCGACCTCGAAGGACCAGCGATCGTAGGCGCGGCCATTGAGTTGATAGACCAAGCAGTCGTGCTCGCGCAGATCCTCCAGGCGCGTGGGCGTGCCACGCCGCTGCAGATAGCCGGGCGAGGCGGCCAGCACGCGCCGGTTGCCTTCCAGCAGCGGAAGGGCGACGTAGTTGGCGTCGTCGAAGTGACCGATGCGGATGGCCACGTCGACCGGGTCGCGGAACACGTCGGCCACCTCGTCGGACAGGCGCAGGTGCAGGCGCAGCCGCGGGTGCGCGGCGCGGAACGCACTCAACCACGGCAGCAGCAGGTTGCGGCCGAAGTCCGACGGCGCCGACAGCTGCAGGGTGCCGTGCAGTTCGGCGTCTTCGCCCTGCACGCGGGCCTGGCCCTCGCGCAGGGTCGCCAGTACCTCCTGTGCATAGGGCAGGTACAGCGCGCCTTCGCCGGTCAGGCGCAGGCTGCGGGTGGTGCGCACGAACAGGCGCAGGTCCAGCTCGCGTTCCAGCCGTGCTACCGCCGCGGCGACCTGGCCGGGCAGCAGATCGGCTTCGCGGGCGGCCTGGGAGAAGCTGCCCAGCGCGGCAGTGCGGACGAACAGCTGCAGGTCGTCGAAGCGGATCATCTTCATTGTTGGAGTGAAAGTGCTGCCCGATTCTGCACCTTTCTGCGGGGGTGCGCGCGGCGCAACCTGTCGCCTCCTTTCCCACTGGACCGCTGCCATGCGCGCCATTGCCTACACCCACGCCGGCCTGCCGATCGATGATGCCCGGGCCCTGATCGACATCGACCTGGCGCTGCCGCAGCCCGGCCCGCGCGACCTGCGGGTGGCGGTACGTGCGGTGGCGGTGAACCCGGTCGACACCAAGGTCCGCCGCAACATGGCCACCGACGGCCCGCGCGTGCTGGGCTGGGATGCGGTCGGTATCGTCGAGGCGGTGGGCAGCGAGGTGACCCTGTTCCAGCCTGGCGATGCGGTCTACTACGCCGGCGTGATTGACCGCCCGGGCAGCAACGCCGAGTACCAGCTGGTGGACGAGCGCAGCGTCGGCCGCAAGCCGGCCAGCCTCGACGATGCCGCCGCCGCCGCACTGCCACTGACCGCGATCACGGCGTGGGAGTTGCTGTTCGATCGCCTGCGCATCCCGGAGGGCGGTGGCGAGGGCCAGACCCTGCTGGTGATCGGTGCTGCCGGTGGCGTTGGTTCGATCCTGGTGCAGCTGGCGCGGAAGCTGACGAAACTGACTGTGATCGGGACCGCCTCGCGTCCGGATACCCAGGACTGGGTGTATGCGATGGGCGCGCATCACGTGATCGACCACAGCCTGCCGCTGGCCGAGGGCCTGGCGCGGCTGGGCATCAGCGAGGTGCAGCACGTGGCCAGCCTGACCCACTCCGACCAGCACTACGCGCAGATCGTGGAACTGCTGGCGCCGCAGGGCCAGCTGGGGCTGATCGATGATCCCGGCCAGGTCGATGTGATGGCGCTCAAGCGCAAGGCGTTGTCCCTGCACTGGGAGTCGATGTTCACCCGGCCGCTGTACCGCACCGCCGACATGCAGCGCCAGCACGACCTGTTGAACCGGGTGGCCGAGCTGATCGATGCCGGTGTGCTGCAGACCACCCTGGGCGAGCACTTCGGCCGCATCGACGCGGCCAACCTGCGGCGCGCCCATGCGCTGCTTGAAAGCCACCGCGCCAAGGGCAAGATCGTGCTGGAAGGCTGGTAACACCGGTTGTTCCCGCGCCCTTGGGGTCAGATCCCTTTCCCCTTGGGACAGGGATCTGACCCCTGCCTCAGCCCACGCCGTTGTCGACGTGTTCGGTGAAACCCGGCTGCTGTCGCAGGCGTTCGAACCACGCCGCGACGTGTGGCAGCACGGGCTTGTTGCCGGGCGTGCTGCGCCAGCGTTGGGTCGATAGCCCGAGCACGATGTCGGCCAGAGTGAAGGTGTTGCCCGCCACGTGCGAATGGCCACCGGCCAACTGTGTGTCGAGCACGCCCATCAAGCGGTTCCACTGCGCCAGGCTGGCCTCGGCGCGGGCGTCATCCGGATAGTCCGGATGCTGGCGCACACGCGCCATGAATACATGGCGCCAGGCGCTGTTGAGGTCGCTGGCCTGCCAGTCCATCCACTGCTCGACCCGGGCGCGGTCCTGCGCCGTACCGGGCAGCAGGTCGTCACGGCCAGCGCGTACGGCCAGGTAGCGGCAGATGCTATTGGATTCCCACAGCACGAAGTCGCCATCGCGCAGTACCGGCACCTGCCGGTTCGGGTTCAACGTGGCCAGCAGGTCCGCAGGCGGTTCTGGCTCGTGGTGAAGTGGCAGGTCGAGGTCGGCGCACAGCCACAACACCTTGCGCACGTTGATGGAGGTGGGCTTTCCGTACAGAGCGAGCATGGGGGCTTCCGGGGCGGACCGACCCAGCCTAGCGCAGCGGGGCTAAACTGATCGCATGAATATCGAAGTCCTCTTGATCCTGGCAGTGGTCCTGCTGCTGGCGACCCTGGTCACGCTGTTGCTGCTGTGGCGTCGCAGTGCCGGCGGTGCACCGTCCGGCGAACTGCAGCGGCAACTGGACAGCGAGCGCGAACAGCATCGCCTCGCCCTGGTCGATGCCGGCCAGCTGCGCGGCCGCCTCGATGCGCTGGGCGCTGAACTGGAAAACGAACGGAGCCGCAGCCAGCAGCACGCACAGGCCGTCACTACGCTGACCGCCCGGGTGGAGCGCGAAGCGGCGCTGTCGGCCAGCCGCGAAGCACAGCTGGCCGAACGTGAAGCGGCCCTGGCGCAGGCGCGCGCTGCCGTTGCGGACACCAGCAGCGAACTGCAGCAGGCGCAGCAGCGCTACCAGCAGCTGCACGGTGAACATGCCCGCGCGGTGGCCAATCTGCAGCACTCCGAACGCGCCAGTGCCGAACTGCGCAGCTATCTCGATACGGCCAAGGAAAAGCTGTCCGGCGCCTTCGCCGAACTGGCCGGCAAGGTGTTCGACGAACGTGGGCAGCAGTTCGAGAAGAACGTGCGGCAGGCGACGGTGCAGTCGCGCGCGGATATCGAGGGACTGCTCAAGCCGTTCGCCGACAAGCTGGGCGACTTCCGCACCCGCGTCGATACCCTGTATGGCGAGGAAGCGCGGCAGCGCGCCAGCCTGCTGGGTGCGGTGGGCGAACTGAAGACGCTCAACCAGGACATGGCCGCGCAGGCTTCGGCGCTGACCAACGCGCTGAAGGGCAATGCCAAGGTCCGCGGCGACTGGGGCGAGCTGATGCTCGACAACGTACTGCGCGGATCGGGCCTGGAAGAGGGCGTGCACTACCAGCGGCAGAAGCATGCCGTGGATGACGAAGGTGCGCGCCTGCGACCGGACGTGGTGGTGCAGTTCCCCGACGAGCGCAGCGTGGTGATCGACAGCAAGGTGAACCTGATCGCCTGGCAGGAAGCCATGAATGCCACCACCCCGGAGCAGTCCGAAGACGCCTTGCGCCGGCACGCGGTTGCGCTGCGCCAGCACGTGAAGGACCTGGGCGAGAAGAACTATCCGAAGGCGTTGGGCAGCGAGACGCTGGACATCACCATCGCCTTCGTTCCCATCGAAGGTGCCTTGTCGGCCGCACTGGGCGCCGATGGCAGCCTGCAGGCGTTCGCCTTCGACAACCGCGTGGTGTTCGCCTCGCCCAACACCCTGATGGCGCTGCTGCGCGTGGCCGAGCGCCTGTGGACGCGCGACAAGGTGCAGAAGCAGGCGCTGAAGATCAGCGAAGCCGGTGGCCTGGTGCTGGACGCGCTGACCGGGTTCCTGCAGGACTTCACCGCCATGGGCAAGAAGCTGGATGATGCCGGCAAGGCCTACGCCGATGCGCGCAATCGCCTGATCGATTCGCCGCAGTCGGCCATCAGCCGCGCCCGTCGGCTTGCCGAACTGGGCAGCAAGGCCAAGCGCGCGCTGCCACCGGAGCTGACCCCGGACCCGATGCAGCAGCTGGGCGCGCCGGAGGAGGAGGAGGACGGCAATGCGGGCTGACACGTCCCGTGCACCTGCGCCTGGCTATGCTGGGCGCCCTGGGTCCGTGGCGGGTATCGACATGCGCTTCCGCTCCTGTGCCGTTCTTCTCCTCGCTGCGTTACTGGCTGCGTGCAGCAGCACGCCCCCGGTTGCCGACACCACCACGGCCGCTCCCACGCCGGAAGCCAGCGAGGCCTACCGCGAAGCACGTGACGTCGACTGCCAGGCCGCCGGCGGCACCCTGCAGCGGCTCGGCCGCCTGCAGCGCGAGCAGTGCGTGATTCCCTATGCCGACGCCGGCAAGGCCTGCAGCCGCAAGAGTGACTGCACGGGCCAGTGCCTGGCCGGGGGCGAGGTGGCGCCCGGTGCTGTGGCGTCCGGTACCTGCCAGCGTGATGCCCGCCAGAACTTCGGGTGCCGCCAGCGCATCGATGACGGCAAGGCGCAGGGCACGATCTGCGTGGACTGATCGTCGTGCCGGCCGCTGGCCGGCAACCGCATGAACCCCCGGGAACGATCGCAGCATTGCCGGCCAGCGGCCGGCACTACCGGCGTCGCGCGGCGCTATGCTGGTGGGCCATTCCCCGACGTAGCCGGAGCCCCCGCGTGAGCACCCCGATCCAGGACATTTCCCTCACCACCATCGACGGCCAGCCGTCCTCGCTTGCCGACTACCAGGGCAAGGTGCTGTTGCTGGTCAACGTTGCCTCCAAGTGCGGCCTGACCCCGCAGTACGAAGGCCTGCAGGCGCTGTATTCGGAAAAGCACGCGCAGGGCCTGGAAGTGCTGGGCTTCCCCGCCAACAACTTCCTCGGCCAGGAGCCGGGCAGCGAGGCCGAGATCCAGCAGTTCTGCCAGCTCACCTACGATGTCAGTTTCCCGATGTTCTCCAAGATCAGCGTGGCCGGTGACGACACCCACCCGCTGTACCAGCAGCTGACCGCTGCGCAGCCGCAGTCGATCGGCGAAGGCCCGCTGCGCGAGCGCCTGGCCAGCAAGGAGATCCCGATCCATCCGGCACCGGCGGTGCTGTGGAACTTCGAGAAGTTCCTGGTCGGCCGCGATGGCAAGGTCGTCGCCCGCTTTGCGCCGGACGTGGCCGCCGATGATGCGCGCCTGCGCGAGGCCATCGAGGCGGCACTGGCGGCCTGATCGGCCGGGGTCGGATCCCTTTCCACGGGAAAGGGCTCCGACCCCACCCGCAGCGCCAAAGAAAAACCCCGCCGAGGCGGGGTTTTTCATGCGCTGCAGACCGGACTCAGTGGGTCCACTGCGGCATTGGCATCGCATCGACCGGGATCGGCGAATTGGCATCGTCGTGGCCGCGGTCGCGCTTGCTGCGCAGATCGTTCTCGATCTGGTAGTTGCGGCGCTGCATCCAGGCATCGCGGACCAGGGCGTATTCGTCCACTGCGGTGTCGCGCAGATCGTCGATCGCCAGCAGCTGTGCGCGGGTGTCGACCAGCTGCAGGCCCTGCAGGCCGATGCGGATCTTGTCTTCCTCGATTCGGCGCATCGGCGACAGCGGGATGTCACCGGCCAGGCCGAACACATCGCGCACGGTACGCGGGCCGAAGAACGGCAGTTCCACGTAGCGCGAACGACGCCAGCCCCAGGCACCCAGGGTCTGTCCGAAGTCTTCATTGCGACGCGGCACCATCGCCTTGCTGGCCGGATCGAACAGGCCACCGATGCCCAGCGTGCTGTTCATCAGGAAGCGGCCGAGGCTGTCCCACGCGTCGGCACCACGGCCCTGCAGCAGCTGGTTGGTGATGGTCACCGGCGCACGCAGGTTGCTGAAGAAGTTGCTGACGCCGGTACGCGCGAAGCGCGGCACCACATGGGTATAGGCGGTGGCCAGGGGACGGGCCACGCCGCGGTCGACCGCGTTGTTGAACTTGTGGACCTTGCGGTTGAACGGTTCCCACGGATCGTAGGCCGCCGCACTGCCGGTGTTGCCGGTGCCGCCATACAGGGCATCGAAATCATCGTCGCCAGCGGCGGCGGTGGACGCTGCGGTCTTCGGTGCGGTCTTCGGTGCGGTGGCCTCCGCGCCCTGCGGCGCAGCCGTCGGCGACGATGTGGCGGGCGCCGAAGGATTGGCCACGGGGGCGACCGGAGCAGCGTCGACCACGCCGGTATCGGCCGTTGCGGCAGGCGCTTCGGCAGCAGGGCTGGGCGCAACCACGGTGCTGGCGACCGGCGCATCGCTGCGCGCGGGCTTGCCGGCACAGGCGGTCAGGGCGGTGGCCAGGACGATCAGGGGGAAAGTGCGTACGACGTTCATGTCAGCTCGCAGCAGAAGTAGCGTTGAAATCCAGGTCGGGCGACAGCCGGTAGGCTGCGCTCAGCTCGTTGTAGCCGGCCGGCGCGCCGGAAATGGCCAGTGCATGGCCGGCCTTGCGTGCACGGGCCGCCAGTTCGGCCAGCAGGGCCAGGCCGGCGCTGTCCACGCGCTCGACCTCGCCCAGCTCCAGCCGCGCCAGCTTGGCCGGCAGGGCCTGCAGCTGCGGCCACAGCGCGATCACCGCGGCACGGTCGAGCACCCCGCGCAGGCGCAGGGTGTCGCCTTCCAGCAGCGCCAGCGCGTTACTTGCCATTGCCCGCGGGCCCGGCCTGCATGCTGCCGCTGTGCAGCTCGCTGGCCACCTGCTTGATGCCCTTCTGGCGCAGCGGGGTGTCGAACTGGTTGCGGAAGGTCTGCACGTAGGAGATGCCTTCGATGTTGACGTCGAAGATCTTCCACTGGCCGTTCACGTTGCGCATCCAGTACTCGACCGGGGTCGGTTCGCTGCCGGCGCGCACCAGTTCGGTGCTCACGCGCACGCCGCGGTTGCCCGGCAGCGGGCTCTCACCCTTCAGGCGGAAGCTCGGCTTGCCCTGGATGTTGAGCAGGGTCGAACCGTAGCGCTGCATCAGGCTGTCGGCCATGGCATCGGCGAACAGCTTGATGTCGGCATCCGAGGCGCCGCGGGCGTGCGGGCCCAGCACCAGGCGCGCGGCGTAGTCGCGATCGAAGGTGCGGTTCAATTCGCTGTCGATGTAGCTGCGCAGGCTGGCCGGGTTGCTGCTGAACTCGCTCCGGCGCTGCTGCAGGGTGGTGAGGATGCGCGTGCTGGCATCGATCACCACCTTGCCGGCCTGGCCCTGCGTCGCGGCAGCGGCGGGGGCGGCGGCCTGGGCTTGGGCGAGGAACGGCGTGGCCAGCAGCAGCGTCGAGGCGAGCAGGGCCGGGATCAGTTTCATCTTCATGGTTGCGGTTCCGTTGCAGGCGCCTGCGCGCCATCGTTGGGCTTCTGGCCTGCGCCACCACCGGCGCCGCCACTGAACATGTACTTGCCGACCAGCTGGATCAGGTCAACCGCCGGCTGGGTGAAGACGATCTCGTCACCGGCCTTGAGCACGTACGGGTCACCGCCCGGCTGCAGACCGATATAGCTCTCGCCCAGCAAACCACTGGTGAAGATGCCGGCCGAGGTGTCCGCCGGCAGGTCCTTGACCTTGCTGTCCATGCGCAGGGTCACGATGGACTCGAACTTCACCGGATCCAGGTCGATCGAGGCGACCTGGCCGACGGTGACGCCGCCGATCTTCACCGGCGCCTGCTTGCGCAGCTGGCCGACCTGGGAGAAGCGCGCCTTCAGCTCGTAGCCCTGGCTGCCCCAGCTCCAGCGCTGGTTGGTCGAGGCCACGGCCAGCACCATCAGCGAGGCCAGGGCCAGCAGCAGGAAGGCGCCGACGGAGAATTCGAGTCTGGGACCGCGGATGGCCATGTGGATTACCTGATCGAGTCGTGGTGGCCGCGCGCGCCTGCGCACCGCCGGTGGAGGGGTTAGGTGAACAACATTGCCGACAGCACGAAGTTGAACATCAGCACCAGCAGCGAGGCGTTGACCACCGCACGGGTGGTCGCCACCGAGGTGCCCTCGATGGTCGGCTCGGCGTGGAAACCAACGTAGGCGGCGACCAGCGCGGCGGTGCCGCCGAAGATCGCCGACTTCAGCATCGCCACGCCGAAGTCATCCCAGAAATCGACGCTGTTGCGCAGCGCCGACCAGAACACGCCATTGTCCAGGCCCAGCACGTGCACCGCTTCGAAGTAGCTGGCACTGATCGCCAGCGAACAGAAGATGCCGGTCAGCAGCGGCACGGTCAGCACCGCCGCCCAGAAGCGCGGCGCCACGGCCTTGGCCACCGGGTCGATCGCCATCAGCTCCAGTGCCTTGATCTGGTCGGTGGCGCGCATCAGGCCCAGTTCGGCGGCGATCGAACTGCCGGCGCGGCCGATGAACAGCAGCGCGGTCAGCACCGGCGCCAGTTCGCGGTACAGCGACAGGCCGAGCAGGGTCGACAGCGCGTCGGCCGCACCGAAGGTGGTCAGCGTGCGGTAGCCCTGCAGGGTCAGTACCAGGCCGACGAAGGCACCACCGACAGCGATGATCGGCAGCGAGCGCGCGCCGATCTTGTAGATCTCGCGGGTCAGCTCGGCCAGGAAATCACGGGTTGGCAGCGAACCACGCAGCACGGTCAGCGAGAACAGGCCGGCGCGGCCCAGCGAGCGGGTGGCTTGGACGAACGGCATCAGGCGACCCTCGCGCGCGGCGCGGCATCGAACGGAATGGGGCCATCGGGCTGGCCATGCAGGAACTGCCGCAGCAGCGGGTCCTGGCTGGACTGCAGCGCCTCGGGCGTGCCCTGGAACACGATGCCGCCATTGGCAATGGCGATGACCTGGTCGCAGATCGGCAGGGTCTCGTGCACGTGGTGGCTGACGATGATGCTGGTCAGGCCCAGGCTGTGGTTGAGGCGCTGGATCAGGCTCATGATCACCCCCGAGGCGATCGGGTCCAGCCCGGTCAGCGGCTCGTCGTAGATCATCAGCGGCGGGTCCAGCGCCAGCGCGCGGGCCAGCGCCACGCGGCGCGCCATGCCGCCGGACAGTTCGCGCGGCCAGGCATCGGCCGCGGCCAGCAGGCCCACCGCATGCAGCTTCATTTCCACCAGCCGACGCAGCACGGCGGTCGGCAGGCGGGTATGCGTACGCAGCGGCAGCGCGACGTTTTCGGCCACAGTGAGGTCGGTCAGCAGGCCATTGCCCTGCAGCAGCACACCCACGCTCTTGCGCATCTCCAGCAGCGCGCCGCTGTCATGCGGAATCGGCTTGCCGAACAGGGTGACCTCGCCGGCGACCGGACGCAGTTCGCCGGTCAGTGCCGCCAGCAGGGTCGACTTGCCACTGCCGGACGGACCCAGTACCGCGGTGATGCTGCCCTTGGGCACCTGCAGCGACACGTCGCGCAGGATCGTGCGCCCGCTCCGGTCGATGCGGACGTTGGATAACTGCACCAGACTGGAGGTGGAAGCCGACATGGGCACCATTAACGTTTTTTAGACATCGAAGGATCGGGCCCGTCGGCTGAACATAAGCAGACTGGACGGTCCAGTATTGTGGCACGGCAAGACCCTTGCCAGGCCGGGACAATCGGCTGGCAGCCCGGAACAATCCGTACCGGCGATGGGCCGGCCATTGAATACTGCCTGCCGTGCTGCACACTGTGCATGATGAGTGACCCGGGCAGCGATTTCCGCCTCTACCATTCCAACTCCCTGGACGTGCTGGCCGCGCTGCTGGCGCGCAACATGCGTGCGCCGGTTCCGGGCCAGCCGTTGCTGGCGCCGGAGGTGGTGCTGATCCCGCAGGTGGCGATGCGGCGTTGGCTGCAAGCGACACTCGCTGCCGAGTATGGCGTGGCTGCCAATCTCGAGTTCCTGACCCCGGGCGAGTTCGTTGCCCGTGCACTCAACGCCAATGTGCCGGGCGAACGCGACGACCTGGACGCGGCCGGCCTGCACTGGAAGCTGTACCAGGCACTGCGCGACCCGGCGCTGCTGGCGCAGCCACCGATGCGCGCGCTGCAGTCCTATCTTGCCGGTGGCGACGCATTGAAGCCGTGGGCGCTGGCCGGTGAACTGGCGTCGGTGTTCGAGAAGTACCAGGCCTGGCGCCGCGACTGGCTGCTGCGCTGGGAGGCCGGCGCCGACCCGGCCGACCCGCAGGCGATCCTCTGGCGCACCATCGCCGGTGGTCACGACTACCGCGCGCGCCGCATCCAGGCCTACCTGGACCGCTTCGAGGGCGCCGGCCAGCCATTGCCACAGGGCTTGCCGCCGCGCATGTCCGCGTTCGCGACGCTCAACATCTCGCCCGACGTGCTGCGCGTGATGGCCACCCAGGCGCGGGTGGGCGAGCTGCACTTCTATATGCCTACCCCCGTGCAGTCGTACTGGGGTGACCTGCAGACGCTGGCCGAGCGCCTGCGCAGTGGCGCGCCCGATCCCTTCGGTGAAGCGGCCGGTGAGAACCGCCTGCTGGAAGCCTGGGGCGCGGCCGGCCGCGACTTCATGGCGGTGCTGGGCAGCTACGAGGTGGTGCACCCGGCCGGCGAGATTGCGGCCTATTCCGATCCGGAGGAGGACACCCGGCCGACCCTGGACGAAGGTGGCCTGTCCGACAGCCTGCTGCATCGCCTGCAGCGCGACCTGTTCCATCGCCGTGCACTGCCTTCGGGGCAGCTGCGCGACGGGCTGCGTCGCGACGACCCCAGCCTGCAGGTGCATGCCTGCCATACCCGCCTGCGCGAGTTGCAGGTGCTGCACGACCAGCTGCGCAGCCTGCTGCAGGACCCGCGCTTCGATCCGCCGCTGCAGGCGCGCGAGATCGCGGTGCTGGCGCCGGACATCGATCCCTATGTGCCGTACCTGGAAGCGGTGTTCGGTGGCCGTGGCGGCGAGGAAGAGCACATTCCCTATGCGCTGGCCGACAGCAGTCCACTGGCGGGCGAGCCGTTGGCCGATGTGTTCGTACACCTGCTGGGCCTGCCGGTCTCGCGTTTCGGCCTGAATGAAGTGCTGGACCTGCTGGCCAGCGCGCCACTGGCCGAAGCGGCCGGTCTGGAAGCGGTGGACTTCGACCGCCTGCATGGCTGGCTGCAGCAGGCCGGCGCACGCTGGGGCCTGGATGCGAAGCACCGCAACCAGCACCAGGCACCGGCCGACGACGCCTACACCTGGCAGTTCGCGCTGGACCGCCTGGTGCTCGGTCACGCGACCGGCAGCGAGGCCGACCTGGCCGGTGTTGCACCGTGGATCGAGCTGGAGGGCGGCGCATTGGAAGCGCTCGACCGGCTGCTGCGCCTGCTGCGCGTGTTGGCGATCTACCAGCGCCGCCTCGGCGAGCTGCTGACGCCGGCGCAGTGGCGACAGCGCCTGCTGTCGCTGCTGGACGCGCTGCTGCCGACCGCGCCCAGCTCGCCCAACAGCCAGCGTGCGCTGGAGCGCCTGCGCAAGCTGCTCAACCAGTTCGCCGACGATGCCGCCAAGGCCGGTTTCGAAGACGGTGTGCCACCGGAGGTGGTGCGTTCGCACTTCGCCGGCGCGCTGGGCGAGGCCGATACGCGCGCGCCGCTGCTGACCGGTGGCATCAGCTTCGGCCGCATGGTGCCGATGCGCCTGCTGCCGTTCCGGGTGATCTGCGTGCTCGGTCTCAATGATGGCGATTTCCCGCGCCGCGACCCGGCGGCCGGTCTCAACCAGCTCACTGCCGAGCTGGACACGCCGCGCCGCCGTCCGGGCGACCGCTCCACCCGCGAGGATGACCGTTTCCTGTTCCTGCAGCTGTTCGCTGCCGCGCAGGAGGTGTTCTACCTGAGTTACCTCGGTGCCGATCCGCGCGATGGCAGCGTGCGCGAGCCGTCGGTGCTGGTCAGTGAACTGATCGATGCCGCGGCCGCGTATCACCTCGATCCGCCTGCGGCGGTCCGCGACTTCACCGTGCGCCACGCACTGCAGCCGTTCTCGCCGGCGGCGTTCGGTGATGGCGATCCACGCCGCTTCAGCTATCGCCGCCAGTGGCATCCGGCCGCTGGTCGCCTCACCGGCGAGCGTGGGGGCCTGCAGCCGTGGTTCGATGCACCGTTGCCGCCGCCGCTTGACGATGCGGTGGAAGACGACGTTGCACTCGATACCCTGCGCCGCTTCCTGTGCGACCCGGCCGGGCAGTTCCTGGCGCAGTCGCTGGGCCTGCGCCTGGCCGACGACGTCGAGGAGGTCGATGACCTGGAGCCGCTGGTGCTGTCATCGCGCGGCCCGGAAAAGCGCAGCGTGCAGGCGGCGGTGGTGCGCGCCACGCTCAGTGGCGATACCGAGCCGTTGTACCCGCGCCTGCGCGCACGCGGCCTGCTGCCCTCCGGCCCCTTGGGCGAGCGCCAGTTCGAGGTGGAGCAGTTGAAGACCCGCCCGTATGCCAGCGCACTGCTGGGCTGGATGCAGGGCGAACCGCTGGAAAGCCGCCGCTACGAGGTGGAGATCGATGGCGTGCGCCTGCATGGCCGGGTGGCCGATCGGCATCCCGAAGGGCTGGTGCGCCTGCGCGCCGGTACCCTCAATGGCAATGCGGTGATCCGCCAGGGCCTGGACTGGCTGCTGGCCAACGCAGCTGGCGATGCGCTGCCGCTGGTGCAGTTCCACGACGGCGGCGATGCCGGTCCTGGCCCGCACGTATTGCCTGCGTTGAGCGTTCCTGCTGCACGCGCCGCGCTGCGCGCACTGCTGCAGCTGCGCCAACGTGGCCTGCGTGAACCGCTGCGCTTTGCCCCGTACACCGGCTGGGTGCTGTACAACGCGCCAGCCGAAAAACAGCGCAGCGAAGGCTGGAAGCAGTGGCACGGCAGCGACCGCAGCTGGGGTGAATCCAGCAGCGATGCCTGGCAGCTGCTGCTGCGTGGCGCCGACCCGTTCGCCACCGACGCCAGCTATGCCGACCTGTTGCGCAACAGCCAGGTGGTCTTCAGCGCGGTACGCGAAGGCCGAACCCTTGGCGCTGATACACGCCAGGAGGGCAGCGCATGAGCACCGCCATCGCCGGAGACGGCATCGAATCTCTCAGCCGCGATCCCTATCTGGCCCTGCCGCTGGACGGCATCCGCCTTATCGAAGCCAGCGCCGGCACCGGCAAGACCTTCACCCTGGCCACGTTGTTCACCCGCCTGGTGGTGGAGCAGGGCCTGCGCATCGGCCAGATCCTGGCGGTGACCTTCACCGATGCCGCCACCCAGGAACTGCGCAAGCGCATCCGCGAGCGCCTGGCGCTGGCCGCGCGCCTGGTCGATCTGGAACCGGCCGAGGGCGAAGCACCGGACGCGAGATTGACCCGCGACGTGCTGCAGCGCCATCTGCAGGGGGGCACCGAGAGCGCTGCCGCACTGAAGCGCCGCCTGCAGGTGGCCGCCGACGAAATCGACTTGGCGTCCATCTTCACCATCCATGGCTTCTGCACCCGGGTGCTGCGCGAGCACGCGCTGGAAAGCGGCCACACCTTCGATCCGCCGGAACTGCTGGCCAGCGACCGTGAGCTGCTGGAGGAGCTGGCCGCCGATCTGTGGCGGGTGCACGCCAACGACCCGGCCACGCTGGAACCGCTGACCTGGCTGTGGTCCAACCCGGACGCGCTGGCCGCCGATCTGCGCGCGCTGCTGGCTGCGCCGCCTCTGCACCCGTTGCCACGGCCGGTGGCGCTGGCCGATCCACACCCGGCATTGCAGGCCACCGCCGCCGAACTGCAGCTGGCGCTGCGCGAGCATGGCGAGCAGTTCTTCATCGACCTCTGCGATGCCGTCGACAACAAGTGGATCAACGGGGTGTCCTACAAGCTGGGCTGGCTGCACACGCTGGGGCGGCAGCTGCTGGCCTGGGCCGGGCGCGCCGACCCGCGCGAGCTGCTGGCCAGCGAACGCCTGCCGGCACTGCTGCCGGACGTGTTGGCCGACAAGACCAACAAGAAATTCCCCGACCGCACGCCGTCGTCGCCAGTGCAGGCGCCGTTGGCGCGCTATGTCGCGCTGCTGGCCGAACGCGATGCCTGGTTGCGTGCCACCGCGCTGAATTTCCTGCACGCGCTTCGCGCCGAAGCCACGCAGCGCCTGCAGGCGCTGAAGCGCACCCGCCGGGTACAGACCTACGACGATCTGATTGATGGCGTAGCGCTGGCCCTGGAAGGCCCGCAGCGGCAGGCGCTGGTCAGGCAGCTGCGCGCGCAGTATCGCATCGCACTGGTCGATGAGTTCCAGGACACCGATGATCGCCAGTGGGGCATCTTCCACACCGTGTTCGGCGATTCGCCGGAGGTGCGCGAACTCGGCCTGGCACCGGCGCTGTTCCTGATCGGCGACCCCAAGCAGGCGATCTACGGTTTCCGCGGTGGCGACATCCACACCTACCTGAAGGCCAAGCAGGTGGCGCGGCAGGCGCCGGTGCTGGACCAGAACTTCCGCTCGCGGCCGGCTGTGCTGCGTGCGCTGCAGGCGCTGTACGACAACGGTGGTGAAGACGCCTTCCTCGAACGCGACATCCAGTTCGAGCCGGTGCGTCCCGGTGGCGTGCGCAGCGATGAGGACTACCTGCGCGACGGCCACGCCGCCACGGCACTTACCCTGCGCGTGCTGCGTAGTGGCGGTGACAAGGCGATGAGTGCGGACGCCTCGCGTGAGGCAGCGACCCAGGCCTGCGTGGCGGCGATCCACCGGATCCTGGTCGAGGCGCGTGCGGGCAGTGCCGTGCTGCGTGGTCATCCGGTGCGGCCGGGTGACATCGCGGTGCTGGTGCGCTCGCATCGCGAAGCGACGCTGGTGCAACGGGCGCTGGCCGCGGTCGGTATTCCTGCGGTGGCGGCCGGCAAGCAGAGCCTGTTTTCCACCCTTGAAGCGCGCGATCTTCGTGCGCTGCTGCTAGCACTGCTGCAACCGGCCGACGAAGGCCGCCTGCGTGCAGCGCTGGCCACGGTACTGCTGGGCCAGCGGGCCAGCGCGATCGCGGCGATGGAACGCGAGGGCGACCTGCAACGCGATTTCCAGGCACAGCTGCTGCACTGGCGCGAGCGCTGGCAGCGCGGCGGACCGTTCGCGGTGATCGCCGATGTCTGTGCCGCGCAGGGCGAACGCCTGCTGGCGCTGATCGATGGCGAGCGCCGCCTGACCAACTACCTGCAGCTGGGCGAACTGCTGCAGGAAGCCTCGGCGCAGGCGCTCGGCATGCATGGCCTGCTGGACTGGCTGCAGGGGCAGATGGCCAGCGCCGACCAGGATGACGAGCAGCAGCTGCTGCGCCTGGAATCGGATGCGCGCCGCGTGCAGATCATCACCCTGCACAAGAGCAAGGGCCTGGAGTATCCGCTGGTGTTCCTGCCCTTCGTCGGCATCGACGGCGGCGCGCCGAACACCGCTTCGCACTGCACCGTGCACGTCGATGGCCAGCGCCAGCTGCACTGGAAGCTGGACAAGGACGAAGCCTGGGAAGCGGCCAGTGCCCAGCGCGAGCGCGAGCAGCGCGCCGAGGATGCACGCCTGCTGTATGTTGGCCTGACCCGCGCCGAACACGCGCTGTGGATCGCGGTGGGTGATCTGGCCGGGCTGGGCAGGACACGGCTGGCACCGCTGCTGGGTGACCTGCAGGCGTTGCGCGCCCAGGCCGACGTGCACATCGATGACAGCGAGACACCGGCTGCGCTGCCGCAGCTGGCAGCCGAAGTGGAAGGTGACCTTCCGGCGGTGCGTGCCCTGACCCGGCGCGTACCCCACGACTGGTGGGTGTACAGCTTTACCCAGCTGGCACATGCCGACGCGGGTGCTGGCAGTGATATCGAAGCCGCCGCCACCGAGCTGCCGGCGCCCGCCGCCGACGAACCCGCAGGTCCGGAACTGCCGCTGGAACCGGCGCTGCCGGAACCCGCTGCGGCGGCCGAGGACAGCGCAGCGGTCGACCCGCGCTTCATGGGCAGTCGCTTCGGCAACGTGCTGCACGAAGCGATGGAGAACGTCGACTTCGCTGCCTGGGCTGACTGGCAGCCGGGTCTGGAAGCTCCAGAGGGCCAGGCCGAGGTGCTGCGCAAGGCGCTGCACGACGAAGGTTATGCCGACGTCGACCTGGACGATGGCGTGGCGGTGCTGGTGCCGCTGGTGGGCCACACGCTCACCGTGCCGCTGCCCGAGGGCGGTGCGCTGCACAGCCTGGGCGAAGGCGAGCGCCGCGCGGAAATCGACTTCCATTTCGCCATCGAACCGACCACGGTACCGGCGCTGTTGCAGGTGCTGCATGCACATGGGGTTTCCAGTACGCGTCGCGGCTTCGGCCAGCGCCGCCGCCTGGAAGGGCTGATGACCGGCATGATCGACCTGACCTACGTGCGCGACGGGCGCTGGTACGTGCTCGACTACAAATCCAACCGCCTGCCGGGCTACAGCCCGGACCTGCTGGCCATTGCCATGCGCCACAGCGAGTACGACCTGCAGGCGCTGATCTATACGGTGGCTCTGCATCGCTGGTTGCGTTTCCGCCTGGGCGCGGCCTATGACTACGAGCGCGACATGGGCGGCATCCGCTACCTGTTCTGTCGCGGCCTGGATGCCGCCGGCAACGGTGTGCATGTGGACCGCTTCCCGTTGGCGCTGGTGGATGCGCTGGATGCATTGTTCGCCGGTGGCGAGCAGGCCCAGGCCGAACTGGCCGCACGTGCCCGTGGAGCCAGCGCATGAGCCTGCTGAAGGAACTGCACCAGAAGGGACAGCTGCGCACCCTCGACCATGCACTGGCGACCAGCCTGCAGCGGCTGCGTGACGACACCCCGGAAAGCGTGGCGCTGGCGGCCGCGTTGGCCTCGCTGGCGGTGTCGCAGGGCCACGCTGCGTTCGATCCGGCACAACCGCAGCGGTTGCTGGAAGGCGTGCCCGAGTGGCCTGCCGCGCAGGACTGGCTGGCGCAGCTGCGCGCATCGCCGTGGGTGGCGACGCCGGAGCAGGCCGATGCCATCGCCGAGGATGCACCGCTGGTGCTGGAAAACGGGCTGCTCTACCTGCGCCGCTATCGCGAGTACGAGCGCCAGCTGGCGGCCGGCCTGCAGCGCATTGGTCGGCATCCGCTGCCGGCACCGGACATGGCCGCGCTGGCACCGCTGTTCGCGCAGCTGTTCCCGCAGGCATCGGGCAGCGAGGATCATCAGGCACGCGCCGCCGGCGTGACCCTGCGCCATCCGTTGGCACTGGTCACCGGCGGCCCCGGCACCGGCAAGACCACCACCATCGCGCGCCTGTTGCTGCTGCTGGCTGCACAGGCCCGGCATGCCGGCCAGGCGCTGCCCGAGGTGGCGTTGGCCGCGCCCACCGGGCGCGCCGCCGAGCGCATGGCCGAGAGCCTGCGCGTCGCCGTGCAACGCCTGCAGGAACAAGGACTGGACCCGGCGCTATGCGCGACTTTGCCCAGTACCGGCACCACCCTGCATCGCCTGCTCGGGGTGATTCCCGATTCACCGCGCTTCCGTCACCTCGCCGACAATCCGCTGCCGGTGGACGTGGTGGTGGTCGACGAAGCCTCGATGATCGATCTGCCGATGATGGCCAAGCTGGTCGACGCGATTGCCAGCGGTACCCGGCTGATCCTGCTCGGCGATCCTGACCAGCTGCCCTCGGTCGAGGCCGGCGACGTGCTCAGTGCGATCCTGCGCGCCAGCGGTGATGGCATCGGCACCCGCGCCGATGACGCGCAGGCACTGCATGGCCTGCTGGCACCGGCTACCTTGCAGCCGCAGGCCACACCACGCGCCTTCGCCGGGCGCCGCGTGCAGCTGCAGCGCGGCTACCGGCAGAGCAATGCGCTGGACCTGGCACCACTGGCCCATGCCGTGCGCGAGGGCGACAGCAGTACCGCGCTGCAGCTGCTGCGCAGTGGTGAACTGGCCGGCGTGCATTTCCACGAAGGCGAAGCCGATCCGCTGCGTGGCCAGCGTGAGCACCTGCTGGGCCACTGGCGTGCACTGGCCGACGCAGCCGATCCAGTGCTTGCCCTGCAGCAGGCCGGGCGCCTGCGCGTGCTGACCGCGTTGCGCGAAGGCCCGCAGGGCGCGCGCGGGCTCAACAGCCGCATCGAACAGCTGCTGGCCGGCAACACCCCGGGCTACTTCCAGGGGCGCCTGCTGCTGGTCACCGAGAACAGCTACCGGCACCGCCTGTTCAACGGCGATATCGGCATCTGCCTGCGCGATGGCAGCGGCGCGATGGTGGCCTGGTTCCCCGGCGACAGCGTCGATCAGCCGCGCGCCTTCCACCCGGCCGCATTGCCCGCGCACGAAAGCGCCTTCGCGATGACCGTGCACAAGGCACAGGGCTCGGAGTTCGACGAAGTATGGTTGCAGCTGCCACGGCAGGACAGCCGCGTGCTGTCGCGCGAACTGGTCTACACCGGCCTGACCCGCGCCCGCCAGGTGCTGCATGTGGCGGGCAGCGCCGACGTGCTGCAGGCCGCGCTGAAGCGCCACGCCAGCCGGTTGGGTGGCCTGGCCTGGCGGCTGGGTGCGGAAGCGGTCGCCGAAGCACCGGCGCGCATTGAACAGCCCACGGTGCAGGGCACGCTGTTCTGAAGAGGGGTCGGATCCCGTTCCCAATGGGAACGGGATCCGGCCCCCGTCGCCGAGGCACGCATGCTCCGGGTCAGAGCCCTCCCTCCGGGAGGGATCCGACCCTGCGTCATTACGCGATCAGTACCAGCCCATCGGGGAACACGATCGCTGCTTCATCGGCACTCACATCGAAGAAGCCCACGCCGTGCTTCTCGGCCAGGTCCTGCACCCGTCCGTGTGCGCGCTCGGCCACCGAGTAGGCGAACGCACCGTAGATCACCTGACTACCGATGCTGTACTCGGTCACCTCGGCACGATCATCGTCGTCGTTGCTCAGCGGCCCGTTCATCGGCGGGAACTCCTGTGCCATCTCGGCAAACCACGCCTGCAGCGCCGGGCTGCTGACCGCCGGGTCGTCGTACTCGTGGCGCTCGTTCCACTGCGTCTGCTTCTCGAACCAGGCGATGAAAGCCGCGGCCTCGCGCGGGGCGGCGCTGGCCTCGAACACCATCATGTCGTAGCTCATTGGGGCTTCCTGTGCGGGGCGGGGGTCAGAGCCTTCGCCGGGGGCAAAGGATCCGACCCCGGCGCGGAGTCTGTGGACGCACAGGGTATCGCGCTACGGCTGCGCGGCCGCGCTCATCGCCAACCCCGGCGCCAATGCCTTGGCCTCCGGGAACAGCGCGAAGCGCAGGCCGATCAGGCCCATCAGCGCTTCGTCGCGCGCCTTGCACGCGGCCACGCTGCCGACCCGGCCCAGCGAGGTATCCAGCCGCTCGCGCAGCGCTTCGGCGGCCACAATCGGTTTGCGCGCGGCAATCTGCCGCCGGTAGTGCGCGGCGATCTCTTCCAGGATGTGCTCGACCGCTTCGCGGCTGCGCTCGGGCAGTTCCAATCGTGCGCGGCGCAGCTGCAGGATGTTCAGGCCGATGCGCGCTTCATTGAGCATGTCCACCGAGGCGATGTCGCTGCCCTCCGGCGTTGCCGCCAGGCGCGGGGCGAGCAGGCCCAGCAGGTCGAGCATGCGTGCGGCGAAGCGCTGGCGGTCCTGCTGGCCACGTCCTTCGGCGGCTTCGGCCAGCGTGGTCCAGCCCTGCCGCACCAGCCGGCGCGCGGTCCACTCGGCACCCACCGAACGGAACAGGCGGGTCATCACCACCGCAAAGCCAATGCCGATGAACATCGCGATCGACGAGTTGAGGAAGGTCTGGATGTTGGCGCTATAGGTGTTCTGCAGACTCAGCAGCGCGGCCAGATTCACCGTCAGCGGCAGCGCGAACAGCGCGCTCTTGGGGTGGTGCAGCATCAGCCCCAGTGGCAGGAACACCACTGCCAGCACCAGTGCCAGCAGGCCGAAGTCGTGCACCGCGGGGAACACACCGAACAGGTACACACCGGCCACCACCGAGGCGACCATCGCCCACACCAGGAACGACACCATGCTCGGTGCCGGGTCGTCCTGCGCGGCGAAGAACGCGGCGGTTACCGCGGCCATCATCGCGCCGTTGCCACCACCTTCCCAACCCAGCGCGATCCACAGCACGCAATAGCTCATCAGCGCCACGCCGGCACTGAGCGCGGAAAACAGCGCCATGCCGTAGTCGACGTGCTTGTCAGCGGCCACGCGCTCGGTGCGGATGCGGTAGTGCGCGCGGTCCAGCGGCGCGGTGCCGTGGTCGATCGCGTGCTGCAGCGTGCGGCAGTCCTGCCACAGGTCCACCAGCTCTTCCAGGCGCAGCAGCAGGCTGGCCAGTTGCAGGTGCTGCAGGTCGCGGTCCACCTGCGGCTTCAGTGCGCTGATGCGCGCGCGCAGGCGGGCGTATTCGCTGGCGTTGGTCGGGCCATCCAGCCAGTCGTGGATGTCATCGACCAGTGCCGGCAGCCCTTCCGGCAGGGCCTGGCCGTCGCTGCGCAGCGCACTCAGGCGGTCGGCAATCGACGACAGCACCGGCAACAGCAGCAGCATGCGCTCGCGCAGGCGCTCCATCGACACCGCCGAACCGGCATGGCGCGGATCATCGCGGCGCAGGAACTCGATCAGCGCCTCGAACTGCACCAGGTCGGCGGCCAGCCGGTTGCGCGGCGCATGCGCGCGGCCACGTTCAAGGATCTGCCGGCACCACTGCGCGGCGTCCTCCATCCAGTTGCCGATGCGCGCGCGCAGCATCGGGCGCACCGAGGCCGGGAACAGCAGCGAGGCGAACATCACCGCCACCACCGTGCCGAGGATGATCTCCTCGCTGCGTGCCACCACCGTGTCGAAGATGGTTTCCGGCGAGGTCACCGCCGGGAAGCCGATGAAGGCGGTGGTGTAGCCGGCCAGCAGGAACGCGTAGCCGCGCGGTCCGCGGTTGAGCAGGGCCATGAACAGGCAGCCGGCCAGCCAGATCGACATCGCCGCGCTCAGCACCAGCGGCGTTTCCACCAGCGCCGGCAGCACCAGCAGGGTGGCCAGGCCGGCCACCAGGGTGCCGACGATGCGGTACACGCCCTTGGCCCGGGTTGGGCCCAGCAGCGGCTGGCTGACGATGTACACCGTGCCCATCGCCCAGTACGGGCGCGACAGGTTGCCGGCCATGGCGATGTACAGCGCGGCCACCGCGGCCAGGTAGGTCTTGATCGAGAACAGCCAGGCCTGGCGGTCGGTCAGCGCGTTCATGGCTTACTTCGCTGCGGTCGAGGCGTTGGGCGCGGCGGCGCTGGCCTGCCAGCCACCACCCAGCACCAGGAACAGGTGGATCTGGTCGCGCGAGACCTGCGCTTCGGCGGCGGCCAGGGTGGCGTCGCTGGTGGCCAGGCTGCGGTCGGCATCCAGGCTGGACAGGTACGGCGTGCGGCCGCCCTGGTACAGCCGGCGGTTCTGCTCGGCGGCCAGTGCGGCCTGCTCCTGCGCAGTGCGCAGCGACTGCAGCCGGCGCAGGTCCTGCGCGTAGCGATCCAGTGCGGTCTGGGTCTCGCGCAGCGCCTGCAGCACGGTGTGGTCGAACTCGGCCAGCGCCGCATCGGCACCCGCCTCGGCGGCGTGGATGCGTGCGTGGGTGCCGGACGACGGCAACGTCCACGAGATCAGTGGGCCGATCGACCACTGCTGGGTCATCGGCGTGCCGAAGTCCTCAAGCAGGCCGGCGGCACCGAGCGAGGCCCCCAGGCGGATGTCCGGGTACAGCTCGGCGGTGGCCACGCCAATCCGTGCCGTGGCGGAGGCCAGCTTGCGCTCGGCCTGGCGCACGTCCGGGCGGCGCTGCAGCAGTGCGCGGCCATCACCGACCGGCAGCGGCTGCGCCAGGCTGGGCGCGTGTGCACAGTCGATCACGCCGGCCGGCAGCTGGCCCGGGGTCTGCCCGAGCAGCGCGGCCAGCGAATAGGCGGCCGCCGAACGCTGCGCGCGCAGCGGCGGCAATGCAGCTTCCAGCAGCGCCACCTGGGCATTGGCGCGGGCCAGCTCCGGCGGCGTGCCGCGACCGGCATCGATCAGGCGCTGGGTGACCGAACGGCTGCGCTGCTGCAGCTGCAGCGAATGCTCGGCCACGTGCAGCTCGTGGTTGGCGTGGCAGATCTCCAGGTAGCTGTCGGCCACCTGCGCGACCACGCTGACCTGGGCCAGGTCACGTGCTGCGGCAACCGACTGTTCGTCGGCTCGCGCCGCTTCGGCGCCGCGCTTGAGCTTGCCGAACAGGTCGAACTGGTAGCTGACCGCGAACTTGCCATCGGCCAGGTTGATCACCGGCAGCTCGTGTTCCTGCAGGAACGATTCGGCCGACAGCTGCGCGCGGCTGACCCCGGCCTCGGCCTCGTACTCGAAGCCGCCGGCGTCCAGCGCCTGTTCGTACACCGCTGCGGCACGGCGAAGGTGCGCATCAGCGGCCTTCAGTTCAACGTTGTCACGCAGCGCCTGGGTGATCAGCCCGTCCAGCACCGGGTCGTTGTACAGCGACCACCAGCGGTCGGGCAGCGCCTGGTTGGCGGCCACCTGCGGGTTCTGGGTATCGATGAAGGCCGCATTGGCCTGCGGGCGCTTGAACGCCGAGCCTTCCGGCAGCGCGTAATCCGGGCCAACGGTCCTGCATGCGGTCAGGCTGGCCAGCGCGACGATCAGGCCGAAACGGGGCAGGGCGGCGTTCACAGGCCCGCCTGTGTCGGCGCGGTGCCGGCCTTGTCGCTGTGCGGGTGGCGGCCGGTGTCCACGGTCACCGTGGCGGTGCGGCCGGCGATCAGTTCCACGCCCTTGGGTA
Source organism: Stenotrophomonas sp. AG209 (assembly GCF_003550055.1). Lineage (NCBI taxonomy): Bacteria > Pseudomonadati > Pseudomonadota > Gammaproteobacteria > Lysobacterales > Lysobacteraceae > Stenotrophomonas > Stenotrophomonas sp. AG209. The sequence goes on from NZ_QXDB01000003.1 coordinate 402,997, forward strand.
CTTCGTCGATGGCGATGCGCACCGGGATGCGCTGCGCCAGCCGCACCCAGTCGAAGGCCGGGGTCACGTTCGGCAGCAGGGTGCTGCCATTGCTGCGGTAGCGGTCCTCGATGCCGGCGGCGATGCTCTCGACATGGCCGCGCAGCGGCGCCGATTCACCCATCAGGCGGATGTCCACGCGCTGCCCCGGCGCCACGCCGCGCAGGCGGGTTTCCTCGAAGTAGCCATCGATGCGGAACGAGCCGATATCCAGCAGCGCCAGCACCGGCTTGCCGGCCACCACGTAGTCGCCCACGCGCATGGTGCGGTCGTTGACCCGGCCATCGGCCGGTGCGCGCACCTCGGTGCGGCCAAGGTTGAGCTCGGCCAGGTCGACCGCCGCCTGTGCGGTGGCCAGCGCAGCCTGTGCGGCCTGCAGCTTGGCGCGGCGCACTTCGGCGTCCTCGGCGGCGACCAGGTCCTGCAGGCTGTGGTCACGGCCGATCTCGCGGCGCAGCTGTGCCACCGAGGCCTGGCGCTCTGCCAGGCTGGCACGGGCCTGCTCCAGCGCGATGCGGTAACGGGCGCGGTCGACCACGAACAGCAGGTCGCCCTTCTTCACCGCCTGGTTGTCGGCCACCTGCACCGTTTCCACCAGCCCGGACACGTCCGGCGCCACCTGCACCACGTCGGCGCCGACATGGGCATCGCGGGTCCACGGCTCATCCATGTAATAGACCCACAGCTGGCGCAGCACCAGCAGGGCGACGATCACGGCTGCGCTGGTGAGCAGCACCGGCAGGGTCTTCTTCACGATCTTGTTCACGATTGCATCCAACGCAGGAGGTGGAACAGCAGGCCAAGCACGATCCCGTACAGGGCCAGGTTGAACAGCGCCGGGTGCCATACATGGCGGTAGGCGCCGGCACGCTGCAGCAGCGCGTGCAGGCCGCTGTTGACCAAATAGGCCAACAACATCAACCCGAGCAGGGTCGGGACGAACACTCCGTGGAGACTGAATTCACCGGGCATCGGTAGGGGCGGGGGCGAGGTGGGGGAGGGGGAGGAACAACGAAACAACGGCAACGGGTAAAAGCCGCTGGCGTGTGCACGGCAGCGGCGGTATTCGGGGGCAGCGCTCTTACGTGATGCGGTCGGCGGCCTCGGCCAGCAGGCGCCATGCCTTCAGCACGGCGTGCAGTTCATCCATGGAAAGCTCGCCGAACACGTCCTGGCGCAGGCCGATCAACTGGTCTTCCAGCTCGCTGACCAGCGCGTGTCCCGCATCGGTCAGCCACAGCAGGTTGGCGCGGCGGTCGCTGGCGTCGCTCTCGCGGCGGACCAGGTCGCTGGCGCACAGCTTGTCCAGCAGGCGCACCAGGGAAGGACCCTCCATGCCCAGCTGCTGGGCCAGCGCCACCTGGCGGATGCCACCGCCGGAGCGGCCGATCATCAGCAGGGGCATGGTGCAGGCGGTGGAGATGCCGTAGCTGCCGAGCCGGCTGTCGGCCAGGCGCTGCCACTGCCGCCCTGCGTACAGCAGGCCGGAGCTGAGCTGCATCTGCAGCACGGTGCGCTCGTCGAGGGGTCGGTCCATAAGAGATAGATAGGATACTACTAATTTCATTCCTATCAATGGTTTTTATGAATGGACGGGTGTGTTGAGGAAAGCGTTGCGCCTGCCTGATGTCGGGTGGGGCGGCGGGGGCCGGACGGGGCAGGACACGCCGCAAGTACGTCCCTGTAGGCTCGGCCGCGGCTTGCTCGTGTGCGTGTCCTGCGCACACGGCAAGACCGGCGTTGGGCGTCCTGCCCAACCCGCCCGAGGCATGCCTCGGGCCCATGCCGCGGACGGTCCTGCCCCGCCCGGCCCCCGCTGCCCTCCCATTACCCCGCGAGCGCGGTGGGTTGGCTCTTAGAAGCAAGAGCAGAAGCAGTGCGGACCAACGGTCCGCACCCACCAAAGCAGAAGACACCACAGCAGCGGCGCGCTGCTTCCGAAGCCATGAACCCCTGCTTTTGACCCCGCTCTCGGGCGGTCCGGCCGCGCCCGCAAGAAACCGTCAGGGAGGGGGACAGGGGACTGCGCAGGACCGTTGGCGCCATGGATGGCGCCATCGAGCCCCCAGGGACGGGTTTACGGCGTGTCCTGCGCAGTTCCCTGTCCCCCTCCAAACCGATAGCAACGACGCGCCAACAACGACCCCCCGATGAACCGTCCCAACAGGACGACCCACCCCCCGGTCGGGTACGATGCTCGCCCCCCGTTCGGGACGCTGTACGCAATGAGCAAGAACAACGAAAAGGCCGCCCCGCAGGGCGACGTGACCCAGGACCAGGCCGAGGATGCCGTGCGCACCCTGCTGCGCTGGGCCGGTGAGGACCCGTCCCGTGAAGGCCTGCTGGATACCCCCCGCCGCGTCGCCGAAGCCTATGGCGACTGGTTCAGCGGTTACCGCGACGACCCCCGCGCCTACATGGAGCGGACCTTCGAGGAAGTGGCCGGCTACGACGAACTGATCGTCCTGCGCGACATCGAGTACGAAAGCCACTGCGAACACCACATGGCGCCGATCATCGGCCGCGTGCACGTCGGCTACCTGCCGGCCGGCAAGGTGGTGGGCATCAGCAAGCTGGCCCGCGTCGTCGAAGCCTACGCCCGCCGTTTCCAGGTGCAGGAGAAGATGACCGCGCAGATCGCCCAGTGCATCCAGGATGTGCTGCAGCCGATCGGCGTCGGCGTGGTCGTCGAAGGCGCCCACGAATGCATGACCACCCGCGGCATCCACAAGCGCGGCGTCAGCATGGTCACCTCCAAGATGCTGGGCAGCTTCCGCGACGACGCGCGTACCCGCGCCGAGTTCCTGCGCTTCATCGAAGTGGGCGGCAAGCGCTGAGCCGCTTGCCCGCACCCCGCCGGCCGCTGCGGGCCGGCATGCCCACGGCTGCCCGCGCGGCCGCCGTGCGTGGCGGCTCGTCCCTGTCAGCCCAACAGACCTCTTTCGCTGCATGAAGCATCGCGAACGCATCTCCCGTTACCGCCATCTGCGCGAACAGCCCCAGTGGAAGCTGCTCGCCGCCGACCACGCTCCGGAAATCATCGGCCTGCTGCAGGGGCTGCTGATGGACGGCGAGCGCACGCTGTCCTCGTCGGTGCTCAACGAGCGCCTGCAACGCGCGCTGGACCAGCTCAACGGCGATGAACTGTCGCGCGACCTGCCGCGTACCGCGCAGGCCTACATCGCGCACTGGCTGGCCCAGGGCTGGCTGGAACGCCGCCTGCCCGAGGGCGCCGACCAGGAGCAGTACGAACTGTCGACCGCGGCGCTGCAGGCGATCCGCTTCGCAGATGGCCTCGAGCAGGCCCGCGTGGCCGCCACCGAAAGCCGCCTGGCGCTGGTCATCGAACAGCTCTCGCAGCTGGCAGCGCAGACCGAGTCGGACCCGGATGCACGCCTGTCGGCGCTGCGCGACGAGCGCGACCGCATCGACGCCGAGATCGCCCGCGTTGGTGCCGGCCGTGTGATCGCGCTGGATGGCAAGCGCGCGCTGGAACGTGCGCGCCAGATCATCGGCCTGGCCGACGAGCTGACCGAGGACTTCCGCCGCGTGCGCGACGACTTCGAGCAGCTCAACCGCGATTTCCGCGAACGCATCATCGACGATGAGGGCGAGCGCGGCGACGTGCTGTCGCAGCTGTTCGAAGGCGTGGACGTGATCGGCGAGAGCGATGCCGGCCGCAGCTTCCAGGCGTTCTGGCGACTGCTCAACGACGCCGAACAGAGCGCCCAGCTCGATGCTGCGCTGGAAGCGGTGCTGGCGCGTGGCTTCGCCCGCCGCCTGGACCGCAACGAACGCAACTTCCTGCGCGGCTTCACCAGCACCATGCTCGAGCGCGGTGGCCAGGTGCACGACGTGCTGCAGAACTTCGCGCGCAGCCTGCGCGGCTTCGTGCAGAGCCGTGGCTACCTGGAACAGCGCCGCCTCAACCAGCTGCTGAAGCAGGCGCAGTCCGAAGCGCTGGCGCTGCGCGACGAGTTCCCCGCACAGCGCGGCATCGGCCGTGACCTGCAGCTGACCACCAGCCGCCTGCGTTCGTGGTCGCAGTGGAAGCTGCACGATCCACGCAGTGCCCAGGTCGATGGCAACGTCGAGTACAACGACGCGGCCGCGATCAGCCTGGAGAGCGTCGGCGACCTGGTCGCTTCGTCCGAAATCGACTTCCGCACCCTGCGCCGCGACCTGCACGACCTGCTCGATGCACAGCCGCGGCTCAGCATCGCCCAGGCCCTGTCGCAGCGCGAGGCGCCGCAGGGTCTTGGCAGCGTCATCGGCTACCTGTCGCTGGGCACGCGCTTCGGCAACGTGGTCGCCGGCGAGCAGGAGCTTGCGCAATGGCGTGGTGGCGACGGCCAGGTCCGTCGCGCCCGCATCCCGCTGGTTTGGTTCACCCAGGAGAGACGCCATGAGCTGGCATGAAGATCCCATCGACGCACCGCTGGCCGACGTGGCGGAAGACGCCTACGAGGCCGAGCCGGTGGCGACCGTGGCGCAGCCCCGCCGTGGCAACGACGTGTATTACCTGGGCGATACCGGGCGCCTGCCGCTGGATGCGCGCCGCGCGCTGTGCCAGCTGCTGATCGGCCCCAGCATCGACCAGCTGCGCCACGCCAAGCTGTGGCCGGCGCTGATCCGCAGCGAGGCGGCCATCCGTTCGTCACTGGCGGACCTGTTCCTGGAACTGGTGCTCGACCGCGACAGCGGCGTGGCCTTCACCCGCCAGGCCGACACGGAAGACGTTGATGCGCCGGTGCTGCTGCGTACCTCGCCGCTGACCTTCATCGATTCGGTGCTGCTGCTGTACCTGCGCCAGCAGCTGGCCGAGGCCGATGCGCGCGGCAACCGTGCGGTGGTCGCCGACGCCGAGATGGCCGAAGCGCTGGCCATCTACGAGAAGAACCTGTCCACCGACCGCGCCGGCTTCAACCGCCGCGTCGCTTCGGCGGTGCAGAAGATGAAGGACAACCACATCCTGACCCGCCTCAGCGGCCAGGAAGACCGCCACGAAGTCTCGCCGGCGCTGAAGCTGCTGTTCTCCGCCGAAGACGTGTCCCAGCTTTCGGCGGTCTACCGCCAGCTGCGCGAAACCCCGGCCGCCGAGGCCTGAGAGACCCGACCATCGCATGGCTATCTCCAAGCACACTCCCGCCCTGTTCAACGAAGGCCTGCCGGACCCGCGCCTGCAGCAGTTCCGCATGCGCCGCCTGCAGGTGCACAACTGGGGCACCTTCAACGGCCTGACCGAAGTACCGATCGCCGAGCGCGGCTTCCTGTTCGTCGGCCGTTCCGGCTCGGGCAAGTCGACCCTGCTCGATGCCATGTCCGCGCTGCTGACGCCGCCGGCCATCGTCGACTTCAATGCCGCCGCGCGTGAAGCCGAGCGCAGTGGCCGCGACCGCAACCTGGTGTCCTATGTGCGTGGCGCATGGGCCGACCAGCAGGACAGCGGCACCGGCGAAATCGCCACCCAGTACCTGCGCAAGGGCGCGACCTGGACCGCACTGGTGCTGGAGTACCGCGCCGGCGATGGCCGCGTGGTCAGCCTGGTGCGCCTGTTGTGGATCTCCGGCAACGGCACCTCGGCCGGCGACGTGCGCAAGCACTACATGATCGCCGAGCGCCCGTTCGACATCGCCAAGGACCTCGGCGGCTTCGATCTGGACCTGCGCAAGCTCAAGCAGAAGCTGTCCGACCTGCACCACTTCGACACCTTCTCCGGCTACGCCGAGCGCTTCCGCGACCTGCTCGGCATCGACAACGAAATGGCACTGCGCCTGCTGCACAAGACGCAGTCGGCGAAAAACCTGGGCGACCTCAACGTCTTCCTGCGCGACTTCATGCTCGACACGCCGAAGACCTTCGACGCCGCCGAGCGCCTGGTCAGCGACTTCGCCGAACTCGATGGCGCGCACCAGGCCGTGGTCACCGCACGCCGCCAGGTGGAAACCCTGTTGCCGGCACGCGCCTACTACAACGATCTGAAGGAAATGCACCGCCAGCGCGGTGACGACGAAGCGCTGAAGCTCGGCGTCGACAGCTTCCGCGAAAGCCGCCGCCAGGCGCTGATCGAAGCGCGCCTGCGCGAGATGGATGTGCGTGACCGTGGCCTGCTTGGCGAAGAAGCCCAGCGTCGCGCCGCATTGGACAACCACACCGAGCGCCTGGCCGAACTGGAACTGCAGCGCCGCCAGCAGGGCGGTGAACGCATCGAGGAACTGGAACGCGAGCAGGGCCGCGCCGAAGCCGAGCGCGACCGCCGCAAGGCCAAGCGTGACCAGGCCCAGGAAGCGGCACAGCAGCTGCAGGCCGAACTGCCCGACGACGCCCATGGCTTCGCCGAGCTGGTCGAGCGTGCGCAGAACGAACTGCAGGACCGCCAGCGTGCCTCGGCTGCACTGGACGACGCGATCAGCGATCGCCTCGGCGGCAAGCGCGATGACGAGCGCCGCTTCGGTGAAGTGCGCAGCGAACTCGAAGCGATGCAGCGCACCCCCTCCAACATCCCGGCGCCGATGCAGAAGCTGCGCGCGCGCCTGGCCGAGGAAACCGGCATCGCCGAAGCGGCACTGCCGTTCGTTGGCGAGCTGATCCAGGTCCGCTCGGAAGAGCAGGGCTGGCAGGGTGCCATCGAGCGTGTGCTGGGTGGCTTCGCGCTGTCGCTGCTGGTCGATGACAAGCACTACAACGACGTCGCCGAGTGGGTGAACCGTACCCACCTGGGCATGCGCTTCACCTACTACCGTGTGCGCCGCAACGATGATGCATTCGCGCGCGAGCCGTCGGCGAAGTCGCTGCTGCACAAGCTGGAGCTGCGCGAGCACGTGTTCGAAAGCTGGCTGCGCCGCGAGCTCGGCAAGCGCTTCGACTACGAGTGCGTGGATGCCAAGCAGCTGCGCAACGTCGACCGCGGCATCACCCGCGAAGGCCAGGTCAAGCATCCGGGCGACCGTTTCGAGAAGGACGACCGCAGTGCGGTGGGCGACCGTCGTCGCTGGATCCTCGGCTTCAACAACCACGACAAGGTGGGCGCCTTCGAGCGCGAAGCACAGGAACTGGCCAAGCGCATCGCCAGCTGCGAGACCGACATCGCACGCCTGCGCGGCCAGCGCGACCGCGACAATGAGCGCCGCCTGGCCTGCCACGAGCTGGTCAGCATCAGCTGGAACGAGATCGACATCGCTGCCCCGCAGCAGCGCCTGAGCGATATCGAAGCGACTCTGCGCGACCTGCGTGAAGGCAACGCCGACCTCGCCAAGCTGGCCAAGCAGATCGACGCCGTGCGCGCGGATATCGAACAATCCCGCCGCACCTATGAAGACGTCCGTGTCGAGCGTGGCCAGCTGGTCAAGGAACGTGATCGCCTCGACCGCGCCCGCCAGCAGAGCCGTGCGCTGGTGCTGCCGAGCCTGGCCCAGGAGCAGGAAGCCGGGCTGGCCGAGCGCCTGCAGGAGCAGGGCCCGCTCAGCCTGGAAACGCTGGAAGCGCACATGCGCCAGGTCAGCAACGCGTTGAATGAGCAGCTGTCGTCCTCGCAGCAGGACCTCAACCGCATCGAGAACCAGCTGATCGGCTGCTTCCGTCGCTTCATCCAGCAGTGGCCGGAGGAATCGGGGGACTTCACCGTATCGGTGGCCTCGGCCGAGGACTTCCTTGCCCGCCTCGAACGCCTGGAGCGCGACGGCCTGCCGCAGCACGAAGAGCGCTTCTTCGATCTGCTGCAGAACCAGAGCAAGAACAACCTGCTGGCCCTGCAGCGCCACAGTGCAGAGGCCCGCAAGTCGATCGGCCAGCGCCTGGATGAAGTGAACGCCAGCCTGGAGCAGGTGCCGTTCAACCGTGGCACGCTGCTGACCATCGAACTGAGCGACCGCCGTCTGCCGGAAGTCGGTGAGTTCCACCTGCAGCTGCGCGAGGTGCTGTCGCAGCAGCAGACCGAGCAGCGCGAGCTGGCCGAATCGCAGTTCACCGTGCTGCGCCAGCTGGTCAACCGCCTGGGTTCGCAGGAAGGCGAGGACAAGCGCTGGCGCGAACTGGTGCTGGACGTGCGCATGCACGTGGAGTTCATCGGCGTCGAGCTGGATGCGGAAACGCGCCAGCAGGTCGAGATCTACCGCAGCGGTGCCGGCAAGTCCGGTGGCCAGCGCCAGAAGCTGGCCACCACCTGCCTGGCCGCGGCACTGCGCTACCAGCTCGGCGGCGCCGACAGCCAGCTGCCCAGCTACGCCGCGGTCGTGCTCGACGAAGCCTTCGACAAGGCCGACAACGAGTTCACCGCACTGGCGATGAACATCTTCGACAACTTCGGCTTCCAGATGGTGGTCGCCACTCCGCTGAAGTCGGTGATGACGCTGGAGCCGTTCATCGGTGGCGCCTGCTTCGTCGAAATCAGCGGCCGCCACGACTCCGGCGTGCTGCTGATCGAGTACGACGAAGAAGGCAAGCGCCTGAAGCTGCCCGAGCGCAGCCGCCAGCAGGCCAACGAACCGGAAGAAGCGGAGGCCTGAGCCGGCCGGTTGAATGGGAATGCCGGCCAGCGGCCGGCACTACCCATGGGCGGGGTTCATGACCCGGTAGTGCCGGCCGTTGGCCGGCAACCGCATTCACGCGCCAAGGAACGTATCCCACGCCATCCGCGCGATCAGCACCACCACCAGCCCCACGAACAGCTTGCGGATGAACGGCGTACCGCCCTTCAGTGCCAACCGCGTGCCCACCACCGAACCGATGATGTTGGCCGCCGCCATCGGCAGCGCGAACAGCCACAGGATGTTGCCGGTCGGTACGAAGAACGAGATCGCCGCAACATTCGTCGCCAGGTTCACCACCTTCGACGCGGCCGACGCGCGCAGGAAATCCAGGCCGAAGAAGCGCACGAACAGGAAGATCAGGAAGCTGCCGGTGCCCGGCCCGAAGAAGCCGTCGTAAAAGCCGATTGCCGCACCGATCGCCAGCGCGATCGCCAGTTCGCGGCGGCCGATCTCCTGTGGCCGGTGCAGCGCGCCGAAGTCCTTTTTCCACAGCGTGTAGGCCAGCATCGCGATCAGCAGCACCAGCACCAGTGGGCGCACCGCGTCCTTGGGCAGCAGGCTCACCGCGGTGGCCCCAGCGAAGGAGAAGATGAAGGCGGTGCCGGCCGCGAACAGCACCGGCTTCCACGGGAAGCGCACGTTGCGCGCATAGCGCCAGGCGGCCGCGCCGGTACCGAACATCGAACTGAACTTGTTGGTACCGAACAGCATCGCCGGCGTCTGCTGCGGCAGCACCGTGAACAGGCCGGGCAGCTGCACCAGGCCGCCGCCACCCACGGCGGCATCCACAAGACCGGCGATGAAGGCGATCACCACCAGCCACCACAACTCAGGGGGAACCAGTTCCAGCACGGCGATCAATCAAGGTGGGGGCGCGACAGCATACGCCTGTCCTGCTTCAGCTGGCCCGTGCCGCGCGTGGATCAATCCGCACAACCCGGCGACAATGCCGGCATGAGCCGAAAACCCGCCGATCCCTGCCCCTGTGGCCTGCCTGCCGACTACGCCGCCTGCTGCGGCCGTTTCCACGCCGGTGAGGCCGCACCCGATGCCGAGCATCTGATGCGTTCGCGCTACAGCGCGTATGTGCGGGGCCTGGCCGACTACCTGCGCCAGACCTGGCACCCGGACACGCGTCCGGCCGAGCTGTCACTGGATGAAGCACCCGGCCAGCGCACGCATTGGCTGGGCCTGACCGTGCACGAGCACACCGTCACCGGTGCCGACAGCGCCGACGTCCGCTTCACCGCGCGCTACCGCATCGGCGGCGGCAGCGCGGTGAAGATGACCGAGCACAGCCGCTTCCAACGCATCGACGGCTGCTGGTACTACCTCGACGCGGTCTGAGCCCTACGCGCTGCGCGCAGCCAGCACGCGCTGGCCGCCGTGCGTGCGCACCTGGTTGCGGCCCCCGTCCTTGGCCACATACAGGGCCTGGTCGGCGGCCTTGACCACCGCCATCGGCCGCGGATCCACGCGGCTGTCGGCCAGCCCGATGCTCACCGTCACCTGCACCACCTGGCCGCTGCCGCCGCGTCCGCGCTGCTGGCGGCCGGCTTCGTCGTCACGGCTGCGGGTGCTGCGGTCGCGCAGCTGCATGCGGGTGTCCTCGATGCTCTGCCGCAATGCTTCGACGGCATCGACACAGGCCGCCGCCGGGCGGTCCAGGAACACCACCGCGAACTCCTCGCCGCCATAGCGGAACGCACGGCCACCGTCGCCCACCCGCGCCAGCCGCGAGGCCACCAGGCGCAGCACATCGTCGCCGGTGTCGTGGCCATGGGTGTCGTTGAATGACTTGAAGTGGTCCACGTCCACCATCGCGATGCTGTAGGTGCCGCGCGCCCGCTGCAGGGTCTCGTTGAATGCCCGTCGCCCCGGCAGGCCGGTCAGCTCATCGCGGAAGGCCATGTGGAAGGACTCCTGCAGCATCGCGCCCAGCATCAGCAGCAGGGCGGCACTGCTCAGCGCTGGCAGCAGCACCGGCTGCAGGAAGATCCGCGGCAGCATCCACCACAGGCACAGCAGGGCCAGCAGCATCGCCGTGTGCAGTGGCCGCGGACGCCGCCACGCCTGCCAGCCCAATGCTGCGGTGGCCAGCAGGAACAGCAGCGCCGGCAGCTGCGCCAACGCATTCCAGTCGGCGGGAATCCAGGCCCAGTGACGGTTCGACAGCAGATCGTGCATGCCCTGCGGCTGCTGTGCCGCCAGCAGCAGGAAGATCACCAGCGCCGTGCCGCACACCACGCTGCGCAGCAGCAGGTCCTGGCGTCGGCGTCCGCGTTCCGGCCACAGCGCCAGTCCCGCGAACAGCAGCGGTACCCACGCCGAGATCGCGTGGAAGCGCAGCGGGGTCAGGGTGTCGACATGGCCGCTGCGCAGGTAGCCACCGAGGTCCCGGTGCAGCAGCGCGAACACCACTGCCACCACCAGCAGCAGGCACAGCGTGCGCATCTGGTGGTAAAGCAGCGCCAGGCCCGCGCCGAGGCAGGCCAGCAGCCAGGGCAGGATGCGCTGGCCCGGGCTGGCCACATCCTCGGTGCCCAGCGCCATCCACAGCACCAGGACGACCAGCACGGCGGGCAGCACGAACAGGTAATGCGCAGGCTGGCGGAGCGGATGCAGGGGCACGCAGTAAGTCCAGTGCGGTGACGATGCGGCCGCAACATTGCCGTTAGCGGCGTCCCCACGCGCTTCTTGAATGGGCGCGCCCGCTGTCATGTGAACGTGGTGGTGCGGTGCCATGACGTCGCACTCACCGTCCTGCGCCGATGCTGCACGCATGGACAGCGTACCCGCCGCCGTCGCTGCCCCGCAGCGCGATCTCGCCCGCCGCTTTGCACAGGTGCGGGCGCGCAGCCTGCAGCTGGCCGCGCCGCTCAGTGCCGAGGACACCATGCTGCAGAGCATGGCCGACGCCAGTCCCAGCAAATGGCACCTGGCCCATACCACCTGGTTCTTTGAACGCTTCGTACTGGCCGGATTCGCCACCGCGCCGGCGCATGATCCAGCCTGGGACTATCTGTTCAACAGCTACTACAAGAGCATCGGTCCGGCGCATGCGCGGCCGCAGCGCGGGCTGCTGTCGCGGCCCTCGTTGCAGCAGGTGCGCGACTACCGGCAACAGGTCGATCTGCAGGTGCAATCGCGGCTGGCGGCAGGCGAACTTGACGCGCAGGCGCTGCAGCACCTGCAGTTGGGCCTGCAGCACGAACAACAGCACCAGGAACTGCTGTTGACCGACATCAAGCATGCGTTCTGGTGCAATCCACTGCAGCCACCGTATCGCGAGGATCTGCGGCCGGTCGCCGGCACCGCGACGCCGCAGGGCTGGATCGAATCGCCCGAACGCATCGTCACCGTCGGTGCCGCGGCATGGCCCCGGCACGCCGCCTTCGCCTACGACAACGAATCGCCGCCGCACCGTGTGCTGCTGCCCGCGCATGCGCTGGCAGAACGCCCCGTCAGCAATGCCGAGTACCGCACCTTCATCGAGGCGGGGGGGTACCGCGAACCGCACTGGTGGCTCAGCGAAGGCTGGGCGCTGCGTGAAGCCGAAGGCTGGCAGCACCCCCTGTACTGGGATGATGCCCTGCAGCGCGAGTACACCCTGGGGGGTTGGCGCGAGCTGGATCCGCATGCGCCGGTCTGCCACCTCAGCTACTACGAGGCCGATGCCTGCGCCCGCTGGGCCGGTGCGCGCCTGCCCAGCGAGTTCGAGTGGGAAGCGGCCGCCGCATCGCAGCCCCTGCGCGGCCACTTTGCCGATGACGATCATCTGCATCCGCAGGCCGGGCAGGGCAGTGGACTGCGGCAGCTGTTCGGCGATGTCTGGGAGTGGACCGCCAGTGCCTATGGCGCCTACCCGGGCTTCCGTCCTTTTGACGGCAACCTCGGCGAATACAACGGCAAGTTCATGTGCGGCCAATGGGTGCTGCGCGGCGGCAGCTGTGCCACGCCCCGCGACCACGTGCGCGCCAGCTACCGCAATTTCTTCATGCCGCCGGCGCGCTGGCAGTTCTCCGGGCTGCGCCTGGCCAGAGACCTCATATGAGCACGGTGCATGACGCGCTGCAGGCGCTGACCGACCTGACCCCCAGCCGCCAGCAGATCCTGGCCGATGCGGTGGCCGGGCTGTCACGCGCATCGCGGCAGCTGCCCTCCAAGTACTTCTACGATGCGCGCGGCTCGCGTCTGTTCGAACAGATCACCCAGACCCGCGAGTACTACCCCACCCGCACCGAGCTGGCGCTGCTGGCCCGGGTGCTGCCCGACATCGCGCGCGTGGTCGGCCCGCGCCTGCACGTGGTGGAGCTGGGCAGTGGCAGTGGCCGCAAGACCGCGCTGCTGCTGGCTGCGCTGCAGGATCCGGTGGCCTATACCCCGATCGAGATCTCGCGGGCGGCACTGTTGTCCAGCATCGACCATCTGGCACCCGCGCTGCCCGAGGTCGAGATGCTGCCGGTCTGCGCCGACTTCACCCGCGCCGTCGCCGTGCCCACGCCCGAGCGCGCGCCGGCCCGTCGCCTACTGTTCTTCCCCGGTTCCACACTGGGCAATTTCGCCGACGAGGATGCCGTCGCCCTGTTGCGGGCGATGCGCCAGACCATGGGCCGCGACGGCCTGGCCCTGGTCGGCATCGACCTGCACAAGGACCCGACGCTGATCGAGGCGGCCTACAATGATGCGCAGGGTGTCACCGCAGCATTCACCCTCAACCTGCTGGCCCGCCTCAATCGCGAGATCGGCAGCGATTTCGATCTCGACGGATTCCGCCACCGCGCCCGTTACAGCACCGCACGGCTGCGCATCGAAACCGACCTGGTCAGCCAGTGGGCGCAGGACGTTCACCTGGATGGCCGCACCTTCCACTTTGCTGCCGGTGAACCCATCCGCGTCGAGTACAGCCACAAGTACACCGATGACAGCTTCGAAGCGCTGTTGCAGCAGGCGGGCCTGCAGGTCGCGCAGCGCTGGGATGCCGAAAGCCCTGCCTATGGCCTGCGCCTGCTGCGCGCTGCCTAGGGTGGGCGGCCAGCCGGTGCCCCTTCAGGTTCGGCCGCACCGCTGCCCCTAAGATGGCCGTGCAACGGCAACACGGAGGACGCCATGCCCATTCTGACCACGCTCGGCCTGGCGGCCGCCCTCGCGTCGACGCCGACGCTGCCTGCGGCCCCCGCCGCCACCATCGATCCGGCATTCAGCCGCTGCCTGGCGGGCCTGCAGGCCACCGCCGCGACCCAGGGCATCAGCGCTGAGCGATTCAACGGGATCACCGCCGGACTCACGCCGGATCCGAGCGTGCTCGGGCTGTTGGACGCACAACCGGAATTCACCACGCCGATCTGGGATTACTTGGCCGCGCTGGTCGACCGCCAGCGCGTCGATGATGGCCGCACCCTGCTGCAGCAACATCGCGATCTGCTCGATCGCGTCTCCGCACAGTACGGCGTCGATCCGGCCACCATCGTCGCGGTCTGGGGGGTGGAGAGCGACTATGGCCGTGTCTTCGGCAAGCGCCCGCTGCTGCAGTCGCTGGCCACGCTGTCCTGTGCCGGCCGCCGCCAGGCCTTCTTCCGGGGCGAACTGCTGGCGCTGCTCAAGCTGATCGACCGCGGCGACCTGCAGGCCCAGGGTCTCACCGGTTCCTGGGCCGGCGCCTTCGGGCATACGCAGTTCATGCCCAGCACCTACGCACGTATCGCGGTCGATGGTGATGGCGATGGCCGCCGCGATCTGGTCGGCAGCATTCCCGACGCGCTGGCGTCCACCGCCAATTACCTCAAGCGGGCCGGCTGGCGCAGTGGCGAACCGTGGGGCATGGAAGTACGGGTTCCCGCCGGCTTCAACGCCAGCCAGGCGGGCCGCACCCAGCGCCGGGCCTTGGCCGATTGGCGCGCGCAGGGCGTGACTGCGCTGGATGGCAGCGTGCTGGCGCCGCCCAACCTGCCGGCCGACGCGCGTGCCGCCCTGCTGCTGCCGGCGGGCATCAAGGGCCCGGCACTGCTGGTGTTCCGCAACTACGACGCGATCTACAGCTACAACGCTGCCGAAAGCTATGCGCTGGCGATTGCCACCCTGGCCGACCAGCTGCGTGGCGACACCGGCCTGGCCACCGCCTGGCCGACCGATGATCCCGGCATCGGCCGCGATGAACGCCGCCAGCTGCAGACCCTGCTGCTGGCCCGGGGCCACGACATCGGCAGCGCCGACGGCATGATCGGCACCGCCACCCGTCGCGCGATCCAGGCCGAGCAGCAGCGCCTGGGCTGGGCCAATGCGGATGGGCGCGCCGGCCAGCGCATCCTGCGCGCATTGCAGCAGGAGGCAGCAGCAGGGGCGCCTGCCACCCGCTAGACCTTGCCGATCGCAGGCTGGCCGCGACATCATCGCCGCGGTCTTCAAGGAGCGTCATCGCATGCAGTCGAACCCGGACGTCAGCACCGGCCTGTACCACGGGCTCGAGGCCTGGCAGGTACGCACCCCCAGCGCCACCGCGGTCATCAGCGTGTTCGGCGGACAGCTGCTGTCGTTCATTCCAGAGGGGCAGCCGGACCTGCTGTGGCTGTCGCCGAAACGTGCCGGGCTGCCCACGCCGATCCGGGGTGGCGTCCCAGTGTGCTGGCCGTGGTTCGGTCGCCAGGGCCAGCGCGATGACGTGCCGGCACACGGCCTGGTGCGCACCGCGCGCTGGGAACTGCTGCAGGCCCGCCAGGGCGATGACGGTGAGCTGGAGCTGCAGCTGGCGCCCCTGTCGATTGCCGAATGTGGCCTGCGCCTGCAGATGCAGCTGCGCATCGGTCGCCAGCTGCACCAGCAGCTGACCACCGAGAACACCGGCACGTCCCCGGTGACCTTCACCCAGGCCCTGCACAGCTACTTCCGGGTAGGCGATGCCCGTCGTGTCGAGGTCGATGGCCTCGATGGCCTGCACTATCTGGACAAGTACGAGGACTACACGCAGCTGCACCAGCAGCAGGGGCCCTGGTCGCTGCGTGACCCGCGCGATCCGGGGCGAAGCGACCGCATCTATACCGGTGCCGGCGGCCACTACGTGCTGCGCGATCCCGTCCTGCAGCGGCGGATCGAGATCCGCAGCGAAGGCAGCCAGACCCTGGTGGCCTGGAATCCGGGCGCGGCGGCGGCGGCGAAGATGGCCGATGTCGGCGACGGTTGGCACGACTACGTGTGCCTGGAAGTGGCCAATGCTGGGCCAGAGCAGATTACCCTTGCACCCGGCGCGCGCCACCAGCTGGTGCAGGTGCTGGTTAGTGAACCGCTGCAGGACGTAGCGGGATGTTCAGAGTAACGATGGGATCGACAGGAATGGATGGCATGCAGGACGCACAGTGGTGGTACGCCAACAGCAAGCAGAGCGAAGGGCCGGTGGACCTGGCCGGGCTGCGCCGCCTGCAGCAGGACGGCACCGTAACCGCCCGTACGCTGATGTGGCGGGAAGGAATGGCATCGTGGCGGCCGTTGGCCGAGCTGGATCCTTCGGTGACGCCGATGGAACCGACCCCGCCGCCGGTTGAACCGGTGCAGGCCGTCAGCGGCGGTGACGCACCGACCGCTGATCCGTCCGACCCCTATCGTGCGCCGGCTGCTTCGCCGGTGGCAGCGGCCGCGCCGCAGCTGGAAGGCGACATCGCCTTGTACGCCGCCGTGGTCGGCGGCAACTTCCCGATCTATCGACAGCGCTGGCGGCTCGACCAGGGTGTTGCCGACGGCAACGGCACCTGGCACTGGCCGGCGTTCCTGATCGGCGTGATCTGGATGGTGTACCGCAGGATGTACCGGCTGGCGGCGATCTGGGCCGGCATGCTGGTGTTCTTCAGCATCGCCGAGGCGTTGCTGGGCGTTCCGGAAGGCGTGTCGATGGTCATCACCTTTGTCATCAACATCACCGCCGCGGTGTATGCCAATCGCTGGTACCTGGCGCATTGCCAGCATGAGATCGCCCGTGCCCGTGCGCTGGCCGGAGACGACGAGCCACGCCTGCGCAGCGAGCTGGCCAGGCGGGGTGACACCAATGCACTGGCAGCGGCGGTGGTGGCCATCGCCGTCGTTGTGGTGATGCTGGTGGGGCAGGTGATGGCAGGCTGAGGCCGGAGCGGCTTCAGATTCACCGGTGGCTGCCGCTACCGCGGGATCATCCCGGGCAAGGAATCGCCGACATGAATCATCTGGATACCCCGCCGGTTTCCCCGGCGGACGACAATCCCTATCTCGCGCCCGCCGCAGAGGTGGGAGACGCGCCTGCTTCGTCCGACGCGGACTACCTGAACCTCCTCGTGGGCCCCAACGCGGCGCTCTACCGCCAGCGCTGGCACCTGGACAGCCCGGTGCCGAAGCCGCCGCGGCCGTGGCACTGGCCCGCCTTCCTGGTGCCGACCTACTGGCTGCTGCACCGGAAGATGTACCTGGCGGCCATCCTGTTCGAACTGGTCCTGTTCGGCATCGCGCTGCTGACCGCCCGCGCCAGCCCGCTGCTCACGGTGGCGTTGCTGGCGGTGCCACGGTTCGGCATCGCCGTGACCGCCAACAGCCTCTACCTGCGCTATTGCACGCGGCTGCTGGCCAGGGTGAAGGCTGCCCATGCAGGGCAGCACAACCGCATCCGCACAGAACTGCAGCGTCGTGGCGGCACCAGCGTGTGGGCGGTGGTGATCGGCATGGCGGCCGGCGCGGTGATCAACACCGTCGCCCGCCTGCCGACCTGATCATGCCGGCCTGATATGGTTGCTCAGGCCGCTGTCCGTGCCCGCAACACCAGCAGGCACAGCGCACCGGCCACCAGGCCCCAGAACGCCGAGCCGATCCCGGCCAGGGATACGCCCGATGCGGTAACCAGGAAGGTGACCAGCGCCGCCTCGCGGTCGCGCTCCACCGCCAATGCACTGGCCAGGCTGTTGCCGATGGTGCCGAACAGCGCGATGCCGGCCACGCAGGCCACCAGTTCCCTGGGGAAGGCCGCGAACAGTGCCGCCACCGTGGCGCCGAACAGCCCCACGACAATGTAGAAGGCACCGGCCGCCATCGCCGCTGTATAGCGGCGCGCCGGATCCTCGTGCGCGTCGCGGCCCATGCAGATGGCGGCGGTGATCGCCGCCAGGTTCAGCGCGTACGCACCGAACGGCGCCAGCAGCGTGTTGACCACGCCGATCCAGCCGATCAGCGGCGACACCGGGGCGTCGTAGCCGGACGCGCGCATCACCGCCACACCGGGAATGTTCTGCGAGGCCATGGTGACCACGAACAGGGGCAGGGCAATGCCGGCCACGGCCGTCCACGACAGGGACGGTGTCACCCACTGTGGCACTGCCAGTTGCAGCTGTACCTGCTGGGCATGCAGCAGGCCGCGGCTGGCGGCGACGGCGATGCCGACCAGCAGGGTGGCAATCACTGCATAGCGCGGGAACAGCCGCCGTCCGGCCAGCCAGGTGGCGAACATTGCCAGCGCGAGCATCAGCTGGGTGTTCATGGCCACGAACACATCCAGCCCGAAGCGCAGCAGTACACCGGCCAGCATGCCCGCAGCCAGCGCCATCGGCACTCGTTGCATCAGTCGGGCGAAGATGCCCGAGAAGCCCGCCAGCAGGCCCAGCACGGCAGCGAGCAGGAAGGCGCCGGTCGCTTCAGGGAGCGAGGCGCCACCAGCACCCACCACCAGCATCGCCGCGCCCGGGGTCGACCATGCCGTCACCACCGGCACGCGATAGCGCAGCGACAGGCCAATGCAGGTCACGCCCATGCCCAGCCCCAGTGCCCACATCCACGAGGCGATCTGCGCCTGGTCGGCACCGACGGCTTGTGCCGCCTGGAACACGATTACGGCCGAGCTGGCGAAGCCGACCAGCACCGTAATGAAGCCAGCGACGATTGCCGGCATCGAAAGATCGTGCCACCACGCGCGCCGCACCTGCATGCTCATTGCTCTGTCTCCACTGTGCATCCCTGCATTCATAGCGGTTGCGGCGTTGACCGCGCAACGCGCGGGCAACGCCGCAGTGATCTTCGAGCGTACGTCATGCGTGATGTCGTGGTGCTTCTGTCATCAGCCTGCAAAAAAAGCCTTGACGAAATCTGCAGGATCTCTAGAATTCGCTCCCTTGCTGCAGCGCATCGCTTCTCCGGAAACGACACGCGAACAGCGACGCCACCACCGCCGAACGAGATGATCGAACGAAGGTGTTGACGGACTCGAAAAGTCCGGCATAATAGGCGGCTCGCAACGACGAAAGACCTTCGGGTCCAACGACGAAGCAGCATCGGCAACAACGTCCACTCCGGTGAGACGGCCTTGAAAAAAGGTGTTGACGAAGTGGAAAAGCCGGCTATAATGGGCGGCTCGCTACGAAGGAAACTTCGCAGCATGCGGGAACGGCGCTGAGGCCACTTCCCCGGATCTTTGAAAGTATGCGCAGGTATCTTGTGAAGGCGCCTGCAGGAAGGATGATTGTCCATCTTGCAGACGTTTGATCAAGCAACTA
>NZ_QXDB01000004.1:0-413407 GCF_003550055.1 Stenotrophomonas sp. AG209
GCTGGGCTACCACTCGCCTAACAACTACGCCCGGCAGCTCCGGGCTGCCGCCTGAAACGGCTTCATGGCGTCCGTTTTCAGGGGGCCAGATCAGACACTCCCGCGAACCCAACCCGCCCGCCCTCTGACAGTTTCCGGTGGCCGCCCGCCACGGAAGAAAGAAAGAAGAGCAACAGCGGGTCGCGCGCTGCGCTTGCTTGGAGCGGAGCATGGCTCCGCTCTACAGAAAGCAGAAGCAAAAAAGAAAAAGGACGCGGCGAAGGCCGCGTCCTTTTTCTTTTCCTTCAGTTCGTCAGTAACCCATGCTCTTGCCCACCGTCACCGGGAAACTGTCGGAGGTGGGGCGGTGTGGGTGGGCAGGACCGTTGGCGCCATGGATGGCGCCATCGAGCCCCCAGGGACGGATTTACGGCGTGTCCTGCCCACCCACACCGCCCCGCCCAACCCGCAGCAATCCAGAGCCGCTTTGACTTTGGCTTTGGCAGTTGCTTTCAGCTTCTGCCCGCCGCAGGCGGACCACCGCGCGTCAGCGCGGCGCCTCCACATCCAACCCGATCGGGCAGCTCACGCCGGTGCCGCCGATGCCGCAGTAGCCGTTCGGGTTCTTCGCCAGGTACTGCTGGTGATAGTCCTCGGCGTAGTAGTACGCCGGTGCCGGGTGCACGATCTCGGTGGTGATCGGGCCGTAGCCGGCTGCATCCAGCTGCGCCTGGTAAGCCTCGCGGCTGACCAGCGCGGCGGCGTACTGCGCCTCGTCGGTGGCGTGGATCGCCGAGCGGTACTGGGTGCCGGTGTCGTTGCCCTGGCGCATGCCCTGGGTCGGGTCGTGGCTTTCCCAGAACAGCTGCAGCAGCCGCTCCAGGCTTACCACCGCCGGGTCGAACACCACCTGCACCACTTCGGTGTGGCCGGTCAGGCCCGAGCAGACCTCTTCATAGGTCGGGTTCGGGGTGATGCCGCCGGCATAGCCGACCGAGGTGCTGTACACGCCCGGTTCGGTCCAGAACTTGCGCTCGGCGCCCCAGAAGCAGCCCAGCGCGAAGCGGATCTGCTGCAGGCCGGCGAAACGGTCCTTCAGCGGATGGCTGTTCACGAAGTGCTGGTTGCTGTGCAGCGGTAGCGGTTGCTCGCGCCCCGGCAGTGCTTCTTCCGGGCGCGGCAGGCGCTGCTTGAAGGCGCCGATGCCAAGAATGCCCTGGCCAATTCCCAACATGATGCGCTCCTACGCCGGAAGGCCGGCTATGTTGTCTGCATCGGAAATGGGGTCGGCGGCGGCCTGGCCCAAGTCCAGCGCCGCGATGATCTCTTCTGCCTGCGGCCGCGCCGCGTCGGGGATGCCGACCCGCAGCACGCCGAACAGCGGCAGCTCGCCCATCCCGCCCAGCAGCTGCTCGCCGAACACGAAGGCCGGGATGCCGGCGTTTTCCAGCGCGTGCTTGACCAGATGGGCGTCAAACAGGTTGTCGGCCTTGTACACGATGTGCATGCGGCGGCTCCTCGGGGCAGGGGTCCAGCATACGCCCGAGGGCTGAATGCCGCCGGTGACGGCGAATGACCGTTCTACCGGCCAGCGGCCGGCACTACCCATCTGCACGTCGATCCACGTTCCGCCGGCCGGCGCTACCGGAAAGTGGGCTGGTAGTGCCGGCCGCTGGCCGGCATCCCCACGCCCCACCGGGCAACCCCGCCGCGTACGCGCTAGACTGTTGGTCTTTCTGCCTTTCTTTTCGCCGACTCATGTCCGAGCACACCCCCGCCAGCCCCGAGACCCCCGCCGACAGCCACGAAAAGCGCGATTTCATCCGCCAGATCGTGCGCGAGGACCTGGCCAGCGGAAAGCACCAGGCGATCAAGACCCGCTTCCCGCCGGAGCCGAACGGCTACCTGCACATCGGCCATGCCAAGTCGATCTGCCTGAACTTCGGCATCGCCGGTGAGTTCAGCGGCGTCTGCAACCTGCGCTTCGACGACACCAACCCGGCCAAGGAAGATCCGGAGTACGTGGCCGCGATCCAGGACGACGTGCGCTGGCTGGGCTTCAGCTGGAACGAGCTGCGCCACGCCTCGGACTACTTCCAGACCTATTACCTGGCCGCCGAGAAACTGATCGAACAGGGCAAGGCCTATGTCTGCGACCTGTCGGCCGAGGAAGTGCGCGCCTACCGCGGCACTCTCACCGAGCCGGGCCGCCCGTCGCCGTGGCGCGACCGCAGCGTCGAGGAAAACCTCGACCTGTTCCGCCGCATGCGCGCCGGTGAGTTCCCGGATGGCGCGCGCACCCTGCGCGCCAAGATCGACATGGCCAGCGGCAACATCAACCTGCGCGATCCGGCCCTGTACCGCATCAAGCACGTCGAGCACCAGAACACCGGCAACGCGTGGCCGATCTACCCGATGTACGACTTCGCGCACGCGCTGGGCGATTCCATCGAAGGCATCACCCATTCGCTGTGCACGCTGGAGTTCGAAGACCACCGCCCGCTGTACGACTGGTGCGTGGACAACGTCGATTTCGCCCACGACGACGCGCTGACACAGCCGCTGGTCGACGCCGGCCTGCCGCGCGAAGCGGCCAAGCCGCGCCAGATCGAGTTCTCGCGCCTGAACATCAACTACACGGTGATGAGCAAGCGCAAGCTGATGGCACTGGTCACCGAGCAGCTGGTGGACGGCTGGGAAGACCCGCGCATGCCGACCCTGCAGGGCCTGCGTCGACGTGGTTACACCCCGGCCGCGATGCGCCTGTTCGCCGAGCGCGTGGGCATCAGCAAGCAGAATTCGCTGATCGATTTCAGCGTGCTGGAAGGCGCGCTGCGCGAAGACCTGGACAGCGCTGCACCGCGCCGCATGGCCGTGGTCGACCCGGTCAAGCTGGTGCTGACCAACCTGCCGGAAGGCCACGAAGAACAGCTGACCTTCAGCAACCACCCGAAGGACGAGAGCTTCGGCAGCCGCGAAGTGCCGTTCGCACGCGAAGTGTGGATCGACCGCGAGGACTTCGCCGAAGTGCCGCCGAAGGGCTGGAAGCGCCTGGTGCCGGGTGGCGAAGTGCGCCTGCGCGGCGCCGGCATCATCCGCTGCGACGAAGTGATCAAGGACGCCGACGGCACCATCACCGAGCTGCGCGGCTGGCTGGATCCGGAATCGCGTCCGGGCATGGAAGGCGCCAACCGCAAGGTCAAGGGCACCATCCACTGGGTCAGCGCCGTGCATGGCGTGCCGGCCGAGATCCGCCTGTACGACCGCCTGTTCTCGGTGCCGAACCCGGACGACGAATCGGAAGGCAAGACCTACCGTGACTACCTCAATCCGGAATCGCGCCGCACCGTCACCGGCTATGTCGAGCCGGCCGCGGCCAGCGCCGCCCCGGAGCAGTCGTTCCAGTTCGAGCGCACCGGCTACTTCGTCGCCGACCGCCGCGACCACACCGAGGCCAAGCCGGTGTTCAACCGCAGCGTGACCCTGCGCGACACCTGGTCGGCCTGAGGACCTGCGCGGGCGCCAGCATGGCGCCCGCACGCCCCCGATGATGATCACCGCCCTCTCCGCCCTGCTCTGGTTCATCTCGCAGCATCCGCTGCTGACGTTCTTTGCAGCGATGGTGCTGGCCGGGCTGGTCTCGTGGTGGCGGCGCTTTCCGGGCTACGCCATCGTGGTGTTCCCGCTGGCGATGCTCAACATGTTCCTCGGCCACTTCCTCAACGCTACCTTCCTCAACGTGGTGGGCGAACGCGGTGAAGCGGTGATCGTGAAGTCGGAGCGGACCAGCTCGACGCTCAACGAGCAGTACATCTGGCGGTACGAAGCGGTGCTGCGCACGGCCGAGGGCCGCGATGTGGAAGTGGTGTTCCACACCAACACCGCCTCGCTGTGGCCGCTGGAAAACGCCATCCGCATCCCGGCGCGCGACCAGCCATTCGTGGTGAAGTACACGCCGGGCTTCGCGCGCAACTTCGTCATCCTCACCAACGAATCTCCGCACGGCATCGCCCAGGCCCGTGCCAGCGCGCGCGAGCGCGTGGAGGTAGCGGCGCGCAAGCTGCACTTCAGCCCCGGCAATGCCGATTTCCGCGCGGACTATCGCCGCGAGCTGGAAACCTGGCTGCGCGACCACGGCAACGATCCGCAGCAGCAGCCCGACGCGCAGCGATATCGCGCCGAACTCGACGCGCTCGAGCGCTAGTTCCAGGCCCTGCCTGGATGTTCCGCCCCATCCATCCACAGGCCTGACATGACCACGACCTCCACCGCCCTCCTCCCGCTGCTGCAGCAGGTCCTGCAGGGCGCCAGCATCGCCAGCCGCGCCGACGGTGGCGCGCTGCTGCTGGACAGCGGCCTGCGCCTGACCCCGCATGCGATGGCCGCGCACGCGCGCGACAACGGCGGCTGGCAGACCTCCACCGTCATCGAGGCCCAACATCCGGTGTTGTTCGCCGATGGCCTGTTCGAGTACCAGCACGCCAACGGTGCCGATGAGCAGGCGTCGCTGTTGTCCGGCTTCCAGGCCTGGGTGCGGGTGGACCTGGCGACCCTGCAGACCGCGATCGGCGCCGAAGATGCACAGGGCCTGCCGATGATGGGCCTGACCTATCCGGCCGGTGACGATGGCGAGGAACATCAGCGCACCGTGGTGCTGGGGCCGTTGGCGCACTACCGTGCGCAGGAAGTGGATGCATCCACCTGCAGCGAGGACGACCACGGCTCCTGCCCCTGCTGCCTGTTCACGCGCAGCATGGAGGCCTTCGATGAGCTGCTGAAAGCCCGCCAGTTCCTCGCCATCCGCCTGTTCGCCTCGCGCGATGCCGAGGGCCTGTGCGAGGCCGATTGCCGGGTCAACGGTCACGACTTTGCCGCCGCCCTGCCCCTGCTGCGCGCCTATGCCGCCAGCTGGCCGCAGGCCGGGCTCGAGTTCCGCAAGCAGTACGTGGTGATCCGCACCGGCTCGCCGGACTAACCCACCGCCACACCCGATACAGGCCGGTGCAGCTACACTGCGCGCCGGTTTCCCAAGCAACCGCACCTTCTTCCATCCCATTACGAGGCACCCCCGCGATGCTGTACGCGCAAGTCCACCTGACCCTTCCCGCCTGGATCCACGACCAGATCGACCTGGATCGTCGATATCCGGGCGATGAGGCCAAGGTCGCGCTGGCGATCGAGCTGTCGCGGCTGAATGTCGAACACGCCAGTGGCGGCCCTTTCGGCGCGGTGGTGTTCGGCCCGGATGACAAGGTCATCGCCGCCGGCGTGAACCGGGTGATGCCGCACGCGACCTCGCTGGCGCACGCCGAGAACATGGCCTACATGCTGGCCCAGCAGCGCCTGCAGACGCCGCGCCTGAACGCAGTGCTGTCGCCGGTCACCCTAGCCACCAGCTCGCAGCCGTGCTGCCAGTGCTACGGCGCCACCGTGTGGGCCGGCATCGACCGCCTGCTGATCGGTGCCAACTCGGCCGACGTCGAGGAACTGACCCCGTTCGATGAAGGCCCGCTGCCGGCCGACTGGGTGGGCGAACTCAACAAGCGCGGCATCGAAGTGGTGCAGGGCCTGAACCGCGACGCCGCACGCAGCGTGCTGCGTGCCTATGGGGAAAGCGATGGCGCCCGTTACTGAGGCCGGCATCGGCCTGCTGTGCCTGTGCCGGCAGGGCTTCGAGCCCGAGCTGGCCGGCGAACTGCAGTTCCGCGCCGGTGAAGCCGGTTTCGCCGGCTACGCGCGCACCCAGCGCAATGACGGCTATGTGCTTTTCATGTGCGACGAAGCGGCTGCCCTGGCGCCGCGCCTGCGCTGGCGCGAGCTGATCTTCGCGCGGCAGAAACTGGTGGTGCTGGCCGAGCTGCCGCAGCTGGATCCGGCCGACCGCATCACCCCGATGCTGGAGGTGCTGGCCGATGCGCCGCGCTTCGGTGACCTGTGGGTGGAGCACCCCGATTCGGAGGCCGGCAAGCCGTTGTCCGGTCTGGCGCGCGCCTTCGGCAACGCGCTGCGCCCAGCGCTGCGCAAGGCAGGCAAGCTCAGCGACAAGCCGAACAACCGCCTGCCACGCCTGCACGTGGTGTTCGTCGACGGTACCCATGCCTTCGTCTGCGTGGCCGACCCGGCAGACAGCGCGCCGTGGGCACTGGGCATCCCGCGCCTGAAGCTGCTGCCCGAAGCACCTTCGCGTTCGGCGCTGAAGCTGGACGAAGCGTTGCTGACCCTGCTGACGCCGGAAGAGCGCGAGACGCTGGCCAGGCCGGGCATGCGCGCGGCCGACCTCGGCGCTGCACCGGGTGGCTGGACCTGGGTGCTGACCCGCCAGCACATGCACGTGCTGAGCATCGACAACGGGCCGCTGCGCCAGCATGTGCTGGATACCGGCCTGGTCGAGCACCTGCGCGCCGATGGCTTCCACTGGCATCCGGAACAGCCGCTGGACTGGATGGTCTGCGACATGGTCGAGCAGCCGCGCCGCGTGGCCGAGCGCATGGCCACCTGGTTCCGCGAAGGCTGGTGCCGGCATGCGATCTTCAATCTGAAACTGCCGATGAAGAAGCGCTGGGACGAAACCCGGCTGTGCCTGGACCTGTTCCAGGACCAGGCCGGCAAGCCACTGGTGGTCCGCGCCAAGCAGCTCTATCACGATCGTGAAGAGATCACCGTATTGGCTTCGCCGCTGCGCTGACCCGTCATCGGCGGCACAGGTTGCCGGGAGTACGCTCCCGGTACCCTCTGGCAAGGAGCCTGTCATGAACATTCCGCGTTCCGCCCTGCTGTTGACCGCCCTGCTGGCAACCGTGCCGGCCATGGCACAGCACGGCCCGTCCACGCCGGCGCAGAGCCAGCCGCTGGGCCCGACCGGCGGTGCCATCCGCCAGCAGCCGCTGGGCGCCGGCCAGGTCACCGGCAGCGTCGACATTCCGCAGCCCGCCGGCGAAGCACACGTCACCGTTCGCTCGCTGGAGCCGAGCAGCGTGATCGGCCAGTACCGCATCCGCTTCAGCGACCTCGACGTGAACGGCGATGGCTTCATCAGCCGCCAGGAAGCACAGGCCAACCCGGCACTGGCCGATGAATTCAATTCACTGGATCGCAGGCACCGCGGCAAGCTGGACCGTGCCGACCTGGCCGGTTGGCTGGTTGATTGATCCGCCGTCGCGATCTTCATCCACGCATGGCGTGGATCTACTGACGCCGGGCACACGACCCGCGCTCGGTGGGTGCCAACCAAGGTTGGCACCTACCAGAGCGGTCTGTATTCCGGTCAGACGCCGGCGGCGCGCTTCCAGAACGCCTGCACCAGCGGCGGCCATCTGCCGACGCAGCCCAGTGCGCGGCCGCGGGCCAGGGTCAGGTGCATTTCGTCGTTGGAGAACAGGCGGTTGATCGCATCGAAGCTGTAGGCGGCGATCTGGTTGTCGCTGCGCCGTTCGCGTGCCCAGCGCTGCAGGCGCTGCGGCGACAGCCGCGGCTGGCCGCGGCGTTCGGCCGACGGCGCCAGCCACTGCTGCAGGGCGGCGACATCGCGCAGGCCCAGGTTCACGCCCTGCCCGGCCAGCGGATGCACCACATGCGCAGCATCACCCAGCGCCAGCACGCGGCCGGCCACGTAGTGACGGGCCAGTTGGCGACGCAGCGGGAAGGCCGCACGCGGTGACGCCAATCGCAGCTCACCCAGGCGCGCCGCGAAGGCACGGGTCAGTTCGCGGTTGAACGCCTCTTCGTCCAACGCCAGCACGCGAGCCGCTTCGTCTTCGGGCAGGGTCCAGACGATCGAACTGCGGCGCTCGGCCACCGGCAGCAACGCCAGCGGTCCGGTCGGCAGGAAGCGCTGCCAGGCCGTGGCCTGGTTCGGCAGCTCACTGTCCACGTAGGCCACCACGCCACGCTGGTGGTAGTCATGGCGCTCGACCTCGATCCCGGCCAGCTGGCGCAGGGTCGATTCGGCGCCGTCGGCGGCCACGGCCAGCGCCGCTTCCAGGCGGCGCCCGTCATCCAGCCGCAGTCGCACGCCGTCCTCGTCCTGCTCCAGCGCTTCCACCCGTGCCGGGCAATGCAGCTGCACGCCCGCCGCCGGCAGCGCCGACCACAGGCGATCCTGCAGCAGGCCGTTCTCGACGATGTAGCCCAGCTCACGCCGACCGAAGCGGTCAGCGTCGAACAACAGATCCTCGCCACCGGCCGCATCCCATACCTGCATGCGCCGGTAGGGCCACGCGCGGGCCTGCGCGATGGCCGGCCACACACCCAGGCGATTCAACAGCTGCACATTGTCGGCGGCGAAGGCGAACACCCGCAGGTCTGGCTGCGCGGCCTGCCACGGTGCCGGTTCACGGCCCTCCACCAGCGCAACCGACAGACCGGCATCGGCCAGCGCCAGCGCACAGGCGGCACCGACCACGCCGCCACCAACAATGGCCAGGTCCAGGCGCGTGCGCCGACTCATGCAGCTTCTCCACGGCACAGGCGCGGCACTTCACCACGGAAGCCCATCGCACCACCGACCAGCATCGACTGCACCGAAGCGCGTTGTGCGGCCACCAGACCGAGGCTGCGCAGCGGCCGCATCAGCGGTGCCGGATTGCTGGTCAGGCGTGCCAGGCCACCCGAGAACGCCACCGTCTGCCGGCGGTCTTCCTGGCGGCGAGCGACATAGGCCTGCAGCAGCGCATCGCTGCCGGCATCCTCATGCGCATCCTCCAGCAGCTCGGCCAGGGTCAGCGCATCGCGCAGGCCCAGGTTGAAGCCCTGCGCACCCAGCGGATGGATGGTCTGCGCGGCATTGCCCAGCAGCACCGTGCGTTCACCGGCCAGCGCGCGCGCCAGTACCTGGATGAGCGGGTAAGCGCTGCGTGGGCCGGATTCGAGCAGGCGGCCGGCACGCCAGCCGATCGCATCCTGCAGCCGCTGCAGCCAGGCCGCGGCGTCCAGCGCCATCACCGCATCGGCCTGGTCGCGCGCCACGCCATGCACGGTGCCGAAGTGGCGGTCGCCGCGCGGCAGCAGGGCGGTCGGGCCGGTATCGGTGAAGCGCTCCCAGGCCGTGCCATCCGGCGCGCGCTGGCTGCGCACGCGGGCCACGAACAGGGTCTGCTGGAAATCATGCCGGTCGACCTCGATGCCCAGTGCGCCGCGCACACCGCTGGTCGTGCCATCAGCACCGACCACCAGCCGTGCCAGCAGCACGCGCTCGCCGGTCTCGTCGGCCACCCGCACCTGGCGGTAGCCGTCGACCACCTCGCCCAGGCCCAGGAACCGCATCGGCCGGTAACGGCGCAGCTGCGGCAGCTCCTGCAGGCGCGCTTCCAGCGCCTGGCCGAAGTCACGCGCCACCACCACCTGGCCGAACCACGGCCGGTCGTAGTCGGCCGCCTCCAGCTGCACGCGGCCGAAATCACCGGCGCGGCTGACGTGGATGCGACGGATCGGGCCCGGCGCCATCGCCAGCTTCTGCATGACCCCCAGCGCGGTCAGCGCGTTGACGGTAGCCGCAGCGAAACTGAGGTTGCGCTGGTCGAACACCGCCGGCAGCTCGCCGGCCGGGCTGGCCTCGAGCAGGCCCACATCGCGGCCCAGCCGGTCCAGGGCGATGGCCAGGCTGGCACCGACCAGGCCGCCACCGACGATCAGCACGTCATGTCGTTCACTCATGCGTTCATGATACGCGCTCGTCCCGTCTGTACGCCGAACAGCGGGCTCTGCGCCAACCGGCGTGGCGGGCTAGAATGAAACCTGAATCCGCTCCGGGCCCGCTGCCATGTCCGCCACCGCCAACCGTGCCTTCGTTCTGTCCGTACTCGTGCTGTTGCTGGCGGCGACCCGGGTCAACCACTTCGCGGCGATCCCCGATGCCTCCTGGGCGGTGTTCTTCATCGGTGGCTTCTACCTGGCGGGCTGGACCCGCTGGGCGTTCCCGCTGCTGATGGTGTTCGCTGTGCTGGTGGACTGGATCGTGATCCGCAGCAGCGGCCTGGATTTCTGGCAGCACTACTGCGTGTCGCCGGGCTACTGGCTGCTGCTGCCGGCCTATTTCTCGCTGTGGGCCGGCGGCATGCTGCTGGGCCGCAACTACCAGGGGGCACGCTGGCCGGTGCTGGCCAAGGGCGCGCTGCTGCTGGTGGCCTCGGTGGCGGTCTGCCACCTGCTGGCGCAGGGCGGCTTCTACTGGACCAGCCGCAACGTGGCCGAACCGACCCTGGCCGGCTGGGCACAGAACTACGCACAGTGGTTCGGGCCGTACCTGCGCACCACCGCGATCTACGTGGCGCTCGGCGCCGCCCTGCAGCTGGCCGTGGAGCAGGTACTGAAGCTCCAGCAGGCCCGCCGCGACATCCGCCACTGAGCCGCGCCATGGGTCATCGCCTCTCGCGCATCTACACCCGCACCGGCGACGACGGCAGTACCGGCCTTGGCGACGGCCAGCGCGTGGCCAAGGACGACGCCCGCGTGGCGTCCTACGGCACCGTCGACGAAGCCAATGCCGCGCTCGGCCTGCTGCTGGCCACGGCGCTGCCCGAGGATGTCCGCGCGCTGGTGGTGCATCTGCAGCACCAGCTGTTCGACCTGGGCGCCGAACTGTGCATCCCCGGCCACGCCGCGATCCACGCCGCCGATGTCTCGGCACTGGAACAGCAGCTGGACCACTACAACGCCAGCCTGCCGATGTTGAAGGAATTCATCCTGCCGGCCGGTGGCGAGGCCGCCGCACGCTGCCACCTGGCCCGCACCATCGTCCGCCGCGCCGAGCGCGAGACGGTCACCCTGGCCCGTCACGAGGCCGTGCGCAGCGAGGCGCTGCAGTACCTCAACCGGCTGTCGGACCTGTTGTTCGTGCTGGCCCGGGTGCTGGCCCGTGCCGATGGCCACGGCGAAGCGCTGTGGCAACCACAGCAGCGCCAGCGCTGAGTCGGCACGATGCTAGTCTTCACCCATCCGTCCTGCCTGCTGCATGACCCCGGCCCCGGCCATCCGGAGTGCCCGCAACGCCTGCAACATGTGCTGGATGCCCTGCACGCCGCATTCCCCAGCCAGCTGGACTGGCGCGAGGCGCCGCCGGCCAAGTTCGGCGAACTGACCCGGGTCCACGACAGCGCCCTGCTCGACTTCGTGCTGCAGCCGCAGACCGTGCCGCTGCGCCAGCTGGACATGGACACCTGGACCTCGCCCGGCTCGGCCAGTGCCGCCGTGCATGCCGCCGGTGCCGGCGTGGCGGCGGTAGATGCGGTGATGCTGGGCGAAGACCCGCTGGCGTTCTGCGCGGTGCGGCCGCCGGGCCACCACGCCACCAGCAGCACCGCGATGGGCTTCTGCCTGCTCAACAACATCGCCATCGCCGCCGCCTACGCCCGTGACCGTCATGGGCTGGAGCGCATCGCGGTGGTCGATTTCGATGTCCACCATGGCAACGGCACCCAGGACATCTTCCAGCACGACGCCCGGGTCTCGTACTACAGCACCCACCAGGCCGGCCTGTTCCCCAACTCGGGCCTGCGCCGCGACCGCGGTGCCGGCAACCTGATGAACATCCTGCTGCCACCCGGCAGTGGCGGTTTCCGCTTCCGCAATGTGTGGGCCGACGAGATGCTGCCGGCCATCGACGACTTCCGGCCGCAGCTGCTGCTGATCTCGGCCGGCTTCGATGCCCACCTGCGCGACCCGCAGGCCGACCTGATGCTGGAAACCGACGATTTCGCCTGGATCACCCACGAACTGCATGCGCTGGCGCGCCGCCATGCGGCCGGCCGGGTGGTCTCGATGCTGGAAGGCGGCTATGACCTGCAGGCCCTTGCCGAGTGCAGCGTGGCCCATGTCCGGGCCCTGATGACGGCCCCTCCAGGCAACGTCTCCGGATGAACCCGAACCGGCAGGATCCGACGCCCTTCATTGCCCCTATGCAAGGGATGGGGCAAGCTACCGTCCGTTTTCGCCCGAATCCGAACCGCGTGCGCCGAGCCCTCCGCCTGCTTCCCCTGCCTCTGAGCATCGCCATCTGCCTGCCGGCAATGGCCGATGAAAAGCCGCTCAACTGGGGCCTGTGCCCGGCTACCGACGTGATTCCCGCGTTCACCGATGCCCCTGTCCCGGTCCCGGGGCAGGACAAGGCCGCCGCCAGCGCCGCGCGCGAGCAGCAGCCGACCGACATCGAGGGCGACCAGCTGCTGGGCACCACCACCGTGCCGCAGTACGAAGGCAACGTGGCCCTGCGCCGCGGCGACCAGTTCGTCGGCACCGACAAGCTCAGCTTCGATACCGAGACCGGCAACTACATCGCCGACGGCAATGTCCGCTACCAGGACTCCTCGATCCGCATGGTCGCCAAGCGCGCCGAGGGCAACCAGGAAAGCGACACCCACAAGATCACCGACATCAAGTACCAGCTGGTGTCGCGCCGCGGCAACGGTGATGCCGAGTCGGTCGACCTGCAGGGCGCGGTCGGCCAGATGCACCGCTCCACCTACACCACCTGCGACCCGTCGCAGCCGGTGTGGAAGCTGTCGGCGCCGCAGATCGAAGTGGACAACGACGAAGGCTTCGGCACGGCCCGCAACGCCGTGCTGCGCATCGGCAAGGTGCCGGTCCTGTGGGCGCCGTACTTCAAGTTCCCGATCGACGACCGCCGCAAGACCGGCCTGCTGTTCCCGCAGCTGGGCATGTCCGGCCGCAACGGCTTCGACTACACCCAGCCGATTTACCTGAACCTGGCGCCGAACTACGACGACACGCTGATGCCGCGCTACATGAGCCGGCGTGGCCTGATGCTCGACAACGAGTTCCGCTACCTCTACAACGGCGGCCGCGGCGAGCTGCTGACCGCCTACATCCCCAACGACAAGCTGCGCGACCGCGACCGCGGCCGGGTGATGTTCAGCGGTTACCACAACGTGGACAGCCACTGGCAGGCCCGCGCCAACCTCGCCTGGGTCAGCGACGAGCGCTATGTCGAAGACTTCGCCAACCGCCTGGTCGGCGTGACCGCCTCGAACCTGCAGAGCACCGTGGGCCTGTACGGCACCGGCAAGAACTGGACGGCCGGCATCATGGCCGACCGCTGGCAGCTGACCGACTACACGCTCAATGAAAGCGCGCTGCCCTACAACCGCCAGCCGCGCCTGTACTTCAACTGGGACAAGCCGGTCCTGCCGTGGCTGGAAACCGGCGTTTACGCCGAAGCCGTGCGCTTCACCCACGACGACATCAACTACAAGTACGACGCCAGCGCCGGCCCGGACCTGCAGTACACGCGCAATGGCCAGACCCTGCGCATGTACGGCGGCTCGCGCCTGGACGTGAAGCCGTATGTGTCGTTCCCGATCAGCGGCGCGGCCTGGTACGTCACCCCGACCCTGGCCTACCGCTACACCGGCTACGACCTGGACCAGGGCCTGGCCGACAGCGTCCGCCGCAACGTGCTGGTTTCGCAGGGCATCGACCCGAACACGGCCACGCCGGAGCAGCTGCGCGGCAACAAATCGCCCAGCCGCAGCCTGCCGATCGGCAGCATCGACGCCGGCCTGTTCTTCGATCGCGAGACCACCATCGGTGGCAAGTCGTTCCTGCATACGCTGGAACCGCGCCTGTTCTACCTGCGCACGCCCTACCGCAACCAGGACGACCTGCCGATCTTCGATACCCGTGACTTCACCTTCAGCTGGGGCCAGCTGTTCCGCGACTCGCGCTATACCGGCGCAGATCGCCAGAACGATGCCAACCAGCTGACCCTGGCACTGGGTACCCGCTTCATCGACCAGACCACCGGCAAGGAACGCTTCTCGGCCTCGATCGGCCAGATCCAGTACTTCGACGAGTCGCGGGTGACCGTCACCCCGGGCGGCGCGCCGGTGGAAAAGGGCAAGTCGGCCTGGATCGCCGACGGCAACTACATGATCAACGACCGCTGGACCCTGGGCGCCACCTACCAGTGGGACCCGAAGTACAAGCGCGAGGATCTGGCCAGCGTCCGTGCCCGCTACCTGATGCCCAACGATGGCGTGATCAACCTCAGCTACCGCTACCGCATCAACTCCGGCGCCCCGGCCACCGCCAACAAGCATGACCGGACGCTGCTGGAACAGGCCGACCTGTCGTTCCTGTATCCGCTGAATGCGCGCTGGAGCCTGGTCGGCCGCTACTACTACTCGCTGCAGGACAAGGAACCGCTGGAAATCATCGCCGGCGTCCAGTGGGACAGCTGCTGCCTGGCCGTGCGTGTGGTCGGCCGCCGCTACGTCCGCAACCGCGAAGGCGAGATGAACAACGCCATCCAGCTGGAGTTCGTGCTCAAGGGCCTGAGCTCCCTGGGGCAGGACACGGACCGCACCCTGCGCCGTGCTATCCTCGGCTACAACCGCGACGACCTCTATCTCGTGCCGCCGAGCAACACCGGGGCGACCCGGGATGACTACGATCCGAACCTGATCCCATGACCAAGCGCTTCCCCGTTCTTCTCGCCTCGCTGCTGGCGGTGTCCAGCGTGTCCGCCCCCCTGCAGGTGCTTGCCCAGGAGGCGCAGCCGCTTGACCGCATCGCCGCCGTCGTCGATGAGGACGTGATCCTGCAGAGCGAGCTCCAGCGTGCGATCGCCAACATCAAGGCGCAGTACGCCGGCCGTGAAAACCAGCTGCCGCCGGAAGACGTGCTCAGCCGCCAGGTGCTCGAACGCCTGGTGCTGGTCAAGCTGCAGGTGGCCCGCGCCCAGGGCAGCGGCATCCGTGTCAGCGACCAGGAGCTGAACCAGGCGATGAATTCCATCGCCCAGCAGAATGGCTCGAACCTGGATGCCCTGCGCCAGCGCCTGGCCCATGACGGCATCGACTTCAACGATTTCCGTGCTTCGGTGCGTGACGAGATCACCGTGCAGCGCCTGCGCCAGAGCTTCGCGCAGAGCCGCATCAGCGTCAGCGAGGGTGAAGTCGACGCCGCGCTGAAGCAGCAGGCCACGGTGGGCAACCAGTACCACCTGGCGCACATCCTGATCGCCCTGCCCGACGGCGCCAACGCCGACCAGATCGCCACCGGCCAGAAGAAGGCCGATGGTGTGAAGGCCCTGCTGGACAAGGGCGAGCTGGACTTCAACGCGGCAGCCGTGCGCTATTCGGACAGCCCGAATGCACTGGAAGGCGGCGATCTGGGCTGGCGCAGCCTGGATGAAATCCCGCAGGCCTTCGCCCAGATGATGGAAAAGATGAAGCCCGGCGAAGTGGTCGGCCCGATCCGTGGCCCGAGCGGCTTCCAGCTGCTGAAGCTGGTGGAAGTGCGTGACAGCAGCTCCGCCGCCGCCGGCGAACACACGGTCACCGAGTTCCACGGCCGCCACATCCTGGTGCGCGTGGACGACCACCAGACCGACGCCGCCGCCAAGGCCAAGATCGACACCCTGCGTGCCCGCATCGCCGGTGGTGCCGAGTTCCAGACCGTTGCCAAGGAGTCCTCCGAGGACAACAACAGCAAGGGCCAGGGCGGTGACCTGGGCTGGTTCCCGGCCGACGCGTTCGGTCCGGCCTTCGGCCAGCAGGTGGAAGGCCTCCAGGACGGTGGCGTCAGCCAGCCGTTCCGCACCGATGCCGGTTGGCACATCGTGCAGCGCGTGGCGACCCGCCAGACCGACGTGACCACCGACAACCAGCGTGCCCAGGTCCGCGAGACCATCGGCCGCCGCAAGCTGGAAGACGAGTACAACCGCTTCCTGCAGGAACTGCGTGGCGAAGCCTACGTCAGCTTCCGCAGTGGCGACCGCGCGGAAAACACCGCCACCCCGCCGCAGTCCTGACCGATGCGCCCCGAGCTCGCTCTGGTACCGGGCGAGCCCGCCGGGATCGGCCCGGAACTGTGTGTCCGCCTCGTCCAGCAGCCGCGTGAAGATTGCCGGCTGCTGGCCTTCGCCGACCCGGACACCCTGCACGCGGCCGCGGCCGCGCTGAACCTGCCCCTGCAACTGCTGCCCGAGGACGCCGAAGCACGCGTCCCCGGCGATCTGCGCCTGCGTGCCGTCCGCAACGCCGCGCCCAGCCGCTTCGGCCAGGCCGATCCGGCCAATGCCGGCGCGGTCATCGGTGCCCTGCTCGGCGCCGGCCAGGCCTGCCTGTCCGGCGAACTGCACGGCGTGGTGACCGGCCCGGTGCACAAGGCGGTCATCAACGAAGGCGGCATCGCCTACAGCGGCACCACTGAACTGCTGGCCGACCAGGCCGGGGTGAAGGTGGTGATGATGCTGGCCAACCACATCGTGCGCGTGGCCCTGGCCACCACCCACCTGCCGCTGCGCGAGGTGGCCGATGCGATCACCGCTCCCGGCCTGGAGCACACGCTGCGCACCGTGCATGCCGCACTGCGCCGTGAGTTCGGCCTGGCTGCGCCGCGCATCGCCGTGCTCGGCCTGAACCCGCACGCCGGCGAAGACGGCCACCTGGGCCGCGAAGAACTGGATCTGGTCATCCCGCTGCTGCAGCGCCTGCGCGCGGAGGGCATGGACCTGGTCGGGCCGCTGCCGGCCGATACCGCCTTCCTGCCCGCCAAGCTGGCCGGCTTCGACACCGTGCTGGCGATGTACCACGACCAGGGCCTGCCGGTACTGAAGTATTCCGGCTTCGAACAGGCGGTGAACCTGACCCTGGGCCTGCCCTACCCGCGCGTGGCGGTGGACCATGGCACCGCGCTGGACCTGGCTGGCCGCGGCATCGCCGATCCCTCCAGCCTGCAGGCGGCAACGACGCTGTGTGCGCAGCTTGCGCGGCAACGTACACTGGGCGCATGAATTCCCCGCATTCCCCCTCCGGCCCGGTGTTCACCGCACCGGCCAAGAAGCAGCTTGGCCAGCATTTCCTGGCCGACCGCCACTACATCGACAAGATCGTGATGGCGGTCAATCCGAAAGATGGCGACCGCCTGGTCGAGATCGGCCCCGGCCAGGGCGCGATCACGCTGCCGCTGCTGCGCGTGCACCCGAAGCTGACGGTGATCGAGTTCGACCGCGACCTGATCGCGCCGCTGACCGCCGCCGCCGAGCCGCTGGGCGAGCTGACCATCGTCCACCGCGACGTGCTGCGCGTGGACTTCACCGAGCTGGCCGCCGGCCAGCCGATACGCCTGGTCGGCAACCTGCCCTACAACATCTCCTCGCCGATCCTGTTCCATGCGCTGGAGCATGCTGCGGTCATCCGCGACATGCACTTCATGCTGCAGAAGGAAGTGGTCGACCGCATGGCCGCCGGGCCCGGCAGCAAGGTGTATGGCCGCCTCAGCGTGATGCTGCAGGCCTACTGCCAGGTGACCTCGCTGTTCGTGGTGCCGCCGGGCGCGTTCCGGCCGCCGCCGAAGGTCGATTCGGCCGTGGTGCGGCTGGTGCCGCGTGACCCGGCCTCGATCAACATCAACGACCACAAGCGCTTTGCCGACGTGGTCAAGGCCGCCTTCGGGCAGCGCCGCAAGACCCTGCGCAATGCCCTGAACAACGTGGTGTCCGCCGAGCAGTTCATCGCCGCCGGCGTGCGTCCCGATGCCCGCGCCGAACAGCTGGACGTGGCCGAATTCATCGCCTTGGCCAATGCCTCCTGATTACACTGCCGGTATGGAAGACGCTGACGTTTATGCCATCTCCGTCGAAGTCGCGCCGCGCTTCCTCGACGATCAATCCGCCCCGGAAGACGGTCGCTTTGCGTTCGCCTACACGATCCGCATCCACAACCAGGGGCGGGTCGCGGCGCGCCTGGTCGCACGCCACTGGCGCATCACCGATGCCAATGGCCGTGTCGAGCATGTCGATGGCGACGGGGTGATCGGCGAGCAGCCGCGGCTGCGCCCCGGTGAAGACTTCCGTTACACGTCCGGTGTCATGCTGGGGACCGATCACGGGACCATGCAGGGGCACTACGACATGGTCGCCGACGATGGCACCGAATTTGCCGCGCCGGTCGCACCGTTCGTGCTGGCCGTCCCGCGTACCCTGCACTGACACGGAGGCCGAACGATGAGTGTGTGGGCGATCGGCGACCTGCAGGGCTGCTATGACGTCACCCAG
Source organism: Stenotrophomonas sp. AG209 (assembly GCF_003550055.1). Lineage (NCBI taxonomy): Bacteria > Pseudomonadati > Pseudomonadota > Gammaproteobacteria > Lysobacterales > Lysobacteraceae > Stenotrophomonas > Stenotrophomonas sp. AG209. The sequence continues at coordinate 17,993 of NZ_QXDB01000004.1, forward strand.
CGATTGCTGGAGAAGATCCGCTTCGACCCGGCGCAGGACACCCTGTGGTTCTGTGGCGACCTGGTCAATCGCGGCGGCCAGTCGCTGGAAACGCTGCGGCTGGTGCATTCGCTGCGCGAGCACAGCGTGGTGGTGCTGGGCAACCATGATCTTTCGCTGCTGGCCGTCGGTGCACGCACCGAAGAGGAACAGCGCAAGGTCAACCCGGACCTGCTGCGCATCGTGCAGGCCGAGGACCGCGACGAACTTCTGGACTGGCTGCGCCTGCAGAAGCTGGTGCACGTGGACCGCGAGCTGGGCTGGATGATGGTGCACGCCGGCCTGGCGCCGAAGTGGACCACGCAGATGGCCGAGAAGCATGCCGCCGAGGTCGAGGTGCAGCTGCACGGCGCCGGCTACCGCAAGCTGTTCCGCAACATGTACGGCGACAAGCCGAGCTGGGCCCCGAACCTGTCCGGCTACGACCGCTCGCGCGCGATCATCAACGTGCTCACCCGCATGCGCTACTGCACCCCGCGGGGGCGCATCGGCATCGAGGACAAGGGCACGCCGGGCACGCAGGAACAGGGGCTGTATCCCTGGTTCGAAGTGCCGGGCCGGATCGAGCGCGACCTCAAGGTCGTCTGCGGCCATTGGTCGGCGCTGGGCCTGACCATCACCCAGGGCGTGCACGCCATCGACACCGGCGCGGTGTGGGGCGGCAAGCTGACCGCGATCCAGCTCGATACCGACGAACTGCGCGTGGTGCAGGTGCCGGGCCGCGATGTACCGGCACCGGTGCCCAACGCCCGCCCGCCGGCGCGACCGGCGCACGAGCGCCCCGCCACTGCGGCGCAGGGCAAGGAACAGGGCGGCGGCAACGCCGCCGCTGCCAACCCGGGCAACCGTGGCCCACGCCGTCGTCGCCGTCGTGGTGGCGGCGGCACGGGTGGCGGCAACAACAACAGCACCCCGCCGCAGGCATGACGCGGCGCAGCTGGGCACCATGGACGGTGCTGCTGCCGCTGGCCCTGGCCAGCGGCTGCCAGCCCGGCTCGCCGCCTGCTCCCACGGCTGCGGATAGTGCTGCACATGCGCCGACGCAGCCGCAGGCCCCTTCGCCGCCACTGGTGGCCGCAGCACGCGCGCAGATCGGCGTCACCACCCGTTACGATCCCGCCTACCAGGTGCTGGCCTATCCCGGCGGTGATGTGCCACTGGATCGCGGCGTGTGCACCGACGTGGTGGTGCGCGCCCTGCGCAGCCAAGGCCTGGACCTGCAGGCACGCGTGCACGAGGACATGCGCGGCAACTTCAGTGCCTATCCGGCGATCTGGGGCCTGTCACGACCGGATCGCAACATCGATCATCGTCGCGTACCGAACCTGATGCGCTGGTTCGAACGGCAGGGCTGGCAGCAACCGATCACCGCCCTCGCCACCGACTACGCAGCCGGTGACATCGTTGCCTGGAAGCTCAACGGCAACGGCCTGCTGCACGTGGGCATCGTCTCCGACCGGCAGCTGGCCGATGGCACGCCGCTGGTACTGCACAACATCGCGCGCGGCACCCGCGAAGAGAACCTGCTGTTCCAGCACGCGATCATCGGGCATTACCGGATGCCGTAGGCAATCCTGTAGAGCCGGGCCATGCTCGGCTATGGGATGTGTCCGCGGAAAGCAGCCGAGCATGGCTCGGCTCTACAGGTGCGTTGCGATCAGCGGCGCACGTAGTGCACGAAGCGGAACGCGTACGCGTGGCGTTCGTCGGCCGGGTGCGGCTCGCTGCTCACTTCCTGCCAGTCCTGCGCATCCACTTCGGGGAAATGCGTGTCGGCGGGCACTTCGGCATCCACCCAGGTCAGGTACAGGTCACTGGCCTGGTCGAGCAGCTGGCGGAAGATCTCGCCGCCGCCGATGATGCACAGCTCGCTGGTGCCCTCGCCTTCGGCAATCGCCTTCGCCTCGTCCAGCGACGCCACCGCGCGCATGCCCTCGAACGGCACCTGGCCGCTGCGGGTCAGCACCAGGTTGGTCCGCCCCGGCAGCACGCGGCCGATCGATTCGGCGGTCTTGCGCCCCATCAGGATCGGCTTGCCGAGGGTCAGCGCCTTGAAGTGCTTGAAATCATCCGGCAGGTGCCAGGGCATGGCATTGCCCTGGCCGATGCCGCGGTTGCGGTCCAGCGCCACGATCATCGAGAGCTTCATTGCGCTCACACCGCCACCGGTGCCTTGATGGCCGGGTGCGGGTCGTAGCCGTCGATGCGGATGTCGTCGAACTGGAAGCCGAACAGGTCCGTCACCTCCGGGTTCAACCACAGCTTCGGCAGCGCGCGCGGCTCACGCGACAGCTGCTCGCGGGCCTGCTCGAAGTGGTTCGAGTACAGGTGCGCGTCACCCAGCGTATGCACGAAGTCGCCCACGCCCAGGCCGGTGGCCTGCGCCACCATATGGGTCAGCAGCGCGTAGCTGGCGATGTTGAACGGCACGCCGAGGAAGATGTCGCCGCTGCGCTGGTACAGCTGGCAGCTGAGCTTGCCGTCCACCACGTAGAACTGGAACAGGTTGTGGCACGGCATCAGCGCCATCTGCGAAAGCTCGCCCACGTTCCAGGCGCTGACCACCAGCCGGCGCGAATCAGGATTGCGCTTGATCTCGTCCACCAGCCACTGCATCTGGTCGATCTCGCCGCCGTCGGCAGTGGCCCAGCTGCGCCACTGCTTGCCGTAGACCGGGCCGAGGTCGCCGTTCTCGTCGGCCCACTCGTCCCAGATCCGCACCTGGTTGTCCTTCAGGTAGCCGATGTTGGTGTCGCCCTTCAGGAACCACAGCAGCTCGTGGATGATCGAGCGCAGGTGCAGCTTCTTGGTGGTGACCAGCGGGAAGCCTTCGTTGAGGTCGAAGCGCATCTGCCAGCCGAACACACTGCGGGTGCCGGTACCGGTGCGATCGCTCTTCTCCGCACCGTGTTCCAGCACGTGCGAGAGCAGGTCCAGGTAGGGCTTCATGCCTTGCCCTCGGCAGCCACCGGCAGCTGCGGCTGCAGTACCGGCGCGCGGCGCGACATCACCAGCAGCACCAGGCCGAAGGCGATCAGCGGCAGGCTGAGGATCTGGCCGCGGGTCAGCCAGTCGAAGGCCACGTAGACGCCGTTGTCGGGCATGCGCACGAACTCGACGGCGAAGCGGAACAGGCCGTACATCAGTGCGAACAGGCCACCGACCAGATAGCGATGACGCGGCTTGGCCGACACCGTCCACAGCACCACGAACATCACCAGGCCTTCCAGGAACGCCTCATACAGCTGGGAGGGATGGCGGGCGAACTGATTCAGCGCGCCGGTCGCGAACTGCGCCTGCAGCGTTGCGTGGTCGAGCTGGTTCAGTGGGGCCGGCAGGCCGGACGGGAACACCACGCCCCAGGTACCGTCGGTGTACTTGCCCCACAGCTCGGCACCGATGAAGTTGCCGATACGGCCGAAGCCCAGGCCCAGCGGCACCAGCGGCGCCATGAAATCCATGGTGTCGAAGAAGTGCAGCTTGTGCTTGCGCGACCACCACCAGCAGGCACCGAGCACGCCCAGCAGGCCACCGTGGAAGCTCATGCCGCCGTCCCATACCTTGAACAGCAGCAGCGGGTTGTGCAGGAAATCGCCCAGCGCGTAGAACAGCATGTAGCCGATGCGCCCGCCCAGCACCACGCCGAGCATCGCGTAGAACAGCAGGTCCGAGAAGCCGTTGGCATCGACCCCCGGCAGGCGCCCGTCGGCGATGCGCTTGCGGCCCAGCAGCCAGGCCGCAGTGAAGCCGAGCAGGTACATGATGCCGTACCAATGCACCTTGATCGGCCCCAGCGAGAGGGCGATGGGGTCGATGTCGTGGAAATAGATCATGGAAGGTGCCTTGCGGTTGAACGCCTATTCTCGGGCCAGTGCGGCCCCGGCTCAACCAAGGAGCTGGGGCGTGTTGGGCAGGCCGTCATCGTCTGACCGCATCGAGGCCGGAAAGTGCCCCTCCACCAGGGTCGAGACTTCCTCAATGGCGCCACGCAGCGCCTCGACCGGGTTCGGCCCGCGCAGCCCCTCGCGTAGGTGGGTGCAGACCCGCTGCCACTGCGCCTGGCTGACCCGGCCCTGCAGGCCACGGTCGGCGACGATCTCGATCGCGTGGTCGGCCAGCAGCAGGTAGATCAGTACACCGTTGTTGTGGGTGGTATCCCAGGTGCGCAGGCGCGCAAAGGCATGCTCGGCGGCCTGGCGCGGGGTCACCCTGTGCCACAGCGCACCCAACGGCAGGTCCGCTTCCACCGCGAACATCACCTGCCCGCCGTGGCGCTGCTCACCGGCCGCGATGGCCTCGGTGATCGCCTGCAATGTGGCGGGCGGGAACGCGCGCCGTACCGACGGCGAAAATACATGGCGACATAGACGTTGGATCATCACCAGCCTCCCGAAGCACCGCCGCCGCCGGAACGGCCACCACCGCCGCCCCAGCCACCACCACCACCGAATCCACCGCCGCCGAAACCGCCTCCCCCGCCCCAGCTGCCGCCGCCCCAGCCGCCGCCACCGGCAAAACGGCCCGGATGGCCGGAGAGCATCGCCACGATCAGGCCCACGATGCCGGCCACACCACTGGCCAGGACGGTGGAGGTGAACACGAAGGCCAGCAGCGCTGCACCGGCGCCGCCGAGCAGGCCACGCAGCGGACGCGGCACGCGCGAGAACACACCGCGCAGGATGCTGCCGGCGAACACACCGATGAACAACGCCAGGAACCAGCTGTCGCCGCCACCGCCAGGCTCCCGCCCGCGATGGCCGCTGACCGGTGCCGGCAGCGTTTCGCCATCGATCAGCTTGACCAGCACCGCCGTGGCATCGGTGATGCCGCCGGCGTAGTCGCCGCTGCGGAAGCGTGGGACCAGGTATTCCTGGATGACCCGGTTGGCGATGGCATCGGGGATGGCGCCTTCAAGACCATAGCCCGGCTCGATGCGCACACGCCGGTCATCCTTGGCCACCACCAGCAGCACGCCGTCATCCACGCCCTTGCGGCCGATCTGCCATTGGTCGAAGACCCGCGTGGTGTACTGCGCGATGTCCTCCGGCTGGGTGGTCGGCACCACCAGCACCTGCAGCTGACTGCCCTTGCGCTGCTGCAGGTCAGTCGCCTGCTGCACCAGCGCCTGCTTCTGCGTGGCGTCCAGCGTGCCGGTGGTATCGACCACCGGCGAATCCAGCGCCGGAATCGGCGCCAGCTGCTGCGCCTGCGACGCCAGCGGCAGCCACAGCAGCAGGGCCAGCAGCGCAGTGGCCAGGCGCATCGGTCAGTGGCCCGGCTGCGGTGCCGGCTGCTGCTGCGGCGCGTTGCCGAAATCGACCGCCGGCGCATTGGAGATCTGCGCTTCGTTGTCCACGGTGAAGTTCGGCTTGGTCTTGTAACCGAAGATCTTGGCGGTGATCACCTGCGGGAACGAGCGGATGTAGGTGTTGTAGTCCTGCACCTGCTGGATGTAGCGGCCGCGCGCGACGGTGACGCGGTTCTCGGTGCCTTCCAGCTGCGCCTGCAGGTCGCGGAAGTTCTGGTCGGACTTCAGCTGCGGATAGTTCTCGCTGACCACCAGCAGCCGCGACAGCGCGCTGCCGAGTTCACCCTGGGCCTGCTGGAACTGCTTGAGCGAGGCTTCGTCGTCGGCGTTGACGTTGATCTGGCCGACACGCGAACGGGCGTTGGTGACTTCGGTCAGCACGCGCTCTTCCTGGCTGGCGAAGCCCTTCACGGTCTGCACCAGGTTGGGCACCAGATCGGCGCGGCGCTTGTACTGGTTGATGACCTCCGACCAGCTGGCCTTGACCGCTTCATCCTTCTGCTGGATGGCGTTGTAGCCGCAGCCGGACAGCAGGGAGGCCAACAGCATCAGGGGCAGGACGCGGGTGAACAGGCGCATGGCGGAGGTTCCGGGTGGGCTTGGCGCCGAGCATGCCATGGTTCGGGTGAAAGACCGGCCATCGGGCGCCGCCCCCTCCGCGGTGGGGCGTGCTCATGGATCGCCTGGGTAGTCCGGGCGGGTGGGCATGGCGGGGGACGCCGTGAATTCGTCCGTGGAGGCTTAGCCGCGCCATCCATGGCGCGGATACCCCCGCCACGCCCACCCGCCCGGCCACGGACAATTTCCTGCGCACCGCGGGAAGATCAAAAGAAAAATCAAAAGCAAAAGCCGGTTCTTCAGGCATTTGTGTCGACCAAGGTCGACACCTACCGGAGCAGGACGCCGTTCCGGCAGACTGCGGGAAACTGTCGAAGGCCGGGTGGGTCAGTTTGCGGGGGCGTGAGCGCCATGGATGGCGCGACCGAGCCTACATGGACGTACTTGCGGCGTCCCCCGCAAACTGACCCACCCCGCCATCCCACGGAATGCACGCTCTTGCTGTTGCAGTGGCCTCGGCGGGTGCAGGGCTGCAAGCCCTGCCGGAACCCCACATCACTCAGCAGGCTTCGGCCACCGCAGTACGAGGACGCCCCAGCCACGCCAGCAGCAACCCCGAGGCCGCCAGCAGGCCACCGGCTACCGGAATCGCGGCATAGCCCAGGCCCGAGCTGATCACCGCACCGCCCAGCGCCGCACCCACGGCATTGCCCAGGTTGAACGCACCGACGTTGATCGACGATGCCAGGCCCGGCGCCTCGCTGGCCGCCTGCATCACCCGGATCTGCAGCGGCGGTACGAGGGCGAAGGTCGCCGCGCCGAACAGCAGCACACCGAGGGCAGCGGTGGCGTGGCTCATGAAGGCCAGCGGCAGCACGAACATCAGCACCGCCAGGACGGCCAGCAGGATGCGGGTGGCGCCATCCAGCGACCAGTCGGCCATGCGCCCACCGATGCCGTTGCCGAGGGTGAAGCCGATACCGATCAGTGCCAGCGACATCGCGATGAAGCCGTTGGAGGCACCGGTCAGTTCGGTCAGCACCGGCGCTACGTAGGTGTAAAGGGTGAACATGGCACCGGCGCCGAGCACGGTGGTGGCCATCGCCAGCAGCACCGGCGGCTGCAGGATCGCCTTCAGTTCGCGGCGCACGTCCGGGCGCGGCCCCGGTGCGGACGCCGGCAGCGCAAAGCCCAGCGCGGTGATCGCGACCAGGCCCAGCACCGCCGTGCCGGCGAAGGACAGGCGCCAGCCGAGCTGCTGGCCCACCCAGGTGGCCAGCGGTACACCGCCGATGTTGGCGATGGTCAGGCCCATGAACATGGTGGCCACGGCCGCGGCCTGCTTTTCCTTCGGCACCAGGCTGGCGGCGACCACCGCACCGATGCCGAAGAAGGCACCGTGGTTGAGGCTGGTGACCAGGCGCGACAGCAACAGCAGCCCGTAGTTCGGGGCCAGCGCCGACAGCAGGTTGCCGACCACGAAGATCGACATCAGCAGCATCAGCGCGGTGCGCTTGCCGAAACGGCCCATCAGCAGGGTCATCACCGGTGCGCCCAGCATCACGCCCACGGCGTAGGCGGTGATCAGCATGCCGGCGGTGGGAATGCCGACACCCACGCCGTCGGCGATGACCGGCAGCAGGCCCATCGGGGCAAACTCGGTGGTTCCGATGGCGAAGGCGCCGACGGCAAGCGCCAGCAAGGCGGCTCTGGAATTCATGGAGGTTTCCTGGGGGGCGGGAATCGGGAGTGCGTAGCCTGCGCGCTTTGCCACACCGGATTAAGCCTCGCCCCGGGAAAACACTGTTGATCCTGATTCACAAGTGGAGGCCGGAACCCCGCTGCAAGTGCAAAAACCGCAGTGCCGTTGTAGAACCGGGCCCCCACAACGCAGAACCGCCGGCCAGGCCGGGGGTTCTGGGTGACACACGTGCCAGTGGCGCGCTTACCAGTTGCCGGCGCCCGGCACGTTGTGTTCGCGGGCGCGGCGGCGCATCAGCAGGTTCAGCCATTCCACCAGCACCGAGAAGCCCATCGCGGCGTAGATGTAGGGCTTGGGCACGTGCACGTCCAGGCCGTCCAGGATCAGCACCGCACCGATCATCAGGATGAAGGCCAGGGCCAGCATCTTCACGGTCGGGTTGGCGTCGATGAAGCGGCCCAGCGGGTTGGCGGCCAGCAGCATCACCAGCACCGACAGCAGGATGGCGGCCACCATCACCGGGATGTGGTCGGCGATGCCGACAGCGGTGATCACCGAGTCCAGCGAGAACACGATGTCGATCACCGCGATCTGGGCGATCACATAGCCGAACACGGCCGAGGCCTTGGTGGTGCTGGGATCTTCGTCCTCGCCACCGCTGATCAGTTCCTTGATCTCCATGCAGCCCTTGATGATCAGGAACAGGCCGCCGACGATCAGCACCAGATCGCGGATGGAGATGCCCATGCCGGCCACGGTGAACAGGTTGGCTGCCATGTGCGCCAGGTAGGCCAACGACACCAGCAGGCCGATGCGGGTGATGCAGGCCACCGCGATGCCGAGCTTGCGGGCGAACGGGCGACGCTCTTCCGGCAGCTTGCTGACCGCGATGGAAATGAACACCAGGTTGTCGATGCCGAGCACGATTTCCAGCGCGCTGAGCGTGAACAGGGTCACCCAGGCATTGGGGTCGGCGAGGAACTCAAAGGACATGGAAACTCTTCAAGGCAGTGGGGGAATGGGGTTTCAGCCGTAGTTGCCGGCCAGCGCGTGCGGAACCACGACCAGCGCCCAGCACAGCAGCACGTTCATCATCAGCACGAACACCGCCGCCGAGCCCATGTCCTTGGCGCGGCCGGCCAGCTCGTGAATCTCGCTGCCGTAGCGTTCGATCACCGCTTCGATGGCCGAGTTGGCCAGCTCCATCGCCAGCACCAGCAGCATCGAGCCGATCAGCAGCGCGCGTTCGACCGGGGTCTGGCCCAGCCAGATCGCGACCGGAGTCAGCATCACCAGCAGGTACACCTCCAGCCGGAACGAGGACTCGTGCAGCCAGGCGGCGCGCAGGCCCTGCCAGGACCAGCGGGCGGCCTGGAAGATGCGGCGCGGGCCGCGGGGCATGTGGCCGAACTGATCAGCCACGGGTGGAACATCCAGCAACAGGGGCGCGGCGCAGCGACCGCTCAGACGCACGGCAGGGAATCATGGGTGCACAGGAATAGGCAGATGGCCGCCATTTTGCCACAAGGCCGCCAACCGCACCCCGCGCCGGCCCGCTGAACGGCCTGCCAGGGGCAAGCACCGGGCTGGGCTGTGCTCCTATGATGGAGGCCCCCTTGCCTGCTGGAGCGCCTGATGTCCCGTCGCCGTACCTGCCTGCTGATGCTGGGCCTGCTGACTGCCGCACCGCTGGCCCAGGCCCTGAGCCCGGCCAAGCCGCCGCAGGTGCCCGAACAGGTGTCCAACGTGGCCTGGGCCGGCGACATGGCCCGCTTCGCCAGCGCCGACCAAGCCAACCCGCCGCCGCGTGGTGGCATCGAGTTCATCGGCAGCTCCTCGATCCGCTTCTGGGAGAGCCTGGCCACCGACTTCCCCGGCCAACCGGTGTTCAACCGCGGCTTCGGCGGTTCGGAAGTGCGCGACAGCACCTGGTACGCCGACCGCATCGTGGTGCCCTATGCGCCGTGCAAGGTGTTCTTCTACGCCGGCGACAACGATCTCAACAGCGGCCGCAGCGCCGTGCAGGTGCGCGACGACGTGGTCGCCTTCGTGCAGCGCGTGCATCGCGACCTGCCGAAGACCAAGGTAGAGTACCTGTCGATCAAGCCGAGCCCGTCGCGCGCGCACCTGCTGCCGGCGATCAACGAAGCCAACACCCTGATCAAGGCCGCGCTGGCCAAGCTGCCCAATACCGGCTTCACCGACATCTACACGCCGATGCTCGGCGCCGATGGACAGCCCGACGCGACGCTGTTCCGCGAGGACATGCTGCACATGACCCCGGCCGGGTATGCGATCTGGACCAGGGCGTTGGCGCCGAAGGTCAACTGCAACTGAGGCGGACGTGCGCCGGGCATGGCCCGGCGCTGCCGCAACACTATCCACGCATGGCGTGGATCTACTGAATTCATCCACGCATGGCGTGGATCCACTGCGGATCGCGGGGAACTGTCGAAGGCGGGGCGGTGTGGGTGTGCAGGACCGTTGGCGCCATGGATGGCGCCATCGAGCCCCCATGGATGGGTTTACGGCGTGTCCTGCACACCCACGCCGCCCCGCCACTCCTCGGAATGCCCGCTTTTGATGTTGATGTTGCCTCGGCGGGTGCCGGGCGCAGCCCGGCCAAAGCCCACTACCGGAAGATCACCGTGGCTTCGGTGCCCTTGCCCGGCTCGCTGGCCAGGCTGACTTTCCAGCCGAAGCGGTCGCACAGCCGACGTACGATCGACAGGCCCAGGCCGGTGCCCTGCGGGCGGCTTGGCTCAGCGCGGTAGAACGGCTCGAACGCGCGCGACAGCGCCTCGGCGGACATGCCGATGCCGGTGTCGCGCACCACCACCCGGTCATTGAGCACGTACACGTCGATACGCCCTTCGTCGGTGTAGCTGCAGGCGTTGCGCACCAGGTTGCTGACCACCACCTGCAGCACCCGCGGCGGCGCGTGCAGCTGCACCGGGCCCTCGCTGTGCAGGTGCACAGATACCGGCCGATTGCCCAGCAGCTCGTTGGCGTTGTCCACCTCGTAGCGGACGATGTCGTTGACGTCGAACAGCTCGATCTGCGGTTCGACGTCGGCCTCGCGGGCCAGGATCAGGAACGCATCGATCACCGCCTCCATGTCACGGCCGGCACGCTGGATGCGCTGCAGGCTGCGGCGCAGGCGCGGCTGCAGGGTTTCATCGCCCAGGGCCATGTCGCTGGCCACGCGGATGACGGTCAACGGCGTGCGCAGCTCGTGGCTCGCATCACGGGTGAAGTTGCGCTCGCGGGCCACATGCGCGCTGACCCGGTTGGCCAGCGAATGCAGCGCGGCCGCCAGCTGCCGGGTCTCGCCCTGCATGTCCGCGGGCAGCTTGTTCGGCTCCAGGTCGGCCGCCTCCGGGTGGCCAGGGTCCCAGCGCGAGACGCGCCGCGCCAGCCAGTTCACCGGCGACACCAGGCGCTTGGAGGCCCGGTAGGTGACCCAGCTGGCGCCATACACCGCCAGCAAGGTCAGCAGCACCGGCACGATGCCGAACCAGAAGGCCAGCATTTCCGCGCGCGATCGCAGGAATACCAGGTACAGGCGGCCGGCCGGGCGCACATCGACCAGCACCAGCTGGTCATCCTTGGGCAGTTCGTGGAAACCGGGTTCCAGGTTGCGCAGGTTGGCCGGCAACGACAGCGCCGACTGCCCGCTTTCCAGCAGGTAGCCGCGGATGTTCTGGGTGTTGGGTGGCGGCTGCACGGGCGACGCCTCGTGCAACGTCCAGTAGTACGCCGCTTCCTCGCGCAGGGCCGCGCCGACCAGGCTGTGCTTGATCACCAGCGAGACCAGCCAGGCACCGAGCAGGATGCCCAGGCTGGCCAGAACTGCCTGCAGGATGAAGGCGATACGGATCTTGCGCGGCAGGCCGTGCGGCATTGCGGGGTCCCGGTCAGAGCGCTGCGATTATAGGCAGCGCACTGCGCCGTAGTCGTGCACGGACGATGACCGGCGGCAACGCCGGCCGGTCATCCCCTGCTCCGTGCATGGCCGTTGCCCGGCCGGGCCTGCAGCTGCACCGGCACGGGCCTCGATCAGGCCATCGGCTGGGCGATATCGGCAATGCGGTAGCCGGCGCTCTGCACGGTGTGCAGCAGCGGACGGTCGAACGGCTTGTCGATGATCTTGCGCAGGTTGTACAGATGGCTGCGCAGGGTGTCCGAATCCGGCAGGCCATTGCCCCAGATCTCGCGTTCGATCTCCTGGCGGGTGACCACGCGCGGCGATTCGCGCATCAGGATGGTCAGCAGGCGCAGGCCGATCGGCGACAGCTGCAGCTCGGTGCCGGCACGGGTCGCCCGCATGCTGACCGGGTCGAGCACCAGGTCGGCCACCTTCAGCACCTCCGAACCGACCTGGCGACGTTCGCGACGGATCAGCGCGCGCAGGCGGGCTTCCAGCTCCTGGATCGCGAACGGCTTGGTCAGGTAGTCATCGGCGCCGAAACCCAGCCCGGTGAGCTTGTCGTCCAGGGTGTCGCGTGCCGTGAGCATCAGCACCGGTGTGGACTTGCGCGCATCGTTGCGCAGGCGACGGCATACTTCGATGCCATCCAGGCGCGGCAACATGAGATCGAGCACCACGACGTCATAGCTGTTTTCCGCCGCGAGGCGGTAGCCATCCAGGCCGTCCTGTGCATAGTCGACTTCGAAGCCGCGACCTTCCAGGTATTCCCCGATCATCTCGGAGATGTTGCGGTTGTCTTCGACCACCAGCACCAAGCCGGAAGTCTCCTTCGTCTGACGCATGTGATTCCCTCTAACTTCAGCTTTGTGAAACATGCCGGATCGACGGTGGACGTGATGTGAAGTTCCGTCAAGAGGAAATCAAATGGTTCAGAGCAGCGGCCTGAGCAGCGGCCAGACGTTGTCCAGCACCTTCGGCTGCGCCTGTGCCGTGGGGTGCAGTCCATCGGCCTGCATCATGCCCGGCTGCAGGGCCACGCCCTCCAGCAGGAACGGCAGCAGCGGCACCTTGTACTGCGTGGCCAGCGCCTTGTAGGCCGCCGCCAGGCGCTGGCGATAGGCCGGCCCATAGTTGGGCGGTACGTCGATGCCCAGCAGCAGCACCTTGGCACCGGCCTTCTGGCTGGCCTGCACCATTTTTTCAAGGTTGCCCTGCACCTGCGCCGGGGTCAGCCCGCGCAGCGCGTCATTGCCGCCCAGCGCGATCACCACCACGGTCGGCTTTTCCTTCGCCAGCAGGCCCGGCAGGCGGGTCAGCGCGCCGGCGGTGGTTTCCCCGCTCATGCTGGCATTGACGATCCGCGCCGGGGTTTTCGACTGCTGCCTGACCCGCTGCTGCAGCAGGCTGACCCAGCCGGCGTCGGCAGGGATATTGTGGGCAGCACTGAGGCTGTCGCCGAGCACCAGCACGGTGCCGGCCGGACCTTTGGCACAGGCCAGCCCGGGCAGCAGCAGGAACCCTAGCAGCAGCACCATCATCGCGCCGGCTCGCCGGCTCCATCCCGTCTTGCGCATTGGAGTCTCCTCATCGACAGCCTGTCCCCCCGCAGCGCGTCCGTCGCCATCGCCGTCGACCAGGTCGGCAAATCCGTGCAGGGCCCGGAGGGTGAAGTCCACATACTGGACAACATCACCCTGACCGTCCATGAAGGGACCAGCGCGGCCATCGTCGGCGCCTCCGGTTCCGGCAAGACCACCCTGCTCGGCCTGCTGGCCGGGCTGGACCTGCCCAGCCGCGGCCGCATCGCGCTGTCCGGCCAGGATCTGGGCGATCTCGATGAAGAGGCGCGTGCGCAGCTGCGCGCGCGCGAAGTCGGCTTCGTGTTCCAGAGCTTCCACCTGCTGCCGGCACTGACCGCCGCCGAGAACGTCGCACTGCCGCTGGAACTGGCCGGGCGCGAGGACCGCGTGCGGGTGGACGAGGTGCTGGCGCAGGTCGGCCTGGCCCATCGCGCCCGCCACTACCCGCGCCAGCTGTCCGGCGGCGAGCAGCAGCGCGTGGCGTTGGCACGTGCCTTCGTCACCCGCCCGCGCATCCTGTTCGCCGACGAACCGACCGGCTCGCTGGACCACGCCACCGGCCAGCACATCAGCGACCTGCTGTTCGAGCTCAATGCCGGCAGCGGCACCACCCTGGTGCTGGTCACCCACGACCTGCGCCTGGCCCAGCGCTGCCAGTACATCCACCGCATCGACGACGGCCGCCTGTTGCCGGTCGAGCGTGGGGCACAGGCATGAACGTGCTGCGCCACGCGTGGCGCGCGCTGCGCCGCGAGGCCCTGGCCGGCGACCTGCTGACCGTGTTCGCCGCGCTGGTGCTGGGCGTGGCGGTGATGACCGCGGTGGGCACGCTGGTGAACCGGGTCAACCTGGCGCTGACCGGCAGTGCAGCGGAAATGCTTGGCGGCGACCTCGGCATCGCCGGCCGCGACGACCCGCCGCAGGCATTCGCCGAAGAGGCACAGAGGCGTGGACTGGCCTACACCCGCATCGCCAGTTTCGGCAGCGTGCTGTTCAACGGCGATGCCAGCCAGATGGCCAGCATCAAGGCCGTGCAGGCGGGCTATCCGCTGCGTGGCACGCTGCGGGTACGGGCCACGCCCGGCGGTGCACTGATCGCCGATGCCGGCATGCCGCCCAAGGGCCAGGCCTACGCCGACCCACGCCTGCTGCAGGGGCTGGGGCTGAAGGCCGGCGATGACCTCGAATTCGGCGCCGGCACGCTGCGTATCGCCGGCATCATCGAAGCCGAGCCGGACAGCGGTGGCGACCTGCTGACGCTCTCGCCGACCCTGCTGGTCAATCGCGCTGATGTGGAAGGCACGGGACTGCTCGGGCCCGGCAGCCGCATCAACTACCGGCTGATGTTCGCTGGCGCGGCGGAGCCGATCGCGGCGCTGCGCCAGTGGCTGCTGCCGCAGGTGAAAGGCCTGCGCCTGCTGAGCGTGGACGACACCCAGCGTGGCGTGCGCCAGGCCTTCGACCTGGCCGGGCGCTTCCTCGGCCTGAGTGCACTGCTGGCCGTGCTGCTGGCCGGTGTGGCCACGGCGCTGGCGGCCAACCGCTTCGCACTGCGCCGCATCGACCAGGTGGCGATCCTGCGCTGCCTCGGCGCGCGCCAGCGCGACATCCTGCTGGGCCTGGCGCTGCAGCTGCTGATGCTGGCGATACCGGCCTGTGCGCTCGGCATCGGCCTGGGCATGGCCGCGCAGGAAGGCCTGGTGCAGGTGCTGGGCAGCCTGGTACCGCAGCGGCTGCCGCTGCCGGAAGCGATGCCGGCGCTGACCGGCGCCGGCATCGGCCTGTTGCTGCTGTTCGGCTTCGGCCTGCCGCCGCTGCTGCGCCTGCGCGGGGTGCCGCCAATGCGCGTGCTCAACCGTTCCTTCGCCGCGCTGCCGCCAGCCTCGTTGCTGGCCTATGTGGCGGCGTTGGCCGCCAGCCTGCTGCTGGCGGTGCAGGTCACCGGCGACCTGAAACTGGCACTGTGGGTGCTGGGCGGCCTGGCCGCACTGGCGGTGGCAGCCGGTGGGGCCGGCTTCGTGCTGCTGCAACTGCTGCGCGGCCTGCAGCACCGCCTGCATGGCAACTGGCGGCTGGGCCTGGCCGCGCTGACCCGGCGCCGGCTGCTGGCGGTGATGCAGCTGGTCGGGCTGTCACTGTCGTTGTGCGCGCTGTTGTTGCTGGCAGTGACCGGCCCCGGCCTGCTGCAGCAGTGGCGCGAGCGCCTGCCCGCGGATACCCCCAACTACTTCCTGATCAACATCCAGCCCGAGCAGCGCGACAGCGTGCTGGCCACGCTGCGTGGACTGGGCGCCAGCGACGCCAGCATCGAACCGATGGCCACCGGCCGCCTGATCGCGATCAACGGCAAGCCGCCGCTGCGCGTGGACCGCTCGCCGGAACAGAACGGGCAGCCGGCGTCCAGCGAGGCCCAGCGCGACGAAGATGACGAGAACCGGCCGTTGAACTTCAGCTGGCGCAGCACCTTCCCGCCGGCCAACACGCTGGTCAACGGCACCTTCTGGAAGGCCGACAGCACCGCGGCAGAGGCGTCGGTGGAAATCGGCTGGGCCAAGCGCTACGGCGTGTACCCGGGCGACCGCATCAGCATTGCAGTGGGCGAGCAGGAACGCGAATTCACCGTGACCAGCGTGCGCAAGGCCGACTGGAACACCTTCCGGCCGAACTTCTTCGTGCTGCTGAACCCGAATGCGGTGGGCGACACCCCGCACAACCTGTTGTCGGCGTTCCATCTGCCGGCCGGCAAGGCGGCCGGACTGGGCGAGCTGGTACGCGCGCAGCCGAACCTGTCGCTGCTGGACGTGGACGCAGTGATCTCGCAGGTGCGCGATGTGATGGAACGGGTGGCGCAGGCAGTGCAGCTGGTGATGGTGTTCAGTCTGCTGGCCGGCGTGCTGGTGCTGCTGGCCGCGCTGCAGGCCACGGCCGGCGAACGCCGCTACGACAGCGCGGTGCTGCGCACGCTGGGCGCGACCCGTCGCCAGCTGCGCGGCGCGGTGCTGGTGGAGTTCGGCGCGCTGGGCACGCTGGCGGCGTTGCTGGCGGTGGGCGCCGCCGCGGCTATCGGCGTGGCGGTCTCGCAGAAAGTGTTCGAGCTGCCGTTGCTGCCGCCGTGGCCGGGCCTGCTGATGGGCGGCGTGGCCGGCATCGGGTTGAGCCTGCTGGCCGGCTGGTGGGGCACGCGGACGATCCTGCATACGCCGCCGGCACTGGCACTGCGCGAAGCCTGACGCGGCCGTGACACGCACGGGGTGGGGCCGGCGCTATGCTGCGCGCCCCACCCCACGAGATCGCCCGGATGCCCGGCACGTCGTTCGCCGCTTACCTCTACCCGGTGTTGCTGCTGCTCGGCAGCAACATCTTCATGACCTTCGCCTGGTACGGCCACCTGAAGTACAAGAGCGCGCCGCTGATGATGGTCATCCTGGTCAGCTGGGGCATCGCCTTCTTCGAGTACTGCCTGCAGGTGCCCGGCAACCGGCTGGGCAGCGCGGTGTATTCGGCGCCGCAGCTGAAGGGCATGCAGGAGGTGATCACGCTGCTGGTGTTCGCGGTGTTCTCCGCGTTCTACCTGGGCCAGCCGCTGAAGTGGAACCACTACGCCGCGTTCGGGCTGATCGTGGTGGCGGCGTTTCTGATGTTCAAGGAATAGCAATGAGACACGGCTTCTGCCTGCGCGCGCTTCTCGTCGGCGTGCCGCTGGTGTTGGCGATGCTGCCCGCATGTGCCCGTACTGCGGTGGGCCATGTCCTGGACCCGGTGCAGGCCTTCGTGCTGGAAACGGTACTGGCCGATGAGGTGCGCGCCTTCCATGAGGGCCGCCAGACCTATCTGGTTCCGGCCGATGCAGCGCACGCGCGTGGTGATGCCGAGGTGCTGGCCGACCTGCGCGCGGAGTTCGACCGCTTCTACCGGGGGCAACCAACGCCGAGAAAGGAAGTGGCGCACATGGCGATCCTGGTCGCGCAGACCGCGCTGCTGCTGCCCGACCCGCAGGCGTGCAGCACGGACCGCGCGCGCTGCAGCGACGCCATCATGGGCGTCCGTACGCGCGATGACGAGGCGAGCCTGCAGGCCACCCTGCGTAGGTTCCAGGACGCCGGACTGGACCTGACCACGCTGGGTGGACCGGCGTCCTGAGTGCGAGGCAAAGGTCAGTAGATCCACGCCATGCGTGGATGCGGTGCCGGGCAAACCCGGCACCCACCGGCGCCGTGGCGATCAGCCTTCCTTCGGCGCCTTCTCAACGTACTTGGCGAACACCTCGTCGATCTGCTTGTCCTTCACCTTCTTGCCGGACTGGATCTCTTCAGCCTGGGTGAACAGCGGGATGATCATCGCCATGCCGTCGAGCTTGGTCTTCAGGTGCACGCCCGGGGCCTGGCCGAGGAAGCCGTCCCAGCGCTGGCGCACCTTGGCCCAGTAACCGGCGGTGGCCTTCCAGTAGTCGCGGGCCGGAGTGAAGTCGATCTCGGTGGTCTTCACGTAGTCGTTGAAGCCGAACTCGCGGGCGATCTCCACCTGGCTGCCGTCGGCGTTACGCTGCACCTTGGTGTTGAACTGCTCGTGGGTCCAGCCATTGGGCGTGAGCGTGTGGCGGTTGACCACGGCCAGCGCGTTGTAGTCGCTGCGCTTGGTGTATTCACGACGCGGCAATGGGCGCCAGCTGAGGTCGCTGGTCCAGGTCGGCACGTTGTTGGTGTAGGTCCAGGTGCCGGTGCCGCAGTAGCGCGGTGCATCGCTCACTTCGTACACGCACTGGGTCCAGGCGCCCTTGTTCACGGCTGCCGGGATGCTGCGCACCTGCCAGGTCTGGTCGGCACTGAACTCGAAGCGGTTCGGCGCTTCGTAGACCCAGTCCTGGCGCCAGTGCTTGGTGATGTGGCCGCTCTTCTCGTCCAGCAGCAGGTGCTGCAGCACGATGCGCCTGGGGGTGTCCTCGACCACGATGACCAGCTCGTTGCCGCCGCTGCGCATCGCCGGCGCACGCTCGTAGCCGGGCTTGAGCAGCACGGTCTCGTCGAAGGCGAAATCGACGGTGTACTCGCCCTGCATGGCGAGGATGCTGTCGTGGTCGCGGGCGATGTCGGAGGGCTGCGCGCTGGCCACGCCGCTGGCGGCGAGCAGCAGCATGACGCTGGCTGTCTGGAACTTCATCGGGGTCTTCCTTCGGGGTTGCAGATGTAGTGAGAGGCCGTCCGTGGCCGACAGGCGTTCCATCAGGAAAGGGTCACAGCCGGATCAGCGGCAGGTCGCCGGGAACCCGCGGCGCCGGGCGACGCGCGGCGTCGGCGCAGCAGCAGTCGTCGATGGCCAGCTCGCCCTCGGCGCCTTCCAGCCGCGCGATGCGACGCGCAGTGGCTGCGCCCAGCGAGGACAACGTCGACAGGCTCGCAGCGAGGGTGCGGCCATCGTCGGCGGCATGCAGGCGCAGCGTGCACAGGCGCCAGCGCTGGCCGCCGAGGTGCCCGGCCAGGCGCCGCCACAGGCGTTCGCCGACACTGCCATCGCTGTCATGTTCCGGGCCCGGCGGCAACGCCGCGACCAGCCGGTCCCAGGCCAGGAAATCGCTGTCGGGCAGCAGGTACAGGCGCCACACACAACGGCCGCGGGCATCAAGGAAACACAGGCTTTCGCGCACGCCCTCGCTGTCCACGCCCTGGCAGGCATGCACGCGTACTGCCTGGCGCCAGCCACCGAGCTCGTTGCCGTCGGCGCGGTACAGGCACAACACGGTGCCGAGCGTGGCCAGCTGTGCCGGCGTCGGCCAGGCCGCGCTGCCCTGCGCGGCGATGGCGTCGTTCCTGCGTGCGGACAAGGCTCGGCTCATGAGGTCACCAGGAAACGGCAAGGCTTGCGGAGAGGGTGCGGCCCGGGCTGGTATAGCGGTCCAGCACGCGGCTGGTCGGCGACAGCGTCGAACCCACGTTGGACCAGTCGATGTAGCGCTTGTCGCCCAGGTTGAACACGCCGACGTTGAAGGTCGCGCCCGGGGCGAAGTTCCAGTGCGCCATCAGGTCGGCCACGCCGTAGCCGGCCGGACGGTACACCGTGGCCGCGGTGACGCGGTCCTTGCGCTTGACGAAGGTACCGGCCAGTTCGACGCCCCAGGTATCGGTGTCGTACATCAGGCCGACGGTGCCACGCAGCGGGTCGACCGAATCCAGCGGCGTGTCTTCGGTCTTGTTGTCGCCGCGCGACCACGCCACCGAACTGCGCAGCGCCCAACCCTGCAGCGCCGGGCTGATCTGGCCGAAGTCGACGCCGGCCTTCATCTCGGCACCGTAGATGCGCGCATCGGCGATGTTGCGCGACTGGAACACCATCAGGCCCTGTGCGTTGGTACCGACCAGCGACTGCGACTCGATGAAGTCCTTGTACTCGTTGTAGTAGCCGCTGAGGCTGACGTAGGCCGCCGGCGACAGGAAGCGCAGGCCCAGTTCCATGCCGTCACTGGTTTCCGGCTTCAGGTCCGGATTGGGAATGGCGGTGTAACCGAAGGCGAAGTTGGTGAAGCCCAGGTTGACGTCGTTGTACGGCGGCGAGCGGAAGCCATGCGAGTAGCCCGCGAACAGCGACCATTCGTCGGTGAATCGATAGACCATGCCCAGCTTCGGCGACACGCTGGTCTTGGTCAGCTTGGCCACCGCAACACCGGGATTGTCTTCGGCAAAGATGCTGTCCACCTCCGGCTTCAGTTCGTAGCGGTCCACGCGCACGCCCGGCACCAGCGACAGCTTGCCGTTGGCCATGCGCATTTCATCCTGTGCGTACAGGCCCAGCTCGGTGGTCTTGCTGATCGGGAAATCGCGGACCGGGAAGGCGTCGGGCAGGATGGTGGTGCTGGTCTGGCCATTGGCCAGCACCTGGTAGCCGTCGCGCTTCTGGCGGATCTCGGTGCGCGCGCCCTCGAAGCCGTAGGTCAGCGCGTGTTCGACGCTGCCGGTACTGAACGCTTTGTTGAACTGCGCCTGCAGGCCGTACACGCGCTGGTCGAAGTTGAACTCGCGGTGGCGGCGACTGCGGTTGGCGCGGTCCTCATCGGTGATCTGGGTGGTTTCACTGTGCTGGGTATACAGCTGCCAATGCAGGCTGTCGGCGAAGCCCTTGTCCAGCGCATCCATTTCATGGGCGAACGACACGCGGGTGCGGTTCTGCGTGTCGCGCGCCTTCATGCCGGTGGTGGTGGTGCGGTCGATCGAGGACAGCACGTTGGTATCGGTGTTGTCTTCGTTGCCTTCCACGGTCAGCCGGAAGCGCTGGTCCTCGCTGGGTGCATAGACCAGCTTGGCCAGGCCACTGCGGCCATCGCGGTCCTGCGGGTTGGGCGCGGTGCGGGTGTTGTCGAGGCTGCGCACGTCGCCCTTGTTGTCGGTTTCCTGGCCCTGGCGATGGTTGATGTTGACCATGCCACTCCAGTGTTCGCCGCCGAACGCGCTGGTCACGCCACCGAGCAGGCCCTTCCACTCACCGTCGTAGCCGAACTTCAGGCCGACGTAGCTGTCCTTGCCATCCTTCAGGTAATCGGCCGGATCCTTGGTGACGAAGGCGACCACACCACCGAGCGCATCGGACCCGTACAGCGAGCTGGCCGGGCCGCGCACGATCTCCACGCGCTTGAGCGTGTCCAGATCGGTGAAGTTGCGGTTGGCGTTGGAGAACGAGCCGATGTTGAAGCTGGTCGGCATGGCGATGCCATCGGTCTGCACACGCACGCGGTTGCCGTCCAGGCCACGGATGCGGATGCTGCCGAGGCCGAAGCGCGCGGCGCTGCGGCTGACCGACAGGCCCGGCTCGTAGCGCAGCAGATCCTTGATGTCCTGCACCAGGTGCCGGTCCATCTGCTCGCGGTCGATGACGTCCACGGTGGCCGCCACATCGCTCACCGCCCGCTCGGTACGGGTGGCAGTGACCTGCACGCGGTCGAATTCGCGCGCGTCGGGTGCGGCGGTGGCCGCGGCAGCAGCGTGGGCGGACAGCGGCAGGGCCATCCAGACGGCAAGGCAAAGGGCGGTTTGGCGGGTCATCGGGTTCGTTCGGTCAGGCAGGGGAACCCCCGGTTACCGGCACACCCGGAGGGTGTACGCGGTAGACCGAGGGGGAGAGAGCGGGAGCGGACGGGTCGCCCACCCTGTCGGCGCAGCCGGCAGGAGGGAGGGGGGCGGGCGACCAGGCCGCGATTACTTGGTCAGGATCAGCTTGTCGTTGCTGGTGTGCCGCAGGCGGTAGAAGCGGTCGCCGTGCTGGATCAGGATTTCACGACGGCCCTTGAGCAGGGCTTCGCTGTCGATGACCTCTTCCGGCGGAACGACACGGACCGGACGATCGCGGAGGGTCAGCGTTTCGGGGCGCAGCAGTACAGGTTGAGCATTCATGAGCATCTGGACTCGTGCGAGGGACGAGTTAAATGATAATGATTCTCAGTTGACAATCAACAACCATTCTCAATTTCATTGATGAGATTAATGATCGAATCCGCGAATTCGATAGATATCATCAATCAAATGGTGGGCACGGTGCCTTTGTAGCGCCGAGCACGGCTCGACGCTACAAAGGGTTGTCAGGCGAAGACGGCTTCGACCTGCGCCCAGCCGGCGGCGTCGACCTGCTCCAGCACGTCCAGCGCCTGCAGGTTCTGCAGCAACTGGCTGACCCGACTGGCGCCCAGGATCACGCTGGAGACGTTCGGGTTGCGCAGGCACCAGGCGATGGCCAGCGTGGCCGGGGGGTACCCCAGTGCGCGCGCCAGTTCGCTGAAACGGCGCACTCGGGCCAGGCGGGCCTCGGTGTCGTCACCCAGCACCAGCGCCTGCAGCCATTCCATGCCCTCGCGGCCCAGCCGCGCGTCGGCCGGAATGCCCTGGTCGTACTTGCCGCTCAGCAGGCCCGAGGCCAGCGGCGAGAAGATGGTGGTGCCCAGGCCGGCACCGGCATACAGCGGCGCGTACTCGACCTCGACCCGTTCGCGGTGCAGCAGGTTGTACTGCGGCTGTTCCATCGACGGGCCCTGCAGGTTGCGCGCCTCGGCGATGTCCAGCGCCTGCTGGATCTGCACCGCCGACCACTCCGAGGTCCCCCAGTAGAGGATCTTGCCCTGCCGCACCAGGGTATCCATGGCATGCACGGTCTCGGCGATCGGCGCGTCCGGATCCGGGCGATGGCAGTAATAAAGGTCCAGGTAATCCACCCGCAGGCGCTTGAGCGCAGCGTGGCAGGCGTCGGTCACATGCTTGCGCGACAGGCCGCGCTGGGTCGGCCGCGGGTCCTTGGCGCTGCCGAAGAACACCTTGCTGGAGACGCAGATGCCATCGCGCGGCAGGCGCAGGTCGGCGATCACATCGCCCATCACCTGTTCGGCGCGGCCGTTGGCATAGCCCTCGGCGTTGTCGAAGAAGTTGACGCCATGGTCCCAGGCGGCAGCCACCAGGTTGCGGGCCTCGTCGCGCGGGATCTGGTCACCGAAGGTCACCCAGGCGCCGAAGGACAGGGCGGAAATCGGCAGGCCGGTGGAGCCCAGGCGACGGTATTGCATGCAAATCTCCTGCTGCGGGCCCGCATCCGGGCCGGGATCGAGCCCCATTCTACCTGCCGCCGCCGGCCGCAAGCCCTTGCCGTTGCTGGCCTGATCGGTACCGATGGGTGCGCGCACGCTGCTTTTTCTTGCCCCGGCCCCTGCCCTGCACTAGGCTTCCCGTTTTTCGCGACGCCCCAGGGGAGTCACTCACATGGTCGAAGGTTTGGGCAGGATCGGCTTCGGCCTGTTCGGGTTGGCGGTGCTGATCGGCATCACCTGGTTGTTTTCCAACAACAAGCGCGCGGTTGACTGGAAGCTGGTTGCCACCGGTATCACCCTGCAGATCGCGTTCGCGGCGCTGGTGATCCTGGTGCCGGGCGGCCGCGACGTGTTCGATGCGCTGGGCAAGGGCTTCGTCAAGGTTCTCAGCTTCGTCAACGAAGGTTCGGGCTTCATCTTCGGCTCGTTGATGGACACCAAGAACTACGGCTTCATCTTCGCCTTCCAGGTGCTGCCGACCATCATCTTCTTCTCGGCGCTGATGGGGGTGATGTACCACCTCAACGTCATGCAGGCGATCGTGCGCGTGATGGCATGGTCGATCACCAAGGTGATGCGCGTGTCCGGCGCGGAAACCACCAGCGTCTGCGCCAGCGTCTTCATCGGCCAGACCGAGGCGCCGCTGACCGTGCGCCCGTACATCGCCAAGATGACCCAGTCCGAGCTGCTGACCATGATGATCGGCGGCATGGCCCACATCGCCGGTGGCGTGCTGGCGGCCTACGTGGGCATGCTCGGCGGTGGCGACCCGGCGCAGCAGGCCTTCTACGCCAAGCACCTGCTGGCGGCGAGCATCATGGCCGCACCGGCCACCCTGGTCGTGGCCAAGCTGCTGATCCCGGAAACCGGCACCCCGCTGACCCGCGGCACCGTGAAGATGGAAGTGGAGAAGACCTCCAGCAACATCATCGACGCGGCCGCCGCCGGTGCCGGTGACGGCCTGAAGCTGGCGCTGAACATCGGCGCGATGCTGCTGGCCTTCATCGCCCTGATCGCGCTGCTGAATGCACCGCTGACCTGGATCGGCGATGTGACCGGCCTGGCCGCCGCCATCGGCAAGCCGACCAACCTGTCGACCATCTTCGGTTACGTGCTGGCCCCGATTGCCTGGGTGATCGGCACCCCGTGGGCTGATGCCACCACCGTCGGCTCGCTGATCGGCCAGAAGGTCGTGATCAACGAGTTCGTGGCCTACACCGAGCTGTCGCAGATCGTGAACGGCCAGGTGGTCGGCGTGAGCCTGTCCGAAGAGGGTCGCCTGATCGCCACCTACGCGCTGTGCGGCTTTGCCAACTTCAGCTCGATCGCGATCCAGATCGGCGGCATCGGCGGCCTGGCTCCGGAACGTCGCCACGATCTGGCCAAGTTCGGCCTGCGCGCGGTGCTGGGCGGTACCATTGCCACCTTCATGACGGCGACCATCGCCGGCGTGCTGACGCACTTCAGTTGAACCCTTGGTTGAGAAAAGATTCC
This sequence comes from Stenotrophomonas sp. AG209, assembly GCF_003550055.1. Lineage (NCBI taxonomy): Bacteria > Pseudomonadati > Pseudomonadota > Gammaproteobacteria > Lysobacterales > Lysobacteraceae > Stenotrophomonas > Stenotrophomonas sp. AG209. Next base: position 42,158 of record NZ_QXDB01000004.1, read on the forward strand.
CTATGAGCAGCAGTGTCGTTGTCGTCGGTTCCTTCAATGTCGATCACGTGTGGCGGTGCGAGTCGCTGCCGGCACCGGGTGCGACCATTGCCGGCCGCTACAGCACCGGCCCCGGTGGCAAGGGCTTCAACCAGGCCGTGGCCGTCTGCCGCGCCGGCGCCGACACCCACTTCGTGTGCGCGTTGGGCGATGACGCCGGTGGCGCCACCGCGCGCGAACTGGCCGCACAGGATGGCTTCGCGCTGATCGCCGAGGCCAGCAGCGAGCCGACCGGCACCGCAGGCATCTACGTCGATGCCCGTGGCCGCAACACCATCGTGATCGGCCCGGGCGCCAATGCCGCGCTGAGCACCGACTTCCTGCAACAGCAGCAGGCCCTGCTGACGGCCGCCAAGGTGGTGCTGGTGCAGCTGGAATCGCCGGTACCGACCATCGAAGCGGCGCTGGCCACGGCCCGCGAAGCCGGTGTCACCACGGTGCTCAACACCGCACCGGCTGACGCACCCTCGACCATCGGCCTGCTCAAGCTGGCCGATGTGATCACCCCGAACGAGACCGAGTTCGCCGCCCTGCTCGGCCGCCATGTCGGCGAGCGCGTGGAAGCCAACGACGTCGCCGCGCTGGATGGCGCCAGCCTGCACGCGCTGTGCCGCAAGCTGGTCGGCAACGGTACCGTGGTGGTGACCCTGGGTTCGGTGGGCGTGTTCGTGTCGCATGCCGACGAGAACCTGCGCGGCGATACCCAGCCGTACTACCGCGTGGGTGCCGAACAGGTGCAGGCGATCGACACCACCGGTGCCGGTGATGCCTTCAACGGTGCGCTGGCCGCATCGCTGGCACAGGTGGCCGACGCCCCGTTCGCCCGCCACGTGCGCTTCGCCAACCAGTTCGCCGGCCGTTCGACCGAGAAGGAAGGCGCCGCTGCGGCAATGCCGCGCTTCACCCCGGCCGATTCCGAAGCAAAGTAGATTCACGCCATGCGTGGATGAGAGGGCCCGGATGTGCAGGCACCCGGGCCTTTCTTTTGGCCAGTTCCCAGCGGCTGCGACTGCCGGTCGCATTGCCCATACCCTGCCCCTCGCCCACCATCCGCGCAGCTTCCTTGCACGGGCAGGACATGGACGGATTCCCCTGGTTGCTGGTCGCGGCCGCCGGCAGTGCCATCGCGGCCCTGCTGCATATCGGCTGCATCGCTTTTGGTGCCCCCTGGTACGGGTACTTCGGTGCCGGCCCGCGCATGGTCCAGCTGGCACAGGCCGGGCATTGGTGGCCGCCGCTGATGACCGCCGGCATCACGGCCGTGCTGGTGGCCTGGACCCTGTATGCACTGGCCGCCGCGGGTTGGCATTCACCGCTGCCGGCCAGCCGCCTGGTCCTGCCCGCCATCGCTGCCTTGCTGCTGCTGCGCGCGGCAATGGGCTTCGGCCTGGCGCTGTTCCGCCCCGGCTACAACGGCGTACGCTTCTGGGCGGCCAGTTCGCTGGTCTGCCTGGGCCTGGGGCTGGCCTTCGCCGTGGGGACCCGCCAGGCCTGGCAGAGCCTGGGGTAGCCGCCCACCATCGCCCGCCCCTGGGGGCGGCGGAAGCAACCGTCAAGCATCTGCTGATGCCGGTACGGCATGAGGTCGGTGCCGATCGGCCTGAACCGGACCGTGCCCGACACGGCCGTACCGCCGCCCGCGCCCTACAATGGGCGCATGCAGATCGGCCCGTACACCATTGCCCCCAACGTCGTGCTGGCGCCCATGGCCGGCGTCACCGACAAGCCCTTCCGCCTGCTGTGCAAACGGCTGGGTGCGGGACTGGCCGCCTCGGAAATGACCATCAGCGACCCGCGCTTCTGGAACACGCGCAAGTCGATCCATCGCATGGACCATGAGGGCGAACCGGCACCGATCAGCGTGCAGATCGCCGGCACCGAGCCGCAGCAGCTGGCGGAGGCCGCGCGCTACAACGTGGACCACGGCGCGCAGATCATCGACATCAACATGGGCTGCCCGGCCAAGAAGGTGTGCAACGCCTGGGCCGGCTCGGCACTGATGCGCGACGAACAGCTGGTGGCGCGCATCCTCGAAGCCGTGGTCAACGCGGTGGACGTGCCGGTCACGCTGAAGATCCGCACCGGTTGGGATTGCGACCACCGCAATGGCCCGGTGATCGCCCGCATCGCCGAGGCCAGCGGCATCGCTGCGCTGGCCGTGCATGGGCGCACCCGCGACCAGCATTACACCGGCCAAGCCGAGTACGGCACCATCGGCGAGATCAAGGCGGCGCTGCGCATCCCGGTGATCGCCAACGGTGACATCGACTCGCCGCAGAAGGCCGCGTACGTCCTGAAGGAAACCGGCGTGGATGCAGTGATGATCGGTCGCTCCGCGCAGGGCCGGCCGTGGATCTTCCGCGAGGTGGCGCACTACCTGGCCACCGGCGAGGAACTGCCGCCGCCGTCGCTGGCGGAAGTGCGCGACATCCTGCTTGGCCACCTGCATGCGCTGCATGCGTTCTATGGCGAGCCGCAGGGGGTGCGCATCGCGCGCAAGCACCTGGGCTGGTACGCCAAGGACCGGCCGGAGAACGCGGCCTTCCGCGCAGTGGTCAATCGCGCCGAAGACCCGCAGAGCCAGATCGCACTGACCACCGAGTACTTCGACCGCCTGATCGCCGGGGAACCGGCGTTGCCCTCTGCTGCCTGAGCGTACTGCCACGCCATCGAGTCGAGCCTGCTCGATTCCTCAAACCGTAGCGTCGAGCTTGCTCGACTGATTTCCCGGAGCCGTCGAGCACGCTCGACGCTACAAGAGCCCGCCCCCATGACCCCGCCGATCTCCTCCCCAACCTACCTGCACGGATTCTCCGGCACCGAACAGCAGCGCCTGATGACCCAGGCCCGGCTACTGGAATCGAGCATCTTCGGCCAGATCGACTACAGCGGCGCGCGGCGCCTGCTGGAAGTCGGCAGCGGCGTCGGCGCGCAGACCGAGATCCTGCTGCGCCGCTTCCCGGAGCTGCACGTCACCGGCGTGGACCTGAGCGAAACGCAGCTGGCCACCGCGCGCGAGAACCTGGCACGCACGCCGTGGTGCAGCGACCGCTACACCCTGCAGCAGGCCGACGCCGGTGAGCTGCCGTTCGAAGCGCGCAGCTTCGACGCGGCGTTCCTGTGCTGGGTGCTGGAGCACGTCCCCTCCCCTGCCCGGGTGCTGAGCGAAGTGCGCCGCGTGCTGGCACCGGGTTCGCCGGTCTACATCACCGAGGTGATGAATGCCTCGTTCCTGCTCGACCCGTATTCGCCGCATATCTGGCGCTACTGGATGGCCTTCAACGATTTCCAGTACGACCACGGGGGCGACCCGTTCGTCGGCGCAAAGCTGGGCAACCTGCTGCTGGCCGGCGGCTTCCGCGACGTGCATACCGAGATCAAGACCATCCACCTGGACAACCGCGAACCAGCCCGTCGCAAGACGATGATCGCGTTCTGGGAGCAGCTGCTGCTGTCAGCCGCCGACCAGCTGCTGCAGGCCGGCTCGGTGGACGAGGAAACCGTGGAAGGCATGCGCCGCGAGTTCCGCCTGGTGCAGAACGACCCGAACGCGGTGTTCTTCTATTCGTTCGTGCAGGGCCGCGCCACGGTGTATTGAGCCGTACGGTGTTGATTCGGTAGAGCCACGCCATTCGTGGCTGCTTTCGCCAATGTCCCCGCCATCCCTGCATGGCGTGGATCTACGGGTGCGACACTGCGCTGCCGATGGAGGCAGTAGAGCCACGCCATGCGTGGCTGCCTTCGCCGATGCCCACGCCATCCACGCATGGCGTGGATCTACGGGTGCGACACTGCGCTGCCGATGGAGGCAGTAGCGCCACGCCATGCGTGGCTGCCTTCGCCGATGCCTACGCCATCCCTGCATGGCGTGGATCTACGGGTGCGACACTGCGCTGCCGATGGAGGCAGTAGAGCCACGCCATGCGTGGCTGCCTTCGCCGATGCCCACGCCATCCACGCATGGCGTGGATCTACGGGTGCGACACTGCGCTGCCGATGGAGGCAGTAGCGCCACGCCATGCGTGGCTGCCTTCGCCGATGCCTACGCCATCCACGCATGGCGTGGATCTACGGGTGCGACACTGCACTGCCGATGGAGGCAGTAGCGCCACGCCATGCGTGGCTGCCTTCGCCGATGCCTACGCCATCCACGCATGGCGTGGATCTACGGGTGCGCGGCACCCGTCGCGGAGGCTGCCGGCTCCTGCCAGATCCGCTGCCACATCGCGGCCAACCGGCGACCGGCGTCAGCGCGGGCGGCAGGACTGCTGTAATCCACCCGCACCTGCTCGGGCGTGATCGCCCGCCACTGCCCATCAGCCTGTTCGGCCACGACGAAATTGAAGGTGTAGTCCGGTTCCAGGCCCATGCGCAGGTCACTCAGCACCAACCGGCCGTCAACCACCTGCGCACGCATGAAGCCGCGGTTGAACCACTGCAGCTGCTGCACCGCCGGGATGGCCGTCGCTTCGCGCAAGGCCTGCACGTTGGACGCATGGCCTTCGAACCGCATCGGCCCGTGGTCGGCCACCAGCGAGCGGTCGCCCACCACGTAGCCGCTGGGCGTCATCGCCACCACCCGCCACAGCAGGGTGTTGAACGGCATCGGCACCGAGAAGCGCGGCGCATCACCCAGGCCCATCGCGGCCAGGCCCTGCTGCGCGGCACGGTCGACCTGCGCCTTGGCGATCAGCCCCCAACCCAGATAGCCACTGCTGAGCAGCAGGGCCATGCCCAGCACCTTACCCGCCCAGGGCCGGGCGCGACCGAACCAGGCCAGCACGCAGCCCAGCAGCAGCCACACGGTGTAGCCCGGATCGATGATGAAGACACTGGAGCCCATGGTCGGGTGTGGGCGCAGCGGCCACCACAACTGCGTGCCATACACAGTGAACGCATCCAGCACGGGATGGGTGACCAGTGCCAACTGGATCGCCCAGAACCAGCGCACCGGTGACTGCGCGACGCGGCCATTGCCGAAGCGCTTGAACAACCACCAGATCAGTGCAGCCACCCAGGGCAGCACCAGCAACGAGTGACTGAAACTGCGGTGCTCGATCATGTTCGCCACCGGGTCGGCGGCGGTGAAGCCGAGCCACAGGGCGTCGAGGTCCGGCAGGGTGCCAAGCGCGGCACCGGCCAGCAGGGCCGCACGGCGATGGCCGGGCGGGGCGATGGCAGCGGCGACGGCGCCACCGAGCACGATCTGGGTCAGGGAATCCATTGGCCGATGCTAGCGGCTTGCGGGCACGCCGTCTCGATGGCACACCTGCTGAAGAGCGCCGCTCGCGTTTTTTGTAGCGTCGAGCCATGCTCGACTGCGGTACGGGGGGCAGTCTGAGAAGAGCAGTCGAGCATGGCTCGACGCTACAAGAGTAGGTCAGGCCGCTTGCTTGATCCGCGCGCCCGGTAGTTCCACCAGGGTCTGGCCGTTGTGATCAAGCAGGCGCAGCGCACCATCATGGTCTTCGGCCAGTGCGGTCAGGCTCTCCACCCAGTCGCCATCGTTGGCGTAGACCAGACCATCGCGTTCGACCAGCGCCGCGCGGTGGATGTGGCCGCAGACGATGCCGTCCAGGCCGCGCCGACGCACGTCATCCAGCCCGGCCTGCACGAAACGCTCGATGTAGCGTTCGGCGGCGCCGCTGCGCTTCTTCAGGAACTCCGACAGCGACCAGTAGCGCATGCCCAGCCGGCGCCGCACGGCGTTCAGCGCCTGGTTGCCGGTCAGGATGCGGTAGTACAGCCAGTCGCCGAACTTTTCCTGCAGGCCGCCGAAGTGGGTCACGCCGTCGTAGTCGTCGCCGTGCGCGACCAGCAGCCGACGGCCATCGGCGGTCACGTGGATGGCGCGGCGGCGCACCTGCATGGCAGGCAGCATCAGCCCACATACATGGCGCAACGATGCGTCGTGGTTGCCGGGAATGTAGATGATCTCGGTCCCTGCACGGCGCAGCGCGTGCAGGGCCTGGATGACTTCGCTGTGCGACTGCCGCCAGTTGGCGCGGCGATGCGCCATCCACCACAGGTCGATGATGTCGCCGACCAGGTACAACCGTTCGCAGCGCAGCTGCGAGAGGAACCGCGCCAGCTCGGTGGCATGGCAATGACGTGAGCCCAGGTGCACGTCGGAGACGAACACTGCGCGCCGGTGTGGCGACAGGTTCGCCAGCGTGCTCATGCCGGCGTCCCCGCGTCGCGCAGGTAGCGTTTGCGCTTGTTTGGCCGTATCGCGCACAGGTCCACTTCGATCAGGCCGTCGATCGAATCACTGAAGTCAGGGTCGACGCCGAAGGCGAGGAAACGCGCGCCGCCGGGTTCGCACAGATCGGTGTACTGGCGGTACAGCGTCGGCACGCCGGTACCCAGTGCAGCCAGGTTGGCCTTGAGCACATCGAACGCGGCACCTGCATCCAGCTCGCCGAAACTTGGCGGTGCGGCGAAATACTGGAAGGGGCGGTTCGATTCGGCCAGTCCCGCGGTACCGCTGAAGTAGCGCTGGTAGTACGCCACCAGCTGCTCGCGTGCATCACGCGGCAGCGCCGCGCTGATCGACACTGCGCCGAACAGGTAGCGGATGCCCGGCCGGCACTGCAGGTAGGCACCAATGCCCTGCCACAGGTAGTCCAGGCTGCGGCTGCCCCAGTAGTCGGGTACCACGAAGCTGCGACCCAGTTCCAGGCCTTCGGCAATGTGGGTGATGGCATCGTCGGAATAGCGGAACAGCGACGCGCTGTAGAGCCCGGACAGGCCGTGCCGGGCCAGGGCCTGCGCACCGCGCATGATGCGGTAGGCACCGGCGATGCGCTGCGCGGCGGCGTCCCAGATCACGATGTGCTCGTACTGCGGATCGTAATCGTCCAGGTCACGGCTGCGCCCGGTGCCCTCGCCCACCTGCCGGAAGGTCAGCTCGCGCAGGCGGCCCAGTTCCAGCAGCAGCGGTGAATCGGCGGTACAGGTCGCCAGCAGGATCTGCTTGCCGTCGGCGGTCTGGCCCAGCTGGGTGGCGGCAGCGATGCCGGCGGCGACCTGCGAAGGTGGCACCGGGGACGCCAGCGGCTCGGGGCCCGCAACAGCAGCGGCATCGCCCGCCGCCCCATTACGGCCCAGCGCATAGAGCGCGCGGCGTACCGCCAGCAGTTGGGCGCCCGGATCACCGCCCTTGCCCAGCTGCATCGGCTCGCCGATGCTCAGCCGCAGCGGACGGCCACGACGGGTGAACATCTCGCGCGCCAGCAGCGCGGTGCCCGCCGGCTTGAACAGGGTCGAGGCGCCGTAGAACAGTGCCGAGTTGCGCGCCTCCACCCGCACCGGCAGCACCGGTGCACCGGCCGCGCGGGCAAAGCGGACGAAACCGCGCTGCCAGCGGCCGTCGCGGATGCCGCGCAGCGACAGCCGCGAGACCTCGCCGGCCGGGAACACGATCACGCACTGCTCGGCGGCCAACGCCTCCTCGACGGCATGCAGGCTGCCGCGCTGGGCCTTGCCACCGAGGATGCGCACCGGCAGCAGCAGGTCCTGCAGTGGCGCGATCGCCCCCAGCAGGTCGTTGGCCACGATGCGTACGTCGCGGCGGATGCGGCCGACCGCGTCCAGCAAGGCCAGCGCGTCCAGGGCACCGGAGGGGTGGTTGGCGACGATCAGCAGGCGGCCGGTGGCCGGGATCTTCGCCAGCGCGGCCGGGTCCACCTGGTACTGGCCGTCGATGAACTCCAGGCCGGCGGCGACGAAACCGAAGCCACGCAGGCCTGAGCTGCGCTGCAGGAAGGCTTCGATCTGGTCCAGCCGCGACCAGCGACCGACGCTGCGCAGCAGCGGCCGCGCCAGTTGGCCACGACGGCCATGGAACCAATCGGGGAAGCGTTGCTGGAGACGCTGTTCAAGTTCCTGCATGGCAGATCCACTCATGCCCGGCGGCCGGATTGGCCGACAGCCTGCGCCCGGCAGGCGGCAGCCAGATGGCGGTTTTGGGGCAGAACGATGACGGCCGAACAGCCGCTGCCGGGCTGCTACCGGCCCGCGCAGTCGGGGCCGGTAGCAGCCCGGTGCGTTGTCACGCTGGTGGAACACTGGGCCTCGAGGCTGGGCCCCAATCCCGGCCGGACGGCCCCTGCCGGGCCTACGCGGGCTTAACCACCGGCAACCGGTACAGGTTCACAATGCACAGGCGGCGCACCCCGTGTATCATTCGCGCCCATCTTTCCATCCGAATCAAGGGATATTACGCCTGATGTCCAGCTATCTCTTCACCTCCGAGTCGGTCTCCGAAGGCCATCCGGACAAGGTTGCCGACCAGATCTCCGATGCGGTGCTGGACGCGATCCTGACCCAGGACCAGCGCGCCCGCGTGGCCTGCGAGACCATGGTCAAGACCGGTGTTGCCATTGTGGCCGGTGAAATCACCACCAGCGCCTGGATCGACCTGGAAGCGCTGACCCGCAAGGTCATCACGGACATCGGCTACGACAGCTCCGACGTCGGCTTCGACGGCGCCACCTGCGGCGTGCTGAACCTGATCGGCAAGCAGTCGCCGCACATCGCCCAGGGCGTGGATCGCAAGAAGCCGGAAGAAATGGGCGCTGGCGACCAGGGCCTGATGTTCGGCTATGCCACCAACGAGACCGACAGCTACATGCCGGCCGCGATCCACCTGTCGCACCGCCTGGTCGAGCAGCAGGCCAAGATCCGCAAGAAGAAGAACTCGCCGCTGCCGTGGCTGCGTCCGGACGCCAAGAGCCAGGTCACCCTGCGCTATGAAAACGGCGTGGTCTCGGCCATCGACGCCGTGGTCCTGTCGACCCAGCACGCCCCGGGCATCAAGCAGAAGGACCTCATCGAGGCCGTCCGCGAAGAGATCATCAAGCCGGTGCTGCCGGCCAAGTGGCTGCACAAGGGCACCAAGTTCCACATCAACCCGACCGGCAAGTTCGAGATCGGCGGCCCGGTGGGCGACTGCGGCCTGACCGGCCGCAAGATCATCGTCGACACCTACGGCGGCTGGGCCCGTCACGGTGGTGGCGCGTTCTCCGGCAAGGACCCGTCCAAGGTCGACCGTTCGGCTGCCTACGCGGCCCGCTACGTCGCCAAGAACGTGGTTGCCGCTGGCCTGGCCGACCGATGCGAAGTGCAGGTCTCCTACGCCATCGGCGTGGCTGAGCCGACCTCGATCTCGGTCACCACCTTCGGCACCGGCAAGATCAGCGACGACAAGATCGAGAAGCTGATCCGCAAGCACTTCGACCTGCGCCCGTACGGCATCATCAAGATGCTGGACCTGGTGCACCCGATGTACCAGCAGACCGCGGCCTATGGCCACTTCGGCCGCAAGCCGAAGGAGTTCAGCTACCTCAACGGCGAAGGCGAGACCGTCAACGCCACGGCCTTCTCCTGGGAGAAGACCGACCGCGCCGCCGCCCTGCGCGCCGATGCGAAGCTGAAGTAAGAAACACGAAGGGCCGCGCAAGCGGCCCTTCTCTTTTCTGGTAGAGCCGACCGCTGGCCGGCTTTTTCATGGTCTCCGGAGACAATCGCGTGGTTGCCGGCCAGCGGCCGGCACTACCGGTTGCCGATACAATCGCCGCATGTCGACCGAACTGAAAACCCACCAGCTGTCCATGACCGTGCTGATGTCGCCGGAGATGGCCAATTTCTCCGGCAAGGTCCACGGCGGCGCCATCCTGCGCCTGCTCGACCAGGTCGCCTACGCCTGCGCCAGCCGTTACGCCGGCAGCTACGTGGTCACCCTGTCGGTGGACCAGGTGATGTTCCGCCAGCCGATCGCAGTGGGCGAGCTGGTTACCTTCCTCGCCTCGGTGAACCATACCGGCACCTCGTCGATGGAGATCGGCATCAAGGTGGTGGCCGAGGACATCCTCAAGCGCAGCGTGCGCCACGCCAACAGCTGCTTCTTCACCATGGTGGCCGTGGATGAGGAAGGCCGGCCGACACCGGTGCCGCCCCTGCAGCCGGTCACGTCGGACGAGAAGCGCCGCCAGGCAGCCGCACTGATCCGCCGCCAGCTGCGCCAGGAAATGGAGCAGCGCCATCTGGAACTGCTGGCGTCGAACCCGCCGTCGCCGGAAGAATGAGGGCGTGCGGGGCAAGCCCCGCACCCACCGAGGCAGATAGCGCCGGGCCATGCCCGGCGGATGCGGATCAACCCGTGTTCTGCACGCCCTGCGAAACACCGTTCACGCAGGCCACCAGCGCGCGCAGCAACTCGTCATCCTCGCGCCCGCTGGCCCGCCATCGCTGCAACAGGTCCACCTGCAGCACGCTGATCGGATCGACGTAGGGATTGCGCAGGCGGATCGACAGCGCCAGCCGCGCATCGTGGTCGAGCAGCGTCTTTTGGTCCATCAGCGCCAGCAGCCAGTGCCGGGTCAGTTCCAGTTCGCGTTGCACCTGCGGGAAGAAACGCTCGTGCAGGTCGCCCGACAACAGCGAGAACTGCTTGGCAATGGTGATATCGCCCTTGGACAACACCATCGCGATGTCGTCCAGGAACGTACGGAAAAACGGCCAGTCTCGCGCCATGTCGCGCAGGGTCTGTTCGTGGCCGGCATCAACCGCAGCTTGCAGGCCACTGCCCACGCCATACCAGCCGGGAATCACGGCGCGTGCCTGGCTCCAGGCGAACACCCACGGAATCGCACGCAGGTTGCCCAGTGCAGCGTCCTGGCCGAGCCGGCGCGATGGCCGCGAGCCCAGCGTCATCCGCTCGATCACGTCGATCGGCGTGGCGGTGCGGAAGTAGTCCATGAAGCCGGCCTGGCCAACGAACGCGCGATACACCTCGCTGCTGGCAGACGCCACCGCGTCCATCACCGGGCGCCACTCATCTTCGCGGGGTTCGGCGGCGCGCGGCCGCAGGCTGGCGCGCAGCACCGCACCGGTGGCCTGTTCCAGCGAGCGCAGCGCCAGCGCACGAATGCCGTACTTGCGATGGATCACCTCGCCCTGCTCGGTCACCCGCAGGCGGCCATCGATGCTGCCGCGCGGCGAGGCATCCACCGCGTGCGTGGTCTTGCCGCCACCGCGGCTGATCGAACCACCACGGCCATGGAAGAAGGTCAGGCGGATGCCGGCCTCGGCCGCCACCTCCAGCAGTTCCACCTGCGCTCGCTGCAGGCCCCACCGCGAAGCGGCGATGCCGCCGTCCTTGCTGCTGTCCGAATAGCCCAGCATCACCATCTGCACGTCATCACGTGCGTGCAGGTGTGCGCGGTACACCGGGTCGGCCAGCAGGTCGCGCAGGGTCGCGGTGCCGCGCTTGAGGTCGTCCACGGTTTCGAACAATGGCGCAATATCCAGCGGCACCGAACCGCCCTCTTCCACCAGGCCGCCACGGCGTGCCAGTGCCAGTACCGCCAGCACATCGCTGCGGTCATGCGCCATCGAAATGATGTAGCTGCCCAGCGCATCGCCACCATGGCGCGCACGGGCATCGGCCAGTGCGGCGAACACGGCATCCAGTCGCCGGTTGCCTTCGTCGTCGCCCTTCGGCAACGGCGCGTCACCACTGGCATGCGGCGCCAGCAGCCGCGCGCGACCCAATGCATCCAGACCGTCCCACGCTGCGTCGCCGCCCAGCACGGTGGCCAGCGCGCGCGCGTGCACGCTCGATTCCTGGCGCACGTCCAACCGCGCCAGGTGGTAGCCGAACGTCTTGACCCGCCATAGCAGGCGCTGCACGGCGAAGCCACCGGCATGTTCGCCGCGGTTCGCGCGCAGGCTGTCGAGGATCAGCTGCAGGTCGTCGATCAGTTCGTCAGGACCGGCGTAGGCGCCTTCGCCGTCATCCAACGTGGCCTGCAGGCGTGCGCGCATGCGGTCGTTGAGCAGGCGGTACGGCATGTCGGCGTGGCGCGGACGCGACTGCACCTGCGGCAGCAGCTGCTGGTAGTGCGCCACGCGCGCCTGCAGCGCCTCGCTCACGCCCACCCGCTCGGTGGACTGGCTGAGCAGGCTGGCCAGCTGCAGCAGTTCCTTCTGGTAGCGCCCGAGTACCGCCTGCCGCTGCGCATCCAGCGTATTGCGGATGGTGTGGGCATCCACGTTCGGATTGCCGTCCATGTCACCGCCCACCCAGGTGCCGAATCGCAGCAGGCGTGGCAGCGGCAGTTCCTCGCCGTAGGTATCGCGCAGCGCCTGCTGCAGCGATTCGTACAGCACCGGGATCACCCGGTACAGCACCTGCACCAGATAGAAACCGACGTGCTCGCGCTCGTCATCCACGGTGGGCCGCACCGGCGAGGAATCGGTGGTCTGCCACGAAGCGGTCAGCGCCATGCGGAAGCGCGCGGCATCGGCGGCCGCTTCCCCCGGCGTGCGCCGGCCGTCGAGGTTGTCGACCAGGCTGGCCACCATCAGCTGCTCTTTCTCCAGCAGCGCGCGGCGCACGGCCTCGGTCGGGTGCGCGGTGAACACCGGCTCGATGTCGATGCGGGGCAGCCACTGCGCCAGCTCGTCCAAGCCCACGCCCTGCGCCTTCAGGTGCTGCAGCGCATCCTGCAGGCCGTCGGGCTGCGCCCCGGCGGTACCGGCACGCTGGTAGTCACGGCGACGGCGGATGCGATGCACGCGCTCGGCGATGTTGACCACCTGGAAGTAGGTGCTGAAGGCCCGCACCATGGTCTCGGCCTGCTGCGGCGTGCGCCCGGCCAGGCCTTCGGCCAGCTCCGACAGTGGCGCCTGGTTCTCGCGCCGGGCGATGGCGCGGGTGCGCACGTCTTCGACATCGTCGAGGAAGGCTGCCGATACCTGCTCGACCAGCAGGTCACCGACCAGTGCGCCGAGCCGGCGCACGTCATCGCGAAGCGGAAGATCGGGGGAAGCAAACTCGATGCTGCTGCGGTACTCGTTCATCGGCGACGCACAGGCCTCGGTCAACGGATCCAGACCCCAAGCCTAAACCAGAACGGGCGTCGTGCTGCGATGCAAAAATGGTTTCATCTGGTAGTGCCGGCCGCTGGCCGGCAACCTCAGGTTGTGTGGCTCCATGAGGTTGCCGGCCAGCGGCCGGCACTACCGGGTCCGGTCAGCGCTTCTTCTTCGCCTTGCCCTGCCCAGCCGGGCCGATGGTCTGCTCCAGCCAGCGCTCGCTTTCGGCCAGCATGGTCATGATCGATTCGCGTGCGCGGTAGGCATGCGACTCATTCGGCAGCATCACCAGACGCGCGGTGCCGCCCAGGCCCTTCACCGCCGCGAACATGCGCTCGCTCTGGATCGGGAACGTGCCGGAGTTGTTGTCGTCCACGCCGTGGATGAACAGGATCGGATCCTTGATCCTGTCGGCGTAGTTGAACGGCGCCATCTTCTGGTAGACGTCCTGCGCCTGCCAGTAGTTGCGCTCCTCGGCCTGGAAGCCGAACGGGGTGAGCGTGCGGTTGTAGGCGCCGCTGCGCGCGATGCCCGCCTTGAACAGGCGCGTATGCGCCAGCAGGTTGGCGGTCATGAACGCACCGTAGGAATGGCCACCAATGGCGATGTGATCGCGGTCGGTCACGCCACGGCGCACCACTTCATCCACGGCGGCCTGCGCGTTGGCCACCAGCTGTTCGATGTAGGTGTCGTTCGGCTCCTTGTCACCCTCGCCGATGATCGGCATCGACGGGCTGGCCAGCACCACATACCCCTTGGCCAGGAACGCCTGCGGGCCCCAGTAGCTGACCGCATTGAAGCGGTACGGCGAATCGGTCACCTGGCTGGCCGCGGCCGCGCTCTTGAACTCACCCGGGTAGGCCCACATCAGCAGGGGGCGCGGGCCGTCGCGCTTCGGGTCGTAGCCCGGCGGCAGCAGCAGGGTTGCGGTCAGGTCGACGCCGTCCTTGCGCTTGTAGCGGATCTGTTCCTTCTGCACGCCCTTCAGCTGCGGCAGCGGATGCGCGAAGTGGGTCAGCGCACGCGGCGCAGCACCGGCATCGGCCAGCGACTGCACGTAGAAGTTGGCCGGCTCGTCCGGGCTCTCGCGGCTCAGCAGCAGCGAACTGCCCTGGTTGTCCAGCAATGCCGCCGGCAGCGAATAGCTCGGCGCCTGCGAGTGGAACAGGCGCGTTGCCTTGCCCGTGGCGATGTCGAAGCGGTCCACGAACGGACGGTCGCCTTCCGGCGAAGCACCGGCACCGGCCAGGTACAGGCTGCTGCCATCGGGGCTGGTCTGCAGCAGCGAACGGCCCCGCTCGTCACTGGCCAGCAGCGGCCGGCCCGGATCGGCATAGCGGTCCTGCGCATCGCGGTCCCACAGCAGGCGCGGTTCGGCGCTGGCATTGTCCGGGGCGATCAGCCAGGTCTTGGTCTTGCGGGTCTTCCACCACGATTCGGTCAGCAGGGCCAGGTCACCGCGGCCCCAGCTGATGCCGGCCAGGCGGCTGCCAAGCTGGGCCAGCGTCACCGGCGGCGTGTCGAACGGCGCGGCCTGCATCAGCACCGCATCGCGCACCTTGGCGTCCTTGTTCGGGTCGCCACCATCCTGCGCTTCGGCCCAGACCAGGGTCGCTTCGGCATCACCACGCCAGCCGATGTCACGCACGCCGGTCACTTCGGCATCGTTGCCGGTCGGCAGGCCTTCCACCAGCGGTCGCACCGCCACGGTGTGCACCAGCTTGCCGCTGGCACGGTCGATCACTTCGATGCGGCGCGGGAAGCTGCTCACCGGCACCACGTAGGAATACGGACGCTGCACCGGTTGGCGCAGCACGAAGCGGCCATCCGGCGACACCGAGAAGCCCATGAAGATGCCGGCCGCGCCGATCGCCCGGGTGGTGCCATCCAGGCTGACTTCCACCGGCTGGGTGGTGGCGTAGTAGTCGAACTGGCGCGCGTCGGCTTCGTTCTTCAGCAGGTCCTGGTAGGTACGGATCGACACCACGCCATCGCCCTGGCGGGTCTGCTGTACGGCGGGGCCGGTCGGGATGCCGTCGGCGGCCGGGGCCGCACCGAGGTTGGCCGGGCGGGTGAACACCACCAGCCCGCGGCTGTCCGGCAGCCACTGGTAGCCGCTGCCGATCACCGTGTTCAGGCCGGCAACGAGGCGGCGGGCACTGCCGCCGGCCACGTCCACCAGCCACAGTTCGTTGGCGCCGCTGGCGGCGTCGACCTGGTTGAAGGCCAGCCACTTCTGGTCCGGCGACCACATCACACTGGCGATCGACAGCTTGGCCGGCAGGCCGCCGATCGGCCGTTCCTTGCCATCAGCCACGTTCATCAGCCACAGCTTCTCGCCGAAGCTGAAGCGGCTGTCGGAGAACGTGCGCGGGTTGATGCGCAGGCCGGCCAGCTTCAGTTCCGGCTGCGCCACCACCTGGATCGACGGCAGCGACGGCATCTGCATCAACGCGGCCACGTCGCGGCGTGGCGACAGGTACAGCGACGGCGCGCGCGGTGCATCGACCACCGCCTGCAGCGCCGCCGACGGCAGTTCGTAGCCGTTGACGCCCTGGGCTTGCGTCGCCGCAGGCTGCGGGGCCACCGCCCAGGCCAGCGGGGCCACGGCCAGCAGTCCCATCGACAGGACCAGGCCGGTCCAGCGCCGCGTACGGCGCGCGTGCATGCTCATCGTTCCACCTGTGTGATGCGTGAAAACACCGACCTTAACAGGCCGTGCACGCCCGCCCATCTGCCGATGGTTGGGTCATCCGGATGTCATGCCGGGGCCGCGATATAATGGGGGTTCTCCCCTGCCGAGGGGCGCTGCGACCGGATCCGATGAGGCCCGGCCAGGCTCGGTGAGGTGGCTTTGTAACAACGGCGCCCGGCTAGATGCGAGCACCCGCTCGCCCACAACCGGAGCACACGAATGAATGCTGTTGCCAAGACCTTCTCCACCGAAGGTGATTACAAGATCCGCGATATCACGCTGGCCGACTGGGGCCGCAAGGAACTGGACATCGCCGAGCACGAAATGCCGGGCCTGATGTCGATCCGCCGCAAGTACCAGGCCGAGCTGCCGCTGAAGGGCGTGCGCGTGACCGGCTCGCTGCACATGACCATCCAGACCGCGGTGCTGATCGAGACCCTGAAGGACATCGGCGCTGACGTGCGCTGGGCCTCGTGCAACATCTTCTCGACCCAGGACCACGCGGCTGCCGCCATCGCCGCCACCGGCACCCCGGTGTTCGCCTGGAAGGGCGAAACCCTGGAAGAGTACTGGGACTGCACCCTGGACGCGCTGACCTTCACCCTGGCCGACGGCACCCTGACCGGCCCGGAGCTGGTGGTCGACGACGGCGGTGACGTGACCCTGCTGATCCACAAGGGCTACGAGCTGGAAAACGGCAGCGACTGGGTCAACACCGCCTCGTCCTCGCACGAAGAACAGGTCATCAAGAACCTGCTCAAGCGCGTCGCCAAGGAGCGCCCGGGTTACTGGGGCCGCGTGGTCAAGGACTGGAAGGGCGTCTCGGAAGAGACCACCACCGGCGTGCACCGCCTGTACCAGCTGGCCCAGGCCGGCACCCTGCTGATCCCGGCGATCAACGTCAACGACTCGGTCACCAAGAGCAAGTTCGACAACCTGTACGGCTGCCGCGAGTCGCTGGCCGACGGCCTGAAGCGCGCGATGGACGTGATGCTGGCCGGCAAGGTGGCCGTGGTCTGCGGCTACGGCGACGTCGGCAAGGGCTGCGCCGCTTCGCTGCGTGCCTACGGCGCGCGCGTCATCGTCACCGAGATCGACCCGATCTGCGCCCTGCAGGCGGCGATGGAAGGCTATGAAGTCAACACCATCGAATCGACCCTGGGCCGTGCCGACCTGTACGTCACCACCACCGGCAACAAGGACATCATCCGCATCGAGCACCTGAGCGCGATGAAGGACCAGGCCATCGTCTGCAACATCGGCCACTTCGACAACGAGATCCAGGTCGACGCGCTGGTGTCGTTCGCCGGCATCAAGCACGTCAACATCAAGCCGCAGGTGGACAAGTACATCTTCCCGAACGGCAACGCGATCTTCCTGCTGGCCGAAGGCCGCCTGGTGAACCTGGGCTGCGCCACCGGCCACCCGAGCTTCGTGATGTCCAACAGCTTCGCCAACCAGACCCTGGCACAGATCGACCTGTGGGCGAACAAGGACAGCTACGAGAAGAAGGTCTACCTGCTGCCGAAGAAGCTGGACGAAGAAGTGGCCCGCCTGCACCTGGAAAAGATCGGCGTGAAGCTGACCACCCTGAGCCAGGAACAGGCCGACTACATCGGCGTGCCGGTGGAAGGCCCGTTCAAGCCGGACCACTACCGCTACTGATCGTGCCGGGGTCGGATCCCTTTCCGCAGGAAAGGGCTCTGACCCCAGCAATTGAAGCAGAAAGAACGGGCGCCTTCGGGCGCCCGTTCTGCGTTCGCGTGTGGCCGTACACCACGTATCCACGCATGGCGTGGATCTACTGATCGTCCGGCCCCAGTAGATCCACGCCATGCGTGGATATCCCCGGCCAACCCCCGGTAGATCCACGCCATGCGTGGATGCTCCACCCGCAATAGCCTCGGTCAAGGCAACACCCCTGCCCCGCGCTAGGATGCACCCATGACCCCGGCCATCAACCTGCTCAAGCGCGAGAAGATCGCCCACACCGTGCGCAGCTACGTGCACGACGCCCACGCCGAATCCTATGGCGGCGAAGCCGTCGACAAGCTCGGCCTCGACCCCGCCCAGGTGTTCAAGACCCTGCTGGCCAGCACTGAAGCACATGAACTGCTGGTGGCAATCGTGCCGGTCGCCGGTCAGCTCGACCTGAAGGCGCTGGCCGAAGCCGCCGGCTGCAAGAAGTGCGAGATGGCCGCTGCTGATGCCGCACAGCGCGCGACCGGGTATCTGGTCGGTGGCATCAGCCCGCTGGGGCAGAAGAAGCGCCTGCGCACCTTCCTGGACGCCAGTGCCGAAGCGCTGCCCACGCTGCATGTCAGCGCCGGGCGCCGCGGCCTGGAAGTGGAATTGGCACCGGCCGATCTGCTGCGCCTCACCGCCGGCCACTACGCTGCCATCGGCAAGTCACGCTGATGCGCTGGCCGTGGTCTGCAGCGCCGATACCCCGGCTCGACGATGCACAGGCCGACGTGCTGCTGCAGGACCTGTTGTCGCGCGACGGCACGCGCATCACCGACGCCGCACGCACGGTCGCACGGCTGTTCAGCGCGCCCTCGCTGGATGCATTGGCCGCATACGCGGAATTGATTGAACAGCGCTGCCAGGGCGTCGCGCTCGGCGGCATGCTGATCAGCAACCAGGCGCATCTGAAGGCGGCCCTGCGTCGGCTGCATTACTGGCACGCGCGCGAGGGGTGCCTGTGCGCGCTCAATCCCGGCTACCCGTTCTTCGATCCGCGTCGTCTGGTTGAACAGGGCCAGATGCAGCTGCGCTCGGTGGAAGAAGCCGAAGACGGCTGGGGGGATTGCCACATCGTTACGTGCGAACAGTGCGGCCAGCATTGGCGGGCCATCGACCGCGAGTACCACTACCCGTGGTGGGAATGGATAGCCGCCTGACGGGACTGCAGCCACGCATGGCGTGGCTCTACTGCGGCCCGGTAGATCCACGCCACGCGTGGATGGCATGACCACGCGGAACCGCACCTTCATCAACCGCATTGCCACACGTAGATCCACGCCACGCGTGGATGGCGGTCACTCCACCAGCGCGTACCGCATCGGCACCCGCACGATGGTCAACTCCGGCACTGTGCTCTCTGCTTCGGCACGGACGAAAGGCCAGCCACGCAGCTCGTCCACCGCCGCTTCATCCAGCAGCGCATGGCCGCTGGATGTCTCCACGATCACGGCGGCAACCGTCCCCTGCGCATCAATCAGTGCCTTCAGCAGGCTGCGCCCGGAAAGTCCCTGCTGCACGGCCGCCGGCGGATAGTGCGGCGACACGCCGCGTGCCGGCTTCCACGCAACACCCTCACCCGCGAACAGATCGCGGCTGCCGCGCGCCGCGCAGTGCTTCGGCAGGCGCAACTGCAGGGAAAGCCGCGTGTCGTCCACGCTCACCTCCGCCGGCGCCGCGCAGGCGTGTTGCGTGAGCACCTCCAGCATCCGCTGCTGCCGAAGCAACGCCTTGCCGTTGGCCGCCTCCACCTCCACCACGCAACGACCGCCCTCGGGCTGCATCGACAATGCGGTCACCACCGCATCGCGCAGCGCGGGAACGGCTGCCAACGACGAGCATGCAATGTCGACAGATGGCTTCGCTGCCAGTACAGGGGTGGCGGGCAACGTGCCCGCCAGCAACACCAGGACCATCCTTGCCCAGATAGCCATGCCTTGCCCTCCATGGGTTTGCCTGGCCCGATCATAGAGCAGCCAGGCATGATCGGCCGATACGTCCCCTCCAGGTTCAGGGTCGCCAGTTGGCGTTGTTCTCCCAGAACGCCACCGAGCGCTGGTAGGCCTCCCGATCCAGTGGCACGCCGGAACCGCCCTCCTCCACGCCCAGCGCATTGCGCATCATGGTGATCGGCGCCATCGGTACCTCTTCCGGTTCGGCGGTGTAGATGCAGCCGACGATGCCCCAGTCGGCCTCGATCGGTGAACCTTCCTTCGCCAGCTGCCCGGCACTGTACAGGATCACCACCAGGTAGTTCGCACGCGGCGATTCCACGCCCTCGAACCAGCGCACCAGTACCGGCAGTTCCTCGCGGTTGCGCGCTTCGTAGCCGCTGCGCAGCTGGTGGCGGTTGGCCTCGGTGACCGGCACCGTCAGGCAGCGCGTGCTGGTCCAGTTCTCGTAGACGAACAGCTTGCAGAACGGCGCGTAGCCGTCGAGCACCTTCAGCGGCGCGTGCGCATTGAGGTGTGCCTCGAACTGCTCGGCAGTGCAGTCCTGGATGGTGTTGCCGCGCGGCACGCGCGGGAACAGGCGGGGACGGGCGAAATCGGTGAGGACGATGGACATGGCATGGCGCAGTCTGGGAATCCGCTGCACAGGGTAACCGCTGGCAGCGCCTACAACGCCATCCGCTCGCGCAGTTCACGCGCCTGCCGCCGCGACACTTCCACCTCGCTGCCGTCGTCCAGCGCCAGGTCGTAGCCGTCGCCGACGCTGGGCGACACCCCACGGATACGGCGCAGGTTGACCAGCGTGTTGCGGTTGGCACGGAAGAACAGTTCCGGGGGCAGGCGTGCCTCCAGCGCGCTCAGGCTGCGGGTCAGCAAGGCGTTCTGGTCGCGGAACCACAGCCGCGTGTAGTTGCCATCCACCACCAGCCGGCGGATCTCCGAGACCGCCACGAACCAGCAGCGTTCGCCCTCGCGCACGAACACCTGGTCCTGCGCGCCCAGCGTGCCGCGCGATTCCGGCACGTCGGCCGCCACCGCCTCGCGCTGCCGCGCCCGCTCCAGCGCTTCCAGCAGCCGCGGCGCTTCCACCGGCTTCACCAGGTAGTCCAGCGCGTTGGCCTGGAATGCGCGTACCGCATAGGTGTCATAAGCGGTAACGAACACCACCGCCGGCACCGTCTCCAGTCCATCCAGCACATCGAAGCCGCTGCCGGAGGGCATCTGCACATCCAGCAGCACCAGGTCCGGCGCCAGTGTGGCGATCGCCTCGCGTGCGGCCGGCACATCGTCGGCCTCGCCCACGCACTGCACCCAGGGCAGCGCCGACAACAGCGTGCGCAGCTCCTGCCGCGCCAGCCGTGCGTCATCGACGATCAACACGCGCAGCATGCCACTCATTGCGGAATCTCCAGCAGGGCCTGCATGCGGTCACCGACCGGCTGCAGCACGAATCGGCCACGCGTACCCAGCTGTGCGCGCAGGTAGGCCAGGCCGACACCATGGCCATGGGTGGGTTCGCTGCCGGTTGAAAGTGGATTGTCCACCTGCAACCGCAGCACGTCATTGTCCAGCGTGGCGCGGATCTGCACCTCGCCGCCGCCGGGGCGACTGGCGATGCCATGCTTGATCGCGTTCTCCACCAGCAACTGCAACGCCATCGCCGGCAGCTGTGCCTGCGTGGCATCGGCATCGATCTGCCGCCGCACCTGCAGGCGCTGTTCGAAATGGACCGCCTCGATGGCCAGGTAATCGTCGACCACCGCCAGTTCCTCGGCCAGCGTGACCTGCTCGCTGCGGTTGTGGGCCAGCGCCTGGCGCAGCGTGCGCGACAAGCGGGTGACCATGTCACGGGCCCGTTCCGGGTCTTCCAGGATCAGCGCACGCAGGTTGTTCAGCGCATTGAACATGAAGTGCGGGTTGAGCCGCGCACGCAGCGCATCGCGCTCCAGCGCGCTGCGTTCGGCCTCGGCGCGCAGGCGGGCCAGCTCACTGTGGCGCGCCCGCCGCAGGCCGTGCAGGCCCGCCCACAAACCGGTCCACATCAGCAGGAACAGCGCGGTGTTCATCCAGTACACCAGCACCGAAGACCACTGGTAATCGGCATGGCCGCCAGGCAGCTGCACCCAGCCCAGCGCCAGTGCCGGCAGCAGCAGCGCCGCCGTTACCGCCTGCGCGACGCTGGCCCCGACCACCACGCCGGCGGCCAGTTTCAGCACCAGGCTGCCCAGGCTTCCCTCCCACCAGCGCTGGCGCAGTGCAACCGAACGCAACGCGCCGCTGCACAGCCAGAGTGAGACCGCCACGCTGACGGTGATCAGCACGATGCCGCTGAACACCACGCCGCCGCCGATCCGCATGCCGACCCACAGCCCGTACATCGCATAACCGGCCCATGCCAGTGCATTGAGCGTCCAGAAACGGCGGGAAGGCGTGGTGGCGTCCATGCGGGCTCTCGGTGGTGGCAGGAGGGCGGACAAGGGTCAGGGATGCGCGGCGAGGAAACGCTGCACCTGTTCCTGCAACCAGCGCGGATCATCCCACATCAGGAAGTGGAAACCCTGCGCGCTCATCGCGATCTGCACGCCCTGCAGTTTCGCGTACTGGGCCTGGAACACCGCCCGGGTGCCGTCCTCGGTGCCACCCATCGGCTGGTAGCCGGCCCAGCTGCCGAGCACCAGCGTCGGCGCGGTGATCGAAGCGATGCTGTCGCGCAGGTCGGTGGTCATCACCGCATGCATGGCATCGGCCGTGGTCTGGCGGTCGCTGCCTTCGCCCCAGCGGCCCAGTTCGGCCTGGCGCTGCGGATCGCGGGTCATGCCCGGCAGGCCCGCCTTCAACTGCGCCTGCCATTGCGCGGCGTCGGCGGCCAGCATGCCCTTGCGCAGCTGGTCGGCCACCGGCCGCACGCTGTCAGTGGTGGCCTTGGGGTCACGCGCAGCCGGCAGGAATGGCAGGGCGTCGACCACCACCAGCGCGCTGACCGCCTTCGGCTCGGCCTGCGCCATCTGCAGGCCCAGCAGGCCACCGAGGCTGTGGCCGACCACCACCACCGGGCCCAGGTGCTGGTCGTGCAGGTAGGCCAGCAGCTGCCCACGCATCGCCGGCAGGAAGTCGACCGGGCGCGGATCGGCCGCTGCCGCGCCGGCAAAGCCCGGCAGCTGCACGAGGTGGCACTGCACATCCTTCAGGGCCAGGCAGGTCTCGCGCCAGACCTCGGCGCTGCTGTTGAGGCCGGGAATCATCAGCAGCGGGCGGCCCTTGCCGACCACCTCGACCTGCACCCTGCCAGCGGTCGAGCCGGTGGCGGCATGCGCGGAACCGGAGCCGAGCACGGCCATCGCCATGCCGATCATTGCCAGCCGGGCCAGGGCCTTCATCGCGTACCAGAGTGCCAGGAAGATCTTCATCGTCTGCTCCTTCATCAGGTGGGTGGTGCCGGGATGGGATCAGCGTGCCGCCGGCCACGGCATCCGGGTTGCGATTCCGGAGCAGCGGCCGGTCAGCAGGGCGAACGGTCGCGCTCCACGGATGACCTGCCCTCACGCCTCAATCGCACATCCATCTTGATGAAGCGATATACTGATCCGCACCCGCCGCTGCCGCCCGTGCCATGACCGCCATCAGCTTCGAGTTCTATCCACCCAAGACCGACGAACAGCGCAGCCAGCTGGACCGCGCCGCGGCCAGGTTGAAGGACTACGGCCCCGAGTACGTGTCGTGCACCTTCGGTGCCGGTGGCTCGACCCTGAGCTACACCTCCGAGACCGTGCGCCACCTCAACCAGCACCATGGCTTCGATGCCGCACCGCATCTGTCCTGCGTCGGTGGCACCCGCCAGGAAATCCGCGAGCTGCTCAAGCTGTACCGCGCCATCGGCTGCCGCCGCCTGGTCGCGCTGCGCGGCGATCTGCCGTCGGGCATGGGCTTCCCCGGTGACATGCGCTATGCCGCCGAACTGATCAACTTCATCCGCGACGAGCACGGCGATGCGTTCCATATCGAAGTGGGCGCGTACCCCGAAACGCACCCGCAGGCTTCCGACGCACTGGCCGACCTGAAGCACTTCAAGGCCAAGATCGACGCCGGCGCCGACGCGGCGATCACCCAGTATTTCTACAACCCCGATGCGTACTTCCACTTCGTCGATGCCGTGCGCCGGCTCGGCGTGCAGGTACCGATCACGCCCGGCATCATGCCGATCGCCAACTTCAGCCAGCTGCGCCGCTTCTCCGAGCAGTGCGGTGCGGAAATCCCGCGCTGGATCAGCCGCAAGATGCAGGCCTATGGCGATGATGCCGAATCGGTGCGGGCGTTCGGTACCGAAGTGGTGGCCAAACTGTGCCAGCGCCTGATCGAGGGCGGCGCGCCGGGCCTGCACTTCTACACATTGAACCTGGCCAAGCCGACCACGTCGGTGTTGAAGCTGCTGCACGGCTGAAAGCACGCCATGCCACCGCGATCGGCGCTACCCTGCGTCGATGAAACGGTTTTCCTTCCTGCTGTTGCTGCTGTCGTTGTGTTCGGCATCGAGCGTGGTCCATGCGCAGTCCCCACGCTTGAACCGCTGCACCGACGCGCAGGGACAGAGCGTGTATACCGACCGTCCCTGCGACAGCGTTGGCGCCCAATCGCGACTACCACCGCCCGCGCCCACAGGCAGCACCCTACCGCGCGACACCCTGGGTGCGCGCTGCCCACGGCGCCTGAGCGAGCTGGTGGAGGCACTGCGCACCGGTATCGTCAGCCACGATGTGAACCGGCTGTCCTCGCTGTACCTGTGGGGTGCGGTCTCCGATGCGGGCGCGCAGCGCATCCTCGGTCAACTCGAATCGCTGGCACGACGGCCGCTGGTGGACGTGGTGCCGGTGTATCCGTCACAGGGGCTGGCGTCCTCGCAGGAGGAGGGTCAGAGCCCTGCGGCGCAGGGATCCGACCCTGAGCCGCCAGCGGCACGGCATCCGGTCGGCCTGCGCCTGGAGCAGACCTTGCCCGGCAGCGTGTCGCGCGCTTCGACCGTGCTGGGGTTGCGCCGGCAATACGGGTGTTTCTGGATCACGTTGTGATCGGGAGGGGTCGGATCTCGGCCATGGGGTCAGAGCCCTGCTGCGCAGGGATCTGACCCCGCGTGCGCGGCGTTACCCTGGCCACAACCCGCGAATCGCAGCGATGCCCTGCCCGCCATGCCGGCGCGCTTCGGAGATGTGGCCAGCGGCCATGCCGCCCAACGCGTAGATCGGCAGCGACACCTGCGCGCGCAGTGCGGCGAAGGCCTCCCAGCCCAGCGGCGCCGCTTCGGGATGGCTGGCCGTGGCCTGCACCGGGCCGAGCACCGCGAAGTCGCAGCCCAGCCGCTGCGCTGCCTGCAGCTGCTCCAGATCGTGGCAGGACGCGGCGACCAGCTGCCCTTCCGGCAAGGGCCGTTCCTGCAGGGCCAGCAATTGCTCGCTGCCCAGGTGCACGCCCACGCCCAGTGCGCGTGCCAACGCGATATCACGGTTCAGCAGCCACTGCACGCCGCGGCGATGCGCGCGCACGGCCTGTTCGATCATGGCCTGCCGCTGCGGATGTTCCGGCGGCAGGCGCAGCTGGATGCGCTGCTGGCCGGCCGCCACTGCCTGCTGCAGCCGGTCATGCCAGTGCTGCACGCTGCCGGCATCGTCGGCCGGCGCCGGCGTGATCAGGTAGCGGTCCGGTTGGCGCAGTGCGGCCACCACCGGCAGGTCGGCCGGCGGCATCGAATAGCGGCCCAGCTTGTCCTGCGCCACCCAGGTAATCGCCTGGCCTTCGCGCCCGCGCGGTGTGCCCTTCCAGCTGCGCACGTGGCGCACTTCCAGGGTCAGGTGCTTGTCTGGATAACGCTGCGGCACGTCCATCAGCCAGGGCCCGACATCGGCCTCGATGCCCAGCTCTTCGCGCAGTTCACGCACCAGCGCCTGTTCGGAGGTCTCGCCGGATTCGCGCTTGCCGCCGGGGAACTCCCACAGGCCGGCCATGTCGCGGTTCTCGGTACGGCGGTTGAGCAGCACGCGGCCACGGGCGTCGGTGATGACGGCGGCCACGACGTGGATCGATCGGGTGGGGGAAGGCATGGGGGAAGCATGCCCAGAACAGGGCGGGCCACGCAATCTCGGATCCGGCCGGATCAGCCCCGCGAAACAGCCGCCATGAAAGAAAAGCCCCGCTTGCGCGGGGCCTTTCGGGGTCAGCTCAGCTGGCCGTGGCAGTGCTTGTACTTCTTGCCACTGCCGCACGGGCACGGATCGTTGCGGCCGATCTTCGGCTCGTCGCGCTGCAGCGTGGCCACGCCCTGCTGGGCGGCTTCGACCTGCGCGGCTTCCTCGTCGGCGCTGTAGCCGCCCGCATCCTGGTGCTGGAACTGCGACTGGCTCAGGCGCGCCTGCACCTGCTGGCGCTCGGCCGCTTCCAGGGCCTGCACTTCCTCGTCGCTGCGGATACGCACGCGGGCCAGCAGGGTCACCACTTCGCGCTTGACGTTCTCCAGCATGTCCGAGAACAGCTCGAAGGCTTCCTTCTTGTATTCCTGCTTCGGCTGCTTCTGCGCGTAACCACGCAGGTAGATGCCCTGGCGCAGGTAATCCATGCGCGCCAGGTGCTCCTTCCAGCTCTGGTCCAGCACGGTCAGCATCACGTGCTTCTCCAGCGCGCGCATGGTCTCTTCGCCCAGGCCGGCTTCCTTCTCGGCGAAGTGCTGGTTGACGCGCTCCTGGACCTTGGTGGCGATGGCCTCTGCGTCCAGCTCTTCGTGTTCCTTGACCAGGTCGGTCAGCGACATCTGCAGGCCGAAGTCCGACTCCAGGGTCGCTTCCAGGCCGCGCAGGTCCCACTGCTCGTCGATCGAGTTCGGCGGCACGAAGCGCGCAACGATGTCGAAGATCACGTCGTCGCGGATGCCATCGACATTCGCCTTCACCGACTCGGCATCCAGCAGCTCGTCGCGCTGGGCGTAGATCACCTTGCGCTGGTCGTTGTTGACGTCGTCGAAGTCCAGCAGGTTCTTGCGGATGTCGAAGTTGTGGGCCTCGACCTTGCGCTGCGCCTTCTCGATCTGGCGGCTGACCAGGCGGTCCTCGATGACGTCGTCTTCCTTCATGCCCATCATGCGCATGGCCTTCTGCACCCAGTCGGAGGCGAAGATGCGCATCAGGTTGTCTTCCAGCGACAGGTAGAAGCGGGACGAACCCGGGTCACCCTGGCGGCCCGAACGGCCACGCAGCTGGTTGTCGATACGGCGCGATTCATGGCGCTCGGTGCCGACGATGTGCAGGCCGCCCGCGGCCTTCACTGCATCGTGGCGCTTCTGCCATTCGGCCTTGACTGCGGCCTTCTGCTCGTCGGTCGCGTCCTCGCCCAGGGCGTGGATCTCGGCTTCCAGCGAACCGCCCAGCACGATGTCGGTACCACGGCCGGCCATGTTGGTGGCGATGGTCACGGCGGCCGGACGGCCGGCATTGGCGACGATGGTCGCTTCGCGGTCATGCTGCTTGGCGTTGAGCACTTCGTGCTTCACGCCGGCCTTGCTCAGGTGCTCGGACAGCATTTCCGAGGTTTCGATCGAGGTGGTACCCACCAGCACCGGCTGGCCGCGCTTGGCGCACTCTTCGATGTCGGCCAGCACCGCATTGAACTTGCCCTTGCGGTTGAGGAACACCTGGTCCGGGCTGTCCTTGCGGATGGTCGGGCGGTTGGTCGGGATCACCACCACTTCCAGGCCGTAGATGCTCTGGAATTCGAACGCTTCGGTATCGGCCGTACCGGTCATGCCGGACAGCTTCTTGTACATGCGGAACAGGTTCTGGAAGGTGATGCTCGCCAGCGTCTGGTTCTCGCGCTGGACCGGCACGCCTTCCTTCGCTTCCACCGCCTGGTGCAGGCCGTCGGACCAGCGGCGGCCGGCCAGGGTACGGCCGGTGAACTCGTCGACGATGACCACTTCGCCGTCGCGCACGATGTAGTCCACGTCACGCTGGTAGATCGCGTGCGCGCGCAGGGCGGCATTGAGGTGGTGGACCACGGTCAGGTTCTGCGCCGCGTACAGGCCTTCGGTCTCGCCGTCGAGGATGCCGGCGTCGACCAGCAGCTGCTCGGCGTGCTCCATGCCCGCTTCGGACAGATGCACCTGCTTGCCCTTCTCGTCCACCCAGAAATCGCCTTCGCCGTCTTCCGCTTCCTGCTTGACCAGGTGCGGCACGACGCGGTTGACGCGGATGTACAGCTCCGGGGAATCATCGGCCGGGCCCGAGATGATCAGCGGGGTACGCGCTTCGTCGATCAGGATGGAGTCGACTTCGTCGACGATGGCGTAGTGCAGGCCGCGCTGGTAGCGGTCGGCCTTGGACAGCGCCATGTTGTCGCGCAGGTAGTCGAAACCGAATTCGTTGTTGGTGCCGTAGGTGATGTCGGCCGCGTAGGCTTCGCGCTTGTCGCTGTGCGGCATGCCCGGGTACACCACGCCCACGCTCAGGCCCAGCCAGTTGTACAGCTTGCCCATCTGCGCGGCGTCGCGGCGGGCCAGGTAGTCGTTCACGGTGACCACGTGCACGCCCTTGCCTTCCAGCGCGTTGAGGTACACCGGCAGGGTCGCCACCAGGGTCTTGCCTTCACCGGTGCGCATTTCTGCGATCTTGCCCAGGTGAAGCACCATGCCGCCGATCAGCTGCACGTCGTAGTGGCGCATGCCCAGCACGCGGCGACCGGCTTCGCGGCAGACCGCGAACGCTTCCGGCAGCACCTTGTCCAGGGCTTCACCGCCGGCGATGCGCTGCTTGAACTCCGGCGTCTTGGCCTGAAGCTGCTCGTCGGAAAGCTTCTCGATCTCCGGCTCCAGCGCATTGATCTTGGCGACGATGCGGTTGAGCTGGCGCAGCTGTCGTTCGTTACGACTGCCAAATACGCGGGTAAGCAGGCTGTTGATCATTGAAGGAACCGGGTTGGATGGACACGACGCCCGGCCTCCCCCTTGGGATCCGTCCGCCGCAAACGAAACAGGGCGCCTGGCGCCCTGTCGATGGCAACACCCATTGTAGCTTGGGACGGCCGGCTGAGGTTTCAAGCGCCAATCCGGTCGCAATCGCCCCGGATTCGGCAAAGAAACACGGATGCGGGGTCGGATCCCTTTCGCCGTGGCGAAAGGGCTCAGACCCCAGCCCTCACCCGCATCGGGTCAGAGCCCGTCCGCGGCGCGGAAGGGATCCGACCCGGGCATCAGCCGCGGCTGATCCGGCCGACCGGCGTGTTGCCGCCGTCGCCGAGGAACTTGCGCGGGTTGACCACGTTGCCGTTTTCCCACACTTCGAAGTGCACGTGGGCACCGGTCGAACGCCCGGTGGAACCGGCCTTGGCCACTTCCTGGCCGGCACGGACCAGGTCACCGGCCTTCACCACCAGGCGCGAATTGTGCGCGTAGCGGGTGACGTAGCCGTTACCGTGGTCGACATCGACCACGTTGCCGTAGCCGCCCTTCACGCCGGCGAAGCTGACCACGCCTTCGGCGACGGCCATCACCGGGTCACCGACCTTGGCGTGGAAGTCCATGCCCTTGTGGGTGGCGGCACCGCGGCCGAACGGGTCGGCACGGGTGCCGAAGCCGGAGGTCACGTAGCTGTTGCGGATCGGCATGCGCGAGGGCACGGCGTTCTGCTGCAGCTGGTGGTCGAACATCAGCGATTCCATCACCGACAACTGGCGGCCTGAAGCAGCAAAGCGCTGCTCCAGCACCTGTAAGTCGGCGTTGACGTCCTTGACCGGGATGTCGCTGGTCGGGCCGCCTGCGTCGCCGTCACCGAGGCCGGGGGTCTCGTTGAAGTCGAACTCGCCATCTTCCAGCTTGCCCATCTGGGTCAGCCGTTCGCCGAGGGCATTGAGGCGGGTGGCCTGGGCCTGCAGCTCGCCGAGGCGGGCGGCCAGCGCGTTGACCTGGGTCTGCGCATCGCGCTTGACCTTGGCCAGCTCTGCATCCTGACGGTCGACCTTGGCCTGCAGGCGCGAATCATTCAGCGCACTGGCGCCAATGCCGCCGGCAAGGCCGATAATGCAGCCTACCCCGAGCACGCTGCCCAGCAGGGCACGGGGGCGGTCCTCGAAATAGAACCGCAAACGCGCGATCGGCGACGCCTTGGCCTGTCCTTCACGCGTTTTGATTACGATCTTTTTGAATGCCATCAGTGAGTTTTCATGTCTGAGCCGAAATCCAGCGTTCGCCCCGCGTCAGTGCCGAAACCGGCGCTGGATGCGGTGATGGCGGACAAAAGCGGGAACCCGCTGCGGCGTGCCTTGTGGCTCGACGCGCTGGACCGTCAGTTGCGCCCCCAGTTGCCGCCACCTCTGCGCAGCCGTTGCCGGCTGGCCAATGTGGACGGGGAACACCTCGTTTTTCTCGTCGAGTCCCCGGTCTGGCATGCCAAGTTGCGGCTTGCCGAAGCCCAGTTGCTCGACGCGGCCCGTTCCATCGGGCTGAAGGCCACCAGGGTGACCATCAAGACTGCGTCCACCACTCCCTCACGCTCCCCAGCGATCGACAACCGGAATGGCCCCCACGCAGTTTCAGCCGCCACGCACAAAGGGCTACGCGACGCCTTGGCTTGCCTGCAGGACATTCCCTCGAAGCCGAAGAAACGGTCCTGATGGCAACGGAGCATCCGGCTCCGCTCCCCGTCGCGCGTGTCACCACGGCGTGAAACATTTCGGGGGCCGGGTCGCATCCTAGCTGCCATCCGGGGGCCTGTCGTTAGATTGGAGTTAAAACTTCGTTAAATTCAGGCTTCCGATCCAACAGGTTCACAAAACCGTGACCTTGAACCGGCCTTGACGCCTTTCAAGCACGCTGAATGCGTCGCCGGCGCCGGAAACAACAACGCCGCCCTGGAAGGCGGCGTTTTTATCTTGAAATTCAACGATCTACGGAATCAGGCGTAGGCCGGGGTGGCATATTCCACCGGATCCGGGGTGGCCGGCGAGTCGAAGCTGACCCATTCCCAGGCGCTGGCGTCGGCCATCAGGGCCCGCACCAGCTTGTTGTTGAGCGCGTGACCGGACTTGAAGCCCTCGTAGGCGCCCAGCACCTGGCCACCGGCCAGGTAGAGGTCGCCGATGGCATCAAGGATCTTGTGGCGCACGAATTCGTCGGCGTAGCGCAGGCCGTCTTCGTTGAGCACGCGGAACTCGTCCAGCACGATGGCGTTGTCCATCGAACCGCCCAGGCCCAGGTTGCGCTCGCGCATGTATTCCAGGTCGCGCATGAAGCCGAAGGTGCGCGCGCGGGAAATTTCCTTGGTGTAGGCCAGCGTCGAGAACTCGATTTCCTGGCGCGACTGCTTGGCCGGGATCATCGGGTGGTCGAACTGGATGGTGAAGCCCAGCTTGTAGCCCTCGTACGGGGTGAATCGGGCCACCTTGTCGCCCTCGGTCACTTCCACGGTCTTCAGCACGCGGATGAAGCGCTTGGGCGCATCCTGTTCCACGATGCCCGCCGACTGCAGCAGGAACACGAACGGGCCAGCCGAACCGTCCATGATCGGCAGCTCGGCCGAGGACAGCTCAACGATGATGTTGTCCACACCCAGGCCGGCCAGCGCCGACATCAGGTGTTCGACGGTCTGGATCTTGGCGTCGTTGCAGGTCAGGCCGGTGCACAGGGTCACTTCGGTGACCAGTTCGGCCTTGGCCGGCACTTCCACGACCGGGTCCAGGTCCACGCGGCGGAACACGATGCCATGGTTGACCGGTGCCGGGCGCAGGGTCATGTAGACCTTGTCACCGCTGTGCAGGCCAACGCCGGTGGCGCGGATCGTGTTCTTGAGGGTGCGTTGCTGGATCATGGGGGATGGACCGGAAGTGACACATTAGATTAACACGCGCACTCCCCTACCCTGGCTGAAACGCCAGTTGCAGCCACCGGCAGGACGCACCGGCACGCCGCTGGGACACGCGTGAGGCAGGGCGGCCGGGCCCATCCTGGCCCGGCGCCCGCGTTTTCAGGACATGGTGGCGCAACCCGGGGAGGACAACCCCGGGCCGCCCCGCTTAGTCCGCCTGGCGGCGCAGGAACGCCGGGATGTCCAGGTAATCGTTCGGCAGTTCCGCCGCTGCCGGGGCCGAAGCGGCCGGGGCCGACGGTGCGGAGGCCGCTGCGGTATCGCTGCTGGCACGACGCAGGCCCAGGCCCATGCCGCCCACCGCCTTGGACACGGCATCGCCGCCGTTGTCGAACTCGCCGAACTCCGGCTGGCCGGTGGTGGCGTTGCGGACCAGCTTGATCGGCGCACGCTCGCCCGGACGCTGGGTCTTGCTGGCCGAGACGCGGTTCAGGCCCGTGGCCACCACGGTCACGCGCACTTCGTCCTGCATGTCCGGGTCCAGCACGGTGCCGACCACCACGGTGGCATCTTCGGAAGCGAAGCCATCGATGGTGCGGCCGATCTCGTCGAACTCGGCCATGGTGAAGTCGGCACCGGCGGTGATGTTGACCAGGATGCCGTTGGCGCCGGCCAGGTTCACATCGTCCAGCAGCGGGTTCTGGATCGCCGATTCGGCAGCGGCCTGGGCGCGGTCATCGCCACGGGCGGTGCCGGTACCCATCATCGCCAGGCCCATTTCGGACATGACGGTGCGCACGTCGGCGAAGTCGACGTTGATCAGGCCCGGACGCACGATCAGGTCGGCGATGCCCTGCACTGCACCCTGCAGCACGTCGTTGGCAGCGCGGAAGGCCTGGATCATGGTCGCGTTGCGACCCAGCACGGTGATCAGCTTCTCGTTCGGGATGGTGATCAGCGAGTCGCAGTGCTGGCTCAGTTCCTCGATGCCCTTCAGCGCCACCTGCATGCGGCGACGGCCTTCGAACGGGAACGGCTTGGTGACCACGGCCACGGTCAGAATGCCCATTTCCTTGGCCAGCTGTGCCACCACCGGCGCAGCGCCGGTGCCGGTGCCGCCGCCCATGCCGGCGGTGATGAACACCATGTCGGCGCCCTGCAGCGCGTCCATGATGCGCTCACGGTCTTCCAGCGCGGCCTGGCGGCCGACTTCCGGGTTCGCGCCTGCGCCCAGGCCCTTGGTCACGTTGGTACCCAGCTGCAGCTGCAGCTTGGCGCCACAATTCTTGATGGCCTGCGAGTCGGTGTTGGCGGTGATGAATTCCACGCCGTCCACCGCCGAGTTGACCATGTGCGCCACGGCATTGCCGCCGCCGCCGCCCACGCCAACCACCTTGATCACCGCATTGGGTGCCATCTTTTCGATCAGTTCAAAATGCGCCATGTCCGTGTCCTCGTTGTATCCGCTTTGGCTGGCATGGGCATTCGGGCGTCCTGCCGTCCTGCTGCATGCCGACGTTGCGGCTGTGTGGGTTGTGTGTTGCCGGTATTGCGTTGTGATGCGGGTACTGCGGGTGTTGCGCCCGGGCGAGGCCCGGGTTTACGGGTTCCGCGTCAGAACTCGCCGCGGAACCAGGTCTTGAGTTTCTTGAACATGCTTCCGGCGCGCCCGGTCGGCAGCGACGGCCGCCGCGGATGCTCGATCTGGCTGCCCATCAGCAGCAGGCCCACGCCAGTGGCGTGCACCGGATTGCCGACCACTTCGCCCAGGCCGGTGACGTGCTGCGGGATACCCACGCGCACCGGCATCTGCAGCATTTCCTCGGCCAGTTCGACCACGCCTTCCATCTTCGAAGCGCCGCCGGTCAACACCATACCGGCGCGCACCAGTTCCTCGAAGCCGGAGCGGCGCAGTTCGGCCTGCACCATCTCGAAGATTTCCTCGTAGCGGCCCTGCACGGCCTGCGCCAGCGAGTGACGCGGCATGCGGCGCGGCGGGCGGTCGCCCACCGACGGCACCTGGATGCTCTCCTCGGCCGTGGCCAGCTGGGCCAGGGCGCAGGCATAGCGCACCTTGATCTGCTCGGCTTCCGGGGTCGGCGTGCGCAGCATGTGCGCGATGTCGTTGGTCACGTGGTCGCCGGCGATCGGCAGCGAGGCGGTGTGGCAGATCGCGCCCTGCACGAACACGGCGATATCGGTGGTGCCGGCACCCATGTCGACCAGCACCACGCCCAGCTCGCGCTCGTCGGCGGTCAGCACCGCCACGCTGGAGGCCAGCGAGGACAGCACCAGGTCGTCCACCTGCAGGCCGCAGCGCTGCACGCACTTGCTGATGTTGGCCGCGGCCGACTGCGCGCACACCACCAGGTGCGCATGCACTTCCAGGCGCACGCCGGTCATGCCGACCGGGTTGCGGATGCCTTCCTGCGAATCGTCCAGCACGTACTCGCGCGGGATCGCGTGCAGGATCTTCTGGTCGGCCGGGATCGCCACCGCCTTGGCCGCGTCGAGCACGCGATCCAGGTCGCCCCAGGTCACTTCACCGTCGCGGATCGGGACGATGCCCGGCGAGTTCTTGCACTGCACGTGGTTGCCGGAGATCGAGGCGTACACCGAGCGGATCTCGCAGCCGGCCATCAGCTCGGCTTCTTCCACCGCGCGCTGGATCGACTGCACGGTCGATTCGATGTCCACCACCACGCCACGCTTCAGCCCGCGCGATTCGTGCGAGCCGATGCCGATCACTTCGATCGGGTTGCCCGGCGAATACTCGCCCACCAGCGCCACCACCTTGGAGGTGCCGATGTCCAGGCCAACGATCAGCGATTTGTCACCCTTGCGATTCATGTCCTTTCCTGCGTGCTTCTGGCCGGGGTCGCCGGCGTTTTCGCCGGCGTGGCCGGGGTACCCCAGCTCAGCGTGAAACCATTGGTGTAACGGAGGTCGGCGCGCTCGATCGGCGCGTCCTGACGGTTGAGCTGCGGCAGTACCTTGACGAAGCGCTGCATGCGCGAGCGCGCGTCGTCACGGCCGACCACCACTTCGGTGCCGTTGCTCAGCACCAGCGACCAGCTGCCGCGTGCATCCATCGTCACCCGGCGCACATCGACGCCGGCCGGTGCGAACAATGCACGCGAGTCGCTGTACAGCTTCATCACTTCTTCGGTCTGGCTGTCCGGGCCATCCAGTTCGGGCAATGCCAGGTCGGACAGTTTCTTCGGCGTGGGGAACAGCTTGCCCTGCTCGGACACCAGGCGGTCGGTGCCCCAGCGTGCGAATGGCTTGTGCTCGACCAGGGTCACTTCCAGCACGTCCGGCCACTGCTTGCGGACCTGCGCGCTTTCCACCCACGGCAGCTTTTCCAGGGCGTCCTGCGCGTCCTGCAGCTTGACCGCGAAGAAACCGGCGCGCGCATACGGCAGCAGCACCTGCTGCAGCTGTTCGGCCGGCACCCGCTTGAACTCACCATGCACGCGCAGCTTCGCCAGCGGCCAGCGCTCGGCGCCGACCCAGCCATTGACCACGGCCACCACCGGCAGTGCAACCACCGACAGCGCCAACAGCCAGACGAAGATGCGCAGCACTGCGTTCATGCGTGCGAGGCCTCCAGGGTCTGTTCCAGCACGCGCCACACCAGTTCCTCGAAACCGATGCCGGCCTGGCGGGCCGCCTTGGGCACCAGCGAATGGCTGGTCATGCCCGGCGCGGTGTTCACTTCCAGCAGGAAGAAACGGCCGCTGGCACGATCACGCATCACGTCCACGCGGCCCCAGCCACGGCAGCCAGCAGCGCGGAACGCGGCCAGCGCGATGCAGCGGATCTCTTCTTCGTCGTCACCGTCCAGGCCCGGGCACAGGTACTGGGTGTCCTCGGCGATGTACTTGGCGTTGTAGTCGTACCACTGGCCCTTGGGCACGATGCGGATCGACGGCAGTGCGACGTCGCCGAGGATGGCCACGGTCAGTTCGTCGCCGACCACCATCTGCTCCATCAGCAGCTGGCCGTCGTAGCGCGCGGCCAGGGCCACCGCTTCATCCAGGCCGGCGTCATCGGTGACCCGGCTGATGCCCACGCTGGAGCCTTCGTTGGCCGGCTTCACCACCACCGGCAGACCGAGTTCGGCGGCATTGGCGTGCACGTCTTCTGCAGTGACCTTGCGGTACTGCGGGGTCGGCAGGCCCAGCGACAACCACACCTGCTTGGTGCGGATCTTGTCCATGCTCAGCGCAGAACCCAGCACGTCAGAGCCGGTGTACGGAACGCCGAAGGCGTCCATCAGGCCCTGCACGATGCCGTCCTCACCGCCACCGTTGTGGCCGTGCAGGATGTTGAACACGCGGTCGATGCCACCGGCGGCGAGCGCCGTGGCCAGCGCCGGGATGCCATCCACCGCGAACGCATCGACGCCACGCGACTGCAGGGCTTCGAGCACGTTGCGGCCGGAGTCCAGCGACACCTCGCGTTCGCTGGAACTGCCGCCCAGCAGCACGGCGACGCGGCCGAACCCGGCCGGGTCGGTCACGCGCAGCGGCGGGAAGGTCAGCGTGCTCACGCCTGGCCCTCCCCCTTGAAACCTTCCACCGCGATATGGGTGGCCACGGCACCGATGTCGCCGGCGCCCATCATCAGCAGCAGGTCACCGTCCTGCAGCACGTCCGGCAGCACGCTGGCCAGCTCGGCGGCCTTGCCCACCACCACCGGCTCGCTGCGGCCGCGCGCACGGATGGCACGGGCCAGCGCGTGCGAGTCGGCGCCAGCAATCGGTTCTTCGCCGGCCGGGTAGACCTCGCTCAGCACCAGCGCATCAACGCTCGACAGCACCGCGGCGAACTTGTCGAACTGGTCGCGGGTACGGCTGTAGCGGTGCGGCTGGAAGGCCACCACCAGGCGCTTGTCAGCCCAGCCGCCACGGGCGGCGGCGAACACCGCCTCCAGCTCGCTCGGGTGATGGCCGTAGTCGTCGATGATGCGGACCTTGGCACCGCTGGCGGTGGTCACCTCGCCCAGATCGTTGAAGCGACGGCCGACACCGGCGAAGCCCTCCAGCGCGCGTGCGATCGCGTCCGGTGCCACGCCCAGCTGCCAGCCCACCGCAGCGGCGGCCAGCGCGTTGAGTACGTTGTGCTTGCCCGGCAGCGCCAGCACCACTTCCTGGCTGGTGCCCTGCGGCAGGCGCAGGGTGAAGCGCATGCGCGACCCTTCCTGCACCACGTTCTCGGCGCGCACGTCGGCCTGCGGGCTCATGCCGTAGCTCATCACGTGGCGCGGGGTCTTGGCAGCCAGTGCCGCCACTTCCGGATCGTCGATGCACAGCACCGCCAGGCCGTAGAACGGCAGGCGCTGCAGGAACTCGGCGAACGCCGCCTGCACGCGGGCGAAGTCGTTGCCGTAGTTCTCCAGATGATCCGCATCAATGTTCGTGATGATCGACATCAGCGGGTTCAGGCGCAGGAAGCTGCCATCGCTTTCATCGGCCTCGGCCACCAGCCACTGCCCGCCACCCAGCTTGGCGTTGGCACCGGCGGCCAGCAGCTGGCCGCCGATCACGAAGGTCGGGTCCAGGCCACCTTCGCTCAGCACCGCAGCGGTGAGGCTGGTGGTGGTGGTCTTGCCATGGGTACCAGCCACGGCGATGCCGCGGCGGAAGCGCATCAGTTCGGCCAGCATCGCCGCACGCGGCATGATCGGAATGCGCTGGCTGCGCGCTTCCATCAGTTCCGGGTTGTCTTCGCGGATGGCGCTGGAGACCACCACGCAGTCGGTGCCCAGCACGTTGGCCGCGGAGTGGCCGCGCATGATGCGCGCACCCAGGCTGGCCAGGCGGCGGGTCGCCACGTTGTCGGCGTTGTCCGAGCCGGACACTTCATAGCCCAGCGTCAGCATCACTTCGGCGATACCGCTCATGCCGGTGCCGCCGATGCCGACGAAATGCACGCGCGGGAACGCGCGCACCAGGTCGTTGGTGTCGTGCAGGCGACGGATCATGCGCGGCCTCGCGCAGGGCAGGCGCGGTGGCATGCCTTCTTCATACAGCTTCCTCGAGAATGATATCGGCGATGCGCTCGGCGGCATCGACCTTGGCCAGGGCACGCGCGGCTTGCGCCATCTGCATGCGGCGGGCGGGATTTTCGGACAGATCGCGCAGCAGTGCGGCAATGCCGTCGGCCAGCGTTCCGTCCTGCTTCAGCAAAACCGCCGCGCCGCGCTCGACCAGGTACTCCGCGTTGCGGGTCTGGTGATCGTCGACGGCGGCGGGGAATGGCACCAGCACGCTGCCGACACCGACCGCGCACAGCTCGGCCAGCGTGGATGCGCCGGAGCGGCATACGACCAGGTCGGCCCAGGCAAAGGCCTCGGCCATGTCGGCGATGAACGGGGTGATTTCAGCCTGCACGCCGGCCTTGGCGTAAGCCTCGACCGCTTCGGCATGCATCTTCTCGCCGCTCTGGTGGCGCACCTGCACCGGCACGCCGGCGCCCAGCGCGGCAATCGCCTGCGGCACGCCGGTATTGAGGGCACGCGCGCCCTGGCTGCCGCCCACCACCAGCACACGCAGCGGGCCTTGGCGGTCGGCGAAGCGCTGTTCCGGCGGCGCGATGGCAGCGATTTCCGCGCGCACCGGGTTGCCGACGAATTCCTCGCGCTTGGCGAAGGTACCCGGGAAACCGGTCAGCAGGCGGCGCGCATAGCGCGACAGGATGCGGTTGGTCAGGCCCGGTGCACGGTTCTGCTCATGCACGATCAGCGGCAGGCCATGCAGGCGCGTGGCCATGCCACCGGGACCGGAGGCGAAGCCACCGAAGGCGACCACCGCACGCGGCTGGCGCTGGCGGATGATCAGGCCGGCCGCGCGCAGCGCGCGCATCAGCCGCCACGGTGCAGCCAGCAGGGCCAGCTTGCCCTTGCCGCGCAGGCCGGTGATGGCCAGCGTGTCGATGGCGATGTCGTGCTGCGGCACCAGGCGGGTTTCCATCGCACCGTCGGCGCCCATCCAGGTCACCGGCACGCCGCGCTCGCGCAGCACGCGGGCCACGGCCAGGCCGGGGAAGATGTGGCCGCCGGTACCACCGGCCAGGATCATCACCGGGCGCCCACTCTCGGTGGCTGCAGTCATGACAGCCTCCCGAAGGTGGGTTCGATGCGCGACTGCAGGCGGCTGGTGCCACGTGCGGCGTTCGCTGCAGCGGACGCGGAGGCGACCGGCTCGGCACTCATCGGCACGCTGGCGGCCACCGGCGCGGCGGGCTCGTCCATCGGCTCGGCAGCGGCGTCTTCAGCGCCACCGATGCGCACGGCCTGGCGGCGCTCGGCGCGCTTGAGTTCATACGACACGCGCAGCAGCAGGCCCATCGCCACGCAGGTCATCAGCACCGACGAACCGCCGGAGGAGATCAGCGGCAGGGTCAGCCCCTTGGTCGGCAGGATGCCCAGGTTCACGCCGATCGAGACGAAGGTCTGCATGCTGATCCACAGGCCGATGCCGAAGGCGATGTAGCCGGAGAAGTGGCGCTTCATTTCCACGCAGCGCATGCCCAGCCAGAAGGTGCGGCCAACCAGCAGCGCGTACAGCGCCACGATCACGCAGGTACCCAGGAAGCCGAATTCCTCGGCGGTGACCGAGAAGATGAAGTCGGTGTGCGCTTCCGGCAGGTAGTAGAGCTTCTGCACGGAGTTGCCCAGGCCGACGCCGGTCCATTCGCCACGGCCGACCGCCATCAGTGCGTTGGACAACTGGTAGCCGTCACCCTGCTGGTCGGCCCACGGGTCCAGGAAGGAGGTGATGCGGCGCATGCGGTACGGCTCGATGATCGCCAGCGCGCTCATGCCGACCAGGCCGATGATCACCGGCATCGACATGCGCGGCATGTTCACCCCACCCAGCACCAGCATGCCGGCAGTGATCGCCAGCAGCAGGGTCGAGGAACCGAAGTCCGGCTGCAGCAGCAGCAGCACCACCAGCGCACCGGCCACGCCCAGCGGCTTGAGCATCGCCGGCCAGGTCGCATTGACCTCGTCGCGGAAGCGCACCAGGTAGCTGGACAGCCAGACGATGTAGAGCACCTTCACCGCTTCGACCGTCTGGAACTTGGAGATGCCCAGGTTGATCCAGCGGCGCGCACCGTTGACGGTGCTGCCCAGGCCCGGCGTGAACACCGCCAGCAGCAGCACGAAGCAGCCCAGCAGCAGCATCTGGTTGTACTGCTCGATCGACTTCAGCTCGGTGCGGGCGGCAATGACCGCCAGCACGATGCCCACCGCCAGGAAGATCAGGTGGCGGTTGAGGTAGTAGAACGGGCTGCTCATCAGTGCGATCGAGCTGGACGCCACCATCACCACGCCGACACCGGTGAGCGCGATGATCGCGCCCAGCAGCCACTTGTCGTAGCTGCCTTCGATGGCTTCAAGGCGTGTTGCCTGGCGGGACAGGTCGTTCATCTCAGCGCACCTTCAACGTGGCCAGGCCGATCAGCACGAGCACGACGGAGATGATCCAGAAGCGCACGATCACGCGCGGCTCCGGCCAGCCCTTCAGTTCGAAATGGTGGTGGATCGGCGCCATGCGGAACACGCGCTTGCCGGTCAGCTTGAACGAAGCGACCTGGATCATCACCGACAGCGTTTCGATGACGAACACGCCGCCCATGATCACCAGCACCAGCTCCTGGCGGGTGATCACCGCGATCGTGCCCAGCACCGCGCCCAGCGCCAGCGCGCCGATGTCGCCCATGAAGACCATGGCCGGATAGGTGTTGAACCACAGGAAGCCCAGGCCCGCACCGGCGATGGCCGCGCAGATGATGACCAGCTCGCCGGCGCCCGGGATCTGCGGGATCTGCAGGTAGTTGGCGAACACCACGTTGCCCGAGGCATAGGCGAACACGCCCAGCGCGCAGGCCACCAGCACGGTCGGCATGATCGCCAGGCCGTCCAGGCCGTCGGTCAGGTTCACCGCGTTGGAGAAGCCGACAATCCAGAAGTAGGCGATGGCCACGAAGCCGATGCCGGCCAGCGGCAAGGCGATCGACTTGAACATCGGGATGTAGAAGGTCAGCGCGGCCGGCACGTCGGCCGTGTAGAACAGGAACAGGCCCGCGGCCAGGCCGAAGATCGACTGCAGCAGGTACTTCCAGCGCGACTTCAGGCCGTTCGGATCACGGCGGACGATCTTGATCCAGTCGTCATACCAGCCGATGGCGCCGAAGCACAGCATCACCGCCAGCACCAGCCACACGTAGCGGTTGCGCAGGTCGGCCCACATCAGCACCGACAGGGTGATGGTGAGCAGGATCAGCGAACCGCCCATGGTCGGCGTGCCGGCCTTGGAGAAATGGGTCTGCGGACCGTCCTTGCGGATCGGCTGGCCGCCCTTGAACTGGGCAAGCTTGCGGATCATCGCCGGGCCGAGCCACAGCGACAGGAACAGGGCCGTCAGCGCGGCAAGGATGGCGCGGAACGTCTGGTAGTTGAACAGCCCGAACAGGCTCTCCAACTGCTGCAACCATCGAGCCAGTTCATACAACATGCGGGGATTCCTCTCCTTGCGCCAGCAGCGCTTTGACAATCGTGTCCATGGCGCTGCCACGGGACCCCTTGACCAGGCAGCGCACGCCGGCGTGCAGCTCGTCCTTCAGCGCCTGCGACAGCGCGTCATGGGTAGCGAAATGACGACCGCCGTCGCCGAAGGCGGCAGCAGCAGCGGCGCTGAGCGGCCCCAGCGCATACAGGCGTTTCAGGCCAGCGGCACGTGCGCGCAGGCCGGCCTGCGCGTGCAGCGCCTCGGCATCCGGGCCCAGCTCACGCATGTCGCCCAGCACCAGCCAGCCCTCTTCCGGCGCGGCGGCCAGGGCATCGATGGCGGCGGCCAGCGAGCCCGGGTTGGCGTTGTAGCTGTCGTCCACCAACACCGCGCCGTTGCGCAGTTGATGGGCGATCTGGCGACCCGGCACCGGCTGCGCTTCGGCCAGGCCAGTGGCAATCAGCGCCAGATCGATACCGGCGGCCAGCGCCAGGCTGGCGGCGGCCAACGCGTTGCTGACGTTGTGGCGACCCGGCAGGCCCAGCACCACGCGGGCTTCGCCGGTCGGTGCGACCAGGGTGAACTGGCTGCCCTGCGCACCGGCGCGGATGTCGCGCGCGGTCACGTCCGCCGAGTGTTCCAGGCCGTAGCGCAGCACGCGGCAGCGCGCCGGGGTGCTGATGAAATGCTGTTCGAACCAGCGGCCATAGGCATCGTCGGCGTTGATCACCGCCACGCCATCGGCCGGCAGCGCGGCATAGATCGCGCCCTTGGTCACCGCCACGCCGAGCAGGCTGCCCATCCGCTCCAGGTGGGCGGGGGCGATGTTGTTGACCAGCGCATAGCGCGGGCGGGCGATGTCGGTCAGGTAGGCAATGTCGCCCGGCTTGCCGGCGCCCATCTCGTAGACGGCGTAGTCGGCATCTTCCGGGGCATCGATCACCGCCAGCGGCAGGCCGATCTCGTTGTTGCGGTTGCCCGGGTTGGCGTAGACCACCTTGTGCGCGTGCTGCGCCACCTGCTGCAGGATCGACAGCAGAAGGCTCTTCACGCTGGTCTTGCCATTGCTGCCGGTGATCGCGAACACCTCGGTATCGCGGTCGCGCTGCATGCCGGTGGCGATCTTCGCCAATGCCAGTTCGCTGTCGGCCACCAGCACCTGCGGCAAGTCGATCGGCAGCAGGCGCTCGACCAGCAGCGCACTGGCACCACGCGCCTGCG
Organism: Stenotrophomonas sp. AG209; assembly: GCF_003550055.1. Classification (NCBI taxonomy): domain Bacteria; kingdom Pseudomonadati; phylum Pseudomonadota; class Gammaproteobacteria; order Lysobacterales; family Lysobacteraceae; genus Stenotrophomonas; species Stenotrophomonas sp. AG209. The sequence goes on from NZ_QXDB01000004.1 coordinate 84,041, forward strand.
CGTCGGCAGCGAAGTCATGGCCGTCGAAACGCTCGCCGCGCAGCGCCACATACAGGCTACCCGGACCCAGGTTGCGGGTGTCATTGCTGACCGCATCGATGGCCACGTCGTCGCCATGGATCTCGCCGCCGGCCCAGTGTGCGATCAGCGAAAGCAGGGTGCGCTTCATGCGATGCCCTCCCCGGCCTGCGCGGCCAACACGCCAGCCTTGGCAGCCAACGCAGCCGCAGCCACTTCGGTGTCGTCGAAGTCATGGCGCACGCCATTCACTTCCTGGTACGGCTCGTGGCCCTTGCCGGCGATCAGGATGATGTCGCCGGCACCGGCACGCTTCACCGCCAGGCCGATCGCGCGCGCGCGGCTGCGCTGCACGGTCACGGCATCGGCGTTCTGGAAGCCGGCCAGGATGTCGGCGACGATCACATCGCCATCCTCGCCACGCGGGTTGTCGTCAGTGACGATGACCTGGTTGGCCAGACGCTCGGCAATCGCCGCCATCTGCGGGCGCTTGCCGGTATCGCGCTCGCCACCGCAGCCGAACACGCAGAACAGCGCACCGTGCAGGTGGCCATGCAGGCTGTCCAGCGCCTGCTCCAGGGCATCCGGAGTGTGTGCGTAATCAACCACCACAGTCGGCAGGCCGTCTTCGCCACCCAGGCGGTTCATGCGGCCACGGATCGGCTGCAGTGCCGACAGCACTTCGGCGATGCGCGGCAGCGGCTGGCCCTGCGCGTGCAGGGTACCGGCCACGGCCAGCAGGTTGTCCACATTGAAGCGGCCCAGCAGCGGCGACTGCACCGCAGCATGCTGGCCGTCGATGACCAGTTCGAAGGCAATGCCGCGCCCATCCAGCTGCAGCGCCTCGGCGCGCACGCTGGCGTCGGTGGCACCGCGCGAGCTCAGGCCGATCGGCTGCACGCCCGCCGGCAGACCGGCGAACAGCTGGCGACCGAAGGCGTCGTCAAGATTGATCACCGCGGCCTTCAGGCCCGGGCGGTGGAACAGCCGCGCCTTGGCCGCGCCGTAGCTGGCCATGTCGCCGTGGTAGTCCAGATGGTCGCGGGTGAGGTTGGTGAACACCGCCACGTCGTAGTGCACGGCATCCACGCGGCCCTGGTCCAGCGCGTGCGAGCTGACTTCCATCGCCACCGCGCGTGCGCCGGCGTCGCGCAGCTGCGCCAGCAGCGCATGCATCTGCAGCACCAGCGGCGTGGTGAAGCCGGTCGGTTCGACCGCGCCATAAAGTCCGGCGCCCAACGTGCCGATACTGCCACTGGGCGTTCCGAGCAGGTGCCAGGCCTGGGCCAGCAGCTGCACGGTGGAGGTCTTGCCGTTGGTGCCGGTCACGCCCACCATCGCCATCGCCCGCGACGGTGCGCCATGGAACTGGTCGGCCATCGCACCCATGCGTGCGCGCAGGCCCGGCACGGCGATCGCATCGCCCGGTGCCGGCAGTTCGGCAGGCGCCGGCGGTTCGAACAGGATGGCGCTGGCACCGGCGGCGCGGGCCTGCTCGACAAAGCCCAGGCCATGCGCGCCGAAACCGGCGATGGCGACGAAGGCATTGCCGGGGCGCACGGCACGGCTGTCCAGCACCAGGCCGGTCAGAACGGGATCGTGCCCTGCCAGGGCCACGTCCGGAAGCAACTGCGAAAGCAACATCGAAGGACTCATTGCGTGCCTCCCGTAGCGGGCGGCGTCTGGGCTTGCGCGCTCGGCAGCGCAGCATCGAATTCGGCGGCGGCATCCACCGGCAGCGCGGCTTCGGCCGGCGGCGCGGGTAGGATCGAGGCCGAATGGCCGACCTTGCCCGACTGCTGTGCGGCCAGCCACGACTGCAGGTCGTCCAGCGGCACGTCCATCAGGCGCAGGGTGCCTTCCATCACGTTGTGGTAGACCGGCGCCGACACCAGGCCGCCGTAGAACTTGCCGGCCTGCGGGTCGTTGATGACGATGACGGTGGCGAAACGCGGGTTGGTGGCCGGCACCACGCCGGCAAACAGCGCGTTGTAATGGCCGCGCTCATAACCGCCCGGGCCGGCCTTGCGCGCGGTGCCGGTCTTGCCGGCCACGCGGTAACCCAGCACCGCCGCCTGCTTGGCGCCGCCCTGGGTGACCACCGTTTCCATCATCGCCACCACCTGCCGGGCGACGTTCTCGTCGATGATCTGCTGGCCTTCGTTGCGCTGGCCCTTGACGAAGGTCGGCGCGATCAGGCGGCCGCCGTTGGCCAGCGCCGAGTACGCCGTGGCGATCTGCAGCGGCGTGACCGACAGGCCGTAGCCATAGGACATCGTGGTCTTGGTGGTGCCCGACCAGCGCGCCGGGCGCATCACCACACCGGCCGATTCACCCGGAAAACCGCTGTGCGGCGCCGAGCCATAGCCGAAGCGGCGCACACCGTCATAGAAGGTCTGGTCCGGCATCTTCGCCGCGACCTTGGCTGCACCCACGTTCGAGCTGCGGGTGATCACGCCGGTCACGTTCAGCACACCGTTGTTGCGCGGCACGTCGCGGATGGTGAAGCGGCCCAGGGTCATGTAGCCCGGGTTGGTGTCGATGATGGTGTCCTTGGTCACCGCACCGGCCTGCAGCGCGGTGGCGATGGTCAGCGGCTTCATCGTCGAGCCCGGCTCGACCAGGTCGGTCACCGCGCGGTTGCGGCGCGTATCGGGGATCGCGCCGGTCAGCGAATTCGGGTTGTAGGTCGGCAGGTTGACCATGGCCAGGATCTCGCCGGTGGTCACGTCCATGATCACCATCGAACCGCCGGCTGCCTTGTTGGCCACCAGCGCGTTGCGCAGTTCCTTGAAAGCCAGGTACTGGATGCGGCGGTCGATGCTGAGGGTCAGGTCCTTGCCCGGCTCGGCGGCGCGCAGCAGATCGCTCTCGACCGTCTCGCCCTTGCGGTTGCGGATCACCCGCTTGGCGCCGGCCTTGCCGCGCAGCCATTCGTCGAACGCCAGTTCCAGGCCTTCCTGGCCGCGGTCGTCGATGTTGGTGAAGCCCAGCACGTGCGCCATCGCTTCGCCCTGCGGGTAGAAGCGGCGGAACTCGCGCTGCGCGGCCACGCCCGGGATCTTCAGCGCGACCACCTTCTCTGCCTCGTCCGGATTGATCCGGCGGCGCAGGTACATGAATTCCTTGTCCGACTTCTGCGACAGGCGGCTGCTCAGCTCATCCACCGACATGCCGACCGCCTGGGCCAGCTCGGGAATCCGCTCGGGCGAACGCAGCAGGTCCTGCGGGTTGACCCAGATCGAGGCAACCGGCGTGGACACCGCCAGCGGTTCGCCGTTGCGGTCGGTGATCATGCCGCGCGAGGTCTTGATCGGCAGCTCGCGCAGGTAGCGGGCCTCGCCCTGGCGCTGGTAGAAATCGCTGTTGATGATCTGCACATAGGCCGCACGCCCCACCAGTGACACCGAGCACAGGCCAAGCGCCAGCGCGACCCAGCGCAGGCGCTGGCGCAGGTTGAAGGCGTTGCGCGGGCGGTTGCGGCCGGTCTTGCTCATGGGCGCACCACGACGATGTCACCGGCCTCGGGGAACTTCATGCCCAGCTTCTCGCGGGCAATGCGGTCCACGCGGTTGGCTTCGGCCAGGGTCGCCTGCTCCAGCTGCAGGCGGCCGAATTCGAGGTTGATGTCATCGCGCGTGCGCTCGGCACGCGACAGTTCGATGAACGTCTGCCGATGACGGTGACGCACGAACACGACGCCGATCGCCGAGGCCACGGTGCAGGCCAGCAGGATGATCAGCAGCAGCCGGCTCATGCATCGGCCTCCCGCTTCTGTGCCACGCGCAGCACGGCGCTGCGGGCACGCGGGTTGGCGGCCAGCTCCTCGTCGGTGGCCTTGATGGCGCCCCCGATCAGGTCCAGCGTAGGCACGAACGCAACGGCCTCGGGCAGGCGGCGGTTGGCCGGCGGCGCCTTGGCCAGGCGGTTCATGTACTGCTTGACGATGCGGTCTTCCAGCGAATGGAAGCTGATCACCGCCAGGCGGCCACCGGGCTTGAGCCGTTCCACCGCCGCATCAAGACCGGCTTCCAGATCGGCCAGCTCGCGGTTGATGTGGATGCGGATGGCCTGGAAGCTGCGCGTGGCCGGGTGGATCTTGTCCTTGCCACGCGGCATCACCGAGGCGATCAGCTCGGCCAGTTCGGCGGTACGGGTGAACGGCTGCTTCTCGCGGCGGGCCACGATGGCGCGGGCGATGCGCCGGCTCTGGCGCTCTTCGCCGTAGGTCCACAGCACGTCGGCGATCTCGCGGTCTTCGACGCGGTTGATCCACTGCGCGGCGCTTTCACCGCTGTCCGGATCCATGCGCATGTCCAGCGGGCCGTCCTTGCCGAAGCTGAAGCCACGTTCGGCCACATCCAGCTGCGGCGACGACACGCCAAGGTCGAACAGCACGCCGTCCAGGCCTTCGGCCGTCGCATCCCACTGCAGCAGCTGGGCGAAGCTGCCACGGAAGATGGACACGCGCGGGTCCGGCGCGAAATCGCGCTCGGCAACGGCGATGGCTTCCGGATCCTTGTCCATGACCAGCAGGCGCCCCTCGGGACCGAGCTGGGTGAGCACGCCACGTGCATGACCGCCACGACCGAACGTGCCATCCAGATAACGTCCGTTTTCGATCACCCTCAGGCCTTCAAGGACCTGGGTGTACAGGACCGGCAGGTGCACCGCCGGCGACTGCGACACCGGAAGGTGACCGGCCTGCGCTTCTGGGCGCATCCGGGCACCCCGGCTCACAACTTCAGGTCGAGCAACCCATCACCCAGATCCTCGTCAGACAACGTCTGCTGGATCAGGGCCCGATGCGCCTGCTCGCTCCACAATTCGAACTTGTCGCCCATACCGAGCAATACCGCCTTCTTCTCAATGCCCACCGCACCGCGGTGGCTGGCGGGGATGCTGATGCGACCGTTGCCGTCCAGCTCCAGATGGGCGGCCGAGCCGACCAGCTTCTGCTGCAACAGGCGCACGACGCGCTGGGTGTTGGGCTTGGACATCACATCGTCGCGGACCCGCTCCCATTCCGACTCTGCGTACAGCCACAGGCAGCCGGCTTCGAACGGGTTGTAGGTCAGCACGAGACGGTTGTTGCTGGCGCGCGCGACGAGGTCGCGGTAAGCGGTGGGAACCGCCATGCGCCCTTTGTCGTCAACTGTGATGGCCGTCTCGCCCTGGAACACGACGCCTGCACCTTGTCCTTCGCCCGGTGAAACATTGAACCACGAAAACCCACAAAACACCCGGATTTCCCTCTGATGCCCACCTTAGCAGCGGGCCGAGGGTTGTCAACAACTTTTCAGCAGGGAAATCGCCAGCCGCATCAATGGCTTGCAACAACCTTTAGAGAATTGTTCAAGGCTTATCCACAAGTTGCTGATCCGTCTCAATTTTTGAGATTGAACGGAAGTTCAGGGGCGTGGAGAGGGCGTGAAACATCGGCCGCGCATTCATCCGGAACGGGCCGGAAACGGCGCCAGACTGCGCAAACCGTGCACAATGAAGCCATGTGCCTGCTCGCTCTTGGCTGGATGCACCACCCGCGCTGGCGGCTGGTGATGACCGGCAATCGTGATGAGTTCCACGCCCGCCCGACGGCGGCGCTGGCCCCCTGGCAGGATGAGACGTCCGTCATCGGGGGGCGCGACCTGCGCTCCGGCGGTGGCTGGGCCGGCGTCGGCGCCTCGGGCCGGATGGCGGTGGTCACCAACGTCCGCGACCCGCTGGCGGCCCAGACCGGCCCGTCGCGGGGCGCGCTGGTGGCCGACTTCCTGCGCGGCCGCGACCCGGCCGCCGTGCATATCGACCGCTTGGCGACCGTGGCTGGCGCCTACGCCCCGTTCAACCTGTTGCTGGCCGATAGCGACAGCCTGGAGTACCTGGGCAACCACCCCGCCGAACGGCAGAGCCTCGGCCCGGGCGTGCACGGCATGTCCAACGGCGCGCTGGACGCGCCCTGGCCGAAGACCCGGCGACTGATGGCGGCGCTGTCGGCATGGCTGGAAGAAGACGGGGTCAGATCCCTTTCGCAACGCGAAAGGGATCTGACCCCGGATCTGGCCCCGCTCTGGGCCGCGCTGGCCGACGAACACCGCCCTGCCGACAGCGACCTGCCCGACACCGGCATCGGCCTGGAACGCGAGCGCTGGCTGAGCCCGGCCTTCATCCGCGGCGACGACTACGGCACCCGCGCCAGTACCGTGCTGCTGATCGACGCCAACGGCCACGGCGAGATCCACGAACGCCGCTTCGGCCCACAGGGTGCCCCCAGCGGACAGAGCCGCGTCATTTTCTGACCGGGTAGTGCCGGCCGCTGGCCGGATTCTCTTGCCAGCGGGGTAGTGCCGGCCGCTGGCCGGCAGCCTCTGGATCTTCGGATGCGCCATGAAGCTGCCGCCCAGCGGCCGGCACTACCGGGTATCGCGTTGTCGCGATCCACGCGACGGCAGTCGTCATCGCAGCGGGCCTGAAACGTCATTCAGCTTCCAGCCGCGACCACGATCCGTCCGCGCCACAGGGGTTTCAGCATCGCAGCCACCCGACTGTGCCCTTTTCGCAATCGGCACTGTGTCTATAAATGTCGCCCCTGACCTCCCAGGGTGGTGGCGCCCGGCACCCCGCCGCGCGATCGACCGCAACCCCCAAGGAGGCCCCATGCGCCGCATCCTCATCCTGCTCGCCACCCACCTGCTCACCCTCGGCCTTGGCTTCGGCCTGGGCGTCTACCTCCTGCCCATTCTGATCGCCCCCGATGACCCGCCGGTCGCGCAGGTGCAGGCCGCCATGAACGACGCCACCTACCGCACCACCTTCCGCCGCGACCTCAAAGGCAGCGACGCGGTGCACTGGGCCGAAGGCAAGGTCAGCGTCAGCGCCACCCAGGTCGCCTTCGACGGCAAGATGGGACCGGGCCCGGATTACAAGGTCTATCTGGTCCGCGATTTCGTCGACAACAAGGCCGATTTCCTGAAGATCAAGGCGCAGGCCCAGCGCATCGGCGAGGTGAAGACCTTCAACCGCTTCCTGGTCGAGGTCCCCGCGAACGTGGACGTGGATGACTACACCACGGTGGTGGTGTGGTGCGAGCGCTTCTCGCAGTTCATTTCCGCCGGGCAGTACCGCACGCCGGGCTGACCAGGGCATGGGGTCGGATCCCTTTCCTCCGGAAAGGGATCCGACCCCGCAATCACGGTAGATCCACGCCATGCGTGGAAGAAGAAAGAGGCGGAGCCGGCCGATAAGCCGGGTTCTGTCGTGGACAGTCATTCCTCTAGGCGTTACGTCACCGCAACGCTCAAGCAACCTACCCGGATCCAACGCGGGCCGCGCCAAAGGATCCCTATTTGGTCTTGCTCCAGGTGGGGTTTGCCGTGCCGGTCTGTTGCCAGACTCGCGGTGCGCTCTTACCGCACCATTTCACCCTTACCGGCCTTCCGAAGAAGACGTAGGCGGTATCTTTCTGTTGCACTTTCCGTCGGCTTGCGCCGCCCAGGCGTTACCTGGCACCTTGCCCTATGGAGCCCGGACTTTCCTCGGCACCCCCGAAGGGATGACGCGACTGTCTGGCCGGCTCCGCCAGCGCATATTCTAGCGTACGCACGCCCTTCCTGCCGTGCTGATCGCGGCATCCGGTTCATCCATCCATGCATGGCGTGGATCCACCGGTTCCGCTGCTCTGGTGGGTGCAGATTCCGCTTTGGTGGGTGCGAACCTTGGTCCGCACGATCCATCAACTGCCGTACAACGCCTTGCGCGGTGCGCCGGTCAACTCGGCGGCCAGCTTGGCGGCGGTCGACGGCGGCAGGTGCTCACTCAGTTTGGCGTACACGCGGCGGCCATGGGCCAGCTGCGCTTCTTCATCATCACCCGCGCCCTGCACCATCACCACGAACTCGCCCTTGCGCTGGTTGTCGTCGGCTTCCACCTTGGCCAACAAGCCGGCCAGGTCGCCATCGAGCACGGTCTCGAACAGCTTGGTCAGCTCGCGGGCAAGCACCGCCGGGCGTTCGCCACCGAAGATCGCCGCCATGTCGGCCAGCGACTCGGCAATGCGATGCGAGGACTCGTAGAACACCATGGTGCGCACTTCGCCGGCCAGCGTCTGCAGCCGGTCGCGGCGGCCGCTGGCCTTGGCCGGCAGGAAACCCTCGAAACTGAAACGGTCGCTGGGCAGGCCGGCCACGCTCAGCGCGGCGATGGCGGCGCAGGCACCGGGAACCGGGCTGACCTTGATGCCCGCCGCGCGCGCGGCACGCACCAGCCGGAAACCGGGATCGCTGACCAGCGGGGTGCCCGCATCGCTGACCAGTGCCAGCGACTCGCCGGCCTGCAGGCGCGAGACCAGGCGCTGCGCCAGGGCCTCTTCATTGTGTTCGTGCAGGGCCACCAGTGGTTGCTGGATGCCGAAATGCGACAGAAGCTGGCCGCTGCGGCGGGTGTCCTCGGCACAGATGGCGGCCACCGAACGCAGCACCTCCTGCGCGCGCGGGCTCAGATCGGTCAGGTTGCCGATCGGGGTGGCGACGACGTACAGGGTTGGGACACTCATTTCAGCGGTACTCACGGGGCAAGGGTAGAATCGTAGCGTGTACCCGGCCAAGGCCGCTGCCCTCATCGCATGGACCCGATCATGAACAAGCCCGCCGCACGGATCTCCGCCCTGTCGTTGTCGCTGATGCTGCTGGCCGGTTGTGCCACCACCAGCCTGACCAGCACGCCCGATTCGCCGGCCCAGAGCCAGGCGCTGGCGCTGATCGAACAGGGCAAGCCGCGCGACGCCGCACTGCAGCTGGAAGGCCTGGCCGCCACCCTGCGCGGCGGCGCCCGCAGCAACGCACTGGCCGACGCGGCCTGGGCCTGGCACCTGGCCGGCGACAGCGCCCGCGCGCGCAGCCTGCTGGGCCAGCTCACCGCGCGCCAGCTGTCCGGCGCCAGCCTGCAGCGCTACCAGCTGACCGGTGCCGAGCTGGCCCTGGCCGACAAGCAGCCGGCGCAGGCGCTGGCCCTGCTGAAGGATCATGCCGACAGCGTTGCGGTCGGCCTGCGCACCCGCTGGCTGCTGGCCCGCGCACAGGCCCTGCAGGGCACCGGCGATGCCTTCGGTGCCGCCAACGAGCGTGCCCGCGCCCATGCCGGCCTGACCGGCAGCGCGCGCAGCGAGAACCAGGCCGCCATTGCCGGCCTGCTCGGCACCCTCGACGACGCCACCCTGCGCAGCCGTGCCGCCGCGCTGCCCGCCAACGACCCGCTGTACAACTTCGCCGGTCGTGCGCTGATCGCGCGCGGCCTGCCGCTGCCGCGCCCGTTCGACCGCGATGGCGCGGCCCAGTTCGACACCAGCAAGCGCCCGCCGGCGATGAGCGACGGCTACCGGCCGCCGGCCAAGCTGGCCGTGCTGCTGCCGCTCAGTGGCCGCCTGGCCACCGCCGCACAGCCGGTGCGCGATGGCCTGTTGAGCGCCTACTACGGTGAAAGCCGTCGCCGCCCGGACATCAATTTCTTCGACACCGCCGGCACCCCGGCCGGTGCCCTCGCCGCCTACGACAAGGCCGTCGCCTCCGGTGCCGACTTCGTGGTGGGGCCGCTGGGCCGCGACGAAGTGGACGCCGTGTACGGCCGCCAGCAGCTGCAGGTGCCGGTGCTGGCCCTGAACCGCGGCAAGGACGCACCGCCGGCCGGCAGCGCCGGTTTCTCGCTGGCACCAGAAGATGACGGCATCGTCGCCGCAGAGTACCTGCGTGGCCGTGAGCGCAATCGCGCGCTGGTCATCAACAGCAATGACGACACCGGCCGCCGCTCCGCTGCCGCCTTCGCGCAGCGCTTCGCGCAGCGCGGTGGCCAGGTGGTAGCGACCGTCGGCGTCAGCGACGCGGTGGGCGACATCGGCGCCCAGGTGCGCAATGCCGGCCAGGTCGATGCCGTGTTCCTCGCCGTGCGTGCGCCGCAGGCCCGCCTGCTGGCGCCGCAGCTGGCGCTGGCCGGTGCCGGTGGCGCCACCCGCGTCGGCACCTCGCAGCTGACCGTCGGCAGCGGCAAGGTGGAAGAAGACGTGGCGCTGGACGGCATCGTCTACCCGAACGAAGCCTGGAACGTGCGCAGCGTGTCCGGACTGCCTTCGGCCAGCCAGGTGGCCAGCACCCTGCCGAGCGCACGCGGTGCGGCCGGCCGCCTGTTCGCCTTCGGCGCCGATGCCTGGAAGATCACCGCCTATCTGGACAAGCTGTCCAACGAAGGCGGCCTGGATGGTGCGACCGGCACCCTGTTCCTGGACAGCAACGGCAACATCCTACGCCAGCCGGCATGGTCGACCTTCAATGGCGGCCGGCCGATGCCGATCGTCGGTGGTCGCTGAGCGCAGCCAACGCGGCTCGGCGGTGGAAGCCGCCGCCGAGCAGCATCTGCAACAGGCCGGACTGCAGCCGCGTGCGCGCAACGTGCGTTATCGCGGCGGTGAACTGGACCTGGTGATGGACGATGCCGGCACCGTGGTGTTCGTGGAGGTGCGCTATCGCGCGCGCTCCGATTTCGGTGGTGGCGCCGCATCGGTGGATGCGCGCAAATGCCGGCGCCTGGCGCATGCCGCGCAGCTGTTCCTGCAGGACAACCCGGCGTTGGCCAATGCACCGTGCCGCTTCGATGTGGTCGATGCCACGGGTGAACCGCCGCAGTTGAACTGGCTGCGGGATGCATTCCGGCTGGATGACTGCTGATGGTTTCCGTCCGCTCTGGTAGAGGCCGACCTTGGTCGACGCTTCTGTGCCAACCAAGGTTGGCACCTACCAGAGCGCAGCCAGGCCGGCACTACCACGGTGCGTGACTGATGCCGTCGATCATCACCCATGCCGCTGTGCCGTTGGCGCTCTGGTGCGCCGCTGATCGTGGCCGCATCCCGTCGCGTCTGCTTGCGGCCGGCGTGATCGCGGCGATGCTGCCCGATGCCGATGTGCTGGCCTTCGCGCTGCACATTCCTTACGCCGATGCGTTCGGCCATCGCGGTGCCAGCCATTCGTTGCTGTTTGCCGGCGTGCTGGCGGCATTGGCCGCGGTGTTGGCGTTCTTTGGTAGTCGCCGACCTTGGTCGGCGGTTTCGTGCCAACCAAGGTTGGCACCTACCAAGACGCGGCCAACGGTGGCATCGACCGTACAAGCGGCGGTGTTCGTCTTCGTCTGCGCCGCCAGCCATCCGTTGCTGGATGCGATGACCTCCGGCGGCCTGGGCGTTGCGCTGGCCTGGCCGTGGAGTGAACAACGCTTCTTCGCACCGTGGCGACCGATCCGCGTTTCACCGTTTGCCCCACAGTTCTTTAGCGCGCGCGGCGTGGCCACCCTGCTCTCTGAACTGCGCTGGGTGTGGCTGCCGCTGGCTACCGCCGTCGTCGCCTGGAAACTGATCCAACCCGCTCCTGCTGCCCCACGAGATCCGTCATGAGTCCTGCCCTGCCCGCCCCCCTGGTTGCCGAACTGTCCGCCCTGCTGGGCGCGGAGGGCTGGCGTATGGATGACAGCGCGCTGGAGGCCAACGCGCAGGACAACTCATGGCGCCGCCAGCGCCCGGCGGCGGTGGCGCTGCCAGCCGACATCGAACAGGTGCAGACATTGGTGCGTGCCTGCCGCGCGCATGGCGTGGCCCTGGTCGCACGTGGCGCCGGAACCGGCACCACCGGCGCAGCGGTCCCGCAGCCGGGCAGCATCGTACTGTCGTTCACCCGCATGGACCGCATCGTCGAGATCCGCGCCGGTGATCGTTGCGCGGTCGTGCAACCCGGCGTGCTCAACGGCACCCTGCAGCAGGCGCTGGCCCCGCATGGCCTGTTCTGGGCACCGGACCCTTCCAGCGCCGAGATCTGCAGCATCGGTGGCAATCTTGCCTGCAATGCCGGTGGCCCGCGCGCAGTGAAGTACGGCACCAGCCGCGACAACGTGCTGGGCCTGGTGGCGGTGACCGGCACCGGCGACGTGATCCGCTGCGGTGGCGCCTACACCAAGGACGCCACCGGCTATGACCTCACGCATCTGCTGGTGGGCAGCGAAGGCACGCTGGCACTGATCGTGGAAGCCACGCTGAAGCTGACCCCGTTGCCGGTCAGCCAGGCCGGGCTGCGCGTGTTGTACCGCGATGCCGATGCCGCCGCCGCTGCCGTGTCGCGGTTGATGTCGCAACCGGTGGTACCCACCCGCCTGGAATTCATGGACGCGCGCAGCCTGGAGTTGCTGCGGCTGAATGGTGCCGACGTGCCGGAGGCCGGTGCGATGCTGCTGGTCGAAGCCGATGGTGACCACGACACCCTGCCCTACCTGCTGCAGGCATTGGCCAGCGCCGCCGAAGGCGACGGCATGATCGAGCTGGACGTGGCGATGGAAGGCCGTGCACGCGACCAGCTGTGGGCCGCACGCAAGGCACTGTCGCCTGCGCTGCGCAGCGTTGCACCGGGAAAGATCAATGAAGACGTGGTGGTCCCGGTATCGCGCATCCCGGAACTGGTGGGCGGCGTGCAGGCATTGGCACGCGACTACGCGCTGACCATCGTCACCTTCGGCCATGCCGGCAACGGCAACCTGCACGTCAATATCCTCTATCACCCGGAGGATGCCGACGAGAACGCACGCGCGCATGCCGCGCTGCCGAAGATCTTCGAGCTGACGCTGGCGCTGGGTGGCACGCTGTCCGGCGAACACGGCATTGGCCTGGCCAAGCGCGATTTCATGGTGCAGGCGTTCACTGCGGAAACGCTGGCGACGATGCGCGCGATCAAGGCCGCACTGGACCCGGACTGCATCCTCAATCCGGGCAAGGTGCTGCCGCCGGTTTAGGCCGCGCACCTACCTGTAGAGCCGAGTCGTGCTCGGCTCTACAACAGCTTGTCGCTCGCGATATCGATCAGGGTCTGACGGAAGCTGGGCAACAGCACGCGGTTGCCATGCCCGCTCAGATGGTCATTGTCGAAGAACAACGGCTCACCGTCTTCCACTGCCGAGCAGGTCTGCGGCCCGCACAGCAACGGCAACGGGTCCCACACAGTCAACGCGGGATAGCGCGCAGCCAGCTCCGCCAGCAACGCCATCTGCGGCACGCGCAGCATTTCCAGATCCGCACGCGGCATGCTCAGACCGCCGGCACACGCTGGATTGCGGCGATTGAACCAATCCGAACAGCGGTACGCACCCGCCTTGAACAACGGCAGCGGTGCATCCACAACCACGTGCACGCCCAGCTTCTGCAAACGCCCAAGAACACGATCAGCCTCATCGCGTGCCGCCTGCGCATGGGCCGGCGTACGCTCGGCCAGTAGTTGCTGATAGATCTGCTGTGCGTGGTGCTGCTGCCAATCGAACCCACGCAGCTCCGGCATGCGCAGTGCCGCCAGCAGCACGATGTCACCGGCACGTGCCTCGTTCTCGATGGTCGACAACGCGTACTCAATGAAGTCCTGGCAGTCCGGCGGGCTGGCCCGCAGCAGGTTGACGAAGCTGCAGCCGCCACGATCCTGCTGCTGCACCCCCATGCCGGTCTGCCGCGCGACCATGCTGGTCATCGTGCGATACGCCGCCGCGTGCGAGTCGCCCACCACGAACAGGCGCCGCCCGTCGAGCGCTGGCGCACTCACCGGCTCCAGCGGTCGCCAGGCCGGATAGCGGCGCGCCTGCCATGCATAACCGTCGCGGGTCACGCTCAGCGAGACCTGCTCGTGGTACTCCACCGTGGCCCAGGCGCCTGCGCCGCATAGCGCCACCACCGGCAGCGCCGTCGCCAGCACCTTGCCCGGTGCCAGGCGCAGCAGCGGCGCCGCACTGCGCAGCGGGCGCTCGATGAAGTGATACGACGCAGCGGATACCGCCAGCAGCAGCACCGGATACAGCCACAGCGCCGGGCCCTGCAGCCCGTACGTCCAGCGCAGCAGCACCAGCAACGGCCAATGCCACAGGTACAGCGAATACGAAAGGCGCCCCAGAAAGGCCAGTGGCGCCCACCCCAGCGCGCGACCGATGCGGGACGTGCCGCTTACGGTCACGCTGGTCAACAGCAGCAGGGTACCGGCCACGGTCGCCAGCACGCCCGGCACCGGCATCGCCAGCTGCGGTGCGATCACCACGCCTGCGGCCAGCAGCGCCAGGCCGGCCGCCGCAACCATGCCACCGTTCTGGCCCGGCGTACGCGTACGCATCCACTGGTACAGCAGCGCGCCCGCGGCCAGCTCCCAGAATCGCGCCGGCAGCAGATAGAACGCTGCCGCCGGTGCCGATTTCGCCTGCCAGCCCGCCCACGCCAGCGACAACACGGTGAGCACCGGCAACAGCCAACGCGACCACGGCCAACGCTCACGCCCGCGCATCCACACGAAGAACAACAGCGGGAAAATCAGATAGAACTGTTCCTCTACGCCCAGCGTCCACGTATGCAGGAACGGATTGAGTTCAGCACCGGGTGAGAAGTAGTCGTCCTGCTGGCCGGCCAGCACGATGTTGCTGAAGCCGACCAGCGCGGCCCAACCGGTCTGGTCGAACTGCTCATTGCGCCACGCGCGGGGGATGAACAGTGCCGACAGCACGAAGGTCGCCATCAGCATCACCAGCAACGCCGGCAACAGGCGCAACACGCGGCGACGGTAGAAGTCGAGCAGCATGGCACCCAGCGATGCATGGGTGCGCGAGGCCAGCGACTGGCTGATCACGAAGCCGGACACCACAAAGAACAGGTCCACACCGGTGAAGCCGCCGGGCAGCCACGTCGCATTGGTGTGGAAGACGACGACAGCCAGCACCGCCAATGCGCGCAGGCCATCGATGGCCGCGTTGTGGGAACGTTCGGGAGGGGACATATGGGCAACGGGTGGAGAACGACCTAACAGCATCACCACCGCTGCCGCAGTCATTCAATGGATGATCGCGACAGACGTGGACATTGTTCAGCTCCTGTCCCAGCTCGGCTCTAAAGGAATGTCGCAATTGCCACACTGAAGCGCGCGCCGCACATCTGTAACGTTTTCGAATTTTCAAATCTTTCTCATTGGCATACGTGGCCCTTCATGCAAATCATGTAGCGCCACCGACAACGGGTGGCACGGGCTTCCAATCCCGTTTGGTTAATGTTGTTTACGCTTGCCTGCCGGCGTCGCTCTTTCCTTGTTGGGTGGCGTCGGCAGGCAATCTGTCCGTGCATCTATGGCGGGCGGTGCGTGGGGGCCTCGTGCCCGCCGGCATTTGACGACGTTAACCACCGGTATTGGAACCACGCACCGTCCGCCACCCTCGCCGTTAAGCAGGGTGGCCCCTTGCCGCTTGCACAAGGACGCCGCCATGACCGCTTCCCCTTACCCACACCTGTTCGCCACCCTGGGCGACGCCGCCACGCGCCTGCCGGATGATCTGGCGCGCACGCTGGAAGACACATTCGTTGCACTACAGAGCGGCAACAGTGCCGGGGCCATCACGTTGCAGGCCTGCCTGCAGTACATTCGCCAGGGCGATGCGGCCGATGGCCAGCCGTGGCCGGGCAACAACCGCACACCCGGGCAACGCCTGGCCCTGGCGCGCATCGACCGCGCCAATGCGGGGCTGAGTTTCCTGCTGGAACTGCTGCACGCCACCGAACGCGTCCGCGTGGACGGTGATATCGACCAGCAGATGGGCGATGGCGCGCGCGAGGGCCTGCTGCTGGCCTGCCGAGGGCTGGCCGAGTATGTGGATGTGCAGTTGCGGGCGGCGTGAGCTTCCAACGACGCGAACTGCGGGCAAGCGCCCATTTCAGTCGCACGCTGCGCGCAATTGCAATGATTACGATGGTTCATCATTACAGGCGCACCAATAGTGGGCCCTTCTTTTCAGGGAGTGCCCAGATGCACAAGATGATGATTCCGCTTTCCCGCTATGCGCAGTTCAGCGGGCGCGCCAGCCGCAGTGAGTTCTGGTGGTTCCAGTTGTTCATCGTGATCGTTTCGATCCCGTTGTACATCCTGAGCTTCTATGCCGGTTACAGCGATTCGCAGGGCCTGGCACTCATCGCGACCGGTCTTAGCGTGGTGATGTGGCTGGTGTTCGCCTTGCCTTGTATTGCGGCGACCATCCGCCGCCTGCACGACACCGATCGCTCGGGCTGGTGGATGCTGCTGGCATTCGTGCCGTTCGTCAGCCTGGTGCTGCTGGTATTCCTGCTGCTGCCCAGCACGCCGGGCGACAACCGCTTCGGTGCGCCGGTTCCGCACGCGTAACCTCCCCGCTTCGGTAGGTGTCGACCTTGGTCGACGCATTCGTGCCAACCAAGGTTGGCACCTACCAGAGCAATGCCGAGGTGCCTCTGCGTTGGTAGGTGTCGACCTTGGTCGACACGGTGTTGCCACGGGCGGCTGACACATTCGTGCCAACCAAGGTTGGCACCTACCAGAGCGCACCGATGTGCCTCCGCTTTGGTAGGTGTCGACCTTGGTCGACACGGTGTTGCCGCCGGCCGCTGACACATTCGTGCCAACCAAGGTTGGCACCTACCAGAGCAACATCGATCTGACCCCACCCCGAAGGTCGGCACCCACCAGAGCAGTACCGCTGCGGCTACGCGAAGTGCTGGTAACCGCCGACGGCGGCTTCGCCATCCACGTGCACGCCCTGCCCTTCGGCAATACGACCGATGCGGGTGAGCGGCACGTCCAGCGATTCGGCCAGGTAGTGCAGCGCGTCGCGCTGGTCGGCGGCGGCGGTGAAGCACAGCTCGTAATCGTCGCCACCGCGCAGTGCGCAGTCGCGTGCACCGTCGCGGCCGAGCAGCTCACGCAGCGCGTGCGAGATCGGCAGCGAATCGGCGTCAACATGCGCGGCCACGTTGCTGCGCGTGGCGATATGACCGAGGTCGGCCAGCAGGCCATCGGACACGTCCACCGCCGCATGCGCGAAGGCACGCAGGCGCAGGCCGAGCGTTACACGCGGCGTCGGCCGCAGCAGGCGCAGGCGCAGGCTTTCGTAGTCGGCCAGCAGCGTGGCGGTGGTTACGCTCAGCGCGCCCTGCTGCCACAGGCGCAGCGCACCGGCGGCGTCACCCAGCGTGCCGCTGACCCAGAGGTCGTCCCCCACCTGCGCGCGATCGCGGCGCAGCGCCTGGCCACGCCCGACCTGACCCATCGCGGTCACCGACAGCGACAGCGGGCCACGCGTGGTGTCGCCGCCGATCAGCGCGATGTCGTGCTGGTCGGCCAGTGCGAAGAAGCCATCGGCAAAGGCCTCGATCCAGTCTTCAGAGGCCTCCGGCAGTGACAGTGCCAGCGTGCACCACGCCGGGCGCGCGCCCATCGCGGCGAGGTCCGACAGGTTGACCGCCAGGGTCTTCCAGCCGATGTCGAAGGCCGGGGTCTCCACCGGAAAGTGCACGCCGCTGTTGAGCGTATCGGCGGTGACCACCAGTTGTTCGTTGGCGCGCGGCTGCAGCAGCGCGGCATCGTCACCGATGCCGAGCAGGATGTCGTCGCGCTCGAGAGTGCGGGCACGGATGCGGTCGATGAGGGCGAATTCGGCCAGGGACATGGGGCGTTCCCGCTGTTGTACGTGCCGCGCAAGGCGCGGTGGGCGGTAGTGCCGGCCGCTGGCCGGCAACCTCAGGATCCCTGCAGCTGCCGGCCAACGGCCGGCACTACCACAGGTGGGTCAGTGACCCGATTCGACCTTGCGCCATTCCACGGCGGCACGATCCAGCACGCCGTTGACATAGGTGTGGCCGTGTTCGGAACCGAAGCGCTTGGCCGATTCGATGGCTTCGTTGATCACCACGCGGTACGGCACGTCCAGGCGGTAGCGCAGTTCGTAGGCGGCCAGGCGCAGCACCGCGCGCTCGATCGCATCCACTTCCTCGATGCCACGGTCCAGGTACGGGCCGAGCGCTTCGTCGATGTCACGACGGTTGTCGAGCACGCCGTGCAGCAGCGCCTCGAAGTACGCCAGGTCAGCGATCTCGCGGGCCTGCTCGTGGGCGAACTGGGCGATCAGCGACTGTGCGTTGCCGCCGGAGATCTGCCAGGCGTAGATGGCCTGGACGGCACGACGACGGGCGCGCGAGCGCAGCACCGGATCGACGCCATCGCGGCGGACGGGTTTACCGGAGGGCTTGCCCTGGGTGTTCTTGTTCATGGCAGCTGCTCCAGAAGATTGACCATTTCCAATGCGGCGAGTGCGACTTCCTCGCCCTTGTTACCGTGGCTGCCGCCGGCACGTGCCTCGGCATCCTCAGCGCGTTCGACCGCCAGTACGCCGTTCAGCACCGGCACGCCGAAGTCCAGCTGCACGCGCATCAGGCCTTCGGCGCAGCGGTCGGCCACGTGTTCGTAGTGGCGGGTGTCGCCACGGATCACGCAGCCCAGGGTGAGGATGGCGGCGTGTTCGTGGGCGGCGGCCAGGCGCGCGGCCACCAGCGGCAGTTCCCAGGCACCCGGTACGCGGATCACGTCGATGTTGGCTTCGGTGATGCCGTTGCCGGCCAGGCTCAGGCGGGCGCCTGCGACCAGCGCGTCGGTGATGCGGGCGTTCCAGCGGCTGGCCAGGATGGCGAAGCGCGCCGATTCGGGAGTGCGAAGATCGCCTTCGTAGTGGCTCATATGCGGCTTGGGGGACTCGATAAGGGGGTAATTCTAGCGTGGATGGGCCCCGGCCGTGGCTGGCGGGGGCCTGCAGGGTGTGCCGACCAACGGTCGGCACCCACCGGTGGCATGGGATCGGCACCCACCGGTAGTGCCGGCCGCTGGCCGGCAGTGCCCATTACAGGGTGACCGTCTCCACCACTTCCAGGCCGTACCCGGCCAGGCCGATCTGGCGGCGCGGGGTGCCCAGCACGCGCAGCTTGCCCAGGCCCAGGTCGGACAGGATCTGTGCGCCGGCACCATTGCGGCGCCACTGGCCCACGTCCTTGTCCTTGCCCGGCACCACCGGCGCCGGCTGCTGGCGCAGGCGGGCCAGCAGGGCTTCGCCGTCGCGGGGGGCCGACAGCACCACCATCACCCCCGCGCCCTCGGCATCGATCGCACGCAGGGCATCGGTGGCGGCCACGCCGAAATCATCGCGGCGCCAGTGCAGCAGGTCGGCCAGCGGGTTTTCCACCTGCACACGTACCAGGGTCGGGGTGTCCGCATCCGGGGTGCCGCGGACCAGGGCGAAATGCAGGTCGTGGGCGATGCGGTCGCGGTAGGTCACCAGCTTGAACGGGCCGAATTCGGTGTCGATCTCGCGCTCGTCGACGCGTTCAACGGTCTTCTCGGTGGCCAGGCGGTAGGCGATCAGGTCGGCGATGGAGCCCATCTTCAGGCCGTGCTCGCGGGCGAACACTTCCAGCTCCGGGCGGCGCGCCATGCTGCCATCCGGGTTCAGGATCTCCACCAGCACGCCGGCCG
The DNA here is from genome assembly GCF_003550055.1 of Stenotrophomonas sp. AG209. Taxonomy (NCBI): domain Bacteria; kingdom Pseudomonadati; phylum Pseudomonadota; class Gammaproteobacteria; order Lysobacterales; family Lysobacteraceae; genus Stenotrophomonas; species Stenotrophomonas sp. AG209. The sequence continues at coordinate 103,417 of NZ_QXDB01000004.1, forward strand.
GCTCCAGCCCGGCCAGCATGGCCAGGTCCACGCCGGCTTCGGTGTGGCCGGCGCGGGTCAGCACGCCGCCCGGCTGGGCGATCAGCGGGAAGATGTGGCCCGGCTGGTGCAGGTCCGACGGCTTGGCGTTGGGCTTCACCGCAGTGCGGATGGTGTGGGCGCGGTCGTGCGCCGAGATGCCGGTGGTAACGCCCTCGGCGGCCTCGATGCTGACCGTGAAGTTGGTCTGGAACTGCGCGGTATTGGCCTGCACCATCGGCGCCAGGCCGAGGTCGGCGGCGCGGGTGCGGGTCAGCGGCAGGCACACCAGGCCACGGCCGTGGGTGACCATGAAGTTGATGTCCGACGGCTTGACCAGCTCGGCGGCCATGATCAGGTCGCCTTCGTTCTCGCGGTCTTCGTCATCGACGATGACCACCATGCGGCCCTGGCGGATGTCTTCCAGGATTTCCGGAATCGGGGCGAAATTCATGCGCGTGCTCCTTCGCCCAACAGGCGTTCGACGTAGCGGGCGACCAGATCGATTTCAAGATTGACCGCGCTGCCCACGCCTGCGGCGGAAAAGGCGGTGTTGGCCACGGTGTGCGGGATCAGGGCGACTTCAAAGCCTTCGCCGTCCACTTCGTTGACGGTGAGGCTGACGCCGTCCACGCAGATCGAGCCCTTCTTGGCGATGTAGCGGCGCAGCGAGGCCGGCGCGGCGAAACGCCAGCGCTGGGCACGTGCGTCTTCGTGGATGGACAGCACCTGGCCGAGGCCGTCGACGTGGCCGCTGACCAGATGGCCGCCGAGGCGGTCGGTCGGGCGCATGGCGCGCTCCAGGTTGATGACCGCGCCCTCGCCCAGCTGGCCCAGCGTGGTCAGTCCCAGGGTCTCGGTAGAGGCATCGGCCTGGAAGCTGCTGGCGTCGAACGCGATGACGGTGAGGCAGACGCCATTGATGGCAATGCTCTCGCCCATCTGCACGTTGTCGAACGGCAGATTCCCGACATTGAAGGTGAAGCGGACATCGCCGCCGATGGATTCGCGTGCGGCGAGACGGCCGACGCCTTCGATGATTCCAGTAAACAAGAAACGTTCTCCGCGAAAAGTGAGCGAAAAACGCCGCAAGGCAAACAGGCGCACGCAGGGCATGAGCCCTGTGGCACCGTCTTCTTTCATCCGGACTATGACCGTCGGCTCCGGCATTGGACCGGATCTGCTGACCCCCGGCCGTGGGCCGGGGCGCTCGCGGGCTCGTGCTTGCGCACCTACCGCCGGTGGGGAATTGCACCCCGCCCTGAAGACGTTTGTGTACCGGCGAACCGGCGCGGCTAGTGTACCAGCCCGGGCTGAACGGGGTGGATGACCGGGGTCGATCCCTTTCCACAGGAAAGGGCTCTGACCCCCGGGACGGGTGGCGCAGCAGCACTGGGGTCAGAGCCGTTTCCCCGATGGGACACAGATTCGCCCCCCAATCCCGGCCTGCCCCGGCCTGTGATGGTCGTCTCTCGCATTCCGTGAAATTTTCATTAAACTCGACCATCGGACGACATGAGGTCGTCACGGGTCGCCCGGAGGGCAGCCCGCCAATGGACTGAAACTCACAGGAATTCCCATGCGCAAGATCCTGATCGTGGCCGCCCTGCTGGCCGCCGCCCCGTTCGCGGCTTCGGCCGACGCCCTGAGCTACACCTACGTTGAAGGCGGCTGGACGCAGCTGCAGCTGGACAATGGTGGTGGCTCGAAGCCCAGGCTGGACGGCGGCTACATTCGTGGTTCGGTAGCCATTGCCGAGCAGGTGCACGTGTTTGGCGGCTACACCGCTGTCACCAAGACCTACAACCACAACTATTACGACATTGCGGTGCGCATCAAGCAGAAGGTGCAGTCGCCGGAATTGGGCATCGGCTATCACATGCCCTGGACCGATCGCGTGGATTTCACCGCTGATGCTGCCTGGGTGCGTCTGGACGAAGAGTTCAAGATGTCGTTCGACGGCCGCCAGGTGGATCGCCTGAAGGATCACACCAACGTGGGCCGCGTCACCATGGGTATCCGCGGCAAGCCGTCGCGCATGACCGAAGCCTGGGCCAAGGCCGGCTACATGGATGGCGGCAACAACTTCAAGGGCACCTGGGTCGGCACCGTCGGCGGCCAGATCAACTTCACCAAGACCTGGGGTCTGGTGGGCGAGATCTCGGGCTACCGCGACGTCACCCAGTACTCGGCCGGCGTGCGCGCCAGCTTCTGATCCAACGATCGCTCCTCGTCGTGCGATCGAACGGGCCCCGCAAGGGGCCCGTTTTTTGGCCGGGGTACACCGCTATGTGACCTCTGGTCGCCATCGAAAGTAGCGCTGGATGCGCTAGGCTTGCGCGCCTCTGGAACAGGAAAGCTCCGTCATGAAGACCCCCTTGCGTACCCTGCTGGCCAGCGCCCTGCTGTCTGCCCCGCTGCTGGCCAGCGCCGCCCCGGCCACGCTGACGCCCGAACAGGCCTTCGACCTGTATGCGCGCGTCCTGCTGGAAGACGACGCCGCCGCGACCCGCACCCTCAACGATGCGCTGAAGCCCGCCTTCGACGGCCAGGATGCGGTAACCCCGAACCCGGGCGCATTGGCCAAGGCGCTGGCCGAACCGTGGCAGGTCGTGCTTGCCAGCAGCGGCGCAAAGGCCGACGCGGCCGCCACCGAAGCGCTGTATGCCAAGGCCCTGCGTGATTCGAAGTGCCGCGCGACCAAGAGCGTGATCGAAGACAACGAGTACGTCGAAGACCAGAAGCTGGCGCGCATCACCTTCAGCTGCCAGGTGCCCGACCTGGGCGACGTGCGCCCGCTGTTCGCCGCCAGCCTTGCATCCGACGCCAGCCCGGCCTCGCGCAAGCAGTTCACCGACGCCTACACCCAGGCGCTGCAGAGCGGTGCGCGCATACCGGTCAGCGGCACCTTCACCCTGTACCCGGCCAAGGACAACGGCTACTGGTACAGCGGCAACTTCGACGACCTGGTGGGCACGGTGGCCGGCGCACTGGCACCGTTCGAGGACTGGATGCAGGACGCGCAGGCGGCCAACGCACCGAAGGTGACCGGCGTACCCGGCTGCGACCTGCTGCTGCAGCAGCACCGCGCCTGCGTGACGAAGATCGCGCCGGACCAGCTCAGCGGCGTGGATGCGATGGCCGAGGAACTGAAGGCCAAGGCCCAGGTAAAGTCGGCCGACGAGATGACCCAGGAGTGCAAGGCGCTGCGCCCGATCGCCGAGATGATGTGGACCGACGCGTGCGCCTGAGATGGTTCCGCTGAAACACCTGGGGCTGGCCGCACTGCTGCTGGCCCCTTGCAGTGCGCTGGCCGGTGCCGAAGTGGCATCGCCGGCGCGATTGTTCGATCTGCATGCACAGGTGATCGTGCATGGCGATGCCGCTGCGCAAAGGGCGCTGGCCGCGCAGCTGGAGACGGATGACGCAAAGGCCTTCGTTGCCGCGTTGACGGCTGCAAGCCAACTGGATGAAGCACCCGAGCTCGCGGAATGGCCCGCTGCTGCACAGGCCCTGCGCACGCGGCAGGCCTCGGCGCAGTGCAAGGCCGATGGCGTGCGTTGGCCGAAGGGCCATGACGGCGACGTTGCCGAAGTGGCGTATCACTGCCGACTTCCGGATCTGTCGGGCCTGCTTCCGCTCTATAGCCAGCACCGTGTGCCCTTCAACGGGCCGCATCCGCCGCAGATGTCCGCGCCCCTGGCGGCCGCTTACACGACAGCGATGCACAACGCGCCAGACCGCGTGCACAGCGGCACGCTGACCTTCCAGCGCAGCGGCGACCGGCCCGCATGGCGCATGCGCGACCCGGGCCCGCTGATGGCGCTGGTGGCCGACGCCTTCCTGCCGTTCTTCGAATGGAACGAACACCTGCCGGACGATTCCGGGTAGCGCGGGGCCGCATTTCGGCTCACGGCCGCGGATGACGACTGCATCCGCACTTTCAGAACCGTTGCATGGCCCTATGCGGCCTGCATGATCAATGCTGTTGCCCTCTTCCACCGGGGCACCCGCATGAAACATCGTACGACGTCGACCACGGTCATGCTGATGGCGCTGCTGACGCTGATGGCGTGCGGGGAAGCCAAAGTACCCAAGTCCAGGATTACGACCTTCTCGGTCCGCCCAGCAGTTGCCTTCGAGTCAACCCTGCTGAGCGACAGGCAGCTGGATGCGTGGATGAGCGAAGACGACGACTGCCACGCGTTCCTGATGTACCACGATCAGTGCGCCGTGTTGGTATTGCCCCATGAGTACGACGACGGTTTTACCCGTCACCAGCTGCGATTGAAGGCGAAGAAACTGCCGGGCGAGGCACTGGGTGCGTACTGCCGCAACCTGCATGCGCTGTGGAAGCAACAGTGGAAGGGCCAGTGCCCCGTCGGCGAAGAAGACGACGAAGACGCCTGACGACAAGGGCGTCGCCCCCGTTCCGCGTCATTCCATCACGGGCGCAGCAGCAACCTGATGTCCTCGCCGACCTGGCGCTGATCGACCACGCGCAGGCGGCGCTGCTGGTCCATGGCATCGATGCCGAGGCCAGCCAGCAGCGGGCGACCGTTGTCGCCCAGCAGCGTAGGCGCCTGATACAGCAGCAGTTCGTCTACCCAGTCGCCGCGCAGCAAGGCGCCGGCCAGGGTGGCGCCGGCTTCGGTATGCACCTCGTTGATGCCGCGCTCGGCCAGCAGCGCCAGCACCGCACCCAGGTCCAGCCGCCCATCGATGCAGGGCACGCTGGCGAATTCGGCGTCGGCCGCATCCGGTGCACTCACTGCAGCATCGTGCAGGTACAGCGTCGGTGCCCCGTCCTCGCGCACGCGGCTGCATTCGAGCGAGCGCAGGCGCGAATCCAGCACCACACGCAGTGGCGGCATCACCTCGGTATCGGCCAGGCGCACGGTCAGCATCGGGTCGTCGGCCAGCACCGTGTCGGCGCCGGTCAGGATCGCACCCGCGCGCGCACGCCAGTGCTGCACGTCTTCGCGCGCGGCCGGGCCGGTGATCCACTTGGAGCTGCCATCGGCCATCGCGGTACGGCCATCGAGGCTGGCGGCCAGCTTCACCCGCAACCACGGCCGATTGCGCTCCACGCGCGACAGGAAGCCCTTGTTGAGCTCACGTGCCTGCGCCGCCATCAGGCCTTCGGCGACCTCGATGCCGGCATTGCGCAGCAGATCGAAGCCACCCCCATCGACCTTCGGGAACGGATCGCGCATTGCCGCGACCACGCGCGACACGCCTGCTTCGATCAAGGCCAGCGCGCACGGCGGCGTGCGCCCATAGTGCGCGCAGGGTTCCAGGGTGACGTAGGCGGTGGCACCGCGGGCCTCGCTGCCGGCCTCGCGCAACGCGAACACCTCAGCGTGCGGTCCACCGGCGCGCTGGTGCCAGCCCTGCCCGACCACGCGTTCGCCGTGGGCGATCACGCAGCCGACCATCGGGTTGGGGCGGGTGGTGTAAGCGGCGCGCTCGGCCAAGCGCAGTGCGTTGGCCATGTGCAGGTGGTCGAGGACGGAGAACGGGGTGGTCATGCGACCATGGTAGCGCCGTTGGTCGCGGTGTAGATCCACGCCATGCGTGGATGAAGCGTACGGCGCCAACCAAGGTTGGCATCTACCGGGGCGATCAGCCCTTCTTCTTCTTGGTCAGGGCGATCACATCGCCCAGCAGCTGCAGCTGTTCGGTACTGGACGGCAGGTCGCGCTCGAGCTTCTCGATCTCCTCGCGGAAATCGGCGACGTCCTCGAAGCTGCGGTAGACCGACGCGAAGCGCACATAGCCCACATGATCGAGCTTGCGCAGTTCGTTCATCACGAACTCGCCGACCTTGATCGAGGGCACTTCGCGCTCGCCGCTGATGCGCAGCTGGTGAACCACCGCACGCACCGCCGCTTCGATCTTGTCTTCGGGCACCGCGCGCTTCTGCAGCGCGCGGTCAAAGCCAGCACGCACCTTGCGTTGGTCGAACGCCTCGCGGGTGCCATCGCTCTTGACGATGGCAGGCAGTTTCAGCTCGACCGTTTCCAGGGTGCTGAAGCGCTCGCCGCAGGCTTCGCACTCACGCCGACGGCGAATCGTCGCGCCGTCTTCGGAGACGCGCGAGTCGATGACCCGGGTATCGGCATGTTGGCAGAAGGGGCAGTGCATGGAACGCCTGGCTCAGGAAAGTACCTATTGCCACGGTCATGGCAGCGTCGCAAAGGTACCTGAGAAGGGGCGCAGCAGCAAATGCTGTCTGCGCGCAAGCGCCTGCATTTCGGCCAATCAGAGCATCCCGGGGTATCTGGACTACCCGCTCAACCAGGTGCGGGCGGCAGCGTGGCCGCGCGTGCCCAGCGCAGCCACGCCAGATGTGCCGCCGGCAGCAGCAACGGCGGGCCGAGGAAGAGATAGGCCAGCACAATCAGGTCCGGATCGGTAAACACCCGATGCACCGCGACGGCGACCATCCCCACGGCGGCCAGCACGCCCAGCCCGAGGCCTCCCCAAAGGGGCCAGGGTGCCGCGCACAGCGCGGCCTGACCGCGCCACAGGAACAGGCCAGCCAACACCCCCCAGGCAAGCAGCCCGATGAGCCCAGCGCCTGCCCACAGCAGCTCGATGGCGGTCAGGTAGTCGGGAGCCACCACCAGCCCAAGCACCGCCAACGTGCCTGCGGCGGCGATGATCGGGATGCCCAGCAGCAGGGACAGCCCGACCCGGCGCTTGTGCACGGCTTCATCCACGGTGAGAGGACTCCTGGACAGAGCGCCGCCCACGCAGACACAGAAGCATCAGCATGCCAGCAGGCACCCACAGGGACGGCCCGGCGAACAGCCCGCTCAGCACGGATGGACCAAGCTCGGTGAAGTAGTACAGCGCCATCGCCAGCAACGGCAGGGCCGCCAGCACACCCATGCCCAGCAGCCACCACCAACGGCGCGATGCCATGCGCAGGCCCCGTGCCCCATCGCGCAGCCAGAAGATGCTGAGTGCAACCCAGGCCACCAGACCGGTAATCGCGGACACGCCCCACGCGAACATGCCGGCAGCAAACCAGAGTTTGTCCGCGTCCAGGGAGATCAGTCCGATCACGCCCATGACCAGGGCGATGCAGGCGCCCGCGCCGCCGAAGAACAGGCTGGGCAGGCCAAACAGCACCGCCAGCGCGGTGTACAGGTACTTGAGGCGGCGCTCATCCATGCGCGGGATTCCTGATGGCGGGGTCAGAGCCCTTCCCTGCGGGAAGGGATCCGACCCCTGCTTCGATCCGGGCTTCGGGGTCGGATCCCTTTCCGTCAGGAAAGGGCTCTGACCCCTGCTGCGATCAGCCGTAGACCGGATACTTGCGGCACTGCGCGCTGACGGCATCGCGCACGCGGGCGATGACGGCGTCATCGTTCGGTGCGTCGAGCACGTCGGCGATCCAGTTGGCCAGTTCCACGCAATCCTGTTCGACGTAGCCACGGGTGGTCACCGCCGGGGTACCCAGGCGCAGGCCCGAGGTCACGAACGGCGAACGCGGGTCGTTCGGCACCGAGTTCTTGTTGACGGTGATGTGGGCCTTGCCCAGCGCGGCTTCCGCGTCCTTGCCGGACACGTCCTTGCCGATCATGTCGACCAGCATCAGGTGGTTCTGGGTGCCACCGGAGACGATCTTGTAACCACGCGCAATGAGCGTGTTGGCCATCGCCTGGGCGTTCTTCACCACCTGCTGCTGGTAGGCCTTGAAGCCCGGTTCCAGCGCTTCCTTGAAGGCCACGGCCTTGCCGGCGATGACGTGCATCAGCGGACCGCCCTGGATGCCCGGGAACACGATCGACTGCAGCTTCTTGACCAGGTCTTCGTCGGCGCCCTTGGCGACGATGATGCCGCCGCGCGGGCCGCGCAGGGTCTTGTGGGTGGTCGAGGTGACCACGTGGGCGTGTTCCAGCGGGCTCGGGTAGACGCCTGCGGCGACCAGGCCGGCGACGTGGGCCATGTCGACGAACAGGTAGGCACCGACCTTGTCGGCGATGGCGCGGAAGCGCGCCCAGTCGATCACCTGCGAGTAGGCCGAGAAGCCGGCCACGACCATCTTCGGCTTGTGCTCCAGGGCCAGGCGCTCGACTTCGTCGTAATCGATCAGGCCCTGGTCGTTCACACCGTACTGCACGGCGTTGAACAGCTTGCCCGAGGCGTTGACCTTGGCGCCGTGGGTGAGGTGGCCGCCGTGGGCCAGGCTCATGCCGAGGATGGTGTCACCCGGCTGCAGCAGGGCGAAGTACACGGCCTGGTTGGCCTGCGAGCCGCTGTGCGGCTGCACGTTGGCGTAGTCCGCGCCGAACAGCTGCTTCAGGCGGTCGATCGCCAGCTGCTCGGCGATGTCCACGTATTCGCAGCCGCCGTAGTAGCGCTTGCCCGGGTAGCCTTCGGCGTACTTGTTGGTCAGCTGGCTGCCCTGGGCTTCCATCACCGCCGGGCTGGTGTAGTTCTCGCTGGCGATCAGCTCGACGTGGTCTTCCTGGCGCTGGGTCTCAGCGGCGATGGCCTTGGCCAGTTCGGGATCGTAGGATTCGATGCGGACGTCACGCGGGAACATCGGGTACTCCAGCAGGCAGGGAAAAGGGGTACGACTCAGCCCTTGATTGTAGCCCTGCACCGGCCTGCTGGGGCCGAAACAGACGGGGCCGGCATCCCCGAAGGAATCCGGCCCCGTATGGTTTCGATTGATGCTGTGGGGTCAGAGCCCTTTCCGTCGGAAAGGGATCCGACCCCAGCCGCGATCCTCAGCGGCCGCTGAGCACGTACTGGGCGATCACGCCGGTGGCGATGGCGACCAGCAGCATGTTGCCGCGGTCATCGCGGATCCAGTGGTGGCCATACGGCGGGCGACGCAGGTGGTAGCGCGGGTAGTCGTTCACCACGTAGACCGGGCCGGAGTAGTAATTGCGATAGGGGGAGCCGACCCGCCAGCCGTAGCTGCCGTAGCGCGGCGGCGGCGGTGCCGGGCGATAGACCACGCGCGGCGGCGCTGGGCGGTAGTAACGGTCATGGTCACGGTGCCATTCACGGCGGTCCTGGCGATAGTCGCGGCGGGCCTCGCGGCGGTCGCGCTCCCAGTCACGGCGGTCCTGGCGCCATTCGCGGCGGTCCTCGCGCCACTCGCGGCGATCATGGTCGCGGCGGTGGTCGTTGTCGGCGAAGGCCGGGGCCACGGCGCCGAACGCCAGCACAGAGGCCACGGCGCCGGCCATTACTCGATTGATGCGCATGTCAGACCTCTGCTCGGGTGGGTGGTGAGCCCATATTGCGCACCCGATCTGAACCGTTTCCGGCTGGAAACGCTTCCCGCTGCAGGACTGTGACGAGGTATTCAGGCCGCGGCCAGCCCGGCCACCCCTTCCAGGCGCGGCCCGGAACCGGTTCCGGCTATAATTGGGGGTACACCTTTTCAGTCTGTGCCCGCTGCCGCACCGGGATGTTCCCGTGACGGGCCGGGCGCAGGGCCGCGCCTACGGAGACCTCATGTCCTCGCAATACATCTACACCATGAACCGCGTGTCCAAGGTGGTCCCGCCCAAGCGGCAGATCATCAAGGACATCTCGCTGTCCTTCTTCCCGGGCGCGAAGATCGGCCTGCTGGGCCTGAACGGCGCCGGCAAGTCCACCGTGCTGAAGATCATGGCCGGCGTGGACACCGATTTCGAGGGCGAAGCCCGCCCGCAGCCGGGCATCAAGGTCGGCTACCTGGCGCAGGAACCGGAACTGGACCCGACCAAGACCGTGCGTGAAGCGGTCGAGGAAGGCGTGGGCGAAGTGCTGCAGGCCCAGGCCGCGCTGGACGCGGTGTACCTGGCCTACGCCGAGGAAGGCGCCGACTTCGACGCGCTGGCCAAGGAACAGGAGCGCCTGGAGGCGATCCTGGCCGCTGGCGACGCGCACACCCTGGAAAACCAGCTGGACGTGGCCGCCGATGCGCTGCGCCTGCCGCCGTGGGATGCCATCGTCGGCAAGCTGTCCGGTGGTGAGAAGCGCCGCGTGGCGCTGTGCCGCCTGCTGCTGCAGAAGCCGGACATGCTGCTGCTCGACGAACCGACCAACCACCTCGACGCCGAGTCGGTGGAATGGCTGGAACAGTTCCTGGCGCGCTACACCGGCACCGTGGTGGCGGTCACCCACGATCGCTACTTCCTGGACAACGCCGCCGAGTGGATCCTGGAACTGGACCGCGGCCGCGGCATTCCGTGGAAGGGCAACTACACCGACTGGCTGACCCAGAAGGACGAGCGCCTGAAGCAGGAAGACAACCAGGAAAAGGCTCGCCAGAAGGCAATCCAGAAGGAACTGGAGTGGTCGCGCCAGAACGCCAAGGGCGGCCGCACCAAGGGCAAGGCCCGTCTGGCCCGCCTGGAAGAGCTGCAGTCGGTCGATTACCAGAAGCGCAACGAGACCAATGAAATCTTCATCCCGCCGGGCGAGCGCCTGGGCAACGCGGTGATGGAGTTCAAGAACGTCTCCAAGAAGTTCGGCGACCGCCTGCTGTTCGACAACCTGAACTTCCTGGTGCCGGCCGGCGCCATCGTCGGCATCATCGGCCCGAACGGTGCCGGTAAGTCGACCCTGTTCAAGATGATCACCGGCCAGGAAAAGCCGGACACCGGCGAGATCGTGGTCGGCCCGACCGTGAAGCTGTCCTACGTGGACCAGAGCCGCGACGCGCTGGAAGGCAACCACAACGTCTTCCAGGAAATCGCTGGCGGCCTGGACATCCTCAACATCAACGGCATCGAGATCCAGTCGCGCGCCTACATCGGCCGCTTCAACTTCAAGGGCCAGGACCAGCAGAAGATGGTCGGTTCGCTGTCCGGTGGTGAGCGTGGCCGCCTGCACATGGCCAAGACCCTGCTGCAGGGTGGCAACGTGCTGCTGCTCGACGAACCGTCCAACGACCTGGACATCGAAACCCTGCGTGCGCTGGAAGATGCGCTGCTGGAGTTCCCGGGCAACACCTTCGTCATTTCGCATGACCGCTGGTTCCTGGATCGCATCGCGACCCACATCCTGGCGTTCGAAGGCGACTCGCACGTGGAGTTCTTCCAGGGCAACTACCGCGAGTACGAAGAAGACAAGCGCCGCCGCATGGGCGACGACGCTGCGCCGAAGCGCCTGCGCTTCAAGGCGCTGAAGTAAGGCAACAGGAAAGGCCGCGCTCGCGCGGCCTTTCTCCTTTTGCAATATGTACCGACCATGCATGCCGGCCAGCGGCCGGCATCTACCCATGAGCGACCCCATGTCCCTGTTCGAGCGCCTGTTCCAGCTGCAGCAGCACGGCACCACCGTGCGTACCGAGCTGCTGGCCGGTGTCACCACCTTCTTGACGATGTCCTACATCGTCTTCGTCAACCCCGAGATCCTCGGCACCACCGGCATGGATGCGGGTGCGGTGTTCGTGGCTACGTGCCTGGCCGCTGCGCTGGGGTCGGCGGTGATGGCGCTGGCCGCCAACTTCCCGGTCGGCATGGCGCCGGGCATGGGCCTGAATGCGTTCTTCGCGTTCACCGTGGTCGGCGCTGCCGGCCTGCCGTGGCAACAGGCACTGGGTGCAGTGTTCATCTCCGGCCTGGTGTTCCTGGTGCTGTCGCTGACCGGTGTGCGGGCGTGGCTGGTGTCGGGCATTCCTTCGTCGCTGCGCTCGGCGATCGTGGCCGGCATCGGCCTGTTCCTGGCGATCATCGCGCTGCAGAAATCCGGCGTGATCGTCGGCAACGAAGATACGCTGGTGGCGCTGGGCCCGTTGAACACCGCGCCGCCACTGCTGGCGCTGGCCGGCTTCCTGTTGATCGCGGTGCTGGAAGCACGCCGCATCCGCGGTGCGATCCTGATCGGCATCCTGGCGGTGACCGGCGCCGGCTGGGCGCTGGGCGACGTGCAGTACCAGGGCCTGGTCTCGCTGCCGCCGAGCCTGGCGCCCACCTACCTGCAGCTGGACCTGCCGGGCCTGCTGCACCATGACGGCGGTGCGCCGATCGCGGTGCTGCTGCAGGTGGTGCTGGTGTTCGTGCTGGTGGAAGTGTTCGATGCCACCGGCACCCTGTACGGCGTGGTCGGCCGTGCCGGCCTGCTGAAGCTGCCGGGCGCGCAGAAGCGCTTCGGCCGCGCGCTGCTGGCCGACAGCACGGCGATCGTGGCCGGTTCGATGCTCGGCACCAGCAGCACCACGGCCTTCGCTGAAAGCGCCTCGGGCGTGCAGGTGGGCGGCCGTACCGGCCTGACCGCGCTGGTGGTGTCGGCGCTGTTCCTGGCCGCGCTGCTGTTCTCGCCATTGGCGGCGATGGTGCCCAGCTATGCCACCGCGCCGGCGCTGCTGTTCGTGGCCGGCCTGATGCTGCGCGAACTGGTGGAAGTGGACTGGAGCGACCTGACCGAATCGGTGCCGGCCGCACTGTGTGCGCTGGCGATGCCGTTCACCTACTCCATCGCCAATGGCCTGGCGTTTGGCTTCATCGCGTATGCGGCGCTGAAGGCCGGCACCGGCCGCTGGCGCGAAGTGCATCCGGCGGTGTGGCTGGTGGCGGTGCTGTTCACCCTGCGCTACGCGTTGGAGTAAGCGGTAGGCGATGCCGGCCAGCGGCCGGCACTACCAGAGCACGCTTCGGCTGGCGGCGGGCACTGCCGGGCGGTGGTTCACCTGCTGCGCACGGTGCTCTGGGATGATGCAAGCATGGTTCCGCCTGTCCTTCCCGCTGATCCGTCTTCGCCGTTGCGCCGCCGTTTGCTGCGCGCGGCAATGCTGGCACCGCTCGCCGGCGCGCTCGCCACCCTGCCCGGCTGTTCGCTGCCGGTGCAGGTGGATGGCACCTTCCTGCAGCCCTGGCGCAGCCACCTGCAGTGGGGCCTGACCGACTGGCAGCGCTCGTTGAAGCTGGCGCATACGCTGGGCTGCCGGCAGCTGGTACTGCAGTGGACCGGCATCGTCGGCGGCAGCGATGGCGACTGGTCTTTGCCGGACAGCAGCCTGCAGCAGCTGTTCACCGCCGCCAGCGAGAACAACCTCCGCATCCGCGTCGGCCTGCCCTTCCAGCAACGCTGGTGGCAGGCCATTGGTGCCGACGATGCCACGCTGCAGGCCTTCCTGGCCGACAGCCTGGCGCAGGCACGCCAGTGGTTGGCACAGGCGCCCTGGGCGCAGCAACCCGCCTTCGGGGGCTGGTACCTGCCCTACGAATTGGAGCAGTACCACTGGGCCGATCCGGCACGCCAGCAGTGGCTGGCACGGTGGTTGCACGGCCTGGTGCAGGCCGCCAGTGCACGCGGGGGCGACTGCGCGATGTCCTGCTACTTCAGCCGCCTGCAGACCGACGGCAACCTGGTCACGCTGTGGCAGGCAGTGCTGGCACAGGCCGCGCTGCGGCCAATGGTGCAGGACGGCGTGGGGGTTGCCGGCGCCGGCAACGTGCAGCAGCTGCAACCGCTGCTCGATCATTTCCACGCGCACGGCATCGGCTTCGATGCGATCGTCGAACTGTTCCGCGAACTGCCCGGCAGCGCCGCCGACGGCAGCGCGTTCAAGGGCGAGACCGCCGATGCCGCGCGCATCCAGCGGCAGCTGGCGTGGGCACGCGACAGCGGTGCGCAGCACGTGCTGGTCTATGCACTGGAGCCGTGGCTGACCCAGGACACGCCGCAGGCCGCGGCGCTGCGACGACGTTGGGGCGTGCCTCAGTAGTAGAGGATGGCGGTGGCGAACAGGCCCTTGGCGCGCTGCGTATCACCGCCGCCGATCGCGAAGCGATACTGCACGGTCAGGTCCAGGTAGGAGCGCGGTGTGTTGTAGTGGTCCTCGCGGAACCAGTAGCGCACGCCCACGCCCGGGCCCGCGCCAAGGGACCAGCTGCGCTGCGTATCGTTGAGCGCGAACGACTGCGCCGGGAACAGCGGGTAACGGATGTCGCGCACGCGCGAGCGCTGGTCGAGCCAGTCCGCCCCCACCACCACGTACGGCGTGACCACCCAGTGGGTCTGCCCGGCACCAAAGCGGAAGCTGCGGCCAACACGCAGTTCACCGGCAGCGAACCACTGCTCGCGATGCAGGCGCCCGTTGGCATCGCCGATCCGCCGCACGGGCGTACCGTTGGCATCGAGCGCGTCGAGGGTGAAGTGGGCGCTGTTGTCGTCCCAGGTGTAGCCGCCCTGCGCGTAGCCGCTGACCATCCACCACTGGTTCACGTCGGTGCGCAGGTCGGTGCCGTGGCAATAGCCGTAGGTCAGGTAGGACATCCAGCCGCCGGAACCACTGGCCAAGCGGTAGCGGGCCAGTGTGCTGGCTTCCAGTGGTGGGTTCAGGGCCAGCTGCAGGCTGCATTGCACGGCCGCCGCTGCGGGATAGACATCGCCCGTGCGGGTGGCGCTGCCGAGGAACTGGCGGCGCTCGATGCCGGCGCTCAGGCCGGTCTGGCCGAAGGCGTAGCGCATGCCGAACGAGGCGATGGTGGACGGCCAGCCGGTGGTGGAGCGCGAATGGCTGAGACGTTCAGCGCGTGCGCGTGCATCCGGGGTCGATTCACCAGTGCACGGATCCACCGCGCGGATCGATTCGTAGGTGCCGCCCTGGTCGTACAGGGTGTTGAGCAGGCGTGCATAGAGTTCCAGCGTGCCGTGCTGGTCGTTGAAGGCCGGGGGCCGCCAGAACGCCTCCAGCGTACTGAACACCGAATCACCCGGCGTGCTGATCGCCGCGCCGCCGACATTGGTCGCGGCCTGGCGCGCCCCCCGGAAACCGGCCGAGGCGATCACGCCCCACTCGCGCGAATAGTTGGCGATGGCATTGCGCACGTTGTAGCGCTGGCGCTCATCCAGCGGCAGCTCACCGGCGTCGGCGCGGTCGACGGCGCTGCGCAGCAGTGACACCGCCTGTGGATGATCGCCGTTGGCCGCACTCGCGTACGCCTGGTCGAGGACCACACTCTTCGGTGCCTTGCCGGTGGCCTCGGCGGCACGGAAGTCGGCCAGTGCCTGCGCCGGTTCGTGCGCCTTCTGGTTGAGGTAGCCGCGCTGCATCAGCGCCTCCGCATCGTCAGGGCGCTGTGCCAGCGCCGCATCCAGGCGCTGCCGTGCTTCGTCCTGCTGGGCGCGGTTGCCCGACGCCAGCGTGGTGGTCAGCAGGCCCTGCAGCTTCGCGTCGTCCGGCGCGCGCTGCACAGCCTGCCGCGCCTCACCGATGGCCTCAGCATAGTCCTGGCGCGCGTAGGCAGCGTAGGCACGCTGCGCGGCACCGCCATCGCCCTGCAGATCGGCCGGCATCAGCTCGCAGACATTGCCTGTGCCGCCTGACTGGCAGTGCTGGAACGGCGCCGGGTAGGTCTGTGCGCTGATGCGGGGGAGCGCGCGACTGGAGCGGATCGCCCGGCCGCGTTGTTCGATGCCCTGCTGCAACAGCTGCTGCGCGCGTGCATCGCCCGCATCCGTTGGCAATGCCGACTGCAGTGGTGCCAGCAGCGCCGCGGCGCGCGTGCGGTCGGCACTGGCCAGCGCCGCATCCACCGCCAGCAGGCGCACGTTGCGCTGCTGCGTTGTTGACCCCGGCGCAGCGAGTGCGGTGTCGAAGTCCTCATTGGCGAGCACGGTATTGCCCTGGCGCTGGCGCAGGTAGCCGCGCATCACCCGTGCATTGAGATCCTGGCCGTCGGCCTGCAACGCCTGGTCGGCACTGCGCTCGGCGTCGGCCAGCTGCCCCTGCTGCAGCTGCGCGGTAATCAGCAGCAACCGGTACGTGGCCACCTCCGGTGCCAGCTCGACGGCGGCACGTGCCTGCGCAACGGCCGCGGCATCATCCTGCATGGACAGCGACCGATACGCCTGCTGCGCCTGCAGCAGCGCGCGCTGGCGATCCAGCGCCACGCGCCGGGCCAGCAGTGCCTCGGCATTCGGCGCGCCCAGCTGCAGTGCGGTGGCAATGGCGGCGTCGGCCTGTTCGGGCTGCTGCTGTGCCTCCAGCGCGGCCACCCACAGCAACGCCCAGGCACCCTGCGTCGGCTGCTGCCGGAAGGCCTGTTCGGCCTTGCCGGCCGCTTCTCCCATCCGCCCCGCGTCATAGGCCGCGTAGGCTTCGGTGGCCAGCGCGTAGGCCTGCTGCCTGCTGCGGTCTGCGGCACTGCCGACCAGACGCGATGGGGATGTCGTGCGCGCACCTTCGCCGCCAGTCGCCGCGCTGCGTGCAGCGGTGGCAGCCGCCAGCGCCGGCAACGCCGGATCCTTCAACCCCGCATCCAGTGCACGACGTGCCTGCCGCTGCGCCTCGGCACCCCGCCCCAGTTTCTGCAGCGCATAGATCTGCAGCAGGCGCAGCCGCACCACGTCCGGGCGCAGCCGGATCGCTTCCGTGGACTGCTGGTAAGCCGCCGGGTAGTCGCCGCGCTCATAGGCAGCAAACGCCTGCTCGGCGATGCGGTAGGCCGCACCGGACAAGGGCAGTGCTGCATCGGCCTGTGCCAGCACCGGCGCGGCGGCGCTGGCCAGTGCCACGGCAATGACGGTGGACAGCAGCGTGGTCTTCATGCCGGCAAGGCTCCGGGAGGCGGCGACTGCAGCGCGGCCGCACGCCGGCGCTGTTCCTGCATGGCCTGGGCCACCGCGTCTTCGGTGGTGATGCCCTGCTTGACCAGGTAATCGCCAATGCGGCCATCGCGCTGCGGCTTGTACGCGTCCAGCGCGATCTCGAAGCGCGCGTGGTCGATCAGGCGCATTTCCACCAGCAGGTCGCCCAGCAGTGGCACGTTGTCCAGGTGCCACTGCCGGTCGCCACCGATCATGCGCAGGCCCGCGTTGATCTCGCTTTCGCGGGCGATGCTCTGCTCAATGTGCTCGCTGCGGGTTTCCTGCTTCAGCAGTGCCAGCGCCTCTTCGGGCAATGGGCTGGCCACGGCCAGCCGCAGGGTGCCTTGCTGGCGCGGTGGCAGCGGCAACATGCGCCATTGCACGCAGGCATCGGCACTGACCGCGAACTGGCACGCGCGCAGGTAGTCCACGTCGATCACTGCGCGTTGCAGGTCGCCCTGGAAGGCGATCGCCTCGGCCAGCGTTTCATCATCCAGCCAGCCCTGGGTGAGCAGGATGCGGCCCAGTGGCTGCTGCCGGCCGGCATGCTGCTGGTCCAGCGCCTGCTGCAGCCGTTCCGGTTCCACCGCCTGCCAGGTGGTCAACAGCTCGCCCAGCTGCTTGCGGGTCTGCACCAGCTGTGCGGCATCCGGGAAGTCATGCATGGTCTTGTCCCAGACCATGCGCTTGCCGAACAGCAGGTAGGCCAGGAACACCTTCCACGCGCGTGCCGTGGCCATGAAATTGATCATGTTGCCGACCACCATGCGCGGGATCGACATCAACGCATGCTCCCAGCCATACAGCCGGTTGACGAAGTAGAAGCGCTGCACGACCCGGGTCGCCAGCGCCGCCGTGGTCAGCAGCGCCACGTTCATCTGCCAGGTACCGGCCTGGAACACGCTGGGGAACTGCATCGTCCATACCCCGGTCATCTTCAGCACCCAGAACAGCAGCAGCTGCAGGAAGATGAGGTAGGCGATGATGCTGACGAACGAGGTGATGATGCCCTTGCGGTCGCGCGCCAGCAGGTACTTGGTGGCCAGCGAGCCGCGCCAGCCCAGCGACTCCCAGCTCTGCAGGCCGATGCCCAGCACCCAGCGCGCCTTCTGCCGGTACGAGGCACGGAAGTTGTCGGGGAAGTATTCGCGCACGCACAGCGCCATCTGCTGGGTGCGCTCGCGTACCGGCCCCCAGCCGAACCATGACGGGCGACGCACGCGGAACTGCACCGGGAAGCGCGCGAAGATCGACTGCATGCCCATCGCTGCCAGCCGCGCACCAACGTCGTAATCCTCGGTGAGGCTGTCGGTGTTGAAGGGCTGGTTGTCGGTCTGCGCGCTCAGTGCCAGCAGCGCGCGCCGCGAGAAGCAGGTGCCGACGCCCGCCGACGGCACCATGCCGGAAACACTTTCACGCACCACCAGATCCTTGGCGTGCCATTCGGCGAACTCGTCCATGTAGACACCCGCCACCAGCTCGTACCACTCGCGGTCCAGCGAGGTGACCGGCAGCTGGATCATGTCCTTGCGCGGCAGCAGGTAGTTGTAGAAGCGCAGTTCCATCGGGTGCAGCACGTCCTCGCTGTCGTGCAGGATCACGCCGGCGAACTCGATGTCGTGCCGCTTCTCGTAGTCGAAGATCGCCAGGATCAGCCAGTTCAGGCAGTCGGCCTTGCTGGTCGGCCCGTCGTGCGGCACCTCCACGCGGCGCAGGCGCTTGTAGCGGCGGCGCATGCGTTCGACTTCGTCGATGGTCTGCTGGTCGTTGGGATAGGTGCCGACGAACACGACGTACTCGCGGTAGTCGAGTACGTTGATCATGTTCTCCACCATCTGCGCGATGACGTCGTACTCCATCCACGCCGGCACCATGATCGCCAGCGGCTGTTCCGGCCGCTGCAGCAGGTCGTCCTGGGTCAGCGGCCGGTACGCATCGCGGCGCTTGATCGTCAGCGCGCGCCAGCTCTCGCGTACCCAGTACCAGACATCGATGAACAGGTCATCGAGGCTGGATATCAGGATCAGCACGGCCACCGCCGCCGCCGTGGCTTCCAGGGCGGCGTAGTAGTTGGCCAGCTGGATGTTCCAGAACAGACCGTCCACGATGGATCAGTGCCCTGCGTTGGCGGACTTGCGGCGGCGCACCTGGGTAACGCGGGCGGCCAGCAGCGCGAACACGATCACGCCGACCAGCAGCAGCAACCACACCATGTGCCGTTCCCACTTCGATTGCGGATTGCCGTCCTGCGCGATACGCGTGCCATAGGGATCCTGGCGGTCGAATTCGCGCACGGCATCACTGCCGTCGAGCACGGCAAGATCGCCCCGCAGCAGCCGGAACGGCGCGCCGAACGACGGTGCCTGCGCACCGAGGTCGCTGTAGAGCACGCCCAGCTGGCCGCCGGACGACCCCACCTGCACCACGGCAGCACGATCCAGCCCGCTGACATCCAGCAGCGGCTGCGGCGTGCCGCCGATCAGCAGGTGGCCATCCTTCAGGCCGGCCACATCGACACCGGCCGGTACCACGCCGAAGGCCAGCCACGGTGCGCCCGGGCTGACCGCGGCACCGGCGTCGACCACCTTCAGTTCCGACGCTTCCGGCGAGGCGCCCACTGCACTGGCCACCGCGATGACCTTGCCCAGCGAGGCCGGCGCATCCTGCAGCCAGGTGCCGGGCACGAACACCTGGTTGCCGCGCGACAACTGGCTGCTGGCACCAACGAAGTCACTGCCCAGCGAACGCTTGGCCAGGGTCAGGTGGCTGCTGGGCAGGATCGAGACCGGGTAGCCGGTGGCCGGATCGTGGCAGTACGGCCGTGCCGGCTGGCGCAGGAAGCTGACACGGATCTCGTTGCGCGCCGACAGGGCGTAGGCCGGCACCTTGGCCACCAGCCGTTGCGGCTGGCCGTTGGCCGACAACACCTTGCCACCCAGCAGGTAATCGTTGAAGTAGAGGGTCGCCACCGCGCCCTGCCCGGCCGCGTTGGGGGCCGCCGAGACATCGATCACCACTTCCTCGGGCAGGCGCCCATCGGCCGACAGCGCGCCGAGGTCGAAGCTGGCGCTGCGATCGGCGCGGGTCACCACCTCCATCGTGCCGGCGATGTTGCCGAGCCGGCTCAGCAGCACCTGGTCACCGTCCAGTCTGGGCGTGCCTGCTGCGCTGACCTGCAGGCTGCGGCCCAGCGCGTAGCTGCGCCACTGTTCGGCGAACAACCCGGCGACCTTGCCTGCCGCCGCCGGGTCGACCAGCAGCGTCGGACGGCCGGCAACGGCGATCACGCTCACCGAGGCGTTGGCGGCGGGCTTTTCCAGCCCGCCCATGTCCGCGCTGCGCCAGGCGCTGAAGGCCGTGCCCGCATCGGCACCCGCGGCGCCGACCTGGGCGGCCAGCGCATCCAGCGCCGCGCGTACGCCGGCACGCAGTGCGTCACTGCCGATCATCACATCGGCCGCCAACGGCCCACTGTCACGCAGCGACAGCAGCGCGCCGACTTCGGCCAGGTCCTTGATCGCATGCGCACGCTCGCCCGCAGCCAGCGCGGCATAAGCCGGCACGCCCTGCAGGCTGGCCGGGATGCTGATGCCGGCCAGGTCGACACTGTCACCGACCTTGGGCAGCGCCACCACCTGCACCTGCTTGCCGCCGGCCTGCAACGCGGTACCGATGCGCCAGGCGGCATCATAGGTTGGCGCCTGCAGCGCCTTGCCATCCACCAGCAGGCGCACCTGCGGTGGCAGGGCGCCCCAGGCCTTGGCCACGGTATCCACGGCACGCCCGTCGAAGCGGTAGCTGAAGCGCGAGTCCGGCGACAGCCGCAGCACGTTGGCCGGTGCGCTCTGGTCGGCACACTGGTAGTCGGACACGATCGACCACCAGCCGACGCCGACCCGCACGAAGCCGTTCTGGCGGGGTTCGCCATCGATGGCCAGCAGCTGGCTGGCGTCGCCCTGCGCGTCGGTGATCGAACGCGCGGCGATCGGATCGCCATCGACCGACCACAAGCCCGAGGTGCGCCCGGCGTGGCCGCGCACATAGCGCCCGTCCAGTTGCAGCTGCGCATCGCGGGTGGCCACGCCGGCCGGCACCGGCAGGTAGATCTCGCGCTGGCTCTCCTGCCCGCTCAGCACCAGCGGCTGGCGGAAGCCGAGTTCGCGCAGGGTCATCTGCCGGTTCACCGTGCTGTCGCCGCTCCATTCGGCGAACTGGCCAGCGACGCTGTCGGCGGCATGGGCAGTGCCGACCGCGCCCGACAGGACGAACGCGGCAGCGGAAGCAAACAGGGGAGAGCGGCCGGTCTGGGTCATGGCGTCACTTCATGCGGATGGAGGTGGGCGGCACCGCCACTGCGGAGACCGGGCGAGAATTCGGGAAGGGGCGCACCACGCAGGGCGGCGACGATGCGGGCGCTGGCGCGGCCATCGCCGTAGGGGCTGGCGTCGGGATCGAAGCGGGTTGGCTGCGGGGGGTGTGCCAATACCGCGTTGACCGCATCGACGATGCGCGAGGGCGTGGTACCCACCAGCGTCACCACACCGGCCTCGACCGCCTCCGGCCGTTCGGTGACGTCGCGCATCACCAGCACCGGTTTGGCCAGGGCCGGCGCTTCTTCCTGCACGCCACCGGAGTCGGTGAGGATGACGTCGGCGCGCTGCATCAGGCGCACGAAGCGCAGGTAATCCTGCGGTGGCACCAGGTGCACGTTGTCGAGGTGGCCGAGGTGGGCGTTGACCGGGCCCTGCACGTTCGGGTTGAGGTGCACCGGGTACAGCACCTGCAGGTCCGGCCGCCGCGCCAGCTCAGCCAGCGCACGGCAGATGTCCTCGAAGCCCTGGCCGAAGCTCTCGCGACGATGGCCGGTGACCAGCAGCAGGCGGCGCGCGGGGTCGAGCATGTGGAAGGGTTGGTCGGCCTGCGCGCGCAATGCCGGATCGGCATCCAGCCGCTGCACGGTCTGCTGCAGGGCATCGATGACGGTGTTGCCGGTGACCAGGATCTGCCCGCCCAGATGCTCACGGGCCAGGTTGGCGCGCGAGCCTGGGGTGGGTGCATACAGCTGATGGCCAACCACATCGACCACCCGCCGGTTCATCTCCTCCGGCCACGGCCGGTTGATGTCGCCGGTGCGCAGGCCGGCCTCGACATGGCCGATCGGGATGCGGTGGTGGAACGCGGCCAGGGCCGCGGTCATCGCCGTGGTGGTATCGCCATGCACCAGCACGTAGTCGGGGCGGACCTGCGTGTAGAGCGCGTCAAGCCGCTCGAACAGCCTGGAGCACAGGCCATTGAGGGTCTGGTTGGGCACCATGACATCCAGGTCATGGTCGGCGGTGATCTCGAACAGCGACATTACCTGGTCGAGCATCGCGCGGTGCTGCCCGGTGATGCAGACCACCGATTCGATATCCGCAGCCTGTGCCAGGGCGCGCACCAGGGGCCCCATCTTGATGGCTTCCGGTCGCGTGCCGAATACCGACAGGACCTTCACCGGAGCGCTTCCGAAGGCCGGCGCGGAAGGGGGCAAACAGCAGTAGCCACGTCTGGATCCTTTCGGCGTTGCCGTCCAATACCCGCAGGCAGGAGACGGTCACCTCATGAGGAAACTCCAAATTCGCGACATTCATCACACTAAGGCGTCTGCATGCGCGTCGTGGCATCGATCTTCATCGTTGCAGGATCAAGACGCAGTCAACGCCGCCCGTGGAACGGGCGACGTTGCGGTGGAACGCAGCAGGGGCGTGGCCTGGAGCCGGCTTACTCGTACTGGATGGTGAACGTGGCCTGGCCGTTCGCGACACCGGCGCCGACCGTACCGGCCTGGGTCTGCACGTAGCGCGCGCGCAGCGGCAGCGCCATGACGCTGGTACCCGGCGCCGTGGTGCCGACGTTGATGGTCTGGCCGAAGCGCACTTCACGCTCGGTGCTGCCATCGCGCTGGACCATCTGGATACCGATGCGGGTGGCACTGTTGCTGGCCGCGCTGAGCTTCAGCACGCCCGGCATGTTCGAGCTGTCCTGGTCGGCATCGAGGCGGATGCCGATCTTGCTCTGATAGGCGGCGACGTTGCTGCCCTGGCAGTTCAGGCGGATCTCGAAGTCACGATCTACCGCACGCGAACCAACACCGGTGAAGGTGGTGTTGGGCACGCTGCCGAAATCAACGGCGATGTTGCGGCTGCCGGCCTGCACTTCGCAGGTCGGGCTGACCACGGTGGTGCCCGAGCCCTTGAAGGTCGAGGTCAGCACCGGACGACTGGCACCATCACCGTCGAAGTAGTAGGTAGTGAAGCGGCCGTTCGGCGCGATCACGCCGGAGCCGGTCTGCGCAGCGGTCTTGATCAGCTGGATGCGGAAAGTGCCGCCGATCAGCGAGATGGTGGCGTTGCCGGCAAAGTTGATGGAGTGCGGATAGTAGGTCTGGATGGCGCCGGAATCGCGGAACAGGCGGATGCCCACGCCCGGGACGTCGGTTTCATACACATTGGAGAAACCGGCGACTGGCCGCCGCTGCGCTGCGTTGACGTACTCACCAATGGAACGACCACCGGACCAGTCGCAGCGCGCAACGCTGTTCTGCTGGGTGATCGATTCGCTGATTTCCTTGATCACGCCACCGACCGGCGTGCTGGGCAGGATCACGATCTGGCCCATGTCCATGGTCACGTCCTGCGCGGTGAACCAGCTGGACTGGATGCGGCACGACGCGCTGGCCTGCTGTGCCAGCAGCACGCCGCCCAGCAGTGCAAGGGCTGTCAGTGCCTTGCGGCCACGGGAAGAGATCATCGGCATGTTGCCTCCAGCGGGATGAAGCCGGTCTTGGACGCATCGGCGCCCGCCGGAACCTGGTAGTCGATCGTGCAGCGCTGATCGGCACCGGCGCCCCACTCCACCAGCAGGCGGCCCTGGTTCTTTTCACTGCGCACGTACAGGCGGCCGCCCTGGCTGACCATGCCCACCGGCTGGCCCTGCTCATCCTTGACCTGCGCACCGAACGGCATGCTGCGGCCATCGGGGTTGCGGACCTGGATCAGCAGCGCGTTGCCCTTGCGGGTGTCGAAGCGCAGGTAGCTGATGGCGCCGGCGAACGGCGCGATCGACTGGCTGGTGCTTTCCAGCTCGACGTCGTGGGCCATGCCCTGCGGGTCGAGGGTGACGGTGTTGAGGCGGTACGGCGATACGTACGGCACCACCGCGTAGCCACGGCCATCGACGCGCAGACCCGGGGCGTTGCTGACGATCGCATCGCGTGCGCCGGGTGCTTCGACCAGCACCATGGTGTCGCCACGCTGCGGGGTGAAGGTAAAGCCGCCCGGATGCACGACCACGCTGCCGTTGGCGCCGACCGAGGCCTGGCGGAAATCACGCGAGTGGCTGTAGGTAGCGTTCAACGCGGAGTAGCGGCTGCGGTATTCGGCATTGGCGATCGCGGTGGTGCCACCTTCTCGGGAATCGGACAGGGCTGCGCCGTAGCTGAAGTTGTTGTCGACGCCGGCCGAACCGGTGATGCCGACGCGGCTGTTGTCGTAGCCACCGCGGTCGCGCACGCCCAGATCGGCACTGAACGACACCGGGTGGGTACCACGGCCCAGCGGCACGCTCATCGACAGCAGGTACTGGGTGTCCGAACGGCCGAGGACGCCTTCTTCGGTGCGCAGCGCCGAGAAGCCGTAGTTCACCGAACGCCAGGCGTTGTTGTAGCCGACCTGGTACTGCTTGGAGGTGCCGGAACGATCGTAGAAGTCACGCACCGAACCGGTCACGTACAGCGCACCGCCACGACGGCCCAGTGGCTGGTTCAGCGTTACCTGGAACTGGCTGCGCTGACGGCCACGGGTGGTCGGGTCGATGCCGCGCTTGTCCGAATCACGGCCATACAGCGCGTCCTGCAGGCTGTAGAAGCCTTCCGTCGAATAGCGGTAGGCGGCCAGGGTCAGGTTGGTGCCGGTCTCGCCGATCATGTTGCTGTAGCTCAGCCGCACACTGGCGCCGGTGTGGCTGCCGTAGTGGTCGAACGAGGTCCTAGCGTGGGTGACGTCGGCGGCGAAAGCACCGATGCGCGTGGACAGGCCCACGCCGTACAGCAGCGACAGGTAGCCTTCGCTCAGCGCACTGCCGCCGTACAGGGTCAACTGGTTGCCGATGCCGCGCTGGTAGGTGCCCTGCACCAGCCACGGCTCATCGGCCAGCAGCTTGTTGCGCACCTGGCCGGCGGTCAGCGCGTAACGCGACACGCCTTCGCGCAGCATCTGCGGCACCGAACCGAACGGCACCTTGAATTCGCGACGGCGGCCGTCGGCCTCGATCACGCTCACTTCCAGGTCGCCGCCGTAGCCGGTCGGGTACAGGTCGTCGATGACGAAGCTGCCCGGCGATACGGTGGAGGAGTAGATCAGCTGCTGGTTCTGGCGCACTTCGATGCGCGCGTTGGTTTCGGCAATGCCGCGGACGACCGGCGCGTAACCGCGCAGCGAGTCGGGCAGCATGCGGTCGTCGCTGGCCAGGCTGGCACCACGGTAGCCGATCGAATCGAACAGTTCGCCCGTGGTGTAGGCCTCACCGATGGTGAGCATGCCGCGCACCTGCGGGATGCCGCGCTGTGCGTAGGTGGCGATGCTCTGCCAATGGCGGCCATCGCCCTCGGACCAGGTCAGGTTGGAGTCGTGGCGGAACTGCCAGCCACCCAGGTTCAGGCCGGCGTTGAGGCCGAGATAGGCACTGCGGTTGCGCTGGCCACCTTCGACACGGCTGTTGCTGTCGATGGCATTGAAGCTGTAGCCGACGAAACCGGCATTGATGCCGCGGTCCCACAGCGCCGGGTTGACGTAGCCGCGCGCCTCACGACGCAGGAACACCTGCGGGATGCTGAGGTCGTAGCGCAGGTTGCCGCTGTCGTAGACACCATAGGCATTGGCCATGCGCTGTTGCACCGGCACGCAGCTGGTCTTGTCGGTCGGCAGCGTCGGGTCCTGCTGCAGCAGCACGGCCTCGCTGTCCACGCCCATTTCTTCCAGCATCGGCAGCGGCAGGCAGGCGTCGACATGGCCCTGTGCATCGGCCTTGAACTGCAGGTCACGACGGCCCTGCCAGGCACCGTTGACGTAGACATCGACGCGGTAGCTGCCGGCCACCATCGGGTTGCCGTTGCTGAAGGCCGCCAGGTCGACCTGCTTGGCCTGGCCCGACAGGAAGCTGGAATTGAACTGGGCCGATTCCGGTGCACGTGCATTGGCCGCACCACTCTGCGCCATCAGCGCCTGTTCGCCGAGATTGGCCGGCGCAGCCAGCGCCCATCCTGGGCAGGCTGCACCAACAACCAACAGGCAAAGCGCCTGATGGATCGACAATGTCAATCTGTTTCCGATCACACTGACATTCCTTCAATTCGCCGCACGGCGGCGGTGGCGGGATGCGCAGGCCCATGGCCCGCGCGGCGCGTTCAGCCCCCGGTGCTGCCGAGGCGGACGGTGTGCTCGACCCGGCCGCCGTAGTCGTTGATGGTGATGAAGCGGACCTGGTCGGTGCCCGCCGGTGCGGCGAACTCCAGGCTCTGCTTCGGCGCGACCATCGCGCCCTTGTCCTCGACGGCCTTTTCACTGCTGCCGGTCACGGCATGCACTTCGGCCAGAGTGACGTGGAAGGGGCTCGGGTTTTCCACCCGCAGGCGGTCGCCAGTGCGGGTCCAGCGCAGCGCAGCCGGTGCGTCGTTGGCGACGCCCTTCAGGCCCTGCGGCCGGTAGAAAAGCTTCAGGCGCGAACGGAACGCAACCTGCAGGTAATTCTGTTCGCCACTGTCGGCGTTGTCCGGCGACGGCGGCACGTCCAGCACGTTGAGCCAGAACACCGTCTCGCGATCGGTCGGCAGCTGTGCGCCGGAGAAAATCAGGCGCAGCGCCTGGCTGCGGCCCGGCTCGACGCGCGCGATCGGCGGCGTCAGCACGAACGGTGCATCGCTGGTATCGGCGGTCTGGTTGGCGTCGCCGCTGTCGATCCAGGCCTGGACCAGTGCGGGCGAATCGCCCACGTTGTCGACCTGCACGGTGACTTCGCGTGCCTGTGCCGGGTAGATCACCCGCGTGCCATTGACCACCACGCCGGCCAGTGCGTTCTGGCAGAAGGGCAGCGTGAACGCTGCCAGCAGCAGCGCCCGGGGAAAGAGTGCTTTCATCGGAAGTACTACGCTCGAGGGGTGTGGCCAGGGGCCGCGGAGCACTGGCCGGCGCGTACGCCGGCCAATGCGGGTACGGCTACGATCAGTTGTAGATGATCGTGTACTTGACGCTGCTGGTGACGTCGCCCGGGGTGGCGGCGGCAGTGGCGTAGTACTCAGCGTAGTAGTTCAGGTCGGCCGAGCCATCGGTGCCGACGGTGACCCACTGCGAGTTGGTCTGGGCCAGGCCAGCGCCGGCAGCCTTGATCGGCAGGAACTGGTTGTTCGAGCCCAGCAGCTGCAGCTGCACGTTGGTGGCAGCGTTGGCCGAGGCCTGGTTGACCAGGCGGCCGCTGTTGAAGTCGACGGTCGAACCCGGCTCGAAGTAGGTGGCGACGTTGCCGGCGCTGCACTTGGTCAGGTTGATGGCGAACGGGGTACGGCCCGCAACGGCACCGGCGGTGGCCAGGGTGTTCTTGGACACGGTCGGCAGGTTGACGGCGAAGTCCTTGCCGCCCGGGGTCGAGATGGTGCAGGTCTTGTCGGTCACCTTGCCATTGAAGGTGATGGTGCCGTCGGCGGCGTTGGCGGCCAGCGGAGCGGCGGCCAGCATCACAGCGGCAATGAGATTGATCTTGTGCATTCGCTTTTACCTAACCCTACTGAAGAGATGAGAAGTAGAGGAGGAAGCAAGGAGCACTGCCGGGCTAACAAGACCCATCCTTGCGTCTCACCTGTGGCCGGACTCGGACATACCTTCCCCTGAATCCGTGACGCAAGTATATGCACAACTGTGATGAAAGTCTCATTATTTTTCTGAACGCCAATTCATTGACGCCACAAATGTGACGTGGTAGTCGGAATCGGGGTCAGAGGCGCGTGGAGGATTTGACGGTGGGGCGGCCAGGTCACAGACGACCGTGGATGACGCGTTGAGCGGCGCGTTCGGCAGGCGCGAAAACAGGCCTTTTTCAGGTGGAAATCAGCTTATTTGATGCGCATCACTCTTTCTTGGTGATGGCCCTAGCAGATTCGGATTTGTCCTATTAAAGGCGGATCGAACCTGTCGCTAACTAGGACACACCGAACCAGAGAACGTGTCATGAGGAATTCCATTCTGCTGTGCGTGGCCCTGATGTCCGTCAGCGCGCTGGCCCAGGCCAGCAGCGGCAGCATCCGTTTCAGCGGCCGCATCGCCGAGCCGGGCTGCACGACGAACCTGTCCCAGGGTGAGCTGAGCCTGGCGGCCTGCCCGCCGTCGGCCAAGGGCTCTACGGTGGCCGTGACGGCGCTGGCCGATGGCCAGGCCGCGACGCTGCGCGATGGCAAGCGCCAGGGCCAGAAGCTGTCGGTGTCGGCCAGCGCGATGCGTGCCGGCGATATCGCCTTCTCCGAGCGCTACAGCGTGCAGGCTTCGAAGCAGCAGCCGCTGCAGGGCGCTTACCTGGTGGTCGTCGACTACCTGTAAGCCCTGCAGGCCGGTCTTACTCCGGCTGCGGCAACTCGAAGACCTGGCGCAGGTAGGCCAGGTAACCCGGGTCGTCGCACATGCTCTTGCCCGGCGAATCGCTGAGCTTGGCCACCGGCTGGCCGTTGCAGCGGACCATCTTGATGACGATGTTGAGCGGCGTCGGGCCCAGATCATTGGTCAGGTGGGTGCCGACGCCGAACGCGACCTGGCAGCGACCGCGGAAGTAATCGTACAGGCGCATCACCTTGGCGATGTCGAGCCCATCGCTGAACACCAGCACCTTGCTGCGCGGATCGACCCGGCGCTGCTGGAAATGCGCCAGCATGCGGTCGCCCCAGTCGAACGGATCGCCGGAGTCATGGCGCACGCCGTCGAACAGCTTGCAGAAGTACATGTCGAAGTCGCGCAGGAACGCGTCCAGGCCGACCACGTCGGACAGCGCGATGCCCAGATCGCCGCGATACTCGCGCGCCCACGATTCCAGTGCCGCCACCTGCGAATCACGCAGGCGCGGGCCCAGTGCCTGGAACGCCTGCAGGTACTCATGGGCCATGGTGCCGTGCGGCGTCATGCCGTACAGGCGCGCGAAGTGAACGTTGCTGGTACCGACCAGCTGCGGGCCGAGCGCGTCGCGCAGCAGCGGCAGCAGACGGGCATGCCAATCCCGCGAGTAGCGGCGGCGGCTGCCGTAGTCGGCGATGCGGCACTGTTCGAAGCCGGGGGTATCGCGCAGCAGTGCAGCCTTGGCCTGCAGGCGGCGCTCGCCTTCGGCAAAATCGGCCGTGGTGGTGTTGCGGAACCAGACTTCGTTGATGATCGCCAGCAGCGGCACTTCGAACAGGATGGTGTGCAGCCAGGGGCCGGTGATGTCCAGTTCGATCTCACCGGGCACGCCCTTCGACGCGCGCAGCTGGATGTACTTGCGGTCGAGGTGGAACAGGCCGAGGAAATCGGCGAAGTCCGGCTTCACGAAGCGCAGGCCACGCATGTAGTCCAGCTCTGCGTCGCTGAAACGCAGGTTGCACAGGTGGTCGATTTCTTCGTCGATCTGGTCGATGTAGCTTGCCAGGTCGATACCGGGCGTACGGCACTTGAACCGGTACTGCACCTGGGCGCCGGGGTGCTGGTGGAGCACCGCCTGCATCATGGTGAACTTGTACAGGTCGGTGTCGAGCAGGGACTGGATGATAGGCATGGGGCGGATTATGCGCCCGGCAGGGTGAACCGGGGTGGCTGCGGCCACGCTCGGCTCACGGGGAACAGCATTGGTAGATCCACGCCATGCATGGATGCTCCTGGGCGCTACAGCGACCTGCGCAGCAGCCTCGGCACCAGCATCAGCGCATGCGCCCAGATCGCAGCCCATACCGCCGCGCGCACCGGCAGCGAACGCTGCCCGGCCTCGAACTTCTGGAAGTAACGCCACAGGCCCCTGTGCTTGTGCCATTCCACGAAGAACGGCCGTGAGCGGCTGGAGACACCGCGCACATGGGTGACCTGCAGGTCGTTGGCGATCGCCACCACCGCACCGGCCTCGCGTGCGCGCCGGCACAGGTCCAGGTCCTCGGCGTGCAGGCGATAGCCCGCGTCCCAGCCACCGATACGGTCGAACAGCGCGCGCGGCATCATCAGCAGTGCGCCGGACAGCGCAGGGACCCGCTGCAGCGGCTGGTGCGGTTCTCGCGGAACCGCCAGCTTCGAGCCCTTTCCGGGCGAACGCAGCATCATCAGGAAATCCGGGTCGCGGCGGCGCACCGCCTCGTCGGCATGACCATGCTCGTCCACCTGTTCAACGCCCAGCAGGCAGTCGCCCAGCGCTTCGGCGCGGGAGCGCAGTTCGGCCAGCGTGTCCGGCTCGACCATCAGGTCCGGGTTGATGAAGGCCAGCCACGGGCTGTGCGAGTCGGCCACGCCCTGGTTGTTGGCGGCGGCGAAACCGGGATTGTCCGGGTTGCCGACGAAGCGCACGCGCGGATCGTGGCTGGCATGCCGCTGCACGATGTCCAGGGTGCCATCCAGCGAACCATTGTCGATCACCCGGATCTCGGCCACATCCTGCGCCTGGCGCAGGCGCGAGAGGCAGGCGTCGATGGTGCTGCCACTCTGGTAGGTAACGACGATGGCGGCAATGGCAACATTCAAACGGGGGGCTCCGGCACGGACGGGACGAACAGGTCGCCCTGTTCCTTCGGCATTATCGCCTGCCGCATGCGCTGCTGCAGGTCGGCGCGCAGCCCGTGCAGCGGGTCGTGCATCAGGAAATCGGCCAGCCGCGGGACCCAGGCCGGCCAGCGCGCGGCCAGGGCCTCCAGATCGCCATCGCGACTGATCGCCTCCCCTGCCCGGCTGACGAAGGCGGTCTCGCACAGCACGTTGCGCCACCCCAGGCCGGCCATGCGCAGGCTGAGGTCGACCAGTGCCGCGTTCCAGCCGGCATAGCTGTCCACGTCCAGGCCACCGGCACGACGGCGCGCGTTACCACGCACCAGCACCGCGTGGGTGACCGCCGATGGCAGCTCCGGGTGCAGCGTCGGCAACGTGGCACAGGTGTGCGCCAGCAGGGCCGGGTCCTGCGGTTCGGGATTGATCTCGCCCAGCCGTGGCCACGCGGCGGTCTCGCCGGCATTGCACCAGGGAGTTGCGGTGGCGATCGCGGCATCGCGGGCGAAGGCATCCTGCAACTGCTGCAACCAGCCGGGTGATGGCACGCTGTCCGGCGCCAGCACGGCCACGTCCAGGCCATCGCAGGCGCGCAGCATCTCGTCCAGATGGGCGACTTCGCCCAGTGGCCGCGCGCGCCGGGTGTACTCGGCCTGCAGCGGCGTATGCGCCAACCAGTGTTCCACCACCGCCTGCGCGCGCGGCCCGGTCTGCGCGTCATCGGCCAACCAGACCGCGGTCCCTGGCGCCGTGCCGGCATCCAGTGCGGCCAGGCAGCGGTCGAGCGCGGCATCGTCCACGCACAGCGGCAACAACACGATCGCCCCCATCCCGCCTCCGTGGTTGTCGGTGGCCACAGCGTAGCACCGGGAGGGTATCGGCCGGGTTGCACCCGGCACCTGCAGAGGCCAGAGCCGAAGCAAGAGCGAGAGCGGGTTCCTGGGGAATGGCGGGGTGGGTCCGGTTGCGGGGGACGCCGTAAACCCATCCCTGGGGGCTTGGCCGCGGCATCCATGCCGCGGACACCCCCGCAACCGGACCCACCCCGCCTTCGACAGATCTCCGCGATCTGCCGGCAAAGGCTGGGGTCAGATCCGTTTTCCAGAGGAAAACGGATCTGACCCCATTTCCTGATTTCGAAATCTGACAGACATTCATCCACGCATGGCGTGGATCTACCGTGTCGACCAAGGTCGACACCTACCAACAGCCGCGGGAATCTGTCGGAGGTGGGGCGGTGTGGGTTGGCAGGACCGTTGGCGCCATGGATGGCGCCATCGAGCCCCCAGGGACGGGTTTACGGCGTGTCCTGACAACCCACACCGCCCTGCCCTCCCTCAGTAAACCCGCTGTTGCTGTTGCTGTTGCTCCAGCTCGGGCCTCTGCGGGTGCCGGGCGCAGCCCGGCCGTAAACCCCTTACTTCTTCGCGCGCGGCTGGTTCAGCGGCTCCATCGCGCGGAAGCGCTTGCTGTACTCGTCGGTCAGGTTGCGCGATTCCTGGCTGTTGCGGACGATGGTCGGGGTCAGCAGCACGATCACTTCCGAACGACGGCTGGTGCGGGTCTTCTGACCGAACAACGCACCGACCACCGGAATCTTGCTCAGCCCCGGGATGCCGCTGCTGCCGTCGGTGGCCGAATCGGTGATCAGGCCCGCCAGCATGATGGTGTCGCCGCTCTGCACCGCCGCTTCGGTGGACAGCTTCTTGGTCGAAATGCGCGGGTTGCAGTTGCGCTCGGTCGGGTTGCAGGCTTCCGGCACGTCCGAGGCGCTGCTGACTTCCTGCACGATGTCCAGGAACACGGTGCCGTCGCGGGTCACGCGCGGGCGCACCTTGAGGATCACGCCGGTGTCGATGTACTGCACCGAGCTGTAGGTGCTGGTGCCCACACCGGTGTTCACCGTGGTGGTGTTGATCGGCACCTTGTCGCCGACGTTGAGCGTGGCTTCGGCATTGTTGCGCACGAACACCGATGGCGTCTGCAGCAGGCGCAGGTCGGTCACCTTGTCCAGTGCGCTGACCACGGCGGCGGCGTTGTGGCCGGTGAATGCCCAGCCCACACCGTCATTGCCGGTCACGCCACCCGCGAAGGTATTCCAGGCACCCGCAGCGGCCGGCGGCAGGGTCAGGCCGCTGAGCGCGCCGGTCAGTGTGCGACCGGCCACGGCATTGTCGAAGAACCAGTTCACGCCGTACTTCAGGTCACCGGTCAGCGCCACTTCGGCCACCTGTGCCTCGATGTGCACCTGCAGCGGCATCACGTCCAGCTTCTCGATCACCTCGCGGATCGAGCGCCAGGCCTGCGGCGTCGAGCGCACCAGCAGGGTGTTGGTTTCCTCCACCGCCGACACGCCGACGCGGTCACCTTCCACTTCCAGGCTGACACTGACGTTGCCGGGCTGGCGCTGCGGCAGGTTCAGGCTGCCATTGCTGCTGCCACTGCCACTGCTTCCGCCCAGCGTCGACCCCAGGTTGCTGTTGGCGTTGTCCATTCCACGATCGCCGTCACCGCCCAGCTGCGACGGGATGGCGCCCGGTGCCAGCGAGGCCGGGCTGGAGCCGCCGCGGTTGCCACTGCTGGCGAAGGCCTCGCTGAGGCGCTCGGCCAGATCACGTGCCTTGATGTAGCGCAGCTCATAGGAGAACAGGCGGGCGCTGCCACCAGCGGTGTCGATGCGATCCAGCCACTGCTGGATCTGGTCCAGGTAGCGCACCTGCGGCGTGATCACCAACACGGCGTTGGCATTCTCCAGCGGCAGGAAACGGAACATGCCGGCGCTGGGCGTCTTGCTCTCTTCACCGAACACCTTTTCCAGGTCGGCCGCGACCTGCTCGGCCTTGCCCGACTGGATCGGGAACACGCCCACCGACATGCCGGACAACCAGTCGACATCGAAGATCTCGACGGTGCGCAGGTAGTTTTCCAGTTCGGCGCGGGTACCACCCAGGGTGATCACGTTGCGGCCGCTGTCCACGTTGACGATGGCGTTGGGACGCGCGTACGGCTCCAGCACCTTCTTCATCTCGGTGGCGGAGATGAACTGCAGCGGGACCACGCGGACTTCGAAGCCGCGCGCGCTGGCTGCCGGTGCGGTGCTCGGCGCGACCGTGCCGGCCAGCGCCTGGTCGGCGGCGACGATGTTGTAGCGCCCACCGCTGTAGACCATGCGCGCGTTGTTCCAGCCCAGCACCATCTCCAGCAGGTTCAGTGCCTGCGCCGGCGAGACCGGCTTGGGCGTGGCCAGGGTGACCGTGCCCTGCACGCCCGGTGCGATCACGTAGTTCTGGCCAAGCATGTCACCAAGGATGGCCTTGACCACCGCATGCAGCGATTCGCCTTCGAAGTTGAAGGTCGCCTCGCCGGTACTGGCACCGTGCAGCGCCGGTGCCGGCGCACGCGCGGCCTCGCGGTTGATCATCGTGCCGGTACCGCGACGGATCACCGCCTGCGGTGCCCCCTGGCTTTCACGGGCGGCATCGGCAGCGACGTCGGCCGCCTGGCCGGCGTCGGCGCTGGGCGACAGGTTGCCGTTGCGCTGCACGTGCGGCGCGGACACCGTACTGCAGCCGACCAGCAGCGCGAGGGCAAAGGACCAGGGAAGAAAACGCAGGTTCATGCATTCACTCTATCGGTTGGTGCCATCGCCCGGGGGCGGCGACGGTTGTTGCTGCTGTTGCTGCAGCTGGCGGCGACGGGCCTGGATGCGTTCGCGGATGGCCTGCATCTGCGCTTCGCTGGGACCGTTGTTGTTGGCCGGTGGTGTTTTTGCAGCGGCCGCCGCAGGCGCTGGTGCATTGCCAGCGGGCGACGGCGATGGGATTGCGGCGGCCGGTGGCGGCGCCGGCGGAGCGCCCGCCGAGGGCGGCACAACAATCGCGCCTGCAGGCGGTGCACCATTTGCTCCGCGCAGCACCGTCGGCGGCTCACCGCCCTGGCCGTTGAACACCGCCAGTTCGAGGACCTGGTTGCCACCGGGGCCGATCACCGTGGCCTGGCGCGGCTGCAGCGCCACCAGCTGCCAGCCATCCACGGCTTCGCCGTTGAGGCGCAGGCGCAGCGAGCGGTTCTGTTCGGTGGTGAACGTGGCCATGCCGAAATCGCCGGTCAGCAGCACACCGGTCAGGCGCAACGCGGCGCTGGCCGCCGGTTCGCTGCCACCCAGCAGATAGGGCCGCGGCCTGCGGTCTTCGGCGAACAGCGGGCGCTCACCGATGGCGCTGTAGCTGTCGGCGCTGGCCATGCGCTCGGCCGCCAGCGGCGGCAGCGATGGCAGCGATGGCGCGGCATCGGCATCACCGCCGGCACCCGGCAGATGGCTGCCCAGCCCGAAGCCGGTCGCCAGCCAGACGGCGGCCGCCCAACCGGCCAGCGCCAGCAGGAAGCCGGTACGCAGGCTGATCTGCTCAAGCTTCATCGGCCACCTCCTGTCCTTCGGACGGGGGCGCCGGGTGGGGCGCAGGTGCGGCCTCGGCCGGCGACGCAGGCGGTGCCGGTGCCGGTACCGGTGCCGCAGCGGGTGCCGGTACCGTGCCATCGGCGGCGGCGCCTGGCAGCAGGTAGCCGGCCAGCTCGAAGGACACGTCCAGGCCCAGCCCCGATTCGTTCGGCGATTGCTGGAAGCGCTGCGCGATCAGGTTGAGGTTGTCGACGAACAGGCGTGGGCTGCCGGTTTCCAGGCTGTGCAGCACGGTGGCCAGTTCGGCCACGCCACAGCGCAGGCGCACCTGCATGGCGACGCGCACGAACTCGGCGTCGCGCCGGTTGTCGGTCAGCGGCGTGCGGTTGCTGATGGTGCAGCTGCGGTTGCCTGGGCTGGCCATCGCCACAGCATCCTGCAGCCGCGCGCCCAATGCAGCGGCGGCAGCTTCGGCAGTGGCTTCGCGCAGGAAGCCCGGCCGCTGCTGCAGTGCCTCGCGGGTAGCGCGAAGGCGCTGTTCGATCTGCGGCTGCTGCTGCAGCTGCGCCTGCACGCGCGACTCGCGTTCGCGCAGGGCGGCGACATCGGCATCGATCGCACGCAGCGGCTGGGTGAACCAGGGGTGCACCAGCAGCAGATAGGCCAGGCCCAGCACTGCCAGCAGCAGTGCCAGCGCCAGCCAGCGGTCACGGCGTGCGCTTGGCATCGGCATCGGCCGCCTCCGGGGTCGGTGCGGCGGCCGGCAACGGCTGCAGTTCGGCGGTCATGGTGAAGCGGTCGCGGCCACTGGCGGCGCCATCGGCCTGCAGCACCCCGGTC
This sequence comes from Stenotrophomonas sp. AG209, assembly GCF_003550055.1. Lineage (NCBI taxonomy): Bacteria > Pseudomonadati > Pseudomonadota > Gammaproteobacteria > Lysobacterales > Lysobacteraceae > Stenotrophomonas > Stenotrophomonas sp. AG209. The sequence goes on from NZ_QXDB01000004.1 coordinate 139,012, forward strand.
AGGTTGACCTTGCGCCACTGCGGTGCGTCCTGCAGCAGCTGCACCAGCTGCGATGCCTCGCGGCTCAGGCCGATCAGCTGCAGGTTGTTGTTCTCGATCGCCAGCTTTTCCAGGTAGGTACCTTCCGGCAGGCGCCGGGTCAGTTCGTTCCAGATCTCGACGGTACCGGCGCGCTGGCTGCGCTGCTTCTCCAGGAACGCGGCGCCATCGATCAGCGCCTGCAGCTGCGCGCGTTCGCTGGCCACGCCACGCGCACTGCGCGCGCTGCGCTCGACCTGTGCACGCAGCTCATCGGCCGCGGCCTGGCGGTTGTCGAGCAGCTGCACCGCGGCCAGTACCAGCATCACGACGGCCGCCACGGCCAGCAGCAGGTTCCAGCGCCGCATCGGGTCTGGCCGCAGTTGGCGCTGCGGGGGCGGCAGCAGGTTCACCTGCAGCACGTTGCCCTGCGCATCGATGGCATCGACGCCCGCCAGCGCATCGGCCCATGGGCCCACGCCGGTGCGCCATGCTTCCAGTTGCCGCAATGGCCACGCCACCAGTTCGACCTGCAGCTGGCCTTCGCCGCCCGCGCCGAGTTCACGCACGTCATAACTGACCTGGGACGATTCGAACGGGGTCTGCCGGTCGATCTCGAAACCGACCACGGCACGCAGGCGGTCAGCCGCTGCAGCGGGCAGGCGCAGGCTACGCCGCAGGACATCCGCCGCCGGCAGCAGCCACACCCGCGGCAGAGTGCGCAGGCGAGGCTCCAGCACGCGGTCCAGGTCCAACGGCGACAGCGGCCACGGCAGGCGCGCCACCGCTTCGCGGCGTTCGCCGGCTTCACGCCAGACCTGCAGCTGGTCGCCCTCGTGCTGCAGCAACAGGCGTGCCTGGCCCCAGCCCAATGCCCATTGCCAGCGCACCGGCACCCAGGCCAGCAGCGACTGCCGCCACCAGCGCAGGAAACGGCCAGCGCCCGGGCCGATCCGGCCCTGCACCTGCCGCAGACTGTCCTGCCACGCCGTCATCTTGCTGTCATTCCCTGCTCCCAGCGAAGCACTGTGTAGGTCCGCCCGGGAACCCCGCCCGAGCCACTGCGTACCACTGCCTGCAACACCGACCTGCGTCCACTGCTGTCGATGGCACCGGACTCGATACTATAGGTGCCGCTGCTGCTGGCAAGCGTTGTCGTGCCACCAGCGGAATCTGCATCACGCTCCTGCTGTGCGCGCTGCGCCATCACCATGTCTGCATCCAGCCCCAGCGCGGTCAGCACCGGCGCGCTGGCGAACTGCGGATCCGGCCGTGCCTGGCGGCTGTACAGGGTCAGGTGAGGCAGCATCGCCCGGTACAGCGGGCCGCGCATGCCCAGTACCCGCTGCAGCTCGCCCAGGGTCTCGAACCGCTTGTTGCGCGGGCCGTAGGGCAATCCGGCTGCGGCGTAGTCCTGCGCTTCGGCGCCACCGCCCGGCTGCAGCAGGCTGTCCTCGTCGCGCCAGTCGATGATGGCCCCGGCCAACTGCCGGGCCTGTGCATCGTCTTCGCCAAGCGCCTTGAGGAAGGCGGCCAGCAGCGCCGCATCGGCCAGGTTCAGGTTGATCTTGCCGTTCTCGTCCAGCACCTTGATCTCGATGCTGGCGTCGTCGAACTGCCAACGGTAGGTACGGCCATCGGCACGCCAGGGCGCCCGTTGCGGATCGGCTGACAGACGCAGCAGGGCATATTCGAGGCCGGCGCGCGCACGTTCCTGCCCGCGTGCATCGTCATCCAGCACGCGCTGCTGCAGGTGCTCGACCCGTGCGCTCAGCGCGAACGCACCGACCAGCGCCGTCATCAACGCGATCAGCCACAGCACCAGCACCAATGCCGCCCCACGCTGACGGCTCATCGTGCGCCTCCACTGCCACCGGCACGTGGCGCCACCACCAGCGGCGGCCACGGCGCGCCCCGGGACGGCACGATCTGGATTTCCACCAGCATCGGCAGGCGGCGGGTGTCATCCCAGCGCGGCAGCCAGTCGGTCACCTGCCCGGTGCTGGCATCGATGCCGCGATAGCGCAGCTGCACCGACTTCAGGTTCTCCACCAGCACCTCCGGCGGGCGCGGCGGATTCTCGGCGATGCGCTCGCCTTCCTGCAGCAGTACCAGGTCCAGCAGCAGGCGCTGCCGGCCGTCGCGTCCGTCCACCTGCAGCGCGTGCAGGTAGGGGCCGCCACGGCCGAGGTATCCGGGCAGGTCGGCGGCGAACAACATCCGTTGCTCCTCCCCCTGGAAGAAGATCGGTTCGCGGGTGGGGTCCGGAACCTCCAGCGGGGTGCGCAACGCGCCCGCCAGCTGCCTGCGCAGCAAGGACTCGACCGCGCGCATGCGTTCGCTCTCGGCGGCGATCTGCTCGCCGCGCTGGCTGACCGCCATCGCCGAGCGCACGCTGGCAAAGGCCAATGCCAGGCCGCCGGCCAGCAGCACGGTGGCCAGCATCACTTCGACCAGGGTGAAACCTGCGGTGCGGCGCCTCACCGAGCATTCTCCAGGTCGGGCGGCAACAGGCGCAGGCTGCGCCAGCGCAGCTGCTCGCGCTCGCTGTCACCCCAGCGCACCTGCAATTGCAGCTCTGCCAGCCATGGTGTGCCCGGTGACGTGGCCTGCACGACATTGCCGGCGCGTGGCTCCACCCACGGCTGAACCTGCAGTTCCCAGTGATAGCGCCCCTGTTCCCAGTCACCCTGCTGGCTACCCACCTGCAGCGGTGCGTCGATGCCGGCCTCGGCCAGCAACGACTGTGCATGCAGCACCGCGCGCGTGCGCAGCTCGGCATCACGTACCTGTTTTGCGCCGCCGGACAGGCTGCCCAGCAGCAGGGTCAACGCCAGGCCCAGCAGGGCGAAGGCGATGATCACTTCCAGCAGGGTGAAGCCACGCGCGCGCCGCTTCATTGCGCCCGCCAGGGGCCGGAGCGGACCTCGCCGGTGAGCCAGCCAACGTCGACGCGCCATTCGGCACCGTCGCGCTGCAACCGGATGCGGCCACCGCTGGAGCCGCCATCGGGATGGAATTCGATCACCCCCTGCCCCGGCGCGGTGGCCAGCTGGGCGGCACCTTCGAACTGCACCTGCAGCTGTGCCGGCACCTCACCGTGGCGCTGGTTGGCACCCTCCCAGCGCCGCCGTGCCGGTTCGATCACGAAGCGCTGCGGTTCGCCGCGGGCGATTGCCTGCGCGCGCACCATGCGCAGCTGGTTGGCGATGTCCTTGCCGGCGCTGCGCAGCTGCATGCCGGCGAACCCGCGCGACAGGCCGGCGGCGGTGATCAGGCCGATCGCCGCGATCAGGGCGATCACCAGCAGCATTTCCAGCAGCGACAGTCCAGCCGCGCGCCTGCCGTGCAGGCGCGGGCGTGGCAACCGGCGCGGCAGGAAATACGTCATGCGTGGTTACGGCTGGTAGCGGATGTCAGCGTCGACGCTGCTGCCGCCGGCCTTGCCATCCTTGCCCAGGCTGACCAGCTCATACGGCTGGCCTTCGCCCGGCGCGCGGTATTCCAGCGCGTGGCCCCACGGGTCATTCAGGTCGGCCGGCTTGGCGTACGGGCCGAGCCAGCCGCCGACACCGGCCGGCGCCGTCACCAGGTCGTTGAGCGTGCCCGGCAGCTTGCCGGTATCGATCTGGTAGTTGTCGATCTTGGACGCGACGGTCTGCACCTGCGCCTTGGCGATGTTGGCCTTGCCGCGGTCGGCGCCGCCCAGCACGCGGCTGGCGACCAGGGTCAGTACCGCGCCGATCAGCACGATGACGATGATGATTTCCAGCAGGCTCATGCCCGACTGGTTGCGCGCGGCGGTGAAGGAAAGGCGGATCGGTCGGCGACGGGCAATCATGGACGGTCCTTTCAGTTGCGGAGTGTCGGGGTTGCAGGGAGTGCCATCGTCAACCGATGGCATTGGTCAGGTCGTACAGCGGCACCAGCACGGCCACGATCACCGCGCCGACCACCGAGGCCAGCACCAGAGTGATCGCCGGCACCATCGCCGCCAGCATGCGGTCGATACGCCGGGCGCTGTCCTGTTCGAACGTATCGGCGGCTTTCAGCAGCATGGTATCGAGCGCGCCGGATTCCTCGCCGACCTGGATCATCTGCAGGGCCAGGCGCGGGAACCGCTTGCCGCGCGACAGTGCCAGCGACAGGCCGGCACCGTTTTTCACTTCATCGGCGGCCGTTTCCACGTCGGCGGCGAGTGCGCGGTTGCCCAGCACGTTGCGGGCGATGCCCAGCGCACCCAGCAGCGGCACGCCATTGCGCAGCAGCGTCCCCAGCGTACGCGCCAGCCGCGCGGTTTCCAGCTCGCCGACGAGGCGGCCGATGCCACGCCGCTGCAGCAGCCAGCCATCCAGCGCCAGCCGGAACGCGGGTTGCCGCGCCTTGCGCTCGAAGAACAACACCACCAGCGCCGGCACCACCAGCAGCAGCACCCACCAGTCGCGCACGAACAGGCCCAGCTGCAGCACGGCGTTGGTGAACCACGGTAGCGCCACGTCCAGGCTCTCGTACATCTGCGCGAACTGCGGCACCACATAGCCGAGCAGGAACAACAGCGCACCACCGACCACCACCAGCAGGATCGCCGGGTAGACCAGTGCGTTGATGACCTTGCCCTGCAGCGCGCGGCTGCGCTCGAGGTAGTCGGCCAGGCGCTGCAGGGTTTCATGCAGGCTGCCGCCGGCCTCGCCGGCGCGCACCATGTTCACGTACAGGCGCGAGAACAGCCCATGCTGGCGTTCCAGCGCGGTGGACAGCGGTGCACCGCCGCGCACTACGTCGCGGATGTCGGTGATCGCGCGGCGTGATCGTTCGTCCTCGGGCAGGCCCAGCAGGATCGACAGCGCGCGATCCAGCGGCTGGCCGGCACCGAGCAGGGTCGCCAGCTGCTGGGTGAACTGCAGCAACGCAGCACCCTGCAGCGGGCGCTGCTGCAGCAGGTTGCGCCAGCTGCTGCCACCGATCGCGCCGGCATCGGCCAGCTGCGTCTCCATCGGCAGGTGGCCCTGGTCCTGCAGGCGCGCGATCAGCTCGGCCTCGCTGGCCGCTTCCATCTGCCCATCGAAGACCTCGCCATGCGGATTGAGCGCCTTGTAGCGATAGTTCGGCATGTCAGCCCCGGCGTCCTGCGCGCATCAGCTTTCCTCGGTCACGCGCAGTACTTCCTCGATGGTGGTCTGCCCGCTCAACGCCTTGGACAGGCCATCCTCGTACATGGTGCGCATGCCAGCCTCGCGGGCGATGCGCTCGATCTCGCCCATGCCATCGCGACGCATCACCGCGCGGCGCAGCGCATCGTTCATCACCAGGAATTCCATGATGGTGGTACGCCCCAGATAGCCGGTCGGCGCCAGTGCCGACGGCTTCGGGCGGTACAGGTGGATCGGCCCTTCCGGCTGCAGGCGGCGCAGTTCGAACCGCTCGATCTCTTCCGGCGAGGCTTCGTAGCGCTCGGCGTGGGTCGGTTCCAGCCGGCGTACCAGGCGCTGCGCCAGGATGCCGTTGATGGTGGAGGTAAGCAGGTAGTCTTCCACGCCCATGTCGAGCAGGCGGGTGATGCCACCGGCGGCATTGTTGGTGTGCAGGGTGGACAGCACCAGGTGGCCGGTCAGCGCCGACTGGATGGCGATGCGCGCGGTTTCCAGGTCGCGCATTTCGCCGATCATGATGATGTCCGGATCCTGGCGGACGATGCTGCGCAGCGCGTTGGCGAAGTCCAGGCCGATCTGCGGCTTCGCCTGGATCTGGTTGATGCCCTCGATCTGGTACTCGACCGGGTCCTCGACCGTGATGATCTTGACGTCGGCGGTGTTGAGCTGGCTCAGCGCGGTGTACAGCGTGGTGGTCTTGCCCGAGCCGGTCGGGCCGGTCACCAGCAGGATGCCGTGCGGCTGCTCCAGCACCTTGTGGAACTGCGGCAGGAAAGCGTCGGTGAAGCCGAGCCGGTGGAAATCGAACACCACCGTTTCGCGGTCGAGCAGGCGCATCACCACGCTTTCGCCGTGCGCGGTCGGCACGGTACTCACGCGCAGGTCCAGCTCCTTGCCCTGCACGCGCAGCATGATGCGGCCGTCCTGCGGCAGGCGGCGCTCGGCAATGTTGAGCTTGGCCATGATCTTGATGCGGCTGATCACCGCGGCGGTGAGGTTGGCCGGCGGGCTTTCGCCCTCCACCAGCACGCCATCGACGCGGTAACGGACCTTCAGCCGGCTCTCGAACGGTTCGACATGGATATCCGAAGCGCGCAGCTCCACCGCACGCTGGATCACCAGGTTGACCAGGCGGATCACCGGCGCTTCCGAAGCAAGGTCGCGCAGGTGCTCGATATCGTCGACCGCACCGCCCTCGCCATCCGCGGTTTCCACGATCGCGCCCATCGCGCTGCGGCCCTGGCCGAACCAGCGCTCGACCAGGTCATCGATCTCCGCGCGCATGCCCAGCACCGGCGTCACCGGAACCCCAAGCGCCAACTGCACGGCCTGCTGTGGATAGGCATCGTGGGCATCGGCCAGCCACAGCCGCACCCCGTGTTCATCCAACTCCAGCGGGCACACATGGAACTGCTTCAGGAAGCGCAGCGACAGCGGCAGTCCCTCGGCCAGCGCCTGCGGCGGGGCCTCCGGCACCTGCTTGCCTTCCAGCAGCGGCAGGCCCAGCACCTCGGCGCTGGCCTGTGCCTGGTCGCGTTCAGACACCAGGCCCAGGCGCACCAGCAGGCCCAGCAGGCTGCCACCGGCCTCGGCGTGCAACGGCCGCGCGCGTGCCAGGTCTCCTTCCTTGAGCCGGCCGCGCGCCAGCAGCGCATCCAGGATGCGGCCTTCGGCGTCGTCGGTAACGGTTGCAGCGAGCGCGTTCACGTGACTCTCCTGTCAATCGGCCCGACTTTAGCAGTTAAGCCGTGATTTCCGCCGCCCTGCGGCCACCTTTCGTAAAAAGACGAAGCCCGTCACACAGGATGACGGGCTTCGGCCATTCAACTACGACACAAGGTACTTACTGCGTGGCGAGAATGCTCACACCGTTGTAGGCGGCTTCGCCCACCACCTTGATGTAGTAGGTGCCGGCGGTCGGTGCCGTCACCCGCACCGTTTCCGAGGTGCCCGGACGCGTCGAGCGGGCGTCGCTGTCAGTGGCGCTCGGCTCGCGGCCCTTGGCCAGATACACCGACACGTTGCCGGTACCACCGTAGGTGATCACGCTGAGCTGCTTGCCGGCGACGGCTTCGAAGCTGTACAGCTTGCTGCTGCCGGCGGCGCCGTTCAGGCCACCGACCGCGGCCTTGTTGGTCAGCGGCGTGGCCACCGGCCCGCAGTTCTCGGTGCAGGGCTCTTCCAGTGCCTTGGCCAGCGCGGCCTTGGCATCGACGATACCGGTGCCGATCGGGGTGGCGGCCGGGATCGCGACCGGGAACGGACGCGCGGTTTCCTTCAGCAGGGTACGCATCGCGGCCGGGGTCAGCGGATCCTTGCCCTTGGCGATCAGCGCGCTCTGCACCAGTGCAGCGACGGCCGCGACATGCGGCGACGCCATCGAGGTGCCGCCCAGGCCCATGTAGCTGGGCGTACCCGACTCCGGCGTGGTGGCGGCGTTGGAGCCAGCCTGCCAGATGTAGCCGCCCGGATTGCCGTCGACGCTGCCGCCACCGCCCGGACCGGACAGGTCCACGCGGGTGCCGTAGTTGGAGTAGTAGGTGATGCCGCCGGTGATGCGGGTGGCACCGACGGTCACCACGCCGTCGCAGCTGGCCGGCTGGTACTTGGACGCGTTGTCGGTTTCATTGCCGGCGGCCACCACCACCGTGGTACCGCGCGAGATCGCGCCGCTGATCGCATCCTGGTAGGTGCTGGCGCAGGCGCCACCGCCACCCAGGCTCATGTTGATGATCTCGGCCGGATTGGTGTTGGCCGGGATGCCCGATACGGTGCCGCCGGAGGCCCAGGTCACGGCGTCGGCGATGTCGGAGAGGTAGCCACCGCACTTGCCGAGCACACGGACCGGCAACACCTTGGCCTTGTGCGCGACACCGGCCATGCCGACACCGTTGTTGGTCTGCTCGGCGACAGTGCCGGCCACGTGGGTACCGTGCCAGGAGCTTTCCTCGGCCAGCGAGCCGTCATAGCACTCGTTGTCGTTCTCGACCCAGTCACCGTAGTCCTGTGCGCCCGGCACGCGATCGTTGGTCGGGCGCCGCGAGGTCTCCGCATCGCTGATGAAGTCGTAGCCTTCCAGCAGGTTGCCGACCAGGTCGGGGTGCTGCGGCAGGATGCCGGTGTCGATCACCGCCACCACGATGCCCTCGCCCTTGGAGACATCCCACGCCGACGGCGCGTTGATGCCACCGGTGGCGTTGTAGTAGTGCCACTGGTACTGCTGGTACAGCGGGTCGTTCGGCACCAGCGCCGGCTGCACGTCACCGGCACGCAGTTCGGTGCGGCGCAGCTTCACGTCGGCTTCGGCGTACTGCACCGACGGATCGGCCTTCAGTTCCTTCAGCACACGCTGCAGTTCGGCAGGCGCCAGGCGGCCCTGCACACGGATGAGGTCCGCACCGGTAGACAGCTTGCGGACCACCTGCGGGCCGAGCGTGCTGGCGCGGGACGTACCGCCGGAGAGGCTGGCACGGCTCAGTGCGGACTGCACGGTGGACAGCTTCGCCGAGCGGTCGGTGGCGGCAGCAGCACCAGCCCGGTACTTGACGATGATGCGCTGGGTGCCCGGCTCGGCGGTGCTGGCCTGGCGCACCGGTTCACGGGTCGGCAACCCGGCGGCGTGGACGGCACCGACCGCCGTCATCGACAGCACGGCGGCGGCAAGCACATTGATGCGAAGGTTCTGCTTCTTGATCACGTCGAATTCCTCTTCTGGGTCATGGATCGAACCAACACTGCGGCCATCATTCCTTGACGACTCCCGGCCGGCCCAGCCGGGATTGCCGTGACCTCCCCCCAGGCCCTCACTGCAGGTACGGCGCCGGCGTGGGTGGCCGCCGGCGCAATGGAGTGGCTTACCAGCCGAAGCCAGCACCGACGCCGACCGAACTGTCGTCGCTGCTGAAGGCACCGCCGAAGGTGACCGTGGCGCGATCGCTGATCGCACGCTGGTAACCCAGCGACAGCGCCGATTCGCCGCCCTGGAAACCGATGCCGACACCAACACGGTTCTGGGTGCGGATACCGGCGGCACTGGTGGCCATGTTGAGCATCGCTGCGCTCATCGCGCCCTGGCGGTCGATGCGGCGGTCCATGTGGCGCAGGCGTCCATCGATCTCGCCCTTGAACACATCGAAGCTGTCAGCAACGGCTTTGACGCGGCTGTCGGTGTAGCTGTTCGCCGTTGCCATGCCGCGGTCCAGCTGGCCCTTGTTGACGGCGTCGGTGGCGGTGGTGCCAGCGGCGACGTTGGTGACCTGGCGTTCGTTGCCTTCGCTGCCCACCGAGACCGTGTTGGCACGATCGGCAACCGAGCCCTGTCCCAGCGCAACGGCATTTGCCGCAGTCGCATTGGCGCCCTGGCCGATGGCCGTGGACGAAGCGCCGCTGGCCACTGCGCCATCGCCCATGGCCACGGCGTTGAAGCCGGTGGCCGGGGTGCCAACCGGAATGCCCGCCCCCGCCGCGGCCACCGTCGGCGTGCCCTGCACGCGTGCGGTACTGGCCGGTGCGGCATCGGCCGTTGCCGGTGCGTCGGCCACGCTGGCCAGCGGGCTTTCATCCAGCGACGCACTCATTGCACGCAGGCTGGACGCGCCTGCGCGGGTGCCACCCGCAGTACGACGGTCAATCTCGCTGACCTTGCGGTCCAGCGCCCCCAGCGCATCGCCGACGTTGCCGTAGGTGGCGCCCTGGATCACGTAGTTCGGCGCCACGAACACACCCTGCATGCCGACGCTGGCGCCACCGCCGAGGAAGCTGGCGGCATCGCTGAGCGACTGGAACAGCTGCCCACCATTGATCGCCTGGCGGCTGCCGGCGGCGATGTTGCCCGCGCCGACGTTGTCGATGGTGGTGCCCTGGAAGCCGGACAGGGTCAGGCGGTCACGGCTGGCGTCGTCATAGCCGACCGCACTGGCCGCCGTGGTCTCGACCGTGGCGATGCGCGAATCGAAATCACCGACGCGGGTTTCCACTGCGCCCACGCGCTGGTTGGTGACGTTGAGCTGCGAACCGGTGATGGCATCGCTGCTGCCGGCGGCGATGCGGCCATCGGCCACATTGACGATGCGACGCGTGGCCGGGCCATCGGTGCCGTTACCGCCACCGACCGACACCACGTTGGCATCGAGCGCACGCGAGCCCGCACCCAGCGCCACCGAGTTCGCACCGGATGCGCCGGCACTGTTGCCCAGCGCAAGCGCACCGTTGCCGATGGCCATCGCGTTGGCACCCAGCGCGTTGCTGCGTGCGCCGCTGGCACTCGCGGCCGAACCGATCGCGGCAGCATCACTGCCGCTGGCACTGGCGGTACCACTGCCGGTGGCCTTGATGTAACGCGCCGTGCCATCAGCCGTTGCAGCAACCGCATCAAGCTGGCCGCGGTTGACCGCATCGGTGCGCTCGGTACCGGCGGCGACACGGGTGATCTGACGATCACTGGTGCTGCTGCCCACCGACACGGTATTGGCACGGTCGGCCACCGAGCCAGCGCCCAGTGCGATGCTGCCGGCCGCCGACGCATTGGCACTGACACCCACTGCGGTGGCATTCGCGCCGGTGGCCTTGCTGCCGTAGCCGACCGCCGTACCGAGGCGGCCACTGGCTTCGGCATAGCTGCCCAGCGCCGAAGCGCCATCGGCCGAGGCAGTGGCGCGGAAACCACTGGCCTGCGACTGCGTGCCGCTGGCCGTGGCCTGCGCACCGCTTGCCGTGCTGTAGGCGCCCTTGGCCTGGGCGCCAGCACCACTGGCGCTGGAACCGAGTTCGCTGGCGCTGGCGCCGCTGCCCACCGCCACGCTGTCGACACCACTGGCCTGTGCGTTGGTGCCCAGTGCCGCCGCGTTGTTGCCGGTCGCCAGGGCATCGACGCCTACCGCCGTGGCGTTGGCGGCCATCGCGTTGGCACCACTGCCCAGCGCGGTGGCGCCATTGCCGATGGCGTTGGCCGCGTTGCCGGCGGCCAGTGCGTTGTCACCGTCCACCAGGGCACCGGCCTCGCCATCGGCGTTGCCGCTGGCCTGGAACTGGCGGCTGGTCTTGTCGGCGACGCTGGCAACGGCATCGAGCTGGCCCTTGTTCACCGCGTCGGTAGCGTCGGTACCGGCTGCCACATGAGTTACCTGGCGTTCGCCACCGGCTTTGCCGACGGCCACGGTGTTGTCACGGTCGGCCTTGGAGCCGGCACCGAGGGCGACGCTGTTGCTGCCGTTGGCGGTGGCATTGGCCCCCAGGGCCGTGGCATTGCTGCCGGCGGCCCACGAGTTCCAGCCGATTGCCGTGGCGTAGTCTTCGGTCGCCCATGCGCCGGCACCAAAGGCAGCGGCACCGGTGCCGCTGGCACGCGACGGGATCAGGCCGAAGAAGGTACTGCCACCGATGGCCACGCTCTCCTCGCCGCTGGCCTCGCTGGACTGGCCCACCGCCACGGCACCGGTACCGGCTGCAGCAGCACCGAAGCCGACGGCGGTCGTGTTGGCACCGCTGGCCGCCGAGCCGTAGCCCAATGCGGTGCCGAGGCGTCCACTGGCCTCGGCATAGCCACCGACGGCAGTGGTGCCATCGGCGGAAGCGGCACTACGGAAGCCGCTGGCCAGTGCCTGCGTGCCGCTGGCGTTGGATTCGGTGCCGGTTGCCGTGCTGTACGCACCGCTGGCCTGTGCACGTGCACCTACCGCGCTTGCGCCCAGTTCACTGGCGCTGGCGCCAGTGCCGAGCGCAAGGCTGTCTTCACCGGTGGCCTGTGCCGTGCTGCCCAGCGCCGCCGCGTTGTTGCCGGTGGCCAATGCATCGATGCCCACGGCCGTGGCGTTGGCAGCCAGCGCGTTGGCACCGCTGCCAAGTGCGGTGGCACCGTTGCCGATGGCGTTGGCCGCATCACCGGCCGCCAGCGCGTTGTCACCCTCGACCAGTGCTCCCGTTTCGCCATCGGCATTGCCGCTGGCCTGGAACTGCCTGCTGGTCTTCTGCGCCGCGGCGGCCACCGCGTCGAGCTGGTTCTTGTTGACCGCGTCGTTGCCCTGCGTGCCATCGGCCACGTTGGTGATCTGGCGGGTGTTGCCACCACCGCCTACCGATACGGTGTTGTCGCGGTCGGCGATCGAATCCGCACCCAGCGCCACGCTGTTGGCACCGCGCGATTCAGCGGCGTTGCCCAGCGCGGTGCTGTTGATGCCGCCGGACCAGGCGCCGCCACCGACGGCGGTGGAGTAGTTGCCCGATGCCTCGGTGGCCAGCACGCCGAACAACGAACCACCGACGGCGACGCTGTTGGTGCCGGTGGCCAGGCTGCCCTGGCCGGTGGCCGTGCTGTAGGCGCCCGACGCTTCCGAGTCGCCACCCAGCGCCACGCTGTTGGAGCCGGAGGCATTGGCGAAGTTGCCGAAGGCGGTGGCGTTGAAGGCCGATGCCTGTGCATAGCCACCGATGGCGGTGCTGTAGCCGCCGGTCGCTTCGGCGCCGATGCCGAACGCTGCCGACGCGGTGCCACTGGCCACGCTCTCGCTGCCGACCGCAGTGGCGCCACTGCCACTGGCGTTGCTGAAGTAACCCACCGCCACGGCCTCCTCGCCGGAGGCTTCGGACAGCACGCCGGTAGCGGTGCTGCCTGCGCCGCTGGCGATGCTGGCCGCACCGAACGCCGCACTCTGCTCGCCACTGGCCTCGCTTTCCGCACCCTGCGCGGTCGCATATTCACCGGTCGCCTGTGCGTTGGCACCGACCGCACTGGCGTTGGCGCCGCTGGCCAGGGCGTTGAAGCCCAGTGCCTGCGCGTTGTTGGCCAGCGCGTTGGCGCCGCTGCCGAGTGCGGTGGCCCCGTTGCCGATGGCGTTGGCTGCATCACCGGCGGCCAGCGCGTTATCACCGTCCACCAGTGCACCGGCCACATCACCGCCGTTGCCGCTGGCCTGGAAGAAGCGGCTAGTGGTGGCTGCTGCGCCTGCCACGGCATCCAGCTGCGCCTTGTTCACCGCATCGGTAGCCTGGGTACCGGCAGCGACATTGGTCACCTGGCGTTCGTTGCCAGTGCTGCCCACCGACACCGTGCGCGCACGGTTGGCGACCGAGCCGGCGCCCAGTGCGACGGCGTTGCTGGCGCTGGCGTTGCTGCCGGCACCGAGTGCGATCGCGCTTTCACCGCCAGCCACCGTGTTGGTGCCGATGGCGATGCTGTTGAGGCTGTTGCCCAGCGCCTGGAAGCCAAGCGCCACGCTGTTGTCGCCATAACCGAATGCGCCGCGACCGACGGCGGTGGAGCTGGCGCCGTTGGCCCAGCTGTTGTAACCGATGGAGGTCGCACCACTGCCACTGGCCCAGGCCGCGTTGCCGAATGCCGAGGCATTGGTGGCCGTCGCCCATGCGCCGGAACCGAACGCACTCGCGCCGCTGGCGGTGGCCCAGCTGTAGCCGCCGACGGCGGTGCTGTCGTCACTGCTGGCGAAAGCGCTGTCGCCGACCGCGACCGCGTAGCTCCCGGTCGCACGCGATTTGCCACCGGCCGCGAAGCTGTTGTCTCCGCTGGCCTTGGCGGCATTGCCGAACGCACTACTGGCAGCGCCGGTCGCCTGCGCACCGCTGCCGACCGCCGTGGCGTCGGCAACGGCGGTGGTACCCACCTGCTGCGCCGTGCCGTCGGCACCGATGATCGGCTGGTTGTATTCGTCGTAGGCCTGGCCGAGGCCACCGATGGCGACCCCGCCATTGCCGGTGGCGTTGCTGTTGCGACCCACCGCCACGGCGTCATCACCGATGGCCGAGGCCGCTGCGCCATGCGCGACCGCGCCGGCGCCGATCGCATTGCTCGACGAACCCGCCGCAACCGCACCTTCGCCCTCGGCCAATGCACCGGCATCGCTGCCTGCTTCCGGCTGCGCCTGGAAGAAGCGCGCGGTGCTGTCGGCGGTGCTGGCCACGGCATCGAGCTGGGCCTTGTTCACTGCATCCGTCGCTTCGCTGCCAGCGGCAACGCTGGTGATCTGCCGTTCGTTGCCGGCGCTGCCCACCGCCACGCTGTTGGCGCGGACGGCTTCGGAGTTCGCGCCCAGTGCAACGCTGTTGGGACCGCGTGCGGTGGCGTAGTAGCCCACGGCGGTGCTCTGCGCGCCGCTGGCCCAGGTCTGCGCGCCGAGCGCGCTTGCGTTCTCACCCGGGGCGTAAGCGAAGTAGCCGACGGCGGTGGATTCCGCACCGGACGCTTCGGTCAGGCTGCCGTTGGCCACCGCGCGATCACCGCTGGCGATGGCGCCGGCGCCGACGGCGGTGGCCGCTTCGCCGCTGGCCTGGGTCTGCACGAAGAAGCCCAGGCCCGGAATCAGATCGGCCGGGCCGCCGATGGCCACGCTGCTGGTGCCGGTGGCGTTGCTCTGCGTGCCCAGCGCAGTGGAGTAATCACCGATGGCATTGGCAACCGCACCGAACGCGGACGACTGCGCGCCGGCGGCATACGCACCAACGCCATAGGCCGACGCGGCGAATCCACCGGCCTCGGCACTCGCACCCACGGCCGTACCGCCGACACCGGCACTGGTGGCGCCGGTTTCCACCGGCACGCCGCCACTGGTGATCAGCGGATTGCCATTGGCATCCACCGCAGCACCACCCACGGCGACACTACCCGGGCCGTTGGCCTGCGCGTTGTTGCCGAACGCGGCACTGTTCTGGCCCGTGGCCAGCGCGTTGTTGCCAACGGCGGTGGCGTTCTGCGCGACGGCGGTAGCACCGGCGCCCACGGCCGTCGCGCCCTTGCCGATCGCATTGGCGGCCTCGCCGGCCGCCAGCGCCTCGTCGCCCTCGGCCAGTGCACCCGCATCACTGTTGCTGCTGCCGTTGGCCTGGAAGCGCTTGGCGGTGGCATCGGCCACGGCGGCGACGCCCTTCAACTGGCCGACGTTGACCGCATCGGTATCTTCAGTTCCCGCGGCGACGCTGGTGATCTGCCGGGTCAGGCCGTATTCGGCGGCGCCGACAGAGACGGTATCGACGCGGTCGGCCAGCGAGCCGGCGCCCAGCGCCACGCTGCCGGTAGCAACCGCGGCCGAGTTCGAACCCAGCGCTGTGCTGTACTCACCGACGGCGGTGCTGAACGCACCCACCGCGATCGATGCTTCGTTGGCGGCGGTAGCGCCGCGACCCAGTGCGGTGCTGCCCGGGCCCATCGCCACGGCACCGCCGCCGACAGCCGTCGCGCCATCAGCAGTGGCTTCGGACAGCGCACCGAGTGCGGTGGCCGCGCCGTTCTCGCTGGCTGCGGTAGCGCTTGCGCCGACCGCGGTGTCGCCGAGACCGAATGCCGCCGCGCTCTGCCCGACCACCACGCTGGCGTCGCCGATGGCCAAGGCACCCTGGCCGAAGGCACTGGCACCGAGACCAGCGGCAATGGCCTGCGTGCCAATGGCGGTGGTGGCGTTGGCCAGCGACTGTGCACCGGCGCCGGCCGCGACTGCGCCCTGCCCCTCGATCTTCGCCGCGTCGCTGTCATCGCCTGCGCCGTCGGCCTTGAAATAGCGGTTTCCATCTGCGGCGACATCCGCCAGCGCGGCCTGCGTGGCGCGCGCCTGCGCATCCAGCTGCGCCTTGTTGACCGCATCAGTGCCCTGGGTACCCGCGGCCACGTTGGTGATCTGCCGTTCCTTGCCGGCATCGCCGACGGATACGGTGTTGGCCCGCGTGGCCTTGGAGCCAGCGCCCAGCGCCACGCTGTTGGCGGCGCTGGCACTGCTGTTGCTGCCGATCGCCACCGCGTTGCTGCCCTTGGCCGTGGCCGAGCCTTCGATCAGGCACTTTTCCAGCAGCTTGCCGCTGAATGCAACGCAGGTGGCGCTGCCGCCGATCTGCACCGACTGTGCCGTCGCGCTGCCGCTCATGCCCAATCCCAATACCAGGCCCAGTGCCACCGCCAGCAGTGCGGGCGTGGCCTGTGTCGCATCGCGGCGCTGGTCGACGACCCCGCCACTGCTGCTGTCGGAGGAGGCCAGTTCCGAGGCCACCACCAACTGACCCAATGCTTTGTTCCAGACCTTGCGATAAATCCGATTCATCGGTACGGCTCCTGATTGGACTGGTTTTGGGCAAAGCAACGCCACCGCTGGGCTTTCCGGCCCAACGTCCCCTGGGGGCGTTTATTCGCGTGATTTACTGCGGGGTATTGCCGAACGGCGCGCAGCGACAGAAAACCGAGCGCGTGCGCCAACCGGTTACTGCGAAATGAATGATTCTGAAACGGGGTTCAAGTGTTAACGGCAACTTTGCAGATCGTCAAGACTTTGACACGACAAATCCTATTGCCGTGAAGCAGTTCACTATTTCACGTGTTTATAAAAGTATTTTGTTAGGTATACGTGACGAACTGTTGGCGCATGAAAACGGATGTAACTAGCGGGCAGAACAGGAATTTCACGCACGCAAAGAAAAACCCGCCGACACAGCGGCGGGTTTCTCCATACGCGATGGCATTGCGGCCTGCGCGGAACGATGCGATCAGCCGCACCACACCCGCGCGTTGCGGAACATGCGCATCCACGGCGAATCACCCTGCCATTCAGCCGGTGCCCAGCTCAAGTTGAGCGCGCGCGGGGTGCGCTCCGGGTGCGGCATCATGATGGTGACGCGGCCGTCGCTGCTGGTCAGGCCGGTGATGCCGTCGGGCGAACCGTTCGGGTTCAGCGGATACTGGCTGGCGATGTTGCCATGGCCATCGATGTAGCGCAGCGAGACGCGGGCGGCAGCCTGGTCGACGGCGTTGTCGAACACGGCCTGGCCTTCGCCGTGCGCCACCGCTACCTGCAGGCGCGAGCCGGCCATGCCACGCAGCAGGATCGACGGCGATTCCACCACTTCCAGCAGCGCAGTGCGGGCTTCGAACTGCTCGCTGGCGTTGCGGCGGAACTGCGGCCAGTGCTCGGCACCCGGGATGATGTTCTTCAGCTGGCTCATCATCTGGCAGCCATTGCACACGCCCAGCGCAAAGCTGTCTTCGCGTGCGAAGAACGCGGCGAAGGCATCACGCAGCGCGCTGCGCTCCAGGATCGAGGTGGCCCAGCCACGGCCGGCACCGAGCACGTCGCCGTAGCTGAAGCCGCCGCAGGCGACCAGGCCAGTGAACTCCTGCAGCGCCACGCGGCCTTCGATCAGGTCGCTCATGTGCACGTCGAAGGCGCGGAAGCCGGCACGTTCGAAGGCGTTGGCCATTTCGATCTGGCCATTGACGCCCTGTTCGCGCAGCACGGCCACGCGCGGGCGCGCACCGGTGCTGATGAAGGGTGCAGCCACGTCTTCGTTGAGGTCGAAGCTGAGCTTGGGCTTCAGGCCCGGCGCAGTGAAGGCACGGGCGACCTCGCGCTCGGCATCGGCGTTGGCCGGGTTGTCGCGGCGCTTCTGCATCGCGTGGGTGACCGACCACCAGGCGTCGAACAGCGCGTCCCAACGCCATTCGGCCAGGTTCTCGCCGCCCAGCGACACGCGCACCACCGGCGCGGTGGTCGGCTTGGCGATGCGCTGTGCGCATTCGGTCAGTGCGTGGCGCTCGACCAGGTCGGCGAAGGCAGCGCGGTCTTCGCGCGCGATCTGCACCACCGCCCCCAGTTCTTCATTGAACAGGCTGCGGAACGGATCATCGCCCCAGGCATCAAGGGTGATGTCCAGGCCCAGGCGCGAGGTGAACGCCATTTCGCACAGGGCGGCGAAGGCACCACCGTCGCTGCGGTCGTGGTAGGCCAGCAGCAGGCCGGACTGGCGTGCATCGCGGATCAGTTCGAAGAAGCCACGCAGGCGCTGCGGGTCGTCCAGGTCCGGAGCGGCACCGGCGAAGGCCGGCAGGTCGCCGTGGTCGGCATGCACCTGGGCGAGGATCGAACCGCCCAGGCGCTGCTTGCCGGCGCCGAGGCCGATCAGCCACAGCTCGCTGTCCACGTCGCGGTCGAGCAGCGGGGTCAGCTGCTGGCGCACGTCGGCCACCGGCGCGAACGCCGAGATCACCAGCGACACCGGCGACACGCTCTTGTACGCTTCGCCCTGGTCGTGCCACTGCGCCTGCATCGACAGCGAGTCCTTGCCGACCGGGATGCTGATGTCCAGCTGCGGGCAAAGTTCCATGCCCACCGCCTTCACCGCGTCGTACAGCAGCGCGTCTTCGCCCGGGTGGCCGGCCGCGGCCATCCAGTTCGCCGACAGCTTGATCTCATCCAGCGCATCGACCGGGGCCGCGCACAGGTTGGTCAGCGCTTCGCCCACCGCCATGCGTGCCGACGCAGCGGCGTCGAGCAGGGCCAGCGGGGTGCGCTCGCCGATCGACATCGCTTCACCGGCCACGCCATCGAAGTCGGCCAGGGTGATTGCCACGTCGGCCACCGGCAGCTGCCACGGGCCGACCATCTGCTCGCGCGCGGTCAGGCCGCCGACGCTGCGGTCACCGATGGTGACCAGGAAGTTCTTCGAGGCGACGGTCGGGTGCGCGAGCACGCGCAGGCCCGCTTCCTGCAGGTCCAGGCCGCCGGTCTTCAGCGCCGGCCAGCGCGGGGCCGGCGGGTGCGCGGTGTCGCGGTGCATCTTCGGCGGCTTGCCGAACAGCACGTCCATCGGCAGGTCGATCGGCGCATCGGCCGGGGTGTGGCCCGGCACGGCACCGTAGGCCACCACCAGGTGTTCCTCGGCGGTGGCCACGCCAACCGCAGCGAACGGGCAGCGCTCGCGGGCACACAGCGCGGCGAACTCGGCCAGGCGCTCCTGGGCCACGCCCAGCACGTAGCGCTCCTGCGACTCGTTGCACCACAGCTGCATCGGCGACAGCGACGGATCGTCGGTGGGCACCTTGCCCAGGTCGATGACACCGCCGACCTTGGAGTCGTGCAGCAGTTCCGGGATGGCATTGGACAGGCCACCGGCACCGACATCGTGGAAGAACTTGATCGGGTTGTTGGCCCCCATCGCCACGCAGCGGTCGATGACCTCCTGGCAGCGACGCTCCATTTCCGGGTTGTCGCGCTGCACGCTGGCGAAGTCCAGGTCCTCGGCGCTCTCGCCCGAAGCCACCGAACTGGCCGCACCGCCGCCGAGGCCGATCAGCATTGCCGGACCGCCCAGCACGATCACCGCGTCACCGGCCTGCAGCTGGATCTTGTCGACCTGCACGCGATCGATCGCGCCGAGGCCACCGGCCAGCATGATCGGCTTGTCGTACGCACGCACCAGATCGGCGCCTTCCGGCAGCTCGAAACTGCGGAAGTAGCCGAGCAGGTTCGGGCGGCCGAACTCGTTGTTGAACGCAGCACCGCCGAGCGGGCCGTCGGTCATGATTTCCAGTGCCGGTGCCATGCGCGGGTTCAGCGCGCGCGGCGCTTCCCACGGCTGCGGCAGCTCGGGAATGCGCAGGTGCGAGACCGAGAACCCGGACAGGCCCGCCTTCGGCTTGCCGCCGCGGCCGGTCGCGCCCTCGTCGCGGATCTCACCGCCGTTGCCGGTCGATGCGCCCGGGAACGGTGCGATCGCGGTCGGATGGTTGTGCGTTTCCACCTTGATCTGGAACGCGCTGGGCACCTGCGGCTCGCGGCGGTATTCGCCACTGGCCGGATCGGGGCGATAGCGCGAGGCCGGATGGCCTTCGATCACCGCGGCATTGTCGCTGTACGCGCTGAGCGTGTGCTGCGGGGTCTGCTGGTGGGTGTTCTTGATCATCCGGAACAGCGAACGGTCCTGTTCTTGGCCGTCGATGGTCCAGCTGGCATTGAAGATCTTGTGGCGGCAGTGCTCGGAATTGGCCTGCGCGAACATCATCAGTTCGACGTCGGACGGCGCGCGGCCGAGCGCGGTGAAGCGTTCGCGCAGGTAGTCGATCTCGTCCTGGGCCATGGCCAGGCCGAGGCGCTGGTTGGCGGCCTCCAACTGGTCCACCGGCACGCGCTCCAATTCACCCCGGGCCGGCGCCGAGAACAGCGCCTGGCCCTGTTCCACGGTCTCCAGCACCGACTGCGTCATCGGGTCGTGCAGCGCCTTGACCAGCGCCTGCTGGGCGGCGGCATCGGCCGGCCAGCCCTGCACGTCGATGCGCAGGCCACGCTCGACCCGGCTGACCGGCTGGCCGGCACCGCGGACCAGTTCGGTGGCCTTGCTCGACCACGGCGACAGCGTGCCCAGGCGCGGCACCACGATGCGGCTGACCGCGCCCTCGGCCACGGCTTCGGCCTGCGGCGCCGCTTCGAGGATGCGGCACAGGGTGGTCAGGTCGGGGGCGGCGCTGCCTTCGGGCTGCACGAAGTAGACGTGCCAGGCGCCGCTGATGCGCAGGGAGGGAGCGATGGACTGCAGGCGGGATTCAAGACGTTCGCGGCGGAACGGCGACAGGGCGGGCGCGCCCTCGAGGACCATCATGTCCGGGGAACCGTAGTTGGGAAACGGGCCCGACATTGTACCGGAAGCGGGGGAAGGGCTCTGGCCGGGCGGCGCCCGGCACCCGCCGAGGCCAAGGCAACGGCAACGGCAACGGCCAAAGCAAAAGCGGGGTTCCCGTGGGATGGCGGGGTGGGTCCGGTGGCGGGGGACGCCGTAAACCCATCCCTGGGGGCTTGGCCGCGGCATCCATGCCGCGGACACCCCCGCCACCGGACCCACCCCGCCTTCGACAGATTTCCGCGATCTGCAGTAGATCCACGCCATGCGTGGATGCTCCCCGGTAATGCCGGCCGCTGGCCGGCAACCAGGGAACATCGGAAATCAGGCATTGAAGAGCGAAGCGACCGGCTTCTGCCTTTGATTTTCTGTTCTGTCTTTCGTGGCTGACCGCGCAGGAACCTGTCAGGGGCCGGGTGGGTGGGCTGCGCAGGGGCGTGAGCCGCATGGATGCGGCGATCGAGCTTACATGGACGTACTTGCAGCGTCCCCTGCGCAGCCCACCCACCCGGCTAACCCTCAGAAACCCGCTTTCAGCAACCCACCCCAGCCACGAGGGGCTCCGCCGATGGCCGCCGACCGCGCGCAGCGCCGCCCTCCGCCCGGATCCCCGAACCATGCGCTTGCTCACGGATTGACCACGCGATTGATGACAACGTTGTCCCCACCTGGCGCCGGACTCTCTCCCCGGCCTCCCAGGTACCCCGTCCGCCCCCTCCGTCGCCTTCCCGGGCGACGCCCGGACCTGCGTCACGCGCGGCGCCATCGGGGCCCGCGCGCCCTTTGATCGGAGACTTACCCATGTACGACCCGATTGTGCGCAGTGCCGAACGTGCGACCCGAAGCTGTCGTCCCCGCCGCCTGGCCTGGCTGCTTGCCCTGGCCGCCGGTACCGCCGTCCTGCCCGGCCTGGCGCAGGCCGCCAGCTGTGCCGGCGTGGCCCAGTGGGACCAGGCCAAGATCTACCGGGCCGGCGATACCCTGCAGAAAGGAGGCGTCCTCTATCGGGCGAACCAGGACATCTGGAACGCGCCGCCGGACCATCCGGCCGGTGCGCCCTACTACACCAACCTCGGCGCCTGTGATGGCGGCGGCGCCAACCAGCCGCCGGTGGTCAGCCTGACCTCGCCGGCCAACGGCGCCACCTTCAGCGCCGGCAGCACCGTCAACGTGACCGCCAACGCCAGTGACCCGGACGGCAGCGTCGCCAAGGTCGAGTTCTTCCGCGACGGCAGCTCGCTGGGCGTGGCCACCAGTGCGCCGTATGCGGCCAGCTGGGCCAATGCCAGCGCCGGCAGCCACACTCTGCGTGCGGTCGCGACCGACAACAACAACGCCACCACCAGCACCCCGACCATCACCATCACCGTCAACGCCGCCGGTGGCGATACCACCGCACCGAGCGTGCCGGGCGGGCTGGCGGCCGGCACCCGCACCGCCAACAGCATCGCGCTCAGCTGGAGCCCGTCCACCGACAACACCGGTGGCAGCGGCATGGCCGGCTATGACGTGTACCGCAACGGCAGCCTGGTCGGTTCGCCGTCCAGTGCCAGCTATGTGGATGGCGGGCTGACCGCGTCGACCACCTACCGCTACCGCGTACGTGCCCGCGACAACGCCGGCAATGCGTCGGCTCAGGGCACCGAGATCAGCGCCACCACGCTGGCCGGTGACGGCGGCACCACCGGCAAGCGGGTCATCGGCTACTTCACCCAGTGGGGCATCTACGGCCGCAACTACCGGGTCAAGAACATCGACAGCAGTGGTTCGGCCGCGCGCCTGACCCACATCAACTACGCGTTCGGCAACGTGCGCAACAACCGCTGCGAAGTGGGCATCACCCAGCCGTCGGATCCGAGCAGCGGTGCCGGTGGCGATGCCTTCGCCGACTACACCAAGGCCTTCAGCGCCGCCGAGAGCGTCAGCGGCAGCGCCGATACCTGGGACCAGCCGCTGCGTGGCAACTGGAACCAGCTCAAGCAGCTCAAGGCCAAGTACCCGGGCATGAAGGTGCTGATCTCGCTGGGTGGCTGGACCTGGTCGCGTGGTTTCTCCAGCGCTGCGCGCCCGGAAAACCGCCAGGCCTTCGTCGCCTCGTGCATCGACGCTTACATCAAGGGCAACCTGCCGGTGACCGACGGTGCCGGTGGCGCCGGTGCAGCGCTGGGCGTGTTCGACGGCATCGACATCGACTGGGAGTACCCGGTGGCCTGCGGCATCGAATGCGGCAAGCCGGAGGACAACGCCAACTTCACCGCGCTGATGGCCGAGTTCCGCCGCCAGCTCGATGCGGTGCGTCCGGGCCTGTTGCTGACGGTGGCGGTGGGTGCCGGCATCGACAAGATCCGCGTCACCGATCCTGCCGCGTACCACCCGTACCTGGACTACATCAACGTGATGACCTACGACTTCCACGGCGCGTGGGATGCGAAGACCAATCACCAGTCGGCGCTGTTCGATTCGCCGAATGACCCGTCCACCGGCGACCAGAAGCTGTACAACAGCAACGACGCCATCGAGGCCTTCATCAGCCGTGGCGTGCCCGCCGCCAAGCTCAACCTGGGCATCGGCTACTACGGGCGTGGCTGGACCGGCGTGGCCAATGCCAACAACGGCCTGTACCAGACCGCAACCGGTGCCGCCCCGGGTACCTACGAGGCCGGCATCGAAGACTGGAAGGTGCTGAAGAACCTGGCGTGGCCGGGCTACACCGACAACACCGCCGGTGCCACCTGGATCTACAACGGCAGCACGCTGTGGAGCTTCGACACCCCGGCCAACATCACCCGCAAGATGGGTTACGTGAAGACCCAGGGCCTGGGCGGCGCGTTCGTCTGGGAGTTCAGCGGTGACGATGCGCAGGGCACGCTGACCAAGGCGGTCAGTGATGGCCTGAAGTAAGCAAAAAAGCCGGGGATGCGATACGCATCCCCGGCCTCGAATCTGTAGAGCCGAGCCATGCTCGGCTGCCTCATGCGGAACCGCAGTCGAGCATGGCTCGACGCTACAGTTCCGCGTCAGCGCTTCTCGGACAGCTTGTCCAGCGCCGCACGCAGCTGCGCCGGCGGCAGGTAACCGCCCAGCTGGGTGCCATCCGGCGCGAAGATCGCCGGCGTGCCATTCACGCCCAGCTGCTGGCCCAGCGCGTACTGCATCGCCACCGGGTTGGTGCAGTTCTTGGCCGGCACGCTGCCACCGCGCTTGGCGTTGGTCAGGGCCTGGCGACGATCCGCTGCACACCAGACCGAAATCATGTCGGTGTAGTCCTTGCTGCCCAGGCCCATGCGCGGGAACGCCAGGTACTCGACGGTGATGCCGTTGCGGTTGAGCTCGGCGATGTCCTGGTGCAGCTTGCGGCAGTAACCACACTCGATGTCGGTGAACACGCTGATGGTGTACTTGGCGTTCGGCGCGGCGAACACGATGCGATCGCCGTGGTTGGCCTTGGCCAGCAGGCCACGACGGTAACCGAGCAGGCCTTCACTGTTGGCCGGGCCCTTGGCGCGGGTGTCGTAGGGCTGCGACTGGAACAGGTAACGACCGTCATCGGACACGTACAGCAGCTGTCCGGAGACCACCACTTCGCGGAAGCCGGGGAACGGCGCGGCACCGATGTAATCCACCTGGAAACCCGGATTGAGCGCGGTCAGTGCGGCACGTACCGCCTGGTCGGCCGGCGCGTTGGCGGCCGGGCCGGCCTTGGCCGCAGCGGCAGGTGCCTTGGCGGCCGGCGGGGCCGGCTGGGCGCAGGCGGTCAGGCTGAGCGCACCGAACACGGCGGCGATGGCAAATCGGAGCATGGAGCGATCCGCAACAGAAGAAGATCCCGGATTCTGACACAGCCACCGGAACCGGGCCGCGACGCCCGGCACGGCCCCGGGCAGCGATTCAGCCCGGCGCTCAGCCGCGCGGATGGTGGCGGGCGTGCAGCTTCTGCAGATGCTCGCGCGCCACCAGGGTGTAGATCTGGGTGGTCGACAACGAACTGTGTCCGAGCAGCATCTGCAGCGCGCGCAGGTCGGCACCGCGGTTGAGCAGATGGGTGGCGAAGCTGTGGCGCAGGCCATGCGGGCTGATCCGCGCCGGGTCGATGCCGGCCACCTGCGCGTGGCGCTTGACCAGGTGCCAGAACGCCTGCCGGGTCAGCGCATGCAGCGTCGGCTCGATGAACAACGGCGTCTGCCCATCGGCCAGAGCGTGCACCTTGCCCTTGCCGACCAACAGCGGGCGCGACTGCTGCAGGTAACGCTCCAGCCAATGCTGCGATTCCTCGCCCAGCGGCACCAGCCGTTCCTTGCTGCCCTTGCCGGTAACCCGCAGCACGCCCTGGCGCAGGTTGACCGCCGTGGCCGGCAGCAGCACCAGCTCGCTCACACGCAGGCCGGCGGCATACATCAGTTCCAGCATGGCGCGATCGCGCAGGCCCAGCGGACTGTCGATGTCCGGTGCCGCCAGCAGCGCATCGATCTGGCTTTCGGCCAGCGCCTTGGGCAACAGCCGTGGCAGCTTCGGCGGGTCGAGCAGCGCACTGGGGTCTTCGCTGCGTTCGCCACGGCGCACGCCATCTGCAAAGAACGCCCGCAAGGCCGACAGCAGGCGCGCATTGCTGCGCGGCGACCAGCCATGCCGGGTGCGCCAGGCCAGATAGTCGAACAGCCCGGGACGTTCGATACCGGCCAGGCCACCGTCGCGTCCATCCATCCAGCGCGCCAGTCCTTCCAGGTCGCGCCGGTAGCTGTCGAGGGTGGCGCGGGCCAGGCCGTTCTCCGCCCAGATCGCATCGAGGAAGCGCTGGATGCGCATGCTGTCGTCGGCGCGCAGCTCGGGCAGTTGCTGGACCAGCTGGCGTCGTTCGGCGGGGGTGGAAACAAGGGCCATGCGTGCAGGATACGAGGGCCACTGCGGGCACGGCCAGCTTTGCGTATGCTCGGCGCATGTCCCGCCCTGCCACCGACACGGCCCCTGCGGCCGCTACCGAAATGCCCCGCCCACGTGCCTTGTTGGCCTGGCGCGTGCTGGCGGTGGTCTACGACGCACTGCCGGTGCTGGCGCTGTGGATGCTGGTCGGCACGCTGTTCACCCTCGCCTACACCTTCAGCGGCCACGCGCAGCGCGAGAACATCGCACCGTTCAGTGCCTGGCAGTGGCTGCTGTGGGCGGTGTGCTGGGGAATCACGGGGTGGTACGCCACGGCCAGCTGGCGCCGTGGCGGACAGACGCTGGGCATGCGTCCGTGGCGGCTGAAACTGCAATCGAGCGATGGCACGCCGCTGCGGCGCGGCCAGCTGTGGCTGCGCTACGCAGTGGGAACGCTGTCACTGCTGCTGGGCGGACTGGGATTCTGGTGGGCCTGGGTCGACCGCGACCGCCTGACCTGGCATGACCGCGCCAGCGGCACCCGCGTAGTGCGCCTGCCGAAGCGGTAAAGCGCTGTCTGTAGAGCCGAGCACGTGCTCGGCTGCTTTCCGCACTGTACGCGACAGCCGGGCACAGGCTCGGCTGCTCTACAACAACCAGAATCAGCCCGATTTGCGCCGGAACAGCAGGCCGGACACCGCCAGCATCACGATCGGCGGCAACGCATAGGCGATGCGGTAATCGAACTTCAGCGCACCGGCCATGCGGCCGAAGAACAACTGCAGCAGCCAGAAGCCCAGGGCGAACAGGATGCCCAGGAACAGGCGCTTGCCCATGCCGCCGCTGCGCAGCGACCCGAACGCGAACGGCACCGCCGCCAGGCACAGTGCCAGCACGTTCACCGGGTAGAACCAGCGGCTCCAGTACACATCCTCGAAATCGCGCGCATCCAGTCCGTTGCGCTGGCGGTAGGCAATGCTGGTGCTCAGCTCGGCCACGCTGAGGTTTCGCGGCTTGGCGATGCCGGTGGCCAGCGCCGCCGCATCCAGCTTCGAGTTCCACGGCTCGCGCGCCACTTCCTGGCGGGCCGCCGAGCGCTCGCCGAAGGTGTCGCGGCGCACCCCGGTCAGCACCCAGCCGTCCTTGTCGTGCTCGGCGGTGGCGGCATGGGTCAACGAGGCGATATTGCCGTCTTCGGCGATCCGGTACAGGCGCACGTCACGCAGGATCAGCCTTGTGCCCTTGTCGCCCACCAGCTGTTCCTCGCCGCTCTGGGCGTTGAGGAAGGTGTCGCCTTCGCGTGCCCATAGGCCGGAGTAGCGGGTGGTGGAGATGTCCCGTCCCCACTTGGCACTGGCCTTCAATGCGTCGGCACGGTCCTGGCCCCACGGGCCGAGCGTCTCGGCGCTGAGCACCATCACCGCGGTCAGCAGCGACAGCGCGATCGCCACCGACACGCTCAGGCGCTTGCGCGACAGGCCCAGCGCACGCAGTGCGGTCAGCTCCGAGGTCGCGGCCAGCTGGCCCAGGCCCATCAGTGCGCCGATCACCGCGGCGGTGGGGAACATCGTGTAGGCGCGGCGCGGCACCGTGTACAGCACCCACGCGGCGGCATGGCCCAGGGTGTAGCCGTTCTTGCCGATGTCCTTGAACTCGCCGGAGAAGGCCATCACCACGTCCAGGCCGACCAGCACCGCCCAGGTCAGCAGCACCGTGGTGAACACCGACTGGCCCAGGTACAGGTCGAAACGCATCGGGCGCAGCCTCATGCGCGGGCTCCCTTCGGGCGGCCCAGGCGGCCATCACGTGCATACATCCAGATCGACAGCGCCAGCAGCGGCAGGGTCAGCCACCACAGGCCCAGCGCAGGGGGGATCTTGCCGTTGGCGATCCAGCCGCTGCCGATGAACATCAGGTTGGTACCCACCATGTAGGCCATCAGGGCCAGCATCATGCGGCCGTAGCGCTGCTGGCGCGGCGAGCTGCGGCCCAGCGGCACGGTCAGCAGGGCAAAGGCCAGCGCGATCAGCGGCGGTGCCAGGCGGCGGTGCAGCTGCGCCTGCGCCTGCGGGCGCTCATCGCCGATCAGCTTCAGGGTCGGCATCAGTTCCGGGTCGTCCTCGGTGCGGGTCTGTGCGCCATCGGGCAGGGCCACGTCGTTGCGGGCAAAGGTCGCCAGGCGGTAATCCAGCGCGCCGGCCACCGGCCCTTCCACCTGGTGGCCGTCGTCCAGCTCCAGGAAGCGCTGGCGGGTGCCCTCGAAGTACATGCGGCCGCTGTTGGCCGACACCACTTCCAGGCGGTCGTCCTTCTGCCGCTGCAGGAACACCTTGCCCAGCTCGGTGCCGTCGGGCGAGATCGAGGACAGGTAGACCACGCCGCCATTGGGCAGCGGCGTGAACCGGCCCGGCTCCAGCCCGGCCATCAGCACGCTGCGGTTGGCCTCGATGATCATCTGCTCGGCCACCCGGCCGGCCCACGGGCCCAGCCACAGCGAGCAGGCGCCGACCAGCAGCACCACCGGCACCACCAGCATCAGCAGTGGCCGCAGCAGCCGCTTGGGCCCCACGCCGATGGCGGTGATGACCGCCATCTCCGAGTCGCGGTACAGCCGGGCCACGGCCAGCAGCAGGCCCAGCATCAGCGCCAGCGGCAGGATCAGCGGCAGGTAGGCGATGAACTGCAGGCCCAGCTGCGAGAACAGCAGCTTGGCCGGCAGGCGCCCGTCGGCGATGTTGCCGAGGATGTCCACCAGCACGCCGCCCACGCTGACCACCAGCAGGACGATCAGGGTAGCCAGGAAACTCTGGACGAAATCGCCCAGCAGGTATCGGTCGAGCTTCAGCATGGGGCGGTGGTTTAAACTCTGGGGTTCGTTCGCGGTGCCGCCCAGTCTACTGTCTGGGCGTAAACGGCCTGCGATTGTACGGACTCGCCAATGGAATCTGCTCAATGGCCCTCGAATTCACCCTGAACCACGTTGCTCCGGCCGCCGCCACCGTTGATTGCCTGGTGGTCGGCGCGTATGCCGACCATACCCTGACCCCGGCCGCGCAGGCCCTGGACGCCGCCAGTGGTGGCCGCCTGGCCGCCCTGGCCCAGCGCGGCGACCTGTCCGGCAAGACCGGCGCCACCACCCTGCTGCACGACCTGCCGGGCGTGACCGCCCCGCGCGTGCTGGTGGTCGGCCTCGGCGAAGCTGCCCGCTTCGGCGTGCCGCAGTACCTGAAGGCCGTCGGCGACGCCGTGCGCGCGCTGAAGGCCGGCGCCGCCCGCAGCGCGCTGCTCACCCTGTCCGAAGTGGCCATCAAGGACCGCGACGCGGCCTGGGCGATCCGCCAGGCGGTGATCGCCGCCGATCACGCTGCTTACCGCTACACCGCCACCCTGGGCAAGAAGAAGGCCGACGATGCCGGCCTGGCCCAGCTGGCCGTTGCCGGTGATGACGCCCAGGCGCTGGCCCAGGGCCAGGCCATCGCCGCCGGCGTCGAGTTCGCCCGCGAGCTGGGCAACCTGCCGCCGAACTACTGCACCCCGGCCTACCTGGCCGAAGTGGGCGTGAAGTTCGCCGGCGAACACGACGGTGCCGAGGCCGAAATCCTCGACGAGACCCAGATGGAAGCGCTGGGCATGGGCTCCCTGCTGGCCGTGGCCCGCGGTTCGGCCAACCGCCCACGCCTGGTCGTGCTGAAGTGGACCGGTGCTGGCGACGCCAAGCCGTACGTGCTGGTCGGCAAGGGCATCACCTTCGATACCGGTGGCGTCAACCTGAAGACCCAGGGCGGCATCGAGGAGATGAAATACGACATGTGCGGTGGCGCCAACGTCATCGGCACCTTCGTCGCTGCGGTCAAGGCCAAGCTGCCGCTGAACCTGGTGGTGGTGGTGCCGGCGGTGGAGAACGCCATCGACGGCAACGCCTACCGTCCGTCCGACGTGATCACCTCGATGTCGGGCAAGACCATCGAAGTCGGCAACACCGACGCCGAAGGCCGCCTGATCCTGTGCGACGCGCTGACCTACGCGCAGCGCTTCGAGCCGGCCGCGCTGGTCGACGTCGCCACCCTGACCGGCGCCTGCATGGTCGCCCTCGGCCACCAGACCGCCGGCCTGATGAGCAAGCACGACGACCTCGCCAACGAGCTGCTGGCCGCCGGCGAGCACGTGTTCGACCGCGCCTGGCGCCTGCCGCTGTGGGACGAATACCAGCCGATGCTGGATTCGACCTTCGCCGACGTCTACAACATCGGCGGCCGCTGGGCCGGTGCGATCACCGCCGGCTGCTTCCTGTCGCGCTTCGCCGAAGGCCAGCGCTGGGCCCACCTGGACATCGCCGGCGTCGCCAGCGATGAAGGCAAGCGTGGCATGGCCACCGGCCGTCCGGTCGGCCTGCTGAGCCAGTGGCTGCTGGACCAGGTCGCCCGCGCCTGATGCCGTACCCGACCCTGGCCGGCCTCCGCCGGCCAGGGCCTCGCCCGGCACTGCCGGGCCCCTGCCTGACCCGGACCCTGCCATGCCCCGCGCCGACTTCTACCTGATCGCCAAGCCCCGCTTCCTGACCGAGCCGTTGCGCCTGGTCTGCGAACTGGCGCGCAAGGCCAACGACGCCGGGCTGTTCACCCTGGTGCTGGCCCGTGACCAGGCCCAGGCCGAGGAACTGGACGAGCTGCTGTGGGCGTTCGACAACGATGCCTACATCCCGCACCAGATCGCCGGGGAAGACATGGACGAGGAAGAGGCCCTGGTACTGATCGCGGTACCCGGCACCGAGGCACCGGCGCGTCCGCTGGTGATCAACCTGCGCGACGAGCCCTGGCTGGGCCAGTGCGAGCGCGTGCTGGAAGTGGTTCCGGCCGATCCGGAAGCGCGCGAACCGCTGCGCGAGCGCTGGCGCCAGTACAAGGCCGCCGGGTACGACCTCAACAAGCACGACATGTAAGCCCAGCGAGGACCCCTTGATGCGCCTGCTGATCGCCCTGATTCTTCCCTGGCTGTCCTTCTTCACCATTGGCCGACCGCTGGCCGGCACCGTCTGCCTGATCCTGCAGATCACCCTGATCGGCTGGCTGCCCGCCGCCATCTGGGCCGCCTACGCGGTCAGCCAGTACCACACCGACCAGAAGATCCGGCGCGCCCTCGGGTCGCGCTGATCTCCCTTCCGCCTTGATTACCGGTTCCCCCGCATGACCCAACTCGCCTCCAGCTACGACCCGAAGTCCTTCGAGACCGACCTCTACGAGGCCTGGGAGAAGGCCGGCCACTTCAAGCCGTCCGGCACGGGCGAGCCGTACACCATCCTGCTGCCGCCGCCGAACGTGACCGGCACCCTGCACATGGGCCACGCCTTCCAGCAGACCCTGATGGACGCGCTGGTGCGCTACCACCGCATGCGCGGCTACGACACGCTGTGGCAGGTCGGTACCGACCATGCCGGCATCGCCACCGAAATGGTGGTCAGCCGCAACCTGGCGCTGGAAGGCAAGGGCGAGACCCGCGATTCGCTGGGCCGCGAAGGCTTCATCGGCAAGGTCTGGGAGTGGAAGCAGCAGTCCGGTGACACCATCGAACGCCAGATGCGCCGTCTTGGCACCTCCGCCGACTGGTCGCGCAGCACCTTCACCATGGACCCGCAGCCGTCGGCAGCGGTCAACGAAGCCTTCGTGCGCTGGTACGAGCAGGGTCTGATCTACCGCGGCCAGCGCCTGGTCAACTGGGACCCGGTGCTGAAGACCGCCATTTCCGACCTGGAAGTGGAGAGCGCCGAGGAAGACGGCTTCCTGTGGTCGATCGCCTACACGCTGGATGACGGCCTGAGCTACGAGCACGTCGAGCGCGATGCCGACGGCGTGGAAACCCTGCGCGAAACCCGCGACTACCTGGTCGTTGCCACCACCCGCCCGGAAACCCTGCTGGGCGATACCGCGGTGATGGTGCACCCGGAAGACGAGCGCTACGCGCACCTGATCGGCAAGAGCGTGGTGCTGCCGCTGACCGGCCGCCGCGTGCCGGTGATCGCCGATGATTACGTGGACCGTGCGTTCGGCACCGGCGTGGTCAAGGTCACCCCGGCGCACGATTTCAACGACTACGAAGTCGGCGTGCGCCACAGCCTGCCGATGATCAACCTGTTCACCCCGGTGGCGGCGCTGAATGAAAACGCGCCGGAACGCTTCCAGGGCCTGGACCGCTATGCCGCGCGCAAGGCCGTGCTGGCCGAGCTGGAAGACCTGGGCATCCTGGTCGAGACCAGGGCGCACAAGCTGCAGGTCCCGCGCGGCGACCGTACCGGCCAGGTGATCGAGCCGTACCTGACCGACCAGTGGTTCGTGAAAATGGACGACCTGGCCAAGCGTGGCCTGGAACTGGTCGAGGACGGAAGCATTTCCTTCGTGCCGCCGAACTGGATCAACACCTACCGCCACTGGATGAACAACATCCAGGACTGGTGCATCAGCCGCCAGCTGTGGTGGGGCCATCGCATTCCGGCATGGTTCGATGCCGCCACCGGCAGCTGCTACGTCGGTCGCAGCGAAGAGGAAGTGCGGGCAAAGAACAACCTGGGCAGCGACGTGGTGCTGAACCAGGAAAGCGACGTGCTGGAGACCTGGTTCTCCTCGCAGCTGTGGCCGTTCTCCACCCTGGGCTGGCCGAACGAGCAGACCATGGCCGAGCGCGGCTTCGACCGTTACCTGCCGTCGTCGGTGCTGATCACCGGCTTCGACATCATCTTCTTCTGGGTGGCGCGCATGATCATGGCCACCGACAACCTGGTCGGGAAGATCCCGTTCAAGGACGTCTACTTCACCGGCCTGATCCGCGACGGCCAGGGCCAGAAGATGTCCAAGAGCAAGGGCAACGTGCTCGACCCGCTGGACATCATCGACGGCATCACCATCGACGACCTGGTCGCCAAGCGCACCGGCGGCCTGATGCAGCCGAAGATGGTGGAGAAGATCGAGAAGGCCACCCGCAAGGAATTCCCGGACGGCATTGCTGCCCACGGTGCCGATGCGCTGCGCTTCACCATCGCCGCGCTGGCGACCCACGGCCGCGACATCAAGTTCGACATGAACCGCGCCGAGGGCTACAAGAACTTCTGCAACAAGCTGTGGAACGCCAGCCGCTTCGCCCTGATGAACACCGAGGGTGCTGCGTTCACCGGCGTGCCGACCCCGCGCACCGATGCCGAACGCTGGATCCTGGCGCGCCTGGCCGCAGTGTCCACCGAGGCGCAGGGCCACTACGCCAACTACCGCTTCGACCTGCTGGCGCAGTGCCTGTACGAGTTCGCCTGGAACGAGTTCTGCGACTGGTTCCTGGAGCTGAGCAAGCCGGCACTGAACGGTGCCGACGCCGCCGACGCCGAAAGCACCCGCCACACCCTGCTGTACGTGCTGGAAGCGCTGCTGCGCCTGCTGCACCCGCTCACCCCGTTCATCACCGAACAGCTGTGGCAGCAGCTGGCGCCGCGCCTGGGCCTGGCCGAAACCACGCTGTCGCTGCGCCCGTACCCGACCGCCGCCGAGTTCGAAGGCGATTTCGCCCAGGCCGAGGCCGACGTGGAATGGCTGAAGGCGGTGATCAGTGCGGTGCGTCGCGTGCGCAGCGAACTGAACGTCGCCCCGTCCAGGCAGGTGCCGCTGCGCCTGCAGGCCGGGCTTGAGCAGGATCGCGTGCGCATCGAACGTTTCAGCGCCTCGCTGTCGTTCCTGCTCAAGCTGGACAGCATCCAGTGGCTGGCCGAGGGCGAAAGCGCACCGCCGGCCGCCGCCGCGATCGTGGGCGAGCTGAAGCTGCTGGTGCCGCTGGAAGGCCTGGTCGATCTCGATGCCGAGCGCGCGCGCCTGGACAAGGAGATCAAGCGCGTGGAAGGCGAGCAGGAAAAAAGCGAAACCAAGCTGGCCAAGTTCACCGACAAGGTGCCACCGGCGGTGGTCGAGCAGGAACGCGTTCGCCTGGTCGACTGGAACACCCAGCTGGCCGGCCTGCGCGAGCAGCGCGCGAAGCTGTAAGCACCGCGCTCTGGTGCGTGCCAACCAAGGTTGGCACCTGCCACGGCGGGAGAGGTTGGCACCTACCGAAGCGGAATCGGAAACGCCGGGCGATGCCCGGCGTTTCCATTTGCCCCGCATGGCATCATCGGCGGATGCCGCTCTCCATCTTCCTGCTTGTCCTCGCTGCCGCGGCGCTGCATGCCAGCTGGAATGCGATCGTCAAGCGCGGGCCGGACAAGTTCCTCGGTACCGTGCTGGTGACCGGCAGTGCCGCGCTGCTGTCGGCCGCTGCCCTCCCCTTCCTGCCCTTCCCGGCTGCGCACAGCTGGCCCTGGCTGGGCGCGTCGGTGCTGTTGCAGGTGACCTATTACGGGCTGG
This sequence comes from Stenotrophomonas sp. AG209, assembly GCF_003550055.1. NCBI lineage: Bacteria > Pseudomonadati > Pseudomonadota > Gammaproteobacteria > Lysobacterales > Lysobacteraceae > Stenotrophomonas > Stenotrophomonas sp. AG209. The sequence goes on from NZ_QXDB01000004.1 coordinate 172,787, forward strand.
TCGCACGCTGTTACCAGCAGGTCGACATGAGCCTGGCCTACCCGCTGATGCGTGGCAGCGCGCCGATCCTGGTCGCGCTGACGGGCACCCTGCTCGGTGAGCCATTGCCCGCCGCAGCGTGGCTGGGTGTAGTGCTGGTGAGCACCGGCATCCTGTGCATGGCACTGGGTGCACGCGGCGGCCAGCTGCGCCTGCCGCTGCTGACCGCGGCGATGATCGCTACCTACACACTGGTCGATGCGCAGGGTGCGCGGCAGTCAGGCAGCGCGCTCAGCTACACGCTGTGGCTGTTCCTGCTGTCGGGCATTCCGCTGCCGCTGTGGGCGTTGTACACGCGCGGCGGCGCGGTGCTGGACTATGCGCGGCAGCATTGGCCACTGGGCCTGGCCGGTGGCGTCGGCACCACGGCCTCCTATGCGATGGCGTTGTGGGCGATGACCCAGGCACCGGTGGCGATGGTCTCGGCGCTGCGCGAATCGTCAATCCTGTTCGCGCTGCTGATCTCGGTGTTCCTGCTGCGCGAACGCATACCACGCGCGCGCTGGCTGGCAGCGTCGCTCATCGTGGGCGGCGTGCTTGCACTGCGGATGGCGTGAAGAAAGCGTGCCAACCAAGGTTGGCACCTACCACGGCAGGCGATGTGTCGATCACAGCGGAGACCCATCGGTAGTGCCGGCCGCTGGCCGGCAACCAGTCTGCGTTACAGCGGCGGCATTGCCTGCAGGTCGCCGTCGACCAGTTCGATCGCCATCACCACCGCATCCTCGCGGCCCTGTGCCGCCGGGTAGTAGCGCGGGCGGCGGCCGATCTCGTTGAATCCTTCGCTGTGGTACAGCGCCAGCGCCGGCGCGTTGGACGGACGCACTTCCAGGAATACGCGCTGTGCGCCGCGGGCGGCGGCCAGCTGCACCAGTGCGCGCAGCAGCTGGCGACCCAGCCCGCGCGACTGCGCCAGCGGATCGATGCAGATGTTCAGCACGTGCGCTTCATCGGCGGCGATGCTGAGCACGCCATAGCCGATCAGCAGGCCATCGCGCTCCATCGCCAGGCCGGGATAGCCGGCGCGCAGGCAGTCGATGAAGATGCCGCGGGTCCAGGGGAAAGGATAGCCCCGCAGTTCGATCGCCATCACCGCATTGAGGTCGCTCTCGCGCAGCGCACGCAGGCTGATCGGGCCGGGCCGGGTAACCGCACTCATGGCGTGCCCCGCTTGCGCAGGGCACGCAGCTGCGGCCACAGCGCACGCTTGGCGGCCGGGTCGTGGCGCAGCTGGTCCAGCGGCCAGCTGTCCATCAACCGCTGCGTTGCCGGGGCGTTCGGGTTGCAGCCGGACGCACGCAGCAGCGCGATCTGCAGGCGATCCGGCAGGCGGACCACCGGCTGGCGTGCGTTGCCGCTGGGCATCGGGCGCTCAGCCGCCGGTACGGTGTCCGGGGCGCTGACCGGCGTTTCGCGGCGCGGCGGTGCCGGGCGTTCCGGGCGGGCTGCGGGCGCCGGCCCGGCATGCTGTCCGCGCGACGGCACGGCGGCACGCACCGGTTCCGGCGCGGCGACGCTGGCCTCGGCTTCGGCCACGCTCAACTGCAGCGCGGCATCCAGCTCGGTAGCCAGCTGGCCGTCGTGATAGACGGTATAGCCCATGGCCTGCAGCCAGGCCTGCTGGGCCGGTGACCACAGCACGGGCAGGTCCTCGCTCACGCCGCCTCGGGCTTCTTGCGCAGGCGCTGCACGGCCCACATCACCGGGCCGGACAAGGCGTACAGGATGCCGACCGCGAACAGCACGCGCGGCAGGTCGATGACCGCAATGGCGATGGCTACCGGCACCAGTGCCAGCACCAGGAACGGCACGCGGTCCGAACGGGTGCCCTTGGCAGCGCCGCCCTTGAAGCTCCAGAAGCGGATGCGGCTGACCATCAGCAGCGCAGCGATGATCGTCACCGCCAGTGCCACGTAGCGCAGCTGGTTGCCGTCCCAGCCCAGGTTGCCATCGGCGAACGCCCAGACGAAGGACATCATCAGGCCTGCGGCGGCCGGGCTGGCCAGGCCGACGAACCAGCGCTTGTCGACCACCGCCACCTGCGTGTTGAAGCGGGCCAGGCGCAGTGCCGCGCAGGCCGCATACAGGAAGGCCACCGCCCAGCCGACGCGGCCGAGCAGCGGATCGTCGAACTTCAGCCACGACAGCGACCAGTGGTACATCACCAGCGCCGGGGCCATGCCGAAGCTGACCAGGTCGGCCAGCGAGTCGTACTGCACGCCGAATTCACTGCTGGTGCCGGTCAGGCGCGCCACGCGCCCGTCCAGGCCATCCATCACCGCCGCCACGAACACGGCGATGCTGGCATTGACGAAATCCCCGTTGGCCGCGGCGATGATCGCGTAGAAGCCGGCGAACAGGCCGGCGGTGGTGAACAGGTTGGGCAGCAGGTAAATCGTGCGCGAGCGCGGCGGCGGTGTGATCGGGTCCATGGAATCCAGTTTAATCGACTTGCCAGCGGTCGGCGCCAATGCTGCAATCGGCGTTCTGCGCCCATTCCGTGGAGTTTGCCATGCGTGCCCTGTCCTGCCTTGGATGCCTGCTGCTGTTGGCCAGTGCCAACGCCGTGGCCGGCCCCGTCTACAAATGGAAGGACGCCCATGGCGTGACCCAGTACTCGGAGACCCCGCCGGCGGGCAAGAAGTTCGAGACCCGCGAGCAGGCCCGCACCCCGCAGGCCGCGGCCAGCACCGAGACCCCGGCCGCGCCGGTCCCCGAGCAGTGCAGCACGGCCCGGGCCAACCTGGCCCTGCTGGACGGTGGCGGCCAGGTGATGCAGGACACCGATGGCGATGGCAAGCCCGATACCCCGTTGACCCCCGAGCAGCACACCGCGCAGAAGGGATTGGCCGAAGCCGCCATCAAGGCCTACTGCCCAGCACAGTGAGGGTATCGGCAGGGCTTGCAGCCCTGCACCCGCAGAGGCAACAGCAAGGGCAACAGCCGGCTCTGGGCTTTCTGTGGGTTTGGCGGGGCGGTGTGGGCTGCCAGGACACGCCGTAAACCCCGCTCCGCGGCCCGGCCCAGCCGCTGGCGGCTGTGCGTTCGGGCGCTTGCGAAGCAGTGCTTCGCGAGCAAAGCGCCCTCACCCATGGGGGCTCGATGGCGCCATCCATGGCGCCAACGGTCCTGCCACCCCACACCGCCCCGCCCCTGACAGACCGCTAGTGACGGTCAGTAGATCCACGCCATGCGTGGATGAAATCTGTCAGATATCGAATTGAATCCGGGGTCAGATCCGTTTTCCTGCGGAAAACGGATCTGACCCCACGAGCTGTTCCGACAGCTCGCAGGAAACTGTCGAAGGCGGGGTGGGTCCGGTTGCGGGGGCGTGAGCCGCATGGGCCCGAGGCATGCCTCGGGCGGGTTGGGCAGGAAGCCCAACCCTGGTCTTGCCGTGTGCGCAGGACAGCGCACACGAGCAAGCCGCGACCGAGCCTACATGGACGTATTCACGGCGCCCCCCGCAACCGGACCCACCCCGCCATCTCCCAGGAAACCCGTTCTTGCTGTTGCCGTTGCCGTTGACGTTGCTTCAGGCGGGTGCAGGGCGCAGCCCTGCCGATACCCCTCCCCCCGGCCGGGCTGGCAGAATAGACGTCTCTGCCGTTATCCGAAGCCGACGATGCGCCTCTCCCAGTTCCACCTGCACACCACCAAGGAAACCCCCAGCGACGCCGAGCTGACCAGCCATCGGCTGATGCTGCGCGCGGGCATGATCCGCAAGCTGGCATCGGGCCTGTACACCTGGTCGCCGCTGGGCCTGCGCGTGCTGCGCAAGGTCGAACGCATCGTGCGCGAGGAAATGGACCGGGCCGGTGCCGTGGAATTCCAGATCCCGACCATCCAGCCGAAGGAACTGTGGGAGCAGACCGGCCGCTGGCAGAAATTCGGCCCGCAGCTGCTGAAGATCAAGGATCGCAAGGACCAGGTGTTCTGCTACAGCCCGACCGCCGAGGAAGCCGCCTGCGACTTCGCGCGCAGCGAGCTGTCCAGCTACAAGCAGCTGCCGGTGAACTTCTACCAGGTGCAGACCAAGTTCCGCGACGAGATCCGCCCGCGCTTCGGCGTGATGCGTTCGCGCGAGTTCCTGATGAAGGACGCCTATTCGTTCCACCTGCACGATGAGTGCCTGGTGCGCGAATACGAGAACATGAAGTCGGCCTACAGCCGCATCTTCACCCGCCTCGGCCTGGATTTCCGCATGGTGCAGGCGGACTCCGGTGCGATCGGCGGCGATGCGTCGCAGGAATTCCACGTCATCGCCGATTCCGGTGAGGACGCGCTGGTGTTCTCGACCGGCTCGGACTACGCAGCCAACATGGAAGCGGCCATTGCCGCCGATCCGGCGCCGCGTGCGGCCGCCGCCGAAACGATGCGCAAGGTGGATACCCCCACCCAGAAGACCTGCGAAGACGTCGCGGCCCTGCTCGGCATCGACCTGCAGCGCACGGTGAAGTCGGTGGCGCTGATCGCCGGCGAAGGCAAGGCACAGCAGTTCGTGCTGGTTCTGGTACGCGGCGACCATGAGGTCAACGAGATCAAGCTGGCCAAGGTCGCCGGCCTGGACGAGCAGCGCTTCGCCAGCGAGGCGGAAATCGCCGAGCACCTGGGCAGCGTGCCGGGTTTCCTCGGCCCGGTCGCCCCGGCCAAGGCCATCCGCGTGGTCGCCGATCGTGAAGTAGCGGCGATGGCCGACTTCGTCGTCGGCGCCAACGAAGCCGGTTTCCACCTGGCCGGCGTCAACTGGGGCCGCGACCTGCCGGAACCGGAAGTGGCCGACATCCGCAACGTGCGTGCCGGCGACCGTGCCGTGGACGGCGGTGAACTGAAGATCGCCCGTGGCATCGAAGTCGGCCACGTGTTCCAGCTCGGCCGCAAGTACGCCGAAGCGCTGGATGCCACCGTGCTGGATGAGAACGGCAAGGCGGCGGTGATGGCGATGGGCTGCTACGGCATCGGTATCTCGCGCGTGGTGGCTGCCGCGATCGAACAGAACCATGACGATGCCGGCATCATCTGGCCGGACGCGATGGCGCCGTGGCAGGTCGTGGTGTGCGTGATCAACCCGAAGGGCGATACCGCCGTGGCCGACGCCGCTGCCAACCTGCTGCAGGAGCTGCGCGACGCGGGCCTGGACGCTGCACTCGACGACCGCGGCCTGCGCCCGGGCGCGATGTTCGCCGACATGGAGCTGATTGGTATCCCGCACCGCGTGGTGGTCAGCGAACGCGGCCTGGCCGCCGGCACCTACGAGTACCGCTCGCGCCGCGCCAGCGACGCGGAGAGCCTGGACAAGGCGACCCTGCTGCAGCGACTGCAGGGCTGACGTGGAAAGACCGGGGCCTGCCCCGGTCTTTTTTTTGCCTGCGCCAGCACGGGCCGATATTGCAGCGGACATAATCCGGTCAAAATCACCGCGACAGCGTCGGCATGCCGCCACGGCATGTCCTGCCTGCATTTGTGCTTGGATTAATTCATCTCTATTCTGTCCGCCGACGCCATGGACTGGCTTGTCCCGTCCACTTATTAGTTTCCGGAGTAACCGTAAATGAGCATTGACCTGACCGGCCTGTCGGCGCGCGAGCTGGGCGCCCTGATCCGCACCGCGAAGAAGCAGCAGACCATCGTCGCCAAGCGCCGGCCGATCACCAAGGTTCGCGCCCAGCTGACCAAGCTGGCCAAGACCGAGGGTTACACCATCGAGGAACTGTTCGGCGACGCCCCGGCCCCGCGCGCGCGCAAGGTGGTCAAGGTCGCCAAGGCACCGTCGAAGACCGCCGGCCGCAAGCTGGGCAAGGTTGCCCCGAAGTACCGCAACCCGGCCAACCCCAAGGAAACCTGGACTGGCCGTGGCAAGCAGCCGCGCTGGATGGCTGAACTGACCGCCAAGGGCAACAAGAAGCCGGAAGATTTCCTGATCAAGAAAGCCTGAGGCCGGATCGGGATGCACTGAAAAACGCCGGCGAATGCCGGCGTTTTTTCATTTCTCGGAAAGGTGTGTGGACCAATGGTCCACACCTACAGTGTCTTGCGGGCCGGCATCAGCAGGTTGCCGAACAGCAGGCCCGCCACCAGCGCCATCACCACGTTGAGCACGGTGAGGAACACGCTCTGGCCGGCGCCCACGTCCTGCTGCTGGACCAGGGTCAGCACGCCGCGCAGGCTGGTGCTGCCGGGCACCATCATGATGATGCCCGGGAGGCGGATGATCGCGCCCGGACGCCCGACCAGGCGACCGAACAGATTGCCGCCGGCGGTCAGCAGCATCGCCGACAGGAAGATGCCGGCCGGCGCGCCCCAGGCGTGGCCGCCGAACTTGGAGATCGCATAACCGGCCACCGAGGCGGCGATCACCCACGGGTAATCGCGGCGATTGGCCTTGAACAGCATCGCGAAGGCGAACGCCGCGGTCAGCAGCGAGCCCCACTCCACCCATGGCCCCTGCGGCCGCGTGGCACGGATCACCGGATCCAGCCCGAGCACGTCGGCCAGGGTCACCGCGATCATCGCGCCGACGCTGAGCTTCATGATGGTGGTCAGCGCGCCGGCAAAGCGCGCGGTGCCCGACACCCAGTGCTGGCTGGCCAGCTCATTGACCGCATTGGTCAGCGACATGCCGGGCAGCAGCACCACCAGCGAGGCGATGATCACCGTGTTGAGGTTGAGCGCGCCGATGAAGGACGCCACCAGGGTGGCGACCATGCCGGCCAGCAGCGCCGCCAGCGCCTCGGCCGCTTCGCGGGTGGCCGGGCGACGATCGGTGACCATGCCGAGCAGGCCGATCATCAGGCCGATGACACCGGCCGTGGCAATGTCCAGCCACGGCAGCTTCCACATCCCGGCCACGCCGGCCGCGCCGAGGCTGAATGACAGGATGGTGCGCAGCTTGCCGCGCCGGCCCGGATCCTTGTCCAGCTGGCGCAGTGCAGTGTGGCCCTGGGCGATGCTCATCCGCCCGTTGGACACTTCCTCGGCGATGTGGTCGGCGACGCTGAGCTTGTGCAGGTCATTCTCACCGGGCGCCAGGCGGATCACGCGGGTGATGTCGCTGGAGCCGATCGCCTGCGCCGGGTCGCTGAAGCTGAGGATGATACCGGTGGGATTCGACCACGGTTCACAATCCAGATCGAGCTGGCGGGCCAGTGCCACCACCGCCGTTTCCAGGCGCTGGGCCGTGGTGCCATAGCTGTGCAGGCGTCCGGCGATCTCGGAAACAAAGGCCACGCGCTGTGCGTAGGTGGCCTGGGGCGTGGGGATCGTGTGAGCGTCTGCGGACATGCGCCGTAGTATTACCTACGCTGGGGCCCACCGGAGAAATTCATCCGAGTTCGACGCGAAGCCCGATACAGAACGGTTATGCTGCGACCCGAATGGCCCAAGTGACCCCGAACCACGCCCCCCAGCTCGAACAGGATGCCCACGACCCGGGCCTGATCCGCCTGTCCGGCACCTGGACCTTGAAGACCGCGCTGGCCGCGGCCGAGGTTCTGCACGGCGTTCCCGACAAACTGACCGGCATCGATGCCACCGGCATCGAACAGCTGGATTCGGCCGGCGTGCTGCAGGTGCTGCGCGTGGCCCATCGTGCCGATCTGCACGAAGACGCACTGCAGTTCCGCGCGGACCACCAGGCGCTGGTGTGCACCATCGAGGAAGTGGCCGACGACCGGCCCAAGCCCAAGCGCGATTTCGGCGTACTGGCCGCGCTGGAACGGCTGGGCGTCAGCGTCCACACCACCGGCCACAACATCAAGGCGCTGTGCAGCTTCCTCGGCGAGAACCTGGTCAAGGCGGCCCGGCTGGTCAAGGAACCCCGCCGCTTCCGGCTGACCGCCACCGTGCACCAGATGGAGCAGGTCGGGCTGGACGCGGTACCGCTGGTGGCGCTGCTGTCCTACCTGGTCGGCGCGGTGATCGCATTCCTCGGTTCAACCATCCTGCGCGACTTCGGCGCCGAGATCTACGTGGTCGAGCTGGTCAACATCGCCTTCCTGCGCGAGTTCGCGGTGCTGCTGACGGCGATCGTGCTGGCCGGCCGCACCGCCAGTGCGTTCACCGCGCAGATCGGTGCGATGAAGGCACGCGAGGAAATCGATGCGATGCGCACCCTGGGCCTGGACCCGGTCGACCTGCTGGTGCTGCCACGCTTGCTGGCGTTGCTGGTCACCCTGCCCCTGTTGACCTTCATCGCGATGGTCGCCGGTCTGGCCGGCGGTATCACCGTCGGCGCGTTCGACCTCGACATCCCGCCGCAGATGTACATCGCGCGCATGCACGAGACGATGGAAGTGCGGCACATGCTGGTCGGCCTGTCGAAGGCACCCGTGTTCGCGCTGGTGATCGGCCTGATCGGCTGCCTGGAAGGACTGAAGGTCGAAGGTACCGCGCAGTCGGTCGGCGAGCGCACCACCTCCAGCGTGGTGCAGACGATCTCGCTGGTGATCATCATCGACGCCTTCGCGGCGTTGTGGTTCATGCACATGGACTGGTGACATGAGCACATCCGCCCTCCCCGCCCCCCTCGACATGCGCGACGACCAGGGCCACGAACTGGCCATCCGCGTGCGTGGACTGGTCAACCGCTTCGGCAGCCAGACCGTGCACGAAGACCTGGACCTGGACGTACGCCGCGGCGAAATCCTGGGCGTGGTCGGCGGCTCCGGTACCGGCAAATCGGTGCTGATGCGCTCGATCCTCGGCCTGCGCGTGCCCGATGCCGGGCAGATCGAAGTACTCGGCCGCGACGCGCGTGCCGACGATACCGAGAGCCGCCTGCACATCGAGCGCAACACCGGCGTGTTGTTCCAGGACGGCGCCCTGTTCTCCTCGCTGACCGTGGGCGAGAACGTGCAGGTGCCACTGAAGGAACACCATCGCGAGCTGCCCGAGCGCTGGCACTACGAACTGGCGCTGCTGAAAGTGAAACTGGCCGGCCTGCCCGCCGACGCGATCAACAAGCTGCCCTCGCAGCTGTCAGGCGGCATGCGCAAGCGCGCCGGCCTGGCCCGGGCACTGGCGCTGGATCCGCCTCTGCTGTTCCTGGACGAACCCACCGCCGGCCTCGACCCGATCGGCGCGGCGGCGTTCGACCGCCTGATCAAGACCCTGCAGGAAGCACTGGGGCTGACCGTGTTCCTGATCACCCACGACCTGGACACGCTGTACGCGATCTGCGACCGGGTCGCGGTGATCGCCGACCGCAAGGTAGTGGCCAACGCACCCTTGCCTGACATCGAGAAACTGGATCATCCGTGGATCCAGGAATACTTCCACGGACCCCGCGCGCGCGCCGCGCGTGGCGAACAGATCGAGAGTGCCTGAGCCATGGAAACCAAAGCCAACTACGTGCTGATCGGCGCGTTCACCCTGATCACCGGCCTGGCCCTGCTGGCCTTCGGCCTGTGGGCCGCCAAGTACTCCTCCGACCGCACCTGGCAGGAGTACCGCGTGGTGTTCCGCGAAGCGGTGACCGGCCTGTCGGTGGGCAGCCCGGTGCAGTACAACGGCATCGCGGTGGGCTCGATCACCGAACTGAACCTGGTGCCGGACGACCCGCGCCAGGTGGTCGCGCGCATCCGCCTGAACTCCAACACGCCGGTCAAGACCGATACCCGCGCCAAGCTGGCGATCACCAGCCTGACCGGCCCGTCGATCATCCAGCTCAGCGGCGGCACGCCGCAGTCGCCGGCGCTGACCACGGTCAACAAGGACCCGGCGCCGATCATCCCGACCACACCCTCTGCGCTGCAGAACATCACCGACGTCGCCAACCGCATCGTCGAGCGCATGGACCAGATCCTCAGCGACCGCAACGTGGCCTCGATCAACGCGACGCTGGCCAACCTGGAGACAATCAGCGGCGGCCTGGCCGACCGTGACCAGGGCACGCAGGCGCTGCTGCTCAGCGCGCGCGACGCCGCCCGCAGCCTGGACACCACGCTGAAGACCACCAACGGCACCATCGAGCGCCTGGACAAGAACCTGGTGCAGCAGCTGCCCGGCATCATCGACAAGCTCGACGGCACCCTGGCCAAGCTCGATTCGGCCGCCGGCAACGCCGATTCGATCCTTGGCGAGAACCGCGCCGCGATCAACAGCTTTGCCAACGATGGCCTCGGCCAGCTGGGCCCGACGCTGACCGAACTGCGCGGCCTGATCCGCGACCTGCGCCGGGTCAGCGACCGTCTTGAGAACAACCCCGCGCGCTACCTGCTGGGCCGCGACGCACCGAAGGAGTTCGAACCCAAATGAGCCCGACCACCCTCCCGCGCCTGCTGCTGGCCGCTTCGATGGTCACCCTGCTGGGCGGCTGCTCCATCCTTGGCAGCAGCGAGAAGACCGCGGTGACGCTGTACTCGCCGTCCGTGCAGGTCAAGGCAGACCCGGCCTGGCCGCAGGCCAGCTGGCAGCTGGTGCTGGCCAAGCCCAGCGCCGCGCGCATGGTCGACAGCCCGCGCATCAACGTGCGGCCGACACCGTCGCAGCTGGAGATCTACAAGGGCGCCAGCTGGGCCCAGCCGGCCACCGACATGATCGAGGACACCCTGTTGCGCGGCTTCGAGGATTCAGGTCGCATCCGCGGCGTGGCCCGCAGCACCGCCGGCATCCGCGCCGACTACAAGCTGTCCACCGACGTGCGCCGCTTCGAATCGGATTACCAGGGCCAGGCCACGCCGACGGTGGTGATCGAGGTCAACGCCAAGCTGATCCATGTCGCCGACCAGCGCGTGGTCGCGGACCGCACCTTCCGCCAGGCGCAGCCCGTCGGCAGCACCGATGTACCGGCGGTGACCGCGGCCTTCGAGCGCGGCCTGCAGCAGCTGGCACAGGACATGGTGGGCTGGACGTTGCAGAGCGGACAGGCCGACCAGCCGACCGTCGCGCGCTGATCGCCGCATTCGCCGGGCATAGCCCGGCGCTGCCGCCGCCAGATTCAGGTAGCACCGGTCCATGCCCGTCGGCGCTGCAGCAGGTGCGTGCGATAATCACAGGCCACGGCCCATTCCCTCGCTGATGCCCGCATCCGTCTCCATCGCCGTCTGCACGTACAACGGTGAGCGCTTCCTGCAGGAGCAGCTCGACAGCCTGCTGGCACAGACACGCCGACCGGACCAGATCGTGATCCGCGACGACGTGTCCTCCGATGGCACGTTGGTGCTGCTGCGGGCCTTCGTGCCACGCGCCGAGGCTGCGGGTATCTCGGTTGACCTGCAGGTCAATCCACAGAACGTGGGTTATCGGCGCAATTTCGATGGCGCACTGCGCGCCTGCACCGGCACGCTCATTTTCCTGTGTGACCAGGACGATGTCTGGCATCCCGACAAGGTCGCACGCTTCTGCACCGAGTTCGATGCACGCCCTGGCCTGCGCGTCCTGCACTGCGACGCTCGCTTGATCGATGATGCAGGTCAGCCCATGCCGCAGACCCTGTTCACCGCGCTGCACTACGGCACCGCGCAACGGGCACGGATGCATGCCGGCGACGGGTTCCGATTGATGCTCAAGCGCAAGCTGATGACCGGTGCCGCAATGGCCTTGCACCGGTCGGTCCTGGCCGACGCACTTCCGCTGCCGGCATCGGACTGGGTACACGACGCCTGGATCGGCACACTGGCTGCCATGCGCGGGGAGATCGACAGCCTTTCCGAGACGCTCATTGATTACCGCCTGCACAGCAACAATCAGTTGGGCCTTGGTGGCAACGATGCCACGCCACGCGCGGTACGACGCAAGCGGCAGTTGGAAAGCGAGCGGGTGGAATGTGGCCAGCTGCTGGAGCGCGCGCGCGCGCGCGGCCTGCCCGCTACCCAGCTGGCCTGGATCGAACGCAAGCGACGTCATATCGCCGTGCGTACCAGCCTGCCGAGCTCGCGCCTGCGGCGTATCCCGGCAGTGTTGGGTGAACTGCTACGCGGCAACTACGGCCACTTCGGTCGCGGCGTGCTGTCTGCCGGCATCGATCTGCTGCGCGCCTGACACTTCGTCCCAGGATCAGCCGGGCTGGATCCACCGGAACGTCAGGTTGATCCGCTCTCCCTGTACCCGTGCCATCTTCGGCAGCGCGTGCTGGTAGAAGCGCTGGGTCTGCCCGGCCATCAGCAGCAGGTCACCGTGGCCAAGCACGAATTCAGCCTTGCGCGCCGGATCGTCGCGTCGGCGCAGCAGGAAACGGCGTGCGGCACCCAGGCTCAGCGAAGCGATCACCGGGGCCGGCCCCAGCTCCGGCTCGTCATCGCTATGCCAGCCCATGTAGTCACCGCCACTGCGATAGCGGTTCAGCAGCACGCTGTTGAAGTGGCCGTGTCCTTCGGCCTGCAGGTGCTCGCGCACGGCCAGCAACACAGGCGGCCACGGGTGCGGCACGAACTCGGCACCAGAGTAACGGTAGCGGGCCTGCGGGTCGCCGATCCAGCAGCTCAGCCGTGGCGAGTCCACCCAGCTGCCGAACATGCGGATGCGGTGGACCTCCCACGGCACGCCGGCCTGCAGCGCCTCCATGAGCCGGTCGGCATCGGTCGCGGCCAGCCAGCCCGGCAGGTGCAACACATCGGCATCGGGCAGCGTATGGGGAAACAGCATGGCACCCCCTCAAGAAACAGGGCGGCCCTGGGCCGCCCTTGCACCTTCAGCCGCGAAGAAACGCGACGCCGGTCTTTTCCTGCAGTTCCTCATCACTGACACCCGGCGCGGCTTCCACCAGCAGCAGGCCCTTGTCAGTCACGTCGAACACCGCCAGGTCGGTGATGATGCGGTCGACCACGCCCACGCCGGTCAACGGCAACGTGCATTCGGCCAGGATCTTGTGCTCGCCGTTCTTGGCGGTGTGCTCCATCAGCACCACCACGCGCTGCACACCAGCGACCAGGTCCATCGCACCGCCCATGCCCTTGACCATCTTGCCGGGCACCATCCAGTTGGCCAGGTCACCCTTGTCGGTGACCTGCATGGCACCAAGGATAGCCAGGTTCACATGCCCACCGCGGATCATCGCGAAGCTGTCGTGGCTGCCGAAGTAGCTGGCGCCCGCACGTGCAGTGACGGTCTGCTTGCCGGCATTGATCAGGTCGGCGTCGACTTCGGCGTCAGTCGGGAACGGGCCGATACCGAGCAGGCCGTTTTCCGACTGCAGCCACACATCCACGCCTTCGGGAATGTGGTTGGCCACCAGTGTCGGCAGGCCGATGCCCAGGTTCACGTAAGCGCCATCGGTCAGCTCGCGCGCCGCGCGCGCGGCCATCTCATCACGGGTCCACGCCATGTCAGTTGCCCTCCGCGCGGATGGTGCGCTGTTCGATTCGCTTTTCAGGATGCGCGTTGTGCACGATGCGGTGCACATAGATGCCCGGCAGGTGCACCTGGTCCGGGTCGATGGAGCCGACCGGCACCACCTCTTCCACTTCCACGATGCAGACCTTGCCGGCCATCGCGCAGGCCGGGTTGAAGTTGCGTGCGGTCTTGCGGAACACCAGGTTGCCGGCCTCGTCGGCCTTCCAGGCCTTGACCAGCGCCACGTCGGCGCGCAGCGCAGTCTCCATCACGTAGTGCTTGCCGTCGAATTCGCGGGTTTCCTTGCCCTCGGCCACCACCGTGCCGTAGCCGGTGGCCGTGAAGAACGCCGGAATACCCGCGCCACCGGCACGCAGGCGCTCGGCCAGGGTGCCCTGCGGGTTGAATTCCAGCTCCAGCTCGCCGGCCAGGAACTGCCGCTCGAATTCCTTGTTCTCGCCCACGTAGGACGAAATCATCTTCCTGATCTGCCGCGTTTCCAGCAGCTGGCCCAGGCCGAAGCCATCGACGCCGGCATTGTTGGAGATCACGGTCAGGCCCTTGGTGCCGCTGTCGCGCAAGGCAGCGATCAGCGCCTCGGGAATGCCACACAGGCCAAAGCCGCCCACGGCCAGGGTCTGGCCATCGGCGACCACCCCCTGCAGGGCCTCCGCCGCACTGGCGAAGCGCTTGCCGCGCTTGCCGTCGGTCGTTGCCGGGTTGCTCATCTACGCCCTCACCTCGTTGATGTAATCCGCTCATTCTAGGCCAGCGCGCCGGCCGGTCACGTGGCGTTGCGGCATGGAAACGATTCCCATACGGGGCTGGCGGTACAATCACCGGCTGTGCCCACAATGGACCCGATCGATGCCCCTGCCCGCCTTCAAGGCCTATGACATCCGCGGCCGCGTCCCGGAAGAACTGAACGAAGACCTCGCCCGCCGCATCGGCGTCGCCCTGGCCGCTCAGCTCGCCCCGGGCCCCGTGGTCCTGGGTCATGATGTCCGTTTGACCAGCCCGGCACTGCAGGACGCGCTGGCCGCCGGCCTGCGTGGCGTGGGCCGCGAAGTGATCGACATCGGCCTGTGCGGCACCGAGGAGGTCTACTTCCAGACCGACCACCTGGGCGCCGCGGGCGGCGTGATGGTGACTGCCAGCCACAACCCCATGGACTACAACGGGATGAAGCTGGTCAAGGAAAACGCACGGCCAATCAGTTCCGATACCGGCCTGTTCGCGATCTCCGACGCGGTGGCCGCCGATGCCGGCAGCGCACAGCCACCGGTTGCGGCGCAGACCGCGCGCCACGACAAGAGCGCCTACATCGATCACCTGCTGGGCTACGTGGACGCCAGCAAGCTCAAGCCGCTGAAGCTGGTGGTCAACGCCGGCAACGGCGGCGCCGGTGCCATCGTCGACCTGCTGGCGCCGCACCTGCCGCTGGAATTCATCCGCATCTGCCATGAACCCGATGGCAGCTTCCCCAACGGCATCCCCAACCCGCTGCTGCCGGAGAACCGCGCCGCCACCGCCGAGGCCGTGCGCGAACACGATGCCGACTTCGGCATTGCCTGGGACGGTGACTTCGACCGCTGTTTCTTCTTCGACCACACCGGCCGTTTCATCGAAGGCTATTACCTGGTCGGCCTGCTGGCAAAGGCCATTCTCGCCCGTCAGCCCGGTGGCAAGGTTGTACACGACCCGCGCCTGGTCTGGAACACGGTGGAAATGGTCGAAGCCGCCGGCGGCGTGCCGGTGCTGTGCAAGAGCGGCCACGCCTTCATCAAGGAGAAGATGCGCGCGGAAGATGCGGTCTATGGCGGCGAGATGAGCGCCCACCACTACTTCCGCGAGTTCGCCTATGCAGACTCCGGGATGATCCCGTGGCTGCTGATCGCCCAGCTGATTTCGGAAAGCGGACGTTCACTGGCCGACTGGGTTGAAGATCGCATGGCGGCCTATCCGTGCAGCGGAGAGATCAACTTCAAGGTGGCCGATGCCAAGGCCGCCGTGGCACGCGTGATGGAGCACTTCGCCGCGCTGGCGCCCGCACTGGACTACACCGATGGCATCAGCGCCGATTTCGGCGACTGGCGCTTCAACCTGCGCAGTTCCAACACCGAGCCGCTGCTGCGTCTGAATGTCGAAGCCCGCGGTGATGCCGCGTTGATGCAGGCGCGCACCGACGAAATTTCCCACCTCCTTCAGCAATAACCAAGGAAGACCATGAGCATCATTCAGCCCGTCATTCTCTCCGGTGGCTCCGGCACCCGCTTGTGGCCGCTGTCACGTGAGTCCTACCCGAAGCAGTTCCTGCCACTGGCCGGCGAGCTGACCATGCTGCAGGCTACCTGGCAGCGGGTGGCCCCCATTGCCAGCCGTGGTCCACTGGTGATCGCCAACGAGGAACACCGCTTTGTCGCCGCCGAGCAACTGCACCAGGTCGGTGCCGAGCCGGCTGCGATCATCCTTGAGCCGATGGGGCGCAATACGGCGCCGGCCATCGCGGTAGCGGCATTGGAAGCGACCCGCGACGGCGCCGATGCGCTGCTGCTGGTGCTGCCTTCGGACCACGTGATCAGCGATGAAGCCACCTTCCGCAGCGTCGTCCAGGCAGCCACCAGTGCTGCCGAGGCGGGCAAGCTGGTGACCTTCGGCATCGTGCCCACGGGCCCTGAAACCGGCTACGGCTACATCAAGGCCGCCGACGGCCAGGGCCTTCGTGCCGTCGAACGCTTCGTCGAGAAGCCCGACCTGGACACCGCTACCGGGTACGTGGCCAGCGGCCAGTACTACTGGAACAGCGGCATGTTCCTGTTCAAGGCATCGCGCTACCTGCAGGAGCTGGAACGCTTCCAGCCGGAGATGCTCGCCGGCAGCCGCAGCGCATGGCAGCTGGCCCGCCGCGACACCGACTTCACGCGCCTGGACAAGGCCGCCTTCGCCGCCGTCGCCTCTGATTCCATCGACTACGCGGTGATGGAGAAGACCGCCGATGCGGTGGTGATCCCGCTCGACGCGGGTTGGAATGATGTCGGTTCGTGGACCGCACTGCGCGACGTCTCGCAGCAGGATGGTGACGGCAATGCCCACCAGGGCGATGTGATCGCCATCGACTGCCGCAACACCTACGCCTATGGCCAGCGCCTGGTGGCGATGGTCGGCCTGGACGATGTGATCGTGGTGGAGACCGACGATGCGGTACTGGTCGGCAAGGCTGACCGCATGCAGGAGGTCAAGACAGTGGTGTCACAGTTGAAGACCGAAGGCCGCAGTGAAGCGACCTGGCACCGCAAGGTCTATCGTCCGTGGGGCGCCTACGATTCGATCGACAACGGTGCCCGCTTCCAGGTGAAGCGGATCACGGTCAAGCCCGGCGGCACGCTGAGCCTGCAGATGCACCACCATCGTGCCGAACACTGGATCGTGGTCAGCGGCACCGCCGAGGTGACCCGGGGTGACGAAGTCATCCTGCTGAGCGAGAACCAGAGCACCTACATTCCACTGGGCGTGACCCATCGCCTGCGCAACCCGGGCAAACTGCCGCTGGAACTGATCGAAGTGCAGTCCGGCAGTTACCTGGGCGAAGACGATATCGTTCGCTTCGAGGACACCTACGGGCGTAGTTGACGGGTTCAACTCTCAGCGCCGCTGAGCTCCGGCGCCCTCCAGGGGCGCCGATCCGGCACGGTCTACAGGAAGGATCCGGCGCAGGACCGGATCATCCAGATAGGACTTGAGGCGGTTCGTGTCGGGATACGGCAGCTCGAACTCGCCCGCCTGCGGCGCACGGAGGTCAGCGCCCGCAAGGTAGCGCCGGACATTGTCCTGTTGCAGCCGCGCTGCCGCGCTGAAATGCTGGAGCTTGGCAACATCCTTTCCGATCCGGCCCAGCAGTGGATATGCAACGACAAGCGCGAACAGGAGCACCGCCGTACGCCTTGCCGTGCGCAGTCGCGGGCCCTTCAAAGCCAGGCCCCACAATTGGATGGCAAACCATGCGTTGGCAAACAAGCCAGGCACAAACAGTTCCGTATAGCGGGACATCGGCGCCCTCATGTCATGGCCGCGGCCATAGGCGATGGCCAATGCCTGAAGCGCAGACCAGATGCAGAGTCCTGCCATCACCAGGTCGGTGGGCGACGCTTGCCGGCGGATCACCATGCGCACGACCATCACGGTGGCAGGCAGCCAGATGATCAGTGCGAACCCACCTGACCGCATGGGCCACGCCAGAACCCGAGACGCGGCGTAGATGAACTCGCCTGCGCTCTGCGCACGCAAGACCGTATTGACCTCGATCACGGGAACCTGAGCGTAGGCGACCATCGCGACGGCCGCCAGCACTGCTGTTGCGCACAACGCCGGCACTCGTCGGCCGGGAAGGCAGATGCAGGCCAGGACACAGGTCGCAGCTGTTGCCACTGCGGTCAGCAGGCCCGATGCCATGGTGACACTGGCAAACACGCTCAGTGCGATCGCAGCAGGCAATGCCACAATATTCTGATGGTGCCTGGCCACCAGTGCGATGGCCACGATGCTGGACAGGATCAGGAAGTAGAACTGCGACTGGAAGCCAACGAGGAAGTTCTCCCACGCGAACGGCAGGACTGACAGCAGAATCGCCAACAGCAGCAGCATCCAGCGACCCACAGCAGCGCCCACGTCGCGAAACGCGTGCCAGACCAGCAATGCGGGGATGAAGCAGAACACGACCGCCGCGACCCGTGCTTCGTAGACGTTGTTCCACTGCCCGGTGACGGCATACGACAGCAGGGTGACCAGGCGCGTGGGCAGGATGCGATGCTCATTGTGCGGCGCGAGCAACATCTGCCACTGCAATGTTCCTTCCAGCCATGGTTTGAGCGCAGAGGCCCACTCCCCATCCCATTGATCCATGTAGGGCATCGGCGTAGCGAAGAACTGTACGTACAGCAGTCGTGCCAGCAGCGCCAGCGCGCCGACACCCAGTGCCAGCATGAGTGGAGACCACTTTCGCGATGCGCGGGCGTGCAAAGCAGGCAGATTCATGGAGCGTCCTTCCAGGTACAAGCGCAGCAACTTCGACGCACTGCGCGGGAGAATCCAGATGCGCATGGTAGTTCAGCAGCACCGGATTCGCGCGTACTCACGCTCAGCAATGCCTGGTTCGAAACGTTGCACAGCGCGAAGAAGCAGAAACCCGGCCAAGGCCGGGCTTCCGTCATCCGCCGCACCGCGCGGCCGGCGATCAGAACTGTGCCATCACCCGCTTCAGGCCGTCCTGCCACTCCGGCAGCACGATGCCGAAATCCTGCTGCAGCTTACGGTTGTCCAGCACCGACCAGGCCGGGCGCTTGGCCGGTGTCGGGTACTCGGAACTGGCAATCGCTTCAACCGACGGCACCTTGGCCAGTACTCCCGTCGCCAGCGCCTCGGCAAAAATCGCTTCGGCAAAACCGTGCCAACTGGTCTGGCCACTGGCGGTCAGGTGCCAGGTCCCCGAAAGCTGGCCCGGATGCTGCAGTGCCTGCGCGGTGACATCGGCGATCAGCGCCGCCGGCGTCGGCGTACCGATCTGGTCGGCCACCACACGCAATACGTCACGCTCGGCACCCACCCGCAACATCGTGCGCAGGAAGTTGGCGCCGTGCGATGCATACACCCACGCCGTGCGGAAGATCAGGTGACGGCCACCAGCGGCGCGCACCGCATCCTCGCCATCGCGCTTGCTGGTGCCATACACGCCCAGCGGTGCGGTCGGCTCGTCCTCGCGGTAGGGCGCGCTGCCCTGGCCATCGAACACGTAGTCGGTGGAGTAATGCACGAGCGGCACGCCATGCGCCGCACACCAGCGCGCGATCACGCCCGGCGCCTGCGCATTGGCAGCAAAGGCAGCTTCGACCTCCTGCTCGGCACGATCAACTGCGGTATAGGCGGCCGCATTGACCACCAGCGATGGCTGCACGCGGTCCAGCAATGCCGGCAGGCTGTCGGGCTGGCCGAAATCGGCCGTTTCGCAGGCACTTCCGTCGGGCAGGGCACCGCTGCGGGTGGTCGCGACCACCTGGCCCAGCGGTGCCAGCGCGCGCAGCAGTTCCTGGCCGACCTGGCCGTTGCCACCAAACACCAGCACCGTCATGCGACGTAGACCGGCAGACGGTCTTCGGCGATGTCCTTCAGGAACGGCGCGTTCTCGTCCTTGGCCGACAGGGTCGGTGCGCTGACCGGCCAGTCCACTGCGATGTCGGCATCGTTCCAGCGCACGCCGGCATCAAAGTCCTTCAGGTAGACCTCGGTGCACAGGTAGCTGAACACCGCACGCTCGGACAGCACGGCGAAACCGTGGGCGAAGCCCTCCGGAATCCAGAACTGCTTCTTGTTCTCCGCGCTCAGCACCACCGCTTCCCACTGGCCGAAGGTCGGCGAGCCGCGACGGATGTCCACGGCCACGTCATAGACCTCGCCTTCCAGCACGCTGACCAGCTTGCCCTGCGGCCGCGGCCACTGGTAATGCAGGCCGCGCAGCACGCCCTGCGCGGAGGTGGAGACGTTGCTCTGCACGAAACGGTCCGGCAGTCCCAGCGCAGCAAAGCGCTCGGCGTTCCAGGTTTCGAAGAAGTAACCACGGGCATCGCCGAACACGGCCGGCTCGATCACCACGCAGCCGGGTAACTTGGTTTCAATCACTTTCACGGAACGACTCCACGCAGGGCGAGTTTGTGCAGGTACTGGCCGTAGCCGTTCTTGATCAACGGCGCGGCCAGTGCTTCCAGCTGTTCGGCAGTGATCCATCCCTGCCCGAATGCAATTTCCTCGGGGCAGCAGACCTGCAGGCCCTGACGGGTCTGGATGGTCTCGATGAAGTTGGAGGCCTCCAGCAGTGACTGGTGGGTGCCGGTATCCAGCCAGGCATAGCCACGGCCGAGCGCCTCCAGGTGCAGGTTGCCTTCGGCCAGGTAGCGCTTGTTGAGATCGGTGATCTCCAGCTCGCCGCGCGGCGACGGCTTGAGTTCGGCCGCGTAATCGCTGGCGTTGCCGTCATAGAAGTACAGGCCGGTCACCGCATAGTTCGAGCGTGGCCTTTCCGGTTTCTCGACCAGGTCGATCACCTTCCCGCTCTGGTCGAACTCGGCCACGCCGTAACGTTCCGGATCATTCACCCAGTAGCCGAACACGGTCGAGCCGTGCACGCGCCCGTCTGCACGCTTGAGTACCTCGCGCAGCCCGTGGCCGTGGAAGATGTTGTCACCCAGCACCAGGCAGCTCGGCTTGCCGGCGACGAAATCGCGGCCGATCAGGTAGGCCTGGGCCAGGCCATCCGGGCTCGGCTGCACCGCGTACTGGATGTCCATGCCCCACTGCGAACCGTCGCCCATCAACTGCTGGAACAACGCCTGCTCATGCGGCGTGTTGATGATCAGCACTTCGCGGATGCCCGCCAGCATCAGCACGCTGAGCGGGTAATAGATCATTGGCTTGTCGTACACCGGCAGCAGCTGCTTGCTGACGCCCTTGGTGATCGGATACAGCCGGGTGCCGGAACCACCGGCGAGGATGATGCCCTTGCGCTGGGTCATGGTGTCTCCTGGGTTCAGGCCGCTGTGCCGATGCGCTGCAGGCGGTAGCTGCCATCCAGCACGCCGTTGACCCATTCCTGGTTGTCCAGGTACCAGTCAACGGTGAAGGCGATGCCCTGCTCGAAGGTGTAGGCCGGTTCCCAGCCCAGATCGTTCTTCAGCTTGGAGGCATCAATCGCGTAGCGGCGGTCATGGCCGGGGCGGTCGGTGACATAGGTGACCTGGCTGCTGCGCGGCTGGCCATCCGCGCGCGGGCGGCGCTGGTCCAGCAGTGCGCAGATCGCCTGCACCACTTCGATGTTCTGCTTTTCGGAATTGCCGCCGACGTTGTAGGTCTCGCCAACCTGGCCCTTGGCCAGCACGGTGCGGATCGCTTCGCAATGGTCGGACACGAACAGCCAGTCACGCACCTGCTTGCCATCGCCGTACACCGGCAGCGGCTCGCCGGCCAGCGCCTTGGCGATCACCAGCGGGATCAGCTTCTCCGGGAAGTGGTACGGACCGTAGTTGTTCGAGCAGTTGGTGGTCAGCACCGGCAGCCCGTAAGTGTGATGGAAGGCGCGCACCAGGTGATCCGAGGCCGCCTTCGACGCCGAGTACGGCGAGTTCGGGGCATACGGGGTGGTTTCGCTGAACTTCCCGGTCTCACCCAGGGTGCCGTACACCTCGTCAGTGGACACGTGCAGGAAGCGGAAGGCCGCGCCCTGCCCGGCCGGCAGCGCCTTCCAGTAGTCGCGCACCGCTTCCAGCAGGCCGAGGGTGCCCACCACGTTGGTCTGGATGAAGGCGCCCGGACCGTCGATGGAACGGTCCACATGGCTCTCGGCGGCAAAGTTCAGCACCGCATCCGGCTGGTGCTCGGCCAACAAACGGGTCACCAGAGCACTGTCGCCGATGTCACCCTGCACGAACACGTGGTTCGGGTTGCCCTCCAGGCTGGACAGGGTCTTCAGGTTGCCGGCATAGGTCAGGGCGTCGAGATTGACGACCTTGATACCACGGGCGACCGCTTCGAGAACAAAGTTACCGCCAATGAATCCGGCACCGCCGGTGACAAGCCATGTGGGCACTACCTGTTCTCCTGTTGATGGTTCAATTGGGTCGCATGCCGCAGCCCGATTCAGCGCAACAGGATACATCGGGGGCACCTTCACGACTGCCTTCGCACCGTGAACGAAGCGCCGCACCCCGCGTTTTTGCGGCACCGCAGCATAACCATACGCATTCGCATGGTCGCCCCAAGCCAGCTAGAATCGGGATCCCACCCCCGAACCGGTTGCTGTGCGAGGACCGGACGTTCTCCCCGTTATTGAAGGACCCCGTACCAGATGAAAATCCTCGTCGCGTACAAGCGCGTGGTGGACTACAACGTCCGCATTCAGGTCAAGCCGGACGGTTCCGGCGTGGTCACCGACGGCGTCAAGCTGTCCCCCAATCCCTTCGATGAAATCGCCCTGGAAGAAGCCCTGCGCCTGCGCGACAAGGGCATCGCCAGCGAAGTCGTGGTCGCCACCATCGCCCCGGCTGACGCCCAGGCGCATCTGCGCAACGGCCTGGCCATGGGCGCCAACCGCGCCGTCCATGTGGTCACCGACCAGGCCATCCAGCCGCTGACCGCCGCACGCACCCTGCTCAAGCTGATCGAGAAGGAACAGCCGGACCTGGTGATCCTGGGCAAGCAGGCGATCGACGACGACGCCAACCAGACCGGCCAGATGCTGGCCACGCTGTGGGGCCGTCCGCAGGCGACCTTCGCCAGCAAGCTGGACATTGCCGACGGCAAGGCCACGGTCACCCGTGAAGTCGACGCCGGCCTGGAAACGCTGGAAGTCGATCTGCCGGCCGTGGTCACCACCGACCTGCGCCTGAACGAGCCGCGCTTCATCAAGCTGCCGGACATCATGAAGGCCAAGGCCAAGCCGCTGGAGACCCTGCAGCTGGCCGACCTCGGCGTTGAAGCCGCCGACACCTTCAAGACCACCCAGTACGCCGCGCCGTCCAAGCGCAGCAAGGGTGTGATGGTCAAGGACGCGGCCGAACTGGTTGCCGCACTCAAGCAGAAGGGGTTGCTGTAATGAGCAGGATTCTCGTCATCGCCGAGCACCACGACGGCAAGCTCAACGCCGCCACCGCCAAGACCGTCAGCGCCGCCGCTGCCATCAGCGGTGCCAGCATCGACGTGCTGGTGCTGGCCGCCGATCCGGCTGCCGTGGCCGCCGAGGCCGCGAAGATCGCCGGCGTCGCCAAGGTCCTGACCGTGGCCAACGCCGCCAACGCGCAGGCGATCGCCCAGGTGCTGGCGCCGCAGATCGCGCAGCTGGCAAAGGGTTACACCCACGTGTTCGGCCCGTCGACCACCTTCGGCAAGGACCTGATGCCGTGCGTGGCCGCCCTGCTCGGCGTCAACCAGGTCTCCGACCTGATGAGCGTTGAAGGCAGCCACACCTTCAAGCGCCCGATCTACGCCGGCAACGCGATCATCACCGTGGAAGCCCCGGCCGACCAGATTGTGGTCGCCACCGTGCGTGCCGCGTCGTGGCCGGAAGCGGCCCAGGGCGGCAGCGCCGCCATCGAAGCGGCCAGCGTCGATGCTGCCCTGCCGACCCACACCCGCTTCGTCGGCCTCGCCGCCGGTGCCAGCGACCGCCCGGACCTGCAGAGCGCCAAGCGCGTGGTCTCCGGCGGCCGTGGTGTCGGTTCGGAAGAGAACTTCAAGGTCATCTTCCAGCTGGCCGACAAGCTCGGCGCCGCCGTCGGTGCCTCGCGCGCCGCGGTGGATGCCGGCTACGTGCCCAGCGACCTGCAGGTCGGCCAGACCGGCAAGATCATCGCGCCGGAACTGTACGTGGCCGTCGGCATCAGCGGTGCCATCCAGCACCTGACCGGCATCAAGGATGCCGGCACGATCGTCGCGATCAACAAGGACGGCGATGCGCCGATCTTCGAGATTGCCGATATCGGCCTGGTGGGGGATCTGTTTACGATCCTGCCGGAGCTGGAAGCTGCGCTGTAATGTCTGACTGCTCGTCCCCGGCGCCGGTGAAGCCGGCTCGCCGGGGCCGCGCAGGCCTGTGGGTCGCCGCCACGGCGGCGGCCTACCTGGCGGTCCTCTGGTACATCGACCGCGACCGCAACATCCTTTCGCAGTTGGCCGCGCAGGCCGGCACGCTGCTGCTGTGCAGTGCCCTGGTGCTGGCCAGCTATGTGTTCCGCTACCAGCGCTGGCGCGCGGTGCTCGCCGCACAGGGGCTGCGCCCGCACAGTTGGGGCCGGGGCGCACTGGCCTACCTGGCTGGTTTTGCCTTCACCGCGTCGCCCGGCAAGGCAGGCGAACTGCTGCGCATCCGCTATTTCGGCTGGCAGGGCGTTCCGGCTGGCGCCACCCTGGCCACCTTCATCTTCGAACGTGCGCTGGACCTGCTGGTGATCACCGTGCTGGCAATTGGCGCCGCGCACCTGATTCCGGCGTTCGGCGCCCTGGCGGCGATCATTCTGGGCGTGCTGCTGGCCCTGGGCCTGCTGGGCTGCTGGCCGCCGCTGGCGCGCACCGCGCACGGCGTCATCGAGCACCTGCCGGGTTCGCCGGTGCGGCGGCTGGGCCACTTCCTGGTCAGTGGTGCCAGCGCCCTCGGCCCCCTGTTGCGCATGCGCCTGCTGCTGCCCGCCAGCCTGCAGGGCGCTGCCGCGTGGCTGTTGACCGCCGCGGCCTTCGCCCTGCTGTGCCAGGCGCTGGGCATTGCCCTGCCGTGGCCGTTGGCGCTCGGCATCTACCCGCTGGCCATGCTGGTCGGTGCCCTGTCGTTCGTCCCCGGCGGCGTGGGCACCACCGAAGCGGCGATCGTGGTCATGCTCGGTGCCAGCGGCGTTGCGGTGGATACCGCGCTGACCGTGGCGATCGGCATCCGCCTGGTCAGCCTGTGGCTGGCGGTGGTTGTGGGAATGCTCGCAATGGCGTTTCTGGAGCTGAAAGCCAGGCCGTGACGTTCAGAAGGTGGATGGCTGCGCGTCTCAGCCGGTTCCCTTATCATTCAGGGTGAATTCAACCGTGTGGAAAAGGAAGTACATGCAGCATCACGCCATTTTCTGCGACGAGGCACCTCGGCTGTGACCTCTTCTCGTGCCCTATGCGTCGATCTGGATGGCACCCTGCTCCGCTCGGACATCCTGTACGAATCGTTGCTGGCCCTGCTGGCCCACAACCCGCTGTACCTGTTCCTGGTGCCGTTCTGGCTGCTGCGGGGCAAAGCCTACGTAAAGCGCCAGCTGGCCTCGCGCGTGCAACTGCCCGCCGAGACCCTGCCCTATGACGAGCGGGTGCTGGACATACTGCGCACCACCACGCAGCGCCCCCGCGTGCTGTGCACGGCCTCCGACCGGCTGCTGGTACAGCCCATTGCAGACCACCTCGGACTGTTTGAAGAGGTGATGGCCAGCGACGGCCACACCAACCTGTCCGGCAGCAACAAGGGGCAGGCACTGGCAGCACGCTTTGGCGAACGAGGCTTCGATTACATGGGCAACGGCACGGTCGACCTGAAGGTCTGGGCCCATGCCGGCGGCGCGATCGTGGTCAACAACGGGGCCGGGCTGGCCAGCGCTGCCGCGAAGCAGACAGAAGTGCTTGCCCACCTGCCCTCTCAGAACGGCGGCCTGATCACCTGGATCAAGGCGC
Organism: Stenotrophomonas sp. AG209; assembly: GCF_003550055.1. Lineage (NCBI taxonomy): Bacteria > Pseudomonadati > Pseudomonadota > Gammaproteobacteria > Lysobacterales > Lysobacteraceae > Stenotrophomonas > Stenotrophomonas sp. AG209. The sequence goes on from NZ_QXDB01000004.1 coordinate 198,326, forward strand.
TGCGCGTCTACCAGTGGCTGAAGAACCTGCTGGTGCTGGTACCGCTGCTGACCGCCCACCGTTTCTTCGATCTCACCTCGATCATCGATGCAGGCACGGCCTTCCTGGCCTTCGGTCTGTGCGCGTCAGGCGTCTATCTGCTCAACGATCTGCTGGACCTGACCCCAGACCGGATGCACCCGCGCAAGCGCAAACGCCCGTTTGCCGCGGGCACATTGCCGCTGCTGCATGGCCTGCTGGTGGCGCCGTTGATCACCCTGGCCGGCTTCGCCCTGGCGCTGGCCTGCAGCCCGGCCTTCGCAGGCGTGCTGCTGTGCTACTACGTGATGACCCTGAGCTACTCGCTCAAGCTCAAGCGCATTGTAATGATCGACGTGGTGATGCTGGCGGCGCTGTACACGGTGCGCATCATCGGCGGCGCGGTGGCGATCAACTCCGAACTGTCGTTCTGGCTGCTGGCGTTCTCGATGTTCGTGTTCCTCAGCCTGGCCATGCTCAAGCGCTACACCGAACTGGCCTCGGCACTGGCCAGCGGCAAGGAAATGGCGATCGGCCGCGGCTACTCGGTGTCCGACCTGCCGCTGGTGCAGTCGCTGGGCGCGGCCGCCGGCTACATTGGCGTCGCGGTTTTCGCGCTGTACATCAACAGCCCGGAAAGCCTGGAGCTGTATACCAGTCCCAAGCTGCTGTGGCTGCTGTGCCCGATCCTGCTGTACTGGATCAGCCGCATGTGGATCGTCTCGCACCGGGGCGACATGCATGACGACCCGATCGTGTTCGCGGCGATGGACCGCGGCAGCCAGATCGTCATCGCACTGTGCGTGCTGATCGTCCTGATCGCCATATGAGTGCAGGGGTTGGCCAGTCCTGGGGGCGCTACCCGCGGGTAGAGCAGCGGATCCTTCCGGTGCTCGACCGCGCTGCTGCCCTGCCGCTGCCCGCAGCGGGCGGCACGGTGCTGCCCCACGGCAATGGGCGCAGTTACGGCGACAGCTGCCTGAACCCAGGCGCGACCCTGCTGACCAGCCGCGCGCTGGACCGTTTCATCGATTTCGATCCGGCCACGGGCATCGTGCGCTGCGAGGCAGGGGTAACCCTGGCCGACATCCTGGACATCGCGCTGCCGCGCGGCTGGTTCCTGCCGGTCACCCCCGGCACTCGTTACGCCACCGTGGGCGGCGCAATCGGCAACGACGTGCACGGCAAGAACCACCATCGCGCAGGTACGTTCTGCCACCACGTGCTGCGCCTTGAACTGCTGCGCAGCGATGGTTCGCGCCAGCAACTCACGCCGGACGACAGCAGCGGCCTGTTCGCCGCCACCGCAGGTGGGCTGGGCCTGACCGGCTTCATCACCTGGGCCGAGCTGCAGCTTCGTCGGGTACCAGGCCCATGGATCGAAACCGAGTCGATCCGTTTCGACAACCTGGACGAGTTCTTCGCGCTGTCGCGCGAGTCGGCCAATGATTTCGAATACACCGTTGCCTGGATCGACTGCCTGGCCAAGGGCCGCGCGCTTGGTCGCGGGCATTTCCTGCGCGGCGACCATGCACCAGGCGACGCCCACGCGGCCACGCCCAGTTCGGCCCCTCGCCGCAGCATGCCCATCGTGCCGCCGGTTTCGCTGGTCAATCCGCTGACCCTGCGTCCGTTCAACACGCTGTACTACTGGCGCCAGCCGGCTCGCCGGGCCCGCCACGTATCGCACTACCAGAGCTATTTCTATCCGCTGGACGGCATCAACCACTGGAACCGCATGTACGGCCCACGCGGCTTCCTGCAGCACCAGTGCGTGCTGCCGCCAGCCACCGCGCGCGACGCCACCGCTGCGCTGCTGGGCGAAATTGCCCGCAGCGGGCGCGGTTCGTTCCTGGCGGTGCTGAAGGAATTCGGCGACCGGCCCTCGCCGGGGCTGCTCTCCTTCCCGCGCCCGGGCACCACCCTGGCGCTGGATTTCCCCAACGACGGTCCCGAGCTGTTGAAGATGCTCGACCGCCTGGACCACATCGTCAGCGAAGCGGGCGGTGCCGTATACGCGGCCAAGGACGCGCGCATGTCCGGCGCGTTGTTCCGCCAGGCCAACCCGGCCTGGGAAGCCTTCTCCCGCTTCATCGACCCTCGATTCTCATCCGGCTTCTGGCGCCGGGTGATGGAGTAACCATGCAGAAGATCCTGATCATCGGCGCGACCTCGGCCATCGCCGAATCGGTTGCGCGCCTATACGCCGCACGTGGCGCCGCGCTCTACCTGGTGGGTCGCAGTGCCGGCAAGCTGGACGCCATTGCCGCCGACCTGCGCGTGCGCGGTGCCCCGCACGTGCACAGCGGCGTGCTGGACGTGAACGATGTGGCCGCCCATGGCGCCCTCCTGGACAACGCATGGGCCGCGCTGGGCGGCGTCGATACCGTCCTGATCGCCCACGGCACCCTGCCCGACCAGGCTGCCTGCGATGCCTCCGTGGAGCTGTCGCTGCGCGAGTTTGCCACCAACGGTACGTCCACCATCGCCCTTGCAGCGGCCCTGGCACAGCGCCTGCAGTCCGGTGCGAGCCTGGCCGTCATTTCTTCGGTAGCCGGTGATCGTGGCCGCGCCAGCAATTATCTGTACGGCAGCGCCAAGGCAGCGGTCACCGCCTACCTGAGCGGCCTGGGCCAGCGCCTGCGTCCGGCTGGCATCAACGTGCTGGTCATCAAGCCCGGCTTCGTCGATACGCCGATGACCGCCGCGTTCAAGAAGGGCGCCCTGTGGGCGACACCGGACAAGGTCGCCACCGGCATCCTCAAGGCGATCGGCAAGCGCAAGGCCGTTGCCTACCTGCCCGGCTTCTGGTGGGCCATCATGATGATCATCAAGAACATTCCCGAATTCATCTTCCGCAGGATCAAGCTCTGACATGACCGACAAGCACGCCAAGATCGTCATCACCGGTGCTGCCGGCCTGGTGGGGCAGAACCTGATCGTCGAGCTCAAGCAGCAGGGTTACACCCAGCTGGTCGCCATCGACAAGCATGCCCACAACCTGGATATCCTGCACGGCCTGCACCCGGATGTCCGCGTGGTGAAAGCCGACCTGGCTGAACCTGGCGCGTGGGCCGGTGAATTCAACGGTGCCGCCTGCGTGGTGCAGCTGCACGCGCAGATCACCGGCAAGACCACCGACCTGTTCGTGCGCAACAACATCACCGCCACCGGCCACGTGCTGAAGGCCACCCAGGACGCCGCAGTGCCCTACATGGTGCACATCAGCTCCTCGGTGGTGAACTCGGTGGCCAAGGATGACTACACCAACACCAAGCGCGAGCAGGAAGAGATGGTGGTCGCCAGCGGCCAGCGCCACTGCGTGCTGCGCCCGACGCTGATGTTCGGCTGGTTCGACCCCAAACACCTGGGTTGGTTGTCGCGTTTCATGGCACGCACGCCAGTATTCCCGATCCCGGGCGATGGCAAGTTCATGCGCCAGCCCCTGTACGAACGCGACTTCTGCCGCTGCATCGCCAAGTGCATCGAAACCGAACCGGACGGCGAGGTCTTCGACATCGTCGGCGATACCCGCGTGGATTACGTGGACATCATCCGCACCATCAAACGGGTCAAGAAGCTGCATACGGTGATCGTGCACATCCCGATCGGCTTCTTTGGCTTCCTGCTGAAGGTCTACAGCCTGTTCAGCAGCAAACCGCCCTTCACCGCCGACCAGCTGAAGGCACTCAGTGCCGGCGATGACTTCAAGGGCATCGACACCGAGGCCGTGTTCGGGGTGAAGCAGACGCCGTTTGAAGAAGCGATTCGCGAGAGCTATACCGACCCGCGCTACAGCCACATCGTGCTGCAGCGCTGAGCCACGCACCTCACTCTGCCCAAGGATGATCAATTCTGCTGAATGACAATTCGCAGCCTCAATCCCAATCGAGTGAGGCAGGCGCGTCATTGCCGGTATAGGCGCCCACCGTCTCCCACGGGGAGATACGGCACTACCTGCTTCGTAGGAAGACGGTAAAAGCCAGCACAGCTATCCAACGAGGAAGACGACTCTCCATGCCCGGTTCAATGCGACTGCCAAGGGGCGTGCGTCATAAGTCCCACGGCGCTTCAGCCTTGCTCGCACGCGTGCTGGTCGCGCTGCTTTTCGCGTGCTTCCTGATCCTGGGCGGCTGCAGCTCATACGTCGATCCTGTGCTGCAAACAGAAGGCGGCTGTCCTCCGTCAAGCTCCAGCTTCCTGCCGGCAACCCCGTCGCTTGAGGGTCGGATTTCATATTGTGAAGGAGGCGATGGGTGGATCGGCTCGATCACTTCAGGCTTCTATCCGGCAGGTACCCAGCGCGTAGAACTCATGCTCACCGGCTATCCTGCCAATCCGGGCATGTCGCTCAGTGCGATCTCCCCGGAGGGGCGTGAAGTTCCATTGACCACGTTCTCCAATCCGGCTGAACACTGGGAGCGCAGAGCGTTTGACATTCCTCCTGCGGTTTCGCTCACGGGATTCCGGATCCGCCTGCAGGACCAGACCTCATCGACCTTCGGCTGGGCCGGGATGGGCGCCTCCACGTCCAACCCAGCAATCGCCTCAGTTGCTGGCGCATGGCCCATGCTGTTCGGCGTAATCGTCGGCAATGTGTGGCTGGTGGCGCTATCGCTGGCCATGCCCATTCGCGGCACACCAAGCCAACGGGTCATGTTGGGATTGCTGGTCGCAGGCTGCGTTTGGTTCATGGTTTTCTGTGCGTACGTGGTATCGGTGCAAGCTGGAGCGATAGTTTCACTGGCCGCCCTTCTGCTGCCGTTGTCCTTTGCACTGATGTCGAGGATCAACCACAAGCTGTCCGCGGCAGACGTGACGGGCGTCCAACGCATCCTTCTCCCGGGGGTGCTGCTGGCATGCTTTGTACTTTGGATCGGCCTGTTCCCGTTCCATTGGCAAGGTCATGAATGGGATGAACCTGCCAAGCGCTGGTTCCCACTGGCGATGGATGGATGGTTGCCTCTGATGTTTGGCGACATGCTTGCAGATGGCCATCTGGTCAGCCCAATGGCTGGCGATTGGCTCAGCAGCGATAGGCCTCCCCTGCAAGCCGGGCTCTACCTGATGATTCGGGAACTCCTTCCAGGGAGCCGCGGGCTGCTCTATCAGGGCATAGCCACATGGGCACAGACGCTCGTGCTGGTGCCGCTGGGCTGCCTGCTGACGCTGATCAGTGATCGTCGCAGCCGCGCAATTGCGCTCTTCACTCTTTGCCTGTCCGCGCTGGTCCTGCTCAATACGCTGATGGTCTGGCCCAAACTGCTGTCGGCAGCGTTCTGCCTTATTTACTACATGGCTTTGTTCCCCGGAAGAGCCACGCCTACCCGCTGGGGCCAAGCCGGTGTCGCAGCCGCGCTCGCACTGTTGTCCCATGGCGGCGCGCTGTTCTTTCTTGCAGGCACCTCACTCCTGCACCTGGCGTGGTATCGACGACGAAGCGTGTCCATGCTGCTCCGCGCCGGTGCCCTTTCGGCTCTCATTTACCTGCCTTGGATCGCCTACCAGAGACTGATCGACCCTCCTGGCAACCGGCTGATCAAGTGGCACTTTGCTGGAAAGATTCCGGTGAGCGACGAGGGCACGATGCAGGCCCTGACCAGCGCATATGGCCAGCTCACGCCTTCAACGTGGCTCCTGGCCCGCCTGGAAAATGTCAAGGAAATCACCGCAGGTGCGTTTACCGCACCTTACCAGGCTCTGCAGGTCATATTCGGCGGGGACCCTTCAGCAAGATCCCATTTCGTGGAGGAAAGCTTCTTCCACACGTTCCACGCGATGTGGTTCACCTCCCCATTGCTGCTGCTTCCATGCATTGCGTTGATGATCTGGCGCAAACAGCGGCAACAGCAGCTGGAGTCGATTCACAAGCCGCTTTTCCAGGCACTGGCTACGGCTACGATCACGTTTCTTATCTGCGCGATCGTTTTGTTCCAGGGTGGATCGGCAAACATCCATCAAGGGTCATACGCCGCAGTAGTTCTGTTGCAACTCTCGATACTCCTGGCGACCTGGAAGGCGATGCGTCCACTCTTCCATGCGGCCTGTGCGGCCAATGTCATTGCTGCACTGTCGATCTACGCTCTCGACCGCACCTTCCTGCCGGGTCTTCAACTCGCCTACGTCGGCGGAACCCTGCTGCTGGCTGGCGCCCTGCTGGCAGCCTCATTTATTTCAACCAGAAACGAAGACGACACCGTCTACCATGACCGGCAGGAGTGATTCCATCGCAGACTTGCGGCATAGTGCCTGCCGACAGCGCGTCCCCCTGCGCGCAATCCGTCATGCCCCCACCCTGCCAGCCGCCCACAGCACCTGCTGATAGTGAAATAAATTCAAGGAGTTACATGAAAAATTATGCCATCATCGGCGCAGGCCCCATGGGCCTGATGGCCGCCGTGAAACTCCTCGACCAGGGCCACTCGGTCACGATCTACGAGCGTGACGATCGCATTGGCGGCATGTCGGCCAACTTCGATTTCGACGGCCTGTCGATCGAGCGCTATTACCACTTCATCTGCAAGACCGACTATCCGCTCTTCGCGCTGCTGGAGCGCTACGGCCTGTCCAAGGCGTTGCGCTGGACCGACACCAAGATGGGCTATTTCTACAAGGGAAAGCTCTACAAGTGGGGCAACCCGTTTGCACTGCTCGCCTTCCCCCACCTTGGGCCGATCAGCAAGTTCCGCTATGCGCTGCACGTGATGTACACCAAGGGCATCAAGGACTGGACGGCGCTGGACAAGGAAGAGGCTGGCGCATGGATCCGCCGCTGGGTCGGCCAGAAGGCCTATGACGTGATGTGGAAGGATGCCTTCCGCCTGAAGTTCTTCGAGTTCAAGGACAACCTGTCGGCCAGCTGGATCGGCACGCGCATCAAGCGCGTGGCGCTGTCCCGCCGCAACCTGATGAACGAGAGCATGGGCTACCTGGAAGGGGGCTCGATGACGCTGCTGGAACGCATGGTGCAGGACATCCAGGCCCGTGGTGGCCGCATCGAACTGTCCCGTGGCATCGATGAAGTGGTTTCCGAGAACGGCAAGGTCACCGGCGTATCGGTGGGCGGCGAATTCACCGCCTACGACGGCGTGATCTCCACCGCACCCATCCAGTACGTGCCGGCGCTGGTGCCGGGACTGCCGGAGGACTTCCGCGCCAAGGTCGCTGCCGTGCAGAACATTCCCGTCGCCTGCGTGATCCTCAAGCTCAAGCACGCGGTGAGCGAGAACTTCTGGATGAACATCAGCGACCCGGGCATCGAGATCCCGGGCGTGATCGAGTACAGCAACCTCAACCCGGGCCACGATCCGGGCCAGAAGATCCTGTACGCACCGTACTACATGCCCAAGACCCACCCGAAGTGGCAGCAGTCCAACGCCGAGCTGATCGAGGAAGTGCTGGGCTACCTGGCACGGATCAACCCGGCCTTCAAGCGTGACTGGGTGCTGGCCTCGCACTGCCATCGCTATGAGTTCGCGCAGACGATCTGCCCGCCGGGCTTCCAGGACATGCTGCCGTCGATGCGCACGCCGGTGCAGGGCTTCTTCATGGCCGACACTGCGTATTACTACCCTGAAGATCGCTCGATCAACGAGAGCATCAACACCGCACAGGCGCTGGTGGACGAGGCATTGCGCTGATGAAGGGATGGGTAGGCGCCTCGCGTGCGCGGCTGACCGGATGGATCCAGCCCCTGGATCCGGTGTTCCTGCTGACGGCCCTGCTGGTGTCGTTGATCGCGGTGCGCACCTACCTGGTTCTGACGCATGGCAGCAGCAGCCCGTTCTGGGACCAATGGGATGCGGAGTTCGACAACCTGCTGCTGCCGTACCTGCGCGGCGAACTGGACATCGGCCACTTCTTCGCCGCGCACAATGAGCATCGCATCCTGTTCACCCGGCTGATCTCGCTGGGTTTGTTCGCCCTCAACGGCAACCAGTTCGACGCCAAGGTGGAGATGCTGTTCAACGTACTCCCCCATGCAGCCGCCATCGGTGCAATGGCCTGGGCGGGCATGCGCACCCTGCCAGCGGCGGCGCGTCCGCTGCTGGCGCTGGGAGCCTTCGCACTGGCCGCTTCGCCCCTGGGCTGGGAGAACCTGATCGCCGGTTTCCAGAACCAGTTCTTCATCCTGGCGCTACTGTCAGTGGTGACGGTCTGGCTGGCGTCGGCCGACGTCCTCGGCCGCACTCGCATCCTCGTCATGGTGGTCTGCGCCGGGCTGGCACTGTTCACCATGGCCTCTGGCGTGTTCGCCGCCGCTGCCGCCGCGGGCCTACTGGTCCACCGCCTGGTGTCCGGCGACGTGGACCGTCGCCAAGGCGGAATTGCCCTCGGATTACTGGTAGTGGTGGCGGTGGTAGGCTTGCTGATGATGCCGCAGGCGCCACATGGCGACACGTTCCATGCGCACTCGCTTGCGCAGTTCCTGCAGGCTCTGAAGAACACTCTGGCCTGGCCACTTCGCCCCCTGTGGATCAGCGTAGTGGTGCTGTGGCTACCGACGGCCGTGCTTTCGGTGGTGATGCTGCGGCGGCTCCTTACCCGGGCCAGTGGTCCGCGCGGGGAGCGCTTTGCCTTCGCCATCGCCGGCTGGGTACTCGTGCAGGCCGTGGCCATGGCCTACTCCCGCGGAGTCGAAGTAGAACACGCCGTGTCATCGCGCTACACCGATCTGCTGACGATCGGCGTGATCAACAACCTGTGGCTTGTCCTGCACGCCAGCTTCCGCAGCGCGGGCCGTTGGCCTGCCTGGGTACGCGGCGCCGTGCCGGCCGTGTTCATCGGCTGGACCGCGCTGTCCATGCAGCCCACCCTGATCATGGCGCAGGCCAGCATGGAAGAGCGCTCGGCTGCGGGTGCGCGGCAGGAACGCCTGCTGTCCGACTACCTGCGCGATGGTGACCTGGAGGCCCTGCGCGCGGCGCCGGGACGGTTCCCGTATCCCGATGCCGAACGCATCGCAAAGGTCCTGGCGGCCAATGACGCGGCGGACATGATGCCGCTGGAGATTCGTCGACCACTGCCGTTCTCGGTGCAGGCCTGCAGCGGAATCAGCTCCTCCGGGGCTTACACCACGCTGCCGGTACTGCCCTATGCAATCGGCACCTACGCACCTGGCAGCGGCGACGCGAACCAGGCCGACTGTCGCAGTGCGGCGGTCAGCACGGACGGCGGCTGGATCGCCTATCGGCATGCGGGCGCGGGCATGCCTGCAGTCGCGGCACGCCTGGAAGGCAGCCACCATAGCGTCGACCTGGTGCGCGAGGGTGTCCAGGGCGAACGCTGGCGCACGCGCGTCGTGCAGCTCCCGGCTGACGATTACCGGCTGCACCTCGTCGACAACGACGCACATACCTGGATCGCCATGACGCCGCCTTCGAGGATCGGTGGCCTCAGCGCACTGCGGCTGTGGGCCGAAGAACATGCTGGCCGACTACTGTACGCGGCACTGGTGCTGGTGTTGATGCTGTTGACCTATGCCGCGGCACAACCGCGGATCTCCGCCTCAAGGACCCCTGCATGAGCCGCCAGTTTCTCCTGTTCATCATCTGTGGCGGCACAGCAGCTGCGGTCAACGTGGGTAGCCGGATCCTGTTCAGCCTTGCTGTGCCCTTCGAGGTTGCCGTCTGTCTGGCCTACGGGCTGGGCATGCTGACGGCCTTCATTCTGAACCGGGTTCTGGTTTTCAAGGGCTCGGACCGTCCCATCGGACAGCAGGCAGCGTGGTTCATCGCCATCAATGCCGTCAGCCTGCTGCAGACCTTGGCCATCAGCGTCCTGCTCAAGCGCTGGCTGCTGCCGCTGCTCAACTGGCCATTGGACATTCCACTCAGTGCCCACTTGGTCGGTGTGGCCGTGCCGATCTTCACCGCCTATCTTGGGCACAAGCACTTCACCTTCGCTCGCAGCAAGGCGGGGTAAAGCCTGAACGGCCTCCATGCGGGCCTCACCCGCCCGCAGTAGACTATCTGGTCAATCTCCTCGCCCTCGTTGAATGGAAGCCTTCCCCAGTTCCCCCGGCCAACTGATCCGGTCCCTGATCGACAACCGACGACTGGTCCTCGCACTGGCGGCGCGCGAAATCGCCGCCCGTTACCGCGGGTCCTTGCTGGGACTGGCGTGGGCGCTCGTGCAGCCTGTCTTCATGCTCGCCATCTATACGCTGGTGTTCAGCGAGGTCTTCAAGGCCCGCTGGCCCGGCGGCAGCGGTTCGCGCACCGAATTCGCCCTGGTGCTGTTCAGCGGCCTGCTGGTGTTCAACCTGTTCAGCGAGGTATTCAACCGCGCACCGGGCCTGATCGTCGGCAACGCCAACTACGTGAAAAAGGTGGTATTCCCGCTGGAGGTCCTGCCGTGGGTCAGCGTGCTCACCGCGATGTTCAGCCTGGCGGTGAACCTGATGGTCTGGCTGCTGTTCTACCTGGTGTCCACCGGTCTGCCGCCGATGACCGCGCTGCTGGCGCCGCTGGTCATGGTCCCGATGATCCTGTTCATGACCGGCATTGCCTGGCTGCTCTCGGCGCTGGGTGTGTTCCTGCGCGACACCGCGCAGATCACCGCGATCATCACCACCGCCGTGATGTTCCTGACACCCATCTTCTATCCGATCGATGCGATCCCGGCGTCGTTGCGGCCGGTGCTGAACATCAATCCACTGGCGCCCATCGTCGCGCAGATGCGTGATGTCCTGATGTGGGGCAAGGGGCTGGACCCTGTGGTCTATCCGACCTGCCTGCTGGTCTCGCTGGCGGTTTTCTTCCTGGGCTTTGCCTTCTTCCAGCGCACACGCAAGGGGTTTGCCGATGTGCTCTGACATCGCCATCCAGGTGCAGGGCCTGGGCAAGTGCTTCAACGTCTATGAGAAGCCGACGCACCGGCTGATGCAGATGCTGTGGCGGGGCCGCCGGCAGTACTACCGGGAATTCTGGGCACTGCGCGATGTGGGCTTCACCATCCATCGTGGCGAGACGGTGGGCATTATCGGCCGCAACGGTGCCGGCAAGTCGACCCTGCTGCAGATGATCTGCGGCACGCTGACTCCCACCGAAGGCGCGATCACCGTCAATGGGCGGGTGGCGGCACTGCTGGAGCTGGGGGCCGGCTTCAACCCCGAATTCTCCGGCCGCGAGAACGTCTATCTTGCCGCGTCGCTATACGGCGTCGAAAAGGAGGAGGTGACCCGTCGCTTCGCCGAAATCGCCGCCTTCGCCGACATCGGCGATTTCATCAACCAGCCGGTGAAGACCTATTCCAGCGGCATGTACGTGCGCTTGGCATTTGCCGTCATCGCCCATGTGGATGCAGACATCCTGATCATCGACGAGGCGCTGAGCGTCGGCGATGCCTACTTCCAGCAGAAGTGCATGCGGTTCCTTGCAGGCTTCCAGCGCGGCGGTGGCACCCTCCTGTTCGTCAGCCATGACATGGGCGCGGTCAATGCACTCTGCGCATCCGCCGTGCTGCTGCGGCGGCAGGACGGGCAGTACCAGTGCGATATCGGCTCGGCGCGCGAGATCTCTGCCATCTATCTGCGCGACCTCTATGCGGACCGCCAGGAATCGGCGGTGGCCAAGCCGAACGCAGCCCTTGCCCAGGGCAGCTACGATGCGGATACCGTGGAAGCGACCCATTTCCATGCAGGCGCCTTCCGCCCGGATGTGGACAGCTTCGGCGCAGGGGGCGCGCACATCGAGAGCGCGGTGTTCACCGACGTCGACGGCAACATCGTGTCCGAGTTCTCTTCGCAGGACGACGTGCGCCTGGTGGTGACCGCGCGGGCAGGCAAGGCGCTGGACTATCCCGCCATCGGCTTCATGCTGAAGGACCGCAAGGGGCAGTATCTGGTGGCCGAAAGCTCCGACAGCTACCTGCGCGACGAGGCCATCGCCGTCGAGCAGGGAAGCATCTTCACCGTAACGTTCCAGATGCGCCTCCCTCGCCTGATCCGCGGCGAATACAGCCTGGATATCGCACTCGCCGAGGGCCCCGGCGATGACCATGTGCAGCACCACTGGCTGCACGATGCCATCGTTCTGACGGCCCTCAACCCACAACTGGTCCACGGCATTTCCGGCGCTCAGCCGCTGGCAGTGTCGTTCCGCACATCTCATCGCTCATGACCATCATTACTGGACGTCACGGCGTTTTCGAAACGCTCCCCGGCGACACCGTCATCGCCGACTCGCTGCGCTGGTATGGGGAGTGGGCCGAGAACGAGCTCGAGCTGCTGCGCCGCTTCATTGCACCGGGAAGCGTTGTCGCCGACGTCGGCTCCTTCATCGGTACCCACGCCGTGGCCTTGGGAAGGGACGTTGGCAGCCTGGGGCATGTCCACGCGTTCGAACCGCGTCGCAATGCCTTTGCCATCCTCCAGCGCAACATCGAACGTAACGGACTCACCCGGCAGGTCACGGCCCATAATGCTGGCCTGTCCGACCATCCGGGCTCGATCTCGCTCGACGATTCGGCCGAGGAGGCCCAGAACCAGGGCGGCCTGAGCCTGATCGATGCCGGCCGCGGCTACACGGTGCGCATCGTCACCCTCGACTCCTTGCAGCTGCCACGCCTGGATCTGCTGAAGGTCGACGTGGAAGGCATGGAAGCGCAGGTGCTTACCGGTGCCATGGAGACGCTGCAGCGCTGCCGCCCGATTGTCTTTGCCGAATGCAACTCGGTGGAGGGCGCAGCGACCACCTTGGCCGCCGTGGCACAGCTGGACTACGCCGCCTTTGGAGTGGTCTACCCGGCCTTCAATCCCGACAACTTCAACAACTGCCCGGACAACTTCCACGGCGCCAACGCCGAATGCGGGCTGTTCCTGCTGCCGCGTGAACGCGCGGAAGGGGACATGGTTGAAGGAATGCGGCGCATCACCTCGCTGGAAGACGTGGTGGCACTGCTGCTGGAAAAGCCGCAGTACCTGCCCGAAATGCTGCCCGATGCACCGGCCGTTCCGGCCGTACACCGTAGCCATCCGCTGCCGCTGCCTGCTGAGGCACGCGCGCAGCGCCCGCTGCATGTCGTCGCCCCGTTCTACCGCAACGAGCAGCTGGTGGATCCGTTCATGCGCGGGCTGCGCAGCGTCGCTGAGGAACTGGCCCGTGCAGGCGCGTCCGTCTGGCTGTACAACGACAGCCCGGACTACGCTCCACTGGGCGCAGCATTGCAGAAAGCGGCCGCCGAAGGTCTTGACGGCGTCGAGGTGCGTGCGCTGGCAAACGAGGAGAACCTCGGGTTCATTGGCACCTGCAACCGCGCCTTCCAGCTCGCCATCGAGGAAGGCGCCGACGTCTTCCTGCTCAACTCCGATACCGAAGTCACCGCAGGTGCCATCGAAGAGATCCTGGCAGTAGCCGCGATCGATCCGATGATCGGCTTCGTCTGCCCGCGCAGCAACAACGCGACACTGGCCACGCTGCCATACACCATGGAGCACGCCGATGTGACTGTCGAGCAGGCGCTTGCCAAGTTCCTGCCCCTCGCTCGCCGACTGCCCCGTTTCTCGTTCATCCCCACTGCCGTCGGCTTCGCACTGTGGATCCGCGGCACGCTGTTGGCGGAGTTCGGCATCTTCGACACCGTCTATGGCAAGGGCTACAACGAAGAAAACGACCTGATCATGCGCGCCAACCGCGCAGGCTATCGGGCCGCGCTGGCCAACCATGCCTTCGTCTGGCACCAGGGTGAACAGTCCTTCTCGACCACGGGCCAGCAACGGTCCGAGCGCGAGGAGATCAATGGTGCCGTGCTGCGCCAGCGCTACCCGGAGTACGCCCCGCTCATCTATCGCTACTTCACATCGCCGGAGTACCGCGCCGAACGGCTGCTGGAGGCACTGGACCCGGTGCAGGGGAAACGAACGATTGCTTTCGACTTCTCGTCCTTCGGGCCGTTCCACAACGGCACGTTCGAGTCGGGCGTCAAGCTGTTGTCTGCCTCGCAGCGTGCATGGCCCAAGGACACCCGCATCGGTGTCTTCATCAGCGCACAGGCTTGGGCTTTCCACGGCCTGGATCGCCTGCCGGGAGTCGTCCGGCTGGAACCCGGCGACCACCGTAACCGGGTCGCCGCCGTGGTCCGCATTGGCCAACCCTACCAGCTGGAAACCCTGCTGAACCTGTTCGAGACCGCACCGGTCGTCGGCATCTTCATGCTTGATACCATTTCCACTGACTGCGGCTACCTGGCGCTGGGTTTCGACGACAGCCTGTGGCGTTTCGCCTTCGAGAACATGAGCGTGTTGTTCACCAACTCGCAGTTCACCCTTGATCGCATTCGCTTGCGCTACCCGATCAGCAGCTCGACCCTGCAGCAGGTTTCGCTGCATTCACTGGATCCTGCTGACTACGCCAGCTACGAGCCTACCGGCTCGGAGGGTTCGCACATCCTGGTGATCGGCAACCACTTTACCCACAAGTTCGTGCGGGCAACGACCGACGCGCTGGCCAGCGCGCTTCCTGGCCAGAAGATCATCGCCATCGGCTACCCCGAGGATGTCGAACTGCCAGCCAACGTGCAGTCGTTCAAGGCAGGCAACATTGATGAAGACACCTTCCGCTCGTTCTACCGCGATGCACGCGTCGTGGTGTTCCCCAGCCACTACGAAGGCTTCGGCTTCCCCGTGTTGCACGCACTGGCCCATCGCCGGCCGGTTCTGGTACGCGACAGCGGCCTGAACCGGGAGCTGGCAGCGCACATCACTGCCTCGGCCAACATCCACGCCTACGAAACCACGCGCGAACTGGTGCAACGGCTGCAGGAGGCGATGCCGGTCTGGACCGACGAACGGCGCCAGGGCGAAGCTGACGGATGGCACCGCTCCGCGGTGGAAGTCCATGAAGCGTTGACTTCGGCCATGAACCTGGCCAACGCAACGCAGGTCGCCAAGGTGCTGCGCAACCTCGACGCGCTCAAGCACCCGGCCACGATGGCAGCGGAGATGGGAACCTCGGGCCAGCGAATCGGCCGCAGGCTCGGTCGCATCATCGACCGCCTGTTGCGGATTCCGGGCGCGGCACCTGCTGCGCGCCTGGCGGCGCGGATGTACCGCAGCGTCGCCCGCTAGATGGCACTGAGGTGAACTGGCAGCCCCATGCCCTCCAGTACGCCCTTCGCAAGAAGAGGCGAAGAGCGTCTGCCCCAGCGTAGGCGGCAAGCGGAAGCCATCTGCTGAGCCGGTTGGCCGTGCCGAAGGACTTGGCAAGCATGAGACTTCCGCTCAACCACCTTCGATTCTGACCGTCCTGGTCCCGACGGCCGTCGCCGGCGAGGAATCTCCCTCCCCCTCAAGCAGCCCTGCAGGCGCGGACTGCACGGCGAGAACAAAGAGGTGCAAACCCGCACTAAGGGAACGACATGATGTACCCTTCCTGAATATCGAGGCGCGGAGACGGCAGCTTGCCAGGCCTTCTCCGCAGCGTTGCATTATGGAAAGGGGAAAACATTAATGACTGCGGCCATTGCGGTGTCGAGACATGACGACCCCGTGACACCCTTCTCGCTCAGGACGCGCGCAGGGGCGATCGTTGTCCTTGGGTTCGCCCTGATTCACGCCGTTGTGGTCATGTGGCGTGCTCAGAGTTTCTTTTTTTACGGCGACGACTTCCTGAACTTTGCTGTTTACGTAGAGACAGGTTTCAACCAGGCATATCTGATGCGGGATGTCTTCGGTCAGATGGCTCCAGGCTACCGACTGATGCAGGCGATGGCATTCGAGCTGTTCGGGATGGACTACACCCGAATCCAGATGCTGTTGGCAGTTGTCACAGCCAGCACAACCGCCCTGCTCGGCATGGCGGCACTGCGACTGGGGAGCCGACCATGGGTACTGGCAGTTGCTCTCCCTCTGCTGGTGCTGCTTCCGCAGTCTGGGCAAGCCACGATGTGGTGGAGTGCGGCTGTGCACACCACGTTCTCATTTGCCGCCATTGCCGCTGCGTTGTTCTGCGCGAGCGGGAGCAGCCGGGCACGCCCGGTCCTTATCAGCTTGTGGCTTGCGGTATCCCTTCTTTTCACCGCAAAGGCACTTTTTTCATTGGCACTGCTGTGGGGTTTTCTGGCCTTGCGCGAAAGCCAACAGGGTCGGCATTGGTTTCGCGCGAGCCTGAGCGCACTACGGACGTTGATCCCTTCCATTTTCGTCGCGCTGGCCTACCTGGCGCTGCTCAAGGTCTTCCATGAGCCGTCCATACAGCCTCACCCTTCACCGCTGGTGCTGGCCGCCTACATCTGGGAACTGACCGCCGACTACGCGATCGGAAGCAGCTTCGGTCTCGGTTCGTACGGGCTTGGCTGGCCACGCAGCGTCAGTGTGGCGCTGGTCCTCGCCCTCGCTGTGGCATCCGTGCGCAAGCGCCCGGCCCTGCTGTTTCCCTGGGTCGCGCTGCTCACTTATCTCGCAGCCAGCGCCGGCGCAATTGGCTGGGAGCGCGCGGTTCGCTTCCCGGGTGGAACTCTGCGCTACTGTGTGGAGGGCTCAACTCTCCTGCTGATTGTTTCTGCGCTTTCGATATCAGCCGTCTGCCAAACTGCATTCCAGCGGCGCATTGTAATTGCGGTGGCCACCCTTATCGCAATCAACCTCGGCTGGCATCGCAGTGAGATCCCACTGGATGCCGACCGAGATTCCGCGCGCTCCTTCATCGCCAACTACCAGCATGACGTAGCCCTTCTGCCAGCAGGGGCAACAATCGCCGACACTCAGCTGCCAGAGCAAATCGTCCCAAGCTGGATGGTGGGTTATTCACGCGCAGGTTGGCTCACCAGGCTTTATGCACCGACCGTCAGTTGGGGCAGCATAGAAACGGCTACCCACGTCGTTGGGGAGGACGGCAGCATCACTCCGATCCTTCCCGCGACCAACGGCGAATAGCACCCTGGCCAGCGACGAAACAAACCGGGCGCCCAAAGGGCGCCCGGTCATCTTCTGCACCTCGCCGGACCAAGCGCCCGGACGGCTGGCTCAGGCCAGCGCCCGTTCCAGATCCACCTGCAGGTCCCCCAACTCTTCAACACCCACGCTCAGCCGCACCAGCGCATCGCTGATCCCCAGCTGCTCGCGGCGCGCCACCGGGATCGAGGCATGGGTCATCACCGCCGGGTGGTTGACCAGGCTTTCCACGCCGCCCAGCGACTCGGCCAGGGTGAACAGTTCGGTCTTCTCGCAGAAGCGCTTGGCCGCCTCGAAACCGCCCTTGAGCACGATCGAGACGATGCCGCCGTAGCCGGCCATCTGCTTGCCGGCCAGCTCATGCTGCGGGTGAGACGGCAGGCCCGGGTAGATCACCTTCTCCACCGCCGGGTGCTTGTCCAGCCACTGGGCCAGCGCCAGCGCGTTGGCGCAGTGCGCCTTCATGCGCAGCGGCAGGGTCTTCAGGCCACGCAGGGCCAGGAAGCTGTCGAACGGGCCCTGCACGCCACCCACCGAGTTCTGCAGGAAGGCCATCTGCTCGGCCAGTTCGGCGTTGTCGCCGACCACGACCATGCCACCAACCATGTCCGAATGGCCGTTGAGGTACTTGGTGGCCGAATGCAGGACCAGGTCCGCACCCAGTTCCAGCGGACGCTGCAGCATCGGCGAGGCGAAGGTGTTGTCGACCACCACGATCAGGCCATGGCGCTTGGCGATGGCGGCGACCGCGGCGATGTCGACGATCTTCAGCATCGGGTTGGTCGGGGTCTCGATCCACACCATCTTCGTCTTCGACGTGATGGATGCCTCGAACGCGGCCAGATCGGTCAGGTCGACGAAGCTGAAATCCAGCCCGGCGGTGCGGCGACGCACGCGCTCGAACAGGCGGAAGCTGCCGCCGTAGATGTCATCCATCGCCACCACGTGGCTGCCGGCGTCCAGCAGCTCGATCACGGTCGAGCTGGCCGCCATGCCCGAGGCGAAGGCGAAGCCGCGGGTGCCGCCTTCCAGCGACGCCACGCAGCGCTCATAAGCGAAGCGGGTCGGGTTGTGGGTACGCGAGTACTCGAAGCCCTGGTGCTCGCCCGGGCTGGACTGGGCATAGGTCGAGGTGGCGTAGATCGGCGGCATCACCGCGCCGGTGCTGGGGTCGGGCGACTGGCCGCCGTGGATGGCCAGCGTGGCCAGGGCCAGCGCGCGGTCCGGGGAAGAAGCGTTGGACATGTCGTTTCCTGATTGGCGCCGATGACCGGCGCCGTCGAAGGAGCGGGAGTCTATCAGCGCGGCCTTAACGAGCTTTGACGCGGATAAACCGGGATTCAGCAGCGATCTGCGGCGATAAACGCCTTACTGAACGCGCCGACGCAGGTAATTCAGCAGGTCGATGCGGGTGATCAGGCCGAGGAAGGCGTCACCGTCCATCACGATCGCCACCTGGCCACGGTCGAACACCGGCAGCAGGGCCTCGATCGGTGACTTCACGTCCAGCCGGTCCAGCTTGCTGACCATCGCGGTGGCGACGGTGTCGCGGAAGCGCGCTTCATCGCCATAGACATGCAGCAGCACGTCGCTTTCGTCGACGATGCCGACCAGCTGCTCACCGTCCATCACCGGCAGCTGCGAGACGTCGTACAGCTTCATGCGCTGGTAGGCGGTGGTCAGCAGGTCGTTCGGGCCGATCACCACGGTGTCGCGCTGGCCATACGGGCGCAGGATCAGGTCACGCAGGTCGCCGTGCTGCGGGCGCTGCAGGAAGCCGTTGTCCAGCATCCAGTAGTCGTTGTACATCTTCGACAGGTATTTGTTGCCGGTGTCGGGCACCAGCACCAGCACCTTCTTCGGCGTGGTCTGCTCGCGGCAGTACTTCAGGCCGGCGGCCAGCAGGGTGCCGGTGGACGAACCGCCCAGGATGCCTTCCTTGCCCAGCAGTTCGCGCGCGGTGTGGAAGCTCTCGGCATCGCTGATGGCATACGCCTTCTTGACGCGGCTGAAATCGGAGATCGACGGCAGGAAGTCCTCGCCGATGCCTTCCACCAGCCAGCTGCCCGACTTGTCGTTGAGATTGCCGTCGTTGATGTACTCGGCCAGGATCGAGCCGACCGGATCGGCCAGCACCAGCTCGGTCTTCGGCGACAGCTTGGCGAACGCGCGCGACAGGCCGGTCATGGTGCCGGAGCTGCCGCAGCCGAACACGATGGCGTCGAGGTCACCGCCCATCTGCTCGAGGATTTCCGGGCCGGTGCCGAACTCATGCGCGGCCGGGTTGTCCGGGTTGCCGAACTGGTTGATGAAGTAGGCGCCCGGGGTCTGCTCGGCGATGGTCTTGGCCAGGTCCTGGTAGTACTCGGGGTGCCCCTTGGCGACGTCCGAACGGGTCAGGCGCACTTCGGCGCCCATCGCCTTCAGGTTGAAGATCTTCTCGCGGCTCATCTTGTCGGGAACGACGAGGATCAGCTTGTAACCCTTCTGCTGGGCCACCAGCGCCAGGCCCAGGCCGGTGTTGCCGGCCGTGCCCTCGACCAGGGTCGCGCCCGGCTTCAGGTCGCCACGCTGCTCCGCCGCCTCGATCATCGACAGGCCGATGCGATCCTTGATCGATCCGCCCGGATTGGCGCTCTCCAGCTTCAGGTAGAGCTCGCAGACGCCGGTGTCCAGGCGCTGGGCCTTGACGATCGGGGTCTGGCCGATGAGTTCGAGGACGGAAGAATGGATGGGCATTCGGAGGACTTTCGATTCGCGCCGCGCAGGGCCGGACCGATGATTATCCGACGGATGGCGCTGAATGTCAGGTCGGTGCGGGCATGCCGCCCGCCTGCCCCATGAAGGGATGCGGGCGGCCCCGGATCGACGAGGAGACCGGTACCGCCCGCATCGGTGAGTTGTGCCTGCAGGCCAAGGCACCACCGCCTGTGGTGCCTTGGCGCGGCCGCCTCATCGGCGGTGCCGCGATGCCGGGGCAGGAGCGCCCGGCGGGGCCATCGATGGCCGGGTCACGCCGTTCCGGGCGCGACGGGGTGCGTCAAAGCGTGGGGGACGTCATTGGGAGCGGTGTTTCGTACATTCGCAGAAGTCGTTGCTTGGCCAGCAGCTTCTCACGCTTCATGCGACCCAGGGTGACATCATCGATCGGGAGTACACCCAACTCCGCGTCCATGCACTTCTTGTTCAACTTGCGGTGCTGGTCATGGAGTGCCCTGAACTCCGGATCACGCGCGCGACGGGCGTCGATCTCGCTCTGGGGCTGATCTTCAAACATGATGGACCTCCTTCGACAGATACGCGAACGCCCCGGCCGCAAGGCACGGGGCGTTGTTCATGGAGGAGCGCCGGTCGATGGCCACCTGGACGCCTGCAACGACCTGCGGCACTGGCCTGCGCACGTCGATCTGCTGCGGTTCGCGCCCTGCTTGCATCGGCCCGGCCCTCCCATCGTCCGGTCCGCGGCATTGCGTCCCGGACGATTGACCCTACGCCTGCTCAAGGCGGGGTACAAGACCCCTGCGTCAAAAAGACCGAACCCCGCCGGGGCGGGGTTCAGGCTGAATGCTCATCGCAACGAAAAACAAACAATATCAATGGATTACGGGGCGATGATGACCTCGGCCGAGCGCGCCCGGGTGGAGGCTGCCTTCTTGCCGCTGACCTGGATCCGGTTGCTGGCGACACCGGCTGCGACCAAGGCGTCGCGCAGCGCTTCGGCACGCTTCTGACCCACGCCATTGGCGTTGTCGTAGGCCTCGATGCGCAGGCGGCCCTTCTTGCCGATGTTCAGGTACTCGGCCAGCGCCTTGGCCTGGTTGCGGGCCCCACCGGACAAGCTGGAGGCGCCTGCGGCGAACGCGTCGCCATTGAAGGTGAAGACTTCGCCACGGCCATCGAACTTCGAGCCCGGCAGCTTCTGCCCGGACACCAGCTCGGCTTCCTCGCGGGCCAGCTTGGCGGCGTTCTGCTGAGCGGCGCTGAGGCGCTGCTGCTGCTTGCCGGCCACGCTGGTCAGTGCGTTCTCGGCGTCCTGGCGGGCCAGGGTCTCGGCTTCGGCCGCCTGGCGCAGGCGTTCGGCCTCCTCCGCCTGCATCTGCGCCTGCATGCGCAGCTGCTCGGCTTCCTGGCGGGCACGGGCGGCGTCGCGGCGGCTGGCTTCGATCAGCAGGTCGCTGCGGGTACGTTCCAGGCGGTCGACCTCGCGCGCGGCCATCGCGGTGCGCACGGCGGTCTCGGCAATCTCCACCCGGCGCTCGGCCAGGTAGGTGGCCAGCTCCTGGTCGCGGCGCTTGGCCTTGTCCAGGGTGGCGATGGCCTGCTGGGCCTGCATGCGCTCGAAGGCGCCCAGCTCAGCGGTGTCGGGGTTGGCCTGGATGGCCATCAGGCGCTGGCTCAGCTGCGCCACCATCGGGTTCTCGGCGGCCACGGCCAGGGTCGGCAGCGCCAGCAGCGCGGCCAGGGTTGCGGCGGTCATCGGCTTCACCGGCGATCCTCCCCGGTCGACAGCTGGCGTTGCAGCTGGTTGACCTCGTTGCGGCGCAGCTGCAGCTGCGCGGTGACAGTGGCTTCCTCGCTGCGGACGCGGGCCAGGTCGGCATCGGCGGCGGCGCGCAGGGCCATCGCCGGGGCGTTCTTGCGCTCGCGGCGGTCGCCGGCGGCGCGCTGGGCCTGCTCCAGCCCCTGCCGGGCCAGCCCGATCAGGTCCGGGGCGTACTGGTCGGCATCGGCCTGGGTGGCCTTGTCGACCGCCTGCCGGGCCTGCGCCAGTTCCAGGGCGGCGTCCTGCGCCCAGGCGGGGGCAGACAGTGCGAATGCAAACGCCATCACATACAGGCCATGGCGCATTCGTGCGAAGCTAAGTCGTTTCATTGGGGAGGCCGTACCGGTTGTCGGTTCACGGCCATTGTCGTCAAGCCGACACCGTGCTGGCAACGGGCGTCGGCCGTTTCGTTGGGGAAAATTCGCAATGGATATCGGCTACTTCCTGAAGCTGATGACCGAAAAGAACGCTTCGGACATGTTTCTGACCACCGGGGCACCGGTCTACATCAAGATCGAGGGGAAGCTTTATCCGCTGGGCAACACCGGCCTGCCGCCGGGCATGGTCAAGAAAATCGCCTACTCGCTGATGGACGAAGGCCAGGTGCCGCAGTTCGAGCGCGAGCTGGAGCTCAACATGGCCATCGCCCTGCCCGATGCCGGGCGCTTCCGCGTCAACGTGTTCAAGCAGCGGGGCGAGGTCGGCATGGTCATCCGTGCCATCCGCAGCCGCATCCCGAGCATCGAGGAGCTGAACCTGCCGCAGGTGCTGAAGGACGTCATCATGACCCCACGCGGGCTGGTGCTGGTGGTGGGGTCCACCGGTTCCGGCAAGTCCACCTCGCTGGCGTCGATGATCGACCACCGCAACAGCACCACCACCGGTCACATCCTCACCATCGAGGATCCGATCGAGTACCTGCACAAGCACAAGATGTCGATCGTCAACCAGCGCGAGGTCGGGCTGGACACCCACGCCTTCCACAACGCGCTGAAGAACGCGATGCGTGAAGCGCCGGACGTGATCCTGATCGGCGAGATCCTGGATGCCGAGACGATGGAGGCGGCGATCGCTTTCGCCGAGACCGGCCACCTGTGCCTGGCCACCCTGCACTCCAACAACGCCGACCAGACCATCGAGCGCATCCTCAACTTCTTCCCGGAAAGCGCGCACAAGAACGTGCTGATGAACCTGGCGCTGAACCTGCGCGCGGTGATCAGCCAACGCCTGGTGAAGAACAAGGAGGGCCGCCGCCTGCCAGCCACCGAGGTGCTGATCAACACGCCAATGATCCGCGACCTGCTGCGTCGCGGCCAGGTGCACGAGATCAAGGCCGCGATGGAAGGCTCGTTGGAAGAAGGCATGGAGAGCTTCGACCAGTGCCTGTTCCGGCTGGCCAAGGCGGGCATCATCGAGCAGGAGGAAGCGCTGCGCGCGGCCGACTCGCGCGATGGCCTGGCCCTGAAGTTCCGCCTGTCCGAAGGCAGCAGCGGCGAGCACGACCCGTACGCCGACTTCTCGGCGGGCGCACCCAGCATCACCCACGGCTTCTGACCGCACGAAAAAGGGGACGGAGGGAATTAAGTCGTATATGCACTTGCGACGTCGCTCCCTCCGCCCCCTCTCCTGAAGCGTTCAGGGGCGGTCTCATCCAATGAGACCCCTCATCCGTAGGTTTCCTCAATGGAAACCATCCGCAAGCTCGCCATCCTGGCCGACGCCGCCAAATACGACGCCTCCTGCGCCTCCAGCGGTTCGGGCAAGCGCGATTCTCGCGCCAGTGGCGGTATCGGCAGCACCGAGGGCATGGGCATCTGCCACAGCTACACACCCGATGGCCGCTGCGTTTCGTTGCTGAAGATCCTGCTGACCAACTTCTGCATCTACGACTGCGCTTATTGCGTGAACCGGGTTTCCAGCAACGTGCCCCGAGCACGTTTCAGCGTGGACGAGGTGGTCGCACTCACCCTGGACTTCTACAAGCGCAACTACATTGAGGGCCTGTTCCTGTCCAGCGGGATCATCCGCAATGCGGACTACACCATGGAACAGATGGTGGAGGTTGCCCGGCAGCTGCGCGAAGAACACCGTTACGCCGGCTACATCCACCTCAAGACCATTCCCGAGGCCTCGCCGGAACTGCTGGCCAGTGCCGGGCGCTATGCCGACCGCCTGTCCATCAACGTGGAACTGCCGACCGAAGCCGGCCTGAGCGCCTTGGCGCCGGAGAAGACGGTGCATTCGATCCGCGGCGCGATGGGCGAACTGCGCTGGCGCATCGAGGAAGCCAAGGAGGCACGCAAGGCCCCCGCCGCGGTGGTGCCGACGGCAAGCCGCAGCGCACGCCCGCGTCCTCCCCGTTTCGCACCAGCCGGGCAGAGCACGCAGATGATCGTCGGCGCGGACGGGGCAAGCGACCAGCAGATCCTGGCAAGCGCCGACAGCCTGTACGGCAACTACCGCATGCGCCGGGTGTATTACTCCGCGTTCAGCCCGATTCCAGACGCCAGCCGGCAGCTGCCACTGCAGCCGCCGCCGTTGCAGCGCGAACACCGCCTTTACCAGGCTGACTGGCTGCTGCGCTTCTACGGGTACGGCGTGGATGAGATTACCGATACCACCCAGGACGGCATGCTCGATCTGGACATCGACCCGAAGATGGCCTGGGCGATCCGCCATCCCGAGCGCTTTCCCGTGGACCTCAACCGCGCACCGAAGGAAATGCTGCTTCGCGTACCCGGGCTGGGCGTGCGCAATGTCAAACGCGTGCTGATGGCGCGCCGCCACGCGCGGCTGCGCGTGGCCGACATCGCGCGCCTGAAGGCACCGATGAGCAAGCTGCTGCCGTTCGTGCAGCTGGCCGACCACCATCCGCGCAGGGCGCTGGACGATCCGGCGGCGCTGCGCGCGCAACTGGCCCCGCCTCCGCGACAGGGTTCGCTGTTCGATGCACCGTCCGCGGCCTGACGCGCAGCGCTGGTCGCTGCGGGTGGATCCGCCATGGTCGCTGGAGGCTTGGCGCAACGGTGCGCGTGAAGCCCTGCTGCGCGACGTCGCGCCGGAGCAGCTGGACTGGCTGGAGGGCAGCGACGCATCACTGCTGGATGCGCCCGCGGTCACCTCGGCGCCTGTGCAGGCCGATGCTGGCGCACCGAACGTACCGCGCGACTTCCTGGAGCTGGCGGCCACCTGCCTGTGTCATCGCGACGGGCAGCGCATGGCCCTCCTGTACCGGTTGCTGTGGCGCATCACCCATGGCGAACGCTCGGTGCTGTCAAACCCCGCCGATGCCGACGTACTGCGGGCGATGGCCATGGCCCAGGCGGTCCGCCGTGACACGCACAAGATGAAGGCATTCGTGCGCTTCCGCGAGGTGCCTGGCCAGCCTGATGCGTTCATCGCCTGGTTCGAGCCACAGCACCACATTGTCGATCGGGTCGCGCCGTTCTTCGCGCGCCGCTTCACCGGCATGCGCTGGGCGATCCTAACGCCTTCGCGCAGCGTCGCCTGGGATGGGCAGGCGCTTGCCTTCGGCCCCGGCGCACGGCGCGAGGATGCCCCGGCCGAGGACGCACGCGAGTCGCTGTGGCAGACCTACTACGCGAGCATCTTCAATCCGGCACGGCTCAACACACGGATGATGATGCAGGAGATGCCGGCAAAGTACTGGCGCCACCTGCCTGAAGCACAATTGCTGCCACGCCTGGTGAGGGACGCGTCCGACCGCGTGCAGGAAATGCATGACCGTCCCGCGCAGGCAACGCAACGCCGGATTCCCCTGCGAGCGAACGCTGCGACATCGGCGACCGATGCCAGCAGCCTGGAGAATCTGCGCGGACAGGCCAGCGCCTGCCGCCAGTGCCCGCTCTGGGAGCAGGCCACGCAGACCGTGTTCGGGCAAGGGCCGGCAGGCGCCGAGGTGATGCTGGTCGGAGAACAGCCTGGCGATACCGAGGACCTGCGCGGACAGCCGTTCGCAGGACCTGCCGGCCAGGTGCTGGACCGCGCACTGGCGGAACTGGGAATCGATCGCGCCCAGCTGTACCTCACCAACGCGGTGAAGCACTTCCACCATGAACGGCGCGGCAAGGTGCGGCTGCACAAGCGGCCGGAAAGCCGCCACGTCCAGGCCTGCCGCCCTTGGCTGATGGGTGAGATCGCACGCGTGCGGCCGCAGGTGATCGTGTGCCTCGGCGCGACAGCGGCAGCCTCGGTATTCGGTCGTGATTTCGACCTCTCACGCGACCGCGGACGCTGGCACACCCTCGAGGACGGCACGCGCGGCTACGCCACGGTGCACCCGGCATGGGTGTTGCGGCAGACCGACGATGCGCGCCGCGAGGATGCCTACCGGTTGTTCCGCGATGACCTGGCCCGATTGCAGCAAAAAGGGGACGGAGGGGATTAAGTCGTAAGTGCATTTACGACTTAATCCCCTCCGTTCCCTTTTTCTTTCAGAGGGCGTCGGGCTGGTTTTCCGGGCGTGCGCGGTCGAAGGCGTCCACTGCCTGGCACGCCGCTTCGATACGGCGCAGGGTCGGGTACGGCGCCAGGTCCAGGCCGAAGCGATGCGCGTTGTACAGCTGTGGCAGCAGGCAGATGTCGGCCAGGCCGGGACGGTCGCCGTGGCAGAACGTGCCGGTGTCCGTGCTGTTGGCCAGCAGGGCTTCCATCGCAGCGAAGCCCTCGGCGATCCAGTGCAGGGTCCATTGCGTGCGGGCATCGGCCGGCAGCTGCAGGGTGCGCTCCAGGTACTGCATCACCCGCAGGTTGTTGATCGGGTGGATGTCGCAGGCCACCAGCTGGGCCAGCGCCCGCACCCGCGCGCGGCCGGCGGCGTCGGCCGGCATCAGCGGCACCTGCGGGAAGCGCTCATCCAGGTACTCAAGGATCGCCAGCGACTGGCTAAGCACATGCCCGTCATGCAGCAGGGTGGGCACCAGCTGCTGCGGATTGAGCGCGCGATAGGCGTCCAGGTGCTGTTCGCCGCCCTCGCGCACCAGGTGCACCGGCCGCGCGTCCCAGGCCAGGCCCTTCAGCTCCAGGCCGATGCGCACGCGGTAGGCGGCGCTGGATCGCCAGTAGGTGTACAGCACGATGCCGTCGTCGACCGGGATCTCCATCGCCGCCTCCCTGCTCAGGGCTTGGCCGCCTGTTCGATGCGCTGCTCGATCGCACCGAAGATGCTGTTGCCTGCGGCATCGAGCATCTCGATGCGGACCACATCGCCGAAGGACATGAACGGCGTGCTCGGCTTGCCGTCACGCAGGGTTTCGACCACGCGCTGCTCGGCGAAGCACGATGCGCCCTTGCTGGTGTCCTCGTTGGCGATGGTGCCCGAGCCGACGATGGTGCCGGCGCCCAGCGGACGGGTCTTGGCCGCATGTGCGACCAGCTGGGCGAAGTTGAACTGCATGTCCACGCCCGCTTCCGGTGCACCGAACCACCTCCCGTTGATGTGGGTCAGCAGCGGCAGGTGCACCTTGCTGTCCTGCCATGCGGCGCCCAGCTCATCGGGGGTAACGAACACCGGCGACAGCGCCGAGCGCGGCTTGGACTGCAGGAAGCCGAAGCCCTTGGCCAGCTCGCCGGGGATCAGGTTGCGCAGCGAGACATCGTTGACCAGGCCGACCAGCTGGATATGGCCCGCCGCCTGTTCCGGGGTGGCCGCCATCGGCACGTCGTCGGTGATCACCACGATCTCCGCTTCCAGGTCGATGCCGTAGTCCTCGCTGACCACCTTGACCGCATCGCGCGGGCCGTAGAAGCCTCCGCTGGTGGCCTGGTACATCAGCGGGTCGGTGTAGAAGCTCTCCGGCACCTCGGCACCACGGGCACGGCGCACGCGCTCGACATGCGGCAGGTAGGCGCTGCCATCGACGAACTCATAGGCGCGCGGCATCGGCGCGGCCAGTGCCTGCGGGTCGAGGTCGAACACGCCATCGGCATCGCCGGCATTGAGCGATTCGTACAGAGCGTTCAGGCGCGGCGCGATGTGGCTCCAGTCCTCCAGGGCCTGCTGCAGGGTGGCGGCAATGCCGGTGGCGCGCACGCCGTGGCGCAGGTCACGCGAGACGACGATCAGGGTGCCGTCGCGGCCGCCTTCCTTCAAAGAACCAAGCTTCATGGGTGGGTGTCCGGAGTCGTGGGCAAACAAGTTTCAAGTGTAATCAAATCTACGGCGGCGCCAAGCTGCAGCGCGGCATCGGCCCACCCTACCGCAGGAGGGGGTTCGGCAGGGCTTGCAGCCCTGCACCTGCTTCAAGCCAAGGCAACAGCCGACGCAACAGCAACAGCGGACATTCCGTGGGATGGCGGGGTCCTGTGGGCTTGCGGGGACGCCGTAAACCCATCCATGGGGGCTTGGTCGCGGCATCCATGCCGCTCACACCCCGCAAACCCACAGGACCCCGCCTTCGACAGTAGGCCGGTGGCCAGTAGATCCACGCCATGCGTGGATGAAATCTGTCAGATATCGAATGAAACTCCGGGGTCAGATCCGTTTCGGGAGGAAAACGGATCTGACCCCAAGCCGTTCCGACAGATCGCGGAAAACTGTCGAAGGCGGGGTGGGTCCGGTGGCAGGGGCGTGAGCGGCATGGATGCCGCGACCGAGCCTACATGGACGTATTCACGGCGTCCCCTACCACCGGACCCACCCCGCCTACCCACAGGAACCCGGCTTTTGACGTTGCTCTGGCCTTGGCTCCGGCCCCTGCAGGTGCAGGGCGCAGCCCTGCAGAGAGACCCCCCTACCTGAACAGGCCTTTTTGCGTGAAGTCTCAAATATCGTTTAGACTTGCGGGGTCTGCAGCGGCCGTCCGTTTCCCTCCGGGATCGCCGGCGACCTGGGTCCGCCCTCTTCGCCCGCCCCCACTCCGACGCCGTTCGTCACGCATTCCAGCCTGCGCTTCGTGCCGGCTGCACCCAATTCTCGCAGCGCGGTTCACGGGAACGCTCCGAGTCAGCCGATCAGTTTGATCTGCCCCCGTCTGTCCGTTCGGACAGGCGTTTCTTGTACTTGGAGCAAACTCAATGTCTTTTGAATCGCTGGGCCTGGCGCCCTTCCTGCTGCGCGCGCTCGCCGAGCAGGGCTACGAAAACCCGACCCCGATCCAGCAGCAGGCGATCCCGCTGGCGCTGGCCGGTCGCGACCTGCTGGCGGGCGCACAGACCGGCACCGGCAAGACCGCTGCGTTCGGCCTGCCGCTGCTGCAGCACCTGGGCACCGCCTCGCAGGAAGTGCGCGCCGGCCCGCGCAAGCCGCGTGCGCTGATCCTGGCTCCGACCCGCGAGCTGGCGACCCAGGTGCATGACAGCCTGCGTGGCTACAGCAAGTACCTGCGCATCCCCAGCGCCTGCATCTACGGCGGCGTCGGCATGGGCAACCAGCTGGACATCCTGCGCCGTGGCGTGGACCTGCTGGTGGCCTGCCCGGGCCGCCTGATCGACCACCTTGAGCGTCGCAGCGTCGACCTGTCCGGCATCGAAGTGCTGATCCTGGACGAAGCCGACCGCATGCTCGACATGGGCTTCCTGCCGTCGATCAAGCGCATCCTGGCCAAGCTGCCGAAGCAGAACCGCCAGACCCTGCTGTTCTCGGCCACCTTCGAGGACAACATCCGCCAGCTGGCGCTGGAGTTCATGCGCAACCCGGAACAGATCCAGGTGACGCCGAAGAACACCGTGGCCGAGACCATCACCCACCGCGTGCACCCGGTCGATGGCAGCCGCAAGCGCGACCTGCTGCTGCACCTGCTGGCGCAGGACAGCCGCGAGCAGACCCTGGTCTTCGCCCGTACCAAGCACGGCAGCGACAAGCTGGCCACGTTCCTGGAAAAGTCCGGCATCAAGACCGCGGCGATCCACGGCAACAAGAGCCAGGGCCAGCGCCTGCGTGCGCTGGGTGACTTCAAGGCCGGCCGCGTGACCGTGCTGGTGGCCACCGACATCGCCGCGCGCGGCATCGACATCAACGAGCTGCCGAAGGTGATCAACTTCGACCTGCCGATGGTGGCCGAGGACTACGTGCACCGCATCGGCCGCACCGGCCGCAACGGTGCAACCGGCCAGGCGATTTCGCTGGTGGCGCAGGATGAAGTGAAGCTGCTGCGCGCGATCGTGCGCCTGCTGGGCCGCGACATGGACATCCGCGATGTGCCGGGCTTCGAGCTGCAGACGCCGATCCGCTGGGGCAACAGTGCGCCGGGCAAGGCCGAGCACGATACCGGCGAGCGCGCACCGCGCAAGAGCCACGCGCGCCGTCCGCACGGTGATGCGCCGCGCCACGCGCATGCCGGCCCGAAGAAGGCCGGTGGTGGCCGTCGCGAGGGCGGTGACAATGGCCAGCAGCGTGCAGGTGCAGGCGCCGGTCAGGGCCAGCGTCGTGGCGGTGGTGGTAATGGTGGCGGCCGCGGCCGCGGCCAGGGCGGTAACGGCGGCGGTCGCGCCGGCTGATCCTCCGCACCTGCAACGCACGAAGGGGCGCAGCGCAAGCTGCGCCTTTTTTTTGCGCGTCAGGAATCAGGCACTTCCTGAATGTAGCGATACCCGCTGTCAACGTCGTCACCGGCGGCGTATACGTCGCGTGAAATTTCGCTAGACTCGGCCGGCGACACGACGTCGCAGCCGGGCCACGTCCCTGCACGTCCCGGTCTGGATGGCTATCTGATTAAGGACAAGCATGATGCGCAAGATTTTGCTGGTATCCACGCTGCTGCTCAGCGCTCCACTGACTGCCATGGCCAGCGACGGCATGAGCTACACGTACGTGGAAGGCGGCTGGAACCAGCTCCAGATCAGCTCCAATGCCCTCAACGATCCAAAGGCCGATGGTGGCTATGTACGTGGCTCCTTCGCCATCGCCGAACAGGTCAACGTGTTCGGTGGCTGGTCGCGCGTGACCGATACCACCCGCTACGCCTACTCCAGCGTCAAGACCACGTTCGACCAACCCCACCTGGGCATTGGCTACCACATGCCGATCAGCGAACGGCTGGACTTCACCGCCGACCTGGCATGGAACCGCCGCAGCGGCAAGGACGAAGTCAGCTTCGATGGCGTGACCTACACCAACAAGGCATCCGTCAATACCGCCGTCGGTAACGTCGGTCTTCGCGGCAAGCCTTCGGCAAAGACCGAAGCGTGGATCAAAGCAGGCTACATCGACGGAAACAACAACTTCGACGGCACCTGGACGGGCACCATCGGTGGCCAGGTCAGCTTCAACCGCACCTGGGGCGTGGTTGCCGAAGGCCAGTTCTACGACGACTTCGCCGAGTACCGTCTGGGCGTTCGCGCAAGCTTCTGATCGGAGCCTTTGTTCACCCGGTGACTGCACGGACTGGCGCTGCGGCATGGGCCGGCAATTCACCGCGCTCCCGCTTCACACAAGGACTTGAACGATGCGCAAGATGCTCCTGCCAACCTGCCTGCTGCTGGCGACACCGCTGCTGGCGTCGGCCAGCGATGAGCTCAGCTACACCTATGTGGAGGGTGGCTGGAACCGACTGAAGCTCGATGCCGGTAGCACCGCTGACTTCACCACAGATGGAGGCTATGCCCGCGGTTCGTTCGCGGTCACGCCACAGTTCCATGTAATCGCCGGCGCGTCACGCGTCAGCGGAAGTGACCGCCGGGGCGCTGCGCGGGTGAAAACCACGCTCGACGTTCCGTACCTGGGCTTGGGATATCACGCACCGATCAGCGACCGTCTGGACTTCACCAGCGAGTTTGCCTGGAATCACCGTTCGGCGACGTCGGACTACCGCCTCGGCGATGCACGTTCCCGCCAGACCTCTCGATTCAACGAGGTAGTGGGCATGGTGGGTGTGCGCAGCAGGTTCACCGAGCAGATCGAAGGCTGGCTGAAGGGCGGCTACGCCAATGGCGGTGACGGGCAGGATGCCCGCTGGTACGGCGTGGTGGGCGGACAGCTGAACTTCACCGATAGGTGGGGGGTGGTACTGGAAGGCCAGTTCGACAAGGACACATCCGAGTACAGGGCGGGCGTACGCGCCAGCTTCTAGTTGCTGCCCGCTGTGCGGGGGCGTGGCCTAGGAACGCTGTCTACGCCTCGCCCCTATTTTGCCAGTTTTTCGCATGGTCCTGGAATGAACGGTTGACGCGGCGCAGGCGCAGGAGCGTGGAGCCTGCGCGCAAACGCCTCAACCCCGCGCCTTACTCGGATTCACCAGATTCCCGAAGAAGATCGCGTTGATCAGCAGCCGATCCGTGCCGTGCCAGTACTTGCGATGCGCCGGATCATCGGCAAACAGCACCACGTTGCCCTGCCCCTGAGCCGACACCAGCAGCCACGCGCTGCCCGCCACCCGCGTCCGGTTGCGCTCGGACAGATAGCCATTCACCCGCGGTGGCGTGTCGATGCGTACCACCGTCGAGAACGGGTTCGCGCTTGGCTGCAGCGTCACCGTGTTCTCCTTGTTGATCGCCAGCTGCCGGCGTGGCACGCCAAATGCCAGCGGATGGCTGGTATCCACGTCGGCACTGAGGATGTTGCCGCTGACCCGCTCGATCGCGGCGATGTCGCGCTGGTCGGCGAACGCACGGCGGCTCTCGTCAGCTGCATCTTCTTCCTTGCCGAGCTTCTCGCCGTCGGCCAGCTTCTGTTCGATCGCCCACTTCGAGGCACTGCCGTACGTCACCAGCGAGCCACCGGCCTGTACCCAGCGCTTCAGTGCAGCCACCGCCGTGGCATCGACGCCGGTATAGGTGCCGCCGGACAACACGATGGTGGTGTAGCGGTCCAGCGGCACTTTGCCCAGCTGCAGGGGATCCAGCTTGCTGGCCGGCAACCGCAGCTGCTGGTCCAACAGGAACCAGGCCGAGCCGATCTCGGTGGCGGCCACGCCCTCGCCCATCACCAGCGCAACCGCGGGTTTGCGCAGCGCTTTGACGCCATCACTGCCGAGGTCGATGCCCTCGCGGCTGCGGCCGCTGGACAGCGCGTGCACCTGCACGCCGGCAGCACGCGCGGCGGACGTCACTGCTTCAAGCAACGCCGTGCCCTGCAGTGGTTGCCCGGCCACCGGAATCACCAGGCTGCCGGCGGCGAAGCTGACCTCGCCCTGCGTGGTCGCGGTGGTGAACGGCTGGAATGCCGCGCGTGCAATCACGCCCTTGCCTTGCAGCGCGGCCAGCGCGCGCCCGGCGTTGTAGTCGCGCCAGTCGATCGCATAGGCGAATCCGGCCTGGCCGCCCAGCACGGCCCCCTGCTCCGCCGGCAGCACGGTCACGCGTGCACCGCCATCGATACGGCTGCGGCTACCGGCGAAGGCCACGCCGTAGGCCGGTGCGATCGCGTAGCTGGTGCTGCCGTAGAACACATCGCCCTTGATCGGCGGCGTCTCGGCAAAGATCGAATGCACCAGGCGGAACTGCGCCTGCTGCACCGGCACCACGTAGGCGCTGCCGGCATCGAAGCGCTGGCCATCGACACTGACGTCACGATCCAGCGCGCGCACCTCGATGCGATGCAGCAGCAACAGTTCCAGCAGGCGCCGGGTCAGTGCCGGATCATGCGCATCGCCGAACACAAAGCTCTTCACTGGCTGCTGTGCGGCCTGCTTCAGCGCGCTCTGGAAGAACTGCTTCTGCAGGTCGAACAGGCCGCTGCGCTCGGTCACTGCACCCCGCACCGTGCCCAGCCCGGTAGCCACCTGGTTGCGGATGGTGAACGGGAAGGTCAGCAGGCCATTCACCGACTCCTGCACGCGACCGCGCGAGCTGGCCTGCTCGACGGTAACGCCGACAGCGCCATGGAAGTCCGGGTAGGTGGAGCCGTAGACCGGCGAGAAGTTGTCGAAGTTCTCGCCGGTGTAGTACAGCGAGCCCAGCGCATCCAGCGCCTGCGCGTGGTACTTGGCCAGAGTCTTGTTGAATTCATACGACGCCGCCGGAATCAGCGGGCTGTGCATGCTCTTCGGCGACGGTTCGAAGTAATAGGTGCTGTCCTTGCCCATCTCGTGGAAGTCGATCTGCACGTTCGGGTACCACTGGTGGAACACCTCCACCTTCGGCCGCGAGTCCTGCTGGGTCAGGGCCAGCCAGTCGCGGTTGAGATCGGTGAAGTAGTGGTTGGTGCGGCCCTGCGGGAACGGTTCGACGTGTTCCTTGTCGGCCGGGTCGGCCGAGGCCGGATCGGAGGCCCACGCGTTATGCCAGTTGGCGGCGCGATCGCGGCCATCCGGGTTCTGCGCCGGGTCGAACAGCACCACCGCCTGCTGCAGCCATTGCTGGGTTTCGGCGCTGCGATTGGCCACCAGATAGTAGGCGGTCAGCATCGCCGCTTCGGCACTGGAGGTCTCGTTGCCATGCACGCTGTAGCCCAGCCACACCACCACCGGGCTGTCGCCCGCCGCACTGCGTGGCTGCGCCGGATCGGCCAGGGTCGCGTGCTGCTGGCGGATCTGTTCCAACCGCGCGTGGTTGCCTGCGGCAGTGACCGTGGCGATCAGCAGCGGGCGGCCCTCATAGCTGCGGCCGATCTCGCGCACGCTGATCTTGTCCGAGTGTCTGGCCAGTTCCTGGAAGTACGCCACCAGCTGGTCGTGCCGGGTGTAACGGCTGCCGATCGGATAGCCGAGGAACTGCTCCGGCGTGGGCACGGCGGTATCGAACGCCGCTGCGTCGGCCGCCTGC
Organism: Stenotrophomonas sp. AG209; assembly: GCF_003550055.1. Lineage (NCBI taxonomy): Bacteria > Pseudomonadati > Pseudomonadota > Gammaproteobacteria > Lysobacterales > Lysobacteraceae > Stenotrophomonas > Stenotrophomonas sp. AG209. Next base: position 232,438 of record NZ_QXDB01000004.1, read on the forward strand.
GGAAAGAAGTAGGCACTCTGCGCCTGCGCCGGCTGCGGCAGGGACAATGCGGTGGCGGCGGCAATCAGCAACGGAAGAACGACACGACGATGCAAGGACACGGTGACTCCCCTGGAACACAACGGCAGGCGGTCGCGCGGCCGGTCCCTACAGATGACCGGCCGCGGCGGATGGATCAGAAGCGGTAATCGAAGCCCAGCGTGAAGTAGCGGCCACGCAGGTCGTACTGGCTGAAGTCGTACGGCGCGCGGATGCCCGGGAACGAAGCGTCGTACGGCGGCGTCTTGTCGGCCAGGTTCTGCACCTTGGCGTACACGGTCAGCTTGTCGATGCCGGTGTAGGCCAGGTACAGGTCGTACTGGCTGTAGCTGCCGACACGCTGCTGCACGGCCTTGGCGGCGGTGCTGGCTTCCTGGCGGTAGCCGCTGGTGTAGTACCAGGTCACCGCTGCGTTGAAGTCGCCGTACGTCCAGTCCAGCGTGGTGGTGGCCTTGTCCTTGGGCAGCGTCGCACCGAGGTTGCTGCCGGCGTAGTCGACCAGCGGGCCGCCGACCACGGTCGGGCGACGGTAGTCGCGGACGTGGGTGTAGGCCGAGGACACGGTGAAGTCACCCAGCGCAGCGGTCGGGATGCGCTGGCGCAGCTCGACGTCAATGCCCGAGGTCTTCAGCTCGCTCAGGTTCTGGTAGCGGTTGTAGACCGCCTGCAGCTTGCCGCGCTCGTCGCGCTGCACGGCGCCGGCCACGTTGTCGTTGACCAGGGTCTGGGTGTTGTTGGTGCCGACCAGGTTGTCCAGCTGGATGCGGTAGTAGTCCACGCTCAGGTTGGTGTTGGCCCACGGCGACAGCACCACGCCGAAGTTCACGCTCTTGGTGCGCTCGGGCTTCAGTTCGTTGTTGCCAACGGTGAAGAAGGTCGGGTTCTGGCGCGAGCCGGGTACGTCCGGATCACGCGGATCGACCACGCTGCCGTAGGCGATGCTGGTGCTGTTGGAGTTTTCCGACAGCGACGGTGCGCGGAAGCCCTTCGACGCCGAGGCACGCACCAGCAGGAAGTCGAGCGGCTGCCAGCGCAGGCCGATCTTCGGCGAGAACGCATCGCCGAAATCATCGTAGTGATCGGCACGCGCGGCGGCGGACAGCTCCAGGGTCGACGCCAGCGGCACGTTCACTTCGGCGTAGGCGGCGCTGACCTGGCGCTGGCCATGTACTTCGGCGATGGCCGGGCGCACCTGCAGGCCGGCATCGATCTGCCACGGGTTGTTGGAATCGAGCTTCTCGCGGCGCCATTCGGCACCGGCGGCGAAGCCGATCTCGCCGGCCCAGGTATGGCCCAGGCTGCCGGAAATCTTCGCGTCGACGCCCTGCAGCTTGGACTCGGCCGGGCGCAGCGTGGCGATGTTGATCGAATCACGTACCGACTGCGGCGTGGCCGCCGGGTTCAGCAGGTTGTAGCTGCCGGTGGCCAGTGCGTTGGCCAGCGCCCAACGGTTGGCGAAGCCACCGGACACACTCTCGCGCTCGCTGCTGCGCGCACCGAATGCGGCCACTTCCCAGTCCCAGTTGGCAGTGGTGCCGCGCAGGCCGAACACGCCGCGATAGGCGGTGGAGCGGTTGGTCTTGATCGTGCCGCCGAGGTCGAAGAAGGTGTATTCGATCGGGATCGCGCGGCCGTACGGGTTGTACGGATTGTTGGCCGGCAGCAGCGATGACACCGGCTCGGCCAGGCCGCTGTTCGCGTTCAGTGCGAAACGGCCACTTTCCAGGGTGAAGAACGGGCTGCTGCCGAACCACGCGGCGCTCTTGATCTGGCTGTACAGCACTTCGCCGAAGGCTTCGACGTTGTCGTTCAGGCGGAAGGTGCCGTTGGCATAGGCCTGGTAACGCTTGGTCGAGGGGATCAGCGTGGTGAACGGTGCCTGGTTGAAACCGCAGGTATCGCCGGCCAGGCCGTCGATCGGCGCGCTGGCGACGCGGGTGGTACCGGTCGGGCAGTTGCCGTTGGCGTCGAGCATCGGCACCGACACGCCGTTGACCAGATAGCGCGCGCCCTTGGCCGACCAGCCGTTCCAGCGGCCACCGGGCTTGTCGGTGTAGATGCCGCTCTTGGTCAGGTTGCGCTCGTCCTGGTCCAGGCGCTCGCGGTTGTAGCCCTGCAGGCTGAAGAGGATGTTGTAGCCATCGGTATCGAGATCACCGAGGCCGCCGACGAACTTCAGGTTCTGCTCGTGCAGGCCGCCCTGGTCGGCACCGCCGAAGCTGCCGCCGATCTCGGCGCCTTCGAAGTTCTGCCGGGTGATGATGTTGACCACGCCGGCCACGGCGTCGGAGCCGTACACCGCCGAGGCGCCATCCTTGAGCACTTCGATGCGCTCGACCGCAACCAGCGGCAGCGCGTTGAGATCGACGAAGGTGTCGGACAGGCCACCGGCCGGGAAGCCGTAGTTGGCCAGGCGGCGGCCATTGAGCAGCACCAGCGTGTTCTTCTGCGACAGGCCACGCAGGCCGATGCCGGCCGAGCCGGAGGCCCAGCCGTTGTTGGTGGTTTCGTTGCTTGCGTTGCCGGTGTTGGCCGAGATCGAACGCAGCACATCGGCCACGGTGGCCTTGCCGGTCTGTTCCAGCTGCTGGCGACCGATCACCTGCACCGGGTTGGAGGCTTCGGTATCGGTGCGCTTGATGTTGGAACCGGTGACGCGCACGGCGGCCAGGGTGCTGGCTTCGCCACCGGCGTCGGCGGAGGTTTCGGCGGCGGCGGACAAAGGCGCGGCCAGAGCGACGGCCAAGGCCGCCACGAGCAGGGTGTGCTTGGGCATGACGATGTGGGGGAGGTGGTAAGGGCGACGAAGTTCCGCAGTAGTCCATGCCTGGCCGGGGTCCGGCCAATAACATCTCTTCATACGGATATAAGAGAAACTATCATCTCTTCATCCGGATGGAAAGGCTTTCTTCACGAAAGCCCAACCTCCGCTCAGGCTGCCCGGCGGCCTGCGGCGTACAATCGCGGCATGGAAATCTTCAAAGTCTTCATGCTCGAGGCGGCGCACCGCCTCCCCAACGTGCCGCCGGGGCACAAGTGCGCGCGCCTGCACGGCCACTCGTTCCGGGTGGAACTGAAGGTCGAGGGCGAACCCGGCGCGCAGACCGGCTGGATCATGGACTTCGGTGACGTGAAGGCGGCCTTCCAGCCGATCTACGACCGCCTGGACCACCACTACCTCAATGACATCCCCGGCCTGGAGAACCCAACCAGCGAGAACCTGGCGGTGTGGATCTGGAACGAGCTCAAGCCGAGCCTGCCGGCGCTGAGCGAGATCACTGTGCACGAAACCTGCACGTCGGGTTGCCGTTACCGCGGCCCGGCGGCCTGATCAACCCATTGATCTGAAAGGTTTTCCAAAGGCGCCCTGGGCGCCTTTGTTATTTTTGTTGCATTGCCGCATCAAGGGCGTATGCTGCATTGCATCAAGCCACTCCCTGATGCCCCATGGCCGCCGCCTTCAGTGATCGCTTCAGTGATGCCACCCGCCAGCTCGCCGCCGCGGCAACGCGTGCGAACCGGTTGGCGTTGGAGAACGCGGAAAGCATGTTCGGCGTGCAGCTGAAGGTGATGGAGCGCAACCTGACCGCGACCGGCGGCTGGCTGGGTGAACTGGCCCGCGGCGAGGATGCGGCCGGGACGCTCTCCAAGGGCGCGCAGCTGTGGCAGGACAACCTGCAGCGGCTGGGCCAGGCCCAGCAGGACGTGGTCGGTCTCGGCCTGCAGGCCAGCAAGGCCTGGTCCGAACTGGTGCAGGGCTACAACGAATCAACGGCGGACGCGAACAACCACTGACGCGACGCAACGCTCATTGCGTGGGTCCCTCCCCCCACGCAATCCGGACCCGGCAGATCCCTCCCTCTGCCGGGTCTTTTTTTGCCTGGCGTCTGGATTGAGGAGCGCTTCTTCGTCTGGACTCTCTGCGAACTGATGGGCCCCGCCGGGGTGGGCAGGGGTCTGGGCAAATGTCCCCCGGCGCCGGCCGTTGGCCGTCACCTCCTCCTTTACTTTGCCCAGACCCCTGCCCACCCCGACGAGGCTCGGCGTGCGGTGAGGAGAGCGCAACGCGCGCGGGCGACTTTCAAGGAGGCGCCGACGAACTCCGAACGCAGGGCGGAGGCCCTTGCGTACGAAGTAAAGGGGGAGGTGACGGCCAACGGCCGGCGCCGGAGGACATTCGTACGCAAGGGCCTCCGCCCGGCGCCACGCAGAACACACCGCCACAAGCGCGTCTTCGACCGGGTTCGCCGCGAACTGATGGGCCCCGCCGGGGTGGGCAGGGGCCTGGGCAAATGTCCCCCGGCGCCGGCCGTTGGCCGTCACCTCCTCCTTTACTTTGCCCAGACCCCTGCCCGCCCCGACGAGGCTCGGCTTGCGGTGAGGAGAGCGCAACGCGCGCGGGCGACTTTCAACGAGGCGCCGACGAACTCCGAACGCAGGGCGGAGGCCCTTGCGTACGAAGTAAAGGGGGAGGTGACGGCCAACGGCCGGCGCCGGAGGACATTCGTACGCAAGGGCATCCGCCCTGCGCCACGCAGAATGAACCCGCCGCACGCGATGCAGGAACGGCTCAGCGCCCGCGACCACCGTGCCAATGCTGGTGCCACGCCTGGAACATCAGCACGTTCCACAGGTGCGTGTGCCACTTGCGCTCGCCACGCAGGAACGCCTCCCAGATGCCACGCACGCGCGCCACATCGAAGCAGCCCTGGTTGCGCAGCAGCTGCGGGTCCAGCAGCGCCTCCGCCCAGTCGCGCAGCGGACCGGCCAGCCAGCGCGCCATCGGCGGACCGAAACCGCGCTTGGGGCGATACACCAGCGGTTCCGGCAGGTAGCGCGCCAGCAGGTGCTTCAGAATCCGCTTGTGCTCGCCATCGTGGTACTTCAGGTGCTGCGGCAGCCGCCAGGCCAGGCGCACCACCTCCATGTCCAGCAGCGGCGCACGGGTTTCAACGCCCGCCGCCATGCCCGCGCGATCAACCTTGGCCAGGATGCCCTCGGCCAGGTCCATGCGGAAATCCAACAGCTGGATGCGCGCCTCGGCCGGCAGCGCCGTGTCCTGCTGCTGGAAGATCGTCACCGGCTCACGCGCGCCCAGCACCACCTGCGCCGGTTGCCGCCAGCGGGTCACGCGCTGCAGGTAATGACCTTCCACATCGTTGGCAGCCACCTCGGCCACCAGTGCGCGCCAGCCACCGAGGCGGCCGCGCTCGACGTTCATGCGGTTGCCGCTGCGCCGCGCCAGGTCGCGTACCCAGTCCGGCAGGCCACCGCACAGGCGCGCATTGCGCAGCGCGCGGCCATAGCTGGGGTGGCCGAAGAACAGTTCATCGCCACCGTCACCGGTCAGTGCAACCGGCTTGCGCGCCCCCAGCAGTTCACTGGCCAGCAACGTCGGCAGCTGCGAGGCGTCGGCGAAGGGCTCGCACCAGACCTGCGGCAGGCGCTGCAGCAGGTCCAGGCCCTGGCGCGCGTCCATCCGGTGCAGGTGGTGCTGCACGCCCAGGTGGCGCGCGACCTGCGACGCCCAGTCGCTCTCGTCATGCCCCGGATCGTCGAAGCCGACCGTCCACGCCTCGATCGGCAGGGTCGATTGTGCCTGCATCATCGCCGTCACCAGCGAGGAGTCGGTGCCGCCGGACAGGAACGCGCCGCACGCCAGGGGCGAATGCATGCGTGAAGCGATGGCCTTCTGCAGTACGGATTCCAGCTGGTCGGTCGCCTGCTCAAGGCTCGGCGCCGGCTGCAGCGGTTCCTGCAATGCGCTCTGCATCGCGTCGCGTGCGCACCAGTAGCGCGTTCCCCCCTGCGCAGCCTGGCTGGAGCAACCCGCGGCATGGTCGCTGAGATCGATGCGCAGCATCGCGCCCGCCACCAGCTTGTGGATGCCACGGTAGATGGTGTGCGGCGCCGGCACATAGTCGTGGCGCAGCAGCAGGCTCAGCGCATCCTGGTCGATGCTCGGCGCGAAGCCGGCGAAGGCCTGCAGCGCCTTCAACTCGGAGGCGAACAGGAACTGGCCCTGGTACCAGCCGTAATACAGCGGTCGCTCGCCCACCGGATCACGGGCCAGCCACAGCACGCGCGACTCGCGGTCCCAGACACTGAAGCCGAACGCACCTTCGATACGGGACAGTGCCCGCTGCACGCCCCATTCGACGATCGCCTGCAGCAGCAGCCGCGCATCGCTGCAGCTGCGCGGCAGATCACGCAGCTGCGCCTGCAGGTCGCTGCGGTTGTACAGGCGACCGTCCAGGCACAACACGTAACGGCCACAGTCCGAGCTCAGCGGCTGCAGCGGCGTATCGGTCGGCGCCCGGCAATGGCCCAGCGCGAGGCCGGCCTCGGCGTCGGTCCAGTAGCCGATGCGGCCACGCCCACGCTGCTGCAGGGCGCGCAGCATCGGGGCCAGCTGCTGCAGCAGCTGCTCGTCCTCGGCGGGCGGCAGCCAGGCCCCGACCACGCCGCTCATCGGAAGCCTCCGCACTGGCAGCGGCGGGACGGGTTCGGCAGGCAGGGGGCGGCGGGCGACATGGGGACGGCACGCGGAGCGGAGGAGACTCCATGCTCGGCCCCGGGCCGCGCGGCGTCAGTCGCTTTGCTGTCAGCGATCGTCACCAGCCGTATCACGAAGGTAACGTTTTGTAACAGCAACAGGCTATGCTGGACGCCAAGTTGTTGCCGGGACTGAGACCCGGCCCGTGCGCCAGCAACCCCGGCTGAATGGCGCCCGCCCCCGGGACCCGGGCGGCCCGAAGGCTGGGATAGCATCGCCGCGCTCGTGCCGTGGCGGTACGTTTGCGCCCACGGAGGCCTTGGAAATGCTGGATATCGTACTGGTCGAAGACGATGCCCGCCTGGGAACGATGGTCAGCGACTACCTGCAACGGCATGGCTACCAGGTGGCCCACGAGCGCAGCGGCGAGCGCGCAGTGGCCCGGATCCTGGCCGAAAAGCCGGCCCTGGTGCTGCTCGATGTCGGCCTGCCCGACCAGGATGGTTTCGAAGTGTGTCGGCAGATCCGGCCCCACTATGACGGCATCATCTGCGTGCTGACCGCCCGCACCGACAACATCGACCAGGTGCTGGGCCTGGAACTGGGGGCCGACGATTACATCGGCAAACCCATCGAACCGCGGGTGCTGCTGGCCCGGCTGCGTGCCCACCTGCGCCGCCATCGCCGGGTCGAGCCGCGTGACGGCAGCCTGCGCTTCGGCGAGCTGAACATCGACCCGTCTACCCGTAACGTGCACCTGCAGGGCGGCCTGCTGGAGCTGACCACCGCCGAGTTCGACCTGCTGTTCCTGCTGGCCAGCAACGCCGGCCAGATCCTGGACCGCGACGCGCTGCTGCGCGGCCTGCGTGGCATCGCCTTCGACGGCCTGGACCGTTCGATCGACGCCCGCATCTCGCGCCTGCGCCGCAAGCTGGGCGACAACCCCGAGCAGCCGGAACGGATCAAGACCGTCCGTGGCCGCGGCTACCTGTTCAGCCGCTCGGCATGGGGATGAAGCGCACGCCTTCGGCGATGCGCGGCCACGCCTTCCACTTCCTGCGCTACGGCATCGGTTTCCTGGTCGCCCACCTGTTGTTGATCGTGCTGGGCCTGTGGGCCTGGGACGCCTTGCTGGAAGACCGCACGGAAGCCGGTCTGCAGGCCGAGATGCGCGGCACCCATGCGCTGCTGCAGCACCGCTTCGCCGAAACCCCGCGCGAGCAGTGGCCGGCACTGGCGCGCGAACTCGACGCCGATTTCGCCTACGCGCTGCGCATGGTGCCGCTGGCCGAGGCGGTGAAGGAGCTGCCGGCCAGCCAGCGCCCGCCGTTCAACAACGGCCGCGTGCAGATCGACCTGGAGCACATGCGCAGCCTGCAGCGGATCGGCGACAGCGACTACGCCGTGATGCTGGGCCCGTTGGACGAAGCGCTGCCGGATGAAGGCTGGCAGGACAGCGAAGTGTCCGGCGTGGCGATCCTGCTGCTGATCCTGATGGTGGCGGTGGCACTGCCGATGTACGTGATGGTCTATCGGCTGTGGCGCGACGTCTCGCAGCTGGCCCAGGCGGCACGGCAGATGCGCGACGGCCAGCTGGATACCCGCGCGCCGCGTGCCGGTACCGCGCTGGTGCGGCCGCTGGCCAATGCCTTCAACCATATGGCCGAGCAGCTGCAGCAGCTGCTGGAAAGCCAGCGCGTGCTGGCACAGGCGGTGGCGCACGAAGTCCGCACGCCGTTGGCGCGGATGCGTTTCGGCCTGGCCGACCTGGAGGACACCGCGCTTGATGATGTGCAGCGCGATGCACTGGGCGGGCTGCGCACCGATGTGGATCGGCTGCAGCACCTGACCGATGCCGGCGTCGAGTACGCCGCGCTGGGTCGCTGCCATCAACTGACGCGCCAGCGCCTGCAGCTGGCGGCACTGGTGCGCGGCGTGGTGGCCCAGTTCGCACCGTTGCCAATGCCGGTGCAACAGGTGCTGTCGCCGGTGGGCCTGGTCAACGTCAACCGGCACATGCTGGAGCTGGCGCTGCGCAACCTGCTCGGCAATGCACTGCGTTACGCACGCCGGCAGATCCGTATTGCCAGCACGGTCAATGACGGCTGGCTGTGCGTGCAGGTGGAGGACGACGGCCCCGGCATCGCGCCCGAACTGCGCGGCCAGGTACTGCAGCCCTATGTCCGGCTGGACCCGGGCAGCCCCGGTTTCGGCCTTGGCCTGGCGCTGGTGCAGGTGGTCGCCGACAAGCATGGTGGCCACGTCGAGGTGACCGATTCGGAGTTGGGCGGTGCCTGTATCCGCCTGCACCTGCCGCTGGAATCCGGCGGCACCGTCGAGTGCGAAGCGGCCTGCTAGGCCGCCGGTTCCGCACGCGGCAAGGCAAACACGAACAACGCGCCACGCTCGCTGTCGCGCAGTTCGATGTGGCGGCCGTGCAGCTGCACGATGCGCTGCACGATCAACAGGCCCAAGCCACCGTTCTCCCCACGCCGAGCCCCCAGCGCGGCCGGTGCCTGGAACAGCTGGGTACGCAGCGCTGGCGCCACGCCGGGGCCGTCATCGGCCACGCTGACCTCCACGCTGTCCGGGGTCGCGCGCAGGCGCACCTCGATCTGGCCGCCGTCGGGCGCATGCCGCAGCGCGTTGTCGAGCAGGTTGGTCAGCACGCGCTCGACCAGGCCGAGGTCGGCGCGCACCAGCGGCAGGCCGGGTGGAAATGCCGCGTGCAGCTGCTGGCCGCGCGCCTGCGCCGCCAGTTCGAACTTCTGCAGCACGTCCTGCAGCAGTTCCGGCAGTGCGAACACCTCCCACTCCAACCGCACTTCGCCATGTTCCAGCCGCGCCAGCTCGAACAGCGCGCGCGCCAGCCGGCCGACCTTGGCGCTCTGTGCCAGCGCGATGCCGAGATAGCGGCGGCGCTCGTCCGGTGACAGCGTGGCGTCTTTCAACGCCAGTGTTTCCAGGTAGCCATGCAGCGACGACAACGGCGTGCGCAGGTCGTGCGAGATGTTGGCGACCAGCTCGCGGCGCTGCAGGTCCTGCTGGCGCAGCTGCTGCCACTGCTCACCCAGCCGTTGTGCCATCTGCGCGTGCGCGTGTTCGAGGATCACCAGCTCGTCGCGCTCACCGGGGCGCAGCGGCTCCGGCGGCGGCAACGGCGTGGGTGCGTCGATGTCGAAGGCCTGGATCCGCCGGGTCAGCCGCCGCAGTGGGCGGGTCACCCAGTAGAACGCCACCAGCCCGGCAAACAGGCCGAGCCCGCCGACCAGCACCACCGACCACAGCGTGGTGTTCCACTGGCTGCCGGCGGCAAGATCATCGGCGAGCATCTGCCGGTGCTCGCCGACCAGCACCACGTACACATAGCCGGCCGGCCGGCCCTGCACGATCAATGGTGCGGCGCTGAACACCTTGCGGCCATCGGCGCTGCGCGGGTCATCGCCGAGGATCGGCAGCGGCGCACCGGCCAGCAGGCGTCGCAACGGCGCCACGTCCACCCGGTTGCGCACCAGATGTCCACTGGGCGCATCGTGGCCGAGGATGCGGCCCTGGTCGTCCAGCAGGTAGACCTCGACGCTGGGGTTGACCGCCATCAGCTGGCCGAACAGTGCGCGCACCGCGGCATCGCGCATGCCGCTGGTGTCCATCAGTTCGCTGCGCTGGGCGATGTGCTCGGCCAGGCCCAGCGACAACCGCTGCACCACCTCCTGCTCGTGGCGGGTGTTGGCACGCATCTGCAGTGCCAGCAGCGCCATGCAGCACATCAGCATCAGCGCGGCGGTCACCACCGCCAGCTTCTGCCACAGGTTCGGCTTGATCATGCCGCCGCCCCGGCCGGGTCGACCAGCTTGTAGCCGCGGCCCCACACCGTCAGCAGCCGCCGTGGGTTGGCCGGGTCGGGTTCGATCTTGCTGCGCAGGCGGTTGATGTGGGTGTTGACCGTGTGCTCGTAGCCATCGTGCTGGTAGCCCCAGACCTGGTTGAGCAGTTCCATGCGCGCGAACACCTGGTCCGGATGACGGGCGAAGAACAACAGCAGATCGAACTCGCGCGGGGTCAGCTCCAGCGCGTTGCCATCCACCGAGGCCGTGCGCGCGACCGGATCGAGCTGCAGCCCACCCAGCTCGATCGCGCCGGCATCGATGCGTGCGCTCTGCGCCATCGCCTCGGCGCGTCGCAGCAGCGCGCGCACCCGTGCCACCAGTTCCGGCATCGAGAAGGGTTTTGCCAGGTAATCGTCCGCGCCCAGTTCCAGGCCGACGATGCGCTGCGTTTCGCTGCCGCGCGCGCTGATGATGATGATCGGTACATAGCGCGCCATCGCGCGTGCACGCTGGCACACCTGCAGCCCATCCACGCCGGGCAGCATCACGTCCAGCACCAGCGCATCCCACGGGCCGTCCTGCTCGAGCAGGCGCAGGCCGGCATCGCCGCTGGCGGCATGGGCGACGTCGTAACCCTCATCGCCCAGATGCATGCGCAGCAGGTCGGCGATGTGGGCATCGTCTTCAACGATCAGCACGCGTTTGGTGGACATCGGCAGCTCGGGGCCAGTGGGGAGGCTGGCTGCATTGTGGCGCGGGACGGCCGCCGATACCTCACGAAAAATTGAATCCTGCGTGAGGATTCGTTGACCCGGGCGGGCGCAGCATGGCCCCGTCGCCCCTTCCCGGAGTCCGCCATGTCCCTCTCCCGCCGCCATCTGCTGGGCCTGGGCGGTGTTGCCACCGCCGCCGGGCTGCTCGGCCTGGGGGCGTGCAGCCGCGCCGCCCCGGCCGCCGCCGAAGCGCGTCCGTCGCGACAGTTCGAGGTCATGCACAGTGATGCCGAGTGGCGCCAGCGCCTGACCCCGGCGCAGTACGCGGTGCTGCGCCAGCAGGCCACCGAACGGCCGTGGAGCAGCCCGCTCAACAAGGAACACCGGCAGGGCACCTTTGCCTGCGCCGGCTGTGCACTGCCGCTGTTCTCCTCCTCCACCAAGTTCGAGAGCGGCACCGGCTGGCCCAGCTTCTGGGCGCCGCTGCACAACGCCATCGGCGAAGACCGCGACGTCACCTTCGGGATGCTGCGGGTGGAGGTGCATTGCCGCCGCTGCGGCGGCCATCTCGGCCATGTGTTCAACGATGGGCCACGCCCGACCGGGCTGCGCTACTGCATGAACGGTGCGGCGATGGTGTTCGTTCCCGGTGCCACTGATGGCACTGCCGACGGCTGGCGGGTACCGGTCGGTTCTTCCACTGCTTCCGGAGCCTGACCATGCTGCTGTTGCTGCTTGCCTACCTCGGGGGCGCACTGACCCTGCTCAGCCCCTGCATCCTGCCGGTGCTGCCGTTCGTGTTCGCGCGTGCCGACCGTCCGTTCCTGCGCAGCACGCTGCCGCTGCTGCTGGGCATGGCGCTCACCTTCACCGTGGTCGCCAGCCTGGCCGCGGTGGGCAGCCAATGGGTGGCGCAGGCCAACCAGGTCGGACGCTGGATCGCCCTGCTGCTGATGGCGCTGTTCGCGGTCGCCCTGCTCTGGCCACGACTGGCCGACCACCTGCTGGCACCGTTCCAGCGCGTGGGTGCCCGCCTGAGCGCGCGCGCCGATGCGGCGGATGCCGCGGGGCACGGCGGCGCGTGGACCTCGCTGCTGATCGGCATCGCCACGGGCCTGCTGTGGGCGCCGTGCGCGGGGCCGATCCTCGGCCTGGTGCTGACCGGCGCCGCCCTGCATGGCGCCAGCGTCGGCACCACTGCACTGCTGCTGGCCTATGCACTGGGTGCGATCACCGCACTGGCGCTGGCGGTATGGATCGGCGGCCGGGTGTTCCGCGCGATGCAGGCGCGGCTCGGCCTCGGCGATGTCCTGCGCAAGGTGCTGGGTGTGGCCGCGCTGCTGGCCGTCGTGGCGATCGGCCTCGGCTGGGATACCGGCCTGCTGACCCGCTTGTCCACGGTCAGCACCGCGCGTATCGAGCAAAGCCTGCTGGACGCAGTACCCGGCGCGCAGCCGGCGGCACCGCCGATGATGATGATGGCCGGTGCCAACGCCGCTGCCGATGCACCGTTGCCGGTGGAAGGCACCCTGCCCGCACTGGACGGCGCCACTGGCTGGCTCAACAGCCCGCCGCTGAGTGCACAGCAGCTGCGCGGCAAGGTGGTGCTGGTCGATTTCTGGACCTATTCCTGCATCAACTGCCTGCGCGCGATGCCATTCGTGCACGAATGGGAACGCCGCTACCGCGACCACGGCCTGGTGGTGGTCGGCGTGCACACGCCGGAGTTCGCCTTCGAGCGCGACCCACGCAACGTGATGAAGGCGGTGCAGCAGCTGAAGGTCGAGTACCCGGTGGCGCTCGACAACCAGTACACGATCTGGCGCGCCTTCAACAACCGCTACTGGCCGGCACAATACTTCGTCGACGCGCAGGGCAACATCCGCGGCCACCAGTTCGGCGAGGGCAACTATGCGCGCTCGGAACAGATGATCCGTCGCCTGCTGGCCGAAGCCGGGCAGACGAATCTGCCGCCACCGGCCGATCCCGCTGCCGCCGACCTGAAGGGCGTGGCCGTGCAGGCCGACATGGGCAACCTGCGTTCGCCGGAAACCTACCTGGGCCACGCCCGCGCCGAGCAGTTCGCCTCGCCCGGCGGGCAGCGCAGCGACGCCGCGTTCGACTACACGCTGCCGGCCACCCTGGCGTTGAACCAATGGGGACTGTCCGGGCGCTGGAACGTCACCGACGAAGCCGCGCAGCTGCAGCAGGCCGGTGGCCGCATCGCCTTCCAGTTCCACGCACGCGATCTGCACCTGGTACTGGCACCCCGCGAGGACGGCAGGCCGGTGCGCTTCCGCGTCTGGCTGGATGGCAAGCCGCTGCCCGCCGCCGATGCCGGCAGTGATGTCGGCACCGATGGCAGCGGCGTAGTCGACGAGCACCGCCTGTACCAGCTGGTCCGCCAGCGCGGCGCGGTCGGCCCGCATCGCTTCGAGATCGAATTCCTCGATGCGGGTGTGCAGGCCTACGCCTTCACCTTCGGTTGAACCGGGAGGACACCATGAAACTCTCCTTTGAACAGGGCATCGCCGCCGGCGTCGCCGGATTGGTGGCTGCCGCATTGATCACCGGCGTGCTGCTGGTCGACCACAGCGCGGTAGCGGCACCGGTCGAGGCCAGCGCGCAGGTCAAGGCGCTACCTGCGCCCAGCGGCGACGCCGCGTTCCGCGATGACGCCACCCATGCCAGCGTGGTGTTCGCCGGTGGTTGCTTCTGGGGCGTGCAGGGCGTGTTCCAGCACGTCAAGGGCGTGAGCAATGCGGTGTCCGGCTACATCGGCGGCAGCGCGGCCAACGCGCACTATGAGCGCGTCAGCAGTGGCCAGACCGGTCATGCCGAAGCCGTGAAGGTCGACTACGACCCGCGCCAGGTCAGCTATGGGCAGTTGATGCAGGTGTTCTTCTCGGTGGTGCACGACCCGACCCAGCTCGATCGACAGGGCCCGGACCATGGCAGCCAGTACCGCTCGGCGATCTTCAGTGACGACGCACGCCAGCAGGCTGCCAGCCGCGCCTACATCGCCCAGCTCGGCCAGGCCGGCAGCTACCGCGCGCCGATCGTCACCCAGCTGGTCAGCGGCCAGCGCTTCTACCCGGCCGAGAGCTACCACCAGAACTACATGACCAATTACCCGCAGGCGGCCTACATCCGCTACTACGACGCACCGAAGCTGACCGCACTGGGCAAGCAGTTCCCGGCGCTGTACCGGCGCGACGCGGCGCTGGTGCCGATGCGCTGACGCCCGGGTGGTGCCGGCCGTTGGCCGGCAACCGCGCCGTTCCGGATCTGGGGATTGCCGGCCAGCGGCCGGCACTACCTATAAAAAAGACGCACGGCCATCCAGCCGTGCGCTTGGGAAGTATCGGCCGTGCCCCGATCAGGCCCGGCCGACAACGACATGCTAGGCTCGCCATCATCATGGGTACAGCACCAGATGGCGGGAAATTCGATGGATACAGATGACCAGAGCGCGATGATCCCACCCCGCTACCAACGGCTGTCCGACGAACTGGCCGAGGCCATCCACGGCGGACGCCTTCCGGTCGGCAGCCGCCTGCCTTCGCTGCGGCAGATGGCCTTGCAGCGCAGGCTCAGCCTGAACACGGTGATTGCCGCCTATCGCCAGCTGGAGGACGCCGGCCTGGTCATTCCGCGGCCCAAGGCCGGCTTCGAGGTGGCGCCGCGATTGTCGGTGCCGGAGCGCTCGCTGCGTGATACCCCGTCCGCACCCACCGCACCACTGCAGCAGGTGCTGATGGCCCGCGTGCTGGAAGCACAGCGCCGCCCCGGTGTGATCGACCTGGCCTTTGCCGGTCCGCGCGGGCGCCAGTTCTATCCGGGCGCGCAGCTGGCCCGGCATACCGCGCAGGTGCTGCGCCACGGCCAGCAGACGGTGGAGACCTACGCGCGCCCCAACGGCTCGCCACGGCTGCTGGCGCAGATCGTGCGACGTGGGCCACGCATGGGCCTGCATACCCACAGCGAACGCCTGCTGCTGACCCATGGTGCGATGGAGGCCCTGCAGCTGGCGCTGCGCGCGGTCACCCAGCCCGGTGATGCGGTGGGCATCGAGGCGCCGTCCTACTTCAACCTGTACCCCTTGCTGGCCAACCTCGGCCTGCAGGCCATCGAGCTGCCCACCCATCCACAGCACGGCCTGGATGTGGATGCGCTGGATGCACTGCTGGAACACACGCCGCTGGCCGCACTGGTGGTGATGCCGACCGTGCACAACCCGCTGGGCTGCACCATGCCGACCGACGCCAAGCAGCGCCTGGCCGAGCTGGTCAACGCACGGCAACTGCCGCTGATCGAGGATGCGGTGTACGCCGAGCTGCAGTTCTGCGAACCGCCGGCGCCGTTGCTGAAGGCCTTCGATCGCGATGGCTGGGTGATGGTGGTTGGAGGTTTCTCCAAGACACTGGCACCGGATTACCGCATCGGCTGGCTGGATGGCGGCCGCTTCGCCGAGCGTATCGCGCTGCTGAAATTCCAGTCCACCGGCGGCGAGCCGCAACTGCTCGGCGATGCGGTGGCGGCGTATCTGGAAGCCGGCAGCTACGAGCATCACCTGCACCGCATGCGCCGGCTGTATCGCGAACAGGTGGGACGGCTGCGCCAGCTGGTGGCCGAACACTTCCCTGTCGGCACCCGCGCCACCGAACCGCAGGGCGGATTCCTGCTGTGGCTGGAACTGCCCGGCGTGGATACACGCGAGCTGTTCGAGCGTGCATTGCAGGAGGACATCGTGTTCATGCCCGGCCAGGTGTATTCGCGCGGCGCGCGCTACCGCCACTGCCTGCGGCTGTCGTGCTGCCAGACGCTGGATGCGCGCTTCATCGGCGCGGTGGAGCGGCTGGGTGCGATCGCGCGGGAGCTGGCAGCTGCAGAACGGTAGTGCCGGCCGCTGGCCGGCAATCCCGGGATCGCCGGGTGGATGCAGTTGCCGGCCAGCGGCCGGCACTACCCAGGATCACTCAAGCAGGTGCACGCCCAGCGCCGCGTGTATTCGCGCGGCGCGCGCTACCGCCACTGCCTGCGGCTGTCGTGCTGCCAGACCCTGGATGCGCGCTTCATCGGCGCGGTGGAGCGGCTGGGTGCGATCGCGCGGGAGCTGGCGGCTGCAGCACGGTAGTGCCGGCCGCTGGCCGGCAATCCTGGGAGCGCCGGGTGGATGCAGTTGCCGGCCAGCGGCCGGCACTACCCAGGATCAATCGAGCAGATGCGCCGACAGCGCTTCGCCTTTCGCACCCGGCAGATGCGGCAGCCGTCCCCAGCACGGCATCGGCAGGCGCTGCTGCAACGTGGCGATGTTCTCGTCCTGGCGCTGCATCGCCGGGTCGATGTGGTTGCCGATCCAGCCCAGGCACTCCACGCCGCTTGCCTGCAGCGACTGCGCAGTCAGCCGTGCGTGGTTGACGCAGCCCAGCCGCATGCCCACCACCAGCAGCACCGGCAGCCGCAGTGCACGTACCAGGTCCAGCTGGTCCAGCGTGGCCGAGACCGGCGCCAGCCAGCCGCCAACGCCCTCCACCACCACGACATCGGCCTGCGCGCGCATTCGTGCGAACGCGGCCACGATCGGCGCCAGCTCCACCTGCACGCCATCCTCGGCAGCGGCCAGCTCCGGTGCCAGCGGCTGCCGCAGCGCATACGGGTTCAGGTCGGCATAGTCCGGCACCGGCCAGCTGGCGGCCTGCAGGGCCAGCGCGTCTTCGTTGCGCAGGCCCTGCCCCAGGTCTTCGCTGCCGCTGGCCACCGGCTTCATGCCCACCGCGCGCAGGCCGCGCCGGCGCAGCGCATGCAGCAGCGCGGTGCTGGCCGCGGTCTTGCCGATCTCGGTATCGGTGCCGGTAACGAACAGGGCGGGCGGCAGCGTAGCGGGCAATGGCATCGATGGGCTCCAACGGGACGACAGAGCGTGCATTATCGCCGGCCCGGCGTGCTTGCTAGACTGCGGGCATGTTCGCCAATGCCTCGCTTACCGGCAGCAAGCCGGAACAATACGCCCAGCTGCTGGAACAGGCCCGTGGCCTGGTCTACGCCGAGTCCGACCGCATCGCCAACGCGGCCAACCTCTCCGCACTGGTCTACCACGCCCTGCCCGACCTGAACTGGGTGGGCTTCTACCTGTACGACGGCAAGGAGCTGGTGGTCGGCCCGTTCCAGGGCCTGCCGGCCTGCGTGCGCATCCCGCTGGACAAGGGCGTGTGCGGTGCCGCCGCCAGCCAGCGCGTGACCCAGCGCGTGGACGACGTCGATGCCTTCCCCGGCCATATCGCCTGCGATTCGGCCTCGCGTTCGGAACTGGTGGTGCCGCTGCTGCGCGGCGATGAACTGATCGGCGTATTCGACATCGACAGCCCGAAGGTCGGCCGCTTCGATGCCGATGACCAGGCCGGCCTGGAAGCCATCGCCCGCGTGTTCGTCGAGGCGCTGGGATGAGCGCGCCGAAGCTGCGCAACATCGGCCCCAAAAGTGCAGCCTGGCTGCGCCAGGTCGGCCTGCGCAGCCGCGAGGATCTGGTTGCGATCGGCGCGGTCGGCGCCTTCGTCAAGGTCAAGCGCGCGGGCTTCAAGCCCAGCCTGAACCTGTTGTACTCGCTGGAAGGCGCGCTGCTGGACTGCCACTGGCAGGAACTGAGCGAGCCGCAGCGTGAGGCGCTGGTGCAGGATTACGAAGCACGCATCGCCGCGCACCCTCTGAAGGCGGCCGGCCCCGCTTCGGGTCCGGTGCATGAGCAGCGTTTCGATGCCGACGATGACGCGGAAGACAGCGTGGCCGAGCACGCCGACGAGGATTGAGGCCTCCGCGTTCCTGGCGATGCCGGCCAGCGGCCGGCACTACCACTGTGATGTGGGATCGGTAGCGCCGGGCCATGCCCGGCGGGTGCGCTCAGGGCTGCTGCAGTTCCAGCAGCTCGCCCACCAGCCCGACCTCGCCGCGCTCCAGCCACACCCGCAGACGGGTGCCGTGGTCGATGCGCAATGCCCAGCACAGCGACATCGGCAGGCCACAGACCTGCGACAGCACCATGCGCAGCGGGCCGCCATGACTGACCACCAGCGTCGGCACCGGATCATCATCATCGAGCAGGCGATCCAGCGCGCGCGCGATGCGCCGCTCGAAGTGGCCCCAGCTTTCACCGTTCGGCGGCGGGAATGCATGCGGATCGGCATGGAAGGCCGCCAGTGCGTCCTCCGGCAGGTCGAACAGCGACTGCCCGTCCCAATCGCCGAAATCCAGCTCTTCCCATTCCTCGTCCGCTTCCACGTCCAGCCCACGCGGGGTAGCCAGGGCCATCGCCGTGTGCAGCGAGCGGAGCCGTGGCGAACTGATCACCCGCTCCCACGGCTGCGCGGCGTAGGCATCGACCAGTTCCTGCGGCAGGCGGGCCAGCTGCGGTGGATCGCTGCGGCCATCGAGGAACTCATCGCGACCGTTGCCGGCGTGGCGGACCAGGTCGAGGATCATGCGTGCGTCCTGTACAGGCAACGCGGGAACAGCGGAAAACGGGCGGACATCGGCAACGGCACCACGGGATCGAGGGACCATTCTAAGGGCACAGCAAAGGCAGTCGAGCAGGCTCGACGCTACGGGCCGCCTGTGATGCCGTAGACTGCGCGCACTTCCAGGTGACCTGCGGCCACGGCCGGCAGGTTGAAACGGGAAGCCGGTGACGCGTGATGCCACGCCAGGCCGGCGCTGCCCCCGCAACGGTAAGCACGTCAGTTCCAGGCAACAACGCCACTGTGCCGCAGGCATGGGAAGGCGCCTGGACGGTGGCCTCGCGCCACCCGGCGGCAAGCCCGGAGACCGGCCAGGAAGCCTCAGGTCGCGATGCGGTGGGCATGGCGCTGGATGACCGCAGCCTGCGCTGCGGCGTCGGCGCATGCCTGCCTTCGCGGCTCCTCCCCTTCGCCACGCGGGCGTGCGTGGCACCTGGAGTCCACCATGAAGCTGCAGTCCCGAATGCTGTCCCTGGCCGTGCTGGCCGCCCTGCCCGCGCTGGCCCAGGCCGCCGATGACACCACCGCGCTCGACCAGATCCTGGTCACCGCCACCCGCACCCCGATCGCCCTGCAGGACAGCATCGCGCCGGCGCAGGTGATCGACCGCGCGCAGATCGAATCCAGCCAGGCCACCTCGCTGCAGGAGCTGCTGCGCGGCCGTGCCGGCATCAACCTGACCAATGCCGGCGGCCTCGGCAAGCAGAGCTCGCTGTTCCTGCGCGGCACCAACTCGGGCCACACCGTGGTGCTGGTCGATGGCGTGCGCATCAACAGTGCCGACCTCGGCCTGGCCATGTACCAGGACCTGCCGCTGGCGCAGATCGAACGCGTGGAAATCGTGCGTGGCCCGCAGTCCAGCCTGTACGGCGCCGACGCCATCGGTGGCGTGATCCAGATCTTCACCCGCCGCAACCAGGGCGATTTTGCTCCGCACTTCCAGCTCGGTGGCGGCAGCAACGGCCTGCGCGAAGCCAGCGGCGGCATCGGTGGTGGCACCGAACGCGGCTGGTTCGGCGCCGACATCGCCTACCAGCATTCCGATGGCATCGATGCCTGCCGTGGCTCGGCGACGCTGTTCGCCGGCTGCTTCGCCGATGAACCCGACCGCGACGGCTACCGCAACCTGTCCAAGAGCCTGCGTGGCGGCTACACCTTCAACGACCAGTGGACCGTGGAAGGCAGCGCGCTGCGCGCCGACGGCAAGAACCACTACGACGGCTATTACAACTACTCCGAGACCCGCCAGCAGGTGCTGGCCGGCAAGGTGCGCTACACCCCGTCCGAGCGCCTGGCGTTCACCGCCAACGTCGGCCGCAGCGACAACGAGTCGGACAACTTCGGCGACTTCGGCGCACGCGGCAGCGCACAGACCCACCGCGACAGCGCCTCGCTGCAGGGTGACTTCACCTTGGCCGAAGGCCAGCTGCTGAGCACCGGCGTGGACTGGAGCGAAGACAACCTGGATGGCAGCAGCGCGGGCTACCTCGTCGACAGCCGCCGCAACACCGGTGTGTTCGTGCAGTACCAGGGCCGCTTCGGCCGCCACCAGCTGCAGGCCAGCGCACGCAACGACGACAACCAGCAGTTCGGCAACCACGCCACCGGCAGTCTCGGCTGGGCGATGCAGCTGGACCACGGCCTGCGCCTCAACGCCAGCTACGGCACCGCGTTCAAGGCGCCGACCTTCAGCGACCTGTACGACCCGTGGAGCGGCGTGCCGACGTTGAAGCCGGAGAAGTCCAAGAGCGCCAACCTCGGTGTTTCGCAGCAGGGCCAGGGCTGGCATTGGGGCCTGGACGTCTATGAGACCCGCATCGATGACCTGATCACCTACGACGCGGCAACCTTCAAGATGCAGCAGGTGGAGAAGGCACGCATCCGCGGTGCCGAGCTGACCGGTGGCGTGCTGCTGGCCGGCTTCGACATCAACGCGCAGCTGAGCTACACCGACCCGCGCAACCGCACCCACGGCAGCACCCAGTTCGACAACTGGCTGCCGCGCCGTGCACAGCAGACCGCACGCCTGGACGTCGACCGCCGCTTCGGCGATTTCCGCGCCGGCCTGACCGTGCAGGGTGCGGGCAAGCGCTATGACGATGCGGCCAACGCAGTGAAGGTCGGCGGCTACGGCACGCTGGACCTGCGCGCCGAGTACGCGCTGACGCCGGAGTGGTCGCTGCTGGCACGTGCTGCCAACGTGTTCGATCGCCACTACGAGACGGTGGCGTGGTTCAACCAGCCCGGCCGCGAGTACCAGCTGAGCGTGCGTTACCAGCCGAAGTGAAGGAACGCGCCGGGCATCGCCCGGCGCCGCCGGATGCCATCGACGCATGGCGTCGATCTACTGTAGAGCCGAGCGTGGGTTCGGCTCTACACCCGAACGCCCGCGGCCAACCCCGGCAACTCACGCAGGTCGTCAATCACTGCCACGGCGTGCGCGGTGGCCAGGTCCAGGCCACGCGGGTAGCCGTAACGCACCAGTGCGATCGGCATGCCCGCATCTTCGGCGGCGCGGTAGTCGGTCAGCGAATCACCCACCATCAGGCAGGCATCGGCCGGCAGCCCGAAGTGCGCAGCGATATGCCGCAGCGGCTCACCGCTGGGCTTGCGCTGCGGCAGCGAATCACCACCCAGCACCAGCGCGAACGCATCACCGATGCCCAGGTGCTGCAGCAGCGGCGGCACCAGCGCTTCGGGCTTGTTGGTGCAGATCGCCAGCGGCACATGGCGTGCACGCAGCTGCGTCAGCGCGTCGGCCACGCCATCGAACAAGCGCGGGCTGCGCAGCAGGCACTCACGGTAGTGCACCATGAACACCGGCATCACTTCGGCCAGGTCGACCTCGCGATCGGCGGCATGCACGGCCTGCTCGACCAGGCGGCGCACGCCATCGCCGATCCAGCCCAGCACCGTGGCTTCCGGCACGCGTGCTACACCGATGTCCTCCAGCGTGCGGTTCAGCGCTTCAGCGATATCAGCCGCGCTGTCGACCAGCGTGCCATCGAGGTCGAACACGACCAGCGGATAGGGATACGACAAGGGACGGCACCTAGGGAACGTGGGGCCGTCCATTGTACGCCGCCGCTTTTTCCGCAGATCCTCCTGCCGCTGAGCCTCAGCCGATCCTGCGTGCGCGGGTGGCGAGGAAGGTGGGCAGATAGCGGTCGATCAGGAAGCGCGGCTGCGGCTGCCAGTCTTCCATGAAGCGGTCGATGACGAAGCCGGCATCCAGCTGCCCACCGATCAGTTCGGTCAGGCTGTGGCCGAAGGTCAGCGCATCGCCGCGGGCCAGCTTTGCCTCGCGCTCGGCCGGCGCGAGGTCTTCCAGGTCCGAATAGGGAATGGCGTACTGCGGCCGGATCAGACCCTGTGCATCCAGCTGCGGATCACGCGCACCGACGAACAGCACCGGGTTGTAGAAGCTCGCCATCAGCATCCCGTCGCGTGCCAGCACACGGCGGCATTCGGTCCACACCGGGCGCACATCAGGCACATACAGGTTCGAGATCGGGTGGAACACCACATCGAAACTGTCGTTGGCGAATACGTGCAGATCGCGCATGTCGCCCTGCACCGTGCGCAGCTGCAGGCCATCGCGCGCAGCGACCTGGCGGTCCTGCTCCAGCTGCCCGTCGGACAGGTCGAACACGGTGACGTCGGCGCCGGCCGCCGCAAGCACTGGTGCCTGCTGGCCACCGCCCGAGGCCAGGCACAGGATGCGGCGGCCGCGCACGTCGCCCAGCCAATCCAGTGGCAGCGCACGTGGGGTCAGATGCACCTGCCAGCGGCCTTCGCGCGCGGCGGCAATGGTTGAACTTTCCACCGGGCGCGACCATTCGCGCACTTCGCTGGCCTGGCGGTCCCAGGCAGCACGGTTGTGGTCGATCAAGGCCTGTCCATGGTTCATGTGTTCTCCTTGCCCGGTGGGCGCCAATCCAGATCCTGGAAGGCCGGGCTGGCGAAACAGTCGGCCAGGTAGTCCAGGAATCGGCGCATGATAGCGGGCTGCTGGCGCCGTGATGCGTACACGGCATGAATGCCGAGTTCGTCCAGACTGAATCCGGGCAGCAGTTCGATCAGCTCGCCACTGCGCAGCAGCGGCGCCACCTGGTAGGTCGGCAGCATGGCGATGCCGGCACCGGCGCGCACCGCCTCCAGCAGCAGCGAGGCCTCGTTGGCACTGATGTTGCCGCCTACCGCCACCGACAGCGAACGACCGTCGCGGTGCAGCTGCCACAGGCTCTTGCCGACGTAGTGATGGGTCAGGCAGTTGTGCGCGGCCAGGTGCTCGGGAGCGGTCGGCGTGCCGCGTGCCTGCAGGTAGGACGGCGTCGCGCACAGCACCGAGCGGCAGGTGGCCAGCCGCCGTGCGATCAGGCTGGGGTCAATCTGGCGCGCGATACGCACCGCCAGGTCCACCCGCTCCTCCACCAGGTTCACCGTCCGGTCGACCAGCAGCAGTTCGATGCGTGCCGCCGGATGACGCGCAACAAAGCCGGCCACCGCCCGCGCCAGGTGGCTCTGCCCGAACGAGACGCTGGCAGTCACGCGCAGCGTGCCGTGTGGCTCGGGATCATCGCTGGCCAGCTCGCCCTGCAGTTCTTCGCCGATTGCCAGCATCTGCCGGAAGCGCGCCAATGCCGCTTCGCCCGGACCGGTCAGGCTGACCCGGCGCGTGGTCCGGTGCAGCAGCCGTGCACCCAGCCAGCCCTCGACCTCGGCCAGGTAACGGCTGACCATCGCCCGCGACATGTCCAGCACCTCGGCGGCGGCGGTGAGGCTGCCGCGCTCGGCGACCTCGACGAACACGGTCATGGCGGTCAATCGGTCCATATGCTCGATCCATGCAACAAACAAGCGCGTTATACGCTGTTTTTCGAGCGACTGCAGCGGCCTAGAGTGGCCCCATTCCCACCCCAAACCGCCCCACGGAGTCCTGCCATGAAGATCGCCCTCGTTGGTTCCACCGGCAACATCGGCCGCCAGATCGCCCGCCACGCGCTGGCCCGCGGCCACGAACTCACCGTCATCGTGCGCAGCGCACAGGACCTTCCGGCTGAACTGGCCGGTGCCCATCCGGTGATCGCCTCGCTGGATGACCCGGACGCGCTGGTCGCCGCCATCGCCGGCCACGACGTGCTGGCCAGCGCCTACGGCCCGCGCCCGGGCGATGACATCGGCCGCGTCGGCGAGGTCGCCGCACAGCTGGCCGCCGCCGCACGCAAGGCCGGTGTGCCGCGCCTGGTCGTGGTCGGTGGCGCCGGCAGCCTGGAAGTCGCGCCCGGCGTGCAGCTGGTCGATACCCCCACCTTCCCGGAGGCCTACAAGCCGTACGCACTGGCCCACCGTGAGGCGTTCAACCGCCTGCAGGCGGTGGATGACCTGGACTGGACCTTCTTCTCGCCGGCCGCCGAGATCGGCCCGGGCGAAGAGCGCGGCCAGTACCGCGTGCAGCCCAAGGCGTTCCTGGCCGATGCCAGCGGCCACAGCCGCATCAGCTACGCCGACTACGGCGCGGCGTTCGTCGCCGAGCTGGAAGCGCACGCGTATCCGAAGCAGATCATCACCGCGGCGTATTGATCCACGTGCGTCCCTTGTAGCGCCGAGCCCACGCCCGGCGCTACGCGAACCTGCAGCCGGGCATTGGCTCGGCTCTACACAAGGAATTCCGATGCGTACCGCTGCCCTGCTGCTTCCCCTCGCCCTGGCCGCCACCTTCACCAGTGCGCCGCTGATGGCCGCGCCGGCCACCGCAGCGCCGGCCACGGCGACGAAATCCCAGCTGCACCTGCAGACCTTCCATCCCGGCCCGCAGGCGATGTTCTCGGTGTCCTCGGTGCTGATCGAAGGCCGCCACGACGCGATCCTGGTCAATGCGCAGTTTGGTGCCAGCGACGCGCGCAAGCTGGTCGAGCTGATCCGCGCCAGCGGCAAGCAGCTGACCACGATCTACATCAGCCACGGCGATCCGGATTACTACTTCGGCCTGGCCACGCTGCAGGACGCGTTCCCGCAGGCACGCATCGTCGCCACCGCGCAGACCGTCGCCCACATCCAGCAGACCCAGGCCGGCAAGCTGGCCTACTGGGGACCGAAGATGGGTGCCGACGTGCCGACACGCATCGTGGTGCCGCAGGTACTGGACGGCGACGCCCTGCAGCTGGAAGGCCAACGCCTGCCGCTGATCGGCCTGGATGGGCCGACGCCGGACCGCACGGTGCTGTGGGTACCGTCACTGCGCGCGATCGTCGGTGGCATTCCGGTGGTGGCGGGCGAGCACGTGTGGATGGCCGACACGCAGACGCCGAAGTCACATGCCGACTGGCTGCAGACCCTGCAGCGGCTGCAGGCGCTGAAGCCGAAGGTGGTGGTGCCGGGGCATTACGCGCCGGGTGCGGCGCTGGATGCCAGTGCGTTGCGCTTCACCGCGGACTACATCCGCGCGTTCGATGTCGAGACGGCAAAGGCCAAGGACAGTGCGGCGCTGGTGAAGGCGATGCAGGCGCGCTACCCGAAGCTGGACGGCGTGGCATCGCTGGAGCTGAGTGCGAAGGTGGCCAAGGGCGAGATGCAGTGGCCCTGAGGTAGGGGGTTTTCTTTTGCAGGGCTGTGCCCTGCACCTGCGGTAGTGCCGGCCGCTGGCCGGCACCCTCAACATCCAAAGCCAGCCTGAACGTCAACCGCTGTACGATGGATTGCGTAGGTGAGTAAACCGATGGAACGGAGAATTCACGATGAAGATCAAGAGTGTGTTGGTCAAACTCCTGCTGCCCATCACTGTACTGGCCGCGCACCCCGCGTTCTCTCAACAGGTGACGCCCTCCACCGACCCCGTTGTTCAAGCCTTTGCCCAGCATGAGGGATTGTCCACCCAAGAAGCCGACAGGCGGCTCAGACTTCGAATTGCGGCAGGGGAAGAGCTTGGGCGTATTCTGGAAGGAATGCCTGATCGCTTCGCTGGCAAGAGCTTCAGTGAGAATCCGATGATCGTGACGGTCCGTTTAACCGGGACCGAGCCAGTGCCATCCCGAACCGTGAGCACTGTCCATGGCACCATCACCTACCGCTTCACGGTCGGGGCAACCCACTCTCTGACGCAACTGAAGCAGATAGTGACGTCGGGAAAGGTGGCAGAACTTTTCCCGAAGCATCAGGGAATCATGATCGACGGACAGCGCGGTGTGATTGTTGTGGAGCTGCCCAGCACAGATTTCGAAAGAACCCATGTCGATGAGGAGCAGAAAGCGCGACGCATTCTATCCGCCCCCATTGAACTGAAGAAGTCCTAGGGGCGCTCCAAACTACTGTCAGCGCCACAGGTTCGTGCGGGTGGGAGCGCTGTTTGGCGAACGATCAATTGCCTGCAGAATCGCTCGATCCGTGCTCGAACAGCTCCCCCTGCACCACCGGCTCCTTTTCACGGAAGCCGCCAAGGCCGACACCCACCAGGCGGTAGCGGGTCTCGGCCGGCAGGTCGACGCGGGCGCGCAGGGCCAGGGCGATGTCGCGCAGTTCTTCCATCGACTCGGGCGGGCGCTCGGGGGTGAAACTGCGGGTGAGGATGCGGAACTGCGCGGTCTTCAGCTTCAGCACCACGGTGTGGCCGACGCGCTCGGTCTTGCGCGTGGCATTCCAGGTCTTCTCCGCCAGCTGCACGATCGCCTCGCCCAGGTCTTCCAACGGCAGGTCCTCGGCGAAGGTGTCCTCCGAGGAGATCGACTGCACCTGCTGGTCCGGTTCCACCGGGCGCTCGTCGATGCCGCGTGCGCGGTTGTACAGGCTGCGGCCGAAACTGCCGAACGCCTCTTCCAGGTCGATCAGTGCCCACTGCCGCAGGTCGCCGCAGGTGACGATGCCGCGCGCGGCCAGCTTGCCTTCCATCACCTTGCCGACGCCGGGTACCCGGTTCACCGGCAGTGGCAGCAGGAAGGCGTCCACCCGCTGCGGTGGAATCACGAACTGGCCGTCGGGCTTGCGCCAGTCCGAGGCGATCTTGGCCAGGAACTTGTTCGGCGCGATCCCGGCTGAAGCAGTCAGCCGGGTTTCCTCGCGGATCTGGGTGCGGATGGTACGGGCGATGTCGGTGGCCAGTTCGATGCCGCTCTTCGGCTCGGTCACGTCCAGGTAGGCCTCGTCCAGCGACAACGGCTCGACCAGGTCGGTATGGCGCAGGAAGATCTCGCGCACCTGCTGTGACACCGCCTTGTAACGTGCGAAGTCCGGCGGTACGAAGATCGCATCCGGGCACAGCCGCTCGGCACGCACGGCCGGCATCGCCGAGCGCACGCCGAACACGCGCGCCTCGTAGGACGCCGCGCACACCACCGAACGCGCGCCACGCCATGCCACAACCACCGGCTTGCCCCGCAGTGACGGATCGTCGCGCTGCTCCACCGACGCGTAGAACGCGTCCATGTCGACGTGGATGATCTTGCGCAGTCGGGTCATGTCAGGCGGAAAGGGCGGGGGCGGGCCGGGCGGGCCACACGCCGAAGTATGGTCGTTGCACATCAACAGGATGCGCGTATTCCCTTGAAAACACTACGGTTGCGTACGGTTGAAATGTTTGATCGGGGCAGTTTCCACGGGCATCCTCGAGCGCTTGTTTCCCGTTTCCCCGCTTCCAGGATTGTGCTTCATGACCCGTCTCCACGCGTTCAACCGCGAACAGCTGCTGGCCAGCGCACGCGGTGAACTGTTCGGCACCGCTGCCGGCCGTTTGCCCAACGATCCGATGCTGATGTTCGACCGCATCACCGACATCCACGAGGACGGCGGACCGCACGGCAAGGGCATGGTACGCGCCGAGCTGGATATCCGCCCGGATCTGTGGTTCTTCGGCTGCCACTTCATCGGCGACCCGGTGATGCCCGGCTGCCTGGGCCTGGACGCCATGTGGCAGCTGACCGGCTTCTTCCTGACCTGGCTGGGTGCCCCCGGCAAGGGCCGCGCACTGGGCTGCGGCGAGGTAAAGTTCACCGGCCAGGTACTGCCGGACGCCAAGCTCGTGCGCTACGAGATCGACATCAGCCGGGTCATCAACCGCAAGCTGGTGATGGCCCAGTCGGACGCCCGCATGTACGTGGATGACCGCGAAATCTACAGCGCGCGCGACCTGCGCGTCGGCCTGTTCACTGAAACCGGGAGCTTCTGATGCGTCGCGTTGTCATCACCGGCATGGGCATCACGTCCTGCCTCGGCAATGATCTGGATACCGTTTCGACCGCGCTGCGTGAAGGGCGCTCGGGCATCACCCTGCTGGCCGACCATGCCGATGCCGGGCTGCGCAGCCAGGTTGGCGGCCGTGTCGACCTCGACCTGGACGCATTGATCGACCGCAAGCAGAAGCGCTTCATGAGCGATGCGGCAGCCTTCGCCTACCTGTCCATGCGCGATGCCATCGCCGACGCCGGGCTCAGCCCCGAGCAGGTCAGCAACCTGCGTACCGGCCTGATCGCCGGTTCCGGTGGCGGCTCCAGCGAGTGGCAGATTGGTGCGGTCGACCTGCTGCGCGAACGTGGCGTACGCAAGGTCGGCCCGTACATGGTGCCGCGCACGATGTGCTCGACGGTCTCGGCCTGCCTGGCCACGGCCTACCAGATCAAGGGCGTCAGCTACTCGCTGTCGGCCGCCTGCGCCACCTCGGCGCACTGCATCGGCGCCGCCGCGGACATGATCCGCCACGGTGCGCAGGACATCATGTTCGCCGGTGGTGGCGAAGACCTGCACTGGTCGATGAGCGTGATGTTCGACGCGATGGGCGCACTGTCGACCAGCTTCAACGAAACCCCGGCCAGCGCCTCGCGCCCGTACGACAAGGACCGCGACGGCTTCGTCATCGCCGGTGGCGGCGGCATGCTGGTGCTGGAGGATTACGACCACGCCGTCGCGCGCGGTGCGCACATCCATGCCGAGCTGATCGGCTATGGCGTGACCTCCGATGGCGCCGACATGGTCGCCCCGTCCGGTGAAGGCGCGGTGCGCTGCATGAAGATGGCGCTGCAGGGCGTCGATCGCCCGCTGGACTATCTCAACACCCACGGCACCTCGACCCCGCTGGGCGACGTCACCGAGCTCAACGCGATCCGCGAAGTGTTCGGCGACGCGGTGCCGCCGCTGTCCTCGACCAAGGCGCTGTCCGGCCATTCACTGGGTGCGGCCAGCGTGCACGAGGCGATCTACTGCCTGCTGATGATGCGCGATGGCTTCGTCGCCGGTTCGGCCAACATCGGTGAGCTGGACCCGAAGGTGGTGGATTTCCCGATCCTGCGCGAGAGCCGCGAGCAGAAGCTGGACACCGTGATGTCCAACAGCTTCGGCTTCGGTGGCACCAACGCCGCGCTGGTGTTCGGGCGCGTGTGACTGGGCAGGTGTGCCGACCAACGGTCGGCACCCACCTTATTTCGGCAGCAGCGGCAACAGCAGCGCGTGCGCGTCCACCAGCGAGCCGACGATGCGGTGGCCCAGTGCGCGCAGC
Source organism: Stenotrophomonas sp. AG209 (assembly GCF_003550055.1). Lineage (NCBI taxonomy): Bacteria > Pseudomonadati > Pseudomonadota > Gammaproteobacteria > Lysobacterales > Lysobacteraceae > Stenotrophomonas > Stenotrophomonas sp. AG209. Next base: position 261,504 of record NZ_QXDB01000004.1, read on the forward strand.
TCTTCATCCGGATGCACCAGGTCCGGCACCTGGATCACGGTCATGCCTGCGGCCAGCGCTGCACGCGTACCGGCCGGTGAATCCTCCAGCGCCAGGCAGCGCTCGGGCGCCTGGCCCAGCCGCTGCGCGGCCAGCAGGTAGATGTCCGGCGCCGGTTTCGGCCGCGCCACGTCGCCACTGGTGATCACGGCATCGAAGTACGGCAGCAGGCCGGCAGCGGCCAGCTTGCGATTGGCGCGCGGCTGCCGCGTGGTGGTCGCCACCGCACGCGGTACCGCATGCGCCTTCAGCAGCTCCAGCAGCTCCAGGATGCCCGGCCGCAACGGCAGCCCGGTCTGCGTGCGTGCTTCGTACAGTTCATGGCATCGTGCCGCCACCGCGTCGATCACGCTGTCCTCGATGCCCTGCGCGCGCAGCAACGCATGCGTATCGCGGTCGCCGAGGCCGACCATGCGCAGGAACACCGCCTCGTCCAGGCCCAGCCCGAATTCGTCGGCGGCCTCGCTCCAGCAGGCCAGCGAGACCCGCTCGCTGTCGATCATCAGGCCGTCCATGTCGAAGATGACGGCGTCGGGGAGGAACGGCAGCGCAGCGATGGTGGTCATGGAGCGAACAGCGTGTCCAGGTCGGTGGAAGTGAGCTGCCGCCATTGCCCTTCGTCCAGTCCCTGCAGGTCCAGCCCGCCGACGCGGCTGCGGTGCAGGGCCTGCACGTGGTTGCCGGTGGCGGCGAACATGCGGCGTACCTGATGGTAGCGGCCTTCATGCAGTACCAGGCGCGCACGACGCGTATCCAGCACTTCGAGTTCAGCCGGCAGCAGGGGGGTCTTCTCGGACTCCAGCATCAGCGTGCCGCTGGCGAACAGCGCCACTTCGTCGCCGCGCAGGTCGTCGCTCAGTTCCACTTCGTAGACCTTGGGCAGCTTCGACTTCGGCGAGATGATCCGGTGCAGCAGGCCGCCATCGTCGGTCAGCAGCAACAGGCCGCTGGTCTCGCGGTCGAGGCGACCCACGGTGGACAGCACCGGATCACGGTCGCGGAAGCGCGGCGGCAGCAGGTCGTAGATCAGGCGGCCGGTGTCCTTGGTCGAACAGGTGTAGCCGGCGGGCTTGTGCAGCGCGATCGAGAGCCCCACCGGCGGGTCCAGCGGCTCGCCATCGACGCGGATCGCCTCGTGCGGCACCTGGTCATCGGCGTACAGCACTTCGCCGTCGGCGTCGGTGACGCGGCCTTCGCGGAACATCCACTGCACCTGCTTGCGGCTGCCATAGCCCAGGTTGGCGATGAGCTTGACCAGCTTCACTTGCCCTTCCCCTTCACTGCTTCAACCAGCTTGAAACCGTCGCGCTCGGCAACCACGCGCACCGCACCGAAGCTGTCGTTGAGGGTGTGCTCGTACGGCAGGTGGCGGTTGGCCACCACGTACAAGCGCCCGCCCGGGCGCAGCGCCTGCGCGGCCACGGCGATGAAGCGCTGGCCGATGTCCGGGCGGTCGGCACGCGACGGCGTGTGGAACGGCGGGTTGCTGATGATGACGTCGTATCCCGGCTCGATGCCGGCGGTGACGTCCTGCCACAGGAAGCGCAGCGGCAGCGCGCGCGGCGGCGGCGCCAGGTTCAGTTCGGCCAGGGCCAGCGCACGCTGCTCGGCCTCGTACAGGTCCAGCGCGGTGATCTTCGGGCAGCGTTCCAGCAGCTCGCGCGACAGATAGCCGTAGCCGGCGCCAAGGTCGGCGGCGCGCCCGGCCAGGTCGGCCGGCAGGTGCTCGGCCAGCAGCGCCGACGCCGGATCGATGCGGTCCCAGGCGAACACGCCCGGGCGGCTGAGGAAGCGGCCGCCCATGATCGGGCGCACCGCATCCAGCGCCGACCAGCGCTTGGCCAGGTCGGCGTCGTGCTGGCCCTGCAGCGGGGCGGTCCAGTACACGCGGCAGTGGTTCTTGGTCAGGCAGCCACCGAGGCCGGTCAGCTGCTTGAGATCGCCTTCACCGGAGCGCGCGCCTTCGTTGTTGGACTGGCAGGCAACGATACGGCCGCCTTCGGCGACCAGCGCCAGCGCGCGGGCGAACAGCGCACGGGCTTCTTCACGCTGGCGCGGGGGCAGCACCAGCACCAGCGGGTAACGGCCCTTGCCGGCCCCATCGTCCAGCTGGCCGCTGACGGTCCAGCCGGCGGCCTGCTGCAGCGGCTGCGCGAACGGGGCGAAGCTCTGTTCGCAGTGCACCTCGTGGTTGCCGGCGGCTTCGCGCAGCGGCCAGCCATCGCGGGCACGCAGGAAGGCCACCGGGCCCTCCGGCCAGCGCAGGGCGCCTTGGGAGAACGGCAGGAGCAGGGTCTGCAGGGGGGCGTCGTCGCTGGAGGCCATCGGCGCGGGTACTTCAAGCGTGAGGGCCGTCCATTGTACCGGCTTGGCCGGGCCGGCCCCGGCAGGCCGCTTTGCGAAACCCGAACGGGGCCTTGATCCGCCAGAAACATTGAAACGTTCAGGGTAGAGGTTCCCCCGGAAACTCAGGAGAACCTGCATGCGAGCCTTGTTCGTCGGTGGCGTGGTCGACAACAGTGAAATGGATCTGGAAGGCAGCCATCCGCCCGTGCATTACCCCGAGGACACCGGCGGCGGCCACTCGCGTTACCGGCTGCACCAGGTCGGCCATGGCGCCGATGGCAGCGTGGCCTATGCGGTATACGGCGCGCCGGACCTGGCCGATGACGAGGTGGCCCGGGTCGCTGAAGAACGCGCCTACGCGCGCCGGTTCGAGGCGACGCCGACGTTGTTCGAGCACTGATCCCAACAGCCACGCATGGCGTGGCTCTACTGCAACCCCTGGAAAATCCACGCCATGCGTGGATGGCATGAGGCCTGGCCGATGACGAGGTCACGCACATCCATGCGTGGCCCTTTCCAGTAGATCCACGCCATGCGTGGATGGGGTTGGCAGGTTGCCGTCAGACCCTGGGCGGCAACCTGCGGATGCTGGCGATCTCGTCCAGCCACACGTGGTGCTGCTGCACCGGCGTGTCGTAGTCATCCAGCCGCAACTGGCCGTTGCTGCCTTCGTCGCCGGCCTCGTTGCGGTACTGCTGCACCGTCGGTTTCACCGCGACGGTGCCGAGCAGGCGGCGACCATCGTGCAGGGTCAGTTCCACCTGCGTTTCGCCTTCCAGCTGCGGCAGCAGGGCTTCCAGGCGCGCGATCTGCGCCGGATCGGTATGGATACGGGGAGCTATGCGGGACATCGGCGACCTCCTGCATGCAGGGTCGCCGATTGGCCGTGAATGCTCAGTGCAGCGCGCTGTCCGCGCGGGGTACCTGCACCTTGCGTACCGCAGCCACCAGCTGCGCCACCGAGTACGGCTTGGCCACGTGCTCCTGGAAGCCCGATGCCAGCGCACGGCGGCGGTCATCGGCACGCGCCAGCGCGGTCACGGCTACCGCCGGCAGGGTCATGGCATCCACGCCCATGTCCTCGCGCAGCGTGCGCACCAGGCCATAACCATCCATGCCCGGCATGCCGATGTCGGTCAGCATCACGTGGTACTGCAGATGGCCGGTGTCGGCCAGCAACGCCAGTGCCTCGCCGGCCGAACTGGCCGCTGACACGCTGGCGCCCTGCTCTTCCAGCATGCGCCGCAGGTACTCCAGCACTTCCGGCTGGTCTTCAACCGCCAGCACGTGCATGCCACGCAGCGGATAGGGCTCGACGATCACCGGCTCCAGGATCGGCCCGCTGATCACTTCGCGCAGCGGGCGCCGCTCGGCATCGGGAATGTGCTGCGGCAGGCGCACGGTGAACGTAGCGCCATGGCCGTGGCCCTCGCTAGCCGCGGCGACCGTACCGCCATGCAGTTCGACCAGCTGCTGCACGATCGCCAGGCCCAGTCCCAGTCCGCCATGGCGGCGGGTGGTGGTGCCATCGGCCTGGCGGAAGCGGCTGAACAGATGATTGAGGAATTCGGGCGCGATGCCATCACCGGTATCGCGCACGGTGATCTCCCAGTGGTTGCCGTCGGCCCGCAGCTGCAGGTCGATGCGGCCTTCAGCCGGGGTGAACTTGATCGCGTTCGAGAGCAGGTTCCAGAACACCTGCTGCAGGCGCGTGGCATCGCCCAGCACCAGGCTCGGTTGTTCGGGCAGCTGCAGGTGCACGTCCAGCGCCTTGCCTTCGGCCACCAGCTCCTGCGCGCCGATGGCCTCGCCCAGCAGCGTGCTCAGGTCCAGCACTTCCACCTCCAGCTGCACCTTGCCCAGCAGCATGCTGCTGAGGTCGAGCATGTCCGAGATCAGCCGCTTCTGCGCACCGGCGCTGTTGGCGATCACGTTCAGGCCCTTGTACAGCGGGCTGGTGTTGTCCACGCGCTGCAGCAGCAGCTCGCTCCAACCGAGAATGGTGGTCAACGGCGTACGCAGCTCATGCGACAGCGTGGCCAGGAACTCATCCTTCAGCCGCGCCATGTTTTCCGCAGCACTGCGCGCAGCACGCTCGGACTGCAGCAGTTCCTCGCGGGCCAGTTCGATCTCGCGGCGTTCGGTCACGTCCGGGCTGCTGCCGGCCAGGCCGATGAAGCGCCCCATGCGCGAGAAGCGAGGGCGGGCGTTCATCTCCAGCCAGCGCCACTGGCCATCGGCACGGCGCGCACGCACCAGCGCATGCATCGAGCGCTGCGCCTTCAGCGCTTCCTGCAGTTCGTACTCGAATACCGATGCGTCGTCCGGATGCACCAGGCCGCGCCAGACATCTTCCGGCACGCGTGTCTCATCGCCACCAAAGAACTCGCTGAAGGCGCTGTTGACGAAACGGGCATGGCCGCGCTCGTCGAGTACCCACACCGGCATCGGCAGGCCATCGGCCAGCGCACTGAAGCGGGCTTCGCTCTCGCCCAGCTCCACTTCCATCTGCTTGCGCGCGGTGATGTCGAAGAACAGGATGCCGACCTTGTCCTCGCCCGGCCGGCCCACGCGCACCGCGTCAACCGCGAACGAGCGGCCCAGCGCGCGCGCTTCCATCTCGAACTGGGCGGGGCGACCGCTGCGTGCGACCTCGCCGTAGATGCGGAACCAGTCTTCCTCGTGGTGCGGCTCCAGCAGGCTCATGCGCTGGCCGCGCGCATCCTTCAGGCCGGTGTGGCGCTCGAAGGCGTCGTTGACCTCGATGAAACGATAGTCGACCGCACGGTCGCCCTCGAACAGCACCTGGATCACGCAGAAACCGGCGTTGATGCGCTCAAGCACGCCATGATGCAGGTCGGGTTCGGGCGCCGGCACCATCATCGGTGGGCGCTCCACGAGGGGCGGCAGTGTGGACAAGGGCGTCTGTGCAGGCCGGGTTGGAGGCACAGCATCTTCCAAAGGGCGTATTCACAGCGTCAAGCGCCGTCAGTCATGGTTGACGACGATGAATTGGCGGCAACCACTCTTGCGGATGTCGCAATCGGCCGTTGCGGCGACGGGAAAGCGGGATCACACTCGATCTGTAAACCGTATCGTCCCCATCGAAGGGGCGCAGGAGACCGTCATGAACCGCTCATTGGCCACTGCCCTGCTGCTGGCAGGCGCCCTCATGGCGGGCAGCGCGAACGCCGCGCCGCGCGCCGTCACCGATCCGGACGCGCCCCGTGCGCTGCAGGCCAATGGCCCGGTCAGCGTGAAGTGGGACGATCCGGCCAAATTCACCGAAATCCGCCAGAGCACCAACCGCTTCGAGGCCGAACGCGGCAACTGGGTGCAGCAGCTGGCCAGCTACGTGGAGACCACGGCGGCCAAGCCGCTGCAGCCGGGGCAGACCCTGGACGTGACCCTGGTCGACATCAAGCGCGCCGGCGACTACGAGCCCTGGCACGGCCCGCGCGGCAGCGACATCCGGATCATGCGCGACATCTATCCGCCGCGGATCACCCTGCAGTACACGCTGAAGGACGCCAGTGGCCGTATCGTCGATGAGGGCGAAGCCAAGCTCAGCGACACCGGCTACCTGCACAACCTGGGGCTGAAGAGCGACAGCGACCCGCTGCGCTACGAGAAGCGCCTGATCGACGACTGGGTCAAGCGGCAGCTGACAACGCAGGCCACTGCTGCACGCTGATCCCGGGCGGCGCCACCCACCGGTAGGTGTCGACCTTGGTCGACACGCATTCAGAGCGCCGACCAAGGTCGGCCGCTACCAGAGCCGAGCGTGGGCTCGGCGCTACACGTACACCTTCGCCACGCGCTTGACCGCACAGGGCAGCTGGTAGGCGCTGACGCCACAGCGCGGCGCCAGTTCCGACAGCGTCGGCGCAGAACCCCACAGCTCCACCACGCTGCCGATGCCGGCCTGCGCATGCGCGGTCAGGTCCACGGTCAGCATGTCCATCGACACGCGCCCGATCAGTCCACCCGGCTGGCCGTCGATCAGCACCGGGGTGCCATTCGGTGCGAACTGCGGATAGCCGTCGGCATAGCCGAGCGCGACCACGCCTACGCGGGTGCGCGCCTTGGCCACGAAGCGGGCGCCATAGCCCACCGGCTCACCGGCCTCGATCCAGCGCTCGGCGATCACCTTGGACTGCATCGTCATCACCGGGCGCAGGCGCTCGGTCAACGCGGTGTTGTCCGGCAGCGGGTTGGCTCCGTACAGCATCAGGCCCGGGCGGACCCAGTCGCTGCGCACATCCGGCCAGCCCAGCAGTGCCGGCGAGTTGCACACGCTGGTCTCGCCGTGCAGGCCGTCGATGGCCTGCGCGAAGGTCGCCGCCTGCTCGTGCGTGCGTTCGCTGTCCAGCTCGTCGGCGCGCGCCAGGTGGGTCATCAGCACGATGCGCTCGACCTGCGGCAGCGCCGACAGGCGTGCATGCGCCGCGCGGAAGCTGTCCACGTCCAGGCCGAGGCGATGCATGCCGCTGTCCAGCTTCAGCCACACCGTCAGCGGGCGCGGGCTGTCGAACGCGACCAGCGCTTCCAGCTGCCACGGCGAGCCCACCGCGAACCAGAAATCGTGTTCGGCCACCAGCGCCATGTCACTGGGTTCGAAGATGCCTTCCAGCAGCAGGATCGGCGCACGGATGCCGGCCTGGCGCAGTTCCAGCGCCTCTTCGATGGTGGCCACGCCGAAACCATCGGCCTCGCCTTCCAGCGCCTGTGCACAGCGCACCGCGCCATGGCCATAGGCATCGGCCTTGATGATCGCCAGGGCCTTGCCACCGCCCAGTTCACGAGCAAGCCGGTAGTTGCTGCGCAGGGCGCCCAGATCGATCAGCGCGCGGGCAGGACGCATGTGCGGTTCTCATGTTGCGGGGCGTGACCGTACTGGCCGTAGCGGAAAATATCCAGGCCTTCGGTGCTGATCTGCGGCTGGCGCGCGCTCATCAGGTCGGCCAGGTAGCGACCGGAGCCGCAGGCCATGGTCCAGCCCAGGGTGCCGTGGCCGGTATTGAGGTACAGGTTGCGGAACGGCGTGGCGCCGATCACCGGCGTGCCGTCTGGCGTGGCCGGGCGCAGGCCGGTCCAGAACTGCGCGCGCGACAGGTCGCCGCCCTTCGGGTAGAGGTCGCTGACCACCAGTTCCAGGGTCTCGCGGCGGCGCTGCGACAGCGACAGGTCGAAGCCGGCCACTTCGGCCATGCCACCGACACGGATGCGGTCGTCGAAGCGGGTCACCGCCACCTTGTAGCTCTCGTCGAGGATGGTCGAGGTCGGCGCCATCGCCGGATCGGTGATCGGCAGGGTCAGCGAGTAACCCTTCAGCGGGTACACCGGCAGGCGCATGCCCAGCGGTGCGACCAGCGCCGGCGAATAGCTGCCCAGCGCGACCACGAAGCGGTCGGCGGTTTCCAGCTTGCCGTCGATGCGCACGCCGGTGATGCGGTCGCCATCGAACTCCAGGCCGGTGATGTCCTGGTCGAAGCGGAATTCGACGCCGGCATCCACGCACATCTGCGCCAGGCGGCGGGTGAACAACTGGCAGTCGCCGGTCTGGTCACGCGGCAGGCGCAGCGCGCCGACCAGGCCATCGACATGGGCCAGGGCCGGTTCGGCCTGGATGATGCCGGCGCGGTCCAGCACCTCGTACGGCACGCCGTACTGGGCCAGGATCTCGATGTCCTGCGCCGAGGCATCCAGCTGCTGCTGGGTGCGGAACAGCTGGGTGGTACCCAGGTCGCGGCCTTCGAACTCGATGCCGATCTGCGCGCGCAGCTCGTTCAGGCAGTCGCGGCTGTACTCGGACATGCGCACCATGCGCGCCTTGTTGATCGCGTAGCGCTCGTGGGTGCAGTTGCGCAGCATCTGCCACAGCCAGCGGTACTGGGCCAGGTCCATGCCCGGCTTGATCGCCAGCGGCGCGTGCTTCTCGAACAGCCAGCCGATGGCCTTCTTCGGCACGCCCGGGGCCGCCCACGGCGAGGTGTAGCCGAACGACAGCTGGCCGGCATTGGCGAAGCTGGTCTCCAGCGCCGGGCCGGGTTGGCGGTCGATGACCGTGACTTCAAACCCGGCCTGTCGCAGGTACCAGGCACTGGTGGTGCCGATCACGCCGCTGCCGAGAACTAGGACTCGCATGGGACTTCTCCAACCCGATCATTCCCTGCACTGGAGCGTGCCGGGACCATAATTGGGGAAGTATAGACAGCCAATACCAGTTGATTTGCCTGATTTGAAATCAACCGGCAGGATGTTCTCCTGCAATTCATTCCCCAAGGTTGACGGCCATGGCCACCCGTACCCGCGAACTGGACAAGATCGACCGCAAGATCCTGCGCATCCTGCAGGCCGAGGGCCGTATTTCCTTCACCGAACTGGGTGAGCGGGTCGGCCTGTCGACCACCCCGTGCACCGAGCGCGTGCGCCGGCTCGAGCGCGAAGCGGTGATCACCGGCTACCACGCCCACCTGGACCCGGCGGCGGTGAAGGCCAGCCTGCTGGTGTTCGTGGAGATCAGCCTGGCCTACAAGTCCGGTGACATCTTCGAGGAGTTCCGGCGCGCGGCGCTGAAGCTGCCCAACGTACTGGAGTGCCACCTGGTGTCGGGGGACTTCGATTACCTGCTGAAGGCGCGGATCAGTGAAATGGCCTCCTATCGCAAGCTGCTCGGCAGCACGTTGCTGACACTGCCGCACGTACGTGAGTCGAAGAGCTACATCGTGATGGAAGAGGTGAAGGAAACGCTGAGCCTGCCGATTCCGGATTGAGGCCGGCGAACGGTTGGGGTCAGAGCCCGCAACGCGGGCTCTGACCCGGAGTCCGTCTCAGCGCTGCTGCGGATGCTTCTGCGAGCGCTGTTCCTGCTGCTTGCCACCCTTGTGCGGCTGCTGCGGCTCCATCTGCTGCTGTTGCTGCTGTTGCTGCTGCGGGTTGCGGCCCTGCGGTTCCTTGCCGGGATGACGGTTCTGCTGGTTTTTCATGATCGCGATCCAGTGGACGAAGGACATGCGGCGGCGGAATGCCGGCGCAGGGCCACGGTGGTCCCGGAACGGTTAATCGCAGGCGAAAAAGCAGTGATCGGCAGGACGTTGTTTTCGTGCGTTCAGGCCGTACAGCGTGTGGTAACTGCCAACCTTGCCTGGCATCCGAGCTCAGCGCTTGATCTGCTGCCCATCGCCGGCCGGCACGCTGTCGTAATAGCGGCCGGTGCGCGAATCGAACACGCGGTTCGGACCGGCCGGGCGCACACCGGGGACGATACGGCCATTGCGGTCGTACACCTTGTCGGCCGGCTTCGGCGCCGGGGTGGGTGCGATCGGGGCCGGACCGGTGGATTTGATCGGTTGCGCCGGCTGCGGCGACGGCAACACCTGCGGCTGTGAGCGGGCGGCCTGCGGCGGCGGTACCACCGGCGCCGGTGCCACGGTGGTCGCACTGCGGGTGGCGGTGGGGTCGGCGGTAGGCACCTGGGCCAGCGCCAATGCGGGCAACAGGGCCATCAACAGCAGGGGAAGGGTCGGTTTCATGGCACGCTCCGGCGTGGATCACATTCACCTTGCGCCTGTACCTGTGTGCCGCCCATGAACGGCCGTCACACTTGCAAGCGCGCGCCGGCACCCCCACGTTTTCCGGCATCCCCAGGCCATCGACCCCACGGAGAGCCGGCATGACTGCCTTCGACCTGACGCCCCCCACCGCCACCCAGACCGAGGCGCTGATTGCCGGCCTCAGCAGCGAAGAGCGCCGCGTGCTGCTGCAGCACGGCACCGAAGCGCCATTCTGCGGGGTGTTCCTCGACAACAAGCGCGAGGGCGTCTACTGCTGCCGGCTGTGTGCGCTGCCGCTGTTCCGCTCCAGCACCAAGTTCGATTCCGGTACCGGCTGGCCCAGCTTCTTCGCCCCGTTCGACCCGGCGCACGTGCGCGAGATCCGCGATACCAGCCATGGCATGGTGCGCACCGAGATCACCTGCGCGCGCTGCGGCAGCCACTTGGGCCACGTGTTCCCGGACGGCCCGCCGCCCACCTACGAGCGCCACTGCCTGAACTCCGTCTCACTTTCGTTCACCGGCAATGGCGAGCCCTGGCCCGACCCGTTGCAGCGTGGCGGCGCAGAAAGCGGCGTGGCGGGCTGAAACACCCCGCTGACCGATTTCACAGAATTCCCTCTTCAGAAAACCGGGCGACGGGCCGACAAGGAGATATCCCCTCTCCTTGCGTCGCCCCATGCTCATCATCGTTGGATTCCTGGTCGTCATCATCAGCGTGATCGGGGGCTACCTCGGTGCCCACGGCCGCCTGGGTGCCCTCTGGCAGCCCTACGAACTGGTCATCATCGGCGGCGCCGCGCTCGGCGCCTTCCTGGTCGGCACCCCGGCCAAGACGGTCAAGCAGACCCTGCAGGCCATGGTCGGCGTGTTCAAGGGCCCGCGCTACAAGCAGCAGGACTACATCGATGTCCTCAGCCTGCTCTATGAACTGCTCAACAAGGCCCGCCGCGAAGGCTTCATGGCGCTGGAAGACCATGTGGAGCGGCCGGCCGAGAGCGCGCTGTTCGGCAACTACCCCAAGGTGCAGGCCGACCATCACCTGATCGACTTCATCACCGACTGCCTGCGCCTGATGATCGGCAGCAACATCGAGCCGCACGAGCTGGAGCCGCTGCTGGAACTGGAGCTGGAAAAGCACCATGCCGAGGCGATGGCACCGTCGCAGGTACTGACCAAGGTCGCCGACGGACTGCCCGGTTTCGGCATCGTCGCGGCGGTGCTCGGCATCGTCATCACCATGGGCTCGATCGGCGGCGACATCGTCGAGGTCGGTGGCCACGTGGCTGGCGCGCTGGTCGGTACCTTCCTCGGCATTCTGCTGGGTTACGGCTTCGTCGGCCCGATGGCCGCCGCCATGGAAGCGCGCGCCGAGCAGGACAGCCGCATCTACGAATCGGTGAAGACCGCCCTGCTGGCCTGCCTGCGTGGCTACAACCCGAAGATCGCGCTGGAATTCGCCCGCAAGACGCTGCCGTCGAACGTGCGCCCGGCCTTCTCCGATTTCGAGCAGCACCTGAAGACGGTCAAATAAGCCATGGCCGAGACCAAGCCCACCGTCATCGTCCGCCGGGTCAAGAAGGCCGGCCACGCCGCCCATCATGGCGGTTCGTGGAAGGTGGCCTATGCCGACTTCGTGACCGCGATGATGGCGTTCTTCCTGGTGCTGTGGCTGATGGCCACCACCAACAAGAACGACCGTGCGGCCATTTCCGAGTACTTCCGCAACCCCAGCCCGCTGAGCGGGCAGAATGCCACGCCGGCACCCGGCATGGCCGGCCCGGGCGGCGCCAGCACCTCGATGATCAAGCTGGGTGGTGCCACCGACATCTCGCGGGGCAGCAGCAACGATCCCTTCCAGAACCAGAAGGAAGCCGTGCCGCAGCCGGTGGACCAGCAGCAGCGCGACAAGCAGCAGCTGGAAGCGCTGATGAAGGAACTGCAGGAAGCGATCAGCAAGAGCCAGGCACTGGAGCCGTTCAAGGACCAGCTGCTGCTGGACCTGACCCCGGAAGGCCTGCGCATCCAGATCGTGGACAAACAGAACCGGCCGATGTTCGACCTCGGCAGCGCCACGCTGAAGCCCTATACGCAGCAGATCCTGCACGAGCTGGCCAACTACCTGAACCACGTCCCGAACCGGATCAGCCTGACCGGCCACACCGACATCACCGCCTATTCGGCCGCGCGTGGCTACGGCAACTGGGAACTGAGCGCCGATCGTGCCAACGCCGCACGCCGCGCACTGGTAGACGGCGGCCTGGAGGACAGCAAGATCACCCGCGTGGTCGGCCTGTCGTCGTCGGTGCTGTTCGACAAGGCCGACCCGCAGAACCCGATCAACCGCCGCATCAGCATCGTGGTGATGACCCAGGCCGCCGAGGCGGCCGCCCTGGCCGGTGCCGGCCCGCAGGTGGGGCTGTCGGCCCCCGCCGCCGACCCGGACGTGCAGGCCGCGCAGGGGCCGGCGCGCTGAATCGGGGTCAGATCCCTTTCCATGGGAAAGGGATCTGACCCCACCTGCACGCGGCCGCTACAATGGCGGTCTTTCCGTTTCCAGGTGACCCCACCCCATGTCCCAGAACTCCAAGGCCAAGCGCGACAAGCGCAAGAAGCAGCAGGCCAAGCGCCCGTTCCTCCGCCTGAACGCCCAGCAGCAGGTGCAGAACCATGCCGTGCTGACCAACGAAGACGGCCAGGTGGTTGCGGCCATCGGCCTGCAGGGCCGTGAGTGGCTGCTGGCCATCGGCGGCCAGACCATGGGCAACGCCGAGAATCCGGTGCCGATGCTGGCCATGCTCAAGCACCTGGCCAACGTGCAGGAGAAGGAAGGCCGCAAGGTCAACCTGGAATACTCCGAACTGCTGCAGAAGCTGCTGGACACCCTGGCAGCCGAATCCGAGCAGACCGCTGACGAGTACCTGGACAAGCTGGTCGCCGAGTTCGAAGGCGTCGACGCTGCAGAGGGCGAGGAAGGCGAAGCCGCCGAGGGCGACGTGGCCGAAGACGCCGCTGCCGAGGCCACCCCGGCCGCTGACAGCGACAGCAAGCCGCAGGCCTGAACCGGCCGCGGCGGTGACGGTCTACGTCGATGACGCGGTGCATCCCTGGCGCGGACAGCGCTGGGCGCACCTGATGGCCGACACCCTGGCCGAGCTGCACGCGATGGCAGCGCAGCTCGGCATTCCCCCGCGGGCCTTCCAGAACAAGGCCAGCGGCGCCCACTACGATGTCACTGCCGAGCTGCGCGCGCAGGCGATCGCGCTCGGTGCGCGGGCGATTTCCCGGCACGCCGACCGCGAGCTGGTCAAAGCCGTGATCGCCAACGCCAGGGCGCAATACCGGCCGTAGGCAGGCGTGGGTGGCTACCGCTTGCTGTGCTGGGTGGGGCTACCACTTGCTGTGGTGGGTGCGGACCTTGGTCCGCACATCAGGCACAGGGCATGCCGAGCAAGGTTGGCATCCCCCATAGGCGGGCTCCGCACCCACCTGCCCTGCTCAGAACGGGTCGCTGCCCAGCCGGATTTCCACGTTCAGCAGCGAGCACAGCGCCAGCATCGCGTCGTCGTCGCGGGTCAGCGCCATCACGCCGGTGAAGCCGTCGCTGCCGGCATCCACGCTCCACAGCGTGTAGTTGTGCTCGCGCAGGCGGTCGAAGGCGGTGGACATCAGCTGCACGCCGTCCAGGTCTTCGGTGAAGTCCTCGTCGTCCAGGTCGCCGCCCCAGTCCAGCTGCAGGTTGAAGCGTGCCGACAGCTCGTTCACCGCCGACTGCAGCGATTCCAGGTCGTCACGCTCGACCTCGAAACCGGACTGCCAGGCAATGGCCGTGAACAGCGCCGGCAGCCAGTCGCTGTCCGCTTCCAGCGGCTGCCCGTCCTCGGACAGGTGCTCGCGCCAGCGGTTGAACTGCTGCAGGGCCAGCTCTTCGTCGCCCGGGTTGATCAGCACCAGCAGGTTCCAGACCCGCGCCTCGAAGCCCTCCTCGTCGAAGTCGTGGATGTCTTCCTCGAAGTCGAAATAGTCGCTGTTGTCGGGCATGGCGGAACTTCCTCTGGGGCAGGCCGGCATTCTACGGTTTATCCTGTGCCGCTGAAGCCGGCCTTGGTGGCCGTCACTGTGAATGAAGCGATGAGCGATACCCCTCCCGACCACCTGGCGATCAACCCGACCAGCCCCTTCCATGATGCGCAGGCGCTGGAGCGCGGCGTCGGTGTGCGTTTCAACGACGTCGAGCGCGACAACGTCGAGGAATACTCGATCAGCGAAGGCTGGATCCGCGTGCAGGCCGGCAAGGCCCGCGACCGCCGCGGCAACCCGATGACCATCAAGGTCAAGGGCAAGGTCGAGGCGTATTTCCTGGAAACGAAGCCGGAATAAGCACGGCTCCCGGATCCTGGGGTCAGGTCCCTTTCCTGCGGGAAGGGATCTGACGCAGATCGACGGCGCCCAACCGCAGCGTCACTCGCGCTTGCGCGATTCCAGCAGGTCCAGGTTGCGGATCAGGCGCCGCGAGATCTCGTCGGAAATCACCCCGCGCCGGGTCAGCCGGAACAGTTCCTCGCGCTCGGCATTCAGGCCCGCGCTGCGCAGCTGGCGGTAACCCAGTTCCATGCGCCGCACTTTCTCCGGGTCCACGTCGGGCCCGTCGTTGTCCTTCTCCAGGTGCCGCTGGTACAGCAGGCTCACCCGCGAGGCAGCATCGTTGTACAGCTGCACGTTCTCGGTGTTCTGGTTCATCACCAGCTGCTGGCGCATGCGTTCGACCCCGGCCAGCGCAGCCTTGGAGGACAGCTTGCGTGCCAGGTCCTCTTCCTTGCGCTCGCCCGAATCGGCTGGCAGCTGCAGGCCCTTCAGCAGCTGCGGCAGCGCCACGCTGGCGCCGATCAGCGAGAAGAGGATCACCGCCGCGGCCAGGAAGATCACCAGGTCGCGCGCCGGGAACGCACTGCCATCGGGCAGGAACAGCGGCAGCGTCAACACACCGGCCAGGGTGATCGCGCCGCGCACGCCGGCCACCGAAGTCGCCACCACGATGCGCCAGTTCGGTGCCTCGCCCCGCTCCAGGCCACGCCGACGCGCGCGCAGCAGGTTCCAGCGCAGCGACAGCCATACCCACAGCAGGCGCAAGGTGATCAACGCCAGGTTGATCACCACCACGTACACCACCAGCCACCACGCACTCTGGTGGCCGGACTCGTTCATGGTGGTGGTGGCGCGTTCGACGATGCCCGGCAGCTGCTCGCCCAGCAGCACGAACATGATGCCGTTGAAGCTGAACTGCAGCATGTTCCAGACCCCCGCACGCTGCACGCGCATGCTGCCGGAGACACGGCCGGTCAGCTCGACGTAGCTCATCGCGATACCGGCGGCGACTGCGGCGAGGATGCCCGAGGCATGGATTTCTTCGGCCAGCAGATAGGCCGCGAACGGGATCAGCAGGTTGACCAGCATCGCGGCACCCGGCTCTTCGCCGAAGCGGCGCCACAACCAGCGCTGGAACGTGGACACGCCGAGGGTGACCGCCACGCCCACGGCAAGGCCGGCCACCGCCACCCACAGGAAGGTCAGCGAGGCCGTGGCCAGCGAGAAGGAGCCGGTCATCACCGCCGCCACTGCGAAGCGGAAGCAGACCAGGCCGGACGCATCATTGAGCAGCGACTCGCCTTCCAGGATGTGCATCAGCCGCTTCGGGATCGGTGCCTTGGAGGCGATCGCCCCGACCGCCACCGGGTCGGTCGGCGACACGATGGCCGCCAGCGCGAAGCACACCGCCAGCGGCATCACCGGAATCATCCAGTGGATCAGCAGGCCGGCACCGATCACGGTGAACACCACCAGGCCGAACGCCAGTTCGAGGATCGCGCCCTTGTCGCGGAACAGGCCCTGCTTGGGGATGCGCCAGCCATCGAGGAACAGCAGCGGCGGCAGGAACAGCAGGAAGAACACCTCCGGCTCCAGCGCATGGCCGCGGTTGAACACGCCGGCGATCACCGCGCCCAGGCCGATCTGCACCAGCGGCAGCGGCAACGAGAACGGGAGGACGCGAACCAGGTAGCCGCTGGCGACAACGGCCACCAGCATCGCCAGGACGACTTCAATGGTATGCATGCTTCTTCCAGGAAGCGGCGCGCGGGGAGGCTCGAGGGCCAGCGCCGGAAACCCGGAAAAAACTACCACATGCGGCCATGACCGCGACGGCCGGGGCCGTCGCGCGTCAGCCCCGGCTCATGCCCCGTCGAAGCGGTACAGATCCATGGCAAGGAAGCCGGCATCGATGCCGGCGTCAATGCGGCGTGCACCGAAGCCGCCCTCGCCGGCCGCGCCCATCGCGAAGAACAGCGGCAGCAGGTGCTCGTCGGTCGGGTGCGCGCGTTCGGCGAACGGCGCCTGCCGGCGGTAATCCAGCAGGGCCTGGCGGTCATCGGCGGCCAGGCGCTGCTCCACCCACTCGATGAAGGGCCGCACGTACGGCGCTTCCTTGCCGTCCTGGTAGTCGCCCCAGTCGTGCAGGTTGTGGGTGATGCTGCCCGAGCCGACCAGCAGCACGCCCTGCTCGCGCAGCGGTGCCAGCGCGCGGCCGAGCGCGAACTGGTGCTCGGGGCCGAGCATCGGCTGGATCGACACCGGCACCACCGGGATGTCGGCCTGCGGGCGCAGCAGCCGCAGCGGCACCCAGGCACCGTGGTCGAGGCCACGCTGCGGGTCGAGTGCCACCGGCAGGCCAGCGGCGGCGATGCGGCCGGCCACCTCTTCGGCCAGCGCCGGATCGCCCGGCGCCGGGTACTGCAGTTCGAACAGCGCGCGCGGGAAGCCGCCGAAGTCGTGGATCGTCGGTGGCTGCGGATGCGCGCCGACCAGCGGCTGCCGGCCCAGCCAGTGCGCCGAGGCCATCACGATGGCGCGCGGCGTCGGCAGGTCGCGCGCCAGCTCGGCCAGGCGCACGCCGACCTGGCCCGGATGCAGGGCGGTCATCGGCGAACCATGGGAGATGTACAGCGAAGGCAGGCGGGACATGGAATCCTCCAGTTGCAGGGTCAGGCGGCGATCAGCGCGAACGCAGGGTCCACTTGCCGTCGCCGACCAGGAACAGCACCACCAGCGCCAGTGCCCAGAACGCCGGGTATTCCCAGCCGCCGCCGGCATTGGCGAAACCGAAGCCGTTGGCACCATGCACGGTGACGATGGTGCCCAGCAGCAGCGGCACGCCGACCAGGCCCACCCAGCGCGCGTAGATACCCAGCAGGAGCGCGACGGTGATCACCAGCTCCACGCCGATGGTGAGGTAGCCGAGCACGCCGGGCAGCCCCAGCGACTCGAAGAACGCCGCCGTGCCGGCCGGGGTGAATACCAGCAGCTTGATCAGCGCATGCACCAGGAACAGCACACCCAGGGCCAGGCGCAGCAGGGTGGCGCCGTACGGGGCCAGCGGCGAAACAGGAGCGGTCGTGGTGTGCATGGGGAAACACCTTGAAGGGAGTGGGAACAGGTTATTGCGCCTTCGTGAGCCAATAAATACGATGGATTGACCGTATTTATTTCAAAAGGCGCAACAATGGACACCCTCGAGGCGATGCGCGTGTTCGTGGCGGTGGTCGAGCGCAACGGCTTCAGTGCCGCCGCCCAGGCCCTGGACATGTCCACCGCCGGCGTCACCCGCCAGGTCGCCGCGCTGGAAAAGCGCCTGTCCACCCGCCTGCTCCACCGCACCACGCGCCGGGTCAGCCCGACCAGTGCCGGCGCCGCCTACTACGCCCAGTGCGTGCGCCTGCTGGCCGAGTTCGATGCACTGGAGGCCAGCATCGGGGCGCAGGCGCTGGAGCCCTCCGGCACGCTGCGCATCAACGCACCGGTCAGCTGGGGCATCGCCCGCCTCGGCCCGTTGCTGGCCAGCTACCGCGAACGCTACCCGCAGGTGGAACTGGACCTGGCCCTGTCCGACCGCCTGGTGGACATGGTCGAGGAAGGCTACGACGTGGCCATTCGCATCACCCGCGAGCCCGGGCCGACGTTGATCGCGCGCCGCCTGGGCGAATCGCGGGTGAGCCTGTGCGCCGCGCCGGCCTACCTGGCCGCACGCGGTACGCCACAGACGCCGCAGGAGCTGCAGGCCCACGCCTGCCTGAGCTACAGCTACTGGGCCGCCGGTGACCATTGGCCGCTGCAGGGGCCGGGCGGCGAAGTAAAGGTCTCGGTGAGCAGCCTGCTGCACGCCAACAACGGCGACGTGCTGCGCGAAGCGGCGATCGCCGGCATGGGCGTGATCCTGCAGCCCGACTTCCTGCTGGAAGACGCGCTGGCCGATGGCCGCCTGGTGCGCGTGCTACCGGAATGGGAGGCCTCGCCGATCGGCATCTTCGCGGTCTATACCAGCCGCAGCCACCTGGCACCGAAGGTGCGCAGTTTCATCGACCATCTGGTGGAAGCCGGGGTATAGCCGAGTCTGGCGTCTGCCGGTAGTGCCGGCCGCTGGCCGGCAATGCGACACATCCCGGTCCTGGGCGAATGCCGGCCAGCGGCCGGCACTACCACTTAGGCGGCCACTTCATCCAGCGCGTCGATGATCCGTTCCAGCGGCGCCGGCCGCCCCAACAGATAGCCCTGCACCTGGTCACAGCCGTGCGCAGCCAGCCAGTCCAGCTGCCCCGGCGTTTCCACGCCCTCGGCGATGATGGTCAGGCCCATGCTGTGGCCCAGTGACAGCAGTGCGCGGCAGATCGAGGCATTGCGTGGATTGGTTTCCACGTCGGCGACGAAGCTGCGGTCGATCTTCAGGATGTCCAGCGGCAGGTGCTGCAGGTAGGACATGCTGGAATAGCCGGTACCGAAATCATCCAGCGACACGCTGATGCCCTGCTCGTGCAGGCGCTGCATGGTCTGCATCGCCTGCGCCGGCTTGCGCATCAGGCTGCTCTCGGTCAGCTCCACGTGCAGCGCACCGCGGGCCAGCCCGAACTCCTGCTGGGCGCGGGTGAACTCGGCCACCAGGTCGCTGTTGAAGAACTGCACCGCCGATACATTGACCGCGATCGGCAGCTCACCCCAACCGGCCTCGACCAGTCGGCGCTGCGCCTTCGCCGCCGCGCGGATCACCCAGCGGCCCAGCGCCAGGATCAGCCCGGTGTCCTCGCACAGCTGGATGAACTCGTTGGGCGGAATGAAGCTGCCGTCGGCCTGCGGCCAGCGCAGCAGGGCCTCCAGCGCCGCCGGGCTGCCATCGCTGGCGTGCCGGATTGGCTGGAAATACAGCTGGAATTCGTTGTCGATGGCGGCGTGGATGCGCCCGGCCAGGCGCAGGCGATCGGCCAGGCGCGTGGTCACCGCCGCGTCGAACCAGACCACCACGTTGCCCTCGGCGCGCGCGGCATGCGCGGCCTGTGCAGCCATGCCGATCACCTGCTCGGCGCTGTGGCCGTCACCGGCGATGTGCACGGCCACGCCGATGCGTGGCTCGAACTGGTGCAGCGAATCCTTGCCGCGCATCGGCGCCGACACGATCTGCAGCAGGTCGTCCAGCACGCGCTGGGTATCGTGCTCGGCACCGATGGCGAACACGAAGTCTTCCGCCGGCTGGAATGCCAGCGTGCCGCAGCGCGCGCCCAGGCCACCGAGCCGGGTCGCCATCGACTGCAGCACCGCATCGCCGATCTCGCGGCCCAGCGTATCGGCCACCAGCTGCAGGCCGCGCAGCTGCACGAAGGCGATGGTGTAGCCCTCCTGCTGCTCGTCCAGCTGTTCGGTCAGGGCGCGCACGTTGAGTAGGCCGGTGGCCGGGTTGTGCCGCGCCTGGTAGGCCAGGTCACGCTCGTAGGCCAACCGTTCGCTGACATCCTCGGCCAGCACCAGGCATGCGGGCTGTCCGTCGAAATCGAGCCTGGACAGGTGGGCGCGCACTTCGAACACGCTGCCGTCCTTGCGCCGGTGCAGGCGCACGGTGGCGTCCTGCAGCTCGCCGACGCGGGCCTTGGCGATCGCGCCCTTCACCTCATCCCAGCCTTCGCGCGGGCGGATGTCGAGGATGCTCATCGCCAGGAACTCGTCGCGGCTGTAGCCGTACTGGCGCACCGCCGCATCGTTGACCTCGATGAAGCGCAGCGTATCCGGGTCGAACACCCAGAACGGCGCCGGGTTGCGGTCGAACAACAGGCGGAAGCGGCGTTCCACCTCGCTCACCTGTTCGCGCGCCTGGTAGCGCTCGCTCAGGTCGGTCAGCGCACCGATCATGCGCCGCTCGCTGTCGGCCACTTCCACCCGCTGCCCACGCGCGCCCACCCAGCGCACCTCGCCCCCGGGCAGTACCAGGCGGAACACCTGGTCGAGCACGGCGCTGCCGGCGAAGGCCTGGTCAAAGGCCTGCTGCAGGCGCGCGGCATCATCGCGATGCACGCGTGCAAAGAAATCGGCAACCGGCAGGGCATCGGTCTGCACCCCGAAGATCTCGCGCGCCAGCGGTGACCAGCGCAGCAGTGCGGCGTCCTCGTCAACGTACCAGGTACAGACGCGCCCGACCTGGTGTGCAAGGCGCAGCTCGGCGTGGCCTGCCTTCAGCTCCTCGGCCATCGCCTGCTGGCTGCGGGTGCTGCGGCGCACCGCGTACAGCAGCACCAGCAACACCGCGATGTAGGCCAGTACGATCGCCACTGACGCCTGCAGGTACGGCCACCACGGCGCCAGTACGTCTTCGTCGGCCAAGCCGACCTGCACCGCCAGCGGGCTGCGTTCCAGCGTGCTGATGGTGATGATGCGCGGCACGCCGTCGACGGCGCCGGGCAGGCTGCCCAGCTCGACCACCGCCTGCTTGCCGAGCAGGTCACGGCGCGGCAGATCATAGCGGCGACCCACCGTGCCGTGCGGATCGGGCACGCGGGCCAGCATGTAGCCCTCGGCATCGCTGATCGAGACCAGTCCGTTGGGGCCGACATCGAGGCCACCGACGATGCGCTGCAGTTCGCCACAGCGCAGCCGCGCCAGCAGCCAGCGGTCGCCGGCCATCGGCAACGCCAGCGGGACCACCCAGCCGCCATCACTGGCCCGCTGCGGCGGGCCGATATACAGCGCGCTGCCCTGGCCGCGGCGCTGCGGGTCGGTCCACAGCGGCAGCTGCAGGTCGCCCTTGCCGGCCGTCAGCGGTCGGCCATAGCTGTCGAGCACGACGATGCTGTGCAGCTCGGCATGCCGGCGCAGCACGCCGCCGATGGAGGCATCCAGCAAGGCCGGCGCCTGTGCCGGCACGCTGCGGAACAGTTCGGCGGCGTCGGCGGCGATGCCGGACATGGCCCGTTCCAGGTTGCGCAGCTCCAGCGCCAGCAGGCGCTCGCTGCCCACCGCCAGCGCACGGCTCTGCCGCTGCGCCGCTTCCAGGCGGCGGTGGTGGTCATTGACCAGCATGGTGGTCAGGCCGGCCACCAGCAGCACGCCCAGCAGCACGCCGCCCCAGGTGATGGCGCGCAGCGGCCGGGCCAACGCCCGTTTCAGCGCGGGCATCGGTTGATCTTCCTTGTGCAGTCGGCTGGCTTCATGCGCGAACGAATCCTCCACGTCCCCGACCTCAACGGCCGGCGGACGCCATTCTTGACGCCTGACCCCGTCCTGCATGGCCACCTCCCCGTGTCCGCGCAGGGCTCCAGGGTCCAGCATGCACCACCCCGGTGACGGCGTGAAGATCGCGTCTGCGCGTTCAGCCAGATCCTGCACAGGGCGGGCCGCCCAGGGGGGCGGCCAGTGGCGCTGGAGCGGATTAGACTTGGGGTTTTCCGCTGCAAGAGAAGTCCATGTCCAAGCTGCGCCGTCCCACCCTGGCGCTGGCCATCGTTGCCAGCCTGTCCCTGGCCGCCTGTGACCGCCCGGCCGACCCGGCCGCCGGTGCCACCGCGCCGGCCGATGCCGCCCCCGCTGCGGCCAAGCCGATGCTGGGCAGTTTCGGCTTCGATGCCAGCGGCATGGACCGCAGCATCGCCGCTGGCGATGATTTCTTCGGCTTCGCCAACGGCACCTGGGTGAAGAACACCGAGATTCCGGCCGATCGTTCGCGCTTCGGCAGCTTCAACGTCATCGCCGAGAAGACCCTGGCCGATACCCGCGCGATCCTCGAAGGCGCCGCCGGCAACACCCAGGCCAGCGGTGACGACAAGCTGATCGGCGATTACTACGCCGCCTACATGGACGAAGCCGGCATCGAGCAGCACGGTCTTGCGCCGGTGCAGCCGCAGCTGAAGGCCATCGATGCGATCGCCGACAAGGCCGGGCTGGCCCGTGCCCTGGGTGGCGACCTGCGCGCCGACGTCGACCTGCTCAACGCTACCAACTTCTACACCGACCGCCTGTTCGGCCTGTGGGTGTCGGTGGACATGCTGCAGCCGGACCGCACCGCGCCGTACCTGGTGCAGGGCGGCCTGGGCATGCCCGATCGTGATTTCTACCTGGGCGATGGCCGCATGGCCGAACTGCGCAAGCAGTACCAGGCCTACATCGCGCAGATGCTGCAGCTGGCCGGCGTCGCCGACCCGGCCGGCAAGGCGCAACGCATCCTGGCGCTGGAAACGAAGATCGCGCAGGCGCACGCCACCCAGGAAGAAACCAACGACGTGACCAAGGGTGCCAATCCGTGGACCCAGGCCGATTTCGCCGCCAAGGCGCCGGGCATGGACTGGAACGCTTTCCTCGACGCGGCCGCGCTGGGTAACCAGCAGGACTTCATCGTGTGGCAGCCCAAGGCCGTGGCCGGCCTGTCCAGGCTGGTCGCCACCGAGCCGCTGGACGCCTGGAAGGACTACCTGGCCTTCCACGCGCTGGATCGTGCCGCTGCCTACCTGCCGAAGAAGTTCGCCGATGCCCGCTTCGCCTTCCACGGCACCGCGCTGAGCGGCACGCCGCAGCAGAGCGACCGCTGGAAGCGCGCGGTGGACGATGCCAACCATGCGGTCGGCGAAGCGATCGGCAAGCGCTACGTCGAGAAGCACTTCGACGCGAAGACCAAGGAGCGTGCGGACGAGATGGCGAAGAACATCATCGCCGCCTTCGCCAAGCGCATCGATGCACTGTCGTGGATGTCGCCGCAGACCAAGGCGCATGCCAAGGCCAAGGTCAACGGCCTGACCGTGGGCATGGGCTATCCGGAAAAGTGGCGCGACTACACAGGCCTTGAGATCCGCCGTGATGACCCGCTGGGCAATGCACAGCGCGCCGAGCTGTTCGAGTACCAGCGCAACATCGCCAAGCTGGGCAAGCCGGTCGACCACAGCGAGTGGGCGATGCTGCCGCAGACCATCAATGCGATGAACGTGCCGCTGGAAAACCGCCTGGTGTTCCCGGCTGCGATCCTGCAGCCGCCGTTCTTCGACGGTGCGGCCGACGACGCGGTGAACTACGGTGCGATCGGCGCGGTGATCGGCCACGAGATCAGCCACGGCTTCGACAACGCCGGCGCCCTGTTCGACGAGACCGGCAAGCTGCACAACTGGTGGACTGCCGAGGACCTGAAGCAGTTCAATGCTGCCGGTGATGCGCTGGCCGCGCAGTTCAGCAGCTACGAGCCGTTCCCCGGCGTGCACGTGAACGGCAAGCTGACCCTGGGCGAGAACATCGCCGACGTGGCCGGCCTGGGTACCGCCTACGACGCTTACCAGCTGTCGCTGCAGGGCAAGCCGGGCCAGACCCTGGAAGGCTTCACCCCGGATCAGCGCTTCTTCCTCGGCTTCGCCCAGGCGTGGCGCAGCAAGAGCCGCGAGCAGGCGCTGCGCAATTCGCTGCTGACCGATGTGCATGCACCCGGCCAGTTCCGCGCATTGACCGTGCGCAACATCGACGCCTGGTACCCGGCGTTCGAAGTGAAGGAAGGCCAGAAGCTGTACCTGGCCCCGGACAAGCGGGTCAAGGTGTGGTGATGTAACCGGAACGGGCGCCGCAAGGCGCCCGTTTCATTTCCGGGTAGCGGCCAACCTTGGTTGGCACTGCGTGGATCTACCGACGCGTTGTGGCAATCACCAGCGTGGCGACCATGGCAAGCCCGGCCGCTGCCCACAGATTCGCATGCTGGCCCACGCCATCGAGCAGCCGGCCACCGCCCCATGCACCCAGTGCGATGCCGATGTTGAACACCGCGACATACAACGCCGTGGCGATCTCCACGGCCTGCGACGCCGCCTTCATCATCCAGCTCATCAGGCCCACCGATACGCCGCCGTAGGCCAGGCCCCACAGCAACAGCACCGCAATGCCACCGGCCGGCGTGCCACCCAGCCACAGGAACAACAGCGGCGTCAGCAGCAGGCCCGATGCGATCGCCAGCAACGTGCCACGTGGATGCCGCGCGGCCATCGGCCCGGCAATGAAGTTGCCAGCGATGCCGGCCAGGCCATAGGCGAACAGCAATGCACCGATCCACGACGCATCCACGCTGGAGGCGGATGTCAGCAACGGCCGCACATAGGTGAAGGCGATGAAGTGCCCGGCCACCAGCAGCAGGGTCAGCCACAGGCCCCGCTGCAGGCTGCGATGTCCGAGCTGCTGCACGAACTGGCCTGGCCGCACCGACGAGGTGACCGGCAACGCCGGAACAACGCGCAGATGCAGCAGCATCACGGCCGCGCTGAACAGCGCCATCGCCGCAAACGCGCAGCGCCAGCCCAGTGCATCGCCGATCAGCGCGCCCATGGGCACGCCCAGCACGGATACCGCCGCCACGCCACCGAAGATGATCGAGGTGGCCAGGCCGATACGGTGCGCAGGTGCCAGCCGCGCTGCCAGCCCACCGGCGATGGCCCAGATGCCGCCCATGCAGAACCCCACCAGTACGCGCGCGGCCAGCAACCAGCCGATGCCCGGTGCCAGCGCCGAAGCGATATTGGCGACCAGCAGCAGGCCCAGCAGCGTGCACAGGATGCGACGGCGATCGATGCCACCGGCCGCGATCACCACCAGCGGTGCGAACAGCGCCGCCAGCAGGGCCGGCAGCGAGATCATCAGCCCGGCGGTGCCGTTGGAGGCGCCGAGATCGTCGGCGATAGGGGTCAGCAGGCCCACCGGCAGCATTTCGGTGGTGACCACCGAGAACGTGGCGAGGCCGACAGCGGACACCGCCCACCAAGAATGGCGGGGCACAGGCGCGGCATGCGCAGGCGATGAAGCGCTCACGGGATGATTCCTTCAGGGGATGTGGATGCAGCAGACGGGTGCAGTGCACGTTGCGCGAGCACGGCGAACAGCAGCACGCCACCGCCTGCCACCAGCGCAACGACAAAGCCGCTGCGCACGCCACCGGCGTCGATGCTCTGTCCGGACAGCGCAGCCCCCAGCGCCACACCGATGTTCAGTCCGGCCAACAACCAGGTCATGCCTTCGGTAAGACGCGTTTCGGGCACGCGCTGTTCGACCAGCGACATCGCCACGATCATCGTCGGCGCGAAGAACGCCCCGGCCAGCAGCACCGCCACGGCCAGCGCCGGCAGGCTGCCGACCCACAGCAGCGGCAGCGTGGTCAGCGCGGTGGCTGCAGCGCCCAGCAGCAACAGCCGCTGCAACGGCACCTGCAGCTTCAGCGCACCGAACAGCAGGCCCGCCGCACAGCTGCCCAGCGCATAGGCCGACAGCACGACGCTGGCGGCAAGCGGCTGCCCCCGCTGTTCGGCGAAGGCCACGCTGGTGATGTCGACAGTGCCGACGATCACGCCCATTGCCAGCATCAGCAACGCGAGCAGCCGGATCTCCGCTTGCCGCAGCAGTGAGCGCGAGGGCGTTGAACCTTCGCCGTTCTGCAGCGGCGGTTCGGTGCCACGCTGCAGCACCAGCGCAGCCACGCCTACCACCAGCAGCAGGGCGGCCGCCAGCACGCCGGCCTGCGGCCATACCGCCACCGACAACCCGACCGACAACGGCGGGCCGGCAATGAAGGTGACCTCGTCGAACACGGTCTCCAGCGAGTACGCGGTCTGCAGTTGCGGGCGACCGCGGTGGATCGCGGTCCAGCGCGCGCGCACCATCGCCGACACGCTGGGCATGCAGCCGGCCAACATCGCTGCGACGAACAGCATCCAGTCCGGCGCGGCCAGCAGCGTGCACGCGAGCAGCAACAGCAGGCCGGCCGCACTGGCCGCCGTGGCCCACGGCAGCACCCTGCGCTGCCCACGCCGGTCGACCCAGCGCGATACCTGCGGCGACAGCAGTGCGTAGGTCAGCACGAAGGTGGCCGACACCGCACCGGCCAACGCGTAGCTGCCGCGCAACTGCGACAGCAGGGTGATGATGCCGATGCCGGTCATCGGCAGCGGCAGGCGTGCCAACAGGCCCGCGAGGGCAAGGCCAGCGGTGCCGGGGGCGGCGAACAGGTCGCGGTAGGGGGTAGCCATCGAATTCTCCAGGGCAGCGACTTGCCTGGCGCACGCGGCGCCACGACAATACATACAGAGCGTATGAATAAGAGGCTACATTCATACGCGCCGTATGTAAATAATCATGCACCGCGTATGTAAGGAGCTCCGGATGGTCCGCCGCACCCGCGCCGAGATGGAAGAAACCCGCGCCAGCCTGCTAACCACCGCCCGCCGG
The DNA here is from genome assembly GCF_003550055.1 of Stenotrophomonas sp. AG209. NCBI lineage: Bacteria > Pseudomonadati > Pseudomonadota > Gammaproteobacteria > Lysobacterales > Lysobacteraceae > Stenotrophomonas > Stenotrophomonas sp. AG209. The sequence goes on from NZ_QXDB01000004.1 coordinate 287,986, forward strand.
GTGTTCAGTGAGCATGGCTATGCCGCGACCTCGATGGATGACCTGACCGCCCAGGCCGGTCTGACCCGGGGTGCGCTTTACCACCACTTCGGCGACAAGAAGGGCCTGCTGGCGGCCGTGGTCGCGCAGCTCGACGCCGAGATCGACCTGCGCCTGCAGGCGATCAGCGACGGCGCAGACGATGCCTGGGACGGCTTCGTGCAACGCTGCCGCACCTACCTGGAATTGGCGCTGGAACCGGAGATCCAGCGCATCGTGCTGCGCGACGCGCGCGCGGTGCTCGGTGGCGCCTCACCGGAATCGCAGCGCCACTGCGTGCACTCGATGCAGCAGTTGATCGAACAGTTGATCGCGCAGGGCGTGGTGGCAGCGGTGGATGCGCAGGCACTGGCGTCGCTGATCTACGGCAGCCTGGCCGAAGCCGCGTTCTGGATCGCCGAGGGCGAAGACGGTGGTGCGCGCCTGCGGCAGGCGACGGCAGCGCTGGAGATGTTGTTGCGTGGGTTGAAGGTCGCCGGGTAACGCCCATCCACGCATGGCGTGGATCTACTGCGGAATCCGCTCTGGTAGATGCCAACCCTGGTTGGCGCTTCTGTGGCATCGCGAAGTGCGTGCCAACCAAGGTTGGCACCTACCAGGCAACCGCGGGCCACTCGCGCAACACCGCCACCGGCACGCCCATGCGCGCGCAGGCGCGGCTGGCCAGGCCATCGGGTAGCGCCCGGCGGAACAGCGGCGCCATGCCCTGCATCAGCTTCGCCGACGCCGCCGCCTGCGCGCGCTGGCGCGCACTGCGTTCAAGCATGCCTTCGGCCCAGTCCGGCAGCAGTGCCGCGCCCGCACCCAGGAACACTTCGCGCGACAGCCCCGGCACCGGTACCGGCAGGCGCACCCCGGACAGCACCTCCAGCACCTCGCGCGAGCGTTCGTCGACGCGCAGCTCCGGCTGCCGCGCACAGAAGTACGCCGCCACTTCCGCTTCGCTGCGCGGCACGTCCACCGCGCCCAGCGCCTCGGCCACGCAGCGGTATTCGTCGTAGTAGCGATCGGCGATGTGCGCCGGCACCTCGCGTCCGTAGCGGCGGAAGCCCTGCAGGAACCCGAACGCCTCGGTCACATGCACCCAGGTCAGCAGCTGCGGATCATCGGCGGCGTAGGGTTCGCCCTGCGCGGTCTGCCCGAGGATCTGCGCATGGATGCGGCGCACCTTGGCCACCAGCGCCTCCACCTCGCCGCTGGGCGCATAGCTGGTGCCGGCCACGAAGGCCGTGGTGCGGCGCAGGCGACCCACCAGGTCCTGGCGGAAATTGGAGTGGTCATAGACCCCGGCCAGCGCGCGCGGGTGCAGGGTCTGCAGCATCAGCGCGCAGAGGCCACCGGCGAGCATCGAGGGGAATTCGGCATGCAGCCGCCAGGTGACGCTGTCCGGGCCGAACCAGCCCGGATCGCCCTGCGGATGGTCGTAGTCGATGCCGCTCTGGCCACGCGGGAAGGCCTCCAGTACCCAGCGCCGGATCGGCGCGGTGACGGGGCGGGAGAGTCGCTGCAGCAGAGCCGGCATCGCAGGTCCAGGAAAGGTGGAAGAACGGCCGCAGGTTGCGCGGTCGCCCCCGATTCTGGGCGATCACGACGGCGGCGGCGAGTCTCCGCGCTCAGCCACGGTTCCATGTGCGGCCGCAGCACGTTTCACCCTGCGACATCCTGTCGCAGGCTGCGACCACGATGCTGCGCCGCACCAAGATTCACCCATTCAGACAAAACCCTTACGCCGCTTGGCATTGCGCCCATTGCACGGCTCGCTGGAAGTGCTAGAACTGAACCCGCCACACCGTCCAACGCTGATCGACGCACGTTCCACAAGGAGCCAGCCATGATTGCTTTGTTCAAGGGTTTGGGACTACTGCTTCGCGACAACGAGCTCTACAGCAGCCCGTTCGAAAAACAGGTCGCGCACTGGCGCAGCCTCAGCGAGCAGCAGATCCGCGATGAAGTGGCTGTGCTGGCCCAGGCCAAGTGCCAATGGCTGATCGCCTCGATCGTCGGCTGGCAGGCGGCCTCGCTGCTGATCCTCGGCCTGATCACCAACTACCTGTGGCGCGACGACTACCACATCACCTTCACCCGCGTGGTCGTGGTGTTCGGTTCGTGGATCTCGATCCTGTTCGTGATCTGGTTCATGGCCAACATGTTCGACCGCACCGCCGGTTTCGAGCGCTGGATGAAGGCCTTCAACAGCCGCGCCCGCATCAGCTCCAAGGCTGACAGCGTCGAGCACGTGGCCGAGGCGCTGGACCTGGCCGAGCACTACCCGGAAGTGCTGGACTACAAGCAGGCGGTTACCGCCAAGCGCGAACTGCGCCACGAGGACATCCGCATCATGACCGAGATCGGGCGGATGAAGCAGCACTCCGAACTGGTCGGCCGCCTCAACCATGTGGGCGAGACCGAACACCACCATGACCTGACGCTGCAACCTGCCTACTGACCCTTCAGGGAAGCGGGGGGACCCACAATGCCACCGTGATCACTCACGGTGGCATTGTTCTCTCGGGTCCTGGCTGACGCACTGGCGGAAGCCGTTGGGCAGGCCACGCATGGCCTCGGTCTTTCCCACCGCCACTGCGAACCGGCGCAGCGGCGGCGTGGCACACGCGGCGTCGGGGCTGCAGGCCGGATCAAGCACCAGGTAGTGGCAGGCGCCACTGCTGCTGGCAATGCACTGGAAGCGTGCCTCGCCATCGACGACGGTGCCCTTGCTGTACAGCGTATCCACGCCGTTGGCCTGGGTGCGGGTGATCGAGGTGTTGCGGGATTTTTCGCAGCCGGCCAGCGCCAGCACGACGACGCACGCAATCAACAATCGGGGCATGTTCGTTCCTCGGTGCAAGGGCGATGCTGCTGCGGCTACATGCCGCGGAACAGGCTCATGAACGGCTGGCTGACCACCAGTGTTTCCGTGCGCCCGCGCAGGCGCAGCACGCCGCGCCCGGTATCGTCGCGGCTCACCGCCGCCACCGCCTTCATGTTGACGATGGTGGAGCGATGGATCTGGCGGAAGTGCTGCGGATCGAGCACTTCCAGCAGCTCACGCAGCGGTGTGCGCAGCAGGCTTTCGCCGGCGGCGGTGACCACGGTGGTGTACTTGTTATCGGCGCGGAAGTAGGCCACGTCCTCCAGCATGATCAGCTGCGTCTCGCGGCCGTTGCTGGCGGTGATCCAGGCCAGCGGTGGACGCTCCGCTGCGCCCTGCGATGGGCCCAGCCGCTGCAGCAGGCGCTCCAGCACGGCATCGTCCTGGCGCGTCGATGGCAGCCGCGACAGGATGCGCTCGCGGGTGGCCAGCAGGCGCTCGTCGCTGACCGGCTTCAACAGGTAATCCATCGCGCCCTGCTCGAACGCATCGATGGCGTACTGGTCGTAGGCGGTGACGAACACCACCTGGGTGCGCGGGCTCAGTTCGGACAGCGAGCGCGCGACCTCGATGCCGCTGATGCCGGGCATGCGGATGTCGAGGAAGGCGATGTCCGGCTGTTTCTCGGCCAGCTGCTCCAGCGCGCTGGCACCGTCCTCGCACTCGGCCACCAGTTTGAGGTCCGGCCACAGCCGGCCCAGCTGCTCCACCAGTGACTGCCGCAGCAGTTCTTCGTCTTCGGCGATCAGGGCTTCAAGCGGCATGGCTGCGCTCCTTGTGCGACTGCGGCAGGGTCATGGTCGCGGCCACGCCGCTGGGAAAGTTGGCAACGATTGCCACGCCGGCCTGCTCGCCGCAGGTCAGGCGCAGGCGTTCGCGCAGGTTCTTCAGGCCGATCCCGGTTCCGCTGGTGCCCTGGCCGAAGCCGAGCCCATCGTCGGCCACGGTCACGGTCACGTGGTCATCGAAGCCGCGCGCCAGGATCCAGATCGTGCCACCGCCGGGCTTGGGTTCCAGGCCGTGCTTGATCGCGTTTTCCACCAGCGTCTGCAGTGCCATCGCCGGCAGGTGCACGCCGTGCAGTTCGTTCGGCACCTGCACTTCCACCGCCAGGCGTGCGCCCATGCGGATGCGCAGGATCTCCAGGTAGGCGCGGGTGCGGTCCAGCTCCACGCCCAGCGTGGATACCGATTCGTCCACCTGCGGCAACGAGCTGCGCAGGTACTGGATGAGGTGGCCGAGCATCTGCTCGGCACGCGCCGGGTCGGTGCGGGTCAGCACCTGCGCATTGGCCAGCGTGTTGTAGAGGAAGTGCGGCTCCACCTGCGCGTGCAGCAGGTTCAAGCGCGCCACCGACAGCTCCTTTTCCACCTGTGTCTGTTCGGCGGCGGCCTGTTCGTCGCGGCGCTGGTCGGCGACACGGCGGCTGATGGCACGGGTGACCGCTTCAGCGTTCTCGAAGTTGCTGCCCTCGTCCAGCGCCAGCAGGTCGGCCCACCAGCCGGCATCGGGTTCGAACAGCAGGGTGACGGTGCTGGTGCCCTGCCCCGGCGTGACCGTGGCCAGCACGCTGTTGCGCTTGATCGCCAGCCGCGCCGGCAGGTTCCAGCGCGACGGCTGGCGGCCGTTCCAGAGGTCGACCCGGCGAACATAGGCGCGCACCTGCAGGCTGCCGGCCGAGCTTTCCACATCCTCGACGCGTGGCAGTTCGGCGATTGCCGCTTCCACCACGGCGTAGGCCTGGCCGGCATCCATCGGCAGTTCCACCTGGCGGCGCTGGCGCCCGGACAAGGTGGTCGAATCCAGCCGTCCGGCGACCAGCCAGACCCGGCGTACATGGGTGATCGCGCTACCCAGCGCGGAGATCATCAGGAACATCGCCAGCAGGCCGAAGACCCAGCCGGGGCCATCGTTCATGCCGCTGAAGATGCCGCTCCAGACCATGCCGGCGACAACCAGCGCGGCAGCCCAGGCCAGCAGGTGGCGGATCAGGAGAGAGAGGCTGGCGAACACGGCGGCGCCTTGGAGGAAGGGGGTGAGCCGAGCATAGGGCGGCCCGCCGGGCAAGCAAGCGGGCTGCGACGAAGGCCGGGAAAGTGGGGATGGAAGGCCATCTGGTAGTGCCGGCCGCTGGCCGGCTCCCCATGACCTCCGCAAGCATCACAAGGTTGCCGGCCAGCGGCCGGCACTACCGAACGCCGTTATTTGCGCTGGTCGGCGCTGGCGTCACGCACGGCGCGGAACGACTCGTCCTTGCTCCAGTTCGGCCAGCTGCGCGAGTTGGCCAGCTGGTTGCCCAGCGTGTACAGCACTTCCAGGTCGCGGGCGGCACCGGCGAACACCCAGTCCGGCTGCCACTCGTCGCCCTGCTGGTGGTAGCGCTTGGCGGTGTAGTCCTCGGAGGCCTTCTTGCCTGCGGCCACGCCACCGTCCACCCAGTCCTGGCCGGCCGACCAGGACAGCGCCGGCACGCCGCGCTTGGCGAACGGGAAGTGATCGGAGCGGAAGAACAGGCCCGCTTCCGGCTTCGGGTCCGGCGTGTAGCGGATATCCCAACCCTTGGCCACGTCCTTCAGCTGGTCCAGCAGCTCGAAGCGCGCGGCACCGTAGATGCCGAAGTCACGCGATGGGCCGAACGGCGCCATGCCATCCATGTTGATCACCGCCACGGTCTTTTCCAGCGGGTACAGCGGATGGGTGGCGTAGTACTCCGAACCCAGCAGGCCCTTCTCCTCGGCGGTGACCGCCAGGAACAGCAGCGAGCGCTGCGGGCGCTTTTCCTTGGCAAAGCCACGGGCCAGTTCGATCAGCGAGGCAGTACCGCTGGCATTGTCCAGTGCGCCGTTGAAGATGCGGTCACCGCGCGCGTCCGGCTCGCCCACGCCGATGTGGTCCCAGTGCGCGCTGTAGATGATCGTCTCGTCCGGGTGGCGGCTGCCTTCCAGGCGTGCGGCCACGTTGTGCGAGGTGATCACTTCGGTCTTCACCGCGTACTTCGCGTCCAGGCTGGCGCCGGTCAGCGGCACCGGGGTGAAGTCGCGCTGCTGCGCCTTCTTCTTCAGCGCCTCGAAGTCCTGCCCGGCGGAGCGGAACAGTTCCACCGCCAGGTCACGCTGGATCCAGCCTTCCAGCAGCGGATGGCTCTCGGCCGGGTTGTCGCGTACCACGTCGAACATGGTGTTGGTGTTGGAACCGGCCACGGTGGCCCAGCCATACGACGCCGGCGCGGTCTCGTGCACGATCAGCACGCCCAGCGCACCCTGGCGGGCGCCTTCCTCGTACTTGTAGGTCCAACGGCCGTAGTAGGTCATGCCCTTGCCGTCGAAATCACCCTGTCCGGTTTCGAAGTCCGGGTCGTTGATCAGCACGACAGCGATCTTGCCCTTCAGGTCCACGCCCTTGAAGTCGTCCCAGTTGCGCTCCGGGGCTTTCACGCCGTAGCCGAGGAACACCAGCGGGGCCTTGCTGATATCGACGTTGCTGGCGCCGTTCATGGCGGCGCGCACGGCGATCTGCTTGCCCTGCTCCAGCGCAACGGTCTTGCCGCCCTGGTGCAGCGCCAGCTGCGGTGCGCCGACGATGTCGCCCTTGCGCAGCGGCACGGCCTGGGTCCACAGGCGCTTGCCGTCCTTGAGATCGCCGCCCGGCTGCAGGCCGGCGTCGGCAAACTGCTTGCTGAGGTAGGCGATGGTCTTCTCTTCGCCGGCAGTGGCCGGCGAGCGGCCTTCGTAGGCGTCGGAGGCCAGTTCCTTGACGTCGGCGGAGATCCGCGCGCCATCGAATTTCGGGGTGGCCGCCATCAGTGCGCTCGACACCGACAGGGCCAGCACGCCCAGTACCACTCGTTTCATTGCTCTCTCCAGCAGGGAAATCCTTCTGGAGTGTAAGGGGTTCGGCAGGGCTGCGCCCTGCACCTGCCGAAGCCAGGGCAACAGCAACAGCCGGAGCAACAGCAACAGCAACAGCAACAGCAGAAGCAGGCATTCGGTGGGATGGCGGGGTGGGTCCGGTTGGGGGGGACGCCGTAAATACGTCCATGTAGGCTCGGTCGCCGCATCCATGCGGCTCACGCCCCCGCAACCGGACCCACCCCGCCTTCGACAGGTTCCCGCTGCTGTTGGTAGGTGTCGACCTTGGTCGACACGAACGGAAACAAGAAGGGGTCAGATCCCTTTCCCTGCGGGAAAGGTCTCTGACCCCATCGGTGTGTTGCTTGAGCCTGTTACCAGTTCGGGTCTCCGGCCGGGGCCGCGGCGGGCTTGGGCTTCGGCTTGGCCGCCGGGCGCGCGGCGGCGGCCGGTGCTGCCGAGGCCATTGCGCCAGCAGCGGCGGCAACCGGCTTGCTGCCCAGCTTCTGGCGCAGTTCGATCTGGCCCGGACGGAAGCCGCCGCGCATCGCGTCAACGCCGTCTTCGATGGTGCCGTACGAGGTCTGTGCAGCAACGCGGTCGATGCGGATGGTGCAGCACGGGTGTTCACTGCGGCCCAGCGAGCGGCCGGTCTGCGGGTCCTTCAGTTCCTCGCCCAGGCGCACGGCCTGCCAGCGCTGGCCGGCCTGCAGGGTTTCGCCGCCCTGGCTCAGCACCACCTGGTCACCGTCCACCGACACCACCGACACCGGGAACAGCGTGGTGACGATCGTGGTACCGATCTGGCCGGACAGCGATTCCATCATCGCCGCGGCCATGTTGCGGCCGTTGACCACGCGCGGCAGGGTGCTCGGGCCGGTCGAGGCCAGCTGGTGGTCGAAGCTGTCGGACATCACCACCTGGCCGGTGGTGGCGTTGACCAGGCGCAGGGTGATGCGGCCGCCACCGGAGTACGAGGTCACCTGGCGGTCGGACATGCGCAGGTTGCGCACGCTGCGCGGGTACTCGAAGCGTTCGATGGTCGGGATCAGGATCAGGTCGGTCGCCAGCTGCTGGCCGACGCGTGCGGTGTCCTGCAGGCGCACGTTGCCGCTGTTGATGTGGTCGATCTCGGCCTGCAGTTCGTCGCCGAACTCGCGGTCCAGCACGATGAAACGCTGGGTCTGGGTCAGCGTGTCGGACAGGCGCGCGCGGATCGCGTCGGCCACTTCATCTGCACTCACGCGGCCATCGCCCACGGCATAGCTGCCGGCCTTGGTGCGCGGCAGCGCGACCACGATCTTCGGCTTGCCCTGCTCGTCCGGTGCGCGGTACTGGGCAATCTGTGCACGCACGCGCACCTTCCAGTAGCTGCGCATGCTGCGATGGGTCACGTCGGAGTCGAACGAGCTGGCGCCACGCTTGGCATCGACGCTGACCTTCTCATCGTAGCTTTCCCTGACGCTGGCCGAGCCGCCGGCGCCCTTGGCCATGGCTTCGCCGGAAGCGCTGGCAGATGCCGAGCCCTTGAAGCTCCAGCCTTCATCGCTGGCGCGCACGCGGGCGATGGTTTCCTCGTCCAGCTGCCGCACTTCGTCCTGCGACAGGATTTCATAGCCCAGCACCGCGCCCTGCGAGCCGGCGATCATCTGCTGGGTGAACGCGTCGGCGCGGATATCGCCGACGTGTTCGTCATCCACATCCACATGCAGGCCTGCACGGAGGCTCTGCATCTGGCTGGCCACGCGTACGCCGTTGACCTGCGCCACCGCCGATTGCAGCGCCGCCAGCACCGCCAGTTCCGGGGTGCTGCCGATGCCGTCGGCCTCGCGCGCGACCTGGGTGGTGCCGCCGAAATCCGGCGTGCCACGCAGGGGCGCTGCTTCCACTGGCGCATTGCTGGCCAGTGCACTGGTTGCCTTGTCCTTGGCGGGTGCGGGCGCTTCGGCCGGGGTGTCCTGCTTGCCGCAGGCTGCAAGCAGCACGGCAGCCAGGCCCAGGCCGATCAAACGGGGGGTCGTACGCATGGGGATTCGCCTCGGATCAGTTCATCTTGTCCAGCTGGCCCAGCATCGAGTCGGCGTTGGACGGCACCTTCACCTTGCTCTTCTTGGCGAAGGTCACGGCCGACTTGGTCGAACCGTACAGGCCCTGGATGAAGCCCGGCGATTCCTTGGCCACCCATGCACCGGCGGCCAGCTTGCGGCCAACGGTAGCCATCTGGGTCGCGCCCAGGTTCTTCATGCCGGCGGTGAAGTTGCTGGCTTCGCCACCCAGCTTCTGCGCTTCGGCAGCCGAGGACAGCAGCGAGACCAGGCCTTCGGCGTAGTGCTGCTTGGATTCAGCGTTCAGCTCCGGCTGCGCGGCCTGGCGCTCGTCGATCGCGGCCTGCGCGGCTTCGCTGACCGACACCGACTTCTTCATCGCATCGACGCTGACCGAACCCGACGACAGCGCCTGGCGCTCGGCTTCCAGCAGCTGCACCTGCTCGGCTAGGCCGAAGGCACGGGCGAACGAGGTCTGGGCCTGCAGCGAGTGCGACTGCGAGCTGACGAAACGACGCACCAGTGCTTCCTGCGCAGCTTCGTTCGGCGCGGCGGCGCTGGAAGTGCTGCTGGAGGAGCCGGTGGAGGCGCCCGTCAGGTCCTTCAGCTTGCCCAGGCCAGCGTGGGCCGGCATCGACAGGGTGGCGGCCGCGATGGCCAGGACAAGAGCGGTATTGCGGATCATGTGAGAGTCCTTTGGGAGAGACGGCCGCGGTGCGGCACGTGGGGAATCGGTAACCCCGGGCGATGCCGAGCTCGGCACCCACCGGGGTGGCGGATCAGCGGACCGCCTTGACGTTCAGCTCGTTGATCATCTGCTGGGCGGCCTTTTCGGCAGCCAGCTGCAGCGCATTGGTACGGGCCACGGTTTCATTCGGGCCAGTGCCGGAGAACTGCACCGGGCCGACCGACGACACGGTGCGCGGGAAACGACCGGTCACGTCCAGCACCTTGCCGGTGACGGTGACGAACACGCGGGTGTTGCCGCTGGCCGGATCGCGGTCACGCATGCCGACGTCGAGGGTGCCGACGGCGATGTACGGGATGTTGGCTGCACGGATGCCGTTGGCGGTGTCGCGCAGGGTGGCCGGGGCCAGGTCGTTGCCGGTGCTGAAATCCTTGCGGATGCGCTCGATGCTGAGCAGGCCGCGCGACTCACCTTCCACGTATTCGGCTTCAACCACTTCGTAGCCGGCGGCACTGAAGGCGCCGGTCATCGCGGTGTTGACCTCGGCGGCGTTGGCCACCTTCCAGGTGATGTTGTCGGCACGCGCGGTGGTGCTGCCGCCGCTGGTGACCGACACCGAACCGTTCTGGTTGATGCTGCCGTTGGTGCTGACCGAGTTGCCGCGGAAGCTGTCGCCTTCACGGGTGTTCTCGCTGTAGCTGCTGCTGGCGTCGACGCGGCGGTATTCCTTGTCCTGGAACGACTGCACGGTGTCCTGCGAGCGCGCCATGAACAGGAAGGTCAGCAGCGAGCGCTGCGCGGCGGTGGCGCCGGCCACGGCCGAACCGGCGTCCAGCTTGGTCTGCAGCAGGGTGGTGTTGATCTCGGCGCGGACGGTGACGCTGTAGGTCTTGGCCTTCTTGTCTTCGGTGTCCGACAACTGCACCGCGCTGAGCACGTAGCGATCGATCTCGCCGATGAACTCGGCGCGGCGTGCTTCGAACAGGCGCAGCTTGGCCGCACCGGTTTCGGCGATGTACGCCTCCAGGGCATTGACCTTGGCCTTGTTCAGGGCCTGGGCGCGGGTGTCGGCACTCAGGCGCAGGCCGTAGCTGGCCGAGCCGGTACCGCGCGAACTCGCGGTCTGTGCAGCGACCGGCGAGGCCACCACCAGCGCGATGAGGATGAGCAGGATGGTACGCATCAACGACATGACTTGATCAACTCCTGGAGGGCTTGGGTCTGCTGCTGCAACGGGCGGCCGCCCGGCTTCTGTTCGTCCAGCCAGGCGCGCGAGTCCGCTCGCTTGGCGGCGGCGCCGGCGAAGGCGTCGAAGCCGGCCAGCAGGGTTTCGTAGCTGGCCGACCACTGGTCGACCTGCCACTGCGTGACCGGCACCACCTTGGTGGCCCCCTTGCGCAGCGGCTGTTCGAAATAGACCTTGCCCGAGAACGGTTCGGTCACCTTGGCGGTGAAGAAGGCGCCGAACAGCATCGTCTTCATTGCCGGGGTTTCCTCGATCACACCGTTCTTCAGTGCATCGACCTGCAGGTTGATGACGTAGTCGGGTTCGGGAATCTTCAGCTGGTAGACCTTGCCGTCGGCAAAGCGGGCGGCCATCGCACCACCGATCGCCTGGCCCGAGGCCGGCGGCAGCAGGCCGACGCCGGTGTTGGACGACAGCGTCTTGGACAGCTCATGGGCCAGGGTGGCGCGCAGCGGCGCGTCCCACTTCGGGTCGGGCAGCTTGGCGCGCACCGCGTCGGACAGGGTCACCCCACCCACCTGCAGGCGACGCACAGCGGCGTCGGGCAGCCGGGCCTGCGCCAGGCTGGCCGCCAGTACCTGCGACAGGCTGGTATCGGCGCCGCCGTACAGCAGATCGGCGACGATCGCGTCGATATCGTCGTTGTCCGGACGGTAGTCCTGCACGTCGATGCGCTGCAGGGTGAGCGGATAGGAGGCGATCACCTGGCGCTCGCGGAAGTCGAAGAACAGCGCCTGCAGCGCCACTTCCACCAGCACCTTGTACTGGTCGCCGATCGGCTCGACCGAGACCAGTTCACGGTCCAGCGCTGCGGCCAGCACGGTCGCGCTGGTGGTGCCGTCGAGCATCGCCACCGGCTGGTCGATCAGCTCCAGGTGGGCCGGTGCGCGGCGCTTGAGCGACTGCGCCAGCGTCTGGTTCAGCGGGACCAGGCCACGCCGTTCCAGCACCGCATGCGCATGCGGCGTGGTCGCCTGCACGGCGGCGGCGTCAGCGGTATAGGCAAAACCGGCCCAATAGGCCTGCTGCGATTTGTCCGCGGCCTGCACGGCCATCGGCCATACGGCCAGGCACAGGGCACAGGCAAGCAGGCGCGCAAAAGCGCGCGATGCGCTCTTCGTCCTTGAATACATCCAACCGCTCCTCGGTCAATACGCACGGGTCGCGGACGCTCATGCGTCCGCTGGGCGCGAAACATAGCCGCTCACGGGCCCGCCGACAAGTGCTGCCTTTGTCGGTTCACTCCGTGGGGGGCAGGCCCGCCCGTTGCCGCAGCAGTCCGCGCTCGGCCTGGTTCTGGCTGAGCCGGAAGGCTTCGGCAAATGCATCGCGCGCGTCCTGCTCCCGTCCCAGTGCCTGCAGCAGCTCGCCGCGCACCACCTGCAGCGGCGCGTAGTCGCGCAGGCGCGGATCGACCAGCAGTGGCTGCAGTTGCGCCCACGCGGCGAAGGCACCGTCGCTGCGCAGGATCGCCACCACCCGGTTCAATGCCACCACCGGCGAAGGTTGCACCTGCAGCAGCTGTGTATAGAGCGCAGCAATACGCGGCCAATCGGTGGCGTCAGCGCGACGCGCAGCCGCATGGCAGGCCGCGATGCGCGCCTGCAGCACATAGGGGTCCTGGTCGCCACCGATGGCCAACGCGCGCGCCAGCACCTGCTGCCCGCGGTCGATCTGCAGCCAATCCCAACGCGCACGGTTCTGCTGGTCCAGCAGCACCGGTGCACCCTGCGCATCCACGCGCGCCGCTGCGCGCGAGGCCTGCAGTTCCATCAACGCCAGCAGGCCCAGCACCGGCGCCACCGGCAACCGATGCGCCAGGATGCGGGCCAGCCGCAGCGCTTCCTCGCACAGCGCCGGGCGCATCCAGTCATCACCGGCACTGGCCGCATAGCCTTCGTTGAACACCAGATAGATCGCCTCCAGCACCGAGGCCAGGCGCTCCGGCATCGCCTCCGCGCGCGGCACTTCATAGGGCACCGGCTTCTGCGCCAGGGTGCGCTTGGCGCGCACGATGCGCTGGGCGATGGTCGGCTCCGGCTGCAGGAACGCACGCGCGATCTCGATGGTGGTCAGGCCACCGAGCAGGCGCAGGGTGAGTGCCACGCGCGCATCGGCCGGCAGCACGGGATGGCAGGCCACGAACATCAGCCGCAGCAGGTCATCGCCCAGGTCATCCTCCAGCGCCTGGGTGTCATCGGGTGCCGGCAGCGCCGCCGGATGCAGTTCCTCGCCCCACTGCGCGTGCTGCTGCGCCACCCGCTGGTGCTGGCGCAGCACATCGATGGCACGGTTGCGCGCGGTGGTCATCAGCCAGGCTCCGGGGTTGTCCGGGATGCCCTGCTCCGGCCAACGCTCCAGCGCGGCCAGCCAGGTGTCCTGGGCCAGTTCCTCGGCACGGCCGACATCGCCACCGAGCAGCCGCGCCAGGCGCGCGATCAGCACTGGCGACTCCATCCGCCAGAGGGTTTCCAGACGCTGCGTCAGTGCGGGCTCGAGCATGCGCCGATCACAGCACGCACGCCCGGCCTGCACAAGCGCCGCAGCTCACGCTTCAACAATCGGCTTGAAGCCGCCCCAGAACATGCGCCGGGTATCGAACGGCATGTCCTTCGGGCCCAGCGACGCCAGCCGCGGGTCGGCCATCACCTTTGCGTTGATGCGGTCGCGTGCCGCGCGCGAGCGGAACACCACGAAGGCAACGATCACCGTCTCGCCCGGCTTCGCCTTGACCGCGCGCGGGAACGAGGTGCTCTTGCCCGGTTCCACATCGTCGGCTACGCATTCCATGTACTGCAGCGCGCCATGGTCCTTCCACACCGCGCCGGCCTTGCGGGCAAGGCGGCGGTAGGCCGCCACCTTGTCCTGCGGGCACGGCAGCACGTAAGCATCCACGTAAGCCATGCGGGTTCTCCCTGCGGCGGCCGTCAGCCCGGCTCGCCGTCCATGTGTGCGATTTCCCAGAGATGGCCATCCAGATCCTGGAAGCCACGCTGGTACATGAAACCGTAGTCGCGCGCGGGCTGCGGTTCGCTGGCGCCGGCCGCCAGTGCCTTGTCCACCATCACGTCCACGGCCTTGCGGCTGTCGGCCGACAGGCAGGTGATCACCTCGGTCTGCTGATGCGCGTCAGCAATCGACTTGGTGGTGAACTGCTTGAAGAACGGCTGGGTCAGCAGCATCACGAAGATGCTCTCGCTGATCACCATGCAGGCCGCATCGTCATTGGTGAAGGTCGGGTTGAAGCTGTAGCCCAACGCGGCGAAGAAGGCCTTGGACGCGTTCAGATCCTGCACGGGCAGGTTGACGAAGATCATCTGCGGTTGCGGTGCACTCATCGGTAAAGCTCCTGGGTAGATGAAAGAGACGGGATCAGGGCTGCTTCATGCAGTTGACCATCCACGGCTTGCCGTAGCGGTCGATCAGCATGCCCCAGCGGTGTGCCCAGAACGTTTCGGCGATCGGCATCTGCACCTGGCCACCCTCGGCCAGCGCGGCGAATACGCGTTCGGCTTCTTCAATGCTGTCGACGTCGACATTGATGGTGGTCGAGCCACCCTCGCCGCCGCCGGGGCCATCGGCCGCCATCACGATGGCGTTGCCGATCTCCAGCTGGCTGTGCGCAACGTGGTCCAGGGTCTGCGCCGGCATCTCGTTGCAGCCGGGCATGCCATCGGACGGCGGCATGTCGCGGTACTTCATTTCCGAGGTGACCTGGCCACCGAGTGCCTTGGCGTAGAACGCCATCGCGTCGTGGGCCTGGCCGCTGAAGCCGAGGAAGGGAATCAGTCTCATGGCAATACTCCGTGGTGTGGTTCAGGGCAGTAGCGCCGGGTCGTGCCCGGCAGGGAGATGAATCGGGTCAACCTTCCAGCTGTGCACGCAGACGCTGTTCCTGCTGCTGTAATTCAGGGGTGAAGGCTTCGCCGAAGTCTTCAGCGGAGATCAAGGGACGCAATTCGAGCGTGCCGCCACTGCCGAACGGCGCGCGGCTGGCCCATTCAACCGCCTCGTCCAGCGACCGCACCTCCCACAGCCAGAAGCCGGCGATCTGTTCGCTGGCAGGACCGAACGGACCGGCCTCGACCTTGGGTGCCGCGCCGCCGAAGTGAATACGGCGGCCGCGCTGGGTGGCGTGCAGCCCTTCACCGGCCAGCATGATGCCGGCGGCCACGAGTTGTTCGTTGAAGGTGCCCATTTCGGACAGTTCCTGTTCGCTGGGCATGCGGCCGGCTTCGGAGTCGGCGTTGGCCTTCACGATCACCATCACTTTCATTGAGGTCTCCCGTGGGGACGCGTGGTGCGTGCCCTTCACTGGGTACAACGAACCAGGGGGCTGGGAATCGACACGTCTTCTGAAAATTATTTCTTCCGTGGAAAGCGCGCCTTCGGCGGCGATCGGCGAACGGCGGAGCCCCTCCGTGGTGGGGGTGGGTTGGTCGCTGAAAAGCTCGGGTTCATGGGTTTGGCCGGGTGGGTAGGCGGGTCGGGGGACGCCGTAAACCCGTCCCTGGGGGCTTGGCCGCGGCATCCATGCCGCGGACACCCCCGCCCCGCCTACCCACCCGGCCTTGGACAAGTTCCTGTCTCCGTTCCACCACGGGAAGATCAAGAAAAAAAACAAAAGCAACAGCAACGGCGGTTGGCTGGCGGCCTCGGCTTTGCGAGCGAAGCGACCCGCTTTCGCTCTTGTTGTTGATTTCCCGTGGTGGTTCGGCGACCGGAATCTGTCAGGGGTCAGGCGGGTGGGATTGGCGGGGTATCCGCGCCATGGATGGCGCGGCTAAGCCTCCACGGACGGATTCACGGCGTCCCCGCCAATCCCACCCGCCCGGCCCACCCGCAGAAACCCAGCTTTCAGCGACCAACCCACCCCACCACGGAGGGGCTCCGCCGTTCGCCGTTCGCCCGCCGCAGGCGGCTTTTCGCGCTGCAGCATGCCGGCAGACAAACCTGCGCCATCATGGGCACCCCGCCCCCGCCAGGACCGTGCCATGCAGCAGTACCTGCTTCTGATCTATATCGAGCCTGCCCTGCTGCAGGCCCTGCCCACCGAAGAATTCAACGCGCTGATGCGCGACTGCCTCGCCCACGCCGACAAGCTGCAGGCCGAAGGCACGCTGCTGGCCGCGCAGAAGCTGCAGCCGGTCGACACCGCGCAGACCCTGCGTGTGCGCGATGGCCACAGCCGTGTGCTCGATGGCCCGTTCGCCGAAACCCGCGAACTGCTGGCCGGCTTCAACCTGATCGTCGCCCGCGACCGCGACGAAGCCATGCGCATCGCCCGCGACTTCCCCTGGGCGCGCTTCGGCAGCATCGAGGTGCGGCCGCTGGAGGACATGGACGCCGAACGCGAACGCTGCGGCGCCCCGGCTGCCGCTATGGCAGCAGCCGTACTCTGATCTCGCGCGGGCCGACGCCTTCGTTGCCGCTGTAGTCGCGCACGCTGGCGCGCACGATGTACTCGCCCGGCGGCAGCGCCGCCGGCTGCCAGCGCCCGGTCTCCATCAGGCCGTCACGCACGGTGTTGGTGGCCAGGTAGCGGAAACGGGTGACCGCGCTGCCATGCACGGTGATGCCGCTGTCCGGTGCGTAGGCCACGCGCACCGCTTCCTTCTGCGGCGGCATGCGGTTGAACACGATGTTCCAGCGCGGCTGCTCGTAGCCCTGCAGCGGCTGTCCAGCGGCATCGAGGATCTGGTAGCCCACCTGGTACATGCCCAGGCGGCGACGCGGCAGGTTGTTGTCGACCTGGTCCCAGGCCTCGATCACGATCTGCACGCCGCGGCCCTGGCGCGCCACCATCACTACGCCGTCGCTGCCCGCCGCCATCGGCTGGTCGTTGTCGTCCAGCAGGGCCACATCGGTGATGCGCGGCGCGAAGTGGTCGGCGTAGTTGTGGAAGCCCAGCGCCACCGCGTTGGTCTCGAAACCGCCGGTACCCACCGCCAGATGCACGTGCGCCTGGTTGTTGATGCTGCCCAGGCGGTCACCGACGTGGATGCGCATGCCACGGCGCACACGCATCCGTTCCAGCTTGCCCTGCTCGTCATACAACACCTGCCAGCGCGCATCGAACGGCTGGTCGCGCGGGCTGCGGCCGACCCGCATGTGGATGTACTTGAGACGATCCACGGCCAGGCCCTCGGCCTGCTCGCCCAGGTTCCAGGCCGCCACCGGGCTGCTGATCTTGCCGTCGGCGATCGCCAGCACGGTCTGTCCCACATCACCGCGTACATCGAAGCCGCCGTGCAGGTGGTGGCGGCTCTCGCCGCTGAAGTTGCCACGCACTTCGCCCAGCGTACCGACCACTTCGTGCCAGCCCTCCTGCGGTGCCAGCGGCCAACGGCCCCCGGTCTTCGGCAACGCGGCATCAGCGGCCGGGCCGACCAGCGCCGGCGCCGGCAGGTCACCCACCGGCAACGGGCGCAGGCGGTGCAGGCGGTAGCTGGCGGCGTCGGCCACCAGCACGCTGCCATCGGCATCCATCGCCAGGCCACTGGGGCGGGCCAGGCGCGGCAGGCGGCCATTGCCGACCAGCGCGATCTGGTGGCCCTGCGGCGTCACCTGCACGATGCGGCCATCCAGGTCACCCACGTACAGCACGCCATCGTGGGTGGTAGCCAGCGACAGCGGCCCATTGATCACGCCACCGGCGGCGACCACCGTACTGACCGTGCCATCGGCCGCCACCCGGCGCACCGCGTTGTTGAACAGATCGGCCACCAGCAACGCACCCTGCGCGTCGAAGGCCAGCGCCACCGGCGTATCGAAACGCGCAGCGGCGCCCACGCCATCGGCAAGGCCCGGCCGATCACCACCGGCCAGGGTGCGCACGCTGCCATCGGTGCCGATCACCCGGATGCGATCATTGAACGTATCGGCCACGTAGACCTGGCCCTGCGCATCCACTGCGATGCCCATCGGCGCATCGAAGCGGGCCTGCGCGCCGGGGCCATCTGCATGGCCCTGTTCGCCACCGGCCAGCGTGGTCACCTGGCCATCGGTGCCGATGCGGCGGATCGCGTGGTTGCCGGTGTCGGCCACATACAGGTTGCCCTGCGCGTCGGCGGCAATGCCCGAGGGGGTATTGAAACTGGCCTGCAGTGCCGGGCCGTCGACGCGTCCCTCGCCCTGCCCGGCCACGGTTTCGATGCGGCCATCGGGCAGTCGGCGACGGATGCGGTTGTTGTCGCCGGCATCGGTGAAGTAGATGCTGCCATCGGCACCGCGCAGCAGCGCGTAGGGATCGGCGAAACGCGCCTGCGCGGATCCACCGTCCCGGTCACCGGGATGGCCGTCACCGGCCAACGGCTCGATCTGTGCGGTCCAGGCCAATGGCGTGGGCGCCGGGCCCGCAGGCTCGGCCAGCGTGTGCAGCGGCGTCTCCCACCAGGTCGCTGCCAATGCCACCGCCGTTGCAGACGCCACCCCTGCCACCATCCATTGCCACCGTGCCATCGTGCTGCGCTGCTCCTGCCTGAAGAGGCACCGACAATAGACGGTGAAGGTGCGATCCGCCACGGCCAATCGTACGGGGGAACAGCAGAGTTCCATGCGCCCTGCTTGTTCTCACTGGCTGCAGCAGGTTCAATGCGGTTCCCACGGATGGAGATCCTCCATGCCCCGCATCATCCCCCTGGCCGCCCTGCTGCTGGCCGCATTGGCCAGCGCGTCCGCCTCCGCCTCGATCACGGTGGCCCCGCAGAAGCCCTCCGCCACCGCCGATGCAGTACACGCGGCGTACGCCACGCGCTGGGATGAAGCGATCCAGCAGGCACGCAGCGGCAATACGCTGGGCGCACTGATCAGCATGGAGCGGCTGATGGAGGATCCGCTGCTGGACGACTTCGATGCCGAGCATCGTGGCCGCGCCGCGCAGGTGGCCGGCTGGACCGCGCTGATGCAGAAGAAGCCGGACCAGGCCCGCCGCTACCTGCAGCGGGCGCAGGAGGCCCTGCCGGAGGATGCCCAGGTCCTGCTCACCCAGGTGTCGGTGGAACTGTCGGACAACCAGCCGGCCGCAGCCACCACCTTCCTGGTGAAGGCACTGCAGCATGCCGACGCACCGCTGCCGGTCGATCACCACGCCATCAACTACCTGCAGTACCGCCTGCGTGACCAGCCACAGAAGCGCATGGACCTGCTGCAGGCGCTGTTCGACAACGGCTGGAAGAGTGGCGGCCTGGAACCCACCGGGCTGTGGCTGGCGCTGGCCACGCTGCAGGCCGACAACGGGCGTGGTGACGGCATCCCAGCCACGCTGGCGCGCATCGACAGCCCGGCCGAGATCATCCGCCTGCGCAGCGACAAGCGCTTCGACCGCTATGTCGATCGCGGCGATGCGCGCTTCGATCCGGTGCAGGCGGCACAGCGCCACCTCGATCAACTGCGCGTCTCCGGCCTGCTCGACCGCGCACTGGATGCGCGCATGGCCGAGTTCAGCACCACCCTGCTGATGCTGGACCGCAACGAGGAAGTGCTGTCGTTGACCGAGGGCATGGCTGGTGCGGCGAGCAACGGCGAATCGCCTTCCGCCGCGGAAGCGGAATGGGTGGCCTGGCTGCTCAACAGCCGGCTCACCGCGCTGCGCCGGCTGGGCCGCACCGATGAGGCGCTGGCCACCGCGAAGCAGGCCGCACGCATCGGCGCGCTCGGCCCGGATGGTGTCGAGCACCAGATGAATGTCGGTTTCGTGTTCAGTTCGCTGGGCCGCATGCAGGACGCTGCGCAGGCAGTGAATGACATGCCGGGGCTCGCTGGCTACGGCAAGGCTGCGCAGGCGCTGCTGCAGTTCGCCGCCGCCCGCGAGCGTGGCGATGCCAAGGCACGCGATGCGGCGCGCGCGGTGATCCTGGCCCAGCGCGATGATGCCCGCCTGTTCCATCGCGAAATGCTGCTGGAGGAAGGCAACCTGGACGGGGCCGCCGCCGTGCTGATCGAACAGCTGCGCTCGCCGGTTGAACGCGGTGAAACCCTGGCCAGCCTGCAGGACATGCGCACCTATCCGTCACTGCCGGGCGACGTACGCATCGATGCCGCCTGGCGCGCACTCAAGCAGCGCGCGGATGTACAGGCCGAGGTAGCACGTGTCGGCCGCATCGAGCGCTACGACCTGGTCAGCACTTCCACCTCGCGCTGAGTGCCTGCTAGCGCGCCGGCACCTCGGTACGGATGCCCATCGCTTCACGGTAGCGCGCGTACAGCGCCATCACCTTGTCCACGTAGGCCAGGGTTTCGGCATAGGGCGGTACGCCCTTGTAGCGGGTGACCGCACCGATGCCCGCGTTGTAGGCGGCCGCCGCCAACGGGCGGTCGCCGTTGTAGCGGCGCAGCAGCGCGCGCATGTAGCGCGCGCCGCCCTCGATCGACTGCTGCGGCGAGAACGGATCGCTCACCCCGTATTCCTGCGCGGTATCGGGCATCAGCTGCATCACCCCCTGTGCGCCCTTGCTGGATACCGCCAGCGCGTCGAAATTGCTTTCGGCGTGGGCGATGGCACGCAGCCAGGCATCATCGACGCCGGTGGCCTTGGCTGCGGCCTTGAACTGCCTGGCGTGCTGCGCCAGCTGCGGCGTGCCGACCTTGCCCAGGCCTTCGTGCGCCGGCTCGCCCGGCGGCGTGGCCACGGTGAACTTCAGGAACACTCGCGAGCCAGGCAGGTTGCGCGTGGAGTAGACCATCGCCCCGTCCTGTTCGCGTTCGTACAACACGCCGCTGAACACGCCCATGTTGCCCCATAGGTTCGGGGTCTGGATGGCGTTGTCGTCGATCTCCCTGGCGGTACAGCGCGAGCCCGGTTCCGGGGCGGTGGCCAGGCTGACGGTGTTGCCCTGCACGCAGCGATAGACGGTGCGCGCGGCGGCCAGCCCGGGCCACAGGCTGGGCAGCAGCAACAGCGCGAGCAGGAGGGGGCGACGGGACATGGCGGCCGGATGATCCGGCCGCGCCCGCTAATGTTGGGTGAATGGGGGTCGGCAGGGCTGCGCCCTGCACCTGCGGTAGTGCCGGCCGCTGGCCGGCAACCTCAACAGCAACAGCCGTTTTCCTGCGAGGAGGCGGGGTGGGTCCGGTTGTGGGGGACGCTGCAAGTACGTCCATGTAAGCTCGGTCGCCGCATCCATGCGGCTCACGCCCCCCACAACCGGACCCACCCCGCCTTCGACAGTTCCCGGCAGCGGGCAGTAGATCCACGCCATGCGTGGATGAAACGTCCGGAGACAGTGGATCAATCAATGGAACGAAAACGCCGGGTTACTTCGCAGCCCTCCGCCGTACCCAATACCCCACGCCCAGCAGCACGAACCACGCCGGGCTGGCGATCAGCGCCTGGCGGGTGTCGCCCTGCAGGCTCAGCAGCACCAGCACGCCGGCGAAGAACACCAGGCAGGCCCAGCACATCGCAACGCCGCCGGGCATTTTGAAGATCGATGCAGCGTGGCGCTCCGGGTAGCGGCGGCGATAGGCCATGTAGGCCACCAGGATCAGCGACCAGACGAAGATGAACAGCACCGTCGCCAGCGTCGTCACCAGGGTGAAGGCAGTCACCAGGTTGGGAATCAGGTAGATCAGCAGCGTGCCGCCCAGCAGGCACAGGCATGAGAACAGCAGGCCGCGGGCCGGCACCGCGGCGCGTGACAGCTTCGACAGCCCGCGCGGGGCGTGGCCCTCTTCGGCCAGGCCGTACAGCATGCGGCTGGTGGAGAAGATGCCGCTGTTGGCCGAAGACGTGGCCGAGGTCAGCACCACGAAGTTGATCAGGCTGGCGGCGGCGGGAATGCCGGCCAGCACGAACAGCTGCACGAACGGGCTCTTGTCCGGCACCACCTGGCGCCACGGGGTCACCGCCATGATCGCGATCAGCGCCAGCACGTAGAAGATGATGATGCGCACCGGGATCGAGTTGATCGCCTTGGGCAGGTTGCGCTCGGGGTCGGCGGTTTCGGCGGCGGTGGTGCCCACCAGCTCGATGCCGACGAAGGCGAACACCGCAATCTGGAAACCGGCGAAGAAGCCGACCAGTCCCATCGGGAACATGCCGCCGTCATTCCACAGGTTCGACAGCGATGCGGTGTGACCACTGGGCGAGGTGAAGCCCCACGCCACCAGCCCGGCGCCGGTGATGATCAACGCGCAGATCGCCACGATCTTGATCAGCGCGAACCAGAATTCCATTTCACCGAACAGCTTCACCGTCACCAGGTTCAACGCCAGCAGCAGCATCACGCAGGCCAGCGCCGGTTTCCAGGCTTCAAGCCCGGGGAACCAGAACTGCGCATAGGCGGCGATCGCGATCACGTCGGCAATGGCGGTGACGATCCAGCAGAACCAGTAGGTCCATCCACAGAAGAACCCGGCCCACGGGCCGAGCAGGTCAGTGGAGAAATCGATGAAGGATTTGTACTGCAGGTTGGACAGCAGCAGCTCGCCCATCGCGCGCATCACGAAGAACAGCATCGCGCCGATGATCAGGTAGACGAAGACGATGGACGGGCCGGCCAGGCTGATGGTCTTGCCTGACCCCATGAACAGGCCGGTACCGATGGCACCGCCGATGGCGATCAGTTGCAGGTGGCGGTTGGACAGGCTGCGGCGCAGGTGCTCGGGGGGCGTTGCGGGCTCGGTCATGGGCGCGGGCTAAGGGACGGGCGAAGCATCCGACGGTAGTCCTCCACGGCGCCAAGCGCCAGCGCCGGACGGACCTATTACGTCAAAGTCGGCCGCTTTCACCACAATGTGACCGAATACCGTATTGATCCCATTCCGCCCGGCCCAGCGCCATGCTCAGATAGCCGCACCTGCCCAAGGACCGGCCCGACCATGTGCCCTGCCCCGCCCGCCCCGCTGGAGCCCCGGCCATGAGCCGCCTGCGCGTCATCATCGGCGGCACCGCGCTGGCGCTGCTGGCCGCTGCGGTGCCGATCGCGGTCATGGCCTATGCCACCTGGGACCGCGCGATCAGCGTCGAACAGCAGCGCCTGCGCGACATTGCCGACCGTACCCTGCGCCGCTCCGACCTGTCCTACCAGGAAGCGCTGGCGGCACTGAAATCGGCCGAGGCCGGTGGCTACGTACCCTGCAGTCCCGAGCACATCCGGCGCCTGCAGACCCTGGTCATGACCACCCCATCGATCGACCAGATGGGCTACTTCGAAGGCGGCAAGCTGCGCTGCACCTCGTGGGGACCGTTCCTGTCCGACGTGGATCAGCCCACGCCGGACCACGTCACCAGCGATGGCGCCGGCATCGCGGTGGATGTGCGCCCGGAAAACAGCGGGCGCCGCCAGGTGCTCGCGGTCCTGTATGGGTCCTACGACGCACTGGTGGACCCGCGCCGCTTCGTCGATGTCATTGCCGACCCGAACGTGCGGCTGGCGCTGGCCAGCCCCGATGGACGCCTGCTGGCCCAACAGCCAGGCCTGGATCCGGACCTGCTGCAGGCACTGCTGCGCGACCCCGGCGAAGGCCTGGATCACAGCACCCTGTTCGCCACCGCGCGCAACGAGGAATGGCTGGCCATCGCCACCACGCCGCGCACCGCGCTGGCCGCGGCGTTCCGCCAGCAGGCGTGGCTGTACGTGCCGGTGGGCCTGCTGCTGGCCGCCGCCGGTGCCGGCCTGGTGATCTGGCTGTCGCGGCGCCGCCTGTCGCTGCGCGGTGAACTGGCCACCGCCATCCGCCGCCGCGAGCTGTACCTGCATTACCAGCCGATCATCGAACTGGACACCGGCATCTGCGTCGGCGCCGAGGCACTGGTGCGCTGGCAACGCCCGGATGGCACCCAGGTGCGGCCCGACCTGTTCATTCCGCTGGCCGAGGAGGCCGGCATGATCGCCGACGTCACCGACCTGGTGATCGAGAACGTGGTGCGCGACATGCGCGAGCTGCTGGTGGCCGACCGCAGCGCGCACATCGCGATCAACCTCGCCGCCGAGGACATCAGCAGCGGCCGCGCCCTGAAGATGATTGCCCGACACATGGCCGGCAGCGGCATCCTGCCGCAGCAGATCTGGATGGAGGCCACCGAACGCGGCTTCCTCGACCTGGACCGCGCACGCACCATGCTCGCCGCCGCCCGCCGCGCCGGCCACAGCGTGGCCATCGACGATTTCGGCGTCGGCTTCTCCAGCCTGCAGTACCTGGAGCAGCTGCCACTGGACGCGCTGAAGATCGACAAGTCGTTCATCGATGCGATCGATACCGAAAGCGCGACCAGCCCGGTCACGCCGCACATCATCGACATGGCCAAGGAGCTGGGCCTGTGGGTGGTGGCCGAGGGCGTGGAAACCGAAGCGCAGCTGGCCTACCTGCACAGCCGGCACGTGGAATTCGGTCAGGGCTGGCTGTTCTCGCGGCCGCTGCCGCGTGATGAATTCGTCGCTTTCCATCACAAGCGGCAGCAGCAGTACGGCGCAGCACGCGAACACATGCAGAACCCGCGCAGCGTGCCGATCGAGCGTGAGGGGATCGAGTAGGACGGCCAACGGCAGAGCCCCTCGTGGTGGTTCGCGTACAGCTATCCCGGAGTTGGCCGGGGCGGTCGGGTTCGCGGGGGACGCCGTAAACCCATCCATGGGGGCTTGGCCGCGGCATCCATGCCGCGGACACCCCCGCGAACCCGACCGCCCCGGCCTCTGACAGGTTCCGGCTGCGTCCCACCACGGAATCAACAGAAGAAAGCAAAAGCAAACGCGGGTCGCTGCGCTCGGTAGTTCCACGCCATGCGTGGATGGCGCGGACCACGGTAGTGCCGGCCGCTGGCCGGCACCACGTGACACTGATCGGCCGACTACGCCCACGCCTTCGGCCGTGCCAGCAGCCACGCCACGGTCACCGCCAGCAACAGCAACGGCAGCCATCCCAGCTGGCTCGTGCCGCTGGCCTGCAGCAGCACGCCGCCTGCCACGCCGCCGGCAGCAATGGCCAGGTTCCAGCCGGTCACCAGCATCGACTGTGCCAGGTCTGCGGCGGCACCCGCACGGCGTGCCAGTGCGGTCTGGAACAACGTTGGCACCGCGCCGAACGCCACGCCCCACAGGATCGTCGCCAGCAGCAGCGCGGTCGCCGCACCCGGCCATACCAGCAACGTCAGTACCGGCACGATGAAGCCGATCACCGCCGCCCACACCAGCGCACGCAGGTGGCGATCCACACCCCAGCCAGCAATCCCGATGCCGGCAATCGCCGCCACGCCAAACGCCAGCAGCAGCCGGTCCAGCCACGCACCGGCACCCGCATCGACCGCCAGCGGTTCGATGTAGGTGTACAGCACGTTGTGCGCCAGCACGTACAGCACCATCACCAGCAGCGTGCTGCGCACGCCGGGCATCCGCCAGACCGTAGCCAGCGAGGTGCGCTGGCCGGCACCGGCCGCCGGCAGCGCCGGCAGTGTCCAGCGCGCGTATGCCAGCAGACCCACGCCCAGCACGCTCATCAATGCGAACGCCCAGCGCCAGCCGATCTGCTGGCCGAGCAGCGTACCTGCCGGCACTCCCAGTGACAGCGCCAACGGCGAACCCACCATCGCCACCGCGATGGCCCGCCCCTGCAACGACGGCACCACCATGCGCGCGGCGTAACCGGCTACCAGCGACCACAGCAGGCCACCGCTCACGCCGGCCAGGAAGCGCGCGGCGAGGATCAGCGCGTAACTGCTGCTCAGCGCGGTCAGCGTGTTGACCACCACGAAACCGGCAATGGCGGCCAACAACAGCGGACGCCGCGGCATGCGCTGGGTCAGCGCGGTCATCGGCAGCGCGGCCATCACCGAGCCCAGCGCATACACGCTCACCAGCTGGCCGACCGCCGCATCACTCACGCCCAGGCTGTCGCCCATCGGACGCAGTACACCGGCCGGCAGGGTCTCGGTCAGCAGGGTGATGAAGCCACCGCCGGCCAACGCCAGCAGGCCCGCCCATGGCAGACGCGTGGCCTCACCGGCCGGGCTGGCCGCATCGATGGCATGGCCGCTCATCGCACGGTCTCCAGATCGGCGTACACCGCATCACGCAACTCATCGACGAAGGCCCCATCCATGCCTTCGTACAGCGTGTTGGTCAGTGCCACCACGCTCAGCCCACGCGACGGGTCGACGAACCAGCTGTGCCCATAGGCGCCGCCCCAGCGCCAAGTCCCTTCGCGCTGCGGCGTTCCGCTGGCAGTGGCATCGCGCAGCAGCGCAAAGCCCAGCCCGAAGCCCCAGCCGGCCGGTTCCGGCGGCCCCTGCTCGCCCACCTGCGGGCTGGCCATCTCTGCCGCCAGCGCGGGCGGCAGCAGGCCGGAGCGCTGCACATCACGCAAGGCCTCCAGCACCACCATCACCTCATCGGCAGTCCCCACCAGGCCGGCGCCGGCGGAAGCAAAACGGCTGGCATCAAGGGCACGCGCAAGGCTGTACTCGATGCCGACCGTACCTTCGAACGGCGCGACCACCTCGCCTTCGCGCAGGCGATGCGGCTGCGGCGTGTCGCTCACATAGGGCGTGGCCAACCGCGCACCCTCGCGCGTGGCGAACGCGGTATCACGCAGGCCCAAGGGGGCGGCCAGCAAACGCTCGAGCAGCACCTGCAGCGTTTCACCGGTCGCCGCTTCGGCCACCGCACCGGCCACATCCACGCCCAACGAGTACAGCCATTGGCTGCCCGGCTCGAACAGCAGCGGTGCCTGCGCGATCCGGCGTACGTTCTCGGCCAGGGAAAGCGGGTTCGCATCCAGCCCATCGCTGACCCCAGCGCGCGCATAGGGGCCCTCCGCATCGGCTTCCAGGAAGCGGTAGCCCAGCCCGCTGCTGTGGCTGAGCAGCTGGCGCAGGCTGATCGGCGGCATGCGGCCATCGGCCAGCGCCGGGCGGAACTCCGGCAACCAACGCTGCACCGGTGCATCGAGGTCGAGCACGCCTTCGGCCACCAGGCGCAGGAACACCGTGGTCAGCAGCGGCTTGCTGACCGATGACAGCCGGAACAGCTGGTCGCGCCGCATCGGCATCGCCGACTCGCGATCAGCCAGCCCGGTCGCGCTGGCATGGCGCAGCACGCCGTGCTCGCGCACCAGCACCACCGCGCCGACCAGGCGCAGCGGGTGGACCTGCTGCAGCAGCCGCTGCACCGAAGGCAGCGTCGGCGCGGGTTCAAGGGAAAGAACGGCATTCATCGCGGTGATCCGTGGGGAGAGGCCCGCCACGTTAGGCAGCACGGCACGGCGCAAAAAGCCGGTTGCCGCTCCGGGCATCATGGACCGTGCAGTCCGCAATCGGCATCATGCCCGGAACTGCAAGGCCGCAACGGCCGGCGACCCGCCCCGCACCACAGTGTTGCGGTGGCGGCGCCGCCCGTCGCGATCACGCGCCCCTACCCTGCTGCTTTCATTGCCCGTACGCCCATGTCAGTCCTGGACAACCTCGCCAACCTGCAGACCTTCGTGCACGCCGCCGACACCCGCAGCTTCGTCGAGACCGGGCGCCTGCAGGGCATCTCCGCCTCGGCCGCCGGCAAGTGCGTTGCCCGGCTGGAGCATGCACTGGGCGTGCGCCT
Organism: Stenotrophomonas sp. AG209; assembly: GCF_003550055.1. Lineage (NCBI taxonomy): Bacteria > Pseudomonadati > Pseudomonadota > Gammaproteobacteria > Lysobacterales > Lysobacteraceae > Stenotrophomonas > Stenotrophomonas sp. AG209. Next base: position 315,253 of record NZ_QXDB01000004.1, read on the forward strand.
GTTCCATCGCAGCACGCGCAGCATCACCCTCACCGCCGAGGGCCAACTGTTCCTGGCGCGCTGCCGGCGCATCCTCGACGAGCGCGATGCCGCGCGCACCGAACTGGCACAGCCGCACGCCACGCCTCGCGGCACGCTGCGCATCGGCCTGCCGTTGGTGGGCGACCTCACCCTGCCGTTGATGGCCGAATTCATGGCGGCGTATCCGGACATCCGCCTCGACCTGGATTTCAGCGACCGGCTGGTCGACGTCATCGAGGAGGGTTTCGACGCCGTGCTGCGTGTCGGCGAGCCCAGCGATTCACGCATGAACGCACGTCGCCTGGGCGTCTTTCCACGCCGCATCGTTGCCTCGCCGGCGTACCTGCAGCGCCGCGGCACGCCACGCACGCCGGCCGACCTGTTGCAGCACACGTTGCTGCACTACCGCTTCCCCAGTACCGGCAAGCTGGAACTGTGGCCGATCCACTGGCCCGATGAGGAAACCCCGCAGGAGCTGCCGGTACACATGGTGGCCAACACCATCGAGGCGCGGGTGGCGCTGGCGTTGCGCCACGTCGGCCTGGCCTTCGTACCGGTGCACTCGGTGCGCGATGCGCTGGCCGACGGTCGCCTGGTCACCGTGTTGGACGAACACGTGCATTCCTGCGGCATCTTCCACCTGCTGTGGCCCTCGGGCCGCCACGTACTGCCGAAGCTGCGGGTGTTCATCGATTTCGTCAGCGCCCGCCTGGAAACCGTGCCCTAGTCGCGGTCCCCCCATGTCCGGCCCACAGTAGATCCACGCCATGCGTGCCTCGTGCAGTAGATCCACGCCATGCGTGGATGCCTTGTAGCGTCGGCCATGCCTGGCGGTGCCACACCCGACCATTCAGCCAGCCCCGCTATACTGCCCGCTCATTCCTCCAAGAGGCTCGCGACCAATGCGCCATTGATGCCGCCGTCTTCCCACTAGACGGCCTGACTCTTCCCGCCCCTGCGCGCAGGGGAGAACCCGGCATCCATGGAGGTCGCATGACCACACATTCCCTCACGCTCGATCGCGTGTCGTATCGGCTGGCCGACGGCCGCCCGCTGTTTTCCGATCTGTCGTTTTCCTTCGAACCGGTCGCCACCGGCCTGGTGGGTGCCAATGGCACCGGCAAGAGCGTGCTCGCACGCCTGCTGGCCGGCCACCTGCTGCCCGACAGCGGGCAGATACGCAGCAGCGGCCGCGTGTTCCTGCTGCCGACGCCCGGCTATCCCCCTACCGGCACGGTTGGCGAACTGGCCGGCGTAGGCCCGGAACTGGCCGCACTGCAACGCATCGAAGCCGGCAGCGTGGACGAGACCGACTTCGCCTGTGTTGGCGAGCGTTGGGATCTGCGCGAGCGCCTGCAGCAGCAATGGCAGGCGCTACGGCTGCCCGACGATCTCGATCCTGCCCAGCCCGCCGCGCGCCTCAGTGGCGGCCAGGCCATGCAGGTAGCGCTGTCCGGCGCCTGGGCCAGCGGCGCCGATTGGCTGATCCTGGACGAACCCAGCAATCACCTCGATGCACGCCATCGCCAGCAGTTGTACGAACACCTGCAGCAGTGGCGTGGCGGCCTGCTGGCAATCAGCCACGATCGCGAGCTGCTGGCGCAGATGCAGCAGATCGCCGAACTCGACGCGCGCGGGCTGCATCGCTATGGCGGGCCGTGGCAGCATTACGCGGACACGCGTGCCGCCGAACGCGAAGCCGCTGCTGCACAGCTCGACCATGCGCGCGCCCAGCACCGGCAGCAACAACGCAGCGCACGCGAACAGCACGAGCGCCAGCAGCAACGCCAGGCACGCGGCAATCGCGATGCGAAGCAGGCCAACCAGGCGCCGATCCTGCTCGGCCGGCAGAAGCAGCGTGCCGAGGCCAGCCACGGCCGCGCGCAGCAGGTACAGGCCGAGCGCCTGCAGGCCAGCGCCGATCAGCTGCGCGCTGCAGCCTCGGCAGTTCACACCGCGCCGGAACTGGCGCTGTTTGCAGGCGACGGCGAACGTGGCAGCGCGCGCCTGCTGCAGGTGGACTCGCTGGTGCTGCCGCATGGCTGCAGTGCGCCGTTGCAGCTGGAGATCCGTCGAGGGCAGCGCATCGCCGTGGTCGGTGACAACGGCAGTGGCAAGTCCACGCTGCTGCGCGTGCTGGCCGGCCAGCTGCCCGCACGCAGTGGCGCCGTGCAACGCCATGCACCGCTGGCGCTGCTCGACCAGCAGCTGCTGGGGTTGTCCGGCGAGTGCAGCATTCTCGACACCGTGCAGGCCGCCAACCCGGCGGCTGATACCGGTGAACTGCGCACACGGCTGGCCCTGCTCGGGCTGGACGCGCAGCGCATCCAGCGTGCAGCCCACAGCCTCAGCGATGGCGAACGGGTGAAAGGCGCCCTGGCCAGCGTGCTGTATGCCGACCCCGCACCGCAGCTGTTGCTGCTGGACGAGCCCGGCAACGCACTGGACCTGAGCGCGTTGCAGGCACTGGAAGAGCTGCTGGCGGCGTGGCCGGGTGCCCTGGTGATGGTCAGCCACGACCGGCACCTGCTGCAGGCGTTACAGCCGACGCAGGTGTTGCAGGTAGGTGCCGATGGTTGGCAGTGGCGCGACGCCTTGTAGATCCACGCCATGCGTGGATGGATGCATGGCGGGCAGTGCCGGCCGCTGGCCGGCACACCCCGCACCCTCAACGCCCGCTCAGCGCTTCCACACCGGGAACGCCTGCGGCAGCTGATGCCACAGCAACGGGCCGGCACGCAGCTCCTGTTCGTTGAGCAGGCAGGCATCCAGTTCCGCGCGCACCGCACGCTCATCCATGTGTACGCCGATCACCACCAGCTCCTGGCGGCGGTCGCCCCACAACGGGTGCCACAGCCGCTGCATCGCCGAATGCGCGGCCGCATCCGGGAATTCTTCCAGCCCCGGCAACGGCGCGCTCCAGCAGTCGGCCTGCTGCCGTGCCCACCCCAGGTCGCTGTACGGCAGCGGCGTCGGTGGCAGCAGCGGCGCGGTGTCCTCCAGCCCGGCGCGCACGCGATCGCGCGCGGCGTACCAGAACCCCGCCGCCTGCGTCCGCGTCGCGGCCCCCACGGTGTTCAGCTCGCCCACCCAGTCCATGCGGTTGGCCAGCCAGAACCAGCCCTTGCTGCGGATCACGCCGGGCATGCCCGACTGCAGCGCGCGCGCGAAGCGCGCGGGATGGAACGGACGCCGCGAGCGGTAGACGAAACTGGCGATGCCGTATTCCTCGGTTTCCGGCGTGTGCTCGCCACGCAGTTCCTTCACCCAACCCGGCGCACGTTGCGCACGCTCGTAATCGAAGCGGCCGGTGTCCAGCAGCTCGGCCAGCGGCACATCACCGAAGCTGGACAGCAGCAGTTTCGCGTCGCGGTTCAAGCCACGCAGCACGGCCAGCGTGTCCTGCAGCACTTCGTCATCCACCTGGTCGATCTTGCTGACCACGATCACATCGGCGAACTCCACCTGCTCGCACAGCAGGTCGACCACACCGCGATCATCGTCCGGCCCGGCCTGTTGCCCGCGCTCGGCCAGGCGCAGCGTCGAACCGAAGTCGGCCAGGAACGCACTGCCATCCACCACCGTCACCATCGTGTCCAAGCGCGCGATGTCACTCAGGCTGAAGCCCTGCTCGTCGCGTACCGCGAAGGTGGCCGCCACCGGCATCGGCTCACCGATTCCGGTCGACTCGATCAGCAGGTAGTCGTAGCGCCCGGCATCGGCCAGCCGCCGCACTTCCTGCAGCAGGTCGTCGCGCAGCGTGCAGCAGATGCAGCCATTGCTGAATTCCACCAGCGTCTCTTCGGTGCGGCGCAGTTCGGCGCCGCCTTCGCGCACCAGCTGCGCATCGATGTTGACCTCGCTCATGTCGTTGACGATGACCGCCACGCGCAGGCCCTCGCGATTGCGCAGGATCTGGTTGAGCAGGGTGGTCTTGCCGGCCCCGAGGAAGCCGGACAGCACGGTGACCGGAAGGCGACGGTCGGCGCGGGAAACAGTGTTCATGTCGGAGCGGGTTGGCTGCGGAACGGAGATGTTACTGTATAACAATTGTTGCGCAAGGAACCTCCCCCGATGAAGTCGCCTTCTGCCGCCCTGCTCGATGCTGGCGCGGTCGCCCTGTCCAGCCTGTGCCTGCTGCACTGCCTGGCGCTGCCGCTGCTTGCCGCCGCGCTGCCACTGCTTGGCACCTGGGCCGAAGCGGAATGGGTGCACCTGCTGTTCGTGGCCATCGCCCTGCCACTGACCGGCTACGCGCTGTGGCGGGCCGAGCGCCGTCACCCACTGCCCGTGCTGGCCTGGGCCACTGCCGGCGCCGGGCTCGGCCTGCTGCTGGCCGGCCCGCTGGCGCTGCCTTCGCACGACTGGGAAACGCCGATGACCGTCACCGGCAGCCTGCTGCTCGCCGCCACGCACATCTGGAACGCGCGGCACCGGCACGGGTAGTGCCGGCCGCTGGCCGGCAACCCCATGAACGCCGCACGCAACCTGCAGGTGCCGGCCAGCGGCCGGCACTACCCCTGCTATTTGCCGTAGCGGCGCAGCAATTCCACCAGCACCGCGGCCTCGTCCGCCCGCTGCTGCGGGTCTTCGGCGCCCACCACGTGTTCCTGCAGGTGCTCGTGCAGCAGCTCCATCAGCAGGCTGTGGGCGGCACCGCGCACGGCGGCAACCTGCACCAGCACGTCCGCACAGTCGCCGGCCTCACCCTCCGGCCTGTCCAGCGCCTGCTCCAACGCCGCCACCTGGCCGCCGATGCGGCGCACCCGGGTCAGCAGCTGCTTTCGATGCTTGTGTACATGAGCCATGGCCGGATCATATACCCTATGGGGGTATCCACTCCACCCTTTGACCCCCATGCATCTGGACGCCCTCGCCGCCGCCCGTCGCCACGAACACCGCTTCGACGACGGCAATCCGCTGGCCGAACGCAACACCCGCCGCGCCCTGTGGCTGACCGTCAGCATGATGCTGGTGGAGATCGTCGGCGGATGGTGGTTCAACTCCATGGCCGTGCTCGCCGACGGCTGGCACATGAGTTCGCACGCGCTGGCGCTGGGCCTCTCGGTGTTCGCCTACCGCTGTGCGCGCCGCTACGCGCACGACCCGCGCTTCGCCTTCGGCACCTGGAAGATCGAGATCCTGGCCGGCTATACCAGCGCCATCGCCCTGCTCGGCGTCGCCGCGCTGATGGCCGTGCAATCGCTGGAACGGCTGTGGGTGCCGGCGCCGATCCACTACAACGAAGCCATCGCCATCGCGGCAGTCGGGCTGGGCGTGAACCTGCTGTGCGCCTGGTGGCTGCACGACAGCCCCGGACACGCGCATCATCATCACGGTCATACCCATGGCCATGGCCATGACCACGGGCATGGCCACGATCACCACGACCACAGCCACGCACACGGCCACGACCTCAACCTGCGCTCGGCCTACGTGCACGTGCTGGCCGACGCCGCCACCTCGGTGCTGGCCATCGTCGCCCTGCTCGGCGGCAAGCTGCTGGGCCTGACCTGGCTGGACCCGGTGATGGGCCTGGTCGGCGCCGTGCTGGTGACGGTCTGGGCGATCGGCCTGCTGCGCGACAGCGGCCGCATCCTGCTCGACGCGCAGATGGACGCGCCGGTGGTGGCCGAAGTGCGCGAAGTGATCGAACAGGGCCCGTGGCCGGCACGCCTGGCCGACCTGCACGTCTGGCAGGTGGGTCGCGGCAAGTACGCGGTCAGCGCCAGCGTGGTCACCAGCGACGCCAGCCTCGATGCCGATACCGTGCGCAACGCGCTGGCCATCCACGAAGAGCTGGTGCATGTAACCGTGGAGATCCACCGCAGCGCGTGAATCACATCGGGTAGTGCCGGCCGCTGGCCGGCATGGCATGCGCCGGCCGCCGCTGCCCAGTAGAGCCAGGCCATGCCTGGCTGGTCCTATCCATGAGTCGAGCATGGCTCGACTCTACCGCTACAGCTTCAGCATCATCCGCAGCAGGTACATCAGCAGCGGCAGCGCGCTCAGCACTGCGCCAGCAATGCCGATCCACGGCCAGCGCTCACCGCGCACGCGCGCGGCCACCGCCAGGCCGCAGCCCACCAGCGCCGCACCCAGCACGCCCACGCCCAGCCCTGCGGCCATGCCATTGCCGCCTGCAGCCACCGCTGCCTGCGCTGCCACGGTGCCTGCACCCCACCCCACAGCGATCCCCAGCCAACTGCCCACGCCGCACCACGGTGCCTTGCCCTGCGCCATCCGAAAACCCCTGTGTTCTTGCCGAATTTCTGTACGGGCCGCGCCCGCGTGCTGCCTACACTAGCCGCACCTGCCCTGTAGGGACATCCCATGCGCACGCTCCGCCTGCTGCTGCCCGGTGCCCTCCTGCTGCTGACCACCGCCTGCAGCGGTGACGCCGGGCTTCCCTTCTCCGCCGACCCATTGCAGGGCTGCTTCGCCACCAGCGCGCGCAAACCCGCTGACTTCCGCATCGACAAGGAAGGTGGCCAGTACTTCGTCTCCTTCAGCCGTGGCGAGCAATGGCAGCGCGAGCCCAATGCCCTGCACAAAGCCAACCGCAGCGAGATCGGCCGCTACTTCCGTGATGATGCCGATCAGATCGACAGTGCCCTGATCCGCATGGCCGGCGGGTTCGGCATCTTCCACTTCAACAAGGGCGCGACGCTGAAGGGCAAGGCCAGCGACAGCGATTACATGGCGTTGATGCTGATCGGGGCGGGGCCGGTGTATGCGGTGAAGTGCCCGTAATCCGCAACGATTCTGATGGCTGCAGGGAGCGGCGTCGGCACATCCTGTCTTCTTTGAGGATGGACGCGGATGCTGCTGTTCCTGCTGCTTGCGGTGAGCGCCCCGAAGACCCAGGGCGCCTATGACGAAGTCCGGGAACTGCCCGATGGCCAGATCCTGATAATGCGCACCCTGGACTGGGACCTCGGCGAAGGCAGGAAGGAACGCGTCACCGTGCACTGGCTGCTGCAGGAGGACGGCCGCATGCGCTACGACTTCGATCGACAGCCACCGGAAACCCAGGAGGCCCATCGCCGATCGTGCGCCCGGCTGGGTATGCAGCCTTCACGCGGGGTCGGCATGATTGCAGGAGAAGGCGCCACGCACGGCTACAGCTGTACCAGCGGTAGCGTCGGGCCCACGCTCGACTCCGCCCTGCCTGCATCCACGCATGGCGTGGATCTACTGTGACATCGGCTTGGCGCTGCAACAGCTGCGGTACCATGCCCTCCCCCGAACCGCCCCGGTACCCGCCGTGCCCCACTACACCGGCCCCCTGCTGACCCGCGACAGCGCCGATACCCTGCGCCGTGCCCATGACAAGGGCGCCGCCGACTGGCAGGGCTCGCTCGACCTCGGGCGCAGCCAGGACAGCGTGGCGCTCGATGCGGACGGCTTCCACTTCCGGGGCCAGCCCTACCCGTGGCCGGGCAAGCTGAAGGACCGCACGCTGTACTACTGGGATGGCGAGGAATTCGCGCCGATCTCGCGCTACAGCGGTTCGCTGATCAAGCTGGTGCCGACCGAGTGGGGCGCGCCGACCTTCGAGATCGACGGCATCAAGATGCTGCCGACCTCGAAGCTGTCGCCGTTCGAGGATGCTCGCCGCAAGGTCGAGCTGGTCGCTCCCGCCGGCAAGGTCATCCTCGATACCTGCGGCGGCCTGGGCTACTTCGCCGCCTGCGCGCTGGAGGCCGGTGTCGGCCAGATCCGCTCGTTCGAGAAGAACGCCGATGTGATGTGGCTGCGCACGCTCAACCCGTGGTCGCCGGATCCGGACTCGGCTGCCGCCGGTGGCCGCCTGCAGTTCAGCCACGGCGACGTCTCGCAGCAGATCGAACAGGTGGCCAGCAACAGCGTTGACGCGATCCTGCACGACCCGCCGCGCTTCGGCATCGCCGGCGAGCTGTACTCACAGGTGTTCTACGACCACCTCGCCCGGGTGATCCGCAAGGGCGGTCGGCTGTTCCATTACACCGGTGCGCCGAACAAGCTGACCAGCGGCCGCGACGTCCCGCGTGAAGTCGCCAAGCGGTTGGAGAAGGCCGGTTTCAAGGCCGAGCTGGCGCTGGACGGCGTGCTGGCCGTCAAGCGCTGAGCGTCACTCCGAATCGACCTTGGCCAGTTTCATCACCCACGCCGGCACCTCGGGTTCGCCGGCGTAGAAGTCCTTCGGCTTTTTCTCCGCCATCGCCCAACGGTGCAGCCAGCTCGGGCCGTAGCGGCCGTTGTAACCCTCGGCACCGCGTGCGTAGGCCGGGTCACGCATCGCCTCGTCCAGTGAAGTGAAGCGATAGCCGCGGCGTTTCGTGGCCGCCACCAGTTCGGCGAACGTGGCCGCGTTGAGCTCATTGGCATGCATCAGCCACACCTGCGGCAGCGTGTAGCCCAGCAGCGCCTGCGACTGCTTCTCGTAGTAGTCCAGCTTGTTCAGCATGTACGGCACATAGCCCTTGCGCAGCTGCGCCAGCGTCGCTTCGCGTGCAGGTGAGTCCGCCTGCTCGTTCATCACGTTGGCATAGGCGAACGCCCACACCCACTCGCCGTTGTCCACCGTCACCGGCGCCACGCGGTAGCCGTGCTGCTTGAAGAACGCGTCCATCTGCGCACGCTCATCCGGGGTGCGCCCGGCGCGCAGGTAGGGATGGCGCATCCACTGCGGCGCCTGCCCCTTCTCGGCCAGCAGCGGCCGCAGCACCGTTTCGCCGCGCAGGAAATCCTGCTGGAACGCCGGCACGCCCTTCGCGTTCAGATCCATGTGCGAGTACGTGTGGTTGCCCAGCACATAGCCCGCATCGCGCCAGTCCCGCAGCATCTGCACCCGCGCCGGCTGCACCTGCCCGTCCACCTCAAGCTTGTTCTCGTTGACGAAGCCGACCACCGGCACGCCCGCCTGATGCAGCTGGGCCATCAACGCCTCATGCCGTGCCTGCAGGTCTGCCGGCACGATCTCGTCCAGCCGTGCCCATGGCAGATCGTCGATGGTCACCGCAATCCGGCGGTCCACCTCGGCGGCATGTACCGCCAGCGAACACAGCAGCAACGGCAACGCACGCAGCAAGCATCGCATCGGGTCTTCCCTGGAGTGGCGAGGCGTCGACTGTAGCGCGATTGCCGCGCGCCGCCGAGCGTGTGCTCAGCCGGCGATGTACTGCGGCGGCACGTGCGCGGTCAGCCACACGCCATTGGCCGAACGGTGGAACACATGACCATCGGCATGCATGCGCCCGGCATTCACGCTGAGGATGACCGGCGCACCGCGGCGTGCGCCCACCTGCTGCGCGGTCTGGCGATCCAGCGACAGGTGCACGTGCTGGCGCTCGCCAGGCCGCAGGCCCTGCTCACGGATGGCACCGACGAAGCGAGCCACCGTGCCGTGGTACAGCCATGCCGGCGGCTGCAGCGCCTCCAGGCCCAGATCCACCTGGATCGAATGCCCCTGGCTGGCGCGGATGCGCAGACCGTCGTCGCTCAGCGCGAAGCGCTGCTTGTCATTGGTCTCGACCACCGCCTGCAGGGTGTGCCGGTCCAGCGCCACGCCATGATCGGCCATCCGCTGCAGCAGATCATCGACATCGGCCCAGCCCTGCGCATCCAGCTGCAGGCCGATCTTCTCTGGTTCGTGGCGCAACACCAGGCTCATGAACTTGCTGGCCTGCTTGTGTGAAGTATCCGTACTCATCGGCATAGGCTGCCGCAGATCACCGCCGGATGCCAGTTACGCCCCTGCCGATCGTGCCGCCCGGGCCCGTGCGATCGCGCGCCACAGGGCCACGCCGCCGGCCATCGCGGCCAACAACAGCACCGCCAGCACCAGCGCCAGATCATCCGGGTTGCGCAGCAAAGGAGCGTTCACCCGCGTCAGGATGTGGAATACCACGCGCTGCGACTGCTCCAGCGGTACATCGCCCTCCGACACCAGCTCCACCAGGCACGCCGTGGGTGACAGCCGAGCCACATTGCGCCACGCATTCTCGTACAGGTGCAGCACCCATCCGGCCAAGGCCAGTGCGCCACCGTGCAGCAGCATCAGCGCCAGGTTCGCCGTGCGTAGCCGATCGCGCAGCCACAGCGCGCGGCTCGCGCATACCGCCATGGCCCCCAGCAACGCCAGCACGATGCCTGCCACCGGAATCCAGCTCAGGGGTTGCCAGTCATCCAATGCGCCGGCACGTGCCATCACCTGTTCGGCCACCTGCAACCGTGCCTGCTCATCCGGGCCACCGCAGGCTGCGTTGATCGGCTCCAGCAGCAGGTCGACCCGATAGTGGAAGAAGCCCGCTGCCAACGCGACGGACAGCAGCGCGACCAGTTGCAGCATCATCAGGATCGGGCCCTGCCCAAAGATGCGGCGGATTCGGGACGTGGCAGGGCTCATCGGTTCATCCATGACAGCAAAGAGCCATCCTAACCAAGCGCCCCGTGCGTGTCGGCTGGCGGATGCGACACGCACCACGCAGCACCGTTACGATGGCACGGTTGTTTGGATCCGAAATTTCCCTGGTAATCCTGATGGTGATGCTGTATCTGGTCGTGCGGACGCTGCTGCCACTGCTGGCGTTCGTGCTCGCGTGGTGGCTGCTGTCGCGCCTGATCAAGGCCCGCGTCGCCCGGCTGCCACGCGTCCCGTTGAACCTGCCCGAGCACAGCAGCAGCCCCCGCAGGAAGGATCGCCGCATCTACGCACGCAAACTGCGGCGCAAGCCAGGCCTGCGCACGGCGAGCCGCGCGGCCACCGCACCCCGCAGCTGGCACTTCGCTTCGGCTGTCCTCTCGCTGATGGTGCTGATCGCCACCGTGATCGCCGTGCCCGATGGCGCACGCTTCCAGGTAATGGTGGGCAATCTCATCGGTTATGCGGGAACCGTCGTCGAGGTGCAGGTTCCCGTAGCCGCACAGTCCGTCGTGCTGCAGGCATGGCAACCCGCGCTCGCACAGCTGGGGCGGCCCACGGCGATGCGCTACCCGATCGCTCGCACCGGCGGCGAGCATGAAGCCCATGCCGTCGTTCCCGTGCAGGTACGACTGCTGGGCGATCGCATGCAGGTGGCCATCGCGCGACCGGTGGACGCTGAAATGCTGCGTGCAGAACTGGCACGACTGGCAGGGTTGCCGGTCGAAGCGATCCACGTGCAGCAGCGCGACGTGGCGCCATGGCGGGAGTCAAGCTGGCAGCCACTGCCTCGCCTGTAGAGCCGAGCCCAGGCTCGGCTGCCCCCAATCACGCTCCTCGCGGCAGCTTCGACGCCCACATGTTGTCCACCAGGTTCGGATAGCGCCGCCCGTTCTCCTCCGCCCGCTGCCGCGCCGCTGCCTTCTGTGCATCGGACAGCGGCTGCGGCGCCTGCCCCTTGGGCTTGGGCTTCTTCCACGGAGGTGTATTGGTCTGGCGCATCGCAGCAGCTTACCGCTTCAGGAAGTTCAGCAGCGCCAGATTGAAATGATCCGCGTGGCTGGTGTTGCAGCCATGCGGCGCGCCTTCTAGGATCACCACCTCGCTGCCCGCAATCGCCTCATGGGTGCGCTGGCCGGAGCCCTCGAACGGCACGATGGCGTCACTGTCGCCGTGCAGGATCAAGGTCGGCACCGTGATCTTCTTCAGGTCATCGCGGAAATCGGTGGTGGCGAACGCCTTCATGCAGCCCAACGCCGCCGCCTGGTCGGATTGATGGCACAGCGCGATCGCCGCCTGACGCGTCTCTTCAGTCACCATCAACTGGCCGTTGGCGCTGAAGAAATCGCGGGTAAAGCCGTCGAAGAAGGCTTCGCGGTCCTTCTCCAGCCCACTGCGCATGTCATCGGCCTTGTCCTGCGTCAACGGGCCGTCCGGATTGTCGTCGCTGCGCAGCAGGAACGGCGGCACCGCCGCGGCGAACACAACACTGTGCAGGCGCTCCTGGCCGTGGTTGGCCACGTAGCGCGCCACCTCGCCGCCGCCCATCGAGAAACCGACCAGGGTGACGTCACGCAGGTCACGTTCCTCGATCAACCCCGCCAGGTCCGCCGCCAGCGTGTCGTAGTCATAGCCTTCGGCCGGCTTGTCGGAGCGGCCGAAACCGCGCCGGTCGTAGCTGATCACCCGGTGCTGGGCATCGCGCAGGATCGACACCTGTGGTTTCCAGGCATCGGCGGACAGCGGCCAACCGTGGATGAGGATCACCGGGCGGCCGTCGCCACCACTGTCTTCAATATGCAGGCGGATGCGGGAAGCAGGCATGGGAGCTCCTGTGGAAGCGGAGGATTGCAGGCTAGCGGCCACGCCCTATGCCAGCCGTGAGGGAATCGCGCCCGCCCGTGACATCGCCTGCACACGCCTCCGCACAGCGCCGCACCGGCATTCCCGGCCTTCGCACCGCGCCTTCCCGGTTTCGTCGCAGCGCCGTACCGCCGTGGTCACCGGCATGCCAGCCTGCGCACATCATTCCCGGGAGTTTCGCCATGTTGCTGCTCACCCTGCCCCTGCTGGCTGCCGGCCTCGCTGCCGCACCGTCGCCCGCCGATGGCCTGCGCGAACAGATCCGCCAGGCCGATACCCAGCTGTTTGCTGTGGCCTTCGAGGCCTGCGATGCCGACAAGGCCGCCGCGATGACCACCGAAGACATGGAGTTCTTCCATGACAAGGACGGCAAGTCGGCCAGCAACCGTGAGGACTTCCGCCGCAGCGTGGCCAGCATGTGCGACAACGCGCGCAAGGGCGGCTGGCACCTACGCCGCGAGCTGGTGGATTCCTCACTGCAGGTGTTCCCGCTGCACGATGAGCGGGCGCTGGAAATCGGTGACCACCGCTTCCACGAACGCGGCAAGGACGGCGTGGAGCGCTGGGTCGGCCAGGCCCGCTTCATCCAGATCTGGCGCCGCGTGGACGGGCGCTGGCTGGCCGAACGGGTGATCAGCTACGACCATCACGCAGCGGACTGACCCATCGGGCGTGCTTCACGGGCCGGATCTATACTGGCGGGGTCCACCACGACCCACCGCTACCGTTCGATCGCCATGGCAGAGATCACCCCCAACCATCCCGAGTACGGCCTCAACCAGCAGATCCGCCAGGGCGTGGCCGCACTGGACGCCCAGCATGGTCGTCCGTTCGACCAGACCAGCGAGCGCCTGACCGCCAGCCTGACCGTGCTCGCCCGCGAGCAGGGCCTGCAGCAGGTCGACCATGTGCTGGTCAGCAATGCGACGGCCCAGCACCCGGCCGGGCACAACGTCTTCGTTGTGCAGGGCGACCCGGCCAACCCCGCGCATCTGCGCGCGATGATGCCAACCGCTGTGGCGGTACAGACGCCGGTGGAGCAGTCGATGCAGAAGCTGGGGCTGGGTGTGCAGCCGCCGGTGCAGGCCGAGCAGCAGACGCTGGATGCACAGGCGCAGGACCCGCAGCAGAATCCCGTGCATCGCCTGGGGTGAATGCCACCAGGCGTCGATGCCATCGACGCCTGTGGAAAACCCTGTATCAGCCCATTCGCGGCTGAGCGTGCTGCGTCTGCTGCTGCAGCTGATCGTCCTGCGCGACGCGGCTGGCCTCGCGGCCCTGATGCTGCGCGCTGGCGAGCTGGTACACCTCTTCAACCGTGCCCTGCTGGGTATCGGCCAGCGAAAGGCGCTGGCGGTTCGCCGCCGGGTCCGGTGATGCAGTCTCGCCCGTGCGTTGCAGAAAGACATAGCCCGGCGAATCCGCCGCACCGCCACTGCTGAAGGCCACCTGCAAGGTGTCGCGCTCGGTGTAGCCGCCCTGCACCGCCAAGCGCGTCAGGTGGCCCGCCAGCAGTTCGGGCTGCTGTCCCGGCGGCAGCCCCTGCCGATCGGCGGCCTCCCCCAGCGCCGCACGCACACGCTGGTCCAGCGGATGCAACGCATCACCCGGCGCACGTGCGTCGTTGGCCAATCGCTCACCGCTGCGCTCACCCATGTCGTCGGTCTCGCTCAGCAGGTGCTGCTTCCACGTGCGATCGGGCATCGGGTTGGTCTTCGTACGGTTGAGCTCGCTGTCGGGGAACGGCGGATCGATGCTTTCGACGCCGTGGATGTTGCGCAGCGGGCGATAGGCGTCCTTGCCTTCGCCCTTCATGCCCAGGGGAATGCGCACATCCGGAAGAAGCTGCGCGGCAGGACCGACCAGCCCGTTCACGTCGATACTTCTCTTCCGCTCGATGCCGGCGTGATTCAGTGCTTCCCAGGTGAAGTCCACGCAGTTGTGGCGCACGTCCTTATATTGCAGATCGAAGCCGTACTTGTCCGGGTGCGCGCCGAACGCCTCAAGCTTTTTGTACTGTTGCTCGCTGATCTCGAGCGTGCGGCTGTAGTGCGGGTTCTGGTACTCGGCCGCATCGGTCTTCATGACCTCGCCCGGCCCGTTCATGCTTCCATGCTCGGAAGGCGCGAAGCCGAAACTCCGCGTGGTCTTGTCCGGCCCATGGAGCACGTAGAACATGTGCCCGGGCCCGGATGTCTGCAGAACCCCGTCCACAACTTTCTGTACACCTCTCTCGTCCACCAACGGCGTACCAGGTGCGGCAATGACGATTTCTACGGTGTAGCGCGGCTTGTCCATAAGAAGAATCCTTCAGTTCCTTCCAGCGGTGGGATGTCGACTATTTTCCAGAGAGTGGGTCGGCATGAACCCGCAGCTGTGCCGGGTAATGCTGGAGCGCAGCGGTGGGCTGCACCGTGCGCACATCCAGGCGGTAGCGGGCACCCGTTTCCAGCGGCAGCGGGACGATGCTCAACCTGTATCGGTTGGCGTCCATCGATACCTGCTGCGCGTAGCGCCAGTCTGCCGATGCATGCCATTCGGGGAGCGGCTCACCCAGATTGCGCGCCCTTGCCTGATGGACATCAGAGGTTGCAACGTCCTGCCAGGCACCTGCGACCCAGCGCTGCAGGAACAGCTGGAAGGGAACATGAACACTGTCCATGTCTGGCTCACTGCCGGGCCCGGGTCCATGTCGCTGCACTTCAAGATCCAGCACATAGGGTCGACCGGGATAGAAGTTGCGGGCATTCGTCTCGAACTCGAACCGCACCGCCTGGCCGGGTTCGGCCACGTCGATCGGCTTGACCAGATCCAGCGGCTCCGGCGCGTCCGGTACGCGATTGCTGCAGGCGCCGAGTGCGCTCGCCAGCGTGAAGAACAGGCCGGCGCGCAGCCAGCGATGGATACCCAGCATGATTCAGACCCTTTGGCTCCCTGCCATGGGCTTCAACCCTAGCGGGCGGCCTCCGGCACTGCAACCGGACAAAGAAGAAGGCAGGGTCTTCACCCTGCCTCCTTCACGCGTCACGTCGGCGGGCGGGGCCCGGCGTCAGCGCCTTACAGCTGGATGCGCGCCACGCTCTCGTCAGCGCCCTTGTCATCCTTCTCGCCGTTCTTGATGCTCACGAACAACACGTTGTTCTTCGCATCCAGCGCCAGGCTGTTCGGGTGGGTCGGCACCGTGTAGGTCGCCACCTTCTGGTAGCTGTCACTGTTGTAGGCGGTCACCGTGCCCGCCTCGCGGTTGGTCACGTACAGGCGCTTGCGCGGTGCATCCAGCAGGATGCCCAGCGGGCCGGCGTCGGTCGGGATGCTGGCCAGTTCCTTGCCGGTGCTGCGGTCGAGCACCAGCACGCGCTGGCCCGGATGCTTGCTGACCAGGCCGCTGCTCTTGGCCTGGTAGCCACGCAGGAATTCCGAGCCCTGGTCGGTCACGAACAGGCGCTTGCCGGCCGGGTCCAGCGCGATGTTCATCGGCTGCTCGGCGGCGATCTTATGCTGCGCCACCACTTTGTTCGAATCGGTCCCCACCACCACCAAATCAGCCAGCAGGTTGCTGGTGTAGACGCGCTTATTGGCCGCATCCAGCGCCAGGCCCGGTGCCTTGGCATTGCCCAGGCCATCGATGGTGTTGATCACCTTCAGCGTGGTGGTATCGATCACGAACAGCACGCTGCTCACGTCCGGCTGGCTGCTGTGGCCGGTCACGTACAGGCGGTTGGCCGCGCTGTCGACCACAAGTTCGCGCAGGTCGTGGGTGTAGGCGGCCTTGCCGTCCTTGCCGGTCTTTTTCTCCATCAGCTGGATGGTGCCGACGGCCTTGTTCTGCACGGTGTCGACCACGGTCACCGACAGGTCCACGGTGTTGCCCACGTACAGGCGGTTGTGGGCGTCATCCAGCACCACGCCGAACGCCTTGCGCTCCAGCGGGATGCGGGTTTCCACGGCCAGCGTGGCCGGGTTCAGGCGCAGCACCTGGGCCGGGCCGGCGTCATCGCCGAAGCCACCGGACGAGGCCACGAACACGGCGTTCTGCTTCGGGCTGTAGGCCAGCTCGTACAGGCCCTTGGCCACGGCCTGGCGCTGCACGGCGGTGGTGGCGCTGGCGGCAGGTGCGTTGTCGGCGAATGCCGAAGGCACGCCGAGGCTGAGCGACACAGCGAGGGCCAGGGCGGCCGAACGGAAGAGAGGATTACGGAACATGCGAGCGTCCTTGAATGGGCACGGGAAGGTGTCCTGGCTCGCTGGGCCGTACTGCGACGGCCCGACCTGCATCTGTCTGCGCGGGTGGGCTGGCTGGGGTTGCCGGGGAATGGTAGCAGGTGGGGGGCGTGGCGTGCGTCTGCGCGCGCATGGCAGACGCGCGGATTACTGCTCCTTCAACCGCAGCGAATCAGCCACATCGGTCTTGGCCGCCACCTCGGTAGCGATGCTGGCACGGCGGTGCCCCGGGTCGTTGCGGTCGCCCTGCACGATGAAGATGCTCTCGGCGGCATGGCTGTTTTTGGTCGGCTGGCTGAGCAGCACGTGGTCCACCCGCGAGAGATTGTTCTGCTTGGCCAACACCAGCAGGCTGGCACTGATGCGCTGGCTGGCCGCATCGAACGGGCGGCCATGCGCTGCATCCAGCTCCGCTACCTTCTGGATCAGCTGCGAGAACAGGCGATGGTCCGGATGTGAGGGGTCCAGCAGCGTGCCGGCCACTTCAATCGGCGTCGGCGGCGGCTCATCGCTGGCACGGTCACCCTGGCGATGGTGCTCGGCCTCGTGCTCGGGCATCGCGTTGTGGGTTTCGGCATTCAGATCGCTGCCCGGGAACGGCGCGGCGATGCACTGGATCTCTGGCAGGTTGAACAGCACCGCGAACTCGCCCAGGTTGCTGCCCCCATCCAGCGGCGCCGGCAGCGGATGCAGGCCGGCGTAGTGCAGCGCCGCCCAGACGAAGTCGCTGCAACGGTTGATGGTGGCCGGGCGATCCACATCGAATTCGAACTCGGCCGGTTCCTCGGCGAAATCACGCAGGCAGCCGTAGTGCTCCTCGGTGATTTCCAGGGTGCGGCTGTAATACGGGTCCAGATGCTCGTCGGCATCGTCGTGGCGCACCTGCGCGTACTGCACGCTGGTGCGGGTTTCGCCCGGCGCGTGGTGCGGTGGTGCGAAGCCGTAGCTGTGGGCCTCGTCGCCCGCAGCCACCTGCAGGTACATGTGGCCGCGCGGCGAGATGCCCCCACTTTTCAATGGGGTGCCGGGCGCGGCCAGATAAAGCGTTGCCGTGTAGCGTGTTGCCTGCTCCATGCCTGTTCAGCCTTGATGGGTGCTGCGGTCCTGGGCGGATGATGGCATAGGTGGGATGGGGGGCAGGTGGAGATGGAGGCAGTTTCGAGGCCGAGGCGCTCGAAACTGTGATCTTCCGTGCAGTCGCTGGAAGTCAGCCCATCTGCAGCGGCGCCCGGGTTTGTTCCAGAGCCGGCTCCTGCGGCGCCAACGAGACGCGCTCCTGCTGGGCCAGCGAAATCTGCTCGACCTTGGCGAATGACTGCTCCACCGGTGTTCGCGCAGCCTCCTCCGCCGTCATCGATGCTCGCATATGGGCAGGATCGTTGAGCTCCCCCTGCACGACGAAGAGTCGCTGCGGCGAACCATCGCTTGGAGTATTACCCAACACCACATGGTCGACATGCTCCAGCCCACGCTCCTTGGCTGTGGCCAACAACCCCGCTGAGATCCGCTCGCTGGTCCCATCGTAGGAGCGGCCATGCCTCTCATCGATGCCCGCCACGCCCTTGCGGATGGAATCAAGCATATCCCGATCGCCCCGCGGCAGTTGCTCATCGCTGATGATCCATTGCTTGAACGTTCTCTCCGGCATTCTGTTGTAGTGCTCAGTATTCAAGACGCTATCCGGGAAGGGCGCGCGGATGCTGCGGATGTATTCCACATTGCTGAGCGGCTTGAGGCCACCTTCGAAGCTCTTGTCCTGCATGAGCAGAACGTTGGTTCGATGAAGCCCGGCGTGATTCAGGGCGCCCCATGTGTAGTCAATACAGCTGTTTTCCACACCGTGATACTCGGTGTTGAAACCATGTTCGCTGGGCTTTGCACCAAATTCCATCAGCTTGTCGTACTGCTGCTTGCTGATCTCCATCGTCCGTGCGTAGTACGGATCTTTGTATTGCTCGGCGTCATTGTTGTAGACCATTCCGGGCCCAGTGATGACGCCATGCTCGATGGGTGCAAAGCCAAAGCTCACCTCGTCCTTGCCATGCGCCACCTTGTAGTAGACGTGGCCAGCATTGGATGTCCCTCCCGCCAGCAGCGGCGTGCCGGGAGCGGCAACGAAGACGGTGACTGTGTATTTGTCGTCCATGACGTGTTCCTATTTCGACTTGTTTACGTAGGCCACCAGCAACTCGGCTTGAGTGGACGCCAATCGATCATCAGGCTTCAGTATCTGGATGCTCAGCCTGTAGCGGCCAGGTTGCAATTCCTGAGCCCATGCGAGGGCCAGTTGTGTGTGGTGACTGCCGGGCGCTTCCAATCCTGCTGACTGCAGAGATCGATGATCGACGTCATCCAACCATCCACCCGCCACCCTGCCCGCAGGTCCAATGGGCTCTATCCGCGCGGGCGTTCCTGCCACAGACTCCACCCTCACCAACGGAACAGGAATGCGCTGCTGTGCCTCCAGCCGCTCCAGTGTCACCTCGGTGGGCAAGCCCAGATTGCGGATCTCGCGGCCCGCATTCAGTGATTTCAGCCCGTCTTCTCCGCTCACCCGGATTCCAAGGAACAAGGTTGGCGAGGCGCTTTCCTCTGGGGACGGTAGGTCGAACTCGACCACCATGGGTGTGGTCATCGCTACCAGCGGCAGTGGCCTGACGAAGGGCACCAGGGTCCCGTTCTCTACCGGAGCGCTCGGCCCAGGTATCGCCTCGGAGCTGGCTTGGCAGCCGCTCAGCAGAGAACCTGACAGTACCAGGGCCAGGCAGACCAACCATCTTCCTTGTCGAAACATCGCTTTTCCTCTTCCAAGGCTCATCGAAGCCGTTGAAGGCGCCTTCGCCCGTACTTATACACCCCGGCCGCAGATGATTCTGCGACGAAGTTCGCTGCGTCGCGGCTCCTGCGACTGGGAGCGATCAAAGTCGACCACGCGCAATGGTGCGCTTACGTACACGCATAGGGGGTAGTAAATGGACCGCTACTTTGTGAATAGAACGCCGCAGGCCAATGGAGACCATGAGGTGCATAAACAGGGATGCTATTGGCTTGCTCGCGCCCAGTCCACGCAGGATCTCGGCTTGCACACCAGCTGTAGGACGGCCGTGGCTGAAGCCCATAGGTGGTACCGGCAGTCGAATGGCTGTGCCACCTGCTCCGCGGCTTGCCATACAAGCTGATCCACAGCCGAAAGCGACACCGGTGCGTCCCCGCCAATGATGGGCGGGGGCGCATCGTTGTATCGACCTCACATGGCTGGAAGCCTTCGACAAGGAGCTCCTCCACTTGTTCGCCATCGACCACTGCGATGCCGGCATGGATGAGTATCTGCTGGGCTGCTAAGCAGACCTCCCTCCACGCGAGGCTGCACTGGCGTTCGGCAGCGACTACGACCTGGAGCGCGACGATGCGCTGTGGCCACGGCCGTGCGTGGCGTCGGAAAGTTAAGCTGTGTCGCGATCGGCACACTTCGGATCGCAGCCCAGCGGGCGAATTGTCGCTTTTGAGACCCCGCTCCTCTACAAACCGTGCTTTTTAATGCGCATTCGGGCGGTAACTTAACACCAGCCGAAACCACTGCACCGCAACGGTTCTGCCATGCGCGCCCCATGCAACAATGCCGTAAGCGTCAGCATTTGCGGCCCCTGCGGCCTACGGTTTCTTGGCATCTCGCAACCATGCGAGTACACCTTGGCGGGCCACCGGAAAAGGGTGGCGCGGGGTTCGAAAGCCCGCTCAGTAACCTTGTGTTTTGCGCTTGTCAGCCGGCGTCACCTTTTGGGTGGCGCCGGCTGGCAATCCGTTCGCGTTCCATGGCGGGCGGTGCGTGGGGGTCCTCGGACCCACCGGCTTGGTTACTGTCCGGCTTTCGAACCACGCACCGTCCGCCGCCTTTATCGGTGGCGTTGCTATCTGTCCTGTACGGAGCATTGCCATGAACACATCGGACTTCCGTTCCCTGCACGCGCAGTACGATCCGGACAACGCCGAAGCCGAGCGCGAACCGTCCGTCGATCCCAACGCCTTCGTCGCCACGCTGCGCCGCATTGGCAGCGGTGTGGCTGCGGACGGCCAGCCTTGGCCGGAGCGGCATCAACTGCCTGGGCGGTGTCTTCAGCTGGCGGATGCGGATTGCGCGCTGGCAGGGCTGCGTGTGGTGGCTGAGCTGATGTTGGCTGCGGAGCGGACTCGGCAGAACGGCGCGCCCGAGGAGTATCTGGGGGACCGGGTTATGGAGGGGTTGAAGATGGCGTGTGTTGCGTTGACTGCGCAGGCTTCTGAGCGGTTGCAGGTGCGGGAGTAGCGCGCACTTCGCTACGCACATCGAATGCAATGTGCGGATCGTATGCACGGTCCGAAGCATTCGCCGCTGTCTGAGCCCTCTAGCCTCCAACACTGGCCTCACTATGCCGAGCCGGACTTTGCTTGCCCTGACGGCGGCAGCACTACTGGGATTGATCATTGGCGGGGCGTACGCGCCAGCCACCACAATGAGTCTTGAGAACTACCCAAGACTCACCGAGTCGGAGTTTGCCCTGTTTCGGGCCGACGCCGAGAGCTTTGCCGAAGCGTTGTCTTGCCAAGGCGTCACCATCGGAGAGCATGATTCCAGTAGACGCTTCTTTGATATGAGCGTACGTGGCGATGCCATTTTGTTCGTGGACAACTCTGGGCCAAGTCTTCTGATAGCCACCATGTCTACGGTCGCAGGCGATGCAATAGAGCTACAGCGCTGGAAAGATGGATGGGGCTCACCAGAGAGACGCAGGAGGAACTTGAGCGCACCTGAGAACAGCTGCCCTCCACTCTCGTCCAAATAGCCCCCATCTGCACCCTGCCCCGACAGCCGAATGCGTCAAACAATGACACAAGAAACGTGGTTCTGGCTAGAATCCTGGGCACTTAGCTTCTGGGACAGGGATCTAGGATGGAACTCCCATTCGAGGTGGGCGCGCTCTACAACCGTCAAAAGCAGATCCACGGTGTATTCGGCGGGCAACGGCAAGGCGGCATTTCGACACCAAAGGAGCATCCGCTAGTCATCGCATTCACTGGCGAGGCCGGCGTGTCTCACGGCTACCATGACTTTTGGGACGACGACGAAGTCTTTCATTACTTCGGCGAGGGTCAAGTCGGAGACATGAAGTATGTGGCGGGCAACCGAGCGATCGGCGAGCACGCCAAGGATGGCAAGACGCTCATAGTGTTCCAGATGATGGGTAAGGGGCGACCCTACCGTTACCTTGGTAGGTTCATGTGCCAGTCCTCCTACGTTCAACCTGGCGCGCCAGATCGAGAAGGGCAGCCAAGATCTGCGATCGTGTTCCGCTTGAGATCACTGGAAGCCTCACTGGGCCTCGCGGCAGGTGAGACAGACCAGGCAGAGATCGATGCCGCTATCGATGACGTTGGCGCGACGACCGGAAGACGCGAAACCGAAGTGCGGACGAAGCAACGCCTGTTCCGCGAGCGTCTGATCGGCGTTGAGAAGGGGTGCCGGCTAACCGGCATTGAGGACCTGAGATTCCTTCGTGCAAGTCATATCAAGCCGTGGGCGGATAGTACTCATAGCGAGCGAGTTGATGGAGAGAACGGTCTCCTACTGGCCCCGCATGCGGATATGCTTTTTGACCGCGGCTGGATTAGTTTTTCGTCGAACGGCCGCCTACTAGTTTCGAGCAGCCTACCGTCGGACGTACAAGCTCGTATTGGTCTGAAATTGTATGCTTCACTTCGTTGTGGAGTCTTCTCCGCGAAACAACTTAGCTTCTTGGAATTTCACCGAGACGTTGTTTTTGATAGCCGCCATTCCACATTGCATTCCACAGACAATATTCACCTGAGCCTCCTCCGCTAGTTCATACCCGAGGACGCAGACCCGTCCAAATCGAGGTGGGAACACCTCAATAGCGTCGCCAAGCTGATTGATGCACGGCGAACGCCGAATGACCTGCCTACCCTGGCAATCGATCAGTTGAGACCGCCCAGCCTCAATTGCCACCAGATCACCGCTATCCTCTCTGAATCAATCACCAGCCAGACAGCCGCCAAAATTGGTCATTCGCTTTTCATCGAAGATGCATCGAACTGGGCACTACCAAATGCCAGTTACACAACGCTTATAAGTGAAGTCAACCTTGGTTAGATCTTTTCTAACTACCCAAAAACACTGCCCACCATATCCGTCAGCCTCAACAATGAAGTGGTCAACTCCCACTCCCGCCTTCTCTTCGTAACTAATGTGCTTAGACAACAGCGCAGCGAGATCTATCGCATCCAAGTCAGATACGCGATCGCCTTTGCCGTACGAATTTAGCATCTTGCTGAAAAATTCCAACGCATCTTTCTGACGAGGAAAGTGCCTCTCACCGACACGCACTGGCTTCGCAGCCATATCCTTAACCCCCTAAATTTACACGTACCAGGTCAGTACTGATCTTAGTTTTTGACTAACGCCCTCAACGCTGGGCCTGAAGACAATCTCATTCTCGTCAACCTTAACAACATGCGGCAGGAGCTCCTCAATCTGATCGGGCAGAAAACCATACCTCATCAACATGACATTCACGTCATCATTCGTCCCGAATCTAATAAGTTCCATGAACTTAAGAGCCGTCACATCCTTTGTGCTGCTGTAATAAATTCGAGCCGCAGCAACAAAAACATCAAATAGACAAAATGATATTACTTTGTCCAAGTAGTCATACGTGTCAAACATTACAACATCATAACTAACCTTATCCTTGGGAGTATTCCTTTCAAAAAGCGAAAACGCCTTGTGGAGATTGGAATCTGGCAGGATAGTGGCGGGCTGAGAAAATTCGGCATAGGGCGCTTCTTTCTCATCGCGCCTCGATATCGAACTGAACCGCATGCCAACTATCTCTCTGAAAGTTCTCCCAGAGAAAGACTGAATCAGAATGAAAATTGCTTGCCGAAAAACGGAGTACTCTCCTTCAAGCAATGGCCGCCCCATATACGCTTCATAAATAAGCCTTAAACTTGCCTCAACCTGCGCCCTTTCGGAACGCTTATCCGCCCCCCTAAGCGCATCTCTTACGCGAACTCCATCGACGTAGAGAATTTCAAGAACGGCCCGCATTGCTCCAAGCGCAGCATCTCCGGAGAGACGATCAGCTCTAGTCTGCGGAATATGCAAGTCATCGTTGAATTGATCTGTTCGTATTGCCTCTATTACCTCCCGATCCTCACTAGAGCGATCTTCGTCTAAGGACTCAATTAAAGACTGATCAGACAATGAATACTCATCCTCCAACCTCTTGATTAAAAGTTTTGCGCTTTTGGTGTAAACGTATCCGTAGTCAAAACTACCCGATGATGACAATCGCCCGGCTCTACCAATTAGATTTTTGAACGCCAGAGATCGCTTCGCTTCATTTTCAGCATGAATTTTCATACTGTTCAGCCACACCACGTCGAAGGGCATATTTACGCCTTGCGCGAGCGTACTGGTCGCGAAGCATATCCTGCAATAACCCAATCTAATGTATTCTTCGAGAAGAAATCTAACTTCTAGCGGGACTGATCCATGATGAATAACAACGCCCTTTTGGAGAAGCTCTATCATTCTTGATCGATGATTTACCTGATCAGCCCCGACTAACTTCCTGACGCTATCAATAATTGAAATCGCCTTCCCATCCGTTAAAACGGGAAGGGAATCCACGTAAGCCTCGAACTCTACAATGAATTTTCCATTGTATATTGACCCCTTTGTTACGTAAGCCAGTATAGATTTTCCAGAATGGAGCGCGAACTTCGAGAAATCCCCTTCGAACTTAACACAATCGCGAAGGCGCTCCCCATGCTTTGAGAAGGGGCTAAAGTAGTAATCAGATCCATTCCCATGCCTTTGAATGAATACTTTCCCGACCGCACCCTGTTCGTAAGATTTTGAGAACGCGTTACCACTTAGGAATCCGTGCTTTTTGAATTGCGCCTCCGGGTTCTTCACGAAAGGATGTGCAAATATCAGCCTTGCAGAAGGAAAATACTTTGACACACGGCGAACCAGATGGTCGAAGACCACCCCCCTCATCCCCTCATCTGAGACCTGCGCCTCGTCGAAAAAGAAGACCCTAATATCTAGATCAAGCAAAGGATCGAATATATCTCTTGCTCGCTCAGGAGTAAGTACGAATATTCGCCGCGGCGCTCTTGACTTGAACACCGAATCAACGAAGGGCATGATCATGACCTTCTTATCGCGAGCGAAGTGTTCGCGTAAGGCACCAACATACTCTGCTATTAGGGCGCGTGACGGCACGACAATTATCGCGTCGCCATCCCCCTGAGATATGAAGTCTCGGATTGAGTAGGACTTTCCGGCACTGGTAGGCGCTGAAATCGAAACCAGCTTATGGTTCCGTATTGCAGAAACAAGACTGGCTTGAACAGGAGTCAGAACCTGATTGCCCTGCACTCTGTTCGCTTCTCCCATACGTGACATCAGAAAGGAGTACAGGCTGTTGGGCTCCCCAAGCTTATAGAACAGCCCCATCGATGCAATTATGTCTTCTTCGAAATCCTTGAAGACAGCCTCGTGAAACTCGCGATATAGACTAATCTCCTCCAGCTTCTCTTGCGTGTCCGGCCCGACCTGGTGGAGGCGCTCAAGAATTGCTGAAAGTGTTATTGATGGACTCTTGTCATTCGCAATTGATTCAGGCGTCATTGGAGACCCCCACTAGGAAAATCTGCTTAATCCCTCTCGACTTAGAAAAATCGATCGCAGATCTCAGAGCGTTCCCCATTATGACTTCATGATTTTTGCCTAGAAGAGAGAATGCCGCGACCACACCAAATTTGTCGTCATTAAGAAGCGCCGCCGGACCGGGGCATATTCTTGAAAGATGAACATAATCTCTCAAGTGCTTCTCTGCCTCAACAAAATTGGCTGCCTGGGAAATCGCCAAGCCGTGTGGCGAGGACACCCCCGAGTACTTTGCTTCTCCAAAGTTAAGGAACCCATTCTGGCAGACAGTGTGAAAGTCGAAGCCTTCATTCTGCTTCAGCTGTGGTTTCCAGAGCTCCGCCAGAGGAACTTCCGTGTGTCCCAATAGCGACTTCAGAGCCCGCGCGGACCCAATCGAAACCATAAGCTCCCCGAAGTCCTCTGCCACGGGTGAGCTGGGCACTTTTTTGAATATTTCGCAAAGCACCCGAGACGTCTCTGCAACGGTCTTCTGATATGCCCGTCTAGTCCCCTGATCAAGGTCCGACATCCACGAGGTGTCGACAACCGTCTCAGTGAGTTTTGCGGATAGCTTAGTGAGATCTGTTACGGAGACTTTGCAAGAGATAATAGACAGCGCATCATCACCAATCATTGAGATGTGCTCGCATCCCCAATCATCATCTTTGAAGCTCACGCTAGCGGACATCCTTTCCTCCGAAAGCCAGATCTGAGTTTGTTCAACTTATCAGGTATCGGATGCAGAATCTCGTTCTTGAGCATGTGAATCGAATTGCCGCTGACCAAAAAGAAAGCGGCCACATGGGCCGCTTTCTCTGTCACCTATCAGGAATCAAACCCCAACAGGATTAGCCTTCTCCGGATCAATCTTGTACTGCTTGATCGCCCGGGCTACATCCTTCGCGGTCATCTTCCCTTCCTTCGCCAGCGCCGCAATCGCGGCATGCGCGATGTAGTAGCGGTCAACCTCGAAGAACCGGCGCAGGTTCGCACGCGTATCCGAACGACCAAACCCATCCGTACCCAGCACGGTGTACGACATCGGCACGAACGCGCGGATCTGGTCCGCATACGCACGCACATAGTCGGTGGCGGCAATCGCCGGGCCCTGGCGGCCTTCCAGCAGCTCGGTCACGTAGGCCTTGCGCTGCTCACCTTCCGGATGCAGGCGGTTGGCACGTTCCACGTCGAAACCATCGCGACGCAGTTCGTTGAAGCTCGGGCAGCTCCAGATGTCGGCGGTCACGCCGAAGTCCTTGTCCAGCAGCTCGGCCGCGGCAATCGCTTCGCGCAGGATGGTGCCCGAACCCAACAGCTGCACGCGCAGCTCGCCCTTCTTCGGCTTGCCGGCGTCGGTCAGCAGGTACATGCCCTTGACGATGCCTTCGGCCGCGCCTTCCGGCATTTCCGGGTGGGTGTAGTTCTCGTT
The DNA here is from genome assembly GCF_003550055.1 of Stenotrophomonas sp. AG209. Lineage (NCBI taxonomy): Bacteria > Pseudomonadati > Pseudomonadota > Gammaproteobacteria > Lysobacterales > Lysobacteraceae > Stenotrophomonas > Stenotrophomonas sp. AG209. The sequence goes on from NZ_QXDB01000004.1 coordinate 341,908, forward strand.
CATCAGGGTGACGTAGTAATACTCGTCCACCTGGTCTTCCATCATGCGCTTGGTGCCGTGCTGCAGAACCACGGTCACTTCGAAGCCGAAGGTCGGGTCGTAGCTGCGCACGTTCGGGATGCCACCGGCCACCAGATGGCTGAAACCATCTTCGTGCTGCAGGCCTTCACCGTTCAGCGTGGTGCGGCCGGCGGTGCCACCCAGCAGGAAGCCGCGGGTACGCATGTCGGCGGCCTGCCAGGCGATGTCGCCCACGCGCTGGAAGCCGAACATCGAGTAGTAGATGTAGAACGGCAGCATCGGCACGTTGCTGACCGAGTAGCTGGTACCAGCGGCCATCCACGAGCTGATCGCACCCGGCTCGCTGATGCCCTGCTGCAGCACCTGGCCGCTCTGGTCTTCGCGGTAGAACATCAGCTGGTCGGCGTCCACCGGCTTGTACTTCTGGCCGAACGGCGCGTAGATGCCGATCTGGCGGAACAGGCCTTCCATACCGAAGGTACGGGCTTCGTCGGCCACGATCGGCACGATGTGCGGGCCCAGTTCCTTGTCACGCAGGGTGATGTTCAGGCTCTGCACGAAGGCCATGGTGGTGGAGTAGCTGCGCTCGCCGCTGCTCTTCAGCAGGCGGTCGTAGGCTTCCAGCTTCGGCGCCACGAAGGTCTTGTCGGCCTTGCGGCGGCGCTGCGGCAGGTAACCGCCCAGTGCGGCACGGCGTTCCTGCAGGTACTGCACTTCCGGCGAATCCGGGCCCGGGTGGTAGAACGGCACCTGGCCGTCGGCCAGCTGCGCGTCGGTCACCGGAATGTTGAAGCGGTCGCGGAAGTGGCGCACCGCTTCGTCGTCCAGCTTCTTGGTCTGGTGGGTCGGGTTCAGCGCTTCACCGGCGCTGCCCATGCCGTAACCCTTCACGGTCTTGGCCAGGATGACGGTCGGCATGCCCTTGGTGTTCACGGCCTGGTGGTAGGCGGCGTACACCTTGTGCGGGTCGTGGCCACCACGGTTCAGGCGCCAGATGTCGTCGTCGCTCAGGCCGGCAACCATCGCAGCGGTTTCCGGGTACTTGCCGAAGAAATGCTCGCGGGTATACGCGCCGCCGAAGGCCTTGCAGTTCTGGTACTCGCCGTCGACGGTTTCCATCATCAGCTTCTTCAGGACGCCGTCGCTGTCCTTGGCCAGCAGGGCATCCCAGTAACCGCCCCACAGCAGCTTGATCACGTTCCAGCCGCCGCCACGGAACACGCCTTCCAGTTCCTGGATGATCTTGCCGTTGCCGCGCACCGGGCCGTCCAGGCGCTGCAGGTTGCAGTTCACCACGAAGATCAGGTTGTCCAGGCCTTCACGGCCGGCCAGCGCGATGGCACCCAGGGTTTCCGGCTCGTCGCTCTCGCCGTCGCCGATGAAGCACCACACCTTGCGGTCGGACTTCTCGATCAGGCCACGGTTTTCCAGGTAGCGCATGAACTGCGCCTGGTAGATGGCGGCCAGCGGGCCCAGGCCCATCGACACGGTCGGGGTCTGCCAGTATTCCGGCATCAGCCACGGGTGCGGGTACGAGGACAGGCCACCGCCGTCCACTTCCATGCGGAACTTGTCCAGCTGCTCTTCGCTGATGCGGCCTTCCAGGAAGGAACGCGCGTAGATACCCGGGGCGCTGTGGCCCTGGATGAACAGCAGGTCGCCCGGGTGGTTTTCGCTCGGGGCGCGCCAGAAGTGGTTGAAGCCCACGTCGTACAGGGTGGCGCCGGAGGCGAACGAGGCGATGTGGCCGCCCAGGTCACCCGGCTTGCGGTTGGCGCGCACCACGGTGGCCATCGCATTCCAGCGGATGATCGAACGGATGCGCCATTCCAGCTCGGCATTGCCCGGGCTCTTGGCCTCGAGCTGCGGCTCGATGGTATTGACGTACTCGGTGGTGGGAGAGAACGGCAGGTAGGCGCCCGAACGACGGGTCAGTTCCACCATGCCTTCCAGCAGCTGATGCGCGCGCTCGGAGCCCTCGACATCAATAACGGCCTTCAACGACTCGATCCACTCCTGGGTTTCCACAGGATTCGGGTCGTTGTTCAGCACCTCGTTCAACCAGTTCATTAGCGCTCCCATAACCGCACGCACGCGCGCGACTGTTGTATAGATTTCTAGACCGCAAAGTGTAGCGCACCAAGGGCTTTCGTCACTTGGCTACGCAGGCGTATGGATGCAACCGGCCAGTGTCCGCAAGGGGCTTGCCAGGCCCGCTGACGGCCCTGCGGCGGGCCTTGGCGGCTGCGCGGGCTGTCGCTTGCGGGCCGCTGCGCCCATGTGCAGGACGCAGTGTTACCGCTACCGATGACGGTTGTAGGGCAACTCCGGCACCGCCGTAGGTGCGCCCCGGGCGGGTGTACTGAACCGGCGACAACATGTCGCATCTGCCTCTGGATTGGTGCCGGCAGCGGGTCCAGCGTGGGCCGCGAGTGAAGGGCCTGGCGGCCCTGCTCCCTTCCACAGCATCGCCGGGGCGCCCTGCAAGAGGCGCCCCTTTTGCTGTGCGCGCCAGGCGGCCGTGGCCCAAAACGGACCTGCTTGTGGCCGGATCGATGATTGCCGGCTTCGATATATCGATATATCGTTTGCACACTCGTTTACCGATATATCGAAATGAGCCGTACCGCTTCTCCCAGAGCCCGTTCCACCGATCCGGCGGTGCCCCGCCGCAACGGCCAGCCGCGCGTGCTGAGCCGCGGCGACCTGCGCCTGCTGGTGCTGGCCCTGATCGGCGAACAGCCGCGCCATGGCTACGAGCTGATGCAGCTGATCAGCAACCAGTTCATGCAGGCCTATACGCCCAGCGCCGGCACCATGTACCCGCTGCTGGCCAGCTTCGAGCAGGCCGGCTGGATCGAGGCCGAGGAAGTGGACGGCAAGCGGATCTTCCGCATCACCGCCGCCGGCGAGTTCGAGCTGAAGGTGCAGCGCACCCAGGTACGCCTGGCGCAGCGACGTGCCTTCGACCGTGCCCGCGAGATCACCAAGGCCTCGCTGCCGCCGCCGCTGGCCACGGCCCTGCGCGAGTTCAAGCGGGCGCTGGTGCATCACCACGGCCGCTGGGCCGAGGGTGAGGCGGACGAGGTGGCGGCGCTGCTGACGCGGGCGTCTGCCCTGCTGAACGGTACCGCCGGTAGCGAGGCATCACCACTTTCAACGACCCAGCCAGACTGAATCCAGCCAGGTCCTCCCCCATGCCGCGCGCCCCCGCGCGACACCTTTGCAGGTATCCCCATGACCGAACACAACAACACGCGCCTGCGCCTGGATGTGCGCTTCCGTGAACTGACCGTGCTGCGTACCGAAGAGGTCACCCCGCACATGCGCCGCGTGGTGCTGGGTGGCGACGATCTGGCCGGCTTCGATTCGCCCGGCGCCGACGACCACATCAAGCTGTTCTTCCCCAACGCCAGCGGCGAGATGGTGCTGCCGGTGCTGACCGCTGAAGGCCGCAGCTACCCGGCCGGCAAGGAGCCCTCGCCGTCGCGCGACTACACCCCGCGCTGGTGGGACCACGAAACCGGCGAGCTGGCCATCGACTTCGTGTTGCACGACCAGGGTATTGCTGGGCCGTGGGCCGAGCAGGCCCAGGCGGGCGACGTGCTGGTGATCGGCGGTCCGCGCGGCTCGTTCGTGGTGGCCGACAGCTACGACGCCTATGTGCTGATCGGCGATGAAACCGCGCTGCCAGCCATAGCCCGCTGGCTGGACGTGCTGCCGGACGGTGCCGAGGTGCAGGCCTTCATCGAAGTGAGCGATGAGGCCGAGCGCCAGGACCTGCCACAGTACGAGAACGTGCGCATCCACTGGCTGGAGCGCAACGGCTTCCCGGCGGCCAGCAGCACCCTGCTGGAAGACATGCTGACCGACTTCGAAGCGCCGGACGGCGATGTCTTCTACTGGATCGCCACCGAATCGCGCCGCGCACGGATGATGCGCAAGTTCATCGAAGGCCACCTGGGCGTGCCGCGCGACTGGATCCGCTCGACCGGCTACTGGAAGGCCCACCCGGACGAAACCGACGGCGATTGAACAAAAGACGGTAGGTGCGGACCGTTGGTCCGCACGCCTTCGAATGGGTAGTGCCGGCCGCTGGCCGGCAACCTCATGAACCTTCGGCAGGAACCTGCAGTTGCCGGCCGGCGGCCGGCACTACCGCGTTGGATGCCACCTGCCGCGTCCACCCGAACCGGTGCGCGGCCCAGATCTCCAGCGCCACCAGCAGCGCGATGATCAACAACGGCAACAGCAGCCCGAAATACACGCCGGGCATCATGCCGTTGATCTGCGCTTTCACCAGCCGCAGCACGCCACGGGTGTGCAGCAGCTCATCGACGTGCATGGTCAGCGCCTCGCGCACCACCTTGGGCTCCAGGCCGATCGTGCCGGCCTTGTCCACCAGCGTGTCTTCCACCATGCCGCGCAGCAGGCCTTCGCGCACCTTGCCGATCACCCAGCCGGTGCCGCGTGCCAGCGGGCCGTTGCCCAGACGTTCGAGGCCGGGCAACGGATGTTCGCTGAGGTAGGCCGAGGCGATGGTGTCGGCCACATCGCCCACCGTGCCCTGGCTGCGCAATGCCTCGCGCATGCGCGGGTCGTCCAGCGAGTCGGTGAAGCCTTCGCTCCAGCCTTCCACCAGGGTCTGCAGGTGCGGCTGGAAATGATCGAGCTGCTTGAACAGCGCGCGGTGAGCACCGGCGGTGAAGCCCAGCTGCAGGCCGAAGAAAGCCGTCACCAGTGGCAACAGCACCACGTAGCTGGCCAGCAACCAGTGATGCCAGCGCTTGCGCCGCTGCAGCCAACCGCGGCGGTGCAGCCGGCGCCAGGCGAAGATGCCCAGCACCAGGCCCAGCAGCGTGCCGAGCAGGCTGCCGCCCAGCAGATCGAGCACGCTCAGGCCCGTCCAGAATTCGTTCAACCAATACTGCGCGTCCTGCATGGATCTTCCTTCCGTGGGTGGTACAGCGGACCATTGTAGAGCCGAGCCCACGCTCGGCTGCTCCGCCTTCGGTGGGCGCGGACCGCCATCGACGGGTGGGTGCGGACCGTTGGTCCGCACACTCCCATGCAATTGCCGGCCAGCGGCCGGCACGACCCGGCAAGCAATGCGACAATCGCGCTCCTTTCCTGCAGCAACGAGGGCCACATGGCCAAACTGACCCTGGCCAGCGTGGATGCGCTGCGTACCCGCTTTGCCGATGACGCCGCCTGCGATGCGGCACTGGCTGCTTTCGCCGAAACCGCTGCCCTGCGCGTACCGCTGCGTGAGCTGGTGGAGGCACAGCACCGCTACCTGCAGGCCGAATTCGAAGTGGCGCAGGTGGCCGATGTGCTGCGCCGCGACCAGAAATATGCGCCGGTCGGTCGGCCTTCGATCAACATCGTGCAGCTGCGCAAGCAGCAGGCCGCGACCAAGCAGGCGGCGCTGATCGCACGCCAGGTGGTGGCACAGGCCGCGCAGACCTTCGTGCGCGTGAGCGGGCTGGCGGTGAAGGCCAAGCAGAGCCCGAGCGAAGCGTGTGGGGTGTGGTTGGGCGCGCTGCGCTGAGGGATCGTGCGGACCAACGGTCCGCACCCACCAGATGCAGGTCCGCTCCCAGCCGATGCAGGTTGGCACCTACCGGGTAGTGCCGGCCGCTGGCCGGCAACCCCATCGGCATCGGGCACCTCGCATGCAGCACCCAAAAAGAAGGCCCGCTTTTCAGCGGGCCTTCTGCCTTCTCACGACGAGTGAGTGGGGTGCATCAAGCGGCCGGCTTTTCGCCGGTGGCTTCGGTGGTGATGCGGATCTTCACTTCATCGCTGACGTTCGGGGCGTAGGCGCCGACGCCGAAATCGCTGCGCTTCAGGGTGGTGGTGGCATCGAAGCCGGCGGCCGGAACCTTGGCCATCGGGTGCTCGCCGCCGCCGTTGACGGTGACGTCCAGGGTGACCGGCTTGGTGATGCCCTTGATGGTCAGGTCGCCGGTGACGGTCAGCTTGTTGGTGCCAGCGGCTTCCACCTTGGTGCTCTTGAAGGTGGCATCGGCGAACTTGGCGGCGTCGAAGAAGTCGGCGCTCTTCAGGTGCTCGTCGAACTTGGCGGTGAAGCTGTTCAGGCCGCTCAGCGGCAGCTTCACTTCCACGGTGGACTTGGTCACGTCTTCGGCGTTGTACACCAGGGTGCCTTCGACGTTGCCGAAGTGCGCGCTCGGGTTGGAGAAGCCGAAGTGGCTCCACTGCGCCAGCACGTCGGTGTGGCTCGGGTCCAGCTTGTAGGTGCCCGAGGCGATCTTGATCGCTTCGGCGGCCGGCGCAGCGGCGGCGGCATCAGCAGCCGGGGTGGCGGCCTGCTCGGTGGTGGCCGGGGCGGCGGCGTCGGCCGCCGGGGCAGCGGTGTCGGCCGGCTTGGAGCAGGCGGCGATGGCCAGGGTCAGGGCCAGCGGCAGCAGCAGTTTACGGGTGGCGCTCATCTCAGGAACTCTCCGGATCGTAGGGTGGGTACAGCAGGGACCGCCAAGGGGGCGGCCCGGAATCGATACAGCGACTTACGCGATGCGCGCCGCTTCGTCGAACGACAGGCGCGGCAGACGCGGGAACAGGCCCGCCGGGTCACCGTAACCCAGGTTGACCAGGAAATTCGACTTGATGGAGGTGCCAGCGAAGAAGGCTTCGTCCACCTTGGCCGCATCGAAGCCGGACATCGGGCCGGCATCCAGGCCCAGCGCGCGTGCGGCCAGGATCAGGTAGGCACCCTGCAGGCTGCCGTTGCGGATGGCGGCTTCGTGGCGGCCTTCCTGCGGGCCGTCGAACCAGGCCTTGGCATCGGTGTGCGGGAACAGGTACGGCAGCTTCTCGTGGAAGTCCAGGTCGAAGCCGATGATGGCGGTGACCGGGGCGGCCATGGTCTTGGCCAGGTTGCCTTCGGACAGGGCCGGGGCCAGCTTGTCCTTGGCTTCCTTCGAGGTGACGAAGACGAAGCGGGCCGGCGTGGTGTTGGCCGCGGTCGGGCCCCACTTCACCAGGTCGTACAGTTCCTGCAGCAGGCTGGCCGGGACCGGCTTGTCGAGGAAGGCGTTCTGGGTACGGGCAGTGCGGAACAGCTGATCGAGGGCAGCAGCGTCGAGCGCGTGGGACATCGGTGGATCTCCAGGGCGGCTAAGGGAAGTCAGTGCCCGCGGGCGGCGCGGGGCGAATCGACGAGCCGCAGTGTAGAGTGTCGCGACTGTTGCAACACCCAGCAGGGCTGAAACGAATTAATGCCAATGGTGAAACGATCGAGCGCGCCCTGGACGGTCACCGACGGCCGCGCGGGCAATGTCCGCCAGGCGGTCGCGCTGGCCTCGGCGCTGCGCCAGGGCACCCATCAGCCGCTGGTCCTGCAGCCCCGCGCGCCCTGGCGCTGGCTGTCGCCGCGCCGCCTGCCGGGCGATGTGAATGGCTATGGCGAGGCGTTCGCGTCACTGGCCGCCGAGGCCCCGGCGCTGGCGATCGGTTGTGGCCGACAGGCCGCTGGCGCCCTGCGCGTGCTGCGCGCACGTGGCAGCCAGGTGGTGCAGATCCTGGACCCGCGCATCGGCGCGCGTCACTGGGACGTGGTGGTGGTGCCCGAACATGACGCCCTGCGCGGCAGCAACGTGTTGACCCTGCTCGGCAGCCTCAACCCGGTGGACGATGACTGGCTGGCCTGGGGCCGCGCCGCGTTCGCCGGCTTCAGTACCCTGCCCGGCCCGCGCACTGCGCTGCTGGTGGGCGGGCCGACGCCGCTGGCGCCGTGGGATGAGACGGCGATGGTCGGTGTGTTCCAGGCACTGGCCGACCAGATCCGCAGCGAAGGCGGCAGCCTGCTGGCCACCACCTCGCGACGCACGCCGCCGGCCCTGGCCGAGATCCTGCGCGCGAAGTTCGCCGACCTGCCGCACGTGATCTGGGGCGATGGTGGCGACGGCACCAATCCCTATGGCGGCCTGCTCGGCTGGGCCAACCGCGTGGTGGTCTCGCCCGATTCGGTGAACCTGCTCTCGGAGGCCTGCGCCACGCGCATGCCGGTGATGGTGGCGCTGGCCGATACCGTGCAGGGGCGGCTGGCGCGCTTCCAGCAACAGCTGCGCGAGCGCGGGCGATTGCAGGCGCACTGGCTGGACTGGCAGTACGACCGCATCGAGCCACTGCGCGAAACCGCACGGATTGCGGCGGAAGTGAAAGCGCGGCTGGCATTGCGGTAGTGCCGGCCGATGGCCGGCACGTCCCGACCGCCCAGCGATTTCTGAACATTTCGATCCAGCTGCGCGGGTAGAGTCCAGGCTCCCCCATCACTCTGAACGTCTTCATGCGTACCCTGCTCCTGCTGCCCCTGGCCCTGCTCGCGGCGTGCTCCACCGCGCCCACCGAGCTGGACCCGATCTCGTATCAATGCCAGCAGCAGCTGGACGCCTACCGCGAACAGCCAGCGCTGCGCGATCCGAAGGGCCAGCGCCCGCCATTGCCGGTTGCCCCGATCAGCGACGCCTGCGACAAGGAACTCAAGCGCAAAGGCGTGGATCGCCCGCTGCGCTGAGCAGCGTATGATCGGCGCGCGGGCCTGCCCGCCGTTGAAGGTACCGACATGGATCGTTTTTCCCGCCTGCCCCGCGCCGCGCTGCTGATCGCCAGCCTGCTGGCGACCGCACCTGCATGGGCCAACAGCACCGAGTGCCGCGAGCGCTACCCCAGTGTGGCGTCGCAGGCGGCAATGCTGGACGTGGCCTGGACCACCGCCGAGCGGCTGGACGCGCTGCCCGACGTGGACGTGGTGGTGGCCGCGCGCGGTGGCCAGGACCTGAGCCGCTACGGCCTGCGCCACAGCCACCTGGCCTTCCTGCTGCGCGAGGACGACGGCCGCTGGCGCGCGATGCACCTGCTCAACCGCTGCAAGACCGACAGCTCGCAGCTGTACCACGAAGGCCTGGGCAACTTCGTCGGCGAAAGCGGTGGCCATACCGACCTGCGCATCGGCGTGCCGTCGGCATCGTTGCGTGCAGCGCTGCGCGCGATGCTGGTGTCGCCCTCGATCCAGCCCAAGGCGCTGCACGAAACCAGGTACAACGTGGTCGCCTACCCGTTTGCCACCGACTACCAGAACTCCAACCAGTGGGTGCTGGAGGTGCTGGCGGCAGCAATGGCGCAGGCCGAAGGCGCGCCGGCCATCGTCAAGCGCGAACAGGCGCAGCAGTGGCTGCGCCAACAGAAGTACCAGCCCAGCGTGCTGCAAATCGGCCTCGGCAAGCGCGTGGGTGCGCGCCTGTTCGTGGCCAACGCCACCACCACCGACCATCCGGCCGGCGAGCGCATCTCCGGTAATTATTCGGTGGTGACGGTGGAATCGGTGTTCGACTTCCTGCACCAGCGCAGCCAGCTGCAACAGGAACTGGTGATCCCCCACGTGCCGGTGGCCGGTGCCGCCGCAGCCTCGCCCTGAATCCCGCAAGGAGAACGACATGCGCGCCCTGCCTGTTTCCCTGATGTCGATGGTGATCGTCGCCGGCCTGGCCTGGTCGACGGCCGCACACGCCGAACGCCGCATCGTGATCATTCATGACCCGGGCCCGCAGGGGCCGAGCCTGGAGATGTCCACGCAGATGGTGGCCTCGGCCCGCGCAGCGGCGGCGAAGGAAGCCCAGGATGCCGCCGAGGCGGGCCAGCCGCTGGCCCGACCGCAGCAGATCAAGCTGCCGCAGATGGAGGTGAGCGGTATCGCCACCACCGTCGATGGCCGCCGCGAGGTGCTGCTGCGCGATGCCAATGACCCGCAGAACACCGCATCGATGCAGTACCCGCGCGGCATCGGCGATCCCGCCGTGCAGTTCACCGTGGGCCAGACCGTGAACTTTGAACCGACCGGCGCCGACCAGGGCTGGCAGCTGAAGGACAACCAGGGCCGCCCACTGGAATACCTGCCCGAAGCCACCGGCCCGCGCGACATTTTCGATAACCGGCGCTGAGTCGCCGTCCCCACCCTGACCAGGAGGTCTCCATGTTCCGTTGCCTGCGCGTTCCCGCTTCTGCCCTGCTGATCTCGGCGCTGCTGGTGCCCACCGTCCATGCCGGCGCCGCGCCGCAGTTGAACAGCAGTGAGGCCAGCGTGCTGATCACCTCGCTGATCGTGGTGTCGGTCCCCCTCGCCGCGTCGGCGGGCCTGTCCGAACTGTCGAAGGCGCCGTTCAAGGCCAGCGAACGCAATGCCAGGGCTGCCCGCACCAAGGCGGTGCCGCTGCCGCCGATGGAAGTGAAGAAGGTGGAGACCACCCCGGCGGGCGAGCGCCAGGTGCAGCTGCAGGTGCCCGACAAGGCCGACCAGACCGCCACCCTGCGCTGGCCGGCGCGCGTGCACGAAGACCAGACGGCGGCGTTCGTGGTCGGCCAGCAGGTGCATTTCGACCCCACCGAGGCCGGTGCCGGCTGGACCGTGAAGAGCGCACAGGGCCAGGCGCTGGCCTATGTGCCGACCGCCTACGCAGCTGGCGACGTGATGAGCGAAGCGCTGTAAAGCTGAACGACCGGTTTTGGCTTTGCCGCGGGCCGGGCGGATAATGTGGGATTCCCTTTGTCCCCCTGGCTCGCCATGTCCGTGCGTCCTGCCCCTGTGTTTGCCCCGTTGACCGCCCGCGCCCTGGTGCTGGCGGTACTGGCCATGGGCGCGGTGGTGCTGCTGTCCAACGTGCTGGTGCAGTACCCGATCAACGACTGGCTGACCTGGGGTGCCTTCAGCTACCCGGTCGCGTTCCTGGTCAGCAACCTGATCAACCGCCGCTTCGGCCCGGGCCCGGCGCGCCGCGTGGCGTGGATCGGTTTCCTGGTGGCAGTGTTGTTGTCGATCTGGGTGGCCACGCCGCGCATCGCGATTGCCTCGTGCTCGGCGTTCATCGTGGCGCAGCTGCTGGACATCACCGTGTTCGACCGCCTGCGCCGTGGCAGCTGGTGGCGCGCACCGATGGTGGCCACCACCTGCAGTGCGACGGTGGATACCACCATTTTCTGGTCGATCGCGTTTGCCGGTTCCACCCTGCCGTGGGTGAGCTGGGCCGCCGGCGACCTGGCGGTGAAGCTGGCGATCGGCGTCTGCCTGCTGGCCCCGTTCCGCGCGCTGCTGTGGAAGATGGCGCCGCTGCGCGCGGCCAGCTGACCGCCGTCGCCCTGGTAGGTGCCAACCTTGGTTGGCTCGCTGTTGTCGGGGTCATGAACGCTGATGGGTTGTGCCAACCAAGGTTGGCACCTACCAACAGCAGGTCATCGCCAGGCCATAGCCCTGGTAGGTGCCAACCTTGGTTGGCACGCTGTTGCCGGGTTCATGAACGCTGATGGATTGTGCCAACCAAGATTGGCACCTACCAACAGCAGGACAACGGCCAGATCATTGCTCCGATGGTGCTTTGTGCTGGCTGTCAGGCGAACGGCAGCGCTGCAGCACTACACGCCGCCGTGATCGCCGCGCAGGCCTCTTCAATGGCCGGGGTGGTCGGTGCCAAACGTGGCCGCCGATCCAGCGTGCAGGCCAGGCCAACCTCCAGCAATGTGGCATGCGCTGCATGCAACGCCTGCGCGGTGTCTTCCGGCAGGAAACCAGCAACCGCCAACGCATCGATCAACGATGGCGTATCGCGCGGCTGCAGCAACGCAACGTGCTGCGCACTGCGCGCGAGCACACCGGTCTGCAGCAGGAACTCCAGGTCCACCACGCCGCCAGCACCCTGCTTCAGGTCCAGCCGCGCGGCATCGCTGCGGTCCAGTTCGGTGCGCATGCGCCCACGCATCTTCAACACGTCGGCATACAGCACGCCGGCATCACGTTCGCGGCCCAGCGTCTGCGCACGCACCTGCTCGAAGTCGGCCAGCAGGCTGGCATCGCCGGCCACGCCACGCGCGCGCACCAGCGCCTGGTGTTCCCAGGTCCACGCACGTTCACGCTGGTACTCGGTGTAACTGGCCAGCGAAGACACCAGCGAACCCTTGCCGCCATCCGGGCGCAGGCGCACGTCGATGTCGTACAGGCGGCCGGCGGCGGTAACCGCACCCAGCAGCGCCATCACCTTCTGCGCCAGGCGCGCATACCAGCGCCCCGGCTCCAGCGGACGCGTGCCATCGCTGGCATCCACGCCGGTCGGGTTGTCGTGCAGGAACACCAGGTCCAGGTCGGAACCGAAGCCCAGTTCAAGCCCACCGAGGCTGCCATAGCCGATGATCGCGAAGCGCCCGCCAGGGATCTCACCGTGCGCGGCGCGCATGTCCGCCTCGGCCATTGCCAGCACGGTGACCACCACCGCCTGCGCCAGCTCGGCCAGTTGTCGCGTGCTGTCCACCGCGCCCTGGCGGCCATCCAGCGTGGCCATCGCCATGCGGAAGCTGAGTGCCAGTCGCGTTTCATTGAGCCAGCGCAGTGCGGATTCGGGATCTTCCACCGCCAGCACCTGCTGGCACTCGGCCAGCATGCCGGCGGCATCGGGCATCGGCCCGGACACGCGCACGTCCAGCAGTTCGTCCAGCAGCAGCGGGTACGCGGCCAGGCGCTCGGCCAGCAGCGCACTGCGCGCCAGCACATCGACCAGACGCGCCAACGCGCTCGGTTGTTCGTCCAGCAGCGCGAGATAGCTGGTCCGGCGCAGCACCGCCTGCAGCAGGCCAAGCACGCGCTTGAGCGCGGCATCGGGCTGTGGCGAGCGCGTGGCCGCATGCAGCAACGCGGGCAGCACGCGATCCAGCCGCGCACGCGCGGCATCGGACAACGACTTCACGCCGGTGCCCTGCGCGAAATCGCGCAGCGACTGGTCGGCGCCGTTGGCATCGAGGAAACCGGCTTCGGCCAGCAGTGGTGCATTGCTGCCTTCGGGCAGGCTGCGCCAATAGTTGGCCAGTGCATCGGGCGCGGCCTGGCCCTTGCGCGGCGCCAGCAGTGCGGCGAACTCGGTACTGACCCGCTGCTGCTGCACGGCCAGTGCCGCGCGCAGCACGTCCCAGTCCGGGTAGCCGAGGCCGACGGCGATGCGCTCGCGGTCCAGCGCATCGCTGGGCAGCACGTGGGTCTGTGCATCGCGCAGCATCTGCAGGCGGTTTTCCAGCCGGCGCAGGAACAGGTAAGCCTCGCGCAGTGCGCTGCCATCCTCGGGCGCGATCTGCCCGGCCGCCACCAGCGCGTCCAGCGCCACCAGCAGCCGACGCTCGCGCAAGGTTGGTTCGCGGCCACCGCGGATCAACTGCAGCGCCTGGCACAGGAACTCGATTTCGCGGATGCCGCCGGCGCCGCGCTTGATATCCTCGTGCAGTTCACGGCGCGCGACTTCGGCGGTGATCGCCGCCTTCATCTCGCGCAGGCCGTCGAGCGCGGTGAAATCCAGGTAGCGGCGATACACGAACGGGCGCAGGGTCTGCAGCCACGCTTCACCGGCGTCGATATCGCCGGCCACCGCGCGCGCCTTCAGCCACGCATAGCGTTCCCAGTCGCGGCCTTCGCGCTGGAAGTACTGGTCCATCGCCGCGAACGACAGCGCGACGCGACCAGCGCTGCCGAACGGGCGCAGGCGCAGGTCGACGCGGTGGCTGAAGCCATCGACGGTGGTTTCGTCCAGCAGCTTGGCCAGGCGCTGGCCGAGGCGCGCGAAATACTCCTCGGCAGCCAACGCGCGCGGACCGTCGGATTCGCCGCCATGCGGGTAGGCGTAGACCAGGTCCACATCGGAACTGAAGTTGAGCTCGCCACCGCCGAGCTTGCCGAGGCCGAACACCACCAGCTGCTGCGGCGTGCCTTCGCCATCGCGGACCACGCCATGGCGTTGGGCGAATTCCTGCTGCAGGGCGTCCAGTGCCAGCCGCAGGCAGTCTTCGGCCAAAGCGGTGGCGCCGGCCAGGGTCTGCGCCACGTCGTCCAGGCCGGTCAGGTCGCGCCAGATCAGCCGCGTCGACATGGCGGTACGCCAGCGCCGGATCTCCGCCGGCCAGTCGCTGGGCTGCAGCGGATCGAGCACCGGCGCCGGGATCGGCGGGCAGCCGGGCGCGGCCAGCTGTGCCAGCAGCGCCGGTTGCCGCACCAGGGTGTCCAGCGCGAAGTCGCTGGCCACCGCCAGGCGGGTCAGCAGCGGCAGCAGCTCGGCAGGAACGGGCTCGGGCAGGCCCTGGGCCAGGCGCGCCAGGGCGCGGTCGACAAGGGGCTGCAGGGACGCGGAAAGGTCTGCGGGGGCGAGGGTCATGCCTCGATTCTCGCGGGGTCGGATCCCTTTGCCAACGGCGAAGGGCTCTGACCCCGGATTGCTGGCACTGCGCGGGTCAGAGCCTTTTGCCCATGGCAAAAGGATCCGACCCGGTGTGTCGCGCGTATTCATACTGGGCGACAGGCAATAAAAAAGCCCGCTTGCAGCGAACTGCCAGCGGGCTCTGCTCCCTCCCCCACGTCGGGATGCAGGGCCATCGTGCGGGCTGCGAAAGCACTTTGCACGCTGCACTGCAAAACAAAACCGGTGGGTATGGGTGACCCCTGCGGGGAAAAGCCATTCCACGAAGGTAGAACCCCCCGTACGGATGAGGATGGCCGATAATCGGAATTCCCCCCAGCAACACGTGTCGTCATGTCTGTTGATCGCATCGCCAACGCGCGTCTCCGTGACCGCGTGGTCTCCGCAGAGGCCGCAGCCGCGCTGATCCAGCCCGGTGAAACCGTGGCCATGAGCGGCTTTACCGGCTCCGGGTATCCCAAGGCCGTTCCCGTCGAACTGGCGCGCCGCATCGAAGCGGTGCATGTCCAGGGCCAGCCCTTCCAGATCAAGCTGATGACCGGCGCCTCCACCGCGCCGGAACTCGATGGCGCGCTGGCCAAGGCCGATGGCATCGCCATGCGCATGCCGTTCCAGAGCGACCCGGATGCGCGCAACCGCATCAACGAGGGCAAGCTGGATTACATCGACATCCACCTCAGCCACGTCGCCCAGCACGTGTGGTTCGGCTTCTACGGCGAGATCGATACCGCCGTGATCGAAGTCTCGGCCATCCGCGAGGATGGCTCGCTGGTGCCCTCTACCTCGGTCGGCAACAACAAGACCTGGCTGGACCTGGCGAAGAAGGTGATCGTCGAGGTCAACGAATGGCAGCCGGCCGGCGTCGACGGCATGCATGACATCTACTACGGCACCGCGCTGCCACCGCACCGCAAGCCGATTCCGCTGGTGAACGCCAACGACCGCATCGGCGACACCGCGCTGCGCTGCGACCCGGACAAGATCGTGGCGGTGGTGCGCACCAACGGCCCGGACCGCAACAGCCCGTTCAGCCCGATCGATGCGACCAGCGAACAGATCGCCTCGCACCTGATCGAATTCCTCAAGCACGAAGTGAAGAAGGGCCGCCTGCCGCCGAACCTGCTGCCGCTGCAGTCGGGCGTGGGCAACATCCCGAACGCGGTGCTGGCCGGCCTGGCCAAGAGCGGTTTCCGCGACCTGGCCGCGTTCACCGAAGTGATTCAGGACGGCATGCTCGACCTGCTGCGCGACGGCGTGCTGAGCTACGCCTCGTGCACCGGCTTCGCGCTGAGCCCGCAGGCCAACGAGACGTTCAAGGAACATATCGATTTCTACCGCGAACGCATCATCATGCGCACGCAGGAAATCTCCAACCATCCGGAACTGGTGCGCCGCCTTGGCTGCATCGGCATGAACGGTATGATCGAGGTGGACATCTACGGCAACGTCAATTCGACGCACGTGATGGGCACGCGGATCATGAACGGCATCGGCGGTTCGGGTGACTTTGCCCGCAACGGCTTCCTGTCCGCGTTCCTGAGCCCGTCCACCGCCAAGAACGGCACCATTTCGGCGATCGTGCCGATGGCCAGCCATGTCGACCACACCGAGCACGACGTGTCGGTGATCGTCACCGAGCAGGGCCTGGCCGACCTGCGTGGTCTGACCCCGCGCAAGCGTGCGCAGGTGCTGATCGACAACTGCGCGCATCCGGATTTCCGCGCGCAGCTGCAGGATTACTTCGACCGTGCCAGCCGCGAGAGCTATGGCAAGCACACCCCGCACCTGCTGCCGGAAGCGCTGTCGTGGCACCAGCGCTGGCTGGATACCGGCACGATGAAGGGCTGACTGTGTTGGGGGTCAGAGCCCTTTTCTACCGAAAAGGGATCTGACCCCGAGCATGGTAGTGCCGGCCGATGGCCGGCTCCCCCGACAGCCGGCCAGCGGCCGGCACTACCATCAAACGATGCGCAGCGCCGCCAGCGATTCGGCCTGCAGCCGCTCGTAGATTTCGAACTCGTCATTCACCGCCACGCCCAGCGCCTGCTCGAAGGCCTCGCGGTTGGCATGCGCGGCATAGGCACGCTGTTCTTCACCGCCCAGGTTCGACTGGAAGATGCCCGCCGCACTGACCGGCAGGAAATCCTCGTAGACGATCGGGTCGGCCGTGGCCAGACCCGCGGCCACCAGCACTTCAGCCGGCAGATCAGCCACGCGCTCTGGCGCGGCGCGACCGGCGTCGGTCAGCTGGTAGCGGTAATAGCCCAGGCCTTCCTGGCGCAGCGTGTCGTGGTCATCCGGGAAGCTGGCGAACACCGCCTGCAGCCGCTGGCCGTAGTCGCCGCCGGTACTGCCTTCGCCACCGGCATCGCGTGCCTGCGCCAGCAGCTGGTCGTACAGCGCGCGGCCCTTCGGGGTCAGCGCAAGGCCACGTTGTTCGATCTCGCCGAAGCGTGCGGTATGGGTGCCGGCATCGCCACCCTCGCTGTCCGGGAAATGCACGGCTTCTTCCAGCGCCTTGAAACTGGTCTGGCGCAGCAGGATCGGGCAGGCACGGCGCGGCGGGCCCTCGATCACCGCCTTGGCCGCCATGCCGTGTTCGATCATCGCCGCCTGCGCAGCGTCGATGTCCAACGTGCGCGGCGTCAGGTGATTGATGTGCGGGCCACGGAAACTGACCACGTCGGCCACCAGGCGATGCGCGTTGTGCAGGGCGTGGTAGGTCGGCAGGTCGACGGTGGCATCGCCGTGCCAGCGGAAGGTTTCCAGTGCTTCCTCGACGAAGCGCTCGGCATCGGCCTGCGACAGGCCACCGTCACGCTCGGCCTGGTCGATCAGCGCCAGCGCGCCGTCGGTGAAGATGCGGCGACGTGCCAGGATCTTTGCCGACTCGGCACGCAGGGTTTCGTCTTCGATCAGCTCCAGGCGCAGCAGCGAGGTGAACACGCGGAACGGGTTCTGCGCCAGCGCGGCGCCGGTCAGCGGCCGGAACGCGGTGGAGTGCACCGGCACGCCAGCCACCGACAGGTCGTAGTAGCCGACCGGGAACATGCCCATCACCGCGAACAGGCGGCGCAGCGTCGCCAGTTCCTGCACGGTGCCGACGCGGATCGCGCCATGGCGCTCCTCGTCCAGCCGCGCACGCTCGTCGTTGCGCAGCAGCTGCGCGGCCAGCGCCGGGTCCTGGTCCAGCACCTGCGCGTTGATCCGCTCCACCAGTTCCACCAGCGTGCCGTACAGCGGCACTTCGGTGCGGTACATGCGGGACATGGCCTGCGCGAACAGGCGGCGGATCACATCAGGCGAAACGAAAGAGGCGCTCATCAGTCACTCGATTACGGGAACGGGGAACAGCTCGAACCCGTATTGTCGCCGGAGCGCGCGGCGGCGGCGATATGCACAGCAACATGAAGGAAACCGTTAGTGCCGGCCGCTGGCCGGCAACCTCCGGATGCCTGGAAGGGTGCAGTTGCCGGCCAGCGGCCGGCACTACCGGTTGAGCTGGCGCTTCAGGGTGGCATCCAGGGTGATCGGCCGGTCCCAGTGCTGGTAGCTGGCCACGATGGCGTGGCGCAGCGCGCGGTAATGCAGGTTCTCCGGCTTGGTCGGCATGCGCTTCACCACTGCCTCCCAGCCACCCTCCGGGTCCTGGCTGAAGGCGCGCACGCTGTCGCGGCAGGTCTGGCCGCTGGCCTTGGCCCAGAAGCAGGCGAAGTAGATATCCCCGGCCTGCCAGCCATGGGTGGTGAACAGTGCACTGATGTAGCCGCGCGGTACGTCGGCATAGCGCGACACCTCGTCGAGGAAGGCGTCGGGGTAGCGCTCGGCGTAGTGGTTGATGTCCTGCAGCTGGGCATCGACCCAGCTGTCACCGGTTTCCACCGCGTAGGCCGCCGAACGCTCGGCGGTCTGCTGGGCCAGCACGGTGGCTGGCACCAGCAGCAGGGACAACAACAGCGCGCGCAGTCGGACGTTCATGCCCCGATTCTGCCGCAGCCGCCGGGCCCTGTCAGGCCGCCGCAGCGGCCTTGGCCTCGATCGCGGCCAGAGCGGCCGGCCAATCGTGGGCGGTATCGGCAGTGACCATGCGCGGTTCGTCGTCGGCCACGCCGTGCTGGGTCTCGTGTGCCCAGGTCACTGCGTATGGCGTATGCACGCCCCAGCCGCCGAGGGTCACCACCGGCTCGATATCCGAACGCAGCGAGTTGCCGACCATCACGAAGCGCTCCATCGGCAGGTCGAATTCGGCCAGCACGCGGGCGTAGGTTTCCGGATCCTTCTCGGAAACGATCTCGATGCGCGGGAACAGCTCGGCCAGGTTGGCCACCTTGATCTTCGCTTCCTGGTGGAACAGGTCGCCCTTGGTGATCAGCACCACCGGGTAGTGCTCGGCGATGGCCGCCACCGCTTCGCGCACGCCGTCGATCAGCTCGACCGGGTGGCGCAGGGTGTCATGGCCGATCTCCAGGATGCGCTGGATGTCCTTGGCCTCGATGCGCTGGCCGGTGATGTCGATGGCCGCTTCGATCATCGACAGCGTCATGCTCTTCACGCCGTAGCCGAAGGTGCCCAGGTGGCGCTGCTGCACTTCCAGCAGGTGACGCGCGGTCTGGGTGTCATGCACGTCGACGTAGCGCGACAGCAGGTCAAGATAATCCTGCTCGGCCTTGCGGTAGTAGTCCTCGCTCTTCCACAGCGTATCGTCACCGTCAAAACCGACCAGGCCGATGGCGCGCGACGGCGCAGGCGTGGGGGTAGTCATCGCACAAGGATACCGCCGTCCCGGCACGTGGGACACCGGGCAGGCTCAGTCGCCGTGCTGGCGCTGGTAGACCAGCAGGTCCAGCGCCGGGGCCTGGCCGGTCAGCTGGGTCAGCTGGGTATGCACCTGCCCGCGGTGATGGGTCTGGTGGTTGAACCAGTGCGCTAGCCCGGCGTCCACCCGTTGCAGCTGCGGTTCGGGCGTGGAGACGCGCCGATAGGCGACACGGGTCGCCAAGGCCGCGTCGGACAGCCCAAGCACGAACGCGACGATGCCGGCATCTTCCTCGATCCGCGCCTGCTGCAGCCGGGTGAAATCGGTGAACAGCAGCGTGTCGAGCGCATATCCGGTATCGCCTTGCCCGGCCAGCCGGCGCAGCCAGATGCGATCCGTCACCAGCAGGTGGTTGAGCGTACCTTCGACGGAACCGAAGAACGCGCCGCACGGCCTACGGTAGTCCTCGTCGGGCAACGGCTCCACGGCGGCGTACAGGCGCTGGTTGGCCCAAGCGTTGTAACGGGCCATGGTCTCGAAATGGCGCTTGAGGGTTGCCATGCGCGGATGGTCGTGCCCGGCGCGGGCGCCGTCAATACAGCAAAAACCCGGGCGGCCGCAGCCGCCCGGGTCCCCATGCACCGGTCTTCCCGAATCAGGTCTGGATCAACGGCCCTGCGCGGCGCCGGCACCCGCACCGGCCTGCTGCGCGGCCACGTAGGCCTTGTACTCGTCGGCGCTCAGCTCGCCGTCCTTGTTGGTATCGGCCTGGTCGAACACCTGGGCCAGGCCGGCGTTCACCTGCGCCTCGGTCTTGCTGATGGTGCCGTTGCCATCGGTATCGATGCTGGCCCAGGTCTGGCCACCGCCGTTGGCCTGCGCCGAGGCCGCTGCGGCCGCGTCGGTCGCCTGGTCAGCCGCCTGCCCGGCCTGTGCCGCCGCCTGCTGGGCCTGCGCCGCTTCATTCTGCGCATGCGCGGCCTGCTGCTTGGCCGACTGGGCCATCGCCGGGATGGCCAGCACGCTGCCGGCGGCGACGATCAGGGCGATCAGGGGCTTGCGGTTGCGAATAGTCATCAGGGGTGTCTCCTACCAATTGGGTGGTGTTGCGCGGCCTGTTGTTTCCGCACGGCACCTACCCTGCCACCGCCTTTCTGAATCGATTTTGGGCCGCGACCGGCCTCCACACGCACGATTAACCACTCGCCTCCACGCATGCTTTAGCGCGCTGGTTAGCGTCGAGTGAGCGGCTCATAAGATGCGCATTCAGCGCCTCTGGATTTAACCGGCAGGCAACGAAAAACCTGCGTCAGTCGACGGTTTTTTCCAATGACCGCGAACTGAACAACACCCATCCCAGGGCGACACCGGCGAGCGCCCCGGCGATTTCCAGCACGACACGGCTGCCAAGTTCGTTCGGATCGTGGATGGTGGCCAGGAACAGGCGCGCGTACAGCGGCGACTCCAGCCGCACGATGCCCATGTAAAAGAGCTTCCACGCATCGATGCCGGCGGAGGCCACCACCGAAATGACGCAGGACCAGCCAATCGCATGCCCCACCGTCCAGTGCAGCAGCCGGCACAACCGCGACCACAGGAAGTACACCAGCAGGCCGACCAGCAGCGCGATGGCGCCGGCCTCCAGGGTGCCGAGCAGGCCGAAGTGCAGGGGAAGGTTCATCGGGCGGGCTGGGATGAGAAGGCGGCCAGTGTAAGGGATCTGCCCCGGACCCGATCCGGTGGCCACGGTAGATCCACGCCATGCGTGGATGAATCTCCATCGAGATCGAATATCTCGACGATTGAAAAAAGAGCAGCCGAGCATCGGCTCGGCTTTACAACGGACTCCGCGGGAAACTGTCAGAGGCGGGGCGGTACCGGAGTGCGGGGTGTCAGCCGCATGGATGCGGCTGCCAAGCCTCCATGGACGGATTTACGGCGTCCCCGCACGCCGGCACCGCCCCGCCAACCCACGGAACGCACGCTGTTGCTGTTGATTCGGCCGTTGCCTCTGCAGGTGCAGGGCGCAGCCCTGCCGAAACCCCCTAGAGCACCGGAACGTCGTACGCGGTGCCGGGATCCGGTTCTGGCTGCAGGGTGTAGTGCCACCACTCCTGCGGATAATTGACGAAGCCCCGCCGCGCCATCGCGCGCACCAGCTGCTGGCGGTTCGCCTGCTGCGCATCGCTCAATCCGCTGGTCTGCGTATGCGCGCGTGGTCCGAAGAAATCGAAGTCGGTGCCCATGTCCAGCGGCGTACATGCACCGCTGCGGCAATCCAGCAGCCCCAGATCCACCGTGGCGCCGCGGCTGTGTCCGGAACGTTCGGCGATGTAGCCGTCGGCCAGCAGCCGCGGCTTGTCCAGATCCGGGTACTGCAATGCCTTGCGCGATCGCTCGCGCGGGTCGTTCACCCAGGCCATGAAGGCCTGCACCGAGCGCACCGGGCGGTAGCAGTCGTAGATCCGCAGGCCGAATCCATCTGTGCGCAGGTCCTGTTCCACCTGCGCCAGCGCCTTCGCCACCGGCGCCAGCAGATAGCACGAAGGCGCCTCGTAGCCCGGTACGCGCGCGCCAGTGAAGTTGTTGGCGCTGGCGTAGCGGATGTCCATGTCGATTTGCGGTGCCAGCGATCGGATTTCAACCAGGCCGGCGCTGGCGGCATCGGTGGCCGGCGAAACGCGCGGCGGCTCAGCGGCGCTGGCGCTCGCTGCCAGCGCAGTCGCCAGTACGAGTGAAATGCAGGTCCTGGAAGTCATAGCTGAAGTCGATGTCCGGGTCGATGGCACGCAGGTCCAGTGTGGGCGGTGCACCGTCACCGGGCTGCAGCCAGGCCTGTGCGTCTTCGCCCAGCGTATCCCAGCGCAGCAGCCAGCGCCCCTGCAACTGCAGCACCGTGGCCTGCAGTCGGGGCGACTTGTCGACGCTGAAACGCAGGCCGTCCTCGCCCGGGCACAGTGACGCCGCACCCAGCCACGAATCGCGGTAGCGGCCCTGCCAGCGTGGCAGATCAGTACGGCTCGTCTCCTGCGCCGCAGCGGTGGATGGGCGCGAATGGCCGCTCGCCGCCCGCGTTGCCTGGTCAGCCTTCAGCTCAGCCAGGTACGCCATCGCCGGACGCGCATCGTCGGGGGTGGTGAAGCGCTTCAGCGCTGCCTGCATCAGCGCTGTGCGCGCATCCTCGCCTTCACCGTTGATCAGCATCACCACGCCCACCTTCCGGTCGGGCAGCAGCGCCAGCGATGAGTACATGCCCGACAGCGTGCCGGTGTGCGCCACCTTCCACTGCCCGTCCATGTCGGACACGCGCCAGCCATAGCCGTAACCGTAGAAGTGCGCGTTGTCCCAGCGCCGCTGGCGCTCGCCCAGCGGCATCGGCATGTGCAACGTCCACAGCGTGCGGCGCTGTTCACTGCCCAGCCAGTCCGGCACCACGGCAGGATCCAGCAGCACCTGCATCCAGCGCATCATGTCGCGCAGCGAGCAACGGATGCCACCGGCCGCCATCGACGGCAGGTCCGGGCTGATGTCACGGTCGGCGTTCGCCACCTCATTGCGGTCACCGCGCCAGGCATGCGGTTGCGCCACGTTGCCCACGCGCTTCAGCGACCACGCGCCCACCTGACAGCGTGACAGGCCCAGCGGCTCGAACACCTGCTCGCGCATCAACTGGTCATACGGCTTTCCACCGGCCGCAGCGGCCACTTCGCCCGCCACTACATACATCAGGTTGTCGTAGGCGTAGTGGCTGCGGAAACTGCTGACCGGCTTGAGATGCGCCAGCCCGGCGATGATATCGGCGCGGGTGAACGCGTTCGGCTCCGGCCACAGCATCAGGTCGCCGGCACCCAGTCCGAGACCGCTGTTGTGGATCAGCAGGTCACGTACCTGCATCTGCTGGCCCACCCATGCGTCGTACATGCGGAACTCCGGCAGATGGCGCTGCACCGGATCGTCCCAGCGCAGCTTGCCCTGCTGCACCAGCCGCGCCAGCAGCGCGGCGGTCATCGCCTTGCTGTTGGAGGCGATCTTGAACAGCGTGTCCTCGTTGATGCGGCCGCCATCACCACGCGCACCCTCGGCGCGCTGGTAGACCACGCGCCCCTGTTC
This sequence comes from Stenotrophomonas sp. AG209, assembly GCF_003550055.1. NCBI lineage: Bacteria > Pseudomonadati > Pseudomonadota > Gammaproteobacteria > Lysobacterales > Lysobacteraceae > Stenotrophomonas > Stenotrophomonas sp. AG209. The sequence goes on from NZ_QXDB01000004.1 coordinate 365,035, forward strand.
GACCACGGCCATGGCCAGCCCGGGCAGATGCTCGTGCTGGACCACGGCCGCGACGTCGGCATCGATCGAGGCGGTCGCGCTCGTCTGCGCCGCCGCAACCGGAAAGACCGCCAACGCCGCCATGCAGAAGCAGCGTCGAGCGTGCTGGGCTGGCTTCAGTACGCCCATGTGACGGTCAGCTGCGCATAGCGCGGTGACTGGAAGCCGGTGCCGTAGCGGTACAGCGGATTGGGTGAGCCGATGCCGTTCTGCGGCTCGTAGTCCTGGTCCACGGTCACCACCCGCTGCTGGTTCAGCACGTTGTACACCGCCAGCTTCAGGCGCAGGTCGGTGGGAATCGGCACCTTGTAGGAAACGCTGACATCGAGATCGTAGGTCCACGGCGTGCGCCCATCACCGCCGCGCGGCGAGTGTACGAACACACGTTCGGATGGCACCGTAGCCTGGCAGTTGGACACGCAGACGTAGTAGCTGTGGAAATCGGTCGCATCGAACGGATTGCCGGCACCGAAGCGGGTGATCGGGCTGCCCGACTGCACGCCCAGGGTTGCGGCCACACTCAGGTTCTCGGTCAGCGCATAACTGCCACGGAACTTGAACTGATGGCGGCGATCATTGGCCAGGTAGCCATAGCCCCGGTAGTTCACCCACGGATTGTCGAAGTTCTCGGTGCGACCGGCATCGGCGAAGTCGGTATCGGAGTTGACCGGCCCCTCGGCGTTGCCGCGGCCATAGGCCAGCGTATAGGACGCATTGAAGCCCCACTTTCCGTCCCATGCGCGGTCGACCTGCAGCTCCAGCGCCTTGTAGTCGCGCTTGGGTTTCACCCAGCCGCGCTGGCCGACATAGTTGCCGTTGTCGTCATACAGCGCCCAGCCTTCCTTCGAGGTGTCGATGCTGATCCAGCCATCGTTGCGGCCATCGCAGTCGGTGTCGCCCCACACGGTGTTGGTACGCCCCGGGTTGCCCATGATCCACACGCTGTCGATGGCACCGCACTGCCCGGTGGCGGTGATGTTCATGTCATCGATGGCGTTGTGCAGGCGCCGGTAGGTCACGCTGGCGCCGACCGACCAGGCCTCGTTGATCATCTGCTGGAAGCCCAGGATGGCTTCATCCTGGTAGACCGGGTCCATGTCCCGGTTCACTTCCGCACGCAGGTCCGGCACGCTGCCGTCGCCCTGCGAGTTGTCCACCGGGCCGATCTGCGCGCCCAGGTTGGGGATGTTGTTGGCTGCACCGGTGTAGCCGAGGAATTCGTACCAGGTGCGCTCGTCGAGGAAGCCACCGGCCTGCTTTATGTTGATGACATTGGCAACCGGCAGGAAGTAGCGGCCGAGGTTGCCGAACACCTTGGTGGTGCCATCGCCGCGCACGTCCCAGGAGAAGCCGGCACGCGGGGCCAGCATGTTGTCGATCTTGATGTAGCTGTTGCCGTCGCCGCCCTTGTTGTCGAACGCCTCCATGCGCAGGCCGAGATTGAGCAGCAGGTTCGGCGTGACCTGCCAGTTGTCTTCCAGGTAGTAGGCCGAGTTGATGGTCTTGAACGCACCTTCCACTTCATAGCGGCGGGTGCGCACGACCACGCCGCTGGCTGGCACCACGCCACCGTTCAGCGAGCTGCCGGGGGTACGGTAGTAGATGTCGTAGCGGAAGCCGCCCGGGCCAGGGTAGGCGCGGCTGTAGTCGGACGTATTCTCTTCCCGGTCCAGGCCGAACCGCAGCAGATGGTTGCCCAGGGTCCATTCGAAGTCCGCGCGCGCCGCCTTGCGCGTATCCAGCGCCGACTCCAGCTGCGAGCTGCTGGTGCAGCTGCGGTCGCCCTGCAGCGACGGCGGCACACCCTGGCCGGCCGTGCGGTTGTCGAAGACGCGGTTGCAGTTCTCGTCCATCAACGAGCTCTGCACGCGGTTGCGCTTGTTCTCGCCGTACATCAGCTTCATGGTCAGATCGTTGTTGACCTGCCAGCTGTAGGTGCCCGACCAGTTGCGGCCACCCACGGTGTTCATGATCTGGTTGGCACGCTCGCCCACGCTGCTGCCAAGGTCGTAATCGTAGGCATAGACGTCGGTGAGCGTCTTGTTGCGGTCGGAGAAGCCGAACAGTGAGAACATCTGGTTGTCGGTGATGCGCCAATCGATCTTGCCGCCCCAGAACGGATCATCCGCCTTGCCCTGGTTGAAGCGGGTGCCGGCGTCGTTGGTCGATGTCGGGCGGTAGTCGCGGGCTTCGTACATGCCGAAGAAGAACAACCGGTCCTGCACCAGCGCACCGGAAGCGAACACGTTCAGCGCACTGCGGCTGTAGTCGTCGCGGCTGGCGGTGATGTAGCGGCTGCCGTTGCCGTCGTAACGGTCACGCGCCTGCGACTGCCATGCGCGCGGCTCGAACACCAGCTCGGCGCCGGCCTTGAAGTCATTGCTGCCCGAGCGGGTCACCGCATTGATGACACCGCCGGTGCTGCGCCCGAACTCCACCGAATAGCCGCCAGTCTTGACCTGGAACTCCTGGTAGAACGAAAACGGCACCGACGAGAAGCCGACCCGGTTGTAGAAATCGGTGACGTTCAGGCCATTGATGTAGACCGTGTTCTCGGCCACCGACGAACCGCCGAAGGAAATGCCCTGCCCGCCCAGCGACCCCTTGCCCTTCACCGCACCCGGTGCCAGCAGCGCCACGGCGGTGATGTCACGGTCCACCGGCAGGCGCGAGAGTTCCTCGCGGGTGATGTTGGTAGCCGACTCGGTGGACTTCACATCGACCATCGACACCACCTGCGGTGCCCGCACCTCCACCGTGCCCAGCGTGCTGACCGCGCCGAGCGGCACGTTCACCGTGGTCGCGCTGCCGAGGCTGACGGTCACCTGGCCAACGCGGCTGGCGCCGCCACCGGGCAAGCCCACCTCCATCTCGTAGGTGCCTACCGGCAGCAGCGGAATGCGGTAGCTGCCGTTGGCCTCGGCCTGCACGGAGCGGACGAAACCCGTTGCCGGATTGCGTACGGTCACCGTGGCGCCGGCCGGCACCTGCCCGGCCTCACTGACCAACCGGCCAACCACCGAACCATCCTGTGCGAATGCGCTGGGCGCGATCATGCCCAGACACGCCCCAAGGGCGACGCACAACGCCGCCCGCTTGATGCTGTAAGCCTTCATCCCCTGCTCTCTCCTGCAAGAATTGAATGGTGTGGAGTGCGATGTGTCGCGCTAGCGTTGCCCGGCTGGCAGTACCCGCCACTGGAAGTCGTAGCTCCATTGGTCGAAGTACAGGTTGCCGCCTGCCCACTCGGCCTCGCCGCGCTGCGAGTCGACCGTTTCCGAGCGGAAGTGCTGCTTGGCCGGCACCAGGGCCTGGCCGAAATCATCGTTGAAGGCGATGCGGTAGCCGTCGAGGCCACCCAGGTAGAAATCGCGCAGGGCCGGCACGTCGCTGGCCAGTGCGCCGGTGGTCACGTCCATCGGCAGCCATCCATACGGCGCCAGGTAGACCTGCCCCCAGTCATGCAGGTTGTTGTAACCACTGCCATCGCCGGAGAACACCATGCCCGACTGCCAGCGTGCGGGAATGCCGTTCATACGCAGCAGCGCGATCAGCAGCAAGGTCTGCTGCCCACAGTCGGCATGCCCGGCATGCAGCGCGTAATCGCTGATGTTGCTGATCGTGGAGTATTCGCGCGCACCGGCCCATGGAATGCGATCCACGGCAGCAAACAGCTTGCGCACCACTTCATACGGGCGGGTTTCCCCCTGCAGCACCTGGTCGGAGAACAGCTTCAGCGCAGGAGTGAAGCGCACATGTGGCAGCTGCTCGGCCAGATAGGGCTTCAACGCCGGATCAGCCGGGGTCGGCTGCACCCTGGCCGGATCAATCGCGGTATGCCGGGCGAAGATCGTGACCGCATAGCGGACCTCGAAGCGGGTCGGCTGCCCGGCCACCGCTTTGGCTTCCAGATAGGCCGTGCGCTGCAAGGTGCTGGCCGGTGCCACCCGCGCCTTGCCCGGGCTGCCGCCCAGCCACTGCACCTGCTCCTGCTGGCCCGGGATCTCGCGCGGGTACGGAATCCAGGCGCGTACGGTTTCGCCGGCCGGCACGGCATCGGCCTTCACCGTAAGCGATTGGGTGAATTCGATACGCTGCGGCAGCACCGACGCCTGGCCACTCTGTTCGGCCGCGGCAACCACGCGCGCGTGGTGTGCGTTAAGCACTTCGTTGGGGCCCGGAGACGGCATCGGTGCATCCGCGCGGCGACGTGCACGTGCTTCGTCGCTGAGCAGGAACAGGTTCGATGGTGCGCGCTTGAAGTACCAGCGCTCGCCATCGATATCGAGATGCTCGATCAGGCCAAGCTGGTCCCAGCGCGCGAATTCCTCGTCGGTCAGGTCGGGAATCCAGCGGCGCACGGCCGCCTTCGCGGCTGCCTGGTCCAGGCTGAAATCCAGACGGATGCGGCGCATGCGCTCGAACTGGAAGTCGGCCGGCGGGAAGACGCCTTGCGTGGCAAACGCCATGACCACGCTGTTGAACTGGCCACTGTCGACCCAGTCGATCAGCTGCCATTCCCGCTCACGATCGATCGCCAGATCAAGCGCACTGCGGGGATCCTTTGCCCCCGCCGACCACGCCCACAGCAGCAGCGCGGCACACAGGCCGGCGGTGGCAGGCAGACGCGGTTTGCGAACGGCAGGATCCACAGCGACACTTCCCCAGCGCGGGTGGTAACGGCTGTGTAACACGGGCCGGGATGCCGGTCAATAATTTATTCTTGCTTTCGATGCCAAAAGGAATAAATATTCCAACAGGCATTCGAGGAGGGTGTGCAGCGCATGATCCTGGCTTCCCGCGAACGGCATCGGCATTGGCCACGCCGCTTGACCCTGGCCCTGTGCCTGCTGGCCGCACCGGCCTTTGCACAGGCGGCACCGCTGCCCGACCCGGGCGCGCCGCTGCCCTATGTGATCGGCCTGCACGAGGCCTACCTCACCCCGCAGTACTGGGCCGCGCGCCTGGACAACGCCGACGTGTCGATCCTTGACCGCGGCCAGATCGAGGGACAGAACGTGCGGATGCAGGCGCAGGACAGCCACATCCAGGACATCGCCGCATTGCCAGCCCAGCTTGATGCGGCGACGGTGCGTGCCAGCATCACCGCGCTGTCGAGCTGGCCCAGCCGCACCCTGTACAACGACAAGGGCCAGGCCATCGCGCCGGCAGTGCGCAGCATGATCGAAGCCAACCTCGGCCTCGATGCGATTCCCACGCAGGTGGCACCGCAGTATGGGCTGGTGGTAAAGCGCGCGGCACTGCGCACCTTCCCCACCCGCGAGCGCGTGTTCAGCAGCATCGGCGACACCGACATCGATCGCTTCCAGGAATCGGCGCTGTTCCCCGGCGACAAGGTTGCCGTGGTCCATCGCAGCGCCGACGGCCGCTGGCTGTTCGTGCACAGCGAGCGCTACAGCGCGTGGATCGAAGCCGAGGCCATTGCCAGCGGCGACAAAGCCACCGTGCTCGGTTATGGCGCCAAGGGGCCGTACCGGATCGTCACCGGCTCCACCGCGCAGACCGCCTACACCCCGGAAGAACCGCGCGTCTCGCGCCTGCAGCTGGACATGGGCGTGCGCTTGCCGGTGCTGGCCGACTGGCCGGCCGCCGAACCGGTGAACGGCCAGCAGGCGCATGCGTCGTGGGTGGTGCAGTTGCCGGTACGCGAAGCCGATGGTCGGTTGAAGCTGGTGCCGGCGCTGCTGCCACGCTCGCAGGACACCGCCGCCGACTACCTGCCGCTGACCCCGCGCCTGCTGCTGCAGCAGGCCTTCAAGTTCCTCGGCGAGCGCTACGGCTGGGGCCACGACTACGACACCCGCGACTGCAGCGGTTTCGTCTCCGAGATCTACCGCAGCTTCGGCGTGCTGCTGCCACGCAATACCAGTGCACAGGCGGTCAGCCCTGCCCTGGATCGCCTGCCGTTCACCGGCAAGGACGGCAAGGCGGTGCGCGACCGCGCCGTCACCGACCTGCAGGTGGGCGACCTGGTCTACATCCCCGGCCACGTGATGATGGCCATCGGCCACGTCGACGGCCGCACCTGGGTCATCCACGATACGGCGGGCGGCAGCTGGTTCGGTGCCGACGGCACGCGCGTGCAGGCCCATCTCAATGGTGTTTCGGTCACGCCGCTGGAACCGATGATGGCCAGCGATACCGTCCGCTACATCGACCGCATCACCAACATCCAGCGCCTGCGCGCCAAGACTCCTGAATGAAGATCACTGCCATCGAACTGGGCATGCTGCGCGTGCCGCTGAAAACGCCGTTCAAGACTGCCCTGCGCACGGTGGAAACCGTGGAGGACGTGGTGGTGCTGATCCGTACCGACACCGGTCACACCGGTTACGGCGAGGCACCGGCTACAGCGGTGATCACCGGCGATACGCACGGCTCGATCATCGAAGCGATCCGCCACTTCATTGCCCCGCGCCTGATCGGCCAGGAGGTGGTCAACCTCAATCGCCTGTGTGGGCTGGTGCAGACCGCGATGGAGCGCAACACCAGCGCCAAGGCCGCGGTGGAGATCGCGCTGTACGACCTGTGGGCGCAGCTGCACGGTGCACCGCTGTACCAGATGCTCGGCGGTGGCGACCCGGTGATCACCACCGACATCACCATCAGCGTGGACTACATCGACAAGATGGTGGCCGACTCGCTGTCGGCGATCGAACGCGGCTTCGAGTCGCTGAAGATCAAGGTCGGCAAGGACATCGGCCTGGACATCGAACGGGTCAAGGCCATCCACGCCGCGGTGGAAGGCCGCGCCCTGCTGCGGCTGGATGCCAATCAGGGCTGGACCGCCAAGCAGGCAGTACATGCGATGCGCACGCTGGAAGAGGCCGGCGTCGTGCTGGAACTGCTGGAGCAGCCGGTGCAAGCAGCCGACATCAGCGGCCTGAAGTACGTCACCGACCGCGTCAACACGCCGGTGATGGCCGACGAAAGCGTGTTCAGCCCGAGCCAGGTGATGGACCTGATCCAGCAGCGCGCGGCCGACATCATCAACATCAAGCTGATGAAGACCGGCGGCCTGTCCAACGCGATCCGCATCGCCGACATCGCCGGCATCTACGGCGTGCCGTGCATGATCGGCTGCATGATCGAGTCCAGCATCAGCGTGGCTGCGGCCGTGCACCTGGCCGTGGCCAAGAGCGATGTGATCACCAAGGTTGACCTCGACGGCCCCTCGCTGGGCCAGTTCGACCCGGTCAGCGGCGGTGTGCATTTCAACGAATCGGAGATCAGCATCAGCGACGTGCCGGGGCTGGGCATCACCGAAGTGCGTGGGCTGGAGATGCTGGGGTGATCTCTGCCTTGCGGCTGACGCTGCGTGTCACTGACGTTGGGTCGCGCGTTACTTTTCTTTTCGCGAAAAGAAAAGTAACCAAAAGAAACGCTCCGCCATCCGCGAGCCGACGTGCTGCGCACGCCGGTGCCCTGCGCTCCTCGGTCCGTCGAGGGACGGCGCGGAACTCGCTGCGCTCAGACACCCGCGCCTCTTCGCCCTCGCCGGACCTGCGGTGCTCGGCTCGCTACAAGACGGACTCAACGTCAAAGGCAACAACTGCACCCCGTGGATCCACGCCATGCGTGGATGCTCCTGCTTCTGCCCTACCTCGTAACCCCTTCGCGGCTGGCACGCGCGCGATCTGTCCGGGGTCGGGCGGGTGGGGCTTGCAGGGGTGTCCGCGCCATGGGCCCGAGGCATGCCTCGGGCGGGTTGGGCAGAACGCCCAACCCCGGTCTTGCCGTTTGCGCAGGACAGCGCAAACGAGCAAGCGCGGCCAAGCCTACACGGACGTACTTGCGGCGTCCCCCGCAAACCCCACCCGCCCGACCCACCCCATAATTCGCTTTACGCTGCCAACCGCAACGCCTTTGCAGACACCCGGACACCCCGCATGCCGCCCCTGCTGAAGATCCGTTCCGAGCGCGGGCAGATGTCGGCCATCGAGCGCCGCATCGCCGACTTCATCCTCGACAATGCCCACCTGCTGCGTGACTACTCGTCCCAGCAGCTGGCCAGCGCACTGGGCATCAGCCAGTCCAGCGTGGTGAAGTTCAGCCAGAAACTCGGCTTCAAGGGCTATCCGGACCTGAAGTACTCGATCGGCCAGGATGTGGCTCGCGCCGGTGCCGATCCACAACAGGCCCCCAGCGAACCCGACAGCGGCGACGACTACCTGCGCCTGGGCGAGGCCCTGCGCCGCAGCAAGGCACAGGCCGAAGAGGAAACACGTCAGGCCAATCCACGCGAGGAGATCGAGCGCATCGTGCAGCTGCTCGACGGTGCGCCCAAACTGTTCGTGTACGGCCTGGGTGACGACGGCCTGTATGCCCGCGAATTCGCCATGCGGCTGTCGCTGCTCGGCCTGCTGGTGGTGCCGCACACCGACCCGGTCCTGATGCTGGCCAACCTCTCGGCCGCACGTCCCGGTGATGCGCTGCTGGTGTTCTCCGAGTTCGGCAATCTGCCGCAGCTTTCGCAGCTGTCACGGCAGTTCCAGGACATGGGTGGCAAGGTGATTTCCATCACCCGCCACACCGCCAACCCGTTGCGCGCGCATGCTGATGCGGCACTGGCGGTCTGCGCGCACGACCGCACGCCGCAGGTCGCGCAGCTGCTGTACCGTAGCGCCATGCACGCCCTGCTCGATTTCCTGTTCGTGCTGCTCTGCCACACCAATCCGGATCGCCAGCAGCAGCTTGCGGTGAACCTGGAGCGGATCGACCACCTGCTGGATTCCTGACCGGAGCGCACGTTGATGAGATCGCTGGTCCGCCTTGCCACTACTGCACTGCTGCTTGCTGCGGCGGTGTCCGTTCACGCAGCGCCGCTGGATGGCGCACGCCAGCTGATCGTGGTCACCAGCGAAGGCTGGGACAGCACCCAGGGGCAGCTGCAGGCCTATGTGCGCGACGGCAAGGGCTGGCACACGCACGGACAGGCGTTCCCGGTTGCGCTCGGTCGAACCGGCAGCGCCTGGGGACTGGGCCTGCATCCGGCACAGGCCGATGGCCCCCAGAAGCAGGAAGGGGACGGTCGCAGCCCGGCCGGCATATTCGCGCTCGGCAGTGCGTTCGGCTATGCCGTCACCCGCCCCGGCACCGCGATGCCCTACCAGCCGATGCTGGACAGCAGCTACTGCATGGACGTGCCCAGCTCGCCGTTCTACAACCGCATCGTGGATGAAAAGAAGGTCGGCAGTGCAGCGGTCAAGGGCTCCACCGAGCCGATGCGGCTGGACCTGCACAACAAGGGCGATGTGCGCTACCGGGAAGGTTTTGTAATTGCCCACAACCCTGGCAACCAGCCCGGCAAGGGCAGCTGCATCTTCGCCCATCTCTGGCGCCAGCCCGGTGAGGCCACCGCTGGCTGTACCGCCATGCCGCAGGCGCGCATGCAGGCGCTGCTGGACTGGCTGCGGCCGCAGGATACGCCGCGCTTCGTGCTGCTGCCGCGCGCCGAGTACACGCGCCTGCAGGCCCAGTGGCAGCTGCCCGCACTGCGCGGAGACGCCCGTTGAGCGCGCAGGACGAACCGCAGCTGCAGCGCGCGGTCAGCCGCTGGCAGATCGTCGGCCTGTCGATCAACGATGTGATCGGCAGTGGCATCTACCTGCTGCCGGCCGCCACCGTCGCTCTGCTCGGCCCGTTCAGCCTGTGGGGCGTGGTCGCCGCTGGCATCGTAGTAGCGCTGCTGGTGCTGTGCTACGCGCAGGCCGCCAGCTATTTCGACGAGCCCGGTGGCAGCTACCTGTATGCACGCGAGGCGTTCGGGCGATTCGCCGGGTTCGAGATTGGCTGGATGATCTGGCTGACCCGCATCAGTTCGGCGGCCGCACTCAGCAATGCGCTGGCCGATGCGGTCGCGCGCTTCTGGCCGTGGGCCGGCGCCGGCATGGGTCGCATCGCGGTGATCGTGGTGTCGCTGGGCTTCCTCACCGGCGTCAACATCATTGGCGTGCGCTCGGCTGCGCGCACCGGCGTGGTGCTGGTGATCGGCAAGATGCTGCCGCTGCTGCTGTTCGTGGCCATCGGTGCGTTCTACATCGATCCACAGCTGGCCTTCTCCGGCCAGCGCCCGGACCCGCACGACCTGCAGCGCATGGGCGAAGCCGCGTTGCTGCTGCTGTACGCCTACGCGGGCTTCGAGAACATCCCGGCCGCCGCCGGCGAGTACCGCAATCCGCGCCGTGATATTCCGTTCGCACTGATCACCATGATCATCACCGTCACCGTCATCTACGGCGCGGTGCAGGTGGTGGCGCAGGGCACGCTGGCCGGCCTGTCCAGCTCGGCGACGCCGCTGGCCGATGCCGCCGCCGGCTTCGGTGGCGAGGCACTGGCACTGATCCTGACCATCGGCGCCACCATCTCCATCCTCGGTACCAACAGCAACACGATGATGATGGGCCCACGTTTCCTGTTCGCACTGGCGCGCGATGGCTACGGGCCGAAGATCCTGGCGCAGGTGCATCCGCGCTTCCACACCCCGGCAGCATCGATCCTGTGCCAGGGCCTGATCGCACTCGGCCTGGCCCTGTCCGGCTCGTTCGTGCAGCTGGCCCTGCTGTCGATGACCACGCGCCTGTTCGCCTACATCGGCACTGCCGCGGCGGTACTGGTACTGGCCAAGCGCTACGCCGACCGCCCCGGTGCGTTGAAGTTGCCGGGTGGCCCGCTGATTCCGGTGCTGGCGCTGCTGCTGTGCCTGGCGCTGTTCGCCAGTGCCAGCTGGCAGAACATCGCTGCTGCACTGGTCGCGTTCGCCATCGGCGCGGTGATCTACAAGCTGCCGCGCAAGGATGCCGACGCTGGGTGAGCGTAGCGCCGGGCCATGCCCGGCGGATTGATCTGGCGATCACGCTGCGGGACCGGGCCGTTAACCGCCACGCAGGCACGATCAGGCTTCGTCCACAACGGAGCCCTTCCATGACCGAGTACCAGATTCCCGGCCGCGTACCGGACGACAGCACACCGCGCGACGCGGTCAGCAACTACTGGCGTGAGCGCTACACGGCCGAGCCTTACTACGACGACCAGTTGTTCTTCGAGGACTACGAGCCGGCCTACCGGATCGGCCACGCAGCGCGTGCGCAGGACATGATCCGCGCCTACGAGGAAGTGGAACGCGAGCTCGAATCACGTTGGGCCAGCGAACGTGGCCGCAGCCGCCTGGACTGGGCGCAGGCACGCAACGCGGCGCGTCGTGGCTGGGAGGAAGCTCAGCTGGCGGATCCGCGGTTGAAGCGATAGCGCCAGGCTGCGGTAGAGTCGAGCCATGCTCGACTGAGCCGAGCATGGCTCGGCTCTACACCGGATCGATCAATCCTGTTCCGGCAGCGGCGGCACGATCGCACTGCGCTTGCTCTCGCCGCCACCGGCGGCGATCAGGTCGCGGGTGTTCTTCTGCACCGCCACCGCACCGAACAGCGACAGCGCGTACGCCATGCCATAGAAGCCCTTCTCGCTCGGCGCCAGCGTGGCATTCCACAGGCCGACCAGCAGCAGCATCAGCGCCGACAGCAGCGCGAACCAGCACAGCGCGTAGTACAGGCCACTGACCGGAATGTCTTCAACGCGGTCGCGCACGCTCTTCTGCAGCGACACCGCCGCGAACAGGCCGAACAGCAGCAGCGTCAGGTAGTAGCCCTTCTCGTTGAGCGCCATCGTGGCGTTGAACAGGCCGATCAGGTAGGCCGCCGCACCCAGCAGCAGGGCCACCCAGGAGGCGGCAATGAAGGCGGTGGACGGCTTGTGGGGCATGGCAGTGTTCATTGCAGATCCTTGGCAGGCAGACGGGCACGCTTTGCCCGGGCGTGCCCACCCTAGACGATCCCGCTGCCGTCGCACAGGGGGGCGCAGGACCTTCGGGCCACGACGGTCACCGCTGCAGTGGTATACAAGGGACAGCCCGGCCATCCGCATCCCCGCCCTGGAGATACCCATGACCCGCACGCCCCTGCTGCTCGCCCTCGGCCTCGTGCCGATCCTCGCCACCTCCGCCTGCAATGCCGCCGATCCCACCGCCAATGGCGCCCAGGCTGCTACGCCGGCAGCCACACCGGCTGACCAGCGCCCGTTCACCGCCACCGAAGTCAGCCGCTTCGACCAGCCCTGGGCGATGACCTTCCTGCCCGACGGCAGCCTGCTGGTCACCGAAAAGCGCGGCAAGCTGCAGCACCTGGACCTGGCCAGCGGCCAGAAACACGAGATCACCGGCGTTCCGAAGGTTGCCTACGGTGGCCAGGGTGGTTTCGGCGACATCATCCTGCACCCGGACTTCGCCCGGAATCATGTCATTTACCTCAGCTACGCCGAGGAAGGCACGCTGGACACCCGCGGTGCCGCCGTGGCCCGCGCCACGCTGGCGCTGGACGCCTCGGGTGCCGGCCAGCTGAAGGACCTGAAGGTGATCTGGCGGCAGAGCCCCAAGGTCAGCGGCGAGGGCCACTACGGCCACCGCCTCGCCTTCGGTCCGGACGGCAAGCTGTGGATCAGCTCCAGCGAGCGGCAGAAGTTCGATCCGGCCCAGGACATGGGCAGCAACCTCGGCAAGATCATCCGCCTCAACGACGATGGCAGCCTGCCCGCCGACAACCCGTTCGCCTCCCAGGGCGGGGTTGCCGCACAGGTGTGGTCGCTGGGCCACCGCAACATCCTTGGCATGGCCTTCGATGCCAACGGCAAGCTGTGGGCGCACGAGATGGGCCCGGCCGGCGGCGACGAACTGAACCTGATCGTGCGCGGCGCCAATTATGGCTACCCGATCGTTTCCAACGGTGACCACTACGACGGTCGACCGATTCCCGATCACGATACCCGGCCGGAATTCGCCGCGCCGAATGTGACCTGGACGCCGGTGATCTCGCCTGCCGGCTTCGTGATCTACAGCGGCAGCCTGTTCCCGCAGTGGAAGGGCAGCGGCTTCATCGGCGGCCTGTCGTCCACGTCGCTGGTGCGCGTAGCCTTCGATGGCGACAGCGCGCGCGAAGCCGAGCGCTTCAACATGGGCGAGCGCATCCGCGAAGTGGAACAGGGCCCGGATGGCGCGCTGTGGCTGCTGGAAGATGGCAGCAAGGCACGCCTGTTGAAGCTCACGCCGAAGACCTGATGCCCCGGTAGTGCCGGCCGCTGGCCGGCATGTTTGCCCGCAACGGCCCCGCACGCGGGGCCGTCCGCATTCACTGGATGGTGATGACCTTCACTTCGGTCTGCGCACAGGCCTTGTCCAGGCACTGCCCGTTCAACCACACCTGGCCATCACCGATCATCACGCCCTGCTGGTTGACGAAGACCTTGCCGAAGTCCTGTTCGGACACCGCCTTGACCACCGCCGGGGTGATGATCTTCTCGTAGTTGCGCTGGAACTCACCGGGGCCGGTGATCTTCTTTCCGCCGCTGATGTTCAACGGGAAGCGCACCTCTTCCACCACCGCAGCGCGATCACCGCCGACCACCGCGGTCTTGAACGCGTTGAAGACCTTTTCATACTGCGCGGCATCACCGAGCACGCTCTCGATTCGCGCACGTGCATCTTCAGCAGGCGCGTCCGCTGCAGGGGTAGCCGGTGCAGCTGCAGCGGGTTCAGCAGCAGGCATCGCCGGTTCAGCCGCAGGCGTCGCAGCAGCACCGACCTTCATCGGCGGCGGCGCATCCACCGCAGGCTCGGCCGGCGGCGCCGGCTGCGAACAGGCCGCCAGCAACAGGGCGGGAATCAACACAGCGATCGTGCGCATGCGGGGCCATCCATCGGTTCAAGAACACCGATGGTAGCGCCGCCGCAGTGAGGACAACAAAAAGGGGACGGAGGGGATTAAGTCGTTTTGGCACAAACGACTTAATCCCCTCCGTCCCCTTTTTGCGTTGGTCAGCCCTTCAGCAGCTCGAACTGCACGGCGTCACCTGCCGCCGACGAGGCGCAGACCCACAGGTCGAAGTGGCCCGGCTCGGCACGCAGCACACCATCGCGGCCGGTGAAGGCCAGCTGCTCGCGGGTCAGGGTGAACACCACCTCAGCCGACTCGCCCGGCTGCAGCGCCACCTTGCGGAAGTCCTTCAGTTCGCGCACCGGACGTACGCGGCTGGCCACGCGGTCATGGATGTACAGCTGCACCACTTCTTCACCGGCCACGTCACCGCTGTTGGTCAGCGTGGTGGTGACGGTCAGGGTGTCGTCCCAGCCGAGCTGGCCCGCACTCAACTGCGGCACGCCGTAAGCGAAGCTGGTGTAGCCGATGCCGTGGCCGAACGGGTACAGCGGCTCATTCGGGATCTCGCGCCAGCGGGCCTTGAACTCCGACATCGTCGGCAGTTCCGGGCGGCCGGTGCGCGGGTGGTTGTAGAAGTACGGCTGCTGGCCGGACACCTGCGGGAAGCTGACCGGCAGGCGACCGGACGGGCTGTAATCGCCGAACAGCACATCAGCCACCGCATGGCCGGTCTGCGTGCCCAGGTACCAGGTCACCGCCACGGCCTGTGCATTGCGCACCGCCCCCTGCAGTGCCAGCGCACGGCCATTGCGCAGCAGCACCACCAGCGGCTTGCCGGTCATCGCCACGGCCTCGGCCAGCGCCTGCTGTGCCGGCGGCAGGGTGATCTCCACGCGCGACTGCGCTTCACCGCTGTAACGCTGCGGTTCGCCCAGCGCCAGCACCACCACGTCGGCGCGCAGCGCGGCGGCCACGGCCGCTTCGGTGCCGCCCGGAATCGCGGCTTCCAGTTCGCAACCCGGCACGATCTCCAGCAGCGCCTCGTCGCCGATGGCGGCACGCACGCCGGTTTCCAGGTCCACATAGCGCTGCTTGTCGCCGAACAGCGTCCAGCAGCCTTCGATGTTCTCGCGGTCCTGCACGAACGGGCCGATCAGCGCGATCTTCTGCCCGCGCTTCTGCAGCGGCAGCACGTTGTCACGGTTGTTCAGCAACACGATCGAACGGCGCGCGGCATCGCGCGACAGCGCGTCATGTGCGCCGATGTGCGAAGTATCCGCTTCGCGCGCCGGGTCCAGCGAACGGTACGGGTCGTCGAACAGGCCGATGGTTTCCTTCAGCCACAGGATGCGGCGCACGCCTTCATCCAGCACCGCCATCGGCACGTCGCCGCTCTCGACCAGGCCCGGCAGGTGTTCGGCGTAGAAGCCGCTCTGCATGCTCAGGTCCAGGCCGGCGGTGAACGCCTTGGCAGTGGCATCACGGTCATCGGCGGCATAGCCGTGCGCGACCAGCTCCATGTCGGCGGTGTAATCGGAGATCACCACGCCCGGGAACTTCCACTCACCGCGCAGGATGTCGGTCAGCAGCTCGGCATTGGCGCTGGCCGGCACACCATTGATGTCATTGAACGAGGACATCACGGTGATCGCGCCCGCATCGAAGGCGGCCTTGAACGGCGGCAGGTGCACGTCGCGCAGGGTCTGCGGCGAGATGTCCACCATGTTGTATTCCATGCCCGCCATCACCGCGCCGTAGGCGGCGAAGTGCTTCGGCGTGGCCAGCAGCGAATCGGCGGCGCGCAGGTCGCTGCCCTGGAAGCCACGCACGCGGGCGGCGGCGAACGCACACCCCAGCACCACGTCCTCACCGGCACCTTCGGCGCCACGGCCCCAGCGCTGGTCGCGGGCGATGTCCACGGCCGGGGCATAGGTCCAGTGCAGGCCAGCAGCCGTGGCTTCGATGGCGGTGGCGCGCGCAGTGCGCTCGGCCAGCTCCGGCTCGAAACTGGCGGCCTCGCCCAGCGGAATCGGGAACACGGTACGCATGCCGTGGATGACGTCGGCGGCCAGGATCACCGGAATGCCCAGGCGGCTCTCCTCGGTGGCGACCTGCTGGATGCGGCGGCCCAGCTCGGCGCCCACGCCGTTGAACAGGGAACCGACCTTGCCCTCGCGCACCTGCTGCAGCACCTGGTCGGCATTGCGCACGTTGGCTTCCGGGTTCACGTCCGGGGCGAACGGGCGGACCATGTCCGCGAAGACACCCAGCTGGCCGACCTTTTCCTCGACGGTCATCTGGGCAATGAGGGATTCGATGCGATCGGAGGCCACCAGCAGTCCTTGATGAAAACGTTTACAAGCCCGGCATTCTAGCGATCCCGAGCCGTTTGGCGAGAGGTTTCGTCATTCAGTTTCAGCCACCAGCGGGGTCCGTATGGCCCCGCCGGGGGCACCGCAGCTTACTCCGAGCCGGCCAACTGGCGCTGCCCGGCCATCAACATGGCGTCGCTGGAGGCCTGGAACACCCGCAGGCCGAACGCCGGCAGGATCGCCAGCAGGTGGTCGAAGATGTCCGACTGCACCGCCTCGTACTCACCCCAGGCGGTGCTGCGGGTGAAGCAGTAGAGCTCCAGCGGCAGGCCCTCGGTGGTCGGCTGCAGCTGCCGTACCAGCAGGGTCATGTCGGTATGGATGCCCGGATGGCTGCGCAGGTAGCGCTCCACATACGCACGGAAGGTGCCCAGGTTGGTCACCCGGCGGCTGTTGACCTCGGCCACGCCCTGCTCGCGCAGGCGCCCGTTCCACTGCCCCAGTTCCTGCTCCTTGGCCTGCAGGTAGTCACGCAGCAGCGCGAATTCGCCGAGGAAGGCCAGGTCGCCCTCGTCCAGGAAACCGACGCTGTGCTGGTCCAGGTACAGCGCGCGCTTGATCCGGCGGCCCCCGGCCTCCTGCATGCCGCGCCAGTTCTTGAACGACTCGGTCACCAGCTTCTTGGTCGGGATGGTGGTGATGGTCTTGTCGAAGTTCTGCACGGTGATGGTGTGCAACGCGATATCGATGACGTCGCCATCGGCGTTCTGGCTGGGCATCTCGATCCAGTCGCCGATGCGCACGCGGCCATCGCCACTGATCTGCACGCTGGCCACCAGCGACAGGATGGTGTCCTGGAAGATCAGCATCAGCACCGCCGTGGCCGCGCCCAGGCCGGTCACCAGCGGGCCCAGCTTCACCCCCAGCAGGGTGGCGACGATGGACAGGCCGGCGGCCACGAACACCACGATCTTGACCACCTGCAGGTAGCCCTTGATCGGCTTGTTGCGCGCATCGGGCTTGCGCTCGTACAGGCTGTTGGCCGCGTCCAGCGCATGCGAGAACGCCATCGACACCGTCAGTACGGCCCACACGATGCACAGCTTGATGATGACGTTGACCAGGCTGGGCGGCAGGTCGGGGATGAGGGTGATGCCCGAGGCGATCACCTGGCTGGGCACCACGTTGGACAGGCGCGAAATCACCCGCATCAAGTGGCTGCCGCGGCCGGACTCGGCGCCCGGCAGGCGCTGCAGCAGGCGCCGCAGGCCACGCACCAGGATGCGCTTGGTCACCCAGTTGGCCAGGCCCGCTGCGATCAGCAGGGCCGAGATCATCAACGCCAGGTAGGCGCCGGGGTAGGGTTCCAGTGTGTTCTGCAGCCGTTCCAGCCACTGTACCGCCACCACCGCGTCCACCATCCGTTGTCTCCTTGCTTTGTCGTTGTTGTTGGGGTTGCCGGCCAGCGGCCGGCACTACCGGGTCAGTCCCGCGAGCGCTCGATGATCACGCCCACCGCGCGCGCGCCGCGCACCGCGCCCGGCTTGCTCAGCTTCAGGCGCAGCCACTTCACCTCGAATTCGTCCAGCACGATCTGTGCGCAGCGCTCGGCCAGGGTCTCGACCAGACCGAACTCCGATTCGCGCACGAACTGCTCCAGGCGCTTGCTGACCGCCTTGTAGTTCAGGGTGTGGGCGATGTCGTCGGTGGCCGCGGGGCGACGGTTGTCGAAGCCCATTTCCAGGTCGAACACCAGGTCCTGGCGGATCCGTCGTTCCCAATCGTAGATACCGATCAGGGCGTCGATCGTCAGCCCCTCGATGAAAACCTTGTCCATTGCGCTTACCAGCCCGAGTACAGGGGGCCATGGTAACGGCACGGCGGTGAGCCTGCCCGGAACGGGCGGTGGGTGGCCGGCAGGGGCGCGGCTCCAGAAAAGACAAAGGGCCCTGCTAGCGGGGCCCTTTGGTACTACCGTTTGTCCCCGGGGGGAGCTGTTGAACAGCTGCGGGTCCCGGTGGCGCAGGCACGCAGATTAGGCAAGGACCCGATCGCCGGTCAAGGCCAATTCCGACAGGGCAGGTCAGGTAGTCGTCCGAGGCCAAACGCAGAAAATCAGCCGCGCGGACAACGACGTTCCCTGATGGTGGTCGCCGCCCACTCTCGCGAACATCGATTCCTCCTTCACCACCGCACATGACGATGGCTCCATACGATGTACTGCGGCGCGCGTTGTCAGCGGAGCGTCTGTCTACTTACGAGAGAATCGCATCGACCTGCAGCCCCGACGTCACAGCCGAATCCCTGTACCTGTGGAACATGCGGATGTGCAGTGCACTGATGATGCCGGTCCATCTGTGCGAAGTGGTCACCCGCAACGCCGCTGCAGCTGTGCTCGCCCGGCAGCATGGCTCGCGTTGGCCCTGGAATGATGCCTTCCGACGCAGGCTGCCAACCTCGTCCTGTACTTCCGCACGTGCAGCACTGGAACAGGTTGCTGGCCGCACGACCGATACACCCGAAATCGTCGCCAAGCTGCCGATGGTGTTCTGGCAGCAGCTTTTCACCTGTCGCTTCGACGCCACGCTGTGGATACCCGCACTCAACGGAGTTCTGCGGCATGCGCCCTCAGCTCATCCCAGCGTCATCAGAAAAGCCATCCACGCGGACATCGGACGCATCCGCCTCCTGCGCAATCGGATCGCCCACCACGAACCCATCCTGGAACGCGACCTCGGTGCCGACCTGGCGGCGATCGGACGGCTGATCCACGCTCGCTGCCCGCATACGCTGGGCTGGTTGCAACGCCATGAGCGGGCGACGACAGTATTGGCGGCGTCGCCGTTGGCAGGGCGCCCGTAATGCGTCCGCCGGGTATGGCCCGGCGCTACCGGTTCCGGGGCTCACACCGCCGGCAGGGTCGCCATGTCCCAGCGCGGGGTCACATCCACCTTCGGCGGGCTGTGCTGGCCGGCCTGCAGGCGCAGCGCACCGGCGAAGGCGATCATCGCGCCGTTGTCGGTGCACAGTGCCGGCCGCGGGAAGCAGGCACGGCCGCCGAGACGCTCGGCCATCTGCTTCAGGCGCGCACGCAGGCGCGTGTTGGCACCGACGCCACCGGCCACGACGATCACGTTGGTGCCCGCCGCTTCCAGCGCGCGCTCGCACTTGATCGACAGGGTCTCGACCACCGCGTCCTCAAAGCCACGGGCGATGTCGGCACGGGTCTGCTCGCTCTGGTCACTGTCGCGCCAGGCCATCAGGACCTGGGTCTTCAGGCCAGAAAAGCTGAAATCCAGCCCCGGGCGGTCGGTCATCGGCCGCGCGAAGCGGTACGCGCCCGGCGTGCCCTGCTCGGCCAGCCTGGCCAGCTGCGGGCCACCCGGGTACGGCAGGCCCATCAGCTTGGCGGTCTTGTCGAAGGCCTCGCCGGCCGCGTCGTCCAGGGTCTCGCCCAGCAGGCGGTACTGGCCGATGGCGTCCACCGCCACCAGCTGGGTGTGGCCACCCGATACCAGCAGCGCCACGAACGGCGCTTCCGGCGGATCGTCCTCCATCAGCGGGGCCAGCAGGTGGCCCTCCATATGGTGTACGCCCACCGCCGGGACCTCCAGCGCCCAGGCCAGCGAGCGGGCCACACCCGCGCCGACCAGCAGCGCGCCGACCAGGCCGGGGCCGGCGGTGTAGGCCACACCATCGATATCGCCCACGCCCAGGCCGGCGTCAGCCAGGGTCTGGCGTACCAGTGGCAGCAGCTTGCGGACGTGGTCGCGGCTGGCCAGCTCGGGCACCACACCGCCGTATTCGGCGTGCAGGGCGATCTGGCTGTAGACCGCATGGGCGCGCAGGGCCGCGCTGCCGGCCAGGTCGGTGTCATACACCGCCACGCCGGTCTCATCACAGGAAGATTCGATGCCAAGGACTCGCATGCCTGCTATTATGACGCCCCTGCCGCCCCCTCGGGGGACGTGCAGATCTCACTGCTTTCGAACCCCCGGCCCGTATTCAGGGTTGGCCGCTTGCAGTTTGTCGTTTCGCCGCTATAATGTGCGGCTCGCCGGGCGTGACCCGGTTCTACTGTGTCCCGGAGATTCCATGCCCAGCGTCAAAGTCCGCGAGAACGAGCCCTTCGAGTTTGCTCTTCGCCGCTTCAAGCGCACTTGCGAAAAGGCCGGTGTGCTGGCCGAAACCCGCAAGCGCGAGTTCTACGAAAAGCCGACCCAGGAGCGCAAGCGCAAGGCCGCCGCTGCTGTGAAGCGTCAGCTGCGCCGCTCGTCGCGCGACGTCACCAAGCGTCAGCGCCTGTACTGATCGGACGCATCTTCATTGCGACGGGCTTGCCTGTCGCGATGGAGCCGAAGCCGGCACGCGCGAGCGTCGCCGGCTTTTTGCGTTTCCGGGTTCGGGCATCCGCCCCGCCCCACCTACCACCACGAGGTTCCTCATGAGCATGAAGCAGCAGCTCACCGAAGACATGAAGGCCGCCATGAAGGCGGGCGAGAAGCACAAGCTGGGCGTGATCCGCCTGATCAACGCCGCCATCAAGCAGCGCGAAGTGGACGAGCGCATCGAGCTGGATGACACCGCCGTGATCGCCGTGCTCGACAAGATGGTCAAGCAGCGCAAGGACTCGGTCAGCCAGTTCGAAGCCGCCAACCGCGAAGACCTGGCCGAGATCGAGCGCGCCGAGATCGTGGTCATCGAAGCCTACCTGCCGGCCAAGATGGGCGAAGCCGAGATCGTGGCCGCCATCCAGGCCGCCATCGCCGAGACCGGTGCCGCCGGCCCGGCCGACATGGGCAAGCTGATGGGCGCGCTGAAGCCCAAGCTCGCCGGCCAGGCCGACATGGGCCTGGTCTCCAAGCTGGTCAAGCAGCAGCTGGCGTAAGCCATTGCCGGGGTCGGATCCCTTTCGCAACGCGAAAGGGCCCTGACCCCAATGTGGAACTGGCAGGGTCGGATCCCTTTCGCTCGCGAAAGGGCTCTGACCCCATCGATGCACCCGCTTCACCGCCTCTTCGACCCCCGGCTGCTACAACACCCTCATGGTCGAGCAATCGCACTCCCCCGACGACACGCGCCCCCACGGTTTTCCCGCCCGGCTTCGCCACTACGCTGACCGACTGCAGGACAGCTTCCCGATGGCCGTCGCCAAGCGCTTCGTCGAAATCGACGTGCTGACCCAGGCCGCCTCGGTCTCCTTCTACGCCCTGCTGTCGATGGCACCGTTGCTGGTGCTGCTGCTGTGGCTGACCGCCTCGCTGTACCCACCGGCACAGCAGACATTGATCAGCCAGATCGGTTCGGTGGCCGGTAGCAGCGTGGCGAGTGTTGCCGATACCGTGCTGCATAACGCCAACAGCCAGCCCAGCGTCGGTTCGCTGGCCGGGCTGTGGAGCACCCTGCTGCTGTTCGTCGGCGCCACGGCGGTATTCGCCCAGCTGCAGAACGCGCTGAACCGGATCTTCCACACCAGCGGCCAGCGCCTGGAAGGCGTCAAGGCCTGGCTGCGCAAGCGCGTTTTCTCGTTCGGTGTGGTGCTGGCGCTGGGTTTCCTGCTGATCCTGTCGATGACCGCCACCACCGCCCTGCAGGTGGTGTTCGCGCAGCTGCCCTCGGTACTGCCGGCGATCGGCTACCTGACCTCGCTGCTGCTGTATACGCTGGCCTTCGCCTTCCTCTACCACTACCTGCCGGACCGCCGCGTGGCCTGGCGCCAGGCCTTCATCGGCGGCGCCATCACCTCGGTGCTGTTCACCCTCGGCCGCTACGGGATTGGCGTCTACATCGCCACCGTGGCCCCGGGCAGCGCCTACGGTTCGATGGGCGCGCTGGTGATCTCGCTGGTCTGGATCTACTACGCCACTGCCGTGTTCTTCGTCGGTGCGTTGATGACCGCGGTGATCGACGAACGCCAGCACGCACGGACGCAGCTGGCCAGGGCCGGTGTCGACGCCGAACAGGCCAGCCCCGGCACCGCCAGCGAGTAAACTAGGGGGAATCCGCCGCCCCTGCTGCGCGCCCTGGCGGCCGCGCCCTGCCCTGTTGCCCATGGCCCGTATCCCCGACGCTTTCATCGACGATCTGCTGGCCCGCACCGACATCGTCGAGGTGGTGGGCAGCCGCGTGCCGTTGAAGCGCCAGGGCAAGGAGTACGCGGCGCGCTGCCCGTTCCATGATGAGCGCTCGGCCTCGTTCACGGTCTCGCCCACCAAGCAGTTCTATCACTGCTTCGGCTGTGGCGCGCACGGCACCGCGATCAGCTTCCTGATGAACTATGACCGCCTCGAGTTCCTCGACGCGGTGGATGAACTGGCCAAGCGCGCGGGCATGGAAGTGCCGCGCAACGAGAACCCGCGCAGCCCGCAGCAGCAGGACGACAGTCGCGAGCTGTATTCGGCGCTTGAGGCGGCCACCAAGTTCTTCCAGAACAACCTGCAGGGCAGCGACAAGGCCCGCAGCTACCTGGATGGCCGTGGCGTGGATGAAGAGAACCGCGCGCGCTTCCAGATCGGCTACGCACCGGATGGCTACAGCGGCCTGCGCGATGCGCTGGGCAAGGACGAGCGGCGCATGAAGCTGCTCGACCGCGCCGGCCTGTTCTCCAAGAACGATCGCGGCCACGTCTACGACAAGTTCCGCGACCGGGTGATGTTCCCGATCTTCGACCGCCGTGGCCGGGTGATCGCCTTCGGCGGCCGCGTGTTCGAGAAGGACGACGGCCCCAAGTACCTCAACTCGCCCGAGACCGCGCTGTTCCACAAGGGCCGCGAACTGTACGGCCTGTGGCAGGTGCGCCAGGCCAACCAGAAGATCGAGCGGCTGATCGTGGTCGAGGGCTACATGGACGTGGTCTCGCTGTTCCAGTTCGGGGTCACCCAGGCGGTGGCAACGCTGGGTACCGCGACCACGCCGGACCATGCCGAGCTGCTGTTCCGCAACGCACCGGACGTGTTCTTCTGCTTCGACGGCGACGCCGCCGGCCGCCGCGCCGGCTGGAAGGCGCTGGAGTCGGTGCTGCCGCGCATGAAGGATGGCCGCCAGGCCTTCTTCCTGTTCCTGCCCGATGGCGAAGACCCGGACACCATCGTGCGCAAGGAAGGCGCCGAAGCGTTCAACGAGCGCCTGAAGCAGGCCACGCCGCTGTCGCAGTTCTTCTTCGACGAGCTCACCCGTGAGATCAACCTGGGCACGCTGGACGGCAAGGCACGCCTGGCCGAGCGGGCCAAGCCGATGCTGGCGCAGATTCCCGACGGTGCCTTCGGCGACCTGATGAAGCAGCAGCTGGCGCAGCTGACCGGCCTGGGCGGCAATGCCCCGTCAGCGCGCGCACCGATGCCGCAACGGCAGCCGCAGCGGACGATCCAGCCGGTGGCCAAGCGCAGCCTGGTGCGCGGCGCGATCGCCGTACTGCTGCAGCAGCCGTCGCTGGCGCTGACGCTGGGTGGCAAGCACCACTTCCAGGGCCTGCGCCTGCCCGGCGTGGAACTGCTGCTGGAACTGCTGGGCCTGGTCGAACAGCGCCCGGACATCAGCACCGGCGCCCTGCTGGAGCACTTCGACGGGCGCGAGGAACAGACGTCGCTGCACACCCTGGCCGCGCAGACGTTGCCCGGCGACGACGCGATGTGGACCCAGGAACTGCACGATGCCGTGGCCCAGCTGGAGAAACAGCTGCTGGTGCAACGTCTGGAGGAGTTGTTGGCAAAGCAGCGCCAGCAGGGCCTGGACGATACTGACAAGTACGAACTGCGCGAGCTGCTGAAGGCGCGCGCCGGACTGCGCCTGTAGCGGCAGAACGTTTTCACGGAGAGGACCATGCTGCTGCGCCTGACCTGCCTGCTGTTGTTGTCGCTCTGCCTGCCACTGACGGCCCTGGCCGAAGACGCGCCCCTCAACGAAGTCCGCCCCGGCCTGTATGCCGGCGGCCAGCCCAGCGCCGCACAGCTGCAGGCCTTGGCCGCACAGGGCGTGCGCACCGTGATCGACCTGCGCCAGCCCGGCGAGGACCGGGGTTTCGATGAAACCCGTGCCGCCGAATCACTGGGCCTGCGCTACGTGCGCATTCCGGTGGCCGGTGCCGAGGGGCTCGATGCGGCCAACGTACGCGCCGTGCACCAGGCCCTGCAGCAGAGCCAGGGGCCGGTGCTGCTGCACTGCGCGTCCGGCAACCGCGCCGGCGCCGTTCTCGGCCTGGTCAACGCACGCTACGAACACGCCAGCCCCGAACAGGCACTGCAGCTCGGCCAGCGCGCCGGCCTGAAGTCGCTGGAGGCCGCTACCCGCCAGCGCCTGGCCACGCCGGTCACTTCGCCCTGAACCCTCCGCACCAAGGACTCTGCCCACCATGACCCGCTGGTGGTCGCGCCTGCGACCGGACAATTTTACCCTCGCCCTGCTGTGCACCGTCGGTCTGGCCTCGCTGCTGCCGATGAAGGGCGCCGCCGCCATCGTCCTCGATGATGTCACCACGGTCGCCATCGCCGCGCTGTTCTTCCTGCATGGCGCACGCCTGCCGCGCGAATCGATCATCGGCGGCATGCTGCACTGGCGGCTGCACCTGACCATCCTGGCCTGCACCTTCATCCTGTTCCCGCTGCTGGGGCTGATGTTCAAGCCACTGTCGGGCTGGCTGCTGACACCGGAGCTGTACCTGGGCGTGCTGTTCCTGTGCACCCTGCCCTCCACCGTGCAGTCGTCCATCGCGTTCACCTCGATGGCACGCGGCAATGTACCCGCAGCGGTGTGCAGCGCCTCGCTGTCGAGCATCCTCGGCGTGTTCCTGACCCCGCTGCTGCTGACCGCATTGGCCGGCACCTCCGGCGGCATCCATGACCCCCTGCATGCAATCGGCGGCATCATGCTGCAGCTGCTGGTGCCGTTCGTGGCCGGCCACCTGCTGCGGCCGTGGATCGCCGGCTGGGTGGAGAAGCAGCGCGCGCTGCTGCGCTACACCGACCAGGCCACCATCCTGCTGGTGGTGTACTCGGCCTTCGGCGAAGCCGTCACCGAGGGCCTGTGGAGCAAGACGCCGCTGCTGTCGCTGCTGGCCGTGGCGGTGGTTGCCGCCGTGCTGCTCGGCATCGCCATGCCGCTGATCACCTTCATCGCGCGTCGCCTGCGTTTCAACCGCGAGGACGAGATCGCCATCGTGTTCTGCGGCTCGAAGAAGAGCCTGGCCACCGGCGTGCCGATCGCCAAGGTGCTGTTCGCCGGCGGCAGTCTCGGCGCGATCGTGCTGCCGGTGATGATCTACCACCAGATCCAGCTGATCGTCTGCGGCGTGATCGCGCAGCGGTATGCGCGGCGCAAGTCCTGACACGACCGGGAAGACATCCACGCATGGCGTGGATCTACTGTGGTGTCGAGTCCATGCATCAGCCGATGCCCGGGTAGATCCACGCCATGCGTGGATGCCTCAGCCCGTCACAACCAGGGCAGGATCCAGTGGTCCACCAGCAGGAAGGCGAACAGCGCCATCAGGTAGACGATGGAGTAATAGAACATCTTCATCGAGAAGAGTTCGTCCGGCGGGTCCAGCATGCGCCAGGCGTACCAGAGGAACACGGCGTTGAGCACGATCGCGCCGCCCAGGTAGAACGCACCGCTCATGCCCACCAGGTAAGGCAGCAGGCAGACCAGCGCCAGCACCACCGAATACACCATGATCTGCTTGCGGGTGTGCACCACGCCGTGGGTCACCGGCAGCATCGGAATTTCCGCCTTGGCGTAATCCTCGCGGCGGAAGATCGCCAGCGCCCAGAAGTGCGGCGGTGTCCAGATGAAGATGATCAGCACCAGCAGCGACGAGTACGCCCAGTCCGACGAACCCTGCATGCCGGTCACTGCAGCCCAGCCCAGCATCGGCGGCATCGCGCCGGCCAGGCCACCGATGACGATGTTCTGCGAGGTCGCACGCTTGAGGTACACGGTGTAGATCACCGCGTAGCCGATCAGCGAGGCAAAGGTCAGCACCGCGGTGATCAGGTTCACCCACAGCACCAGGATGGTCATCGACAGCACGATCAGCACGCCGGCGAACACCAGCACCTGCCACGGCTTGACCTTGCCCACCACCAGCGGGCGCCACGAGGTGCGGGCCATCTGCGCATCGATGTGCGCGTCCAGCAGCTGGTTGATCGCGGCGGCGGCCGAAGCCGCCAGCCAGATACCGAGGAAGCCGAGCACGCCGGCGCGCACCTGCTCCCAGCTGGGCACGCCGGGGATGGCCAGGACCATGCCGACCAGGGCGGTGAAGACAATGAGGGCGACGACCTTGGGCTTGGTCAGGTCCCAGTACTGGCGGTAATTGGAAAACATGGAATCAGTCCGGGGCACGCAGGCGGGCCAGCAGGCTGACCAGCACGAACAACAGGGCAACGGCCACGCCGTTGTGGGCCACCGCCACTTCCAGCGGCAGCGCCAGCTTCACATTGAGGATGCCGAGGGTGACCTGCAGCACCAGCAGCGTGATCAGCGCGCTGGCCCAGCCACGCATGCTCGGCAACCGGAACAGGCGCACGCCCAGCCACAGCAGGTAGACGGCCACCACCACCGCGAACAGGCGGTGCGCCATCTGGATGGCGATGCGCGAGGCGCCATCCAGCACGCCGCCTTCGTAATCCACGCCGATGCCGCGCCACAGGGTGAAGCCTTCGACGAAGTTGTGCTGCGGCCACCACTGGTTGGCGCAACGCGGGAAGTTGTCGAGCGAAGCGCTGCCACCGCCGCAGGCGAGTGCGGCGTAGTTGGCACTGACCCAGCCCCCCAGCGCGATCTGGGTGACCAGCACCGCCACGCCGATGCGCAGCAGCCACTTCAGCTTCGGCGCTTCAGCCAGGGTGATCGGCATGTGCGTCGCGCGCCAGGCCATCCATACCAGCAGGCCGAACATCAGCATGCCACCCAGCAGATGGCCCATCACCACGATGGGTTTGAGCAGCAGGGTCACCGTCCACATGCCCAGCAGGGCCTGGAAGATCACCACGGCCAGTGTCAGCAGCGCCGCACGCGCCAGGTCGATGTTGCTCCAGCGCAGCGCGGCGATCAGCAGGATCGCCTCGCCGATCAGCGCCAGCACGCTGGCCGTGCCATGCCAGCCCATCATGTACAGCGGTATGCCGGCGGCCACCAGCACGCAGGCGGTCACCACCGCCGTGCTTCCGAATCGCCGCTTGCGCGTGGCCAGCAGGGCGAGGGTCAGGATCTCGATGCCCAGCGCGCCGGCCAGGAAGCGGTGCACCTGCTCACGCCAGGCCTTGTGGGTCTCCAGCGGGCGGATCTCCGCCGCCGGATGGCCGATGGTCTCTTCCACGTGCTGCGGCCAGGTGGCCTGGCCATAGCAGGTCGGCCAGTCCGGGCAGCTCAGGCCGGCATCGGACAGGCGCACGAACGCGCCGAACATGATCGTGCTCGCGGTCATGATCATGGCGAACCACGCCAGGCGGTGGAAATTGCGGTGCAGCGCCGGACGCGCGGAAAGGCTCATCAAACGGGACTCACTTCAGTTTCAGCAACGTGGCCATGTCCTTGCGCAGGCCACCGAGGTCGGAACCCGGGGCATGGCGCATGATCACGAAGCCGTTCGGATCGATCACGTAGACCGGCAGTCCCGCCGGATCATCGACGCCCGGCAACGCCGCGCGCAGGGCTGGCGACGGAGCCAGCGGCCGCAGCGCGGGCAGCGAGGCGATCGACGCCGGTGGCGTACCCAGCCACAGGATCTCGACATTATCGGCGTTATGGCCGAACAGCTGCCACACCTTGCCCAGTCCCTGCGACAAAGTGACGCACTGCGCGTCGCAGGCGCCAGGCGGGGCCACCAGCAGGCGCCAGGTGCGGGCCTCGGGGTTCCAGGGATACGGCTGGCCGCTGGCCAGGGTCGGCGCCTGCTGCCGCAGGTCCACCGGCGGCTTCAGCAGCTGGCCGGCATTGCGGTGCCCGGTCGGCTGCCAGCCGGAGAAGCGCAGCACGGCGGCCAGCGCCATCGCCCCGAAGAACACGGCAAACAGCAGCACCAGGGTCCGGCGGCCGGAACCGCGCGCCTGCGGGGACGTAGCAGTGTTCATGCGGGGCATTTTCTCATGGTTGGGAAAGGGATGCCGGTAGTGCCGGCCGCTGGCCGGCATCCAGGATTCCGGGGGTTGCCGGCCAGCGGCCGGCACTAGCGGGCGATGGGGCGTCTCCTGCGCCGCTCCAGCACCACGGCCACCACCAGCACGGTCAGGGCCAGCCCGAACCACTGCACGGCGTAGCCCAGGTGACGCTGCGGCGGCAGCGTGTTCGGCAGCAGGTCCAGGTCGCGCTCATCGCCGAATGGCAGCGCCGGGTCCAGGCGCAGGACGCGGTCGGGTAGCGCCTGCAACCCCAGCGCGCGTGCCAGGCCTTCTGCCGGCAACCGGCTGGCCAGCCAGCGCCCGGCCTCACCGGTGGCGGAGAACGCGGGGCCCAGTACCAGTCCCGCCGACGGCGGCGGTGCCAGCAACCCACGCACCGCCACCGGCGAAGGCGGCGCCGGCACATCCGGCAACGTGCGATCTGGCGGCAGCGCACGCCAGCCGAGGTCGACCAATAGCACGCTGCCGTCGTCACTGCGGAAGGGACGATAGATCTTCACCCCGGCGCGGCCATGCCGGGTCTGGTTGTCCAGCAGCACCACGCCGGGCAGGAAGCGGCCGTGGTCGGCCACGCCGTGCAACGCGCCGGGCGCCGCCAGGGCCTGCGACAGCGGCAACGCCTGTGCCACGGCTGGACCCTGCGCATCCAACATTGCCTGTTTGGCATGCATGCGCTGCAGCTGCCACAACCCCAACGCGCTGAAACCCGCCATCACCAGCACGGCCAGCAGCCATCCGATCACGCGCGTGTGCTGGCGCATCATGACAAGTCCGCGCAAACGCGGTCAGATAGGCACATCCACCCTGCCCTCGAGCCGCGCATGAGTGATTCGCTGAAGACCCTGCTGGTAATCGCGTTTCTGATCGTCATCGTCTGGAACCTGGGCGCCGGCCTGTACTACCTGGTGGTCGACCGCGGCCAGACCAAGCGCACGGTCAACGCACTGACACGTCGCATCTCGGTGTCGGTGGCGTTGATCCTGCTGGTGATCGTGAGCATCTACATGGGCTGGATCAAACCGCACGGCATCGGCGGCTGAAGCCACCGCTGCCTGCGCGGTCAAAGCACGTAGACGAACAGGAACAGCATCAGCCACACCACGTCGACGAAGTGCCAGTACCACGCGGCCGCTTCGAAGGCGAAATGGTTGTCGCGGGTGAAGTGCCCCTTGGCCGAGCGCAGCCACATCACGATCAGCATGATCGTGCCCAGCAGCACATGCGCGCCGTGGAAGCCGGTCAGCATGAAGAACGTCGACCCGTAGATGCCGGAGCCGAGCGTCAGGTTCAGTTCCTTGTAGGCGTGGATGTACTCCTCTGCCTGCAGGGTCAGGAAGCCGAGGCCGAGCACCACGGTCAGGCCCAGCCAGATCAGCAGCTGGCGGCGGTTGCCGGCCTTCAGTGCGTGGTGGGCAATGGTCAGGGTCACGCCGGAGGTCAGCAGGATCAGCGTATTGATCAGCGGCAGGCCCCAGGCCGGGATGGTCTGGAACGCGCCACCGATCGCCGCCGGGCCATTGGTCGGCCATCCCGCGGAATAGCCCTGCCAGAGCAGCTCGTTGGTCATCACCCCGCGGCCTTCGCCACTGAGCCACGACAGGCCCAGGTTGCGGGTGTAGAACAGCGCGCCGAAGAACGCGCCGAAGAACATCACCTCGGAGAAGATGAACCAGATCATCCCCATCCGGAATGATCCGTCGACCTGGTGGTTGTAGTTGCCGGCCTGCGATTCGCGCACCACGTCGCTGAACCACCAGAACAGGGTCAGCACCAGCATCGCGATGCCGATGTAGAACGTCCAGCGTCCCCAGCTGGCATCGTTGAGCCAGCTGGCCACGCCCACCATGGTCACCATCATCGCGATGGAACCCACGAACGGCCATTTGCTCTGGGCCGGGACGAAGTACACGTTGGCGTCGGTCGGTGTCTGGGCCATGTCGGTATCCGGGTCAGGGTGCGGCGTGCGCGCCGTCCGAGGTGGCGGCCGGGGCCAGCCGATCGGACAGCGCGTCGTTGCGGTAGAAGGTGTAGGACAAGGTGATCGTCTTGATCTCCGGCGGCAGGTCCGGATCGACGATGAAGCGCACCGGCATGTCGCGCTTCTCGCCGGCCTGCAGCGTCTGCGCGGTGAAACAGAAACACTCGGTCTTGCTGAAGAAGCCCGACGCACGCGCCGGCGCCACCGAAGGTACCGCGCTGCCGACCACGGCCGCCGCGCTGTCGTTGCGGGCGAAGTACAGCGCCTCGTTGAGTTCGCCGGGCACCACGTCCATGGTCAGCTGCTCAGGATGGAACGACCACGGCAGGCGCGAATTGACGCCGCCATCGAACTCCACGCGCACGGTGCGCTTGCCGGCCGCGGCACCTGCACTGGCTTCGCCACCGGGGCCGCGCTCCAGGCGCACGCCGAACACCTTTTCGCAGGCGATGCGGTACAGCGGCACCAGCGAGAACGTCAGCAGGAACACCGCCACCGCCACGCCGATCAGGCGCGGCAGCCCGGCGCTGCGGGACGGTGTGCTGGCCGGTGCCTCGCTCATCGGCCGATCACCCCGCTGAGGATGAAGCCGACGTAGACCAGCACGGCGATGGCGCCGACCCACATCGCCGTGCGCTTCGCACGCTGGCGCTGCTGCTCGATGCTTCCGCCCTGGTAGAGCCGACCGCTGCTCGGCTGCTTTTCGTCAGTCGAGCCTGGCTCGACGCTACTGATCGGAAGCGGGCTCTCGTTATGCATGCCCCACCTCAATGCGTGATGTCGTCATGCGCCAGATCCCCCGGACGTATGGTCGGCGGCGTGGTGAAGGTATGCGCCGGTGCCGGCGACGGCAGCGTCCACTCCAGGCCACGCGCGCCTTCCCAGGAACGGGCCTCGGCCTTCTCGCCGTTGCGCAGCGAGGACAGCAGGATCGCCGCCATCATGAACGGGGTGACGAACATGCCGAACGCACCGATCGAGCTGATCAGGTTCCAGTCGGCGAAGGCCACGCTGTAATCGGGAATACGGCGCGGCATGCCGGCCAGGCCGAGGAAGTGCTGCGGGAAGAACAGCAGGTTGACGAACACGATCGACCACCAGAAGTGCACCTTGGCCCACTTCTCGCTGTACATCCGCCCGGTCCACTTCGGCCACCAGTAGTACACCGCCGCGATCAGCGCGAACACCGCACCGGTCACCAGCACGTAGTGGAAGTGGGCGACCACGAAGTAGGTGTCGTGGTACTGGAAGTCGGCCGCCACGATGGCCAGCATGAGGCCCGAGAAACCACCGATGGTGAACAGGATGACGAAGGCCACCGACCACAGCATCGGCGCCTCGAACGTCAGCGAGCCACGCCACATGGTGCTGACCCAGTTGAACACCTTCACGCCGGTCGGAATCGAGATCAGCATGGTGGCGAACATGAAGTAGATCTCGCCGCCCAGCGGCATGCCCACGGTGAACATGTGGTGGGCCCAGACGATGAACGACAGGAACGCGATCGCGGCGGTGGCGTACACCATCGCCTGGTAGCCGAACAGCGGCTTGCGGCTGAAGGTCGGGATGATCTCGCTGACCACGCCGAAGGCGGGCAGGATCATGATGTAGACCTCGGGGTGGCCGAAGAACCAGAAGATGTGCTGGAACATCACCGGGTCACCGCCACCGGCGGCGTTGAAGAAGCTGGTGCCGAAGAACTTGTCGGTCAGCAGCATGGTCACCGCACCGGCCAGCACCGGCATCACCGCGATCAGCAGGAAGGCAGTGATCAGCCAGGCCCAGCAGAAGATCGGCATCTTCAGCAGGTCGATGCCCGGCGCACGCATGTTGAGCACGGTGGCGATGATGTTGATCGCGCCCATGATCGAGCTGATGCCGGCCACGTGGATGGCGAACACGGTGAACGCAACGTTGTAGCCGCCCTGCAGCGACAGCGGCGGGTACAGCGTCCAGCCGCCGGCAGGCGCACCGCCAGGCAGCAGGAAGGTCAGCAGCAGCAGGCTGAAGGCCACCGGCAGCAGCCAGAACGACCAGTTGTTCATGCGCGGCAGCGCCATGTCGGGCGCGCCGATCTGCAGCGGGATCATCCAGTTGGCCAGGCCGACGAAGGCCGGCATCACGCCACCGAAGATCATCACCAGTGCATGCACGGTGGTCAGCTGGTTGAACACCTCCGGCCGGATGAACTGGATGCCGGGCTGTGCAAGCTCAAGCCGGATCAGCACGCTCATGAAAGCGCCGATGACGAACATGATGAAGCTGAAACCCAGGTACAGCGTGCCGATGTCCTTGTGGTTGGTCGAGAAGAACCAACGCTCGAAGAAACTCTGCTGGTGATGGTGATCGTCGTGCCCAACTGCCGAGTGCGCCATTGCAAAACACCTCTCAGAATCGGTTGTCACCACGGCCGCGGGCGGCCGCGGGCTTTACATCACGCGCCGCTCGCTGCGGTGGCAGGCGCGCTGCCGGTTTCTGCAGCAGCAGGCGCAGCCGGTGCCTCGCCCGGCGGTGCAGTCGGCTCGGCCGGCGCCGCAGGCGTTGCCAGCGCGGCAGGCGGCGCCGGCTTGCGCTGCGCCAGCCACTGCTTGAACTCTTCCTTGGACACCGCCTCGACCACGATCGGCATGAAGCCGTGGTCCTTGCCGCACAGTTCGGCGCACTGGCCGCGGTACACGCCGGGCTGCTCGATGCTGGTCCAGGCCTCGTTGATGAAGCCCGGGATGGCGTCCTGCTTCCAGCCCAGCGCGGGCACCCACCAGGCGTGGATCACGTCATCGGAAGTGATGACGAAGCGCACCTTGGTATCGACCGGCAGCACCAGCCGGTTGTCGACATCCAGCAGGTAGTGCGGATGGCTTTCGCGGGTCGGCACCTTGCCGCTCTGCCGCATGCGGTCGGACTCGCGGTCCAGGCGGCTGGTGAAGGTGACGTTCTCGCCGAGGTATTCGTACTTCCACATCCACTGGTAGCCGGTGACCTTCACCGTCATCTCGGCATCGCGGGTGTCGTACATCTTGATCAGGTTGGCCGTGGCCGGCCACGCCATCACGATCAGGATGATCACCGGGATCACCGTCCAGATGATCTCGGCCTTGGTGTTGTGGCTGAAGGTGGCGGCGACCGCGCCCTTGGATTTGCGGAACTTGAAGATGGCGTAGGCCATCGCGCCGAACACGATGACGCCGATCACCGTGCAGATGATCAACGAGAGATTGTTCGATTCCCAGGCCAGGCGTGAGGTCTGGGTCACCCCCTTGCCCATGTTCAGCTGCCACGGCTTGGGATCGGCCGCCTGGGCCCAGGCCAACGCCGGCATCAGTCCCTCGGCCACCATGGCGGCGACCGCTGCAACGCACTTCGTGCCCCACCTGCTGCTTTGCTTCATTGCCTAGACCCTTAGCGTCGTCGGTTGCCGCCATCGCTGGCGGCGAGCAAGCTTTCAAGTGTCTCTGCGAGCGTCTGACGTTCGGCCGGCGCGAGGAAACTCCCCACCTCCACCTGCCGGCCGCTGGATGCCAGCCGGACCCTCTCATCGTCGGTGAGCAGGCGCACCCAGTGGGGGTGGGCCCGGAACACCGGCGATCCACCGGGTACGGGGATGACCTCCACGTACGCCGGCACTACCCGGATCTCCTCCTGCCGTTCACCACTGCGCCACAAGGCACGCAGCGCCGCCGCCAGCACCAGGCTGTACAGCAGCGCGAACAGGGGGGCGAATGCATTGCCGGCCAACCACCCGAAGGCGGACACCAGCCACATCGCACCCGACAACACGGTGAACAACAGGACGAACTGCCGGGCATCGAGCGCCCGTGGGGGACGCAGCCGCAGCTGCGTACCTGACCCATCCGGAGCTGGAAGCACCTCGATCATGTCGCAACCGCGTTCCTGCCGCGGGAAACGTCTCGATGGTAGCCCCGCCCTCTCGCCGGTAGCAAGGGTGCATTCACACTTTTTCCAATGCTGCAACACAGCATGAGGTCGGCGGAACGAATGACGAATTCAGCACAAATATTGCCGGGCTTGCTGAACACGCTGAATCCACCACCGTTAGGGGCTATCAGCCCTTCACGAAGGTGGCTGCGGGGCACTTCCGCAACCCGCAAAAATGATTAAAATCGCCAAGTTTTCCATTGGCCGGACCGGCATGAACGCACCTTCCTCCTCCCCTGCCGCCAGCGACGCCCTGCGTCCCGGCGCGCTGCTGTCGCCGGAACTGCCGGCGCCCCCCAACCCGTTCCGCCAGGCCATCACCGATGCCTGGTTGAAGGACGAGGCCAGCCACGTCCGCGAGCTGCTGGCGCAGGCCCGCCTGCCGGCCGAAGAGCAGGCCAGGGTGCAGGCGCTGGCCGCCGACCTGGTCGGCCGCGTGCGCGTGCGTGCCAAGGACCAGGGCGCGATCGAAGCCTTCATGCGCCAGTACGACCTGGGCAGCGAAGAAGGCGTGCTGCTGATGTGCGTGGCCGAAGCGCTGCTGCGCATTCCGGACCAGGACACCGCCGACAAGCTGATCCGCGACAAGCTGGCCGACGCCGACTGGGAAAAGCACCTGGGCGGCAGCGACTCGGTGCTGGTCAACGCCTCCACCTGGGGCCTGATGCTGACCGGCAAGCTGGTGCAGATGAACGACGCCACCCGCGCCGATGCGCCCAGCGCGTTCAAGCGCCTGGTCGGCCGCGTCGGTGAGCCGGTGGTGCGCCTGGCCGTGCGCCAGGCGATGAAGATCATGGGCCACCAGTTCGTCATGGGCCGCACCATCAGCGAAGCGCTGTCGCGCTCGCACAAGGGCGACAACGCGAACTACCGCTACTCCTTCGACATGCTCGGCGAAGGTGCGCTGACCATGAAGGACGCGCTGCGCTACCTGGAAGACTACCGTCGTGCGATCCACGCCATCGGCGGCGATCACAAGGCACGCGGCGGCCGTCCGGACGGCGACGTCAACAATGCCCCGGGCATCTCGATCAAGCTGTCGGCGCTGTACCCGCGCTACGAGCACGCCAAGCGCGAGCGCGTGCTGAAGGACCTGGTGCCGGGCGTGCTGGAACTGGCGCAGCTGGCCAAGAGCTACGGCATCGGCTGCACCGTCGACGCCGAAGAGTCCGACCGCCTGGAACTGTCGCTGGACATCATCGAGCAGGTGTTCTCCGATGCCTCGCTGGCCGGCTGGGATGGCTTCGGCGTGGTCGTGCAGGCCTACCAGAAGCGCACGCCGTACACGATCGACCACCTGGCCGACATGGCGCGCCGCGCCGGTCGCCGCCTGCAGGTGCGCCTGGTCAAGGGCGCCTACTGGGATGCCGAGATCAAGCGCGCGCAGATCGAAGGCTATCCGGGCTACCCGGTATTCACCCGCAAGCAGAACACCGACGTGTCGTACCTGGCATGCGCGAAGCGCCTGTTCACCCATGCCGACGCGATCTACCCGATGTTCGCCACGCACAACGCGCACACCATCGCCGCTGTGCGCAGCATCGCCAACGGTGGCGTGTACGAGCACCAGAAGCTGCACGGCATGGGCGACGACCTGTACGCCGAAGTGGTGCCAGCCGATCGCCTGGGCCTGCCCTGCCGCGTGTACGCGCCGGTCGGTTCGCATGAAGACCTGCTGCCGTACCTGGTGCGCCGCCTGCTGGAAAACGGCGCCAACTCCAGCTTCGTCAACCGCATCACCGACGAGCGCGTGCCGATCGCCGACCTGATCCGCGATCCGGTCGAGATGGTCGCCTCGTTCGCTTCGATTCCGCATCCCAAGATCCCGCTGCCGGTAGACCTGCTGCGCAGCCAGAACCACGACAGGAAGAACTCCATGGGCGCCAACCTCGCCAACGACAACGAACTGCGCGCCCTGGCCGAGCAGCTCAACGCGGCCGTGAAGCCGTGGCAGGCCGCCCCGCTGGTACCGGGTGCCAACCCGGCCGGCGCCGCGCTGCCGGTGACCAATCCGGCCGACACCCGCGAAGTGGTCGGCCAGTGGCTGGCCGCCGATGCCGCCACCGTGCAGAAGGCCCTGGCCAATGCCGTGGCCGCGCAGCCGGCCTGGAACCGCACCCCGGCCGCCAGCCGCGCCGCCATCCTCGAGCACGCCGCCGACCAGCTGGAAGCGCGCATGCCGGAGTTCATGGCACTGTGCGTGAAGGAAGCCGGCAAGAGCCTGCCCGACAGCATCGCCGAAGTGCGCGAAGCCGTGGACTTCCTGCGCTACTACGCCAAGCAGGCGCGCGAGCAGTTCAGCCACGCCGAGAAGCTGCCGAGCCCGACCGGTGAGTCCAACGAGCTGCAGCTGCATGGCCGCGGCGTGTTCGTCTGCATCAGCCCGTGGAACTTCCCGCTGGCGATCTTCCTGGGCCAGGTCGCTGCTGCACTGGCCGCCGGCAACAGCGTTATCGCCAAGCCGGCCGAGCAGACCAACCTGATCGGCTACTACGCGGTGAAGCTGCTGCACGACGCGGGCGTGCCGGCCGAGGTCGTGCAGTACCTGCCGGGCGACGGCGCCACCGTCGGTGCCGCGCTGACCGCCGACCCGCGCGTGGCCGGCGTGGCCTTCACCGGCTCCACCGACACCGCACGTGCGATCAACCGCGCGATGGCTGCGCGTGACGCCGCCATCGGCGTGCTGATCGCCGAGACCGGCGGCCAGAACGCCTTCATCGCCGACTCCTCGGCGCTGCCGGAACAGCTGGTCAAGGACGCGATCGGTTCGGCCTTCACCTCCGCCGGCCAGCGTTGCTCGGCCGCTCGCGTGCTGTTCGTGCAGGACGACATCGCCGACAAGGTGATGACCATGCTGGCCGGCGCGATGAAGGAACTGAAGGTCGGCAACCCGGGCCTGCTGTCCACCGACGTCGGCCCGGTGATCGACGCCGACGCGCTGAAGATCCTGCAGGACCACGCCGAGCGCATGGACCGCGAAGCGCGCCTGATCGCCGCCGCCGAGCTGTCCGCCGAAGCGGCCAA
The DNA here is from genome assembly GCF_003550055.1 of Stenotrophomonas sp. AG209. Taxonomy (NCBI): domain Bacteria; kingdom Pseudomonadati; phylum Pseudomonadota; class Gammaproteobacteria; order Lysobacterales; family Lysobacteraceae; genus Stenotrophomonas; species Stenotrophomonas sp. AG209. The sequence continues at coordinate 402,164 of NZ_QXDB01000004.1, forward strand.
CGGCACCTTCTTCGCGCCGCGTGCGTATGAACTGAAGGACCTGGGCCAGCTGCACAAGGAGATCTTCGGGCCGGTCCTGCACGTGATCCGCTGGAAGGGCGACCAGCTCGACGCGGTGATCGACCAGATCAACGCCACCGGCTACGGCCTGACCCTGGGTGTGCATTCGCGCATCGACGAGACCGTTGATCGCATCAGCAACGGCGTCCACGTCGGCAACGTCTACGTAAACCGCAACCAGATCGGCGCGGTGGTCGGCGTGCAGCCGTTCGGCGGCCAGGGCCTGTCCGGCACCGGCCCGAAGGCCGGCGGCCCGCACTACCTGCTGCGCTTTGCCACCGAAAAGACGGTGACGGTGAACACCACCGCCGCCGGCGGCAACGCCTCGCTGCTGACCCTGGGCGACTGATCGCCTGCGTCATGCGGTGAACGAAAAACCCCGCGAAAGCGGGGTTTTTTGTGCTTTTTATTCCTGTAAAGCCGAGCACAGGCTCGGCTCTATAGCGGCGAGGCGACACTGAACCGGTTGTCCGCCCGCTTCGCCAGCTCGCCCTGCACGCGTGCGATGCGCGTCTCCAGATCGCCTTCCAGCAGCACGTACTCGACACCCTCTGCCTGCAGCTGCGCCAGGTACCACGCATGCTGCTGCGACCGGAAGGCTTCGCCCACGCGCGTGCCATCCTGGTCGAACGGAATATCCGGCGCGCACAGGAACAGCAGGTCGTAGCGTCGTCGTGCCGCCTGCCGCAGTGGCTCCGGCGCCGTGCCGAACATCCAGCCGCTGTACCCCAGCGTTACCCACGGCGTGGTATCGCAGAACAGCCAGCGATGCGCGCGCCGCGCGGCCTCGTCTTCGTGCTGTGGCTGTGTCATTGCAATGCGAAGCAGATCGTCTGGCGTCAGTTCTCCCCCCTGCTGCTCCCACAGGGTGCGGCCATACTCCGGCACCCAGGCGGTCTGCAGGCGCCCGGCCAGCACGCGCGCCAGCGTGGTCTTGCCGCTGGACTCGCCACCGATGAAGGCCACGCGCTGCACATGGTCGGCATACACCTGCGGTGCGAGGCCATGGCGATGCGCATGCGGATCGGTGCGCAGCTGGGTGCCACAGGCCTGCGCGACGTCCAGCGCGCGCTCCAGCCGCTCATGGCGCACCGGTGTGCCGAAGTGCGTGGCCAACGCCTGCGCGAAGCCGTCTCCATAGTCCTCACCGGTGTACACCGCCTGCACCGGCCCACCGAACAGGTTCAGGCACAGCCAGGCGGTGAAGTCGCGCTGCACCTGTTCGTCATCACTGTCCTGCGGCAGCGTGCGCACGGGCAAACCGTGCTGCGTGCACAATGCCGCCAGTCGCGAGTCATCCAACACCGCCACCGTCGCCTGCGGGAAACGCGCACGCAGCCAACGCTCGCGGCGCTCGGCACTGTAGCCGGCAAAGCCCGGCTGCGACCAGCCGATCACCAGCAACTGCTGGCAGCGCGTGGCGGCGAAGTCGATCAATCGTTCATGGCCGAGGTGCAGCGGGCAGAACTTGCCCACCACCAGCCCCCACGCAGCACGCTCAGGCAGCGGCATCGGCCGCCCTGGCCTCGTTGCGCATCAGGTGCCGCCAATGGCGCAGGGCCACCAGCGCGTTGATCCAGAAGCCCACGTACAGGATCGAGGTCAGGTGCAGGCCACGGCTGTAGTACAGCGGCACTGCAACGGTGTTCACCAGCAGCCACACCCACCACGATTCCAGCTTGCGCCGCATCATCAGGATCTGCGCGATCACGCTCAGCACCAGCACCGCCGAATCGATGTACGGCGCATAGGCATTGGTCAGTCGGGTCAGCATCCAGCCGTAGCCGAAGGTGGCCACCACCGCCAGCGGCGCCAGCCAGGCCCATGCCCGCGGCCGCAACGAGGTGATCGGCAGCGGCGCGCCATGGTCGCCGCGCAGCCACTGCCACCAGCCCAGCACACTGATGGCGATGAAGAAGAACTGCAGCACCATGTCCGCGTACAGGTGCGATCGTTCGAACACGGCTGCAAACAAGGCACAGCCGACGATACCAAGCCACCAGGTGTGCACGTTGTTGCGGCCGGCCAGCAGGATCGAGCCGGCGACGGCGATGTTGGCAGCCAGCTCCAGTTGGAAGTTCGGGTCGGACAGGTTCATGGCGCTATTGTCGTGGATCCGTGCGCTGCGTGGACAACCCGGCAGATCCACGCCATGCGTGGATGCCCCACATCCCACCCCACAAAAAGAAAGGCCCCGCTCGCGCGGGGCCTCCTTTGTACTGCTTCAGGCAATCGCCCGAATCAGAACTTGTACTGCATCGAAGCAGCCAGCACGTCGCCGCTGACCTTGTACTTGCCGGTCACGGTGTTGCCGGTGGCCGAGGTCGAGGTGATGTTCGGATCCTTGGTGAACAGGTGGGTGTAGCCCACGCTGTATTCCATCTTGTCCGAAGCCGCGTAGGTCAGACCCAGCGACAGCCACTTGCGGGTGGTGTCCGGCACGCGCACGTCGCGGTGGGCGTCGGTGGTCGGGGTCTGGTCGTAGGCGAGACCGCCGCGCAGGGTCAGCTTCTCGTTCATGCGGTACTCGGTACCGATCGACGCGAAGGTGGTGTCGCGGTAGTGGAACGGCAGCACGCTGTCCGGCTGGTTGGAGTCATAGTCGACGGTAACCTGGTCGAACTTGCTCCAGGCGGTACGCGTGACTTCGGCCATGATCTTCCACTGGTCGTCCACGCGGTGGGTGAAGCCGATGGTGGCGCTGGCCGGCAGGGTGATCGAGGCACGACCCTTGCTGTCGATGAAGGTGCCCGGTGCGGCGGCGGCCAGGAAGGTCGCGGCATTGCCCGGAATGGTGAAGTCGGCCTTGCCGTCGTTGATCTTGTGCTTGACCTGCGAACGGTAGCTGAAGGCGATGTTGGTGCCTTCCACCGGGCTGACGGTCATGCCCAGGGTGTAGCCCATCGACACTTCGTCACCCTTGATGCGCAGGTAGCCATCGGCGGTGCCCGGAGCAAAGCCCTGCTGGGCCATGGCCACGGCGGCCTGACGCGAGGCGGCGGCAGCCTGGGCGGCGGTGCCACCGGCGGCCAGAACGGCAGCGGCGGCCTTCTGCTGGGCGCTGGCGTTGATCGCGGTGCCGGTATCGACGGCACTGGTCAGGTCGACGTTCAGGCGCTCGGCGAACACCGAAGCACCGAACGACAGGTACGGGTTGATGTCGTAGGAGAACGCGACGCCCAGGTCGATCGCCTGCAGCTCGGTCTTGACGCCGTTGTAGCGGCCGACCCAGTCACGGTCGTATTCGGTCTTGAAGCCGAACGGCACGGTCAGCGATGCGCCGAAGTGCATGTTGTCGTTCTCGCCGAACGGCAGGTGGAAGTAGGCCGCCGGAACCGGGGCGATCATGCCGGCGTCGCCGCCGTTGCCGCCGGAAATCGGAGCGCCGTTGGCGTACTTGCCCTGGCCACGGAACTTGGCGCCGAAGCTGATGGCGCTGACGTCGCCCTGCAGCATGGTGCCGTCGAGCAGGCGCATGGAGGCCGGGTTGGTGGCGATGACCGAGGCGTCGCCTTCGGTCGAGGTGGAGCCGGCGAACGCACGGCCGAGGCCCTTGGCGCTGTTTTCCTTCAGCTGGAAGGCGGCGGCGTTGGCATCGGCGGCGGCCAGCGCACCGGCAACGCCGACGGCCAGCAGGGTCAGACGGGCAATGGTGGAAGCGGTTTGCATCGTAGTTCTCTCTCCGGTAAGCGGTGATGTTGCTCTGAGTGCGCCTGCGCCCGGCCGGCCCTGGGGCCCTTCGGAGCGCGCCGGATTCCCCTCCCGACATACGACGCCGTATGCGAGTATTACCCAGAGCTGTTAATGAAACAATAACAGCACCTGCGCTTTTTTCGTCTCAAAAGCTGAACAGGACAATCCCCGCCGCAGGCGTCGTCACGCTAGGCTTATGCCCATGTTCGTCTCCCTCCCGTCGCGCAAGAAGGCGGCCCTGCGCTGGGCCACGCCCGTGCTGTTCGCGTCATTGTGGCTGGCATTCCTATGGTCGATCTCGCGCCCGGACGATGCCCGCGGCAGCCTCTGGCTGGACTGGGGCGCCCTGTCCACCGGACTGACCCACCCGCTGGACTGGTGGGCGACCCTGCAGGACGGCAGCGTACTGCGCCTTTTCACCGCGCTGTTCCTGCACGCCGACTGGTCGCACCTGCTGGGCAACCTGGTGTTCCTGCTGATCTTCGGCCTGCCCGCCGAGCGGGTGCTGGGGCCCTGGCGGTTGCTGCTGTTGTTCCTGGTGGGCGGCGCGGTGTCCAACCTGGTCGCGATCTACACCATGGGCAGCCCGGACCAGATCATCATCGGCGCCAGTGGCGCGGTGTCGGCGCTGATCGGCGCCTACCTGGCCCTGTTCCCGGGCGCGCGGCTGGGCGTGGTGATCCCGCTCGGCCTGTTCCTGGAGTTCGTGCGCGCCCCGGCCTACCTGCTCATCGGCGTCTGGGCCGCGCTGCAGGTGGTGTTCGCCCATATCGGCCCCAGCTTCGGCATGGTGGCCTGGTGGGCGCACATCGGCGGCTTCCTGTTCGGCCTGCTGTATGGCGTGTACGTGCGCGCAGCGATCGCGCGCCGGCTGCGCAAGCGCCACGGGTTCTGACCCCTGGTAGTGCCGGCCGCTGGCCGGCTCCACGCTCACCCGCCCGTTCGTGGCGTCGAGCGTGCTCGACTCCTTCATCGATATGGATCCGCTCCGTCCGCGATGACGCCGAATCCGTCACTCGCGACTGACCACCAACGTGTTGTGGTGGGTATCGAACAGCAGCGTAGCGCCGTCATCCAGCACCAAGAAGTACTCAAAGAACGGCAACTCTCCGAGCAAAGGAATCAGTTCACTTGCCTGCAGAGCCCAGATCGGCCACGGCAATGCGCGCTCATCTGACGCTACCAGGCACATTTCGCCGTTCACTTCCGCCAGCAGTTCAGCCAGGCAGGAAAGGCCTTCATCACTGCTGTCGTATTGGATCGTCTGATCAGACGTCGCTTTGCCTGCCCACCAATAGACAAAGCGCGGATCGATTCCATGGCGGACCGCCAGGGATTCCAGCAGGGTGGCGGCCCGGTCAGGTGGCAGCGGATCACGACCAAGCAGTTGGCTGATCGTAGTCGCTAGGTTCGAATCGTCCATGGGCCGATTCTATCGGGCGACGCCTCGGCCGCGTCGCCTTGTGGATGAGCAAGGTGTCCGCCGGGCACAGCCCGGCGCTACCGTCAGGGCTTAGCCGGGACCGGAATGGGCTTCGCTTCCGGCTTCGCTTCCGGCTTCGCTTCCGGCTTCGCCGCAGCGGCCTTCGCGGCCTTGGCCGCATCCGCTTTTGCCGCTTCGGCCTTCAGGCGTGCAGCCACCGAACCCGGGTTCTTCAGCTCGGCCAGCGCGTCGTTGATCGGGCCATCGCCCGGCAGCACCGCACCGGCGTGGTAGCCCTCGGTACCTTCGTCATCACCCCGCAGATGGCCGGGCAGGGTCGCTTCGCTGTAGTCGCTCAGGCTGGCCGGCAGTGCATCCTCGGCCGGCGTGGCGGCGGGCTTCAGTTCGACATCCGGCACGATGCCGGTGGCCTGGATCGACTTGCCGCTGGGCGTGTAATAGCGCGCGGTGGTCAGCTTCACCGAATCACCGTTGTCCAGCGGCAGCACGGTCTGCACCGAGCCCTTGCCGAAGGTGCGGCTGCCGACCACGCGCGCACGCTTGTTGTCGCGCAGCGCACCGGCCAGCACTTCCGATGCGCTGGCCGAACCGGCATCGGCCAGCACGACCACCGGTGCGCCCTTCAGCAGGTCACCCGGGGTCGCGTCGAAACGCGCATCGCTGATGCTGATGCGGCCACGGGTGCTGACGATGTTGCCCTTGTCGAGCAGATCATCGGCCACCTGCACGGCGGCGGTCAGCAGGCCACCCGGATTGCTGCGCAGGTCCAGCACCAGGCCCTTGAGCTGGCCACCGGACTGCTTCTGCAGCTGCTGCACGTGCTTCTGGAAGTCCGAACCGGTATCGGCCTGGAAGGTACTCAGGCGGATGTAGCCGTAGCCCGGTTCCAGCATGCGGCTCTTCACGCTGGTCACGCGGATGGTCTGGCGGGTCAGGTTCACGTCGAACGGCTTCGGCTTGCCTTCGCGCACGATGGTCAGCACCACCTTGCTGCCGGCCGGGCCGCGCAGCGGCTCGCTGGCATCGATCGCACTGATCGGCTTGCCGTCGATGGCGATGATCAGGTCACCGGCGAGGATGCCGGCCTTGGCCGCCGGGGTGTCGTCGATCGGCGAGATCACCTTCATGCTGGCGTTGTCCGGCTGCTGCTGCAGCTCCACGCCGATGCCCTCGTAGGCACCATTGGCCTGCTCGTCGAAGGCCTGCGCGTCTTCCTTGTTGAAGTAGGTGCTGTGCGGATCGAGGTCGAGCAGCAGGCCACGCACGGCCGACTGCATCAGCTTCTTGTCATCGACCGGGTCAACATAGGCCGCGCGCACGGCGTTGTACACGGCCACGAAACGGCGGATTTCCTCCAGCGGCACCTTCGAGGTCACCGCCTCCTCGCTGTTCGCTGCCTGCCCACTGGTTTCCTGGCTCGGGGCGGGCGCGGTCTGCTGCGCCCAGGACAGCGCTGGCAACAGGGCCAGCAAGAGGGTGGCGGAACGGGCTGCGCGCATGGATCACTCCTGTCGACGTTGGCATCGTGCCCAAGGCACATGCACCGATTATGCGCGAAGCACAGCTAAATTCCCGTTGAATCCGGCCCGCATCCGGCAGGCCTGGATTCAGCGCCGCTGCAGCCAGCTGTCCGGGTTGACCGGCTGCCCGCCACGGCGCAGCTCGAAGTACAGCGCGGTGACACCCTGGCCACCGGAATTGCCGACCTTGGCCACCGCATCACCGCGGCTGACCCGTGCGCCGGCATCCTTCAGCAGGGTGTCGTTGTGGGCATACAGGCTCATGTAGCCATTGCCGTGGTCGACGATCAGGATCATGCCGTAGCCGGTCATCCAGTCGGAGAACACCACGGTGCCGTCGGCCACGGCCGTGACGGTGCTGCCGGCCGGCGCGCCGATCAGCACGCCGCTGCTGGTACGGCCATCGGGCAGCTTGCCGCCATAGCGGGCCAGCAGGTTGCCGGACAACGGCCAGCCCAGGCCACCGACCTTCGGTGCCGGTGCCGACGCCACCGCAGGCGGAACCTTGGTTGGCGGCGGCGGTGGCCGGCCCTGTGCGGCGGCCTGGCGTGCGGCCCGCTCGGCAGCGGCCTTTTCGGCGGCGGCCCGACGCGCCGCCGCGCGACGCTCGGCTTCGGCCCGGGCGGCGGCGGCACGCAGGTTGGCCAGCAGCGTTTCCAGCGCCTTGGCATCCTGGCCCAGTGCCTGTTCCTTCTCGCGCCGGTCCTTGAAACGTTCGTCCAGCGAGGCCACAGTCTGCGCGCGGTCACGGCGGTCGGCCGCCAGCGTCGCAGCCTGCTGCTTCTGGTCCTGCTGCGCGCCCTGCAGCTTCTGCTTGCGCTCGGCGATCTGCGCCTGCAGCGCTTCCAGTTCCTTCAGGTCGGCGGTGAGCGTGGTAATCCGCTGCGCACGTTCGCGCTGCAGGTAGCGGTGGTAGGCCAGCGCACGATTGGCATCGGCCACCGTGTCCTGCGACAGCAGCAGCTTCAACGGTGCATGGTTGCCCAACTGGTAGGCCGCGCGCAGCAACCCGGCCAGTTCGCGGTGCTGCTGGGCAAGGTTGGCCTGCAGCGTGCTGCGGCGCTGCTCGGCTTCGGCCAGCGCCTGGTTCTGCTCGCGCAGGGCCGTCTCGGTCTGCGCAAGCGCGCGGCCACTGCGGGCCACCTTCTCGTCGGCCTCGCGCAGCTGCTGGGATGCCTGTCCACGCTGTCCCTCGATCTGCCGTCGTTCCTGCGCCACGCCCTTCAGCTCGGTGCGCAGTTTCTGCAGCTTGCGCTCGGTCTCGCGGGTGGTCTGCGCGGCGCCGGGCAGCGGCAGGGCCAGCGCCAGGACCAGCCCCAGCAGCAGGCAGCGCCCGCCGCGTACGGCGGCGATGTGATGTCGGCGTGATGGGAAGGCGTTGTCGCGCAAGGGCTTTCCAGTGACTTCAGGCAGTTGCGGGGGGTACCGGGGAATGGTGACATCTCCGCACGCGGCCTGCCAGCCGCACATCCATCGAGGTCCCCATGAAAACTCTATCCATTCCGCTGCTGTTGGGCGTACTGCTGGTCACCGGGCCGGTCTGCGCCCAGGAGAACATCAGCAAGGTCAACGGCAGCATCAGCGCCGAACCAGGTCAACGCTACGGCAAGCTGGACACCGTCAACGGCGGCATCCGCGTCGGCGAAGGCGTCGAGACCGGCAGCATCGACACCGTCAACGGCGGGGTGAAGGTCGCCGACCGCGCGCGCACCGGCAAGATCGAAACGGTCAACGGCGGTGTCCGCCTGGGTCGCGAAGTGATCGCCAGCGGCGGCGTCAGCACCGTCAACGGCAGCATCTTCACCGATCGCGGCAGCCAGATCGAAGGCGGCGTCGAGACCGTGAACGGCGGCATCGGCCTGGTTGAAAGCCGCGTCGGCAAGGACGTTGAGACCGTCAACGGTGACATCACCGTCGGCATCGGTTCGCAGGTCAACGGCGGCGTGCATGTGCGCAAGCCGAACTTCAGTGTCTCGCTGACCGCCAGCCGCAAGCCGCGCGTGATCATCGGCCCCAACGCGGTGGTCAGTGGGCCACTGCAGTTCGAGCGCGAGGTGGTGCTGTACGTGCATCGCACCGCGCGCATCGGCCCGGTCACCGGTGCCGAGCCGATCCCGTTCGATACCGAAACCGCGCCAGCCGACTGAATCCGTCGAACCTGCCGGTTCGGTGATACTCGCGTTTACCGGTCGCGCATGAGGTGCGACCGCCCTTTGTTCTCCAGGAATCGACGATGCCCCGCAAACTCCTCCTGTGCCTGGCCGCCGCGGCCGCGCTCAGTGCCTGCAAAGGCGAAGACACCCCGGCAGCCACGCCGGCCACCGATACCGCTGCCGCGAAGCCGGCCGCCCATCAGTTCTCTCCGGAGATCAACGCCGGCGACTTCGCCGAGATGGTCAAGACCCTGGCTTCGGATGAGTTCGAAGGCCGCGCCCCGGGCAGCAAGGGCGAAGAACTGACGGTCAACTACATCCGCGACCAGATGCAGCGCATCGGCCTGCAGCCCGGCAACGGCGACAGCTGGTTCCAGGACGTGCCGATGACCGAGACCACGGCCGACGAATCGACCGTGCTGAAGATCACCCAGGGCGGCAAGACCACCGAACTGAAGTTCGGCACCGACATGGTGGTCGGTACCCGTACCGGCCAGGCCGAGGTGAAGGTCGATGCCAGCGACCTGGTGTTCGTCGGCTACGGCGTCGATGCGCCGGAGCAGAAGTGGAACGATTACGCCGGCCAGGACTGGAAGGGCAAGACGGTCGTCATGTTCGTCAACGATCCGGGCTTCCATGTTGATGACGCGAAGCTGTTCGACGGCAAGCGCATGACCTATTACGGCCGCTGGACCTACAAGTTCGAGGAGGCCGCCCGCAAGGGTGCTGCTGCCGCACTGATCGTTCACGACACTGCCGGCGCGTCCTACGGTTGGGACGTGGTGAAGAATTCCTGGGCCGGCCCGCAGTACGACCTGCCCGCCAAGGATGACCCGGAGGCCCGGATCCCGGTGCAGGGCTGGCTGAGCGCCGACGCCGCCAAGGCGCTGTTCGCCGGTGCCGGCCTGGACCTCGCCCAGGCCTACAAGGACGCCAGCAAGCGTGGTTTCAAGCCGGTGCCGCTGAAGGCCACCGCTGCGGTCGACCTGAAGAGCCAGATCGCACAGAAGCAGTCGCGCAACGTGGTCGGCGTGCTGCCGGGCAGCAAGCGCGCTGACGAAGCCGTGCTGTACATGGCGCACTGGGACCACCTGGGCAAGCATGAGGGTGAGACCGGCGACAACATCTACAACGGCGCAGTCGACAACGCCACCGGCGTGGCCGGCATCCTCGAGGTGGCCGAAGCCATGGCCCACCAGGAACCGAGGCCGGAGCGTTCGGTGGTGTTCCTGGCGGTGACCCTGGAAGAATCCGGCCTGCTGGGTTCGAAGTACTACGTCGCCCACCCGACCTTCCCGCTGGACAAGATCGCCGGTGTGATCAACATTGATGCGATGTCGGTGGCCGGCCGTGCCAAGGACGTGACCGTCACCGGCTTCGGCAGCTCGGAGCTGGAGGACATCCTCAAGCCGCTGGCCGCCGCCCAGGACCGTACCCTGCACGGTGAGACCTCGGTGCAGAGCGGCTTCTACTTCCGCTCCGATCACTTCAACTTCGCCAAGGCCGGTGTGCCGGCCCTGTACGCCGATGGCGGCGAAGACCTGCGCGAGGGTGGCGTGGAAGCAGGCCGCAAGGCTGCGGCGGATTACGGCGCCAACCGTTACCACGGCCCGAAGGACGAGTTCGACGCGGCCACCTGGAAGCTGGACGGCACCGTCGAAGACCTGCAGCTGATGTACGGCGTGGGCAAGGAACTGGCCGGTGGCGATCGTTGGCCGAACTGGTATGCAGGCAATCCGTTCAAGGCGGCCCGCGACGCGATGATGAAGGACAAGGCCCCGGCCAAGTAAGTCGGGCCATGCTCGACTGAACATCGTTTGGAGCAGAGCGGCGCCCCACGGGGCGCTGCTTTTTTTGCGCGCTGCCATTGGTGGGTGCCAGCCCTGGTTGGCACCTCTTTACACGGCGAGCGCCCCATCCACGCGTGGCGTGGATCTACCGGTAGTGCCGGCCGCTGGCCGGCAAACGGCGGCGGGTGCATCGACTCATCCGCCGGCCAGCGGGCACCACCACCCGCATTTCCTGCGCACAAAGAAAAACCCCGCTGCGTGAGCAGCGGGGTTTTGGGTGTAAACCCTGGCGATGACCTACTCTCGCATGGCTTGAGCCACACTACCATCGGCGCAGCTGCGTTTCACTTCCGAGTTCGGGATGGGATCGGGTGGTTCCACAGCGCTAATTTCACCAGGGAGACGGTTGCAGCAGCGCTTGCAGCGCCAGCTTCGCGATCTTGCCCGTGGGGCGGAAGGGACCCGGAAAATGCAGTGCCTTCACTTAATAAGAAAAACCCCGCTGCGTGAGCAGCGGGGTTTTGGGTGTAAACCCTGGCGATGACCTACTCTCGCATGGCTTGAGCCACACTACCATCGGCGCA
>NZ_QXDB01000005.1:0-317658 GCF_003550055.1 Stenotrophomonas sp. AG209
TCCATCTTCAGATTGGCGTTCTCGGCCCGAAGGCGGCTGATCTCGCTTTCCAGGTCAGTGGCCGGCCTGCGGGCCTCAGAGGTCAACGACCGGCCAGCACGGACCGCGTCAAGCCAATTTGCCAGCGTCTTGACCGACATCTCCAGCTGACGGGCCGCTGCGGCAGGCCCGAGCGACTCGGCCAACTCCACGGCTTGGTGCTTGAACTCATCGGTGTAGCTACGACGGGTGATACGGGACATAAGGGGACCTCCAAGTGCGATCAAAGTATCGCTTCTTGGCGTGCGCGGACGGGGGGCCAGATCAATCCGCGCCATGGATGGCGCGGCTAAGCCCCCAGGGACGGGTTCACGGCGTCCCCCGCGAACCCACCTTGCCCGGCCCAACCGATGATTCGCTTCCCGCCACGAGGGGCTCCGCCGTTGGCTGCCTTATCGCGGCCAGGCGTTGGCGATCGTGCAGAACAAGCGCGCGGTCTGTTCGGTGTCATACACCGCGCTATGCGCTTCATTCGCATCCCACCCCAGCCCGGCGGCGGTGGCCGCACGCGCCAGCACGGTCTGCCCGTAGGCGATACCGGCCAGGGTGACCGTGTCGAACACGCTGAACGGATGGAACGGGTTGCGCTTGTGGCCGGTGCGGGCCACTGCAGCGTTGACGAAGCCGAGGTCGAAATGGGCGTTGTGGCCGACCAGGATCGCGCGCTGGCAGCCGTACTTCTTCATTGCCGCACGCACCGGGGTGAAGATGTGGTCCAGCGCGGCCTTTTCTTCCTTGGCCAGCCGGAACGGGTGGTCGAGGATGATGCCGGTCACTTCCAGCGACTTCGGGTCGATTTCCAGGCCTTCGGCCGGCACTACGTGGGCACTGGCGGTCTGGCCAGGGTAGAGCAGGCCGTTCTCGTCCATTTCGATCGGCACCGCAGCGATTTCCAGCAGCGCGTTGCGCTGGCTGTCGAAGCCGCCGGTTTCCACATCCACCACCACCGGCAGGAAGCCGCGGAAGCGTTGTGACATCGCGCGCTGCGCCTGGGGGACTGCGAAATCGGGAGCGGCGGCAGGTGCGGGGGTGGGGTCAGTCATGCGTGAATTCTAGCAGAGCGATCCTGAGCGCCCGGCTGGCCCGTGGTGCACGGGTGGTAGAACCCGGTAGCTGCCAACCTTGGTTGGCACGGTGCGCGCCGACCAAGGTCGGCATCTACCGAATCGCTGGCCGCGCAGGTGTGGCCGAGGGAGACCACCGCGCCAACCACGCGTCCACACTCAGCTTGCCGGCGCCGGTGAAGATCAGCGGCAGCAGCATGGCCATGAACAGCACCGGCAGCTTGAAGTTGCCGAAGCCCTGGTCGCTGATCGCATAGCCCATGGCCAGGTCGGCCAGCGAGTTCCACTCCATCGGCCAATGCACCGCATAGGTGGCCACCACGGTCAGCACCAGCAGGCTGGCGGCGGCGAAACGGGTGCCGAAACCGAACAGCAGGCAGGCCGCCCCGACCAGTTCGAACCAGGTCGCCAGTTGCCAGTTCAGGGCGGCCGGCAACTGGTCGAACGGGAATGGAAAGGCGTCCTGCAGGTCGGCGAACCAGTTCTGGCCGCGCAGCTTCTCGCGGCCGGATTCGAAGAATTCCCAGGCCAGCAGCAGGCGCAGGCCGAGCGGGGCCAACCAGGGGGCGAGACGGTCCAGCTGGCCGCGCGCGGCGGCCAGGGTCGGAAGGTTCATCAGGGGATCTCCGCGAAGGGGGTGTCAGGGCGGGGCTGTGAGCGGGCCGATCACGCCGGCCTGCAGGAATTGCCGCAGCAGTGCGGCACCGGGGTCGGCCAGCGCGTCTTCGGCCAGCCCATGCGTGGTGGCGAGTTGGTGCAGGTAGGCACGACCTTCCAGCCCAGGCTGTTCACCGATGCTGGACAGCAGGTACACCGCCAAGGGGCTGAGCGCGGCGAATCGCACGTCACCGTCGGCTTCGCGGCGGACCAGCAGGCCGGTGGGTTCGGGCGGCGGCTGGGTCGGTGCATCCTCTGCGCCGAGGCGGTGCACCGGCCATTGGTACAGCAGCGGCCATGCCAGCGGCGAACGCTGCAGCGGCACCCGCAGCGGATCGATATCGCCAGGGGCAGGAAGCGGCTCGGCCTGCAATTGATACAGCGCGGTTTCCACCCACTCGTAGTGCGCCAGCTCGGCCAGCGCCGGGTGCGGCAGCTGCGGCTGTGCCTGCAGCCACTGCACGAACTCGGCGGCCAGTTCGGTGAACAGGGGGGTCTGGCAGCGATGGGTGGCGAAGTAGTGGCGCACCAGCGCGCTCCAGGCCGGTTCGCCCAGCAGGCGAACGCAGACCGGGAAACCGTTGCTCAGGAGCCCGAGCAGGTTGTTGAACAGCAGGTGCTGGTACACCGCCAAACGGCGTGGATCCAGGCCGGCCGGCGCAGGCACTGCTTGCGGGTCGCGCAGATGCGCGGTGAATGCGTGCTGCTGCGCGCGCAGGGTATCGGCGGCATCAGCCATGTGCAGCCCCGGCATGCGTGGCCTGCAGGCGGCGGATGGTCTGCAGCTCGCCCTGCAGTTCTGCATAGGGCGGAAAATTGAAGTCGCGTTCGAGCAGGGTCGGGCGCGCGCCGATGCGCGCATAGGTCCGTGCCAGCAGCGCCCAGACCGGATCGATGACCGCACTGCCGTGGGTATCGATCTTCAGGTCCGGTGCTTCGTCCAGGTGCCCGGCCACGTGCAGGCAGACGATGCGCTGTGCGGGCAGCCCGGCGATGAAGGCATCGGCGTCGTAGCCGTGGTTGCAGGCGTTGACGTAGACGTTGTTGACGTCCAGCAGCAGGTCGCAGTCGGCTTCGGCGAGCACCGCATTGGTAAAGGCCAGTTCGTCCATGGCCGGTTCCGGTGCCAGGTAGTAGGAGACGTTCTCCACCGCGATGCGGCGACCGAGCAGGTCCTGCACGCGGGCGATGCGAGCCGCAGTATGGCGCACGGCTTCGTCGGTGAAGGGAATCGGCAGCAGGTCGTACAGGTGGCCGTCGTCGCTGCAGTAGCTCAGGTGCTCGCTGTACAGCGGGACGCGATGCATCTCGAGGAACCGGCCGACCTGTTCCAGCAGCTGGGTATCCAGTGGCGCACTGCCGCCCAGCGACAGCGACAGGCCGTGGCAGCTCAGCGGATGGCGGTGTGCCAGTTCGGCCAGCGCATCACCGGCAGGCCCGCCGACATGGATCCAGTTCTCCGGCGCACATTCAAGGAAGTCGAAGTCGCCTGCCGGGGCGTCATGCAGATCCTGCAGCAGCGCCCGGCGCAGGCCCAACCCGGCGGCCGCCGCGCGAAGCGGCGACCGCGGGTGGACGACGCTGGCGCGGACGTCAGTGCTTGCCACCGCACTTGCCTTCGCCGCACTTGCCTTCCGCCGACTTCTTGTCGCCGGCCTTGGCCTTGGCACCTGCTGCACCGGCGGCCTTGCCCTTTTCGGCACCGCATTTGCCTTCGCCGCTCTTGCCGTCGGCACCACACTTGCCTTCGGCGTGCTTGGTCGCGTCGGCGGCCATCTTGGTATCGGCGGCCTTGGCGTCGGTGCTGGCCTTGGCTGCCTGGCCGGCCACCAGGTAGCCCTGGGCGAGGTCGCTCATGCTCAGCGCCGAGGCGCTGGCGGTCATGCCCAGGCCGGCGGCCAGGGCGGTAGCGGTCAGCAGGGACAGGGTCTTGTTGGAACTGCTCATCGGTCTTACTCCTGGGTGGTGGGCAGGTGCCCGGGGTGAATCGATGGTGCAGCGATCCTACTCAACGAATCCTCGCCAAGAACTCAAATTTTCGTGAGATTTGTTACAGAAGCATCCGGCAGGTCTGCACCGGGCAGGCCCGGCGGCCACAATACGGGTGGAACACCCCAAAAAAGAAGGCCGCTGTCACCAGGACAGCGGCCACCTTGGAGTCGACTCCGGTGTTGCAGCGCAGCGTCAGGGCTGGCCGGTGCTGGAGGTCTCGTCGCGCTTTTCACGCGGCGGCAGCGGCTGCTCGCCATGCACCAGGAACCACACGTTCTCGGCGATGTTGGTGGCGTGGTCGCCCACGCGCTCCAGGTTCTTGGCCATGAACAGCAGGTGCGTGCACGGGGTAATGTTGCGCGGGTCTTCCATCATGTAGGTCAGCAGCTCGCGGAACAGCGCGGTGTACTGCGCGTCCAGGCGGGCGTCGTCCTCGCGCAGTTCCAGCGCGGCGTCGGCATCGTTGTCGCGGTAGGCGGCAATGGCACGGCGGACCTGCTGCGCGGCCAGGCGGCCCAGCGCACGCAGGCCCTGGATCTGCGGCAGCGGCGGCACCTTGCCCAGCGCGATCGAGCGCTTGGCGACGTTGGCAGCATAGTCACCGATGCGCTCGATGTCGGCCGGAATGCGCAGGCCGGCGAGGATCTCGCGCAGGTCGCGCGCCATCGGGCCACGCAGCGCCAGGCGCATCACGTCGTGGCTGATCTGCTGCTCCAGCGCATCGATCGCTTCGTCGTTGGCAATGATGCGATGGGCAGCGTTCTCGTCGCGCTTCTCGATCACGTCCATCGCCGCTTCGAGCTGGGCGACGGCCATTTCGCCCATGCGCACGATTTCGGCCACCAGGCGCTGCTGCTCTTCGTCGTAGCTCTTGACGATGTGGTCGTTGGGAAGGTTCATGGTCTGCAATCCGGGTAGAGCCAGGCCATGCCTGGCTGGAACATGTGGCGAAGGAACAGCGTCGATCAGCCGAAGCGACCGGTGATGTAGTCCTCGGTCTGCCGCTGCGACGGCTGCGAGAAGATCACTTCGGTGCGGTCGTGCTCGATCAGGTCGCCCAGGTACATGAAGGCGGTGTAGTCGGACACGCGCGCAGCCTGCTGCATGTTGTGGGTGACGATCACGATCGTGTACTCGTGCTTGAGCTCTTCCACCAGCTGCTCGATGCGGCTGGTCGAGATCGGATCCAGCGCCGAGGTCGGCTCATCCAGCAGCAGCACCGACGGGCGCAGGGCCACGGCACGGGCGATGCACAGGCGCTGCTGCTGGCCACCGGACAGGCCCAGTGCGCTCTGCCCCAGCTTGTCCTTCACTTCATCCCACAGCGCGCCCTGGCGCAGCGCCTGCTCGACGCGGTCGGCCATGTCGGCCTTGCTCAGCTTCTCGTGGTGGCGGATGCCGTAGGCCACGTTCTCGAAGATGGTCATCGGGAACGGCACCGGCTTCTGGAACACCATGCCGACCTTGCTGCGCAGGCGGTTCATCGGGTACTTCGGCGACAGGATGTTCTCGCCGTCCAGCAGCACTTCACCGCGCGCTTCCAGCTTCGGGTACAGCGCATAGATGCGGTTGAAGATGCGCAGCAGGGTCGACTTGCCGCAACCGGAGGGACCGATCAGCGCGGTCACGCGCTTCTCCGGGATCTCCAGGTTGATGCCCTTCAGGGCGTGGAACTTGTCGTAGTAGAAGTCCAGTCCACGTGCAGCCAGCTTCACCGGCGACGGCGTGTGCAGGCTCTCGTGCGAGGACGGCACGGCGATGCGCTGCATCGGCACGGCGTTGGAAAGGTCGTTCATGGCGTTATCCACGGAAAGGTCAGTCATGGGAGATACGGTTGCGCAGCAGGATGCCGCGGGCGGCAAGGCTGACCAGCAACACGAAGACGGTGAGCACCAGGGCACCGGCCCAGGCCAGCACCTGCCAGGATTCATACGGGCTGCCGGCGAACTGGTTCATCACCACCGGTACCGAGGCCATCGGCTGGAAGATGTTGTTGTTCCAGTACTGGTTGCCGAAGGCAGTGAACAGCAGCGGTGCGGTCTCGCCGGAGATGCGGGCCAGGGCCAGCAGGATGCCGGTGATGATGCCGGCCGACGCACTGCGGTACAGCACCTGCACGATCACCTTCCACTGCGGGATGCCCAGCGACAGGGCCGCTTCGCGCATCTGCGAGGGCACCAGGCGCAGCATTTCGTCGGTGGTGCGCACCACCACCGGCAGCACGATGAAGGCCAGCGACAGCGCACCGGCGAACGCCGAGAAGTTGCCGCCGGTCTGCATCACGTACAGGGTGTAGACGAACAGGCCAAGCACGATCGACGGCGCCGACAGCAGGATGTCGTTGACGAAGCGGACCACGGTGCCGGCCTTGCGGGCGTTGCCGTACTCGGCCAGCCAGGTGCCGGCCAGCACGCCCAGCGGGGTGCCGATGCCGATCGCCAGCGCACACATCACCGCGCTGCCGAAGAAGGCGTTGGCGAGACCGCCTTCCTGCATCGGCGGCGGCGTCATCTTGGTGAACAGATCCAGGTTGATGCCGGCCAGGCCCTTGGAGGCCAGGGTGAACAGGATCCAGCCCAGGAAGAACAGGCCGAACAGGGCGGTGGCACAGGACGCGGTGATCGCAACGACGTTGCCGATGCGGCGGCGCAGGTACAGCGAATCAGCGGTGGTGGACATCAGTTGCCCTCCTTGCGGGACAGGCGCATCAGCATCAGGCGGGCGATGGCCAGCACCACGAAGGTGACGATGAAGAGGACGAAGCCGAGCAGCAGCAGGGCCGAGCGGTAGGTTTCAGTGGCTTCGCCGAAATCGTTGGCGATCAGCGCGGCGATGGTGGTGCCCGGTTCCAGCAGCGACGGCGACAGGCGCACGCTGTTGCCGATCACGAAGGCCACTGCCATCGTCTCGCCCAGGGCGCGGCCGAGGCCGAGGAAGATGCCGCCGATCACTGCCGAGCGGGTGTAGGGCAGGACGATGTCCCAGCTCACTTCCCACTTGGTGGAGCCCAGCGCGTAGGCCGACTCCTTCAGGCGGGTCGGCACGGTCAGGAACACTTCGCGCATCACCGAGGAGATGAACGGGATGACCATGATGGCCAGCACGAAACCGGCGGTGAGCATGCCGATGCCCAGCGGCGGACCCTGGAACATCGGGCCGATGATCGGCCATTCGCCCAGCGTCTCGTTGAGGAACGGGGTGACGTACTCGGTCATTACCGGCACCAGCACGAACAGGCCCCACATGCCGTAGATGATCGAGGGAATGCCGGCCAGCAGTTCGATGGCGGTACCGACCGGGCCACGCAGCCAGCGCGGCGCGACTTCGGTCAGGAAGAAGGCGATGCCGAAGCTGACCGGCACGGCGATGACCATCGCGATGAGCGCGGTGACCAGGGTGCCGTATATCGGGGCGAGGGCGCCGAACTTGTTTTCGACCGGATTCCAGTCGGCGGAGAAGAAGAAGCTAAGGCCCTGCATCTGCAGGGCATGGCGGCCGCCCCACAGCATCGACAGCGCGGCGCAGGCCAGGGCGATCAGGACGAAGATGACGGTGCCGACCAGCACCCATCGGAACAGTTTGTCGTTGCGGGCATCACGCGCATCACGCGTGGACGGGGCGGCTACAGGCTGGGCGATGGCATTCATGGGGACGGCAGGGCCAGGAAGGGGCGGGGCGGCACGGCGTGGAAGAAGCGGTGCCCGCTGGGGGCGGGCACCGTCGTGTCCATCACTTCAGGTCGGTCGCCCAGTAGGCCTCGATCTGCTTGACCAGTTCGGCCGGCAGCGGCACGTAGTGCAGCTCGTTGGCCTGTGCCTGGCCGTTCTCGAAGGCCCACTTGAAGAAGGCCAGGGTGTCCTGGTTGCGCTTGGCGTCCTTCGGCTGCTTCTGCATCAGCATGAAGTTGGTGGCGGTGATCGGCCACGCCTGCTCGCCCGGGGCGTTGGTGATGACCAGGTTGAAGTCCTTGGCGCTGGCCCAGTCGGCGCTGGCGGCCGCGGCGGCGAAGGTTTCCGCGCTCGGCTCGACCCAGTTGCCGGCGGCGTTCTGCATGGCGGTGTACGGCATGCCGTTCTGCAGCGCGTAGGCCAGTTCGACGTAGCCGATCGAGCCCTTGATCTGCTTCACGTACGAAGCAACGCCTTCATTGCCCTTGCCACCGACGCCGTCCGGCCACTGCACCGAGGTGCCTTCGCCGACCTTGGTCTTCCACTCCGGGCTGACCTTGGACAGGTAGTTGGAGAAGTTGAAGGTGGTGCCCGAACCGTCCGAACGGTGGACCAGGGTGATCTTGCCGTCAGGCAGCTTCACGCCCGGGTTGGCGGCGACGATGGCCGGGTCGTTCCAGGTCTTGACCTTGCCCAGGAAGATGTCGGCCAGCAGGGCGCCGCTCAGGCGCAGCTTGCCGCCTTCCAGGCCTTCGATGTTGACCACCGGCACCACGCCGCCGATGGCGGACGGGAACTGGGCCAGGCCGGCCTGGGCCAGCTCTTCGCTGCTCAGCGGCTTGTCGGAGGAGCCGAAGTCGACGGTGCCGGCCTTGATCTGGGCGATGCCGCCGCCGGAGCCGATCGACTGGTAGTTGATCTTGGCACCGGTGGTGGCGTTGTAGTCGGCCGACCACTTGGAGACCAGCGGGAAGATGAAGGACGCGCCCGCGCCGGACACTTCGGCGGTCACCTTGGCACCGGCAGCGGCCGGGGCAGCGGCACCGTCGGCAGCCGGCTGCTGCGCGGCCTGCTTGTCGCCACCGCAGGCCGACAGGCCCAGGGCGATGGCCAGGGAAAGGGCGGCAAGGCCGGCCGAGTGCAGTTTCATGGTCACTCCATAGCGGGGAAGAGCCGACGTCGTCGGCGGATGCGGCTATGAAATGATGTTTTTGTTACAGCCGTATTACGACCATGACAGAGGTGTCCTGGATCACGTTCTGACAAGGGTTTCACGGGGTTGGCCGCGGTCCGGGAGGCGCCCGGAGACCCCGGATCTGCGCACCGATATGACGGCCGTGGCTCTACAAACGCTCTTGCCTTTGCTCCTGCCTTTCATGACCCCGCCGCGCCCGCGATGAACTGTCGAGAGGCGGTGGGCCAGGGCGTGCAGGACCGTCCACGGCATGGATGCCGTGGCCGAGCCCCCATGGGTGAGGGCGGTTTGCCTGCGAGGCACTGCCTCGCAAGCGCACGAACGCACAGCCGCCAGCGGCTGGGCCGGACCGCGGAGCGGGGTTTACGGCGTGTCCTGCACGTCCTGGCCCACCGACTCACCGACGGATCAGCGAAGGCGCAGCGCTCTTCACGACCAACCCCAAAAAAACAAGAAGAGCGCGAGATCTCGAGGATCTCGCGCCCGGGTGGGATCGGCGGGGGAGAGAGGACCCGCCGATCCCGTTCCTGCGGGGGAACGCGCTTGCTTACTTCAGGTTCTGCGACCAGTAGGTCTCGATCTGGCGGACCAGGCTGTCCGGCAGCGGCACGTAGTCCAGCTGGCGGGCCTGGGCGTCGCCGCTCTTGTAGACCCAGCGGAAGAACTCCTGGGTGGCCTTGCCGTTGGCAGCGTTCTTCGGCTTCTTGTGCACCAGGATGAAGTTGGTGGCGGTGATCGGCCAGGACTCGGCGCCCGGGGCGTTGGTCATCACCAGGTAGAAGTCCTTGGCGCTGGCCCAGTCGGCGCTGGCGGCAGCGGCGGCGAACGAAGCGTCGCTCGGCTGCACGAACTTGCCGGCGGCATTCTTCATCGCGGTGTACGACAGCTTGTTCTGCAGTGCGTAGGACAGTTCGACGTAGCCGATGCCGCCCTTGATCTGCTTCACGTAGGCAGCAACGCCTTCGTTGCCCTTGCCGCCGATGCCGGCCGGCCACTGGACCGAGGTGCCTTCACCGACCGAGCTCTTCCACTCCGGGCTGACCTTGGACAGGTAGTTGACGAAGTTGAAGGTGGTGCCCGAACCATCCGAACGGTGCACGACGGTGATCTTGGCGCTCGGCAGGGTCACGCCCGGGTTCAGCGCGGCGATGGCCGGGTCGTTCCAGGTCTTGATCTTGCCCAGGAAGATGTTGGCCAGCACGGTGCCGTCCAGCTTCAGTGCGCCCGGGGCGATACCGGCCACGTTGACCACCGGCACCACGCCGCCGATCACCGACGGGAACTGGGCCAGGCCCGAAGCGGCCAGTTCTTCCGGCTTCAGCGGGGCGTCGGACGAACCGAAATCAACGGTCTTGGCCTTGATCTGCGCAATGCCGCCGCCGGAACCGATCGACTGGTAGTTGACCTTGTTGCTGGTGGCAGCGTTGTAGTCGGCCGACCACTTCGACATCACCGGGTAGATGAACGAGGCGCCCGCGCCGGTGATTTCAGCGGCGTTGGCGGCGAACACGGACGACGCTGCGAAGACGGCAACGGCAACGCGCGACTTGAAGGCGTGGATCACGGGGTGGCTCCTGGGTTGATTGGGATGCGGGGTTACCCGCCCGGCGCACATTCCATAACGGTTCGATGACAGCGCAGGGACCGTTGTATGACGCATCCGTTACAGCGCTGGCGGGCGGCCACGCCGCCGTGCGCGTGAAGGTTTCGCGCCAAGGCTGCGCTCATCCCGGCACGACCGTGGACCGACCGAGACGTTGCATGCCGGTGCCGTTCTATATGTCGGTGATGGTGCCGGCGGGCGCAGCGGCCGCGCATTCCGCAGCGATGCCGCGTCATCCGCACGAAACCAGGGAGGCGGGCGAAGGCGGTGTGGCGACCTGCTGGCGTATCGGCGCGGATACAGCACGCCATATGCCGCAAGGGATCGACAAGCATGTGCCCGCAAATGAGTCGTACGCATGACCGCACGAAGAAATCTGTGGTTGGTGCTCAATCTGTCATTCGGCTGTCATGGTTTTAACGGAACGTTCGCAAAACGCTTGACCGGCCTGCCGGCGTGGCGTTCTGCCCAAGCCATTCCAACCCTCTGGAGAAATCCAAAATGCGTTCCCATTTGCTCGCCGCCGCGGTCGTTGCAAGCCTCGGTCTGGTTTCCGCCGACGCCTTCGCAGCCCCCGCCAGCTCGGGCGTATCCCAGGCACAGCTGCAGCAGCTCCAGGCACAGATCGCTGCGCTGCAGGCCCAGGTCCAGCAGTTGCAGAACGATTCGCAGGCGCTGCAGGCGCAGTCCGACGCGCAGTCCGAAGTGAACATCACCCAGGCGCAGGCCCTGGAAGGTGCGCAGAAGACCCAGACCAGCGTCGACAAGCTGGCCAAGCTGGTCAATGACAACAAGATCGGCGGTCGCATGTTCTTCGACCTGACCAACATCGACAAGACCAGCAACGGCAAGGACACCGCCGCCAGCGGCACCGGTCTGGACGTCAAGCGCTTCTACCTGACCGTCGACCACAAGTTCAACGACATCTGGTCGGCCAACCTGACCACCGACTTCCAGTACAGCTCGGCCATCGGCAACACCGAACTGTTCGTCAAGAAGGCCTACGTGCAGGGCAGCTTCGACCCGGCCTTCAACCTGCGCGTCGGTGCCGCCGACATGCCGTGGATCCCGTACGTCGAGAAGTTCTACGGCATGCGCTATGTCGAGAACACCCTGACCGACCGCCTGAAGTACGGCAACTCGTCCGACTGGGGCCTGCATGGCTTCGGCAACCTGGGCAACAACTTCAACTACGCCGTCTCGGTGGTGTCCGGCGCCGGTTACAAGAATCCGACCCGCAGCAAGGGCATGGACGTGGAAGGCCGCGTGGCCTACACCCCGAACGAGAACTTCGTGGTCGCCGTCGGCGGCTACAGCGGCAAGCTGGGCAAGGAAACCGACATCCAGAGCGCCGAGAACACCTACACCCGCGCCAACGCGATGGTGGCCTACGCCGACAGCAACTTCCGCGTCGGTGGTGAGTACTTCCAGGCCAAGAACCTCAACAACGTGCTGACCGTTGCCACCGACAAGACCAGTGGCTGGTCGGTGTGGGGCAGCGTGCGCGTGACCGACGGCGGCATCAACGTGTTCGGTCGTTACGATGACACCGACGTCAGCAAGACCCTGGACCCGACCCTGAGCGACAAGTACTGGAACGTCGGCGTCGAGTTCCCGGTCATGAAGAACCTCAAGCTGTCGACCGTGTACAAGTACACGCACCTGGCCAACGCTGGCGACAAGAAGAACGACAAGACCAAGGAATTCGGCGTCTGGGGCGACCTGTCGTTCTGATCTCCTGAAGCAACCTTGTCCATACACGCGGACGGCGGGCCTTGTGCCCGCCGTCTTCGTTTCGTCACAACACGATCCGCGTCACGCCTCGGCCGGGGTCTTTTCCTTGAACCGGCACAGGTCGGCGATCACGCAGCCCGGGCAATCCGGCTTGCGCGCCTTGCACACGTAGCGGCCATGCAGGATCAGCCAGTGGTGCGCGTCGAGCAGGAACTCGGCGGGAATCACCTTCACCAGCGTGTCCTCCACTTCGCGCACGTTCTTGCCCGGGGCCAGGCCGGTACGGTTGGAGACGCGGAAGATATGCGTATCCACCGCCATCACCGGCTCGCCGAAGGCAGTGTTGAGCACCACGTTGGCGGTCTTGCGGCCCACACCGGGCAGGGCTTCCAGCGCTTCGCGGTCGCGCGGCACTTCGCCGCCGTACTTCTGCAGCAGGATCGCGCAGGTGGCGATCACGTTCTTCGCCTTGGCGTTGAACAACCCGATGGTGGCGATGTACTGCTTCAGGCCATCCTCGCCGAGCGCGAGGATCTTCGCCGGCGTGTTGGCGACCGGGAACAGGCGACGCGTGGCCTTGTTGACGCCCACGTCGGTGGCCTGGGCGGACAGCGCCACGGCCACCAGCAACTCGAACGGCGAGCTGTACTCCAGCTCGGTCTTCGGGTGCGGATTGAGCTCGCGCAGGCGGGTGAACATTTCCACCACGTCGGCGCGCGGCATGCGGCCGCCGCGTCGCGCCGGTGCGCGGGTGGTCTTCCGGGCGGTGGCCATTACTGCTCCTTGCCGATGGCGCGGGCCTTGGCCCGGGCGAGAATCGCGGCAGCCGCAGCGGGCAGGGCGGGCTTCACGTCCGGCGCCGGGGCCGGGGTGCGGCGCGCATCGCGCTCGGCCTCGCGGCGGGCCAGGCGCACCGCACGGGCGCGGTAGCGTTCGCGTGCAGCCCAGGCGGCATGCAGCTGTTGCTGCGCCTGCTGCAGGCGTTGCGGAAGGTCCGGGTGGCCAGGCAGCAGCTGTTCGTCGCCGGCACGGGCGACGTAGTCCATCAGCCCGGCCTGCAGGGCGCCATCGAGATCGTCTGCCTGGACCCGGGCGAACAGCTGCGCGGGGTTGGGTCGGGATGCCATGGCGTCAGCGGTTCTGGAATGCCGGCGGGCGGCGCTGCAGGAAGGCGCTGGTGCCTTCACGCATGTCCTCGGTGGCGAACAGCAGGCCGAACTGCGCACTCTCGTATTCCAGCCCGGCCTCCAGGCTGCATTCGCCGCCCACGTGTACCGCGTCGAGCAGGCCACGCAGGGCCAGCGGTGCTGAACGTGCCAGTTGGCGGGCGACGTCCTGCACGCGGTTGTCCAGCGCGTCGGCCGGCACGACTTCGTTGACGATGCCCAGTTCCAGCGCACGCGCGGCGTTGACCGGCGCCCCCAGCAGGCACAGCTCCAGGGTGGCGGCGCGGCCGCACAGGCGCAGCAGGCGCTGGCTGCCGCCGAAGCCGGGAATCAGGCCGAGGTTGATTTCCGGTTGGCCGACCTTGGCGGTATCGGCGGCGATGCGCAGATGGCAGGCCATCGCCAGTTCCAGGCCGCCGCCCAGCGCAAATCCGTTCACGCGCGCGATGACCGGCTTGGGCATGCGTTCGATCTGGCGCATCAGGGCCTGGCCCAGCAACGAGAAATCACGTCCCTGAACGGCGCTGAGGGTGTTCATTTCCGCGATGTCGGCACCGGCCACGAAGGCCTTGGGGCCCGCCCCGGTCAACACCACCACGCGCACTTCCGGATCGGCAGCGGCGTCCCTGAAGGCATCGGCCAGCGCCTGCAGGGTCGCGGCGTTCAGGGCATTGAGCTTGTCCGGGCGCTGGACGGTCACGGTGCGGATGGCGCCGTCATCGGCGACAGCGATCAGGGCATCGGCCACGGGGAAACTCCTGGAACGTTAAAAAAAAGTGATATTGAACTCTGCAAACGCAGACGGGTCATAGCCTGCATCGTGAGTAGCGGTTACACGTTGCGCCCGTTATCCTAACCCGTCGCCTCAGGGCGGCGCAGAACGTCCCTGAGTTACCACCCCTGGAGAACTGTTTGATGAAGTTGCGTTCTATCGCGGTCGCCGTCGCGGCCCTGGCCCTGACGGGCAATGCCTTCGCCCAGGACGTCTCGTCCGAAAAGGGCAAGCTGAGCTACTACTTCGGTTACGACTACGGCAACAACCTGGCGGAGCTGACCGGTCGTGGTGAGCAGCTGGACATCAACTCGGTGGTGAAGGGCCTGCAGGATGCCTACGCCAAGAAGCAGCCGGCGATCACCGCCGAGCAGCTGAAGCCGGCCGTTGAAGCCTTCCAGAAGCGCGAGCAGGGCCGTGCCCAGGCCGCCAAGGCCGAGTACGAAAAGGCTGCTGCCGAAAACAAGACCAAGAGCGATCAGTTCATCGCGGCGAACAAGGCCAAGGCCGGCGTGCAGTCCCTGCCGAGCGGCGTCCAGTACCGCGTGATCGAAGCCGGCAAGGGTGCCAAGCCGACCCAGGCCAGCACCGTGCAGCTGGAAGTGGCCGGTCCGTTCCCGTACGGCCAGCGCCCGACCGAAGCCCGCCCGGCCCAGCAGATCCCGTCGATCAAGGTCAGCGAAGTCGAAATGAAGGCCATGCGCGAGACCCTGCTGCAGATGCCGGCTGGCTCGAAGTGGGAAGTCACCCTGCCGCCGGACCAGGCCTACGGTGCCGACCCGCGCACCCCGTTCCCGCCGAACGTGGCTGTGCAGTTCGAGATCAAGCTGGTCAGCGTCAAGTAAATCGAAGCAGCAAACGAAACGCGCCGGTGACCCCACCGGCGCGTTTTTGTTTGCGCAGTGCGCTGCGCGCCGCAACATCGCGCGCAAATTCAGCCCGATCGCGCTACTGTTGCCGGGTGCAAACAATGGAAGAAACGGCGCGTGTTGTCGCAAGTCCCTGCATCGGAGTGTGCACGCTGGATCCGCACCGGCAATGCACCGGCTGCGGGCGGCATATCGATGAGATCGCGCGGTGGTCGTCGATGAGCAACGAGGAACGCAGCCGCATCCTGCATCGCGTGCAGCCCTTGCGCGAACAGCTGCAGCAATCGCTGCGTGGCTCACTGGCCGACCACGAGCGACTGATGCGCGCGCTGCACCCCCTGGCCCAACCGCCGTCCGGCGACGGCTGGAACCGCAGTGAGCTGATCGACCTGCTGCCGCCCGGGCCCCCGGTGGAGGCTGCGGTGCTGGCCGGCATCGTGCCGCGCGCCAACGGCGCACAGGTGATCCTCACCCGTCGCACCGAAACACTGCGCACCCATGGTGGCCAGGTCGGATTCCCCGGCGGCCGCACCGAACCCGATGACCGCGACGCGCTGGCGGCCGCGCTGCGCGAGAGCCAGGAAGAAATCGCCTTGGCGCCCGGCCAGGTGCAGGCGCTGGGGTATCTCGATCCCTTCGTCACCATCACCGGCTACCGCGTCACGCCGGTGGTGGCGGTGGTCGATCCGGATTTCGTACCGGTGCCGCAGCCCAGCGAAGTGGCCGAAGTGTTCGAGGTGCCGCTGGCGTACCTGATGGCGGCCGACAACCTGCACCAGGTCGAAATCAATCATCGCGGCCGCGTCCGCCACGTCCTCGAGTATGGCTGGCCGGGCCAGCGCATCTGGGGCGCGACCGCCGCCATCCTCTACAACCTGCGTCGCCGTCTGGAGCAAGTGCAATGAAGCCGATCGATCCGCCGTGGACCACCCTGGTCGATGTCGCCACGCTTGCTGCTTCGCTGAGCGAAAGCGTGCGCGTCGTTGATGCGCGTGCTACCGCCAGCACCGCCGTGCGCGTGGTCGATGCGCGTGCTTCACTGGCCGACCCGCAGGCTGCGGACGGTCAGTACCTGGCAGGGCATATCCCGACTGCGGTGCACGCCGATCTCAACCGTGATCTGTCCGACCTGGGCCGTGCCGGCCATGGTCGTCATCCACTGCCGGACAGCGATGCCTTTGCCGAGAAACTGGGTCAGTGGGGCATCGGTCCCGACACCCAGGTGGTGGTCTACGACGGCAGCGACGGCAGCATGGCTGCCTCGCGACTGTGGTGGCTGCTGCGCCTGATCGGGCACACCCGGGTGGCCGTGCTCGACGGCGGCATCGCCGCCTGGCAGGCCGCTGGTCACACGCTGGCAACCGGTCCGGGCGAAGTCACCGCGCTGCCGGCTTACCCGGGCCGTTTCGACACCACCCAGATCGCCAATGCCGAGGAAATCAGCGCACGCCTGAAGCACGCGCCGGGCTGGTTGGTCGACGCACGCGCAGGCGAGCGCTTCCGCGGCGAAGTGGAGCCGCTGGACCCGGTCGCCGGCCACGTGCCCGGCGCGGTCAACCGTCCGTTTGCGTTGAACGTCGCCGACGGCCGCCTGCGTGATGCACAGGAACTGCGCGCCGAACTGCAGGGCGTGATCGGCAACCGTGATCCACAGCAGGTGGTGCTGATGTGTGGCTCCGGCGTCACCGCCTGCCACCTGTTGCTGGCGATGGAAGCGGCCGGTCTGTCCGGCGCGCGTATCTACGCCGATTCGTGGAGCGGTTGGGTGAGCGACAGGAGCCGCCCGGTCGCCACCGGCGCCTGAGCAACGCGGGGTCGGATCCGTTTTCCAACGGAAAACGGCTCTGACCCCATCGAGCGTAAATCGGGGTCAGAGCCCGTTGCGTAGCAACGGGATCCGACCCCTTGCCGACCAACGGTCGGCACCCACCAACAGCAGCGGGAATCTGTCGAAGGCGGGGTGGGTCCGGTTGCGGGGGCGTGAGCCGCATGGATGCGGCGACCGAGCTTACATGGACGTACTTGCAGCGCCCCCCGCAACCGGACCCACCCCGCCTCCCCTCAGGAAGTCAGCTTCTGCTGTTGCTCTGGCTTAGGCTTCTGCAGGTGCAGGGCGCAACCCTGCAAACCCTCACCCAACCGGCTGCAACGGCACCTTCGCCAGGATCCGCGCCCATGGGAACAGCGGCCCCGGATCGCGCTTGCGCGCCACCGTCAGCGTCGCATCGTCGCTGGCCGGCACCTGCTCCAGGTCCAGCTGGTCATGCCCGGCAATCCGCCGCAGCGACGGATAGTGCGCCACCAGCGCCAGCAGCAGCCGTTCCAGCGCCTGCAGCTGTGCTTCGGTGTACGCCTCGTCCATCGCCTGCTGGCGGCTGTCGAACCAGTGCGGGTAGCGCCCGGTGTTGACCAGTTCGATGCCCAGCGTATGCGCGTTCATGCCGCGCACGTGGTGGGCCACGCGTTCCGGTGCCACGTACTGCACCACGCTGCCATTGCGGTCGATGTAGAAGTGGCCGCTGTTGCCGGCACCGCTGTCGTACAGCACGCGCTCACCGTACTCGCGGGCCATCGCCAGGTCGGGCAGCTCGGTGCAGTGGATCACCACCATCTCCAGCGTGGCCGGGTCGCGCAGTGGCAGACGGTCTTCGTAGGGCAGGGGCTGCAGCTGCAGGCCGGGCAGGAGCGGGTTGGGCATCCGGCGATGCTAGCATTGCGGCATGAACCTGCCTTCCCTTTCCTCGTTGGCCCGCTCGCACGGAGCACGCGCATGAGCCGCGGCCACTGCATCCTGTCGCATGGCTTCGAGAGCGGCCCGGAGGCGACCAAGGTCACCGCGCTGGCCGACGTGGCGCAGCGGCTGGGCTGGACCCACGAGCGCCCGGACTACACCGACCTGGACGCGATGAGCGAGGTCAGCCGCGTAGGTGACGTGCCGACCCGGCTGCGCCGCCTGGTCGAGCGCACCGCCATCGCGGCCCGGCAGGGCCCGGTGGTGCTGGCCGGCTCCAGCCTGGGTGCCTACATCTCTGCCATCGCCTCGCTGCAGGTGCCGGTGGCCGGCCTGTTCCTGATGGTGCCGCCGACCACCATGGGCCCGATGCCGGCGCTGGACGCCGCCGCCGTGCCGACCACCGTGGTCCAGGCCTGGCATGACGACGTGGTCCCGGCCGCCGGAGTGATCGCCTGGGCCCAGGCGCGCTCGGCGCAGCTGCTGCTGGTCGACGATGGCCACCGCCTGGAGCACCACGTGGAGGCCTCCGCGCAGGCCTTCGAGCGGCTGCTACGCCAGCTGTGAAGCCTGGGCGCACGGCGCGCCCGCCCGCTTTGACTACAATGGCAGCCCCGCCGCCCCTGGCGCGGGCCTGCCGGCCGTGACTACGGCCCTCCTTTCCGACTGGCCCGGCCCCTGTGCCGCGCCCGACCACCTGCGAACCGATCCCGTGAAATTCTTCGTCTCCTGCGCCAAGGGCCTGGAATACCTGCTTGCCGATGAACTGTCGGCCCTGGGCCTTGGCAAGGCCACTGCCACCATTGCCGGCGTCAACGCCGAGGGCGAACTGGAGCAGGCGCTGCGGATCGTGATGTGGTCGCGCCTGGCCAGCCGCGTGCTGTGGCCGATCGACGAGTTCGAGTGCCCGGACGAGCAGGCCCTGTACGACGGCGTGCGTGCGCTGCCGTGGCACGAGCACATCAAGCCGGAGATGACCCTGGCGGTGGACGCGCACGTGTCCGGCGACAAGATCACCCACGCCCGCTTCGCTGCGCAGCGGATCAAGGACGCCATCGTCGACCGCATGCGCGACGAGGGCCTGGAACGCCCCTCGGTCAACACCGATCTGCCCGACGTGCGCGTCAACCTGTCGCTGCGCAAGGGCCGTGCGTCGCTGTCGATCGACCTCGGCGGTGGCCCGCTGCATCGCCGTGGCTGGCGTGGCGCCGCCCACGAAGCGCCGCTGAAGGAAAACCTGGCCGCCGCGCTGCTGCTGCGCGCGCAGTGGCCGCGCCTGCACGCCGCTGGTGGCGGCCTGCTGGACCCGATGTGCGGCAGCGGCACGCTGCTGATCGAAGGCGCGCTGATGGCCGCCGACGTTGCTCCCGGCCTGATGCGCCATGGCAGCCTGCCGCCGAGCCGCTGGCTGGGCTTCGACAAGGCGGCCTGGAAGACCCTCCAGAGCGAGGCGCGTGACCGCGAAGCGGCTGGCCTGGCCGCGTTGAAGCCCGTCATCCACGGCAGCGACATCGATCCGACCGCGATCCAGGCGGCGCGCGAGAATGCCGAGGTGGCGGGCGTCGCCCACGCGATCCGCTTCACCCGCGCCGATGTGGCTGACCTGGCCACGCCGGAGCAGGAGATCGGTGCGGTGGTCTGCAACCCGCCGTACGACGAGCGCCTGGCCGCTGATCCGGCGCTGTACCGCGCGCTCGGCAATGCCCTGCAGAAGGCGGTGCCGCAGTGGCGGGCCAGCCTGCTGTGCGGCAACGATGAACTGGCCTTCGCCACCGGCCTGCGCGCGGGCAAGAAGTACCAGATGTTCAACGGTGCGCTGGAATGCGCGCTGATCGTCTGCGACCCGATCGCCGTGCCGGGCCGTGATCCGGCACAGCCGCGCGAGCTGAGCGAAGGTGCGCAGATGGTGGCCAACCGCCTGCGCAAGAACCTGAAGAAGTTCAAGAGCTGGCGTGCCCGCGAGGACATCACCTGCTTCCGCGCCTACGACGCCGACCTGCCGGAATACGCGGCGGCCATCGATGTCTACGAGGAAGACGGTGGCAAGCGCCGTACCTTCCTGCACGTGCAGGAATACGCCGCACCGGCGGCGATTCCGGAGAACGACGTGCGCCGCCGCCGCAACGAGCTGCTGGCCGCTGCGCGCGAAGTGTTCGGCGTGCCGCCGGAGCAGGTCTCGATGAAGTCGCGCGAGCGCGGCAAGGGTGGCAGCAAGTACGGCCGCTTCGAGCAGCGTGACGAATTCATCGTGGTGCGCGAGAACCACGCACTGCTGCAGGTGAACCTGTTCGACTACCTGGACACCGGCCTGTTCCTCGACCACCGCCCGCTGCGGCGGATGATGGCCGAGCAGGTGCGTGGCAAGCGCTTCCTCAACCTGTTCTGCTACACCGGCGTGGCCAGTGTGCAGGCGGCAGTTGCCGGTGCGGCCAGCACCACCAGCGTCGACCTGTCGGCGACCTACCTGCAGTGGTGCTACGACAACCTGGCGCTTAACGGGCAGGGCGGCAACCAGCACCTGCTGGTGCAGGCCGATGCGATGGCCTGGCTGGAAGGCGACCGCGGGCAGTACGACGTGATATTCTGTGACCCGCCGACCTTCTCCAACTCCGCACGCGCCGATGACTTCGACGTACAGCGCGAACAGCTGAAGCTGCTGCGGGCAGCGGTGGCGCGGCTGGCACCGGGTGGCGTGCTGTATTTCTCCAACAACTTCCGCCGCTTCAAGCTGGAAGAGAACGCCATCGCCGAATTCGCCCAGTGCCGCGAGATCACCGCGCGCACCATCGGCCCGGACTTCGAACGCAACGCGCGCATCCACCGTGCGTGGGAACTGAAGCGGTTGGGGTAAGTCCGGTAGTGCCGGCCGCTGGCCGGCAATGGTGTCAGATCCGCAGAGGGTTCATGGGATGCCGGCCAGCGGCCGGCACTACCCATATCTGGCCGGCACATCCGCGCCATGCATGGATGGTTGTTCAGTAGATCCACGCCATGCGTGGATGGTTGTTCAGTAGAGCCACGCCATGCGTGGATGGCGGTTACAGCAACGCCACCAGCAGCCCCATCACCGGCAGCGTGATCGCCAGCGCGGCGATCCACTTCGGCCGGTACGGGTACAGCCCGAACGATAGTGCCACGCCGCCCAGTGTCATCGTGCCCAGCCACAGCACCGGGCCCATCGCCCAGCCATGGTCGACCACGCACAGCGCGAACGCCACCGTCAGCAGGGCCCAGCCCAGCACCCGCCATTGCGTGCGCCGTGCCGGCGAGGCGGCAGCCTTGCCGTGCAGGTCGTGCTGGTGCTTTTCCATCGCCAGCGACAACGCGGTGAACGCAGAGAACGACAGGGTCAACGCCAGCAGCATCATGCGCTGGCCTCCGCTTCGGCGGTGTCCGCAGCGTCCACCGGGGCCTTGGGTGCCCCCGCGGCGGCACGCTTCTTCTTCTCGGCTGCAGACAGCGGTGGCGTCCAGCGCTGCATGCGCCAGCCGCACAGCGCCAGCATCGCACCGAACGCGATCATCGACAGATCGACGCCGGCCAGTACCCAGTCACCATTGCGCAGGGTGACGCCAAGGTGGGCGTGCGTGGTCAGCGCGTTGACCACCGGCACCAGCGCGAATGCGGCCGCGCCCAGGTACAGCTGCCAGGCCCACATCATCCGCTTCGGCCAGATGAAGGCGGCCAGCAGCGCACCGCCCCACGCGTAGAAGAACACATTGGCCTCGGCGCTGGAGCGTTCGGCGATGTCCAGCGGCAGCAGGCGGTTGCCCCAGAAGTAGGCGGCGAAGGCGATCGGCAGGCCGGCCACGGTGCCGATGTTCAGTGCATCGACCAGGCGCAGGCCGAAGCCGGTACGGCCGCTCTTGGCGTGCTTGGGCCGTTCCTTCACCGCCCACAGCACCACGCCGCTGGCCACCATCAGGCAGCCGACCAGGCCGGACAGGAAGAACAGTGCGCGCAGGCCCCAGTCGGCGAAGCGCGCCAGGTGCAGGCCATACAGCACGCCACGGGTGGCGGTGGCGCCGCCGGAAGGGGGCGTTTCCTCCAGCAACGTGCCGTTGACCATATCGTAGCGCAGCGCCGGGGTGTCGGTGGACAGGCGCTTGCCGTCGCGCTGGCGGATGTCGATCACGGCATTGGCCGCGCCCGGGTTGGACACGGTGAAGCCGGCTACTTCCACGCCGTGCCAATGCGCGCGTGCGCTGTCCAGCAGCTGCGCGATCGGCAGCGGCGTGGCGCGGCCTTCGGCGGGCGCGGTCACCTCCGGCATGCCGCCGAAGGCTTCGCTGAAGAACTTGTCCTCGTCCTGCGGGTAGGCGACTTTCACCCCCCACGGCAGGTACATGATCATCAGGGTGACGATGCCGGTGTAGGTGATCATCGCGTGGTACGGCAGCGCCATCACCGCACTGACGTTGTGGAAATCGAGCCAGGAACGCAGGCCCTTGTCCTTGCGGAAGGTGAAGAAGTCCTTGAAGATTTTCTTGTGGGTGATGACGCCGGTGATGATCGCCACCAGCATGAACATCGCGCAGAAGCCGACCAGGTAGCGCGCCCACAGCACCGGGATGTAGTGCAGGTCGAAATGCAGGCGGTAGAAGAAGTCACCGCCCCGGGTTTCGCGCGCCTTCAGTGCCTGGCCGGTGTTCGGGTCCAGCGTGGCATCACCAAAACCACCGCGGCGGCCACGACTGGGATCGGCCAGCTCCGGTGGCAGCCGCCAGAACATCTGCATCGCCGGGTTGCGCGGCTGCGGCAGGGTGACGAACCAGTTCTCGGCCTGCGTGGCGTTGGCCTGCAGGTAGTCCGCCGCGCGCTGCGCGGCGACATCGATGCTGACCTTGCTGGACGGCAGTTCCGGTCGCATCCAGCGGCTGATTTCTTCGCGGTAGTAGCTGGCCGTACCGGCCATGAAGATCAGCAGCAGCAACCAGCCGACCAGCAGGCCGGTCCAGGTGTGCAGCCAGGCCATCGACTGTCGGAATCCGTTCTTCATGCCCAGGCCCCCAGCAGGCGCGCCATGGCGGCCATCAGCAGCGCGGGCGCGAGGATGCCAACCCACGCACGCAGCGCGCTGCGGGTGGCGAACGCCCACAGCGCTGCGCAGGCGGCCACCAGGATGGCCAGCAGCATGCCGGTCAGCACGGTCTGGCCACGTGCGCCGGGCAGCGCCACCGCGCAGAACACGCTGGTCACCGAGGCCAGCGCGTAGCCGCCGAAGATCGCGGCCAGCGAGCGTGACAGCACGCCCCAGCGCGGATTGGAGAAGAAGGTGCGGGGGCTGGCGGTTGCGGGCGAGCGGTCCACGGCGTTCCTGCAGGTAGGAGAGGGGATGGAACGCGTCCGCGGCCCCCTTGCGCCCTGCGCATGTCGCCCAGCGTGTCCCATCGACGAAGCACTGCCCGCGCAGACGGGCAATCCAGAGGTCGGGGATGTACACGGGCGATGGGCGCGTCTTCCGCACCCGATTGGCTAAGCGTACAACCGATCAGTAAATGATAGGCATTCGCATTTTATGAATCAAGCGTGATGACCCGGAGGGCCGCTGAGGCCTAGAACCTGAACACCACCGTCGCCGCATGCAGCAACAGGCCGATCAGCCCGCCGACCAGCGTGCCGTTGAAGCGGATGAACTGCAGGTCGCGGCCCACGCTCAGTTCCAGCTGTTCGACCAGGTGCCGCTCGTCCCAGCTCTTCACGGTCTGCGCGATATGCGTGGTCACGCCTTCGCGCAGGCGGCCGGTCAGGCGCTGCGCGCCTTCCAGCAGGTGCTGGTTGAGGGCATCGCGCAGGGCCGGGTCGGCCTGCAGGCTGCTGCCCAGCGAGGCGAGGCTGCGCTGCAGGTGGCCGACCAGCGCCGAGTCCTCGCGCTGCAGGTCGGCGCGCAGGCTGGCATGGATGCGCGCCCACAGCCCCTGCACGTACTCCTGCAGGGCGGGGTGGTCGATCATTTCCTGCTTGAGCTGTTCGATGCGCTCGGCCAGGGCCGGATCCTCGCGCAGGCGCTGCACGTAGTTCTGCAGCCAGGTCTCGTAGTCCTGGCGCAGTGGATGCTGCGGCTCGGCCAGTACCTGCTGCAGTTCTTCCAGCACCGCCCGCGCCAGGCGCTCGGCCAGGCTGTCACCGATCTCATCGATCGGCTTCACCCAGTTCACCGTGCTCGACAGCGTCGGCCATTCGCGCTGGATGTAACGCACGATCAGCTGCGAGGCGCGTTCCTTGACCTCTGGCTGTTCCAGCCAGCGGCCGAGCCGCTGCAGGCCCTCGTCCAGCACGCGCTGGTGGCGCCCATCGGCGGTCAGCAGGGCCAGCAGTTCACCGGCGGTGGCGGCGGCATTCCACTGCCGCAGCTGCAGCACCACGAAGGCATGCAGCTGCCGGCGCACCGCGGTTTCATCGAAGAAGTCCAGCGCCTGCAGGGCCCAGCCACGGGCCATGTCGGCCAGCATCCGCGAGCGCGCCGGGTCGGCCAGCCAACTGCCGAGGCGGCTGGCCGGATCGAACACCTGCAGCTTGGCCAGCAGCACCTGCGGTTCCAGGAACTGGTCGCGCACGAACAGGGCGAGGCTGTCGCCGATGCGCTCCTTGCTGCGCGGGATGATGGCGGTGTGCGGAATCGGCAGGCCCATCGGCCGCCGGAACAGGGCGACGACCGCGAACCAGTCGGCCAGTGCGCCAACGGCTGCGGCCTCGCAGAACGCCGAGACCCAGGCCCAGATACCGCGTTCGCCCTGCCAGTGGCTGATCGCGAATCCGGCCAGCATCAACAGCAGCAGGCCGAGCGCGAGGGCTTTCAGGCGCCGCAGCTGAGCGCGGCGCGGATCGTGGGCAGGCGTCATGCCGGAAGTCTAACCGGCGCGGCATGAGCATCCGGTAGTGCCGGCCGCTGGCCGGCATCCGCAACGCACCCGGAACGTTCATGGAGTTGCCGGCCAGCGGCCGGCACTACCCACTGGTTCAGAGCGCTTCGAGTTGCTTGCGCAACGCAGCCAGCTGCGCGCGCAGGGTGTCGTTCTCGCGGGTCAGCGCGACCACGCGGCGGCGCAGCGCGGGTGCATCCTCGCCCAGCTGTTCCAGCGCCGACAGCACTTCGGCGTCGCGGCTGGCGATCTCGTCCTCGTCCGCGTCCTCGAAGTCCATCTCGGCTGCTTCCGGCTTCGGTGCGCGCGGCTTGCGCTTGGACTCGCGCACGCGCTTGGCGGCCTGCTTCAGCTCGTCCTTGCCACCGGCGGCGGCGGCGCGCTGCTCGTCTTCCGGCAGGTCGGCCACGGCCGCGGCGGCGCTGATCGAGATCACGCCGGCCTTCACCGCTTCCACCACCTCGGCCGCGGCCTGGGCGTGGATGCGTTCGATCATGCCGACCTGGCTGGTGCTCAGCTTGGCCTCGCGGGCCAGCTCGGCGCGGCTGATCTTCGGTGCCGGTTCCCACGGCGGGCTGTCCTCACCCGCGTCCTCGACGGCTTCGGCGGTGCCGTCGCTCTCGCGCTGCAGCTGCGCCTGCTCGACCTGCTTGCGGGCGGCCAGGATGTCGCGCTTGCGCAGCGCCAGCACGCCGCGCTGGAAGTCGGACACGCTGCGGCGGCCCAGGTGCTGTTCGATCATCCACAGGTGCACGTCTTCCATGCTCTTGAAGCGGGTGTTCTGCACGGTGTTGAAGGGCAGGCCATGCTTCTGGCAGATGCCGAAGCGGTTGTGGCCGTCGACCAGCACATCGCCCCACAGCACCAGCGCATCGCGGCAGCCTTCGGCCAGGATGCTGCGCTCCAGCGCGTCATGTTCGTCCGCGGTCAGCGGGTCGATGTAGGCCTTGAGTTCTTCTTTGACGACGATATCCATGGGCACGGCAGCGAGCAGGAGCGGAACCGCCCATTGTACCCGCTCGCCACCCCCGGCCCGGGCTCAGGCGGTGGCCCGGATCATCTCGCCCAGGGTGCCGGTGATCTGGTCGATCTGCGCCTTGTCCACGATCAGTGGCGGCGACAACGCAATGATGTCGCCGGTACAGCGCACCAGCAGCCGGCCGTCCTGGAAGCAGCGCCGGAACACCTCATAGCCACGGCTGCCGGGGGTATCGCGGCGCGGCGCCAGCTCGACCGCGCCGACCAGCCCGAAGTTGCGGATGTCGATCACGTTGGGCAGGCCCTGCAGCGCATGCAGTCGTTCCTGCCAGTACTCACCCAGTTCGATGGCACGTTCGAACAGGCGTTCCTCGGCATAGACCTCCAGCGTGGCCAGCGCCGCTGCGCAGGCCAGCGGGTGCCCCGAATAGGTATAGCCATGGAACAGTTCGATGGCCTGTGGCGGTGCCTGCATCAGGGTTGCATGCACGGCGTCGCTGGCCAGCACCCCACCCAGCGGTACCGCGCCGTTGCTGACCGCCTTGGCGAAGGTCAGCAGGTCCGGAGTGACCCCGAAGCGCTGCGCGGCGAAGGGCATGCCGACCCGGCCGAAGCCGGTGATGACCTCGTCGAACACCAGCAGGATGCCGTGGTGGTCGCAGAGTTCGCGCAGGCGCTGCAGGTAGCCCGGCGCGGGCAGGATCACCCCGGCCGACCCGGCGATGGGTTCAACGAACACGGCGGCGATCGTCGAGGCATCGTGCAGCGCGATCAGCCGTTCCAGGTCGTCGGCCAGCTCCGCGCCCTGGCGTGGCAGGCCCCTGCTGAACGCATTGCGCTGCAGGTCCAGGGTATGCCGCAGGTAGTCGACGCCGCCCAGCTGCAGGCCGAACGCTTTGCGGTTGTTGGGCAGTCCGCCCAGCGCCATGCCGCCGAAACCGACCCCGTGGTAGGCCTTCTCGCGGCTGATGAAGCGGGTGCGCTGGCCCTCGCCACGCTGGCGGTGATAGGCCAGCGCGATCTTCATCGCGGTATCCACCGCCTCGGAACCGGAGCTGGTGAAGAACACATGGTTGAGCGGGGCAGGCGCCAGCGCGGCCAGCCGCTGCGCCAGCGCGAAGGCCGGCGGCGAGCCCATCTGGAAGGCCGGCGAGTAGTCGAGGGTGCGTGCCTGCTCGACGATGGCCTCGACGATGCGCGGTCGCGCGTGGCCGGCGTTGCAGCACCACAGGCCGGCGGTGCCGTCGAGGATCTGGCGGCCATCGACATCTTCGTAGTGCATGCCTTCGGCGCGTACCAGCATGCGCGGGGCGGCCTTGTACTGGCGGTTGGCGGTGAACGGCATCCAGTACGCGTCCAGTGACTCAGGGCGCTGGGTGGCCAGGTCGTGCAGGTCGCTTTCGGGACGCTTCATGCCAGCTCCATCGGGTCCGATGAGACGAATGTAGCGCAGCCGCGTCACGGCGGAGTCGCGGCGGCCCCGGTATAACCAAGGCTTGTTGATCGCTGGAGCTTCCCATGGCCGATTTCCCTGACCGCAGCCACTGGCAGGCGCTGGCCCTCCAGCTGTCGATGCCGGGCCAGGCCTTCATCGATGGCCGTTACGCAGACGCCGCCAGCGGCGCCCGTTTCGACTGCATCAGCCCGATCGACGGACGTGTGCTGGGCGCGGTCGCCGACTGCGACGCGCAGGACGTGGAGCGTGCGGTACTGGCCGCGCGGCGCAGCTTCGAGGCGGGCCACTGGTCACACGCCAGTCCGGCCCACCGCAAGCGCGTACTGTTGGCGCTGGCTGCACTGGTGGAAACGCACGCCGATGAACTGGCCTTGTTGGAAACCCTGGACATGGGCAAGCCGGTGCGTGACGCGCGGCGCATCGACCTGCCGGGCGTAGTGCGCTGCCTGCGCTGGACGGCCGAGGCCGTGGACAAGCTGTATGGCGAGGTCGCGCCCACCGGTCCGCACGAACTGGGACTGGTCACCCGCGAGGCGGCGGGCGTGGTGGCGGCCATCGTGCCGTGGAATTTCCCGTTGCTGATGGCCTGCTGGAAGATCGCGCCGGCGCTGGCGATGGGCAACTCGGTGGTGCTCAAGCCTTCCGAGCGCTCGCCCCTGAGTGCGCTGCGGCTGGCGGCGCTGGCCGCCGAGGCCGGGCTGCCGGAGGGCGTGCTGAACGTGCTGCCGGGCCATGGTGCTCGCGTCGGTGAACCGCTGGCTTTGCACATGGATGTGGATGTGCTGGCCTTCACCGGCTCCACGGCCACCGGCGCCAGGCTGCTGGAGTATTCCGGCCGGTCCAACCTCAAGCGGGTCTGGCTGGAGTGTGGCGGCAAGAGCCCGCACGTGGTGTTCGCCGACGCTCCCGATCTGGACGCGGCGGCCAAGGCCGTGGCACAGGGCATTTTCTTCAACCAGGGCGAAGTCTGTACCGCCGGTTCGCGGTTGCTGGTACAGCGCTCGATCCGCGAGGATTTCGTGCACCAGGTGGTTGCCTACGGCCAGCACATGCAGCCACACCACCCGCTTGACGCCGACGCACCGATGGGTGCGCTGGTGGATGCCGCGCATCTGGACAAGGTGATGGGGGATATCGCACGCGCCGAAAGCGAGGGCGCCCGCTTGCTGCTGGGCGGTCATCGCGCCGAGGTCGAGGCAGGCGGTTCCTATGTGCAGCCCACGGTGTTCGATCAGGTGAGCCCCGACCAGGCACTGGCGCGCGAGGAAGTGTTCGGGCCGGTGCTGGCGGTGCTGGGCTTCGACGACGAAACCGAAGCGGTGCGCCTGGCCAACGACAGCCGCTACGGACTGGCCGCCGGTCTTTGGACGCGCGATCTGAGCCGTGCCCATCGCGTCGCACGCCAACTGCGCGCGGGTAGCGTATGGGTGAACGGCTGGGATGGCGGCGACATGACTGCACCGTTCGGTGGTTACAAGCAGTCCGGCAACGGGCGGGACAAGTCACTGCATGCGTTCGACAAGTACAACGAGATCAAGGCCACCTGGATCCAGCTGTAACGACGCGGCTGCTCGACGCTACAGAAGAATGGCGCCTGCCACCTTCGTTGGCATCGGTGTCGGCTGAAACCATCGTCCCGTGCGGCCACCGGCCCGTGGCAGAATCGGGCGATCCGCCGTTACCCGTGTTGCCGATGTCGACGATCACCGCTGCCGCACCGCCCGTGAATTCTCCCCGCCGTGTCCTGCTGGCCAGCCTGATCGGCACCACCATCGAATTCTTCGATTTCTACATCTACGCCACGGCCGCGGTGCTGGTGTTCCCGCACCTGTTCTTCCCGGACAGCAGCGAACAGGCGGCGCTGCTGCAGTCACTGGCGACCTTCGCGGTGGCGTTCATCGCACGCCCGGTCGGCTCGGCGGTGTTCGGCCACTTCGGTGACCGCATCGGCCGCAAGGCCACCCTGGTCGCCGCGTTGCTGACCATGGGCCTGTCCACGGTGCTGATCGGCCTGTTGCCGACCCATGCGCAGATCGGGCTGTGGGCGCCGGCGCTGCTGGCGCTGTGCCGTTTCGGCCAGGGCCTGGGGCTGGGCGGTGAGTGGGGCGGGGCGGTGCTGCTGGCCACCGAGAATGCACCGCCGGGCAAGCGCGCCTGGTACGGCATGTTCCCGCAGCTGGGTGCGCCGCTCGGCTTCCTGCTGTCAGCCGGCATCTTCCTGGTGCTGGGCCGCTGCCTGAGCCAGGCCGATTTCCTGCAGTGGGGCTGGCGCATCCCGTTCGTGGCCAGCGCGCTGCTGGTCGGCCTCGGCCTGTGGGTGCGGCTGAACATCCACGAGACCCCCGACTTCAAGAAGGCGCTGGAACGCAAGGCGCCGGTGCGGTTGCCGATGCTGACGGTGCTGCGTGACCACCCGGTGCCGATGCTGCTGGGCACGCTGGGTGCGTTCGCCACCTTCGTGCTGTTCTACCTGATGACCGTGTTCAGCCTCGGCCATGGCACCGCCGTGCTGGGCTACAGCCGCGAGCAGTTCCTGCTGATGCAAATGGCCGGCATGCTGTTCTTCGCGCTGGGCATCCCGTTGTCGGCGCGCTATGGCGACCGCTGGGGCACGCGTCGCACGATGATCGTGGCCAGCGTGCTGATCATTGGTTTCGGCGTGCTGTTCGCACCGCTGTTCCAGCCGCACAGCCCCTGGCTGGTCACGGCGTTCCTGTGCCTGGGCCTGTTCCTGATGGGGCTGACCTACGGCCCCTGCGGCACCTTCCTGGCCGAGATCTACCCGGTGGAAGTGCGCTACACCGGCGCCTCGCTGTCATTCAACCTGGCCGGCATCCTGGGGGCGGCACCGGCGCCTTACCTGGCCACCTGGCTGGCCGAACGCTTCGGCCTGGTCGCGGTCGGCTACTACCTGTGCCTGACTGCGGCAGCGACCCTGTGCGCGCTGGTGGCATTGCACCGGCGCGCGCTGCGGCTCAGCCAAAGAAGCGCTTGAGCGTGCGCCCCAGCCAGCCGCCGCCCTGGTGTTCGCGGGCGAACTGGTTCAGGTGCGCCTTGACCTGTTCGGCGTAGGCCTGGTCATCGCCGCGGATGTGGTTGAACAGCCAGCGCGAGAGCATGGTGCGCAGCTCGTCGCTGATGTCCTCGCCGGCCTGGAAGCGCATGCGGTACTCCGATACCCGCTTGATGAAGACCTCATGCACGCGCTTGTGCGCGGCACAGAACGGATAGCCGGCTTCCTCCATCAGCTCTTCCTCGAACGCGAAGTGCGACATGGTGTAGTCGACCACTTCATCGATCACTTCGCCGACCGCCGTACGCTGCATGCTGGCCTGGGCCACGTGCAGGTGGTTGAGCATCTCGATGATGCGGCGGTGTTGCTGATCGATCACATCGATGCCGATGTTCAGATCGTCCTGCCAGACCAGTAGTGCCATCCCCGGCTCCCCTTCATGCGTATGTCGGGGTCGACTGTAGGGCTGCCGTGCGCGGACGGCGTTGATCTGGATCAAAGCGAGCCGGTCAGGTCAGCGCAGGCTCGCGTGGACGCAGCGGGCTGGCCACCGTGGTGCAGCTGACCCGGTTGCGGCCGCCGGCCTTGGCCAGGTACAGCTGGCGGTCGGCCTCGGAGATCAGCCGGTGCAGTGCATCGCGCTGCGGGCGCAGGCAGCACAGGCCGATGCTGACCGTCATGCGCAGGGTGGCAGTGCCGATGTCCACTTCCAGCGCGGCGATGCGCTGGCGCAGTTCCTCGAAGTACTGCAGGGCCTCGTCCTGTTCCATGTCCGGCACCAGCAGGCAGAACTCCTCGCCACCGAAGCGTGCGATCAGGTCCTGGCTGCGGGCGTGCGCAGCCACTGCGCCGGCGACCGCACGCAGCGCGTCGTCGCCGGCCTCGTGGCCGTAGGTATCGTTGATGTGCTTGAAGTGGTCGATGTCGATCATCGCCACCGCTACGCATTGGCCGTGCAGCTGCAGCTGCGGCAGCTGGCGCTGGCTCTGTTCCAGGAAGCAGCGACGGTTGGGCAGGCCGGTGAGGAAATCGCGGGTGGCCAGGTCCTGCAGGGTGCCGATCAGTTCCAGCTGGTCGACGTTCTGCGAGACGCGGCAGAAGAACTCCTCGCGCGAGAATGGCTTGCGCAGGAAGTCGTTGGCGCCGTTCTTCAGGAAGCGTGGGATCAGCGAGGCGTCGGTGTTGCCGGAAATGCCGATCACCGCCACCTTGTCGCGCGAGCGCAGGGTGCGCAGGCGTCGGGTGAACTCCACGCCCTGCATGCCGGGCATTTCCTGGTCGACCACCGCCAGGCGGATCGCAGGATGCGCCTCGATCGCGGCCAGGCCCTCGTTGCCGTCAGCGGCCTCGTGCACCTCGTGGCCGTACATGCGCAGCAGGGCAGCGGCATAGCCGCGCGCGGACGGCGAGTCGTCCACCACCAGCGCTGCGATGCGGCGGTTGCGTTCCAGTCGCTGCACCAGCCATACCAGGTAGTCGATGCTGCCCGGGGTATTCTTCAGCACGTAGTCGATGATCTGCTGCTGCAGCACGCGCTTGCGCAGGTCCTCGTCGTAGACGCTGCTGACCACCACGGTGGGCAGGCCGCGCTTGAGGAAGAACTCAACCACCGCATCGCGGTCGCCATCGGCCAGCACCAGCCCGGTCAGTACCAGGAACCAGCCCCCATCCTCGCTCAGCAGGCGATCGGCCTCGGCCAGGGTGGAGGCGATCACCACCGGCAGTTCCAGGCGCTGCTCGATGGCCTCGCGCAGCATGCCGGTGAAGGCACGGGAGTTTTCGACCAGCAGGATCCGCTGCGGCAGCGGATCGGCCAGGTCGCCATCGACGGCGGCCTGCGGCAGGACGGGCATGATGCGGTGGCTCACGAGGGAGGGCTCGGCACGGATAGCGGCGGTTTCGGGCGCAACTTTAGGCCAATGCACCGAACGGCGCACGCCACGCCGGGGAGGTTGGAGCTAGGCGAACTCGGAGCATCGCGCGCTGTCACCCACGGGCAGGGACGGCAGGGATTCGCTGAGTATGACCGTGATTCGATGGCGACGACATTGCAGCACGCCGTCGTAGGCAATCAGGCGACCGCTGAGCCGATCAATCAGTGCAGCTTCGGTGGCCGACGCCAATGGACGGCCGCGATCCAACAGTGCGATGTTCAACATGATGCCGCGACGCTGGCGGAGCCTGCCGCAACGCGCCTGGAGGTGCATCTGCCCCGGCTCATGACTCAGCATCACCGGCACTGCATCGATCAGCAGGCGAAAGGCTGATAGTTGCAGGCCCACGCTCAACTGGCAGGGGTCGCCGGAGAATTGTGGTCGACTCATGCGGCCGGTGGAGTCCCAACCGTCCCGTACGCCGCTGGCTTGCAAGCTGAGGTAAAGCCCGATCTGCTCAATTGCAGTTGGGTAGACCATGCTGGCCTGTTGGCGGAATTGCCATGAATGCGTTGCAGATGTCTGAACCAGATCTGCGGCGATATCGTGGTGACCATGCGTCTTGAGCCAGTCAACGACACCTTGCACCGACATATCCATGCCGTCGCCGATTGATTTCAGCTCCAGTGCCCGTGAACGCAGCGCCTGCTCACCGGCCAGGTGTGAGGCGCGCGCCAGTTCTACCGTGTTCCGGCCACTATCTTCATGCTCCTGGTACTTGCGTTGGTAGTGGCTGATACCAGATCCCAATGCGAGCAGCGCGACGCTTATTACGCAAAGGCTCTGCTGCGTGGAGAAGGCTCCCAGATCAAACGAAGCGGGTAGTCCAGTGCTTGGTGTAGATGCGAGCACGATCAGATTCAGTAGCGGCACTGCGATTGCCGCGCCGCGCCAACCATGCAGGAAGGCAAGTGAGATTGCCGGGAGCGAAGCCATCAGGACGAGTTGCTCGCGGGTGGTGTTGGCCGCAGCCGGTGTCAGCTTCATTGCCAATCCAAGCGCCATGATCAGTGCGATGGCTGTGGCGGTGAAAGCAACGAAGCGGGTGCTCCATGCTGGTTCGGAGTGACGTCGCAGCCAGAGCAGTGCCAGTGGTGCAAGCGTAAGGATGCCGGTGGTTTGGCCTAGCAGAGTACGTCCCACCCGCTCGAGCATCATTTCCGGGTCTGGGCCTGGCCACAGCAGACGCGCAAGTCCCATGTTCAGCAGACTGACTGCAATGCCTGCGGAGAACGACAGGGAGAGCAGCCATAGTCCGCCCGCGGTAGGGATATGCCTGCGATGGAAATGCACGATCAGCATTGCCACGGGCATCAGGCCAATCGAGCCCAGAATGACCCAGGCCAGCCCATGAGTTGTCGCCATCGGCACGCGAATCTGCGCGAAGTAGGCATATTCGCCTAGTAGTAGATACGGCCACAGGCGCGGGGGCGTCAGCAGAAGTGCGGCAATCCGCACGCCTGCAGGCAGGTAGAACTGGTCAAGCGACATCTGCCGGGTGACAAGGCAGGCAACGGCATAAACGACGGCTATGAAGAAGCCTGTGGGACGCAGGCGGACGTCTATCTGGATTCCATCCTTCCACCAGCTCACTGTTGACCCCCGGCTCAGTTGAGACTCATCGTCCCGCCGCTGCATGACTTGACCAGCGCGAAGGTATCGGCAGATGCCAAGCGGTGCAACGGCCCGGTGGGCACTTCCCTCGGGAACACTGGCCACGACGCCTGCGATGGCACCCCCATGGGAGCACCGGTATGCTGCGGATATCTGGGCTTTGACTGTTTCTGTGGACGATTCCATCCGGTCAGGAAGTGGTGTTTCGCCCTTCGACCGAGGTCAACGCGGAGCGCCTGGATGCAGTACTTCAATCCAACCATGGAGATGCCTGTGAGATTTTCCCGATTTTCCGTTGCGGCGACTACTGCAGTCCTGTTGTCCCTGCCTATGCTGGCTTCAGCCT
Organism: Stenotrophomonas sp. AG209; assembly: GCF_003550055.1. NCBI lineage: Bacteria > Pseudomonadati > Pseudomonadota > Gammaproteobacteria > Lysobacterales > Lysobacteraceae > Stenotrophomonas > Stenotrophomonas sp. AG209. The sequence continues at coordinate 33,695 of NZ_QXDB01000005.1, forward strand.
CCTGCTGCACGACCGGAGGCAATGGTGTTCAGACGGCAAACGCCGGCCTGGGCGAAAGCCAGCCTGTTGCTGTCAATTCGAGTTTGGATCCGGCCTGGTTCGTCTATGCCTTCCAGCGCGATGGTGTGACGTACTACCAGGTCAATGATTCCGTGGGCCAGGTGGTCCTGATCATCGGCAATATCGATTCCACGTTCTGGACCCTGCCTGCAGGAAATGCGGCGGTCCGCGTCTCGTTGCCGTCGCAGCGGTTGGCGGTGCCGGCGACGGCGCGCAGGCGTCTGGTATTCCAGGCATCGGACTTCTCGTTGGCCGTCCATGGGGAAGGTCAGGGGGCAATCTGGTCCGTAGAGCCTGCCGCCAGCGGAAAGTGAAAGACCCGGGTTGGCAGACAGGATGCCTGCGGCGGCCTGGAGCCGTCGCAGGTTACCGTTTCCTACCGCCTCGATGATGTGTACTGGCGGTGCTGCGAATCAGTACTTGGCCGGCATATCAATCGGCGCAACTGCCTGTGGCTGCACGCTGTCGCCCAGCATCTGCCGGGGAGCATCCCGCATGACTATCCGGATCCGGTTGCCCAGGCAGTCGACTGAGCCTGAGTAGGCCTGTGTACGTGCAGATAGACGGTCAATTGCCAGACTGACGGTTGCGGACGCCAATGTGCTCCTGCGGTCGAGCATCGCCACCGTGATCAGGATCCCCTTGTGTCGTCCCGAGCGTCCGCAGCGGGCTCGGAGCTGGATCTGGCCCCGTTCTTCCTTGAGCAGCAGAGACACGGATTCGGCCAGGACACGATAGGCCGCAAGTTGCAGTCCTATGCCCAGCTGGCAGGGGTCGCCCTGAAGTACCGGGCGGACCACGCGATGGCTGTCTTCCCAGGCTTCGCTCAAGCCTCCTGCCCGAAGGGCAACATAGAGCCCCGCGTGTTCGAGCTCGGTGGGATAGACCATGCTGGTCAGCTCGCGGAACTTGCGCGAGCGTGAGGAAAATGTCCGCAGCAGGTCGATTGCCGGCCCTTCCTGGCCGTGAGTCCTGAGCAGCTTCAGCGTTTCGTCGAGGGCTGCTTCAATCTCGTCGGCAACCCTGCGCAGGCCGAGGGCCCGCTCGCGCAGGTCCATTTCACTGGCAAGATGAGCCGAACGCGAGAGCATGGTCGTCTGCGGCTCCTGCACCTGGGCTGGTGTGAACTGATGGTACTGATGGGTGATACGGGAACCTAGGGCCAGCAGGGTAGTGCCCGTGATCGCGATGATCTGTTGCGTGAAGAAGGTCGTCTGGTCGAACGACCCCGGCAGGCCGGTGCTGGGCATGGTCACGCTGAGAATCATGTTCATCAGTGGTACGCCTACAGCCGCACCGCGCCAGCCATGAAGGCATGTCAGTGCAATCACGGGCAATGTCATCAGCAACTGCAGGATCGCCCGTGCAGAGTCATCGCGCGCGCCGACCGTGGCGATGAGGATGCTGAGCGCACACAATGCGCAGAGCGCCACTATCGTGGGCCGCATCCGCCAGGCTGACCAGTCGTAGCCGGCATGACGACGGATCCACAGCAAGGCAAGGGGTGCCACGGTCAAGATGGCGATGTAGTCACCCAGCACAAAGAGTGCTGCATTGGTGTAGAACGGCATGGACGGCGGGACCGGCCAAAGCGCGTGGGAAAGGCCGAGCTTGAGGGCGCTGGCGATCAGTGCAGCCGACGCCGCGACGGAGAGCAGCCAGCTCTCGCTGGTGGATCCCATCGCCTTGCGGTGGAGATGGACGATCAAAGCGACAGCCGGCATCAGGCATGCCGAGCCGAGGATCACCCAGCTCATCCCGTACTCATCGATCATGGGATAGCGCAACTGTGCGAAGTACGCGTACTCACCCAGGATAAGGTATGGCCACAGCCGTGGCGGACACAGCAGCAGAGCGGCCACACGGATGCCGGCAGGCAGAAAGAACTGATCGACGGAGAAGTGACGCGCCCCCCAGCAGGCGACGGCATACAGCACAGCAAGAGCGAGGCCGACCGGTCGGATACGGAAGCTCAGTTCAAATCCACTCTTCAACCAACTCAAACTCAAGCCTCCCTTGCTCGTCCCGCGCCATCGCAGTCCCGGCGACACCGAATGCGTCCTTCAGCCTCGACAGTATCTGTTGATGCCGATGGGTGCAATCTTGCATGTTGGGGGACGCCAGGCGCACGCTCATCAGCTGTGAAGACGCCTCCGTTGGAAGTCACCAAGCGGCTGTGAAGTCCATCTCAGTTTTCTGCTCCGGGGGTCAGGTCCGTGAGGGAGGGACAATCGGGCCGAGCGAACTGTCCCGGTGGGCTTCACGAACGGGGCGGGACTCGGTATGGGGAGTGCCTACCGTCTCGATGAGGTGTATCCGGGCGCGATTGCTCCGGCATTGAATCGTGCCGCGGTATGCGAGCACGCGGCCGGTCAACTGATCTGTGACCATGGCCATTGTCGCCTGCGAAAGACGTTGGCGTGGATTGAGCGTGGCCGCAACGAGCAAGATGCCTTGCTGTGTGCCAAGGCGGCCGCAGCGCGCCCGCACAGTGAGCTGGCCGGATTCGTTGCCAAGCAGGATGGATATCGCCTCGACGATCGAGCGATAGGCCGCCAACTGCAAGCCGGGACTGAGGGCGCAGGGATCGCCCATCAACCAGGGTTGATTGACTCGGTGGGTATTGCCCCACGCCTCGCGCACCCCACCTGCCTGCAGTGCCACGTACAGGCCCAGTCGTTCCAGCGCAGCGGGATAGATCATGCTGGCCTGGGCCCTGAACAGGCGCGAATGCACCTCCGACGTATGTCGCAGGCTATCGGCCACGGCGTGATGCCCCTGCGCATGCAACCAGTTCACCATCTCGTTCAGTGACAGGTCCATGCCATCGCCCAGCTGGCGCAGGTGCGCCGCCCGTTCACGCAGGTCCATCTCGCTGGCCAGGTGTGAATTCCGCGCAAGCTGCAGGGCTGCCCGGCCATCTTCCTCGCGCAACCGATGCTGGTTTTGGAAGTGGGTGATGCGTGCGCCCAGCAGCAGCAGGGCGACGCTGGCGATGGTCATGGCCTGTTGTGTGGCGAAGGTCGCCTGATCGAATGACGCGGGGTGGTCCGAAGGGGTACTCAAGCCAAGGATCATGTTCATGGCAGCGACGCCGATGGCCGCTCCACGCCATCCCAGGAGGCAGGTCAGGGCGATCGCGGGAATAGGCAGGATCAACAACAGCTGCAGGGAGCCCGGGGCCGTGATCGACGCAGGTACCGGCGTCGCCTGCAGGCCAATGACCAGCATGGCTCCGAGTGCTCCTGCCACGGCAGCAACGGACCGGGGCATCCATTGTTCCTCGGCGCGACGGATCCAGAGCAGTGCGAGTGGCGCCAGGATGAGGATGCCGGTGAAGTCGCCCAGTGCATAACGCAACACGTTGGTGATGAATGACGCTTCACGCAACGGTTCCCAGAGCAGGTAGGAAATTCCCAGGTTGAGCAGGCTGATGACCAGCGCGGCGCATATCGCAATGGAAATCACGCCGACGATCGTGGTGCGCGCCAGCAGCTTGCGGTGCAGGCGCACGATCAGCATTACGGCAGGCATCAGGAACACCGAGGCGAGGATCACCCAGGTCAGGTTGTATTTGCTGATCAGGGGGATGCGCAGATGCGCGAAGTAGGCGTATTCACCGATCAGCAGGTAGGGCCAAAGACGGGGCGGACACAGCAGCAGGGCGGCCACCCGCACGCCAGCAGGTAGGAAGAACTGGTCCAGCGACAGCTTGCGCGCAGCCCAGCAGGCGAGGGCATAGACCAGCGCCAGTGCCAGCCCCTCGGGGCTGACCCGTATCCTCACCAGCAGGCCGTCCTTCCACCACTGCATCCACGTGCTCCCCCAGCTCCTGAGCCGATTATGCAAACAAAGAGCGGCCATGGATCAAGTCATGGGGGCGGGAAGGCTTCGGCTACCACAACGCATCCCGCAACTTGTACCAGGACATCGCCGCCACCAGCAGCGGCGTGCGCAGCAGCCGGCCGCCGGGGAAGGGCGCATGGCGCAGGCGCTGGAACACGTCCAGGCGCTCGCTCTGCCCGGCGATGGCGGCGGCAATCACCTCGCCGGCCAGCCCGGCGGCGGCCACCCCATGGCCGGAGAAGCCCTGCGCGAAGTACAGGTTGCGGTCCAGCCGGCCCCAGTGCGGGGCGCGGTTGCGGGTAATGTCCACATAGCCGCCCCAGACCTGGTCCAGCGCCACGTCAGCCAACTGCGGAAACACCTCATGCATGCGCCGCTGCATCACCCCGCGCAGACCGGGCGGCGGCAGTGCCGAATAGCTGGCGCGGCCGCCGAACAGCAGCCGGTGGTCGTGGCTGAGGCGGAAGTAGTCCAGTGCCCAGGCGGTGTCGGCCACGGCCATGTTGTTGCCGATCAGGGCACGGGCGCGCTCGGCGCCAAGCGGCTCGCTGGCGCCGATATAGGTGCCGACCGGCATGATGCACCGCTCCAGCTCGGGCAGCAGGCCCTGCAGCCACGCATTGCCGGCGACCACCAGGTGTGCGGCGCGCACGCTGCCCTGCGCGGTGTGCAGGGTGGGCTGCGGTCCACGCTGCACGCGGGTTACCGCCGAATGCTCGTGGATCACCACGCCGGCCGCGCGCGCCGCATCGGCCAGCCCACGCGCGTAGGCCAGTGGATGCAGGTGCGCGCTGAGTGGGTCGAACATCGCGGCGCGGTAGCGCGGGCTGTCCAGCTGCGCGCGCAGTGCATCGCGGTCCCACCACTGCATGGGGTAGTCGTAGTGGCGCTGCAGGTGCTCGCAGTTGGCACGCAGGTCGCGCTCATGGCGTTCGCGGATGGCGACGCTGGCATGGCCTTCCACCCAATGGCAGTCGATGCCATGGCGGTCGATGCGCGTACGCATGGCCTGCACCGCGTCGCGCGACCAGTCGAACAGGTGGCGCGCATCATCACGGCCGAGCTGGCGCTCCAGCTCGTCCACCTCGCAGCCATAGCCGACCAGCGCCTGCCCGCCGTTGCGGCCGGATGCGCCCCAGCCGATCCGCTGCGCTTCCAGCAGCACCACGCGCTGGCCACGGGCGGCCAGTTCCAGCGCGGCGGTCAGGCCGGTGTAGCCGGCGCCGAGCACCGCCACATCGGCCTGCACATCTCCCTGCAAAGGGGGCAGCGCGGCCGGCTCGGGAAGGCTGGCGGCGTACCAGCTGGGCGGGAAGGCGGCGCTCACTGCAGGCCTCGCGGGTGCAGTGCAGGAGGACGGAGCGGGGCAGGTCGATCAGCGTTCACCTGGCTAGTTTCGCCGATGCGTGACGGCTGTGGTGTGACGGCACCGACTTGCCGCCTTCGCCGGACGACGGGTAACGTGGCGGCACGCCAAGGAGTTTTCCCATGCGCCGCCTGCCCTGGGTGGGCCTGCCCACCGACAGCACCGTGCTCGGCCATCACCGTTTCGCGATGGCCGGCGAGAAGTACGTTCGCGCGCTGGCCGAGGCGGCCGAGGTGACCCCGGTGGTGTTGCCCAGCCTGCAGCCACCGCTGCCGGCCGGCAACTGGCTGCAGGGGCTGGATGGCCTGCTGCTGACCGGCGCGGTCAGCAATATCGAACCGCAGCACTACGAGGGTGGCCGCAGCTGGCCAGGCAATCCACATGACCCGGCCCGGGATGCCAATGCCTTTGCGTTGCTGCACGAGGCACTGGCACTGGATCTGCCGGTGCTGGCGATCTGCCGCGGTTTCCAGGAATTGAACGTCGCGCTGGGTGGCAGCCTGCATCCGCAGGTGCATGCGGTGCCCGGCCTGGCCGACCATCGCGAAGACCCGCAGGCGCCGGTGGAAGTGCAGTATGGGCCGGCCCATGCGGTGACCCTGGCCGCCGATGGCTGGCTGGCGCAGTGGCACGGCAGTGGCCGCGCGCAGGTCAATTCGGTGCACGGGCAGGGTATCGCCCGCCTGGCGCAGGGGCTGCGGGTGGAAGCCGTGGCCGACGATGGGCTGGTCGAAGCGGCACGCAGCCTGCACCATGGTTTCGTGCTCGGCGTACAGTGGCACCCGGAGTGGCGTGTCATGCAGGCGCCGTTCTATCACGCTATTTTCCGTGCGTTCGGCCAAGCTTGCCGGCAGCACCAACAGAACCGACTGGATTCCCGATGAGTTCCCGAACGCGCCCGCGCAAGACGGCCACGCCCCCCGCACCGCAGGAAAGCACGCTGCTGCGCTGGCTGAAGGAGCGGCGCATCACCGAGGTGGAATGCCTGGTGCCGGACATCACCGGCAACGCGCGCGGCAAGATCATTCCCGCCGACAAGTTCTCGCATGACTACGGTACGCGGCTGCCCGAAGGCATCTTCGCCACCACCGTCACCGGCGAGTTTCCCGATGACTACTACGAGCTGACCTCGCCGTCGGACTCGGACATGATGCTGCGCCCTGATCCGGATACGGTGCGGATGGTGCCGTGGGCGGCCGATGCCACCGCGCAGGTCATCCACGATTGCTACACCAAGAACGGCGAGCCGCATGAGCTGGCACCGCGCAACGTGCTGCGCCGCGTGCTGGCGGCCTATGCCGAACTGGGCCTGCGCCCGGTGGTGGCGCCGGAGCTGGAGTTCTTCCTGGTGCAGAAGAACACCGACCCGGACTTCCCGCTGCTGCCACCGGCCGGCCGCTCCGGGCGCCCGGAGACCGCGCGGCAGTCGTACTCGATCGATGCGGTCAACGAGTTCGACCCGATCCTCGACCTGATGTACGACTACGCCGATGCGATGAAGCTGGACGTGGACACCCTGATCCACGAATCCGGCGCGGCGCAGCTGGAAGTCAACTTCACCCATGCCGATGCGATGGACCTGGCCGACCAGGTGTTCCTGTTCAAGCGCACCATGCGCGAGGCGGCGATGCGCCACGGTGTCTATGCCACGTTCCTGGCCAAGCCGATGGAGAACGAACCCGGCAGTGCCATGCACATCCACCAGAGCCTGGTGCGGGTGAGCGATGGCAGCAACGTGTTCGCCGGCGAGACCGATGCCGAGGGCGAGTTCAGCCCGGTGTTCGGCCACTACCTGGGCGGCCTGCAGAAGTACGCACCGCAGGCGATGGCGTTCTTCGCGCCGAACGTGAACTCCTACCGCCGGCTGGTGTTCGGCGAAGTCTCGCCGAGCAACGTCCACTGGGGCTTCGACAACCGCACTTGCGGCCTGCGCGTGCCGCTGGATACGCCGGAGAACATGCGCGTGGAGAGCCGTTTCGCCGGGTCCGATGCCAATCCCTACCTGGCGATGGCCGCGACCCTGGCCTGCGGCCTGCTCGGCATCCGTGAGCGGCTGGCGCCGGATGCGCCGGTGACCGGCAGTGCCAAAGAGCTGGGGTACAACCTGCCGCGCTCGCTGGGCGAGGCGCTGGACGGGCTGGAGCAGTGCAGCGAGCTGCAGGCCCTGCTGGGTGAGCGCTTCTGCCGGGCCTACATCTCGGTCAAGCGCAAGGAATACGAGACCTTTTTCCGCGTCATCAGCTCGTGGGAGCGCGAGTTCCTGCTGCTGAACGTCTGAGCATCCGGAATAGAAAAATCCGCCGCCGGGGGGTAGGCTGGCACCCGTCGCCGGCCCCGCCGGCCCCCCTTCCCGCATTCTGGAGCACCCGATGAAGCTGCGTATCCTCACGCTCGGCCTGGCCTCCGCCATGCTCGCCGCCTGCAGCGGTGGCAACGGCGGCGCGCAGGACAGCCAGGTCCTGAACGTCTACAACTACAGCGATTACATCGCCGAGGACACCATTCCGACCTTCGAGAAGGAGAGCGGGATCAAGGTGACCTACGATGTGTTCGACAGCGATGAGATGGTCGAGACCAAGCTGCTGGCCGGCAACAGCGGCTATGACGTGGTGGTGCCGACCCTGAACTTCTTCGGCCGCCAGATCCAGGCCGGCGTGTTCCTGCCGCTGGACAAGAGCAAGATCCCGAACCTGGCCAACCTCGATGCGGCGGTGATGAAGCGCATCGCCACCCAGGACCCGGGCAACCAGTACGGCGTGCCGTACATGATCGGCACCACCGGCATCGGCTACAACGTGGACATGCTGAAGCAGCGCTTCGGCGGCAGCGCCGACATCGCCAACAGCTGGGACCTGGTGTTCAAGCCGGAGAACATCAGCAAGATGAAGGACTGCGGCGTGACCATCCTGGACACGCCGGCGGACATGATCCCGATCGCACTGCATTACCTGGGTCTGGACCCGCACAGTGGCGACCCGGCCGAGCTGCAGAAGGCCGCCGACCTGCTGAAGTCGATCCGCCCGTACGTGCAGAACTTCCACTCCTCGCAGTACGTGGGTTCGCTGGCCAACGGCGGCACCTGCCTGGTGGTCGGCTGGTCGGGTGACATCATCCAGGCCCGCGACCGCGCCGAGGAAGCCAGCAATGGCGTGCACGTGGCCTATTCGATTCCGAAGGAAGGCGCACCGCAGTGGTTCGACATGCTGGCGATCCCGAAGGATGCCAAGCATCCGGAGGCGGCCTACGCCTTCATCAACTACCTGCTGCAGCCGAAGGTTGCCGCAGCCAACACCAACTTCATCCATTACGCCAACCCGGTGCCGACCGCGACCCCGCTGGTGGATGAGGCGATCCGTACCGACCCGACCATCTACCCGCCGGCCGACGTGGCCGAGAAGATGTTCACCTATTCGATCAACACGCCGGAGACCGACAAGCTCTACACCCGGCTGTGGACCGAGGTGAAGACCGGGCGCTAAGGGCTGGCTGGCAGGTGGGTGCCGACCGTTGGTCGGCATGCTTTTCCGGCAGGGCCGACCAACGGTCGGCCCCCACCAGATCTGCAGATCCCCCTGGCCCGGTGGGTGCCACCCGTTGCCGTCATATCCCCATCGGCCCCCGGCCGGTAGAATGGCGGCCGCTGTCCACCGCCCGCTCCCGGAGCCCCCATGCCCGTTGAAGCCCAGCCGGTAGCCACCGTCGTCGAAACGACCGGTGCGCCCGGCTATCTCTCCATTCGTGACCTGCGCAAGGAATTCGACGGTTTCGTCGCCGTCGACGACGTCAACCTGGACGTGCGCAAGGGCGAGATCTTTGCCCTGCTCGGTGGCTCCGGCAGTGGCAAGTCGACCCTGCTGCGCTGCCTGGGCGGCTTCGAGACGCCTACCAAGGGCAGCATCACCCTCGATGGCCAGCGCCTGGACGCACTGCCGCCGTACCAGCGGCCGGTCAACATGATGTTCCAGTCCTACGCCCTGTTCCCGCACATGACGGTCGAGCAGAACATCGCCTTCGGCCTGAAGCAGGATGGCCTGGGCAAGGACGCGATCAGCAAGCGCGTCGGCGAGATGCTGGAGCTGGTGCAGATGGGCCACCTGGGCAAGCGAAAGCCACACCAGCTGTCCGGCGGCCAGCAGCAGCGCGTGGCGCTGGCGCGGTCGCTGGCCAAGGGGCCGAAGCTGCTGCTGCTGGACGAGCCGATGGGCGCGCTGGACAAGAAGCTGCGCTCGCAGATGCAGCTGGAACTGGTCAGCATCATCGAGTCGTCGGGCGTGACCTGCGTGATGGTCACCCACGACCAGGAAGAAGCGATGACCATGGCCACCCGCATCGCGGTGATGGATGCCGGCTGGATCCAGCAGGTCGGCAAGCCGGATGAGGTCTACGAGCAGCCGGCCAACCGCTTCGTCGCCGAGTTCATCGGTTCGGTCAACCTGTTCGACGGGGTGATCGACGAGGACCTGCCGGAGTACGTGACCGTACGCTCGCCGCTGTTCCCGGCGCCGATCTACATCGCCCATGGCATCACCGGCTATGAAGGGCAGCCGGTCGCGTTCGCGCTGCGCCCGGAGAAGGTGATGATCGGCAAGGACGAGCCGGAAGGGCACACCAACAAGGCACAGGGCGTGATCGAGGACATCGCCTACTTCGGCAGCCACTCGGTCTACCACGTGCGCCTGCCCAGCGGCGCCAAGGTGCTGGCCAACTTCGCCAACTCGCAGCGCTGGGCCAGCGACGGCCTGACCTGGGGTGACAGCGTGTGGGTGCACTGGCGCGACAACGACGGCGTGGTGCTGACCTCATGAGCGTCGCCGGCCTGAAGCGCTGGCTGCCGGGGCTGCGTGCCACGGTGATCGGCATTCCGTACCTGTGGCTGCTGCTGTTCTTCGCAGTGCCGTTCCTGATCGTGCTGATGATCAGCTTCTCGCTCAGCCGGGTCGGCTCGCCGCCGTACACCTGGCTGCTGCAGTACGCCGACGGCGGCTTCTCGCTGAAGCTGAACCTGGAGAACTACCTGGCGCTGTTCCGCGATTCGATCTATGCGCAGGCGTTCCTGAGCTCGATCAAGATCGCGGCGATCTCGACCTTCCTGACCCTGCTGATCGGCTACCCGATGGCCTATGCCATCGCCCGCCTGTCGCCGGCCGCGCGCAACGTCGCGATGATGCTGGTGGTGCTGCCATCGTGGACCTCGTTCCTGATCCGCGTGTATGCATGGAAGGCGATCCTGGACCGCAACGGCCTGCTCGACCAGTTCCTGCAGTTCACCGGCCTGCAGACGCTGATGACCAGCATGGGCCTGCCCAAGCTGCAGCTGATCGATACCCCGACCGCCGCCTATATCGGCATCGTCTACTGCTATCTGCCGTTCATGGTGCTGCCGCTGTACGCCAACCTGGTCAAGCATGACCACCGCCTGCTGGAAGCCGCCTACGACCTTGGTGCCAAGCCGTGGCAGGCGTTCCTGCGCATCACCCTGCCGTTGTCCAAGGCCGGCATCATCGCCGGTTGCATGCTGGTGATGATTCCGGCCATTGGTGAATTCGTGATCCCGGAAATGCTGGGTGGCTCGGAGACGCTGATGGTGGGCCGCCAGCTGTGGAACGAGTTCTTCAACAACCGCAACTGGCCGGGCGCCTCGGCGATGGCGGTGGCGATGATCCTGTTGCTGCTGGTGCCGATCCTGCTGTTCAACCGTTCCCAGCAGCGCCTGCTGGAAGGGAAGCAGGCATGAGCCCGCGTACCGCCAAGGGCCTGGGGCTGGGCGTGCTGCTGCTCGGCTTCGCCTTCCTGTACCTGCCGATCCTGCTGTTGATGTTCTATTCGTTCAACAGCTCGCGGCTGGCGATGGTCTGGGCCGGGTTCTCCACCCGTGCCTACAGCGACCTGTTCGCCGACCGCGCGCTGATGGATGCGATGTGGACCAGCCTGGTGGTGGCGTTCTGGACTGCCTGCACGGCCACCGTGCTGGGCACGCTGGCGGCGATGGTGATGACGCGCTTCAAGCGCTTCCGTGGCAAGCCGCTGTTCGGCGCGCTGGTGACCGCGCCGCTGGTGATGCCGGATGTGATCCTGGGCTTCTCGCTGATGGCGCTGCTGGCCTCGATGGGCGCGATTCCCGGCTTCCCGGCGCGTGGCCTGACCACCATCTGGATCGCCCACGTCACCTTCACCCTGTGCTTCGTCACCGTGGTGGTGTCCTCGCGGCTGCAGGAAATGGACCTGTCGCTGGAAGAGGCGGCGATGGACCTGGGCGCCAGCCGGTTGACTGTGTTCGGCCGCATCACCCTGCCGATCATCGCACCGGCGCTGGTGGCGGGCTGGCTGCTGGCGTTCACCCTGTCGCTGGATGACGTGGTGGTGGCCAGCTTCGTTGCCACGCCGGGCTCGACCACGCTGCCGATGAAGGTGTTCGCCTCGGTGCGCATGGGCATCAGCCCGAAGATCAATGCGCTGGCCACGCTGCTGGTGTCGGCGGTATCGATCGCCGCGGTGATCGGCTGGTACATCAATGCCCGCGCCGAGAAGCGACGCCAGCGCGACCTTCAGCTGGCGCGGCAGGAAAACGGCTGAGCACACGGCCTGTCGACAGTGCCGGCAACATCCGGCTCACGGGCAACCGCGCACAATGGGGATCTTCCAGATGGAGATCCCCCATGACCGTCGAGATCGTCGACCCGGCCACCGGCCTGGTGACCTACCGCCATGAACTGATGGGTGCTGCCGACATCGAGCAGCGCCTGCAGGCCGCTGCCGATGCCTTCCCCGGCTGGGCTGATCACTCGTTGCAGGATCGCGGTGCCATCCTGCGCCGGATCGCCGCGCAACTACGCACGCGCCGTGACGATCTGCAGCAGGCGATGACCCATGAGATGGGCAAGCTCAAGGCCGAAGCGCTGGCCGAGGTCGACAAGTGCGCGGCCGCCTGCGAGTACTACGCCGACCATGCTGCCGACTACCTGAAGCCGCAGCTGATCGATACCGAAGCACAGCGCAGCTATGTGCGCTACGAGCCGATCGGCTGTGTGTTCGCGGTGATGCCGTGGAATTTCCCGATCTGGCAGGTGTTCCGTTTCCTCGCGCCGGCGTTCATGGCCGGCAACGTGGCCCTGCTCAAGCACGCCAGCAACGTGCCGCAGTGCGCCGACCTGATCCTGGCGGTGTGCCGTGATGGCGGCCTGCCCGACGGCGTGTTCGACGTGTTGCACATCGACAACGAGCAGGCCGCCGAGGTGCTGCGCGACACACGGGTGAAGGCGGTGACACTGACCGGCAGCGAGCGGGCAGGGCGCTCGATCGCTTCCAATGCCGGCGGCCAGCTGAAGAAATCGGTGATGGAGCTGGGCGGCAGCGATGCCTTCGTGGTGCTCGACGATGCCGACCTCGACAAGACCGTGGCGGCGGCGGTGAAGTCGCGCTTCGACAACAGCGGGCAGACCTGCATCGCGGCCAAGCGCTTCATCGTGGTCGATGCGGTGGCCGATGAGTTCACCCGGCGCTTCGTTGAAGCCGCGGGTGAGCGTCAGTACGGCGATCCCAATGAACGTGGCACCACGCTGGCGCCGATGGCACGTGCGGACCTGCGCGATGAGCTGCACAAACAGGTGCAGGGCAGCGTGGCCAAGGGCGCGCGCATTCTGGTTGGCGGCGAGCCCATTGCCGGCACGCACGCGGGCTATCCGGCGACCGTGCTCGATCAGGTCGGCCCGGGCATGCCGGCCTACGACGAGGAGCTGTTCGGACCTGTCGCTGCGGTGATCCGGGTCAAGGATGAGGCCGAGGCACTGCGCGTGGCCAATGACACCCGCTTCGGCCTGGGCGGCAGCGTGTGGACGCGCGATCCGGTGCGCGGCGAACGTTTCGCCCAGCGCATGGAATGCGGTGCCGCGTTCGTCAACGCCATCGTCAAGAGCGACGCGCGGCTGCCGTTCGGTGGCAGCAAGCAGTCCGGCTTTGGTCGGGAGCTGGCCGACCACGGCATCCATGAGTTCATGAACATCAAGACCGTCTACGTGGCTTGATTCCGAACGGTAGTGCCGGCCGCTGGCCGGCATTGCCTGGTTGCCGGCCAGCCGCCGGCACTACCCCAAGGCGGGTCATGTGCCACGACCAACGGTCGTGGCCTACCGGTCCGGTGGGTATCGTCCGTTGGTCGATACCCCTCACAACCACTTCGCGCGCTTGAACAACCGGTACAGCCCCACGCACACACCGCCCACGCCGATGATCATCAGCGGGTAGGACCACGGCTCGCTCAGCTCGGGCATGTGGCTGAAGTTCATGCCGTACCAGCTGGTGATCAGCGTCGGCGCCGCCAGCAGTGCGGCCCACGCACCCAGGCGCTTGACCGTCTCGCCCTGCGCGAGCGTCACCAGCGACAGGTTCACGCTCAGTGCGGTGCCCAGCATCTCGCGCAGGGTGTCGATCACATCGCTGATGCGTACCGCATGGTCGTGCACGTCGCGCACGTAGAGTTTCACTTCATCGGGGATCAGGTCGCCCTGGTAGCGGCGCAACTGCGCCAGCACATCCTGCAGTGGCGCCACCGCCATCCGCATCTTGTTCAGTTCGCGCTTGAGCTCGTACAGCCGCACCACCGTGCTGCGCTTGTAGTTGTCGGCGAAGATGTCCTTTTCCAGCAGGTCCAGAGTGTCGCGGAAGCGGTGCACGATCGGCAGGTAGTTGTCGACCACGAAGTCGGTCACCGCGTACAGGCAGTACGACGGGCCCATCTTCAGCAGCTGCGGCTCGCGTTCCACCCGTGCCCGCACCGGGGCGTAGGACAGCGAGGCACCGTGGCGCACCGTCACCAGGAAGCGCGGGCCGAGGAAGGCGTGGGTTTCGCCGTACTGGATGCGTTCGTCGACCATCTGTGCGGTGGTCACCACCACGAACAGCGAGTTGCCGTAGGTCTCGACCTTGGGACGCTGGTGCGCGTTGCGCGCGTCCTCGATGGCCAGGTCGTGCAGGCAGAATTCCTCCTGCAGTTTCAGCAGCACGTCGTCGTTGGGGTCGTACAGGCCTACCCAGACGAAGCCGTTGCCACTGGCAATGACATCGCTGATGGCATCCAGGCTGATGTCGTGGCGTTTGCCCTCGTCATCGTAGTGGACGCAGTTGATGACGCAGGCGGGGTTGGCCGAAGCAGGGGCGGAAGCGGAGGCGGGCAATGACATGCCCGCCATCGTGCGTCAGTGCCGTGTTTCGGACAAGTGAGGATGGCGCCCCAGTACCCACGCCAGCGCCACATGCACCGGCAGCAGCAGCACGATCCACTGCACGTTGTACTGCGCCTGCAGGCTCAGCCAGTGCAGCACCAGCGCGGCCACGGCCTGTACCGCCAGCAGCCACAGCACGACCCTGAACATGCGGCCCGGCACGCGCCGGCGCAGCAGGCTGATCGCACCCGGCAGCAGCAGCACGGCCAGCGGCGAAAGCAGCAGCAGGTTGCGGTTGGCCCAGGCGGCGTAGTGGGTGCTGAAGCCCCACAGGAACACCAGCAGGCTGCCGGCAATGGCGCACAGCAGCCAGAACGGCAGGGCCAGCCCGGTCAGCAGGCGCGGCCGGCTGCGCAGCGCCAGTATGCCGGCGGCGATTACCAGGCCACACAGCAACCACGGCCACCAGCGGCGCGCGAACTCCTTCGGCTCCGGGTCGATGCGGTGCGGCAGCAGTTCCTGTTCGGACTGCACCAGTGGCCGGCCGTCGCTGTTGCGTGCCTGGCGCAGCGCGTCGGCCAGGCGCATCGGCACGAAGGCTTCCTGCCAGCGCGACAGCGGCTGGTCGGCGAACGGCCCGAGGCCGACATCGAAGCCCAGCCACATCCACGGCGCCGGCGATGCCAGTCGCACCGATTCACTGCGGTAGGTATTGCCGCGCGAGCGCCCCGACAGCTGCGACTGCAGGCCACCGCCCAGCGCCTTGTCCACCGTGTCGCGCACCATCGTGGCGCAGTTGGCGGTGTAGTAGTCGTAGTGGTAGCGCGCGTTTTCCGGCTTGGCCCGCTCGGCCAGGTCGGCGGCCAGTGCACGTGCCTGGTCCGGGCGCAGGTCCAGCCACTGCACGCTGGCGCCACGGCCGGTCTCGTCGTAGTACGACAGGTCCTGCTGCAGCGGCAGCGCCACCAGGTAATACATCATGTCGCCGCGCACGAAGCGGCTGATGAAATCGTCCTCGGACGGGTCGAAGTAGCCGAAGTTGTACGAGGTCGCTTCGCCGCTGACCGGATCGATCACGACGATGGCGTCGTGGCCGAAGCGCTCGAAGAACACCGTGCCCGGCTGCATGGTCACCACGCCGATGCGCGGGGCGGGGGCCTCGGCGATGGCGGCGGGTGCAGCGGGCGTGGGTGTGGCTGCCGCCGGCTGCGCGAAGGCGGCCAGCGGCAGGGCGGTGGCCAGCACGCACAGTGCCAGCCACAGCGTCAGGCGCAGTGCCAGGAGGGGGCCACCGCGCTTCAAGCGTCGTCCTGCGCGTCCGGCGGCAGCACGGTCACGTGGAAGGCCTGGACCCGGCGCGCATCGGCGCGGGCCACGCGGAACATGAAGCGGTCCAGCGCCAGTTCGTCACCGACTTCCGGCAGGTGGCCCACGGCCTCGGTGACCAGGCCACCGATGGTGTCGTAGTCCTCGTCGGAGAACGTCGCGCCGAAGCGTTCGTTGAAGTCGCCGATCGGGGTCAGCGCGTCGACCACGTACTGGCCGTCGGACTGGATGGCGATCTGCGCCGACGGGTCCTCGGCCTCGTCATGCTCGTCGTCGATCTCGCCGACGATCTGTTCCAGCACGTCCTCGATGGTGACCAGGCCGGCGACACCGCCGTACTCGTCGACCACGATGGCCATGTGGTTGCGCGACAGGCGGAATTCCTTCAGCAGCACGTTGAGCTTCTTCGCCTCCGGGATCAGCACCGCCGGGCGCAGCAGCTCGCGCACGTTGGCCGGGCCGTTGTCGGCGACCACGCCGCGCAGCAGGTCCTTGGCCAGCAGGATGCCA
This sequence comes from Stenotrophomonas sp. AG209, assembly GCF_003550055.1. Taxonomy (NCBI): domain Bacteria; kingdom Pseudomonadati; phylum Pseudomonadota; class Gammaproteobacteria; order Lysobacterales; family Lysobacteraceae; genus Stenotrophomonas; species Stenotrophomonas sp. AG209. The sequence goes on from NZ_QXDB01000005.1 coordinate 49,961, forward strand.
AGGATGTCGTCCTTGTTCTCGCCGTGCACCGGGAAGCGCGAATGGCCGGATTCGACCACCTGCTTCATCAGTTCCAGGAAGGGCGCTTCGACCGGCAGCGAGACCATCTGCGAGCGCGAGATCATCACGTCGCCCACGGTCAGCTCGGCCACCGAAATGGCGCCTTCCATCATCTTCAGGGTATCGGCGGCGATCAGGCCCTCTTCCTGCGCGGTGTGCAGGACAGCGACCAGCTCGTCGCGGGTATGGGGTTCGCCGGAGAAGGCGGAGGTCAGGCGTTCAAGCCAGCCGCGCTTCTTTTCACTGGGCTCCTGTGCGGAGCTACTACTGTCGTCTTCTGACATCTCTGGAAAAAAGGCACCCGGCAGGCCGGGCGTTGGCCCCAGTCTAGCAGGATGTGGCGGCCTGTCAGTGACCGTCGCTGCCCGGTCCGGTGATCGGCGGCGGGGCCAGTTCAGGCCGGGCGGGCGCTTCTTCCTCGGGCAGGTCCAGGCTGTAGGTGCAGCCGGCCAGGGTCTTGCCGGGATGGGAGGCCACGGTGGAGACGCTGAGGATGATCGACTCGATCTGGGCCTCGCCGCTCTTCGGGTCGGTCACGTCGCGACTGACCAGCTCGCGGCCGGCCATGAACTTGCCATCCTGGTCGTAGCCGGTCTCCAGCCCCAACTGCTTGGCCAGCGGCCGTGGATCGGCCTGGTCGAGGATCGCCATGACGCTGGACCCGGCCACGGCGACCCGTTCGGTGCGGGTGCCGAACACACTGATCGGCTGGGCCAGCCGGTACTCGCTCATGAACTGGTTGCCCTGCGGCAGGGGCTGCAGGCCCTGGGCGACGGCCTTCAACGGATCAGCCAGCAGCGGCGCCAGCGCAGCGTGATCGGCTACGCCCTGACGGCATTCAATCAGGGCCGGCAGGTCCAGGGCAGCGGCCGGGGCGGACGCGGCGAACAGCAGGGGCAGGGCAATACGCAGCACGGGCACGGGATCCGCAACGGAAGGCAGGCCGGTGATCGTACCGGTCCCGGTCAGCCATCGCGAGCGCCTCCATGCAGTCAGCGGGATTGCAGGTGCGATGCCGCTGGGTGCCAGCGCAGCCTGACCGGGTAGCCCAGTTGCGCCTGCAGGTGGTCGCGCACGGCCGCCACTGTTGCGCGTGCGCCTGCGGTATCCCGGAGTTCCAGCTCCAGTTCACCGGTCATGACGTCCAGGCCATAGCCGATCAGCTCGGGCAGCTGTGGCACGAACCAGCCTTGCTGTGCATGAAGGCGGTGCTGCATTTCGGCCTCCGTCAGCGCAGCGCCGGTGATGTAGCGCACGCGTTGCGGGCCATCCGCCCCTGGATGTGTCTCATCGGCCGCGGGTGCTGGGCCAGTCAGTCGAACGACGACATTCCAACCTGCCGCGTTGTCCACCCAGATTCCGGCGAGGCGTGCCGCGTGGCGCGCTTTCAAACGTTCCATCAATGCGTACTGCTGCGCCCCGGCGACCGCTTGGCGCGCCGTCTGTTGGCTGACATCAAAGAAGGCCTGCATCTCCGCGACCTTGGCGGCAATGTCGGCGGCGCTGTCGCTGGCCGGGAACGGCGACGGTCGTTCCCGGTCGGGGTCGATGCCCGGGGCAGTGGTCACCTGCAGGAGAGCGGCGATGAGTGCGGGCAGCAGCGCGATGGGGTCGTCCTCCGTGAAGAACCCGGTGTGCGTGGGCTTCAGCGCTCGCCGGCGTAGGGGTCGGCGATGCCGAGCTCGGCCAGGATCTCGCGCTCCAGCTGTTCCATCGCGTCGGCTTCCTTGTCGTCCTCGTGGTCCCAGCCGAGCAGGTGCAGCACGCCGTGCACGGTCAGGTGCGCGTAGTGGGCGTTGAGCGCCTTGCCCTGTTCATTGGCCTCGCGGGCGACCACCGGTGCGCAGATCACCAGGTCGCCCAGCAGCGGAAACTTCACGCCCTTGGGCAGGCCTTCGGGCACTTCGGCCGGGAAGCTGAGCACGTTGGTGGCGTAGTCCTTGCCGCGGTAATGGCGATTCAGCGACTGCCCTTCCTTGGCATCGACCACGCGGATGGCCAGGTCGGCCTCGCGGATGCGGCCTTTCAGCGCAGCGGCCACCCACTTGCGGAAACTCACCGCCGCCGGCAGGCCGGTGCGCGGCAAGGCATAACTGACGGCGACGTCCAGTCGCACGGGACCACGGGTCATGGAGTTGCTCCAGGTTGGATCTGATGCAGGTCGCGGCGGTCGTAGGCGCTGACGATGCGCGCCACCAGCGGATGACGGACCACGTCGCGGGATTCGAAGAAGGTGAAGCTGACGCCCTCGACCTCGCGCAGCACGTCGATGGCATCGCGCAGGCCGGACTTCACGTGCTTGGGCAGGTCGGTCTGGGTCAGGTCACCGGTGACCACGGCGGTGGAGCCGTAGCCGAGGCGGGTCAGGAACATCTTCATCTGCTCGATGGTGGTGTTCTGTGCTTCGTCCAGGATCACGAAGGCATCGTTGAGCGTGCGGCCACGCATGTAGGCCAGCGGTGCGATTTCGATGACGTTCTTTTCCAGCAGCTTGACCACCTTCTCCACGCCCATCATCTCGTAAAGGGCGTCGTACAGCGGTCGCAGGTAGGGGTCGACCTTCTGGCTCAGGTCACCGGGCAGGAAGCCCAGCTTCTCGCCGGCCTCCACTGCCGGGCGCACCAGGATCAGGCGTTGCACCCGTGATTCGTTCAGGGCTTCGACCGCGCTGGCCACGGCCAGGAAGGTCTTGCCGGTACCGGCCGGGCCGATGCCGAAGTTGATGTCATGGGTGGCGATCTGGTGCAGGTAGCGGCCCTGGTTGGCGCCGCGGCCACGTACCGTGCCGCGCTTGACCTTGATCGCCACGTCCTGCGCTTCGTAGGAGCGCTCGGCGATCTGCTCGACATTGGCCTGCGCCAGGCGCAGGTGGATGGCATGGTTGTCGAAGACGGTCTCGCCGGCTTCGGCGTACAGCGCTTCAACCAGTTTCTGCGCCTCGATGATGGCTTCGTTGGGTCCGCTGATGCGGAACACGAAGCCACGGTTGGCGATCTCCACACCGAGCTTCAGCTCGATCTGGCGCAGGTGGCCGTCGAAGGGGCCGCACAGGTTGGCCAGCCGCTCGTTGTCTTCCGGCGACAGGGTGAAGTCTCGATGCTCGATGCTTTTCATTGCTTGGGGTGGGGCGGAAGCCTTCCACCGCAGTGTATTCAGGGAGGATAAGGGTAGCGCGCGCGTGGGGCACACGGCCAGCAGACGGTCGATACAGCGTTTTCCACACCCGATGTGGACGGGGTACGCGGAAACCTGTGGATAGACCTTGGCAATGCTTGTGCCACAAGGCTCATGAGGTCCTGGTGAAAAAAGCGTCATGGTTGCCTGTCGCCGCAGCTGCACTGTCACAGGGGGGCCTGCAGGGGGACGTTCATCGTGATGGCAGTGCAGGTGTCATTGCCGTGCGGGCAACAGCGCCACGTCCTGCCGGATTTCCACAGCGGTTGTGGAATGATGCCGAACCAACCTGTGGATAGGTGGTGCGGAGCCTTGCAGCAAAAGGCTTGCCAACGGATGGTGAAAAAACCGTCAGGGCTGATCGGAATCATTGAGGGTGCACGGGGCGCATGGCACCGTGGCGCCGTGGCAGGAGGGGATGGCATGGGCATCGGCAACGGGATGCGTGGAATCGGACTGGCGGGCATCGGCTTGCTGGCAGGGTGTGGGCAGGCACCGCCTGCAGCACTCGGCACGCTGGAGTGGGATCGGATCACGGTGCCGGCACCGGCGGCCGAAGTGATCGCCACCGTGGACGTGCGCGAGGGCCAGCAGGTCAAGGCCGGGGCGGTGCTGATGCAGCTCGACCCTGCCCGCGGCGACGCTCAGTTCGCCGCAGCGCAGGCCGACACGGTACGCGCGCAGGCCCAGCTGGAAGAACTGAAGATCGGCCCGCGCCAGGAACAGATTGCGCAGGCCCAGGCGCAGCTGGCCGCGTTGCGCGCGCAGTCTGCCGAAGCCAGTGCCTACTACCGCAGGGTGCAGCCGCTGGCACGCCAGCGCCTGATCGCCGCCGCCGAGCTGGACCGTGCACGGGCGGCTGCCGGCAATGCCGAGGCCAGCGTGCGTGCCGCCGAGCAGGCCTGGCTGGAACTGGTGCACGGCAGCCGCGTGCAGGACATCGCCCAGGGCCAGGCAGCCGCCGACGCTGCACAGGCGCAGCAGGTAGTGCAGGGCGTCAACCTGCAGAAGCTGCAGCTGCGCGCACCGCGCGATGGCGTGGTCGATGCCTTGCCCTACCGGCAGGGTGACCAGGCACCGATCGGGGCGCCGCTGGCAGTGATGCTGGTCGGCGAACGCCCCTACGCGCGTGTCTACCTGCCGCAGCCGCTGCGCCTGCAGGTCAAGGTCGGGCAGGCCGCGCAGATACAGCTGGAAGGCGGCAGCACCGTGCTGAAGGGGCGCGTGCGCTCGATCCGCAGCGAGCCCTCGTTCACCCCGTACTACGCACTGACCGGGGATGACGTCGAACGGCTGAGCTATCTGGCCGAGATCGAAGTGGACGCGGCCGCCGACATGCAGAGGCTTCCGGCCGGGCTGCCGGTGCAGGTGCGCTTCTGAATACCGGCGAGGACATCGCGGTCCACGCACGCGGGCTGACGCGTCGCTTCGGCGATCTTCTGGCCGTGGACAACGTCGACCTGACCGTGCCGCGCGGGCAGGTGTACGGCTTCCTCGGCCCGAACGGGTCCGGCAAGTCGACCACCATCCGCATGCTGTGCGGCCTGCTGGAGCCCAGCGCGGGGCAGATCGAGGTGCTGGGCCTGGCCGTGCCCGAGCAGGCAGAGGCATTGCGCCGGCGCATCGGCTACATGACCCAGCGTTTCTCCTTGTATGAAGACCTGTCGGTGCGCGAAAACCTGGAGTTTCTCGCCGCCATCCAGGACCCGCCGTGTGCGCAGGCCGGGCAACGGGTGGACGCATTGCTGCAGCAGTACCGGCTGCAGGACCGGCAGCCGCAGCTGGCCGGTACGCTCAGTGGTGGGCAGAAGCAGCGCCTGGCCCTGGCTGGTGCCGTGGTGCATTCGCCCGAACTGCTGTTCCTGGACGAGCCGACCAGCGCGGTCGATCCCGAATCGCGCCGCGATTTCTGGGAGGCCCTGTTCGAGCTGGCCGACGCCGGAACCACGGTGCTGGTATCGACCCACTACATGGACGAAGCCGAGCGCTGCCACCGGTTGGCGATCCTCGATCGTGGCGCGCTGGTGGCCGATGGCACGCCGGCCGAGCTGTGCGCGCGGTTGCAGGGGCGCACGCTGCAGGTGACATCCTCGCAGCCGCGCCAGGCCAGCCGCGCGCTGGCCGAACTGCCCGGGGTGCTGAGCGTGGCGCAGATCGGCACCCAGCTGCGCGTGCTGTGCAGCGAGGGGGCTGCCGACACGCCCGCATTGCGGCAAGCGCTGGCCAGTGCCGATCCGCAGGCCAGGATCGACGCCGTCGCACCGAACCTGGAAGACGTATTCGTGGCCGCCACCCGTGGCCGTGGCCGGGAGCCGGTGGCATGAACCTGCGCCGGCTGTGGGCGATCATGCTCAAGGAGCTGCGGCAGCTGCGCCGCGACCGCATCACGCTGGCGATGATCGTCGGCATTCCGGTGATGCAACTGCTGCTGTTCGGCTACGCGATCAATCTCAACCTGCGCCATCTCGACGCCGGTGTCGCCGACCAGGCCAACAGTGCGGCGTCACGTGCGCTGGTGCAGGACATGGTGGCCACCGGCGTGATCACGCCGCGCAGCGAAGCCTACACGCCGGACCAGCTGATGCAGGCGCTGCGTCGTGGCGAGATCAGTGTCGGCATCGTGGTGCCGGCCGACTTCGAGCGTCGCCGCTTCGACGGTCGCGAAGCGGTGCAGGTGCTGGTCGATGGCAGCGACACCGTGGTGCAGAGCGCGGCGATCCAGCTGGCACAGGTGCCGCTGGATACGCGTCCGACCAGCAACACGCGTCCGCTGCGCGAAGGCAGCATCGCCAGTGGTCCGGTCAGCGTGATCAGCTTCTACAACCCGCAACGGCGCTCGGCGGTGAACATCGTGCCGGGCCTGATCGGGGTGATCCTGACCATGACCCTGGTGATGTTCACGGCGGTAGCGGTGGTGCGCGAACGCGAGCGCGGCAACATGGAGCTGCTGATCGCCACGCCGGTCTCGCGCAGCGAACTGATGGTCGGCAAGGTGCTGCCCTATGCGGCCATCGGTCTGCTGCAGACCACGCTGGTACTGGTGCTGGGCACCTGGCTGTTCCAGGTACCCATTCGCGGCAGCCTGCTGGACATCTACCTGGCCGCGGTGCTGCTGGTGCTGGCCAACCTGGCGCTGGGCCTGCTGATCTCCACGCGCGCGCGCTCGCAGTTCCAGGCGATGCAGATGACGCTGTTCCTGTTCCTGCCGTCGATCCTGCTGTCGGGCTTCATGTTCCCGTTCGCCGGCATGCCGCGGCCGGTGCAGTGGCTGGCCGAGGTGCTGCCGCTGACCCACTTCCTGCGCCTGGTGCGCGGCATCATGCTGCGCGGCGCCTCACTGTGGGAGCTGTGGCACGACGCGCTGGCGCTGCTGGCCTTCATCGTGGTGATGATGACCCTGGCGATCCTGCGCTTCCGCAAGCGGCTGGATTGAAGGCAGAGGGTCGGATCCCCGCAGGGGCTCCGACCCGAAGATTTATTCCGCCACCACCCGTGCGCGCAGCGAATTGGTCAGCGCTTCGGTGATCACCACATCCACGAACTGGCCGATCAACCGCGCCGGCGCCGGGAAGTTCACCGAACGCATGTTCTCGGTCTTGCCGGTCAGCTCGTTCGGGTTCTTCCGCGAGGGGCCTTCCACCAGCACGGTCTGCACGGTGCCGACCATCTTCTCGGAAATGCCGGCGGCGAATGCATTGATGCGCTCCTGCAGGCGCGACAGGCGCGCGTGCTTCTCCGCATCGCTGATCGTGTCCTCCAGGTCCGCAGCCGGCGTACCCGGGCGACGCGAATAGATGAAGGAGAAGCTGTGGTCGAAGCCGATGTCCTCGATCAGCTTCATGGTCTTCTCGAAATCGGCATCGGTCTCGCCGGGGAAGCCGACGATGAAGTCCGAGCTGATCGAAATGTCCGGTCGCACCGCGCGCAGCTTGCGGATCTTCGACTTGAATTCCAGCGCGGTGTAGCCGCGCTTCATCGCCGACAGCACGCGGTCGCTGCCAGCCTGTACCGGCAGGTGCAGGAAGTTGGCCAGCTGCGGCACGTCGCGGAACGCGTCGATCAGCGAATCGCTGAACTCCAGCGGATGCGAGGTGGTGAAGCGGATGCGGCCGACGCCATCGATCTCGGCGATGGTGCGGATCAGCAGGCCGAGGTCGGCAAACTCGCCGTCACCATATGGCCCGCGATAGGCGTTGACGTTCTGGCCGAGCAGGTTGATCTCGCGCACGCCCTGCGCGGCCAGCTGCGCCACTTCCACCACCACGTCCTCGAACGGGCGGCTGACTTCGGTGCCGCGGGTGTAGGGCACCACGCAGAACGAGCAGTACTTGGAACAGCCTTCCATGATCGACACGAACGCCGAAGCGCCTTCGGCACGCGGCTCGGGCAGGCGGTCGAACTTCTCGATCTCGGGGAAGCTGATGTCCACCTGCGGGCGCTTCTGCTCGCGGCGTGCACGGATCAGCTCCGGCAGGCGGTGCAGGGTCTGCGGGCCGAATACCAGGTCCACGAACGGCGCGCGCTTGATGATCGCTTCACCTTCCTGCGAGGCAACGCAGCCGCCGACGCCGATGATGACCTCGCGGCCCTTGTTCTTCAGGCCCTTCCACACGCCCAGCTGGCTGAACACCTTCTCCTGCGCCTTCTCGCGGATGGAGCAGGTATTGACCAGGATGACGTCGGCGTCGTCCGGGCTGTCGGTCAGTTCCAGGCCATCGCTGGCGGCAAGCACGTCGGCCATCTTGGCCGAGTCGTACTCGTTCATCTGGCAACCGTGGGTCTTGATGTACAGCTTGCCTTTCACCTGGTCGGGCTTGCGCGGACCGGCGGGCAGGGCAACGAGCGGGGTACCGCCCGGCGTGGCGGGCGGAAAGACGTCTGGCGTCCCGGTCATGGCGCTTAATCCATTCGGGTGGCGGGAAAGCGGGCAATTCTACCCGCATCCCGGCCCTTCCGCCGTCCGCCGGTGGTTGGTCGGCCCCGGCGGTGGCGCGACGCGATTACGCCGCCGCCAGCTCCGCATCGATCTGCCGCGAACGGTCGAAGGCGGTCATCGCGCTCATCCGTGCAATGTAATCAGCCGTGGCCGGCGCAGGCTGCACCAGGCCGAAGGCCGTTGTCCAGGCCAGCGCATTGCCCCACAGCACGTCGGCGGCGCTCATCGTTTCGCCGAGCAGGTAGGGGCCCTGCGCCAGCTGGGCCTCGATCACCTGCAGCACGGTCTCGGCGTCGTTGTACGGCGACATCAGGCGCGGCGGCGGCTCGCGGTGCATCGCCTTGTCGATCATCGCCGGCTCGAAACAGGCGCCGTAGAAGGCCATCCAGCGCAGGTAGGGGCCGCGCAGGGCATCGCCGATCGGCGGTGCCAGACCGGCCTCTGGATACAGGTCGGCCAGGTACAGGTAGATCGCCACCTGTTCGGTCACCAGCGCACCGTTGTGGACGATGGCCGGCACCTTGCCCATCGGGTTGATGGCCAGATAGGCCGGGGCCAGGTTGGCGCCGGCCTTCAGGTCCAGCACCTGCATGCGGTAGTCCGCACCCAGCGCTTCGAGCAGGGCCACGGCGCCGCTCGAGCGCGAACGGGCGGCGTGGTACAGGGTGATCTGGCGTGAGGTCATGGCATTGCTCCTTGCGGTAGGTGGTGAACTGGAGGCCATCCTGAGGCACTATTGCGGACGACTTCTGTCCTCGATCCTTCATGCGCCATACCGCCCATCGACTGCTGCGCCTGATCGCCCTGCTGCAGGCCCGCCGCCAGTGGTCGGGGGCCGAGCTCGCCGAGCGCATGGGCGTGGACCGGCGCAGCATCCGCCGTGACATCGAGCGCCTGCGCGAACTGGGCTATCCGGTCCAGGCCTCGTCCGGGGTTGGCGGCGGCTACCAGTTGGGGGCAGGGGCGCCGGTGCTGCCGATGCTGCTGGATGAGGAGGAGGCGACCACCCTGGCCATCGCCCTGCGCGCGGCCTCGGCGACCGTCGCCGGCATCGACGACACCGCACGCGGCCTGTTGTCCAAGCTCGACCCGCTGGTGCCGACCCGTCGCCGCCAGCAGGCCGGCGAGGTGCATGCGGCAACGGCCACCCTGTCCGACCTCCCGTCCACCGACGCACGCCTGCTCGGACGGCTGGCCCAGCACTGCCGGCAGGCGTCACGGCTGGCCTTCGAATATCGCAGTGCCCAGGAAGCGGTGACCCAGCGCGAGGTCGAGGCGCAGCACCTGGTCAATTGCGGGCGGCGCTGGTACCTGCTGGCCTGGGACCTCGGCCGGCAGGACTGGCGCACCCTGCGCGTGGACCGGATGGGCGCGGTGCGCGAATGCGCCGAGCCGGGCATGCACCGCCGTACGCCCGCACCGCCGGACGTGATGGTGCGGCAGGCGGTCAGCCAGGCCCCGTTCGCGCTGCAGGCCATCGTCCGCCTGGCCGGCAGCCGTGCCGAACTGGAAGGCCGCATCCCGCCCTGGTGTGGTGTGCTGGAGGCCGATGGGCCCGACCATTGCCTGCTGCGCATGGGCGCCGAGAGCCGCGGCATGATGCTGGCGCAGATCCTCAGCCTGGACCGGGTGCCGGTGGCGTTGTGGACCACGCCGCCGGGCCTGCGCGATGAACTGGCACAGCGCCTGGCCGGATTGGGGCAGGTGCTGGCTGTGCCGCCGGTCACAGGCTGAGCCGCGTCGCTTGGCAAGCCCCGGCGAAGCTGGGACACTCGCCGGCATGAAGGGGATACTGGGGACAACGGCGATCATCATCGCTGCGCTGACCGCTGCGCCGGCCAGCGCGGGCACCCTGTTCAAGTGCCAGGGCGCCGACGGCGTCACCAGCTACGTCAGCAAGCGCGTGGCCGGGGCCCGCTGCAGCGCCATCAGCTACAGCCGCGACCTCCGCCCGGCACCGCGCCCGGTGGTGGCCGCGCCGAAGCCGGCGCCGACCACCGTGGCCAGCATCGAGCGCAACCCGGTGGCGGTGGCAGCCAGCGCTGCGGCACCGGCGGCTGTGCCCCCGCCGACGGCTGCGCCAGCCGCCGTACCCGCGACCCCGGTCGCCTCGCGCAGCGGGCGCATGGTCAGCGGCCAGGTCTATTCCTTCATGAAGGATGGCGTGCGCCACTACACCAGTGCGCGGCCGACCCAGGTGGCCAACCTCGGCCCGGTGCGCACCATCCGCTACAGTTTCATGGAGCGCTGCTACGCCTGTGGCGTCAACCCGCGCGTGGACTTTGGTTCGGTGCGCTTGAACACCACCGCGTTCCAGACCGAGATCTCCTCGGCCGCGCGCGAGTTCGGCGTCGACGAAGCCGTGGTTCGCGCCATCATCCACGCCGAGTCGGCGTACAACCCGACCGCGCTCAGCCGCGCCGGCGCGCAGGGGCTGATGCAGCTGATGCCGCCGACCGCGGCCCGTTTCGGGGTCAGCGACTCCTACGATGCCGGGCAGAACATCCGCGGTGGCGTGCAGTATCTTGCGTGGTTGCTGAAACGCTTCAATGGCGACCTGACCCTGGCTGCCGCCGGCTACAACGCCGGCGAAGGCGCGGTCGACCGCCACGGTGGCGTGCCGCCCTACAGCGAGACCCAGTACTACGTGCGCCGGGTCGGGCAGCTGGCCGAGCGTTACCGCACCGCATTGACGCATCAGTAGTGCCGGCCGCTGGCCGGCAACCCCGCAATCTAAAGTTGTTGCAATGCGTTGTGTGGCGCGCGACGGTTCCGCTACACTCGCCCATGATTCAATGCGGCTCTGGCCCCCACCGGATCCGCTGGCAGCCTTAAAGCTACCTAATCAATATCGGAGTGCCGGATGGCCAACGATGGGGTACACGATCCAGTCAACACCGGACGTCGGCGTTTTCTTTCTGCCACCACAGCCGTGGTGGGCGCCGTCGGCGTCGGATTCACCGCAGTTCCTTTCATCAAATCCTGGAACCCCAGTGCCCGTGCCAAGCTTGCCGGCGCACCGGTGGTGGCCGACATCAGCGCCCTGCAGGAAGGCCAACGCCTGATCGTGGAGTGGCGTGGCCAGCCGATCTGGATCGTCAAGCGGTCCAAGGCGATCCTCGATGCGCTGCACGGGCTGGATGGCCGCCTCAAGGACCCCGAGTCCGGAGAGAAGGACCAGCAGCCGGACTACGTGCTGAAGCAGAACCCCGAGCTGCGCTCGATCAAACCGGACATCTCGGTGCTGGTCGGCCTGTGCACGCACCTGGGCTGCTCGCCGGAAATGGTCGCCGAGATCCGGCCCGAACCCTATGACCCGCAGTGGAAGGGCGGCTACTTCTGCCCCTGCCACAAGTCGCGCTTCGACATGTCCGGCCGCGTCTTCAAGGACGTGCCGGCGCCGATCAACCTGAAGGTGCCCGCGCACCACTACCAGGACGACAACACCATCATCATCGGTGTCGATCCGCAGGGGGCAGCCTGATGGCCAATATCCTCGCTCGTACCGCCAGCGGCGTGGCCGACTGGGTCAACGCCCGCGCGCCGGGCCTGATGCCGGTCTACCGCAAGCACGTCACCGAGTACTACGCGCCGAAGAACTTCAACATCTGGTACTACTTCGGTTCGCTGGCGCTGCTGGTGCTGGTCAACCAGATCGTCACCGGCATCTTCCTGACGATGCACTACAAGACCAACGCCGCCGAGGCGTTCGGCTCCATCGAATACATCATGCGTGATGTGGAGTGGGGCTGGCTGATCCGCTACATGCACTCCACCGGGGCCTCGCTGTTCTTCATCGTGGTCTACCTGCACATGTTCCGCGGCCTGCTGTACGGCAGCTACCAGAAACCGCGCGAGCTGGTGTGGATCCTGGGCATGCTGATCTACCTGGTGCTGATGGCCGAAGCCTTCATGGGCTACGTGCTGCCGTGGGGCCAGATGTCGTTCTGGGGCGCCAAGGTGATCATCTCGCTGTTCGGCGCGATACCCGTGATCGGCAACGGCCTGACCGAATGGATCATGGGCGACTACCTGCCCAGTGACGCCACGCTCAATCGCTTCTTCGCGCTGCACGTCATCGCACTGCCGCTGGTGCTGCTGTTGCTGGTGGTGCTGCACCTGGGCGCGCTGCACGAAGTGGGGTCGAACAATCCGGATGGCGTGGAGATCAAGAAGGGGCCGAAGGGCAACCGCTGGTCGCCGAACGCCCCGGCCGATGGCATTCCGTTCCACCCGTACTACACGCTCAAGGATGGCGTCGGCGCCGGCTTCCTGCTGATCATCGCCGCCTTCATCATCTTCTTCGCGCCCGGTTTCGGCGGCCTGTTCCTGGAGCATGACAACTTCACCGAGGCCAACCGCCTGGTGACGCCGGAGCACATCAAGCCGGTCTGGTATTACACGCCTTACTACGCGATGTTGCGCGTGGTGCCGAACAAGCTGGGCGGCGTGCTGGTGATGTTCTCGGCCATCGCGATCCTGTTCCTGGTGCCATGGCTGGACAAGGCGCGTGTGAAGTCGGTGCGCTACCGCGGCTGGATCTCGAAGGTGATGCTGGGCGTGCTGGCGGTGTGCTTCGTGTGGCTGGGCGTGATTGGTTCCGGCCCGGGCACCGACGTGCACGAGACCTACATCGGGCGGGTGCTGACCTTCCTGTATTTCGCGTTCTTCATCACCATGCCGCTATGGACAAGGTTGGACAAGACCAAGCCGGTACCGGAGAGGGTGACCACGCATGACTGAGCGCTGGATGGTCCGGCTGGCCCTGGCGGCCACCCTGATGCTGGGCAGTTTCCTGGCCTCCGCCGCCGAGGGCGGCACCAAGCTGCTGCAGGCCGGCAACGACCTCGGTGACCGCGCCTCGCTGCAGCGCGGGGCGCAGCTGTACATGAACTACTGCTCCGGCTGCCATGCGCTGAAGTACCTGCGCTATTCGCGGATGGCGCAGGACCTGGGCCTGACCGAAGAAGAGGTGATGAACAACCTCAACTTCACCGGCTCGGCGATCGGCGACCCGATCCCGGTGGCGATGCCCAAGGAGAACGCCGAGAAGTGGTTCGGCAAGATGCCGCCGGACCTCAGCCTGATCGCGCGGGTACGAGGCAGCGACTGGGTCTACACCTATCTCAAGTCGTTCTACCTGGACAGCAGCCGGCCCCTGGGCTGGAACAACGCGTTGTTCGCCAATGCCTCCATGCCCAACCCGTTGTGGGAGATGCAGGGCCTGCAGCATGCCGTGCATGGCAAGCCCGAGGCCCCCGGCATGGACCCGCCGGTGACCGGCCTGCGCATCGAAACGCCCGGTTCGGTGGATGCCGGCCAGTACGACCAGGCCGTGCGGGACATCACCAACTTCCTCGAATACGCCGGCGAACCGTCCGCACTCAAGCGCCAGCAGCTGGGCGTCTGGGTGATCCTGTTCCTGGCCCTGTTGACCTTCCTGCTGTACCTGTTGAAGAAGGAATACTGGAAGGACGTTCACTGATTCTGCCGCCGGCCATCGCACGGGCCTATTGGCTTTTGTGATGGTCGGTTGCACACTCGGGGAGGAGTCGACCGCTGGCACGGTGCCGGCGGCGCCGATGCGGCAGGCGGTCTCCTGTCGTGGGAGAGCCTTTGATGGCGGCGAGCGTACGCATGCGCAATACACTGACGCTGTTTTCCTCGAACGACGACGTACTGTGCCACCGGGTACGCCTGGTGCTGGCGGCCAAGGGGGTCACCTTCGACTTCGTTCCGGTCGATCCGCAGAACCCGCCTGAAGACCTGATCGACCTCAATCCGTACCACTCGGTTCCGACCCTGGTCGAGCGCGAGCTGGTGCTGTACGCCGCGTCGGTGGTCAGCGAATACCTGGACGAACGCTATCCGCATCCGCCGCTGATGCCGGTCGATCCGCTCTCGCGTGCGCGCATCCGCCTGGCCATGCTGCGCATCGAGCACGACTGGGTACCGCAGGTGCAGGCCATCCAGCTGGGCAACAAGACCCAGGCCGAGGCCGGCCGCAAGCGCCTGAAGGAACTGCTGACCGCCTCGCTGCCGCTGTTCAAGGCCAGCAAGTTCTTCCTCAATCCGGAAATGAGCCTGGCCGACTGCGCGATGGCACCGATCATCTGGCGCCTGCAGTCGCTGGACGTGCCGCTGCCGAAGGACGGCAAGGCGATCGAGGACTATGGCAACCGCATCTTCCGCCACCCGGGTTTCGTCCGCAGCCTGACCGACCAGGAAAAGAAGCTGCGCGATCTGCCGGTCTGATCCGACCTTGCGTAACCCGTCTGCACGCCGACCGGCGTGCAGGCGATCCGCCCCGGCGGGGCGCCGGGCGCGTACACTTCACGCATGACCGAAGACTTCTTCCACATGACCAGCCACCGCCCGTACCTGCTGCGGGCGCTGGTGGAATGGATCAACGACAACCAGCTGACCCCGCACATCCTGGTCGACGCCGGCGTCCCCGGCGTGCAGGTCCCGCCTTCGGCGGTCAAGGATGGCCGGGTCGTGCTCAACATCGCCGAACGTGCCGTCGTGCGGTTGATGATCGACAACGAAATGGTGAGCTTCTCGGCCCGCTTCTCCGGCACCAGCTACCCGGTGCAGGTGCCGATCAGTGCCGTGCTGGCGGTCTATGCCCGCGAGACCGGGCAGGGCATGGCGCTGCCGGATGACATTCCGGGCAACGAAACCGCACCGACCAGCGATGAGCTGCTGCACGAGGAAGGCACGCCGCCGGACGATACGCCGCCGGCCAGTCCGCCGCCGAAGGGCCGCCCGAACCTGCGCGTGGTCAAGTAACCATTCCGACGCCGCCCCGATGGGCGGCGTTTTTCTTTGCAGGATTTACCGGTGGGTGCCGACCGTTGCTCGGCACTCAAAGTCCTTAGACATCCTCGGCATCCTCCGCATCCGGCCGGATCTGGCTGATCCGCGCGGCACCGGGGCCGGTGAACGAGATCAGCTGGTCGCCACGCAGCACCATGCGGCCCACGTGGCGATCGATGCCATCGTAGGAATATTCGAACTTGAAGGTGCGCTCGAAACCGAGCCGTCCATCCTCGCCACGCGACAGTCGCAGGCCGGTGGCGTGCACCGCCTGGTCCAGCCACTGCACATCGGCGGCGCGGCAGGCATTGCGGCCCAGCTCGACCGCGCGCTCGGCGGCCGAGCGTGCGGCGTTCCAGAAGAAGTAGATGATTCCGCCGGCAATCAGCAACAGCAGCAGGGTGGGCATGGCGTCAGCCGTCAGAGGTCGATCCCGCAAAGATGGCGGCGAACGCGCGCTGGATCAAGCGCTGCATTCACCGCCGCGGCTGCGGTTCGCTGGATACCGGCTGCGCGGGCACGATGACCGGTTGCGGTGCCGGGGCGGGCTGCATCGGCGTCGCAGTGGGCGAAGGCATCACCAGCGGTGATGTGGCGGTCAACTGCAGCAGCGCTGCCCAGTCCTGGCGGTTGAAGCTGCATTCGTCCTCGCGGCCCGGCGTGCAGCTGGGGTCGATGCCGGTGCTGTTGCGTTCGCGCGCCGGCGGCAGCTTGATCAGTCCGGTGCGCTCCAGCGGCAGCAGCCGCATCGCCACGGTGTTCATCACGTTGCCGCCCACCAGATACAGGGTCTGGTCGCCGCCGAGGTTGGCGGCCACCACCACTTCGCAATGCGATTTCCAGTGGCCCACCGAACCATTGCCCAACGCCTGCACCAGTCCGCTGTAGCTGAGCGTGCTGCTGCGGTCACGCAGGAAGCACAGCAGATCGCCGGGCGCGGGTTTGGCCGTGGCCGGGTCGACCAGCCGGTACGGCACGCCCGAGGGCCCGCCCTGGTACGCGGCGCGGATGTAGTCGATGTGGCGTGGCGACGTGTTGAAGCCGGGCACGCCGGACTGCACCATCACCCAGGAAATGAACGCGGCCGACCACGGGTTGTCGACCAGGAAGGCGCGGCAGTCGCTGTCGGTGTAGCGCGTACCCAGCGGTGCCAGACAGCTGCTGGCGCCGGCGATGCTGCCCATTGCGTTGAGCGTGCCGCTGTTGCGCCAGTAGCCGGCCACGCGCTGCCAGGCGATCAGCCCGTTGTCGGCCAAGTGATCGCTTTCGGCTTCGGTGACGCTGAGACTGGCGGCGCGGCCATCGCGATCGATGAAGGGCCGGAACCAGAGCCGGTGTTCATTGCAGGCGGTATTGCGGATGGCCACCGCCAACGGGCTCAGGCCGAAGCGGGGCGGCACATCGCAGGCTTCGGCGGCCGCTGCGGACAGCGGTGCCGCAGCCAGCAGCAGACAGGCAGGCAAGAGCATCCGGCGCATGCGCGGCTCCTGTGGGGGATGCCTGCAGCGTCGCAGCGCTGTCGTGAACGCCGGGTGTGAGAACGGGGTCAGATCCCTTTTCCCATTGAGAAGGGATCTGACCCCGGGCCAGGCCTCAGCCCGGCGGCGGGCCGAGCTTCAACGACAGATCGATGGCCTGCACGTGCTTGGTCAGGCCACCGATGGAAATGCAGTCGACGCCATCCTCGGCGATCGAGCGCAGACCGCCCAGGCCGACGCTGCCGGACACTTCCAGCGGAATGCGGCCGGCCGTGATGCGCACTGCCTCGCGGCGCAGGTCGGGGCTGAAGTCGTCCAGCAGGATGCGTTCGCAACCGGCTTCGAGCGCCTGGCGCAGCTGCGCCAGGTCCTCCACTTCGACCACCAGCGGCAGCGCGGGCCACTGCCGGCGTGCGCCCGCCACGGCGGCGGCCAGCGAACCGGCTGCGCGGATGTGGTTTTCCTTCAGCATCACCGTGTCGTACAGGCCGAAACGATGGTTCTCGCCACCGCCGCAGCGCACCGCGTACTTCTGCGCCAGGCGCAGGCCGGGCAGGGTCTTGCGGGTGTCGAGGATGCGCGTGCCAGTGCCGGCCACGGCCGCCACGTAGCGTGCGGTGGTCGTGGCGGTGCCGGACAGCGTCTGCAGGAAGTTCAGCGAAGTGCGCTCGGCGCTGACCAGGCTGCGGCTGCGCCCGTGCAGCAGGGCCAGCACGGTGCCTGCGGTGACCGCGTCGCCTTCGGCAACCTGCCAGTCGATGCGCACGTCCGGGTCGAGCGCGCGGTGGGTGGCGTCGAACCAGGGGCGGCCGGCAATCACTCCGTCCTGCTTGCACAGCAGGTAAGCGCTGTCGGCCTGGTCGGGCAGCAGGGCGGCGGTGACATCACCGCTGCCCAGGTCCTCGGCCAGTGCACGCGCGACATCGGCGGCGACAACGGCCGCATCCGGCGTCGGCAGCATGCTCATGCGGCCGGGAAGTCGGCGATCTGGGCGGTCGGGATGGCTTCTTCGGCCAGCAGCACCGGGATGCCGTCGTCGACGCGGAATACCTGCTTGCGGTCGCGGGTGACCAGCGCTTCGCGCAGCGGCTGCGCCAGCGGGTTGCCATCGGCCTTGTTCACCGCGCCGGCGGAAATGGCCTTGTTGAGGGCTTCCAGGCCCTTGCCATCCAGCAGGGACAGGGGCTGGCGGGTGTCCGGCGACACCAGCAGGTCGAGCAGCTTGCGATCCATGGTTCTTCGTCTTGCGTGGAAGACGGCTAGAATACGTCTTTAAGGCAGGTGACGGCCAATGACCCCCAACCCGATCGCGCCGCTTGTCGGCATCGTCATGGGTTCCCGTTCCGACTGGGAAACCATGCAGCACGCCGCCCAGAAGCTTGAAGCCCTGGGTGTTCCGTTCGAAGTGAAGGTGGTGTCCGCGCATCGGACGCCGGATGTGTTGTTCAGTTACGCCGAGCAGGCGGGCCCGCGAGGCCTGCGCGCGATCATCGCCGGTGCCGGCGGGGCCGCCCACCTGCCGGGCATGATCGCCGCCAAGACCGCCGTGCCGGTATTGGGTGTGCCGGTGCAGTCCAAGGCCCTCAACGGCATGGATTCGCTGCTGTCGATCGTGCAGATGCCGGCCGGCATTCCGGTCGCCACCTTCGCCATCGGCAATGCCGGCGCCTCCAACGCTGCGCTGTTCGCCGCCGCGATGCTGGCCAGTGACCAGCCGGCGATCGGCCAGGCGCTCGACGCGTTCCGCGCACGCCAGACCGAAGACGTGATGGCCCACGACGATCCGCGCCAATGAGCCTGACCGTCGGCATCCTGGGCGGCGGCCAGCTCGCCCGCATGATGGTCCTGGCCGGTGCGCCGCTGGGACTGCGCTTCGAGCTGTACGACCCGGCCGCCGACGCCTGCAGCGGCCCGCTGGCGCCGCTCACCGTCGGTGCCTTCGATGACCGCCAGGCGCTGGCGGACTTCGCCGCCAAGGTCGATGTGGTCACCTTCGATTTCGAGAACGTGCCTGCCGACAGTGCACAGTTCCTGGCCGACCGCGTGCCGGTCTATCCGCCGCCGGCCGCACTGGCCGTGGCCCAGGACCGCTTGAGTGAGAAAACCCTGTTCCAGCAGCTGGGCATTCCGCTGCCGGCCTTCGCTGACATCCGCAGCCGTGACGAGCTGGCGGCGAAGGCCGCCGAATTCGGCCTGCCGTGCATCCTCAAGACCCGCCGCCTGGGCTACGACGGCAAGGGGCAGTTCCGCCTGCGCAGCGAAACCGACATCGATGCTGCGTGGGACGCGCTGGGTGCGCAGGTCGAGCGCACCGGCCTGATCCTGGAAGGCTTCGTGGCCTTCCAGCGCGAGGTCAGCGTGGTCGCCGTGCGCGGCCGCGATGGCAGCTTCGAGGCGTGGCCGGTCACCGGCAACTGGCATGTCGACGGTGTGCTGTCGGCCAGTGTGGCCCCGGCCGTGCTGTCCGACGCCGAGCGGCAGGCAGCGATCGGCTATGCCCGTCGCGTCGCCGAACACCTGCAGTACGTCGGCGTGTTCGCGCTGGAGCTGTTCTGCCGTGATGGTGAGCTGCTGGCCAACGAGATGGCGCCGCGCGTGCACAACTCCGGCCACTGGACCATCGAAGGCAGCGAGACCTCGCAGTTCGAGAACCACCTGCGTGCTGTGCTGGGCCTGCCGCTGGGCAGCACCCGCATGCTCGGCCATGCCTGCATGCTGAACTGGCTGGGCCGGATGCCCGATCCGTTGCCGGTGCTGGCCCAGGCCAGTGGCCACTGGCATGACTATGGCAAGGAGTCGCGCGAAGGCCGCAAGGTCGGCCATGCCACATTGCGCGATGACGATGCCGCAGCACTGGCCGACGCGTTGGACCAGGTGGGCCTGGAACTGGACCGCCAGGCCCAGGTGGCACCGGCGGTGCACGCGCTGCGCAACCGCTGAACGCGGGCGTGCCGGCGTGCGGCCGGCACACCCCTGTATGGCTGCAACGGTGTGACGCATCGGTGCAGCCATCGGCGCAACATTGCCGGTGGTAGCGTGGAGCTCCTTTCACAGGAGTCACGACCATGCTCGACTGGAATGCCTACCGCAAGGAACTGAAGGGCCGCATCGGCGAGATCGGCAAGCTCTCGCCCGACACGGTCAAGGGCTACGCCACCCTGTCCAATGCTGGTGCCCAGACCAACCACCTTGATGCCAAGACCCGTGAGCTGATCGCGCTGGCGGTGGCGGTGACCACCCGCTGTGACGGCTGCATCACCGTGCACGTGGACGCGGCGCTGAAGCATGGCGCCAGCCGCGAGGAAATCGCAGAGGCGCTGGGCGTGGCGGTGTCGCTCAACGCCGGCGCCGCGCTGGTGTATTCGGCACGGGTGATGGACGCCGTGGCCGCACACGAGAACGCGTGAAGCTCTGTTCTGTTTCCCGGTAGTGCCGGCCGCTGGCCGGCAACCCCGGCATATTTGCGCGCCCAGTGGATTGCCGGCCAACGGCCGGCACTACCCATGGTCGAGTCGCCGCTTCAGCGCAGCTGGCTCTCGGCGAATTCCCAGTTGACCATCTGCCAGAACGCGTCCAGGTAGCGTGCGCGATCATTCTGGTAGTCGGTGTAGTAAGCGTGCTCCCATACGTCGCAGCACAGCAGCGGGGTGCTGTCACCGGTCAGGGGCGTGCCCGCGTTGCGGGTGGCCTGGATGCCCAGCTGGCCACCCGGGTGCTGCACCAGCCACACCCAGCCCGAGCCGAACAGGCCCAGCGCGGTGCGGTTGAACTCCTCGCGCAGGCGCTGCGCGTCACCGAACTGGCGCTTCACCAGCTCGCCCAGCCGGCCCTGCGGTTCGCCGCCGCCGCGCGGGCGCAGGCACTGCCAGTAGAAACCGTGGTTCCAGGCCTGGGCGGCTGCATCGAACAGCGAGCCCTGGGCATGGCGCACGATCTCTTCCAGTGACGCTTCTTCCCACTCGGTGCCGAGGGTGCCGGCGTTGACCGCGTCGACATAGGCGCGGTGGTGGCGGCCGTGATGCAGTTCCACGGTCTGCGCGGACAGGTGGGGCTGCAGGGAGCCGGAGAGGTAGGGCAGGGCGGGCAATTCGACGGGCATGGACAGGTTCGTGGCCAGGGGACGGCGGCAGCCTGTTCCATCCGCTTACAATGGCGGCTACCGTGGGCAGTCTAGCCGACCATCACGGTCGGTTTGTCCGGCGAAGCAAGGAGTGTGGTTGTGGCGGTAATGCAGCAAATCCAGGCCGAGGTCGATCGTTACCCGCTCGTGCTGTTCATGAAGGGCACCCCGCAGTACCCGATGTGCGGCTTTTCCAGCCGCGCCGTGCAGGCGTTGATGGCTGCCGGCGCCGTCACCCTGCGCACCGTCAACGTGCTCGAAGAGCCGGAGATCCGCGCCAACCTGCCGCGCTTCTCCAACCTGCCGACCTTCCCGCAGCTGTTCATCAACGGCGAGTTGATCGGCGGCTGCGACATCGTCATGGAACTGTTTGAATCCGGCGAGCTCAAGCGCATCGTCGAAGAGGCGACCCAGGGATGAGTGCCTGGCCGTCGACGTCACCGACTGACGGGGCGCTCGATGGCCGCCCGTTGCAGGACCGCGTGGTGCTGGTTGCCGGTGCCGGCGGCGGGCTGGGCAGTGCCGCGGCGGTTGCCGCTGCAGCGGCCGGGGCTACCGTGGTCCTGCTGGGGCGCAAGCCGCGCCGGCTGGATCGGGTCTATGCCCAGGTCCAGGCGGTCGGCCCGGAACCCTTGCTGTACCCGCTGGACCTGGAAGGCGCCGGCCCCGATGACTATGCCGAACTGGCCCAGGCCCTGCAGCGCGAGCTGGGGCGGCTGGATGGCCTGCTGGCCTGCGCCGCGCATTTCCCCGGCCTGACCCCGTTCGAGCTGGCCGACCCGGCCAGTTTCGCCCGCGCGGTCCATGTCACCCTGACCGCCCCGGCCTGGCTGGCCCAGGCTTGCCTGCCGCTGCTGCGGCAGCGCGAGGATGCCGCCCTGGTATTCGCCGTGGATGCGCCCGAGCGGGTAGGGCAGGCCTATTGGGGTGGTTATGGCGTGGCCCAGCATGGCCTGCGCGGCCTGATCGGCAGCCTGCACGATGAGTTGGGCCGCAGCCCGGTGCGGGTCAGCGGTCTGTACCCGGGGCCGCTGCGCACGGCGCTGCGGGCCCGCGCCTATTCCGTCGATCAGGACCCGGCTGCCCGTGCTCCGGAAGCCGCGGCGGCCGCGGCGGTGACCCTGCTTTCCCCGGCCGGCAGCGCCTGGCGGGGCCGCATCCTCGATGCCAGCGGAGCCTCTGGCGACGCGTGAAGACGACCGTAAGGCGGAATGAAGATCCCGTCACGATTGCGTTGCGATCCGGTGCCGTTTGTCGCACAACCGTCACATTGATGGCGTAGCGTGTTAATCTAGTGTTAACCGTTATGGCTGCCTTCAGCCAAGCGGTAGGGAACCCCAGATAACTCTCCGACCAGCCACCCGCAGGGCTGATTGGATGCGCTTTTTTTCCGCCATCGCCAACTCGCATCGAGGCTACCGAAAAATGACCCACCCACTCCGGATGTCCAAGCTTACCCTTGGTCTCGTGGCTGCACTTGCTGCCGCTCCCGCCTTCGCCCAGACCACCACTGCCGGTGTCGGCGGCCAGGTCGTGACCAGCGGCGGCCAGCCCGTCGCCGGTGCTGAAGTCACCATCACCCACACCGAGTCGGGCACCGTGTCGCGCGCCACGACCGACGCGGCGGGTCGCTACAACGCGCGCGGCCTGCGCGTGGGTGGTCCGTACACCATCACCATCACCAAGCCGGGTGAAGGCACCAAGACCGAAGATGGCGTCTACCTGGGCGTGAACCAGACCGGCACCATCAATGCCATCCTGACCGGCGACATGGCCAAGGCCACCAACCTGGACACCGTGCAGGTCACCGCCGTCGGCGGCGGCTCGGAAGTGTTCAGCGCCACCAAGATGGGCTCGGGCACCAACATCAGCCAGGAGCAGATCGAGATTGCGCCGTCCATCGGCGGCAACATCCAGGATCTGATGCGCCTGGACCCGCGCGTGACCTTCATCGACCGCGCATCGGGCTCGATCTCGGCCGGTGGCCAGAACCCGCGCTACAACTCGATCAACATCGACGGCGTCTCGGCCAGCGACACCTTCGGCCTGGAAGGCAACAACATGCCGACCCGCCGCCAGCCGGTCGCCATGGAAGCCATCGAAGCGCTGGACATCAACCTGTCCAACTACGACGTCAGCATCGCTGGCGCTGCGGGTGCCACCGTCAATGCGGTGACCAAGTCCGGTACCAATGAATTCCACGGTTCGGTCTACGGCACCTACCGTGACGGTGACTGGTTCGGCAAGAACCCGGAAGGCAAGAAGTTCAACGGTTTCAACGACGAAAAGACCTACGGCATGACCCTGGGCGGCCCGATCGTCAAGGACAAGCTGTTCTTCTTCGCCAACTACGAGAAGTTCAAGCAGTCCGCGCCGGGCGCCGACCTGTCCAGCACTGCGCTGGGCAAGGCCAATGCTGACTACAGCATGGCTGACGTGACCCGTGCCCAGGAAATCGCCAAGGGCTATGGCTTCGATGCCGGCGGTATCGAAAGCAACGGCAACACCGATCTGGAAGAGTACGCACTGAAGCTCGACTGGAACATCAACGAGAACCACCGCGCCAACATCCGTTACAGCAAGCTCGAGCAGAGCAAGCTGCGCATCAACGGCATGGGTTCGACCTCGCAGGCGTCGCTGAGCTCGTACTGGTACCAGCACGTCAAGACCAACGAGAGCTACGTCGCCCAGGTCTTCAGCGACTGGTCCGACACCTTCTCGACCGAGCTGAAGGCTTCGTACCGCGAGTACTCGGCCGTCCGCCAGGTGCCGACCAATGCCCCGAGCATCCGCATCTACTTCCCGCGCGGCGGCGATGTGACCACGCCGGAAGGCGACTCGCTGTTCCTGGGTACCGAGACCAACTCGCAGAACAACGTGCTGGAAACCAAGGCGTGGAACTACTACGCCGCCGGTACGCTGACCCTGGGTAACCACGACCTGAAGTTCGGTGGTTCGTACGACACCAACGATGTCTACAACTACTACGGCGCTGGCTCGTGGGGTGCTTACACCTTCTACGGCCTGGACAATTTCGCCAAGGGTCAGTGGCAGACCTACCAGCTGAACAAGGAAAAGAGCGCGAACTCGATCGCGGCTGACTACAAGTACAGCAATCTTGCCCTGTTCGTGCAGGACACCTGGTACGTCAACAGCAACCTGACCCTGACCATGGGCCTGCGCGGCGACCGTCCGAAGGTGAGCCCGGCGCCGGCGTACAACCAGAAGGCGCAGACTGTCTTCGGTTATGACAACAGTGCGGTGTTCCCGAGCAAGTTCCTGATCCAGCCGCGCTTCGGCTTCAACTACACCTTCGACACCGAGCGCCCGACCCAGCTGCGCGGCGGCATCGGCCTGTTCCAGGGTGATGCGCCGCAGGTGTGGATCAGCAACAGCTACTCCACCACCGGCTTCAACTACGACTCGTACAACATCAGCCGCTACAACGGTCAGAAGTTCAATCCGGACAAGGACAACCAGCCGGTCCCGACCACCCCGGGCAGTGCGCTGCAGAACGTCAACTTCGTCGGTCGCGACTTCAAGCTGCCGTCGCTGTACAAGGCCAACCTGGCCTTCGATCACGAGCTGCCGTGGTACGGCATGGTCGCCTCGGCCGAGCTGCTGGTGACCAAGGTCAAGGATGGCCTGTACTACCAGCACCTGAACCTGGGCAAGGGCCGTCAGGTCGGTGCCGATGGTCGCGTGAACTACTACGTGCCTTCGGCTGACGGCAGGGCGTGGGGCACCAACGATGCGCGCAATGGTTATGCCGCACAGGGCTTCAACAACGTCTACCTGATCGACAACACCGACCAGGGTCGTACCTCGCAGTTCACCGTCTCGCTGAGCAAGCCGTGGAGCGCCAGCAGCGACTGGTCCTGGAACCTGGGCTACACCTACACCGATGCCAAGGAAGTGGGCAGCCTGACCAGCTCCACCGCCAGCTCGGGCTGGGGCTACCAGTACGCCTTCAATGCCAACGAGGAAATGCTGAACACCTCGCGCTACCAGATCCGCGACCGCCTGTCGGGCTCGCTGAACTGGAAGCACAAGTTCTTCGGCGACTACGAGACCAAGGTGGGTCTGGTGTACGAAGGCCGCAGCGGCCGTCCGTACAGCTACATCTATGTGAACGACGCCAACGGCGACGGCCGTTCGGGCAACGACCTGTTCTACGTGCCGCGTCGCGGCGAGGTCCTGTTCGGCACCCTGTCCAACGCCGGCAAGTTCACCGCCGATGCGGCGATGGAGAAGTCGTTCTTCGACTGGCTGGCGGCCAACCCGCAGCTGGCCAAGTACGAAGGCCAGGTGGCTCCGGCCAACCAGTTCCGTACCGGCTGGATCAACACCTTCGACATCCGCATCAGCCAGCAGCTGCCGGGCTTCATGAAGGGCCACAAGTCGGAGATCTGGCTGGACATCCAGAACGTCGGCAACATGCTCAACAAGAAGTGGGGCAACATCTACGACTACGGCTTCTACGCCAACGCTCGTGTTGCCAGCCTGCAGGGCCTGTACAACGGCAAGTACGTCTACAACTACCGTGGCGCGGACCTGCCGAGCGTCGCCAACTCGGATGCTGACGGCTTCGACGTCGGTGTGTCGCAGTGGTCGATGCAGCTGGGCTTCCGCTACCAGTTCTGATGCACTGACGTAGCTGTGCTGTAAACGGAAACGGCCGGGGAAACCCGGCCGTTTCCCGTTCAGGCGAAAGTCCTTGCAGGGTGCAAGGCAAGGGCGTAGCATCCAGAAATGTGCGCGGCGCCAACGCCGCCGATGCGGTCCCGGAAAGGCGAACGCGGGAAGCACATATCCAACGGTCGGGCTTCCCGGCCGTTTTGCTTTTTAAGGGGGCGGCAGTACAGTCGGAAACCTTGAAGGAAGCGAAAAATTGGACATGACCACGAACGAAAAATCGGCCCGTGCACTGCCGGTGCAGGATGCGCGGATCTACCCGCGCGGTGGGCTGGATGTGCTCTCGCGGGCCGAGGTGGCACGCCTGCGCGATGCCTCCGCGGGCGGCATGCATGAGCTGCTGCGTCGCTGCGCGCTGGCCGTGCTGACCAGCGGCAGCGCCTCGGACGATCCGCGCGCCGCGCGCGATCTCTACCCTGATTTCGACATCCAGGTGGCGCAGCAGCATCGCGGCGTGCGCATCGACCTGGTCAACGCACCGGCGATGGCCTTTGTCGACGGCGAGATCATCCGCGGCGTCGCCGAGCTGCTGTTCGCCGTCGTGCGCGATCTGGCCTACATGGCCATCGAGATGGGCCCGGCCTACGCCGCCGAGCTGGAGTCGTCCGAGGGCATCACCAATGCGGTGTTCGGCCTGCTGCGCAACGCCCGCATCCTCAACCCGGGTGATCCGAACCTGGTGGTGTGCTGGGGCGGCCACTCGATCTCGCGCGATGAGTACCTGTATACCAAGCAGGTCGGCTACGAGCTGGGCCTGCGCGGCCTGGACATCTGCACCGGCTGCGGCCCGGGCGCAATGAAGGGCCCGATGAAGGGCGCCACCATCGCCCATGCCAAGCAGCGCCGTACCGTGACACGCTACATCGGCCTGACCGAGCCGGGCATCATCGCCGCCGAGTCGCCGAACCCGATCGTCAACCACCTGGTGATCATGCCGGACATCGAGAAGCGCCTTGAGGCCTTCGTCCGCATCGGCCACGGCATCATCGTGTTCGCCGGTGGCGTCGGTACCGCCGAAGAGATCCTGTACCTGCTCGGCATCCTGCTGCGCGAGGAGAACAAGGACCTGCCGTTCCCGCTGATCCTGACCGGCCCGACCGTGGCCGCGCCGTACTTCGAGCAGATCGATCGCTTCATCCGCCTGACCCTGGGCGATGAGGCTGCCGAGCGCTACGAGATCATCATCGGTGACCCGGTGGCGGTGGCCAAGAAGATGGCCAACGGCATCAAGCGCGTGCGCGAGCACCGCCTGGCGCAGAAGGATTCGTTCTTCTTCAACTGGTCGATCGAGATCCCGTGGGAGTACCAGCAACCGTTCGTGCCGACCCACGAGGCGATGGCGGCGCTGGACCTGCATCACGGGCGTGCCCCGCACGCGCTGGCGGCCGACCTGCGCCGGGCGTTCTCGGGCATCGTGGCCGGTAACGTGAAGGAAGACGGTATGCGCCGCATCGAGCAGTTCGGGCCGTTCCAGATCCACGGTGACCCGGACATGATGCAGGCGCTGGATGCGCTGCTGCGCGCCTTCGTCGAGCAGCGCCGGATGAAGATCTCCGGCGAATACCAGCCCTGCTACCAGGTGCTGGCCTGAATCCGGGCCGGCGCGATGGGGATCGCGCCGGCACTGGCAGGGGAGGGCGGGTCGTCAAGCCTTTGACGCCCGTCGCCCCGGATTGACCGTTCATCCTGCCGCCGCTTGCCGGTGGCGGGGCGATGGCCCATCGTGGCCACCAACACGCTGGGGAGCGTCCAATGTCTTTGCGCCGGCAAAACGGTTTCACGCTGGTTGAACTGATGGTCACGCTGGCCGTCTTCGTGATCCTGGCGTCGATCGCCTATCCGAGCTTCCGCGGGATGATCCGCTCGAACCGGCTGGCGACCGCCAACAATGAACTGATCGCGCTGGCCAACCTGGCCCGCAGTGAAGGCATCCGCAACAGCAACGGTGGCGGTGTCTGTGGCAGCGCCGATGGCAAGGCCTGTGATGGCGACTGGTCCAAGGGCGTACTGGCCTGGTCGGACCTCGATGGCGACGGCCAGATGGGCAGTAATGATGTCGCGCTGCGCTTTTCGCAGGGCAACCCGCAGCTCAGCGTGGTGGGTCCGCCGGGTGCGGTCATCGCCTTCGACGGGCGCGGCCGACGCCGGGCGGTTGCTGACCAGACGCTGGTGCTGTCGCCGGATGCGTGCAAGGCCGGTGAATCGAAAAGCACGCTGACGATCAACCAATCCGGCCAGGTCCGGGTGACCAAGGGAACCTGCTCATGAGCCGCCGCAACCTGGCCCGCCCACGGTCTTCACAGGGCGGCTTCAGCCTGATCGAAGTGATGGTGGCGGTGCTGATCCTGGCATTCGGGCTGCTGGGCTTTGCCCTGCTGCAGACCACCAACGTCCGCTTCGTGCAGAGCGCGAATTACCGTACCCAGGCCACCAACCTGGCCAACGATCTGATCGAGCTGATGCGCGCCCAGCGTACCGACACGCTGGCCGGTGGCGCCTATTCCTCGGCCTCGTTCTCGGCCGGCTCGGTGAAGCCCAGCGGCGCCTGTTCCTGGCCGACCGGCGCCGCCGTGACGCCAAAGACGAACGTGGCGCGCTGGCAGTGCGAGGTCGCACGCACGCTGGGCGAGAAGGCCAGCGCGCAGGTGACCTTCGTGCAGAGCACCGGCCAGGTCACCGTGGCCATCAGCTGGGGTGACCAGCGCTGGGATCCGAAGGATCCCGACAGCCTTACCACCTTCGGCCTGACGACCTTCCTGTGAACGCGCCCATGAGTCCAATTTCGCGAGCCCGAGGCCTGTCGCTGATCGAACTGATGATCGCCATGGTCATCGGTCTGGTCCTGATGCTGGGCGTCACCCAGATCTTCATCGCCTCGCGTGCGGCGTCACGCCTGTCCGAAGGCGCGGCCCGCACCCAGGAGAACGCGCGCTTCGCGCTGGATTTCCTGCAGCGTGACCTGCGCATGGCCGGCCATTTCGGTTGCGTCAACGACCAGGCCCACGTGGTCAAGAACACCGGCGATGTCGGCTACCACCTGGGCATCAGCTCGGGCAGTGGCGACCCGCAGGATTTCTCGGTTCCCGTGCAGGGATACGAGGCTGCAGGTACGGCGCCGGGCGCCACGCTGACGCTGGGCCGTGCGTGGAGCGCGGCGCAGTCGGTTCCGAAGAGCATCGCCAACCTCAAGCCGGCACCGTTGCCGGGCAGCGACATCCTGGTACTGCGCCTGATGAGTCCGGAAGGGGCCGTCGTCACCGGCATATCCGTGGCCGCGGGCGCGACCACACTGACCGTCTCCAGTGATGGCATGGCCCGACTGAAGGCCAATGCCGCAGGCACGCCGACGGTCTTCGGCGTGGCCGACTGCACCCGTGCGGACGTATTCCCCGCCACCATCACCGGTTCGACGGTGAAGGTCGACAAGGTCGACCTGAGCAACTATTCGGTCAACAACGCGATGACCATGCTGTATCGCGCCGATGGCATGGCGTACTACATCGCGACCAATCCCAATGGCGAGCCGGCGCTTTACCGGGCACGCGCCAATGGCGCCGGCGGCTACGCCGATGGCGAGGAGCTGGTGGAAGGCATCGAGAACATGCAGTTCCTGTATGGCCTGGATGCCACCACGAACATTGCCCTGCCCACGCCGCCGACCGGTCGCATCGTGGACCAGCGCGTGGCCAGTGCGGTGAGTACCGGCACCGATGCCGCCGCCGCGGGGCAGTGGCGCCGCGTCGGCATGGTGCAGGTGGGCCTGCTGGCGCGCAGTCCGCAGCGTGCGTCGGCCGAAGCGCCGGGCAGCGCGGCCACCTATCCGGCCATCCTGGGGGTGGGTTTTGCCCCGGCCGATCCTTACGACCAGCGCCATCGTGGCGCCTATGAAGCGTCCGTTGCGCTGCGCAACCGCTTGTTCGGGAACTGACGACCATGCGCACTCATCCTTCCTCCCGGCGACGTCCCTTTGCCGGTCCCGCAAGACAGGACGGCGCCGTGCTCTACGTCGCGCTGATCATGCTGGTGCTGCTGGCCCTGCTAGGCGTGATCGGCATGCAGGTGGCCGGCATGCAGGAGCGCATGGCGGCCGGCTACCGGGCGACCAACATGGCGTTCCAGAACGCCGAAGGTGCGGCGCGCAGCGCCGAGAACGCGGTGGAGAACATCGCCAACCGGAAGGATGCCGGTACCAATCCGGCCGTAACGTCCGCCGACATCAGCCAGCAGTGCGATGACGGCTTCGATCCTTCGGGGTGGGTCGCGAAAACCAAGCTGGGCAGCAAGCCGGCGATCTATGTCCGTGAAATCCAGGGCTGCATCCAGGGGGAGGGTGCGCTGGACATGGGCAAGTCGGTGGAGAAGCCAACGCCGGTCTACCAGATCACGACGTATGCCGGTGATACCACCAGTGATGCGACGTCGCGTGCGGCGATCGATACCGTATTCAAGCTGTGAGGGTGGGGAGCCCATGAACACTCGCAACCGCAGGATCCTGGCAGGCGTTGGCCTTGCCGTCTTGGCCGCTGGCGGCTATCTGGCGCATACCCTGTTTGCTGCACAGGCGCAGGGCGTGCTGGCACAGGAGCCGATGAACGTGCAGACGCGCGCGACACCGGCGTTCATCATGGCGGTGGACGATTCGGGTTCGATGAACTTCGAGCGCATGTTCCCCGGTGGTGACGGCCGCATGCGCTGGAATTCCAGCAACGGCAGCTTCTTCAACAACGATGGAAGCTTCTTCAGCGTGGGTACGGCGTGCGCCAACAACTCGGTGGACTGCTATCTCTACCTGTACCCGCACGCGGATTTCAACAAGGAGTATTCGCCGGGTCGCGCCATTCCGCCGCTGGACATCTACGGCTTCGCCCGTTCGCATGTCTACAACGCCAGCTACTTCAACCCGGACGTGACCTACCGCCCGTGGACCAATGCCGATGGCACGCTCTGGGCTGACGCGGTGCTCACCCAGACCCGCGCCGATCCGCGTTCGGGCCAGCGCGGTTACAACGCCGTGTACAACATGACGACCGACCGTTCCACGACGGCGGAGCAGTTCCAGTTCGTCAGCGGCATGCGGATTCCCGACCTGTCCGGCACCGGTAACTCCTATTACACCGGCCGTGGCTGGAGTACGGCGGCGATCAGCAACACCGGCAACACCACCTATGCGGTGACCTATTTCCCGGCCACGTTCTACCTGCCAGCGGCGGCGCCGGCACCGGCGGGCTACAAGACCGACAATGCCAGCCGGCCGCTGATCGCAGGGGCCTGTGGCCCCGGCTGCGACATGCGCCGCTACCAGATCAAGTCGGGCAACTATTCAAGTTCCGCGGCCTACAACGCCGCGATCCAGAACTTTGCCAACTGGTTCCAGTACCACCGCAACCGTGTGCTGGCGATCGTCGGTTCGTCGACGGCCGCGCTGGTCAGCGTGGACACGATGCGCGTGGGCTACTTCACCATCAACAAGCTCAGCAACGCGACCATGTACGACATGGTCACCAACCGTGCTGATCTGTACTCGCAGATCTACGGGTTGACCGCCAGTGGCGGCACGCCCAATCGTCGCGCCGTGGAGTACCTGGTGGACCAGTTCCGCCGTACCGATAGCGGCGCGCCGGTCCAGCTGGCCTGCCAGCGCAACGGCGGCATGCTGTTCACCGACGGCTACACCAACTCCGGCAACACGGCGAACAGCGGTTTCGGTGATGCCGATTCGGTGAACTCGACCCATCTGCCGTCCATT
The DNA here is from genome assembly GCF_003550055.1 of Stenotrophomonas sp. AG209. NCBI lineage: Bacteria > Pseudomonadati > Pseudomonadota > Gammaproteobacteria > Lysobacterales > Lysobacteraceae > Stenotrophomonas > Stenotrophomonas sp. AG209. Next base: position 80,989 of record NZ_QXDB01000005.1, read on the forward strand.
CCGTTCGCCGATGGCTACAGCAATACCATCGCCGACATCGCGGCGGCGGCCTATGCCGGTTCCCGCACGCCCCTGCGTACCGGGACCAGCTTCCCGGCCGGGCAGGTGCCGGTCAGTGACAAGTGCAATTCGCTGGACAAGAGCAGCCCGGACTGGAAGCGCCTGGACTGCCAGACCGACCTGCACATGAATTTCTACGGCGTGACCCTGGGCGCGCAGGGCAAGATCTATGGCGTCAACCAGGCAGCGACCGACGATCCCTACAAGAACCCGCCGAACTGGGCCGGCAACGGCAACCCGATCAATGTCGATGACGGTACCGTCATCGATGAACTGTGGCACGCGGCCGTGAACAGCCGTGGCGAATTCATCAACGCACAGACCCCGGCAGATGTCACTGAGGCCATGCGCCGGGTGCTGTCTTCGATCACCGGTGGTGCATCGCCGTCGGGAACGATCGGCATCAGTGGTGCGCGCATCGGCACCGGCTCGCTGGCGGTGACCCCGCGCTATGACATCACCAACAGTGGCACCGACTGGTCGAGCAAGCTGACCGCATCCAGCGTCAAGGTCAACGCCGACCAGGTGGCGGAACTCACCGAGGTGTGGGAAGCCTCCAGCCGCCTGACATCGTCCGGTCGCCGGATCGTGGCCAACAAGCTGGGTTCGCCGGTGGACTTCAACAGCGCCCGCATCAGCCTGCAGGATCTGTGCAGCAAGCCCAGCGGCAAGTACGCGACGATGCTGGTCTGTTCCAGCGACAAGCTGACGACGATCAAGGCCGACCTGGCCAGCGCCATCAACTATCTCAGTGCCGACAGCTCGACCGAAGTCCGCAACGGCGGCAAGTACCGCGACCGGACCACGCCGCTGGGTGACATCGTCAATTCGGCGCCGGTGGTGAGCTCGCCGCTGGACGACTACGGTTACCGCCAGCTCGGTGGCACCTACGCCAAGAGCTATACGGACTACCTGGCCACCAAGGCCAAGTCGCAGCGGTACATGGTGTATGTCGGTGCCAACGACGGCATGCTGCATGCCTTCGATGGCGGCATGAAGGCTGATGCCAAGCAGGATGGCACGGGTGGCAAGGAGAGCTTCGCCTACATCCCGGCTACCGCGCTGGGCCATATGGCCAACCTGCTGTTCCCCTATAAGTCCGACACCGCCGATCAGACGTTCCGTCATCGCTATTACGTCGATGGCCCGGTTGCCGTGTCCGATACCTTCAATGGCAGCAGCTGGCAGACCAGCCTGGTGGGTACCACCGGTGCCGGTGGCCGTTCGGTGTTCGCACTGGACGTCACCACGCCGGACAGCTTCGGCACCGGCAACGTGTTGTGGGAAATCAGCGACATCAACTCGTCGCTGAGGGACGAGGTACGCAACAACATCGGCTTCGTGCTGGGCAAGCCGGTCATCGTGCCGGTGAAGAGTGGTACCGGCGTGGCCTGGAAGGCGATCTTCGGCAATGGCTACGGCAGCGCCAACGGCAAGGCGGTGCTGTTCGTGGTCGATATGGCCACCGGCGACATCCGGATGATCGAAGCGGTCGAGGGCACCTCAGGCGCCGGCATCTCCGGGGACAATGGATTGGGCAATGTGGTCGTGGTCGATCGCTGGACCGGCGCGAGCCAGGATGCGCGCGGCCGTGATGGACTGGCCGACACCGTCTATGCAGCCGATCAGCGTGGCGCGGTGTGGAAGTTCGACCTGACCAGCAGTGCGAATACCACGCTGACCGTGCCGATGTTCACCAGCCAGGCGGCCCAGGACTCCTCCAACAAGACCTACCGCCAGCCGATCACCGGTGGCATGACCGCCGCGACCGGGCCCTCCGGTGGCGTGATGCTGTATTTCGGCACCGGCAGCTTCTCGTTCACCAGCGACAAGGATGACAAGGCGCAGCAGGCGCTGTATGCCGTGAACGATCTGTCGGGCAAGACGGTGACCTCGACGGTGACCGCTGCCAACCTGGTTCCGTACACGGCAGCAGCCGCCGCTGCAGGGGCTGATGAGCGCAAGATCACGGCGGGTGCGGCTCCAGCCAATGCGCGCGGCTGGATGATCCAGCTGCCTGCCGGCAATGGCGAGCGCGCGGTTGGCAATCCGACCCTGGTCAGTGGCATCGTCTTCATGCCGACCTATGTGCCCAACATGGAAACGGTCGGCTGTTCGACCAGTGGCTCGAACTGGTTGTTCGGACTGTCGTCGATCAGCGGCCTGCCGATGCTGGAGAACGTCCGCTACGGCTCGCCGGCCGGTAGCCAGCCCGGATCAGGGACCGCGGCGATCGCGTTGAAGACCGGGGGAACCGCGCCGGTGCGTGACGTCTCGTTGTCCGTGCTGCCACGTCCGACGGAAAACAAGGGGCCGCCCGGAGGCAGCACCTGCTGGATGGCCGTCGGTGCGGCGGGCAGCCAGTCGCTGTATCTGCCTTACCCGTGCGGTCGCCAGTCCTGGCGCCAGCTCCAGTAACCCCAGTGCGAGGATCCACGCTCATGTTGCACACTCCCATGCCTCGCCGCGCGGCTGGCTTCACGCTGATCGAGTTGATGATCGTGGTGATCGTCATCGGCATTCTGGCGGCGATCGCCATTCCGTCCTATCAGGAGTACGTGCGCCGATCGCATCGTGCGGTGGTGAAGGCGGACCTGGCCGAGTACGCGCAGCGTGCCGAGCGCTACCACACCAGCAACAACTCCTACACCGGCTACGCGCTGCCGACCAAGGTGTCGCCGCGTGATGGCGGTACCGTGCGCTACAACCTGGACTACAAGGGGGATGGCACCAGCTTCACCATCACCGCCACCCCGCAGGGCACGCAGGCCAAGGACAGCTGCGGCACGATGAGCGTGGACCAGGCCAACCGCAAGACGGCTGACGGCGGCGTTGCCAGCTGCTGGTGAAACAGGTGTTGATCTTCCTGTAATCGACCAGTACAATGCGCCTCCCCGCCCGAATAGCTCAGCCGGTTAGAGCACTTGACTGTTAATCAGGGGGTCGTTGGTTCGAGTCCAACTTCGGGCGCCAGATACTGCAAAAGCCGCGAGAAATCGCGGCTTTTGCTTTTCTGCGAGAGCATTCAGCAGGGTGTATCGCGGTCCACGCGCTCACTGCGGGCGCGGCCGCCATTGTTGACGATCAGCGCACCGTGCAGCCGGTTGCCTGCGCAGATGCGCAGGGTCAGGTTGGCCCCCGGGCTGCGTCCATCTGCCTGGAAGAACAGCTGCGGGCGCCCACTGCTGGCCTGGGCATGGATCGAGACGTCCGAGCGCCCAGTGTGATGGCTCAGGATCACCTCCGACGACGCCGGCTCCCCGCGCCGGTCGCCACTGCGGTAGATGATCCAGCCTGCGCTCCAGTCGTCGCTGCAGCGCAGGCCGTCGACACTGGCGCAGAGGCCGATCAGCTCACGCCTGCGCACTGCCTCGCTGCGCGCGCTGGACAGGCTCGCGTGCAGGGTCAGCTGCAGTGCATCGGCGCGTTGCCGCAGCAGCAGGGGCTGCAGCGCCGGCCAGGACGCGGCCAGCAGCACCGCCAGCACGGCGATGACCACCAGCAGTTCAGTCAGGTGCACGCCCCGCGCTGAGCGGGGGCCGAGGGGGCAGGGGGCATGGGTCGAGTACATGTATCCAGCCTCCGCGCCGGGCTGTGCGGCCGCCATCGGGAATCCCCGTGGCGGGCTGCCCGGCGACCCCTCAGCCAGCCGTCACCCCTTGCCCCGTATACTCATCCTTCCCGGGAACTGGCAACACCATGAGCGACAGTTTTGAACTTGTCTCGCCGTATTCGCCGGCGGGCGACCAGCCCGATGCCATCGCGAAGCTGACCAGCAACTTCGAGGCCGGCATCGCCAAGCAGACCCTGCTCGGCGTGACCGGCTCGGGCAAGACCTACACCATCGCCAACGTCATCCAGAACGTGCAGAAGCCGACGCTGATCATGGCGCCGAACAAGACGCTGGCGGCGCAGCTGTATGGCGAGTTCAAGGCGTTCTTCCCGCACAACGCGGTGGAGTATTTCGTCAGCTACTACGACTACTACCAGCCGGAAGCCTACGTGCCGTCGTCGGACACCTTCATCGAGAAGGACAGTTCGATCAACGAGCACATCGAGCAGATGCGCCTGGCCGCGACCAAGACCCTGCTGTCGCGCCCGGATGCGATCGTGGTGGCGACGGTGTCGGCGATCTATGGCCTGGGTGCACCGGAAGACTACTTGTCGCTGCGCCTGATCCTGTCCAGGGGCGAGCGCATCGACCAGCGCGACCTGATCAACCACCTGACCCAGCTGCAGTACACGCGCAACGAGTACGAGCTGCAGCGCGGTACCTTCCGCGTGCGCGGCGAAGTGATCGACGTGTTCCCGGCCGAGTCGGACAGCGAGGCGCTGCGCCTTGAGCTGTTCGATGGCGAGGTCGAGAAGATCACCCTGTTCGACCCGCTGACCGGCGAGACGCTGCGCAACATGCAGCGCTTCACGGTCTACCCGAAGACCCACTATGCGACCACGCGTGAGCGCGTGCTGGCGGCGATCGAGACGATCAAGGTGGAGCTGAAGGAACGGCTGGAGCAGCTCTACGCGCAGAACAAGCTGGTGGAGGCGCAGCGCCTGGCCCAGCGCACGCAGTTCGACCTGGAAATGATGGCCGAGGTCGGCTACTGCAACGGCATCGAGAACTACTCACGGCACCTGACCGGCAAGAACGCCGGCGAGCCGCCGCCGACCCTGTTCGACTACCTGCCGGCCGATGCGCTGCTGGTGATCGACGAATCGCATGTGACCATTCCGCAGATCGGCGCCATGTTCAAGGGTGACCGCTCGCGCAAGGAGACCCTGGTGGAGTTCGGCTTCCGCCTGCCGTCGGCGCTGGACAATCGTCCGCTGCGTTTCGAGGAATGGGAGGAGCGCTGCCCGCGCGCGATCTACGTGTCTGCCACGCCGGGGCCTTACGAATACCGCGAGGCCGGTGACGAGATCACCGAGCTGGTGGTGCGCCCGACCGGCCTGATCGATCCGGTGGTGGAGATCCGCCCGGTGGGTACCCAGGTCGACGACCTGATGAGCGAGGCCAACGAGCGCATCAAGGCGGGTGACCGCGTGCTGGTCACCACGCTGACCAAGCGCATGGCCGAGAACCTCACCGAATACCTGACCGAGCATGGCATCCGCGTGCGCTACCTGCACTCGGACGTGGACACGGTCGAGCGCGTGGAGATCATCCGCGACCTGCGCCTGGGCAAGTTCGATGTGCTGGTCGGCATCAACCTCCTGCGCGAGGGCCTGGACATGCCCGAGGTATCGCTGGTGGCGATCCTCGACGCCGACAAGGAGGGCTTCCTGCGTTCCACCGGCTCGCTGATCCAGACCATCGGCCGCGCTGCCCGCAACGTGCGTGGCAAGGCGATCCTGTATGCCGACAGGATCACCCGTTCGATGCAGGCGGCAATCGATGAAACCGACCGTCGCCGCGCCAAGCAGGTCGAGTACAACGAGGAACATGGCATCGTGCCGCGCTCGGTGGCGCGCCCGATCGTCGATGTCCTCGAAGGCGCGCGTTCGGATGCCGCGGAAAAGGAAGCCAAGAAGGGCAAGGGCAAGGGCCGGGCGGGCGTGGCCGAAGAGGCGGCCGACTATCGTTCGCTGTCGCCGGCGCAGCTTGGGGTCCGTCTCAAGGCGCTGGAACAGCAGATGTACCAGCACGCCAAGGACCTGGAATTCGAGGATGCCGCGCGCGTGCGTGACCAGATCCGGCAGCTGAAGGAAGCCAGCCTGGGCTGAACGCGGCAGTGCAGCATCATCTTCACAAAAGTGTTGCGCTTCCCTGCCGGCATCCGTAATATACGCGGCCTGCACAGACGCAATCGCGGAAATGCAGAAGCAAAACGGGCGGTTAGCTCAGCGGTAGAGCACTACCTTGACATGGTAGGGGTCACAGGTTCGAACCCTGTACCGCCCACCACGAAGTCCTCGCAGGAGGGCTGTCGTGAACTGCAAAGCCCGGCCCTGGCGCCGGGTTTTTACGTAACAAGGCCAGTCTTCGGGCGGCAAGAACAAGATGGGCGGTTAGCTCAGCGGTAGAGCACTACCTTGACATGGTAGGGGTCACAGGTTCGAACCCTGTACCGCCCACCACCTGCTCCCGGCGTTGCCGGTGTAGCGGTGGAAAGGATGAAAGCCGGCCCCGGGGCCGGCTTTTTTCGTTCCGGGGACAGTGCCCCGGCGTTTCCGCGAAGCCGCCTCCCTACCGGTTCAGTGGCGTGAAATCAGCGGGTGATGGTGATCGAACGCTGAATCCGCCAGTGGCCATCGACGCGCTCCCACAGCTGCGCCACACGTACCCGGGCCAGCGCAGCATGAGGGCTGCCGCCGTGGTCGCCTGCCGGTTGCTGGCTGCCCAGGCGCAGCACGCGGTCCTGGCGCAGGTGATAGAGCTGCAGGGGCAGCGCTTCATGCGTGTCCTGCGGGCCCTCGGTGCGCAGGATCTGGCTGCGCAGGGCATCCTCGGTGGGCCCGCTGCCGTTGCCGAACAGGCTGGAGAACAGCAGGATCAGGGCAAGCATCGGCATGGCACGGTGCTCCAGCGGGAAAGTGCATGCAGGCTGGCATGGCCGGCCGGGCACCGCAGCCGGCCTGCGACGAAGGCGGGGATTGCGTCGCCAAAGGCAGGCAGGCGCCGATGAATCCGGGCCGCGCAGGCGTAGACTCGGCGCTACCGCGCAACCGCGCCATCACTGCAAGGAGCTGCCGCATGAGCGATCACGTCCCGGTGTCCAGGCCCAATCCGTTCCTGGAACGCCTGTTCGGCGGCAACATGCTGGAAGGCACGTTCAAGGCAGTGATCTGGGTTGCGATCCTGTGCGCGCTGCTGGCGTGGACCACGCTGCGCTGAGCGACGCTGCCGCGCGGGCTTCTCTGCTGATGCAGTGAATGCGGGTGCCGCCGCAAGGGTGCGGCGACAGTGTCCGTGCGTGTGTCGTCAGGCGCTGAAGGCCTGGCGCAGGCTGCGCAGGGTCGCCTGGCGATGTTCCCGGGCCGTCGGTTCGCCCATCTCTAGCTCCTGCAGGCGCAGTCCGACCAGGGTCATCGACAGCGCATAGCCGCGTGCGGCGTCGGCAACGCGTGACAGGCCCACTGCACGGCGTGCCAGTGCGTTCACGTGTTCAAGGTCGGGCATCAGCCCCAGATAGACGCGCTCGGCGCTGTCCAGGTCGGGCGCGCGCAGGATCGCGTGGGCTTCGGTGGCGGGGGAGACGGAGGCCATGGGGGGTCCTTGTCCGTAGGGGGCACGCGCTCAGAAGGCGCGCATCAGGGAAACGAAGGCTGACGTCTGCGTGCCACGTCGTGCCATCGGGCTGTCCTTCACTGCATCACCGAACCACTGGTTGGCCACCACGCCGGTGGCGCGCCATTTCGTGCCCAGCGGCGTGCTGACCGCGATCTGCAGGCTCGGCGACGTGGTACTGCCCGGGCGGTAGGCGGCAAGGCCCGAGCGCAGCGCTTCTTCGTCGCTGATGCCGTAGTAGTAGTCGAGCAGCCGTGCACTGGAATGCACCACGCCCGCCCGCGGCACCCAGGTGAAGCGACCTGCCTGGATCGGGTAGCTGTAATGCAGGCGCGACTCGATACCGCCGCTATGGCCGGTGACTTCCCGCATCACGCTGGCCTCGACCATGCCCCAGTCGGCGCTGTACTCACCGTTGATCCCCGCCATGGCCGACATCTGCCGGCTGTGCAGGCGGCGCAGCTGCGCATCGTTCACATCGTCGGTCTTGAAGCGCAGCGTGTAGGGCGTGACCGCCGCCGACAGGCGCAGTCCCTGGCCCTTGTAGAGGTACATGCCCAGCGAGCCGGGGCTGGCGAAGAAGCGCTCGCCCTGCCAGGCAACGGCCGGTACCACCAGCGGTTTGACGTCATAGTGCGCGTATGCGCCGGAGGTGGCGCCAGCGCTGATGCCGGCCTGCACGCCCGGGTCCTGCCCGGCAGCATGGGCGAGCAGCGGCACGCCGAGGGCAGCGGTGAACAGCAGCGGGCGCAGCAGGGTCGGGGACAGCGACGGCATCGATCAGCCACGTTGCAGGGGATGGCTGCGCATGGTGACGGGGCAACATTGTCAGAACATTGCGCCCGCGCGTTCGGCATGCATGGGCGCAAAATCACGGCGCCAGGCACTATGATCGGCAGCGTTTCCGGTTGACGAGTCCCTGATGCGCATCCTCCTGGTCGAAGACGATCCTGATCTGTCCCGTGCCCTGCAGTCGGGCCTGGAGCGGCAGGGCGTGGTCGCCGACGTGGTCGGCAGTCTTGCCGAGGCCGCGCTCGCATTGCGCGAACCGGTGCACCAGCTGCTGCTGCTCGACCGTCAGCTGCCCGATGGCGATGGCGCCGGCTTCGTCGCGACGGCGCGCGCGCTGCGGCCGAACCTGGCGGTGATCATGCTGACCGCCAAGGGCACGCTGTCGGACAAGGTCGAAGGCCTGGACGTCGGTGCCGACGACTATCTGGTCAAGCCGGTGGCGATCGAGGAACTGATGGCACGCATCCGCGCCGTTTCGCGCAGGCCCTCGGCGATGGTGACGCCAAGCCTGCGGCTGGGGCGGCTCGAGTTCGATTTCGAATCGCTGCAGGCACAGGTGGAGGGCCAGCCACTGGCATTGCCACGGCGGCAGGTGCTGGTGCTGCAGGCGTTGGCGATGCGGCAGGGGCGCACGGTCACCCGCAGTGCGTTGGAGGCTGCGGTGTACGGTTTCGACGATGAGATCCAGTCCAATGCGCTCGACGCGCACATCTCCAAGCTGCGCAAGGCGCTGCAGCAGGCCGGTGCCGGCGTGGAGATCCACGTGATACGGGGCGTCGGCTACCTGCTGGCGGAGGCCTGAGATGGCACGTCCGATCCGTTCGATCACCCTTGGCCTGGCCTGGCGCCTGTTCCTGGCGCAGGCCTTTACCGTGCTGTTCGCGGTGGTCGCGCTGATCCTGACCTGGGGGGACAAGGACTCCTGGGGCATGGACATGTTCGTTGCCGAGGCCGTGGCCAAGGCGGTGCACAGCGAAGGCGGCCGCCTGGTGCTGGACCAGGCGCGCTGGGACAAGCTCGATGCCAACGCCGGCGGCAATCTCTGGTTCGCCGCTGTGGACGACAAGGGCATGTGGCTGGAGCGCGGCACCATTCCGGCAATCCACGCGTCGCTGCTCGCCCGCCTGCCGACCGTGGGTGCCACTGAACTGGGTTCGCTGGTACCGCCCTATCTGGACGTGGCGCGGGTCATGATCCGCAACGAGGATGGGCGCCGCATCACGGTGATGGTCGGTGGCGCACCCAAGGGCGGGCTGCTGGATGGCGCGCTGATGGTGTTGCGCCTGATCGGCCTGTGGTTCTTCCTGCCACTGATCGTCGTCACGCTGCTGGTGATGCCGACCGTGATCCACCGTGCGATGCGAGGCGTGCGCCGTTCCGCGCAGCAGGCCAAGGAACTGGACATCGGCCAGCCCGGTGCACGCCTGGATGCGCAGCTGGTCTCCACGGAAGTGGCACCGCTGGTGGAAGCGTTCAACGACGCCATCGACAAAGTGCAGCAGGGCTATGCCGCGCGCGACAAGTTCCTTGCCGACGCCGCGCACGAGCTGCGCGTGCCGATCGCCGTGGTGCAGGCGCGCCTGTCGCAGCTGCCGCAGGGCGAGCTGAAATCGCAGCTGCTGACCGACGTGGCACGGCTGGGCAATGTTGCCGAGCACCTGCTCGACCTGCAGCGCCTGGACCGCAACGTGGGTGCATTGCAGCGGCTGGACCTGGCCCTGCTGGTGCGTGAAGCAGCGGCGGACCTGGCGCCGTTGGTGGTTGGCGCCGGTTATGGCTTCGAAGTGGATGCGCCGGAAGCGCCGGTGTGGATCCACGGCGACAGCCTGGCGCTGGGGCGGGTGATCGCCAACCTGGTACACAACGCGATCGTGCATGGCGGTGGCCGTGGCACCATCTGCGTGCGGCTGGATACGCGCGGGTTGCTGGAAGTCAGCGACCAGGGCGCGGGCATTCCGGTGGGCGACCGTGAGGCGATCTTCGAACCGTTCCATCGCCTGCGCGCGGCGGGCAGCGGTAGTGGTCTCGGCCTGCACCTGGTGAAGGAAATCGTGCAGCACCACGGTGGCTCGGTCAGTGTCGGCGAAGCCTCGGGGGGCGGCGCGAGCTTCCGGGTCAACTTCCATCGCGGCAGCGTTCGACGCTGACGCAGCTTCGGGGCAAGTCCCGATAGGCAACCTGCTGCCGGCGGCGGCAGGCTGGCTGCATGGCCGATGAGCGTTCCGAGTCTCCCTTGCTGGGCAGTGGCGCCGCTGCGGCGCTGACGCTGGGCGCGCTGGCCTGCGTGCAGCTGCCGCTGCTGCCGCCGCTGTGGGCCTGCACGCTGATGATCGTGCTCGGCAGCGCAGGGTGGGGGCTGCGCTGGCGCGGGCGTCTGCCTGCGGTCGTGCTGTTCGGTGTCGGCTGGACGGCGGTGCACGGGCACTGGGCGCTGCAGGAGCAGCTTCCACCGGGCCAGCCGCCACGGAATGTGGTGGTCAGTGGCCGGGTCATCGATCTGCCGGATCACGGCGCCGCGCACACCCGCTTCCTGCTGCAGGTCAATGAGAGCACCGACCTGCCATCACTGCGTGGCAAACGCCTGCAGGTCACCTGGAACGATGCCTGGCGTACCACCGATCCCAGCGACGCCGGGCGAGGGCGCCATCAGGTCCTGGCCGGCGCGCAGTGGCATCTGGCCCTGCGCGTGCGGGCGCCGCGTTCGCGGATCAATCCCGGTGGTTTCGACGGTGAGCGCCATGCGTTGCTGCGAGGCGTGTCCGGCAGTGGGACAGTGCGGGCGCCGGCCAGCGCGCGTGAGCTGCAGGCCGCGCATGGCCTGCCGGCATGGCGTGAGCGCACCAGTGCCGCCATTGCCGCGCAGGTGGCCCATCCGGCCGCGCGCTTCGTGCGGGCGTTGGCATTGGGCGATACGCGTGGCCTGTCCGACAGTGATTGGGATCGGTTGCGGGCGCTGGGACTGACCCATCTGGTGGCCATTTCCGGGTTCCATGTCGGGGTGGTGGCGGGGCTGGGGGCGCTGCTGTGCCGGGGGCTGTGGTGGCTGTGCCCGCTGCTGGCGTGCCGTTGGCCACGTCCGCAGGCGGCGGCCTGCGCCGCGGCCCTGGCCGCAGCAGGCTATGCGCTGCTGGCCGGCGGCGAGTTGCCGACCGTGCGCACGGCGCTGATGATCGGGTTGATCGCACTGGCACGCAGCGGGCGGCGCCCGCTCGGTGCCGTGCAGGGGCTTGCGTTGGCGGCGCTGGCGCTGCTGTTGCCGGCGCCCCTGTCGGTGCTGTCAGCGGGTTTCTGGCTCAGCTTCGGTGGCGTGCTGTGGCTGGTGTGGTGCCTGCCACAGGGACGTCCGCGCGGGATGGCTGCCAACCTGCGCGGGTTCCTGGCTGCACAGGGAGTAGCCAGCGTCGGCCTGTTGCCGCTGGGCATCGCGCTGTTCGGTGGCACCGCCTGGCTGGGGCCGCTGGTGAACCTGCCGGTCATTCCCTGGTGGACCCTGCTGGTGGTGCCGCTGTCGCTGCTGGGCACCGCCCTGCAGGTGCTGCATGAGGGGGCCGGGTGCTGGGCGTGGCGTGCGGCGGCGTGGCTGTTCGAGATCAGCTGGCAGGCCCTGCAGCCGCTGGCGGCGCACCCGCAGGCGATGTGGTGGCTGGCCGAGGCGCCGGCCTGGGCCGTGCCGGCGGCGCTGCTGGGTGTGTTCTGGGGGCTGCTGCCACGCGGTGCCGGGGGCGGGCTGGCTGGCCTGCTGCTGTGCCTGCCGCTGCTGTGGCCGGCGCGTGAGCGCCCGGCCGAGGGGGAGCTGGAGCTGCTGGTGCACGACGTTGGCCAGGGTACGGCGGTGTTGCTGCGTACCGCGCGGCATGCGCTCTGGTATGACGTGGGGCCGCCGAACGGGGGCGAGGGCAGTGAGCGAATTCTGGTTCCGTCACTGCGGGCGTTGGGCCAGGCTCCGCCCGAGCGGGTGCTGCTCAGCCACGACGATCTCGATCATGCGGGCAACCTGCCGCGCCTGCGTCTTCAGCTGCCGGGTCTGTCATTGCTGGCGCCGCCAGGCAGTACGATCGCCGGGGCCGGGCGTTGCCAGCGCGGCCTGCGCTGGCACTGGGACGGCGTCGATTTCCAGGTGCTGCACCCGGATGCCGGCAGCCAGCGGGCCGAAAACGAGGACAGCTGCGTGCTGCGCGTGGCCGGCGCCCATGGCGTGGTCCTGCTGCCGGGGGACATCGGCCGTCCGGCCGAACAGGCGCTGTTGCGGGCGTCTCCGGCGGCGCTGAAGGCGGATGTGGTGCTGGTGCCGCACCATGGCAGCGGCGGCAGCTCCAGCGCGCCCTGGGTGGCGGCGGTGTCCCCCCGGCTGGCACTGGTCTCGGCCGGGCACCAGAACCGTTTCGGCCACCCGCGCCGGGACGTGGTCCGGCGCTGGCAGGCGCAGGGGGCCGAGGTGGTGTCCACCGTGGAGTCTGGTGCGATCCGCGTATGGCTTGGCGCACAAGGGCTGCAGCTGCGTGAACAGCGTATCCATGCATCCCGGTGGTGGGATGCCGCTGGGCGGGCGCGGTCGGCTGCTATCCTATCGCCGATCGAACAAGCGGCCGTTGGGCCGGAGGGTTGAAACGTGTGGGAACTGGTCAAGGCCGGTGGCTGGCCGATGGTGCCGCTGCTGCTGTTGGGCGTACTGGCTTTGGCGATCATCCTGGAGCGTTTCTGGTCCCTGCGGCGAACGGAGGTGCTGCCGCCCGGCCTCGGCCAGGAAGTGCGCAACTGGGCCGCGCGCGGCAAGCTTGACCCGGCGCACCTGCAGACCCTGCGCGCCAACTCGCCGTTGGGCGCGCTGCTGGCGGCCGCGCTGGAAGCCCGCAACCGCCCGCGCGACCAGATCCGCGAGCGCATCGAGGATACCGGTCGCCATCTGGTGCATCGCATGGAGCGTTTCCTCAACGCGCTGGGCACCATCGCTTCGGCCGGCCCGCTGCTGGGCCTGCTGGGCACCGTGATCGGCATGATCCAGATGTTCCTTGGCATCCTCGACCATGGCGTGGGTGATGTGAACCAGCTGGCCGGCGGTATCGGCAAGGCCCTGGTGTGCACCGCCACCGGCATGATCGTGGCCATCCCGGCACTGATGTTCCATCGCTACTTCAAGGGCCGCATCCACGGCTACGTGGTGGAGATGGAGCAGGAAGCCAGCGCCCTGCTGGACACGCTCGACGGTCGCCCGGGGGTGATGAACCCGTCACCGTCGGCACGCCCCGCCAACGCCGCCACGGCGAAGGCCTGATCGATGCGTATCGGCAATGACCGATCCCAGGATGAGCCGCATATCGATCTGGTCCCGCTGATCGACGTCATCCTGGTGCTGATCATCTTCTTCGTGGTCACCACCACCTTCGATGCGCGCTCGACGCTGCAGGTGCAGCTGCCTACCGCCAGCCAGCAGCCCAACAACGAGCCGCCGCGTTCGCTCAGCGTGCTGATCAACGCCGAAGGACGCTATTTCATCAATGACCAGGAAGTGCTGCGCAGCGATGTCGAGTCGGTCAAGCAGACCATCGCCGCCGTCGCCGGCAGTGATCGCAGCCAGCCCGTGCTGCTGCGCGCCGACGCGCGTACTCCCTACCAAGCCGTGGTGACTGCGCAGGACGCGCTCGGTCAGCTCGGTTTCCGTCGTATCGCCATTGCAACTGCGCCAGAGGTGCGTCCATGAGTTCCCATCACGCGCCGGTGTGGCCGATCTACAAACGTCTGCTGGGCTACACCCGCACCTACTGGGTATTCATGGTGGGCGCGGTCATCGCCATGGTGGTCGAAGCCCTGGCCGGCTACCACTTCACCAAGCTGATGGAGCCGCTGGTCAACGAAGGTTTCGTCGATCCGCAGCCGCGCGCGGCCGTGGTGCTGCCGCTGACCATCCTCGGCCTGTTCCTGATGCGCAGCGTGGCCACCTGGGTCAGCGACTACACGCTGGCCAAGACCGGCCGCAGCGTGGTCCGCGACCTGCGTGAGCAGGTGCTGCAGAAGTACCTGCACCTGCCGTCGTCGCACTTCGATACCGAAGCGACGCCGGTGATGGTCAGCCGCCTCAACTTCGATACGGAACAGGTCACCCAGGCCAGCGCCGACGCGCTGAAGACCGTGGTGGCCGATACCCTCACCATCATCGCGATGCTGGCGGTGATGCTGCAGATGAGCGTCAAGGTCACCCTGGCGATGCTGGTGGTGGTGCCGCTGATCGGCGTGATCGTGTCCTACGTCGGCAAGCGCTACCGGCGCATCAGCCGCGGCATCCAGGACGGCATGGGCACGATGGCCCAGACCGCCGAGCAGTCGCTGGCCGCGCAGCAGGAAGTGAAGGTGCATGGCACCCAGCAGCACGAGATCTCGCGCTATTCGCGCCTGGCCAACCGCATGCTGGCGCTGAACATGAAGGTCGAGGTTACCCGCGCCGCCGCGTCCAGCGTGGTGCAGTTCCTGGCCGCACTGGCGCTGGCGGTGATCGTCTGGGTGTCGACCCGCGAAGCCCTCGCGGGCCGCCTCAATGCCGGCCAGTTCATGGGCCTGATGACCTCGATGATGGCCATCATTCCCTCACTGCGTCGCCTGACCAGCGTACAGACCTCGATTTCGCGCGGTGTTTCCGCCGCCGAGCGCCTGTTCGGCATCATCGACATGCCGGTGGAGCGTGACGAGGGCCAGCACCGCGTGCAGCGCGTACGCGGCGAACTGGCGTTCGACCACGTCATGCTGCGCTATCGCGAAGACAGTGGCATTGCCCTGGATGACATCAGCTTCGTTGCCAGGCCGGGTACGGTGACGGCCATCGTCGGTCGTTCGGGCAGCGGCAAGACCAGCCTGATCCGGCTGGTGCCGCGCTTCTACGAGCCCAGCGGCGGTGTCATCACCCTCGATGGCGTGGCCCTGGACGACTACCCGCTGGCCGACCTGCGCCGCCAGGTGGCGATGGTCGGTCAGAAGGTGATGCTGTTCGACGACACCATCGCCGCCAACATCGCCTATGGCATGGAAGCGACCGACGAGCAGATCCGTGCGGCCGCCGAAGCTGCCAACGCCTGGGAATTCATCGCACGCATGCCGCAGCAGCTGCAGACCCCGGTGGGTGAGAACGGCGCGCTGCTGTCCGGTGGCCAGCGCCAGCGCCTGGCGATTGCCCGCGCGATCCTGCGCGATGCTCCGATCCTGATCCTCGACGAAGCCACTGCGGCGCTGGACAACGAATCCGAGCGTCTGGTGCAGGATGCGCTGCAGCGCCTGATGCCGGAACGCACCACGCTGGTCATCGCGCACCGCCTGTCGACCATCGAGCATGCCGACCAGGTGCTGGTGATGGACCATGGCCGCATCGTTGAACGCGGCACCCACAAGGAGCTGCTCGAACTGGGCGGCCTGTACCAGCATCTGCACAGCATGCAGTTCCGCGAAAGGCAGGACTGATGGCCGGCAAGGGTACCCAGACCCCGCCGTACTGGTACGACGGCACCCCGGTTCCGTGGACGATGCGCCTGCTGGCGCCCCTGTACGCAGGTGTCACCGCACTGCGCCGGCGCGCCTATCGGCGTGGCTGGCGCAAGCGCCACTCGCTGCCGGTGCCGGTCATCGTGGTCGGCAACATCACCGCCGGTGGTACCGGCAAGACGCCGCTGACCATTGCCCTGGTCGAGCGCCTGCGCGCGGCCGGCTGGAAGCCGGGCGTGGCCAGCCGCGGCTATGGTCGCGAAGACGCCGACAAGCCGCTGTGGGTGCAGGCCGATACGCCAACCGCCAAGGGCGGTGACGAACCGGTGCTGATTGCCTGGAAGACCGGCGTGCCAGTGCGCGTGGACCGCGACCGTGTCGCCGCCGGCAAGGCGCTGATCGAGGCCGGCTGCGATGTGATCGTCTGCGACGACGGCCTGCAGCACTACCGCCTGGCGCGCGACATCGAGATCGAAGTGGTCGATGCGCAGCGTCGCTACGGCAATGGCCGGATGATTCCGGCCGGGCCGTTGCGCGAGCCGGTCAGCCGCGCCAGCGAATGCGATTTCCGGGTGGTCAACCTCGGTCAGGCCGATGAGGAAACCGCAGCCCAGGCCTGTGGCTTCGGCCAGTGGCCGATGGCGCTGCACATCGACAGTGCGCAGCCGCTGGCCGGTGGCCGCGCCCGCCCGCTGGCGTACTTCAAGGGCCAGCGCGTGCACGCGGTGGCCGGCATTGCCCATCCCCAGCGCTTCTTCGACATGCTGCGCGCGCGCGGGATCGGCGTGGTGCCGCATGCGTTCGCCGACCACCAGGTCTACCAGCCGCAGGACCTGTCCTTCGGCAGCCAGCTGCCGGTATTGATGACCGAGAAGGACGCGGTGAAATGCCGTGCGTTCGGCAACGACTGGCACTACGCGGTTCCGCTGCGCGCCGAGCTGCCCGCGGCGTTCTGGGTGGCGCTGACCGATCGCCTGGACAAGCTGCGACCGAACTGAGTGGCGCAGCGGCGCTTGCATTCACGCGCCGCTGGCCGCATTCCCGTTGTAACGAGCCTGCCGAGTACCGCCCGCATGACCGAATTCGTCGTCGCCATCCCGGCCCGCTATGCCGCCTCGCGGCTGCCGGGCAAGCCGTTGCGCCCGCTGGGCGGCGAGCCGCTGGTGCTGCATGTGGCGCGCCGCGCGCTGCAGGCCGGTGCCCGTGAAGTCTGGGTGGCGACCGACGATCAGCGCATTGCCGATGCGCTGTCCGGGCTGGCCGAAGTGAAGGTGGCGATGACCGCGACCACGCACGCCTCCGGCACCGATCGCCTGGCCGAGTGCGCGCGCATTGCCGGCTGGGCCGATGGCACGGTGGTGGTCAACCTGCAGGGTGACGAGCCGTTCGCACCGGCGGCCGGCATCCGCGCGGTGGCCGATGCGCTGGTCGCTGGCAATGCGCCGATGTCGACCCTCGCCACGACCGTCGAGGACGCGCACACCCTGTTCGACCCGAACGTGGTGAAGCTGGTGCGCAACGTGCGCAACGAAGCGATGTACTTCAGCCGCGCGCCGATCGCCTGGCACCGCGACGGCTTCGCGCGCAGCCGCGACACGCTGCCGGACGGCCATGCCTGGCTGCGCCACATCGGCATCTACGGCTATCGCGCCGGCTTCCTGCAGCAGTTCGCGGCGATGCCGCCAGGCCAGCTCGAGCAGGTCGAATCGCTGGAGCAGCTGCGCGTGCTGGAAGCGGGCTACCCGATCAGCGTGGCGATCTCGCCCGAGCCGTTCCCGCCGGGCATCGACACGCCCGAGGACCTGGAGCGCGCCGAGGGGCTGCTGCAGGCGATGGCGGCGCGATGAGGCTGCTGGTCGTATGCCTCGGCAACATCTGCCGTTCGCCGATGGCCGAAGGGGCGCTGCGCGCACGCCTGGATGCCTCGCCGCTGGCCGGGCAGGTGCAGGTTGATTCGGCCGGCACCGGCGACTGGCATGTGGGCGAGCCGCCGGACCGCCGCGCGATCGCCTGCGCGGCCGGGCACGGCGTGGACATCGGTGGCCTGCGCGCACGCCAGCTGCAGGCCGTGGATTTCGACCGTTTCGACTGGATCCTGTGTGCCGACGAGGCCAACCTGCGTGATGCCGGGCGCCTGGCGTCGGCGGCGCAGCGTGAACGGCTGGCGTTGTACCTGCCCTGGTCGGGCGGGCAGGGTCGGGTAGCGATCCCTGATCCCTACACCGGCGGCAGCGATCATTTCGAACAGGTCTGGTCGCTGGTCGACGATGCTGCAAAACGTGCGGTGGCACGACTGTTGCAGGACGCCGACTCCGGCATAATCGGGTCATGAACGTCCAGCCCGTCCCGGACCTGCCCGAGTTCGCCACCTGGCTCAATGCCACCCCCTGCACCCTGACCGAACTGCGCGGCCGGCCGGTCGCACTGCTGTTCGTCAATGCGGCCTCCGCCTGGAGTGCGCAACGCCTGGCCGAATTCGGCCAATGGCTGTCGCGCCACCCCGGCAAGCTGCAGCCGCTGGTGCTGCAGGTGCCGCGCTTCGATTTCGAACGCGATGCCAATGCCGCACTGAAGCTGCTGCGCCGCCAGGGCCTGGCCATGCCCGTGCTGCTCGATGCCGACTGGGATGGCTGGCGCCGCTTCGGAGTCACCGCCTGGCCGACCATGGTGCTGCTGGACGCGCAGGGCCGCGAGCAGCAGCGGCTGGTCGGGCAGGGAGCACCCGGTGAACTGGAGCGCGCCCTGAACGCGCTGTGCCAGGGCGCGCCTTCGGCGCCGCCGCGCGGCGGCAGCGAACTGCATCCGGAACCGCGCCAGGCGC
Source organism: Stenotrophomonas sp. AG209 (assembly GCF_003550055.1). Taxonomy (NCBI): domain Bacteria; kingdom Pseudomonadati; phylum Pseudomonadota; class Gammaproteobacteria; order Lysobacterales; family Lysobacteraceae; genus Stenotrophomonas; species Stenotrophomonas sp. AG209. The sequence continues at coordinate 99,354 of NZ_QXDB01000005.1, forward strand.
TGCGTTTCCCGCTGGGGCTGGCGGTCAGCACCGAACGCCTGTACATCGCCGACAGTGGCCATCACCGCATTCTCGAATGCAGCCATGGCGGCCGCATCCTGCGCCAGTTCGGCCTCGGTACCGCCGATTTCATGGACGGCAACCTCGCCGAAGCGGCGTTCCACCGCCCGCAGGCGCTGGTGCTGGAGCGCGATTCGCTGTACGTCGCTGACACCGGCAACCACGCGGTGCGCCGCATCAACCTGCTGACCGGCATCGTCGACACGCTGTGTGGCAACGGGCGTCCCGGTGCGCCGGTGGAAGGTCCGGTCGCGCAGGCGCGGCAGGTCTCGCTGGACCATCCGGTCGGCCTGGCCATCGCCGACAACCAGCTGCACATCGCGATGGCCGGCGACAACCGTATCTGGAGCTACCACCTGGGCCAGCGCAGCCTGCAATGGCGCGCCGGCAGTGGTTCCATCGACGAGCGGGATGGCAGCGGCCATCTGGCTGCCTTTGCCCAACCGACCGCGCTGGCCGTGGTGCAGCAGGTGCTGTACGTCGCCGATGCGTTGGGATCCTCGATCCGTGCACTGCAGCTGCGCGGCGACCTGGTGCAGACGCTGGTCGGGCAGGGGCCGTGGCGCTTCGGCAGTGAAGACGGCCCGCGCGCGCAGGCCAGCCTGCAGTTCCCGCAGGCGATCGCCTTGAGCGCGGACGCCCCGCTGCTGTGGATTGCCGATACCGGCAACGGTCGCCTGCGCACGCTGCGCCTGGGCGGCGGCGAACTGACCACCCAGCCGCTGCCGCGCCGCCTGCATGGCCCGGCTGGACTGGCGGTGGGCGCAGGTGCGGTGTGGATCGCCGAGACCGACGCCCACGCCGTGCTGCGATTCGATCCCGATAGTGGCGTGCTCAGCGAAGTGCCGATCAGCGAATGACCGACGTTCCCGCTCCGGTCTTCGACGGCAAGGCCTTCGCGGCCCAGCTCAGCACCGCCCCCGGCGTGTACCGCATGTACGCGGCCGACGACACCCTGCTGTACGTGGGCAAGGCGCGTGCGCTGCGCAACCGCGTCGGCAGCTATTTCAACGGCAGCCCGAAGAACGCGCGGATCATGTCGATGATCTCGCAGATCACGCGCATGGACGTGACCGTGACGCGCTCGGAAGCCGAGGCGTTGCTGCTGGAAAACCAGCTGATCAAGTCGCTGTCGCCGCGTTACAACGTCTCGCTGCGCGATGACAAGACTTACCCGCATGTGCTGCTGACCCGCGAGGACTGGCCGCGCATTGCACTGCATCGCGGCCCGCGTGCCATTCCCGGCCGCTACTTCGGGCCGTATCCCGGCGTGACCGCGGTGCGCGAAACGCTGAACCTGATGCACAAGCTGTTCAAGCTGCGCAGCTGCGAGGACAGCGTGTTCCGCAACCGCTCGCGGCCGTGCCTGCAGTACCAGATCGGTCGCTGCAGCGCGCCCTGCGTGGAGCTGGTGCCGGCGCCGGACTACGCCGAATCGGTACGCCGCGCCGCACTGTTCCTGGAAGGCAAGAGCGACGAGCTGACCCGTGAGCTGGGCGAGCAGATGCAGGCCGCCAGCGAGGCGCTGGAGTTCGAGCAGGCCGCGCGCCTCCGCGACCTGATTTCCTCGCTGCGCAGCATGCAGACCCGCCAGTACGTGGATGGCCGTGCCGCCGACCTGGACGTACTGGCGGTGGCCATGCAGGGTTCGCAGGCCTGCGTGCTGCTGCTGGCCTTCCGTGATGGCCGCAACCTCGGCACCCGCCCGTTCTTCCCGCGCACCAATGGCGAGGAGAGCCCGGAAGAGGTACTTGCGGCCTTCGTTTCGCAGTACTACATCGAATTCGAGCCGCCGCGCGAGATCCTGCTGGATCGCGAGATTCCCGATGCCGACCTGCTGGTCGCCGCGCTGTCGGCCTCGGCCGAGCGCAAGGTGCAGCTGAAGTGGAACGTGCGCGGCGAGCGCGCCGGCTATGTGGAACTGGCCAGCCGCAACGCGCAGCTGACCCTGGCCACTGAACTCAACAGCCGCAATGCGCAGCACGCGCGCAGCGATGCGCTGCGTGACATGCTGGGCCTGGCCGAGCCAGTCAAGCGGGTGGAGTGCTTCGACATCAGCCACACCCTGGGCGAAGCGACCGTGGCCTCGTGCGTGGTGTTCGACGCCGCCGGCCCGGTGCGCGCGCAGTACCGCCGCTTCAACATCAGCGGCATCGAGCCGGGCGACGACTACGCCGCCATGCGCCAGGCCATCGACCGCCGTTTCCGTCGCGCAGTGGAAGAGCAGGGCGTGCTGCCGGACGTGCTGCTGATCGACGGTGGCGCCGGCCAGCTGGCGCAGGCACAGGCCGCGCTGGCTGACCTGGGCGTGGAAGGCGTGCTGCTGGTGGGCGTGGCCAAGGGCGTGGAGCGCCGCGCCGGCCACGAAGCGCTGGTGATGCCCGATGGCCGCGAGCTGCGCCCGGGCGCAGCCAACCCGGCGCTGCAGTTCATCCAGCAGGTACGCGACGAGGCGCACCGCTTCGCCATCACCGGCCACCGCGGCCGCCGCCAGAAGGCGCGGATGACCAGCAAGCTGGAAGACATTCCCGGCATCGGGCCGCGCCGCCGTGCCAGCCTGCTCAAGCATTTCGGCGGTCTTGTGGGCCTGAAAGCCGCTGGCGAAGCGGAAATCGCCAGGGTGGAAGGCATCAATGACGCCCTCGCGGCGCGTATCTACGCTAACCTGCACGGGTTGGCCACGCCTGATGCGGCCGAGTAGAGAGAGAAGCACGCAAGCATGAAGTTGACCCTGCCCACCTGGCTGACGTTGTTGCGGATCGTGATGATCCCGGTGCTGGTGCTGGTGTTCTACCTGCCCTACACCTGGACCAACTTCGCTTCGGCGGCGATCTTCGGCCTGGCTGCGATCACCGACTGGCTCGACGGCTGGATCGCCCGCCGCTACCAGCTGGAGTCGGCCTTCGGCGCCTTCCTCGACCCGGTCGCGGACAAGCTGATGGTGGCGGTGGCGCTGTTCCTGATCGTGCAGGGTCACCCGACGCCGTGGATGGCGTTCTGGGCAGCGGTCATCGTTGGTCGTGAGATCGCGGTGTCGGCGCTGCGCGAGTGGATGGCCGAACTGGGCCAGCGCGCCAAGGTGCGCGTGGCGATGATTGGCAAGATCAAGACCACCGCACAGATGGTCGCACTGCTGTGCCTGCTGTACTCGGTGGCTCCGAACGTGCCGGTGCAGGACATCTGGATGGGCTGGCCGGTGTTCCACATCGGTGACTGGACCCTGGCGATTGCCGCTGTGCTGACCCTGTGGTCGGGCCTGCAGTACCTGCACGCCGCCTGGCCGAGCCTGCGCGATGACGAGCGCGCGGCGCGCGAGCGTGCGCGGCAGAAGAAGCTGGGCAACTGAGCCCCAGGGTCGGATCCCTTTCCGCAGGAAAGGGCTCTGAGCCCATCGGTGCAACCATCCGCGCATGGCGTGGATCTACTCGACGCGCTGGATGGATCTACGGTGATGCCCCATCCACGCATGGCGTGGATCTACTGGAAACGCTGCATCCACGGATGATGCGGATCCATCGGTTTGCGCGGATGCTGTAGTAGATCCACGCCATGCGTGGATACGCGCCGCCGGGCACCCTGCAGACCCTGAGAAAAAGCGCTTGACGCCATCCTTGGAACAGGTAGAATTTCGCCTCCCAAGCGGGAATAGCTCAGTTGGTAGAGCGCAACCTTGCCAAGGTTGAGGTCGCGAGTTCGAGTCTCGTTTCCCGCTCCAGATTCAGGAAAAACGCTCCCGCAAGGGGGCGTTTTTCGTTTGCGTCCAGGGTACTTCATCCCTGCTTCACCGCCACCCCATCGCCTCACCACGCGCGCTCGCGAAGCTGCATCTCCGTTCCAGTCCGGCGATGTCGCGATGCCTCATCAATCCTCCGCCTACGACCACGATGTGGTCATCGTCGGCGCCAGTTTCGCCGGTGCCGCCTGCGCATTGGCCGCTGCCCAATACGGCCTGCGCGTCTGCGTACTCGAGCGCAAATCCGATCCCGGCGAGCGCCTGCACACCACCGGCATCGTGGTGAAGGAGGTGATGGAGCAGACCTGGTTGGGGCGCATGCCCGAGCACCTGGTGCAGCGCATCGCGAACGTGCGCCTGTATGCGCCGAACCTGCGCAGCGTGTTGCTGGCAGCACCGGGCTATTACTTCCTCACCACCGATACGCCGAACCTGATGCGCTGGCTGGCAAGTGAGCTGCGCGCGAATGGCGTAGACCTTCGCCTGCAGCAGTCCTTCACCGACGCCCATCGCAATGGTGACGGCTGGCAGGTGGAAGGGGCGGGGCGGTGCGCCTATCTGGTCGGCGCCGATGGCGCGCGTTCGCGCGTGGCCCAGCGCACCGGCCTGGGCCAGGTGCGTGACAATCTCTACGGTGTCGAACGTGAGTTCGCCGGCCTGCAATTGACGCAGGGTGATGCGTTGCATTGCTTCGTCAGCAAGCGTTATGCGCCGGGTTACATCGGCTGGGTCGCGCAGAATCCAACCGGACTGCAGCTCGGGGTGGCGGTGCGCCATGACCCGGACCGGGTGCGACCGCCAGATATCGATGGCTTCCTTGAGCATGTGCGCGATGTGGTCGGCATTCCGCCCTCGGCGCGCCCTTCGGCCACCCGCGCCGGTCTGGTGCCGTGCGGCCGGCCGGACGGCCCGATCAGCGGCCCTCGCCTGATCCTGACCGGTGACGCGGCGGGCATCGTCTCGCCGCTCTCGGCCGGGGGCATCCATTCCTCGTGGCGGCACGGCTGGGCGGTCGGCGAGGCGATTGCCCGCCATCTGCGTGGCCAAGGGCCGGACGCCGAACGGGTAGCACAGCAGGTCGCCCCGGCCTTCCGCGGCAAGCGCCTGCTGCGCTGGGCGATGGATCACCTGCAGGCCGATTGGCCGCTCAATGCGCTGCTGCACACGGCTGCCACGCGGCGCATCGCCGAGCAGATCTACTTCCATCGCCGCGGCCTGCGCACGTGAAGGGAGCAGGCAGCGGCGCCTGAACGCCGCCGCTGACGTCACGTGAAAATTCCTGTTGACGCCGTGCAGCAATATCGACACAATAGCGCTCCTTCGACGCAGGTCGAACGAAATCTGCGGGAATAGCTCAGTTGGTAGAGCGCAACCTTGCCAAGGTTGAGGTCGCGAGTTCGAGTCTCGTTTCCCGCTCCAGATTCAAGAAAAACGCTCCCGCAAGGGGGCGTTTTTCGTTTGTCATGACGTTGGCTGCAAGGGCCGCTACAGTCGCGCCACGGCATCTTCATTGCCGGCGTGATAGGACTGTGCGGCAGGTGATCGCGGGCGCCCGGAAAGCGGGCCGGGGGGGGGCGCACTCCATCGACGGTCATCGACATTCAATGTCGTAATCAGAATGATATGCACCGATGGACGTGGGGACGTCCGGACGTGGTTCGTCGGAAAAATGTGCAATCGCAGGGAGGCGCATCCGGTGTTCCATCCCTTGCCGGCAGTGAAAGGATGACGAAAGGGCCATGGCAGCATTGCCTGAACCGATTGCGCGTTGTGACTGTTTTTCGACCAATTCTCCATGTTCGCTCCACAATCGCACGGTAGCCTTCATGCTCCTTCTACACGTTGGCGGGCTGGTGGTCAGGCGTATCACTCCAGTGGCAGTGCCCAGGACCGGGCGCGGATTCTCCCTGCAGGCAGTGCTGCGCCCCGGCGCGCTGCTCGCAAGCCTGGCCTTGGCGGGCTGCATGTCGGTGCCGGTTCCGGACCTGCCTGATCGCACGCCCAGCACCTGGACCCAGGTGCCGCAGGGCCAGGGCGTGGCAGTGGACGCCAAACAGTGGTGGAAAGTGTTGTCCGACCCGGCGCTGGATGGACTGGTCGATCAGGCCATCACCGGCAACCTCGACCTGCAGCAGGCCACGCTGCGCCTGCAGGCCGTGCGGATTGTCGCCGGCACTTCGGACTCGCGCTTCCTGCCGGAAATCTCGGCCAGCGCCAAGCAGGTCCAGGACGCCGCCGCGGTCGACACCTATTTCCACGCCGGTATCGAAGCGATCTGGGACCTGGGCCTGTTCGGCGCCGCCGAGAGCGCCCAGTTGAGCGCGCAGGCCTCGGCCGGCAATGCCGAGGCGCTGCGTAGCGCCGCGCAGGTGGCGGTGATCGCCGACGTGGTGCGCAGCTATCTGGATCTGACCGTGGCGCAGGCCCAGCAGGACCTGCTGGCCCGCCAGCAGGCGGTGGACGATCGCGGCGAAAAGTTGGCTCTGGTACGCCAGCGCCTGCGCCTGGATGAGCCCGGCGAACTTGATCGCCTGCGTGCACGCCAGGCGGCGACCCGGGCGGCCACGGCGCAGGCTCGCGAAAATGCGGACAACGCTGCCCGTGCGTTGGCATTGCTGCTGGGACGCGATGGTCCGGACCCGTCCTGGCGCGCCTATCGCACGCCGCCAAAGCTGGGCGCGTTCTCGCTGCAGCAGGTGCCGGCTGATCTGCTGCGCCATCGGCCGCAGATCCTGCTGGCCGAATCGGAGGTGATGCAGGCCGCGGCCAGCAAGGGCTCCGCGCGCGCCGCGATGTATCCGCGGGTCAGTCTTGGTGGCTCGATCCTGTACGCCTACAACCTCACCCAGAACGCCCGTTCCAACTCCGACTCCAGTCCGTCGATCGGCCCATACATCGATATTCCGCTGTGGGACTGGGGCCAGCGTCGCGCGCGTTTCCATGCCGATGAAAAGCAGCTGGATGCCGCGCTGCTCGGCTACCGCAAGGCGGTGTTGGAAGGTGTGAGCGAAGTGGAAGGCGCACTGGGCAGCCTGGCGCGCCAGGACAGCAGCATCCAGTCGCTGCGCGCGGCCGATGATGCCGCCGGCCAGCAGGTCAAGCGCCAGGCGCGGCAGGTGCAGCTTGGCCTGTCCAGCGAATTCGATGGGCTTGACACGCAGCGTGCCGCACTGGCCTCGCAGGCCGATCTGATCGGTGCGCAGGGCGCGCGCGTGCTCGCGTTCGCCTCGCTGTACCGCGCCCTGGGCGGCGCACCGCTGCCGGTCGAGGCTGAGGGCGATTCGCAATGATCGCACTGGCCCGCAAGACCCTGGCCTACGAGTGGCGCCGGTTCCTGCCGGTGGTGCTGGCGATGTGTTTCGCCGGCGTGCTGTTGATCGTGCAGGCGGCACTGGTGCTGGGCATCTTCGGTACCGCCGCGATCTACGTGAAGGCTTCATCCGCCGATATCTGGGCCGGTTTCCCCGGCACCCAGAGCGTCAACTACGGCCATGCAATCAGCGCGGATGTCGAAAGCCATCTGCGCATGGACCCGGATGTCACCCGCGTCGAGCCCTACGAGTGGGTCGATGGCGAATGGCGGTCCGGCGCGCAGGGCACCGGCAACGTGTCGGTGTACCTGTCCGGCATCTCCACCCAGGACGACGCGATGATGTTCGCGCGCATCCTGCCTGCCGACCTGCGCGCGCAGCTGCGTGAGCCGGGTGCGGTGATCGTCGACAGCGCCGATCTGGATACGCTGGGCGTGGACCTGCAGAACAACCGTGCGTGGATCAACGGCAAGGCGGTGCGCGTGGTCGCTGCGCAACCCGGCCTGCGTGGCCTCGGTGGCGTCAACGTGCTGGCCTCGCTGGATACCGCGCGCGCCATCGCCGGTACCGATCCGCACGAGGGCAGTACCTATTTCGTGGCGGGCCTGCGTTCGCCGGACCTGGCCGACCGCGTGCGCGACCGCCTGGCCGCGTCGATGGGGCAGGCCACGCCGGTCGAGTTCTGGACTGCACCGGAGTTCGCCAGCCGTTCGCAGCAATACTGGCTGTTCGATACCGGCGCCGGCATCGCGGTGCTGTTCATGGCCGTCATCGTCTGCTTCGTCGGCGCAGTGATCACCAACCAGTCGTTTGCTTCGGTGGTGGCCGGCTCGGTGCGTGAGTACGCCACGCTCAACGCACTCGGTGCCGGGCGCTATGCGCTGGCGCGGGTGGTGTTCGAGCAGGCATTGCTGATCGGCGGCGTGGGCATGTTGCTGGCGGCGGCGTTCAGCACCGTCGTGCTGTTGATCGCACAGACCCAGCGCGTGCCGGTGCAGCTGACGCCGATGGTCATCATCGGCTGCGTAGCGCTGGTCGCGGTGATGGCCATGCTGTCGAGCATCATGGCGGTACGCAGTGTCGTCCGCTCCGATCCATCGTTGCTGCTGCGTTGAGGACCGGCCGATGACTTCTACACGCGCCGTCGCCCCGACCCTGCAGGCCGACGCACTGGAAAAGGGCTTCATGTCCGGCGATGTACAGGTGCCGGTGCTGCGCGGCCTGTCGCTGGACATCTATCCCGGCGAGCTGACGCTGGTGTCGGGCCCGTCCGGCTGCGGCAAGAGCACGCTGCTGTCGCTGCTGTCCGGCCTGTCATCGCCCGATGGTGGTCGCGTGCACGCGCTCGGCCAGGACGTGGGCCACATGAGTCGCAGTGAAGTGGAGCGCTTCCGCCTGCACCATGTCGGTTTCGTGTTCCAGGGCTTCAACCTGTTCCCGGCGCTGACCGCGCTGGAGCAGGTGCAGTTGCCGCTGGGCTACCGCGGCATGAGCAATCGCGAAAGCGAACCGCTGGCCCGCAGGGCGCTGGAGGAGGTTGGCCTCAGCCACCGCAGCCACATGCGCCCGGCGCAGCTGTCCGGCGGTGAGAAGCAGCGTGTGGCCGTTGCCCGTGCCTTCGCCAAGTCACCGACGCTGATCTTCGCCGACGAACCCACCAGCGCGCTGGACGCCGAGAACGGCCAGCGCGTGATCGACATCCTGCACCGCTACGCACGTGCGCATGGCGCCACCGTGCTGTGCGTGAGCCACGATCCGCGCCTGATCCGGCATGCCGATCGGGTGATCGCCATGGAAGACGGCATGGTCCGTGATGACCGCCGCCAGAACGAAACTGTAGAGTCCGCCCCATGACCAAGACGTCGCACCTGCTCCCCCTCAGCCTGGCCCTGTCCGCGGCACTGCTGCTCGGCGCCTGTTCCAAGGACGCGCCTGCCCAAGCACCTGCAGGCAAAGCCAGCGCTGCCACCGCCGGCAAGGTCGCGGTGGCGCGCGGCATCATCGACGTCGAGGGTGGCCTGATCGCGCTGGCGCCGCCGGTGGATGGCTCGATCACCGCCGCGCCGGTGAAGGAGGGCGCCACGGTGAAGAAGGGACAGTTGCTGCTGTCGCTGGATGGTGCCCTGCTGCAGCAGGAGGTGGCGATGGCCACCGCCGATCTCGCCCTGGCCAATGACCGCCTGAAGGGCGGCCAGGCGCAGCTGCGCGAACTGGAGCGCAACGCCACCCGCCTGTCCACGGGCGCCAGCGAAGGCGTGTCGTCCAACCAGCAGGCCGATGCGGCCAAGCAGCAGCTGGCTGCTGTGCGCGCCGATGTCGACGTGGCCGGTGCGCAGGTCGACATGGCCCAGCACAAGCTGGAACACGCAAAACTGAAACTGCAGCAGATGTCGCTGAGCGCGCCGGAAGCCGGCACCGTGGTCGGCCAGGTGCCGGGCCTCGGCGCCTTCGTGCAGGCTGGCAAGCCGGCGATCTCGCTGCTGCCGGCGCGTCCGCTGCAGGTGCGCGCCGAACTCAGCGCCGCCTATGCCGATGCCGTGCAGGTGGGCATGAAGGCCACCGTGGTGCCGGACAGCGATGGTGCCGAGAACACCAGCACGCTGCCGTCCGCACGCGTGGTGCGCATCAGCCCCGTGTTCGCGCAGGCACGCCTTCCCGAAGATGCCGGGCGCGGCGTGGCCAAGGTGGTGGAGTGCGTGCTGGAGTTCGATGGCGAGGCCAAGGCGCGCTTCGGCCAGCACGTGCGGGTGGAGTTCCGGAAGTAAGCCTGGTGTTGCGACGGGGCCACCTATGGGGCCCCTCGACGCCTGATGGTTCGCCACGCACTCACTGCAGACACCACGCACAGCGCCAGGAGCAGCCCCACGTCCAGCAGCAGCAACCACAGCAGGTGCATGCCGTGCACCGGCGGTTGGTGCATCGCGGACAGCATCCACGGCACCGACCACACCACCAGCAACGCGAACGCGATCAGCAGGCGCAGCCACAGGCGTCTCAGTTTCCAGGGCTGCACGATCAGTGCGGCCACCACCAGCTCGACGGCTCCCAGCAGCGCGAACACGATGACGGTGCTGGTCGGGTAGGGCAGCTCGGCGCCTTCCAGGTGGTGCAGCAGCCAGTAGTCCGGAGTGAAGCCGGCATTGACCAGCGCAGCGATCAGCGCCAGCCAGGTCAGCGCGACCAGCAGCCAGAACAGGCCGATGTAACGTCTAGGCATCGGCGGTGTCCGTGGTGGGGCGGGAGGTTCCGCGCGACGAATAGCGCAGGCTTGCGACGATTGCGGCCAGTGCCAGCAGGCCGGGCCCAACTGTGAAGTACACCAAGCGCAGCGGATGGTTGTGCATCAGCATCCAGGTCGCGAACGCCAACGGGATCGCCAGCACCAGCACCTTGGCGAACAATGGCCGCAGTACTGCAATCAGCGGCTGGGCGCCAATGAACATCCAGAACAGATGGAACTGGGCGATGCCCAGGCCGATGTCGCGATGGGAGGTGAAGCCGAAATGGTCGCGATACGCGTTCATTCCCAGCGGAATCAGTGCCCAGTACAGCAGCGCCACCAGCAGATGCAGCAGCAGGGCGATCAACAGGGGCGTGCCGCGAAGGAACATGGGCGAATGGGACCGGGCGGGGCAGCGTACCCCAGTGCGGACGCCCGTGACCGCATCGTGTGAAGGCTGTTGACGGCGTGAAGGAATTTGGACACAATAGCGCTCCTTCGACGCAGGTCGAACGGAATCTGCGGGAATAGCTCAGTTGGTAGAGCGCAACCTTGCCAAGGTTGAGGTCGCGAGTTCGAGTCTCGTTTCCCGCTCCAGATTCTACAGGGCCCCGGTAGGGGCCTTGTTTTTCTCCCACCATGGCAAGGCGGGGCACGTTGGGCCACAAGGCTCTACGCGCAGTCAGAAAGGTGAAATCGCTGGTGTGTGTTCCGGATTTCCGGTACCATGTCGGCTTACGCGGGAATAGCTCAGTTGGTAGAGCGCAACCTTGCCAAGGTTGAGGTCGCGAGTTCGAGTCTCGTTTCCCGCTCCATGTTCCGACAGGCCCCATCATGGGGTTTTGTCTTGTCAGGGCCCTGTTCCTGGCGCGCAGTACGTTGGCCTCATGGCAGAGTGGCTATGCACCGGATTGCAAATCCGTTTACAGCGGTTCGATTCCGCTTGAGGCCTCCAATTGAAAAGCCCTGACTCCGGTCAGGGCTTTTTTGTTTTTCCGCACGGCAACCGCGCTATGCAAAGTCTGGCCTGGCGGCGCCGATTCGCGTTGACCGCATTGACCTCCGTGTTGTTCGGCGTCGCCATGTTCAGCGACGGCGCCTTCACCACGGGCAGCCCGCTGCACGGCATGTATGCCGTCGGCATCTTCTCGATCCTGACGCCACTGCTGTTCCAGGTAGCGCTGGGTGCCGATGCGCCCCCGCGCATGGCCTGGCTGGCGCCGGCGACGTCGCTGATGGGCATGGCCTGCCTGTAGCTGATGATGTCCGGGCTGTTACGCTGGCTCCAGCATAGAAATTGCGGCAGGCGCGCGACATGATCATCCGGCTACTGACCGAAGACGATGCGGACATGCTCTGGGAGGCCCGCCTGCAGGCGCTGCGCGAGTCGCCCGCTGCATTCCTGTCCACGCTGGCCGAGGCGGCCGGCGATTCCTCGCAGGTGATGCGGGCGCAGCTTGATGACCCTCATACCCGTTACTTCGGTGCCTTCGACCAGGCGGCACTGATTGGCTTCCTGCGCTACGTGCGCCCGGTGCGGTTGGCGCGGCGGCACACGGCGGAGATCCACAGCGTCCATGTTGGCGCAGCCCATCGTGGTCATGGCATCGCCCGTCAACTGTTCCTTGCGGCATTCGCGGCGGCACGCATGGACAGCATCGAGTCGCTCACGCTGACGGTGCTGGCGGACAACGCTGCTGCGCGTGGACTGTACGAATCGTTGGGATTCACCGAATCCGGCGTCGAGCCACGCGCGGTGAAGCGCGACGGCCGCTATGTGGACATGGTGTCGTACTGGATTTCAGTGACCGGCCACCCATCATCGCCGACACCTTGAATCACCAGCTCTACGCCGGATCGTGGGCCGGCGTCTGCGCGCGGAAGTTGCGCCCGACCGGTTCACCCACGCCCAGGTAGTGGCGGAACAGATAGATCAACGGTTTCCAGCGGCCGACATCGATGTGCTGGCTGCCTGCATGGGTGATCGCCTCATGCGCATGCACGCAGCGGATGCGGCCTTCGACGATCACGAAGTGCTGGCCATCGTCATCACTGGGCGCGTGCATGGCTGTTACCGTGACTTCCACCTGCAGCGGGCACTCGGCAATCGTAGCGGGTGCCACCTCTGCTGACGGTACGGCGTTGAAGCCGCCCAGCGCGAACTTGTCACGCACATGCACGTAGCCCATCGCCTGCTTGGTAGCGGGAACCGGATCGCGGCCGGTCGCACGCGCGATGGCCTCGACCTGGGCCGCCTGTGCAGAGGACGGAAAGTTCAGCACGCACTCGTTGCGCAGCTGCAGGTTGCAATAGCCCTGGCCCTGCGTGCCGAGCCCGAGCACCACCCGGTTGCCCAGCGCCCAGAACGAAGAGAGCGGGCTGATGTTGCTGCTGCCGTCGGGATTGAGCGTGGTCATCAGCAGTACCGGCGTGCCCGGGTAGAGGACCGAAGGCGTGATGCGCCGACGCTGGATCGAAGGGTTCGTCACTGCGGTTCTCGGAAGAGCGGGGCGGTGACTGTGCGCCGGGGCGGGCCGGCAATGCTTCGGCCTGCATCGAACTGTCGGGCGGGCCCTGCATGCCACAATGCCGGCATGGTCCACACCTCCGGTTCCCTTGTCAGTGTCGGTGCCCTGGTCGGTGACCAGGCACGCGCCGCCATGTTGCTGCAGTTGATGGACGGCCGCGCGTACACCGCGATGGAACTGGCGCGGGTGGCCGGGGTGACGCCACAAACGGCGAGCACGCACCTGCGGCGCTTGATTGAAGGCGATCTGCTGGTGGTCATCCCGCAGGGCCGCCATCGCTACCATCGGCTGGCGTCGACCGAGGTCGCGGACATGCTGGAGGGCATCCTGCGTGTGGCCGAGCGCACGCCCTCGTGCACCGCCGCCGTGTCACGCAGCCTGCCGGCGTTGCGCGAGGCGCGCTCCTGCTATCGCCACCTGGCCGGCGTGCACGCGGTGGCCATCACCGATCACCTGCTGCAGGCCGGGCACGTGCTGCCGCGCGAGGGCTATTGGCAGGTGAGCGCAGAGGGGGCGGCGTTCCTGCGGGAGCTCGGCCAGCCGCTGGCCGAGGTGCTGCAGCAGCCGGTGACGGCCAGGCCCGCGCGCTATTGCCGGGGATGCCTGGACTGCACCGAGCGGCGTCCGCATCTGGCCGGGCTGGTCGGCGAGGCGATGCTGGACAGCTTCGTGAACAACGATTGGCTGCGGCGTGTTGAAGGCCGTCGCGAACTGCGGCTGACCCCGCCGGGGCGCGAGGCGTTGTGGAAGTGGTTCGGCCTGGCGACCTGAGCGTCCGACCAGTCTCATTCGCCCGCGACATGCGGAGGCGCTATGGTCAGGTTCCAAGTCTTAGGGAGCTGCAATGGCGAGCAAGGACATGATGGACCGCAGTACGCAACCGGAATGCCGCCGATGAGCAAATCCGCTGCGGAAGTACGCTGGTTGACGTTCCGGCTGATGAACGGCCAATCGATCGGGCCGGACCGGTTGAAGGATGGCTGGGTGGTCGCCTCGGAGACCCGCCACTGTGGCGTGCGGCGCGAGTCAATCGAAGGCGCCGGCGTGGTCTACGCGCTGTACGCACCGGCCAATCTGGCCTCACCGCGCCGCGCGGAAATGCGCATGCGCGAGTTCCTGATGAGTTCCGGCTACACCTTCACCATGGGCACGCTGGGCGGCTGACGCCGCCCGTTGCGTTTACGGGCGCACCGTCAGCGCCTGGCCGAGTGTTCCGATCGGGCCGCGTGCATCGTGCAGCACGGTGCTGGTCAGGCCGATGCCCTGGCGGCCGAACGACACCGACGTGTCGAAGCCCAGCCACTCGCCTTCGGGCATGCCGAACAGGTGAGCGGTGAGGTCCAGGTTCGGGAAGGCGACCTCCTTCGGATCGGCGCGTACCGCCATGCCGTTGGACAGGTCGAACAGGGTGGCGGCACGGGCCAATGGGCTGACCGCTTCACCATCCAGCAGCGACTGCGTTGCGCGGGCCCAGTAGGTTGCACGGCCGGGGCCCTGGTCGTGGCGACGGATCTCGATGCTCTGGATGAAACCACCGGGCCAGACCGTGCCCGGGTCCCATGCCGGCATCGATTCCGGCGGCGCAATGCCGCTGATCGGCGTGCCGGCGATGGCCCCGGTATCGTTCGGGCGCATCAACCAGGCGCGCACGCGCAGCGCCGGACGGTCATCGTGCCGAAGTGTGGCCTCCACCAGTTCGATGGTGCGACCGCCGCGCAGCACCTGTACCTCGGCGTCCATCGCTTCGATCGGAATGGTGCCGAGGATGTCGTAGGACAGGCGCGCGATCAGGAAGCCATGGCCACGCGCCGCAGCGTCGCGTTCCAGGTGGTGGGCCAGCAACCCGATCGCCGGTGCGATGTGCTGCTCGCGGATGTTCCAGGCGCCGCCGGTATGCTCGGTCGGCAGGTAGCGGGTGTCGCTCAGTCGTTCGAAGAAGGCCATCGGGTGCGTTGCTTCAGCGGGGAAAGAGGCGGCAGGACGGTTGCCGGCCTCTGCATCCTAAGCGTTCGGCAATGGCATGCGCTGCGCCAATGCGGTCAATTGTGCCTGCGCGCGGGCCATGCCCTGCTCGATGCCATGTGGACGGATGTCCATGCCTTCGGCGTAGACGAAATCAACCTCGGTGATGCCGATCAGGCCCAGCACCGATTGCAGGTAGGGCGTCACCGTGTCGGTGCCCTGGCCGACATGCACGCCGCCGCGCGGACTGAACACCACCGCTTCCACGCCCTGGACCAGGCCCTGTGGCCAGGTGTCGGTGTAGCGGAAGGTCACGCGCGCGCGGGCGACCAGGTCGAACCAGTTTTTCAGCGGCGTCGGTACGTTGAGGTTGTACATCGGCGCGGCGATCAGCAGCAGGTCGCTGTCCATCAGCTCGCCGATCAGCGCATCGGACAGCGCGATGGCCTGTCGTGCGCGCGGCCCCGGGTTCTCTGCACCGCGCAGTGCGTGGAAGATCTCTTCATCCAGCACTGGCAGGTCCAGTGCGGTGAGGTCGCGCACGGTGACGACGTCATCGAAGCCCTGCGCGGCACGCTCGGCGAGGAAACGATTGATCAGGCCGGCGCTGCGCGAGGCGGTGCCGTTGAGGCTGGAGTGGAGGACAAGCACCTTGCTCATGGCGGGAAGTCGATCTGCGTGGAAGGGGAGGGCGCCCACTCTAGACTTTAAAAACTTCGCCAGTGGCGCTATTTTTTCCTTCCATTGGTTCCTGATTGGATACATTGTGGCCTTGTCCGATCTGAACGGTATCGACGTGTTCGTGGCCACGGTGCAGGCCGGCAACTTCGCGCAGGCGGCCGACGCGCTGCGGGTCACCCGCTCGGCGGTGGCCAAGAGCATTGCGCGGCTGGAAGCCCGGCTCGGCACCCCGTTGTTCCTGCGCACCACACGCAGCCAGCAGTTGACCGAGGCCGGGGCGCTCTACTACCAGCATTGCCTGCGCGCGCTGGAGGAAATCCGTGCAGGCGAGGCCGCGCTCGAGGGCGGGCGAACCCAGGTTGCCGGTCGCCTGCGCGTGTCCCTGCCGGTGTTGTTCGGCCACCTGTGCATCGCACCGATCCTGCTTGAGCTGGCCCGCCAGCATCCGGCGCTGGTGCTGGACCTGCAGTTCAATGATCGTACGCTCGACCTGCGCGAGGAGGGCATCGACCTGGCGATCCGCATCGGCGCGTTGCCGGACAGCAGCGATCTGGTGGCACGGCCGCTGGGGGAACACCGCATGGCGATCTGCGCCTCGCCGGGGTTCATGGCCGGGCGCGAGCTGCCGCACACCGTCGACGCACTGCGTGGGCTGGAGGCGGTGGCCTACAGCCGCCGCGGCCAGGTGATGGAATGGAAGATGCGGGTGGAGGGCGAGCCGCAGGTGTTGAAGCCGGATGCACGCGTGCAGATGGACGATCTGCAGGGCGTGGCTGATGCGGCCGTGGCAGGGCTGGGTGTGGCCTGGCTGCCGTACTGGCTGGTGCGCGATGCGCTGCAGCAGGGGCGGTTGCTGGAAGTTTTTCCGGCCGCCTCCAATGCGATCTATCCGATCCATGCGGTGTGGCCGCGGGTGCCCCACCTGCCGCTGAAGACGCGGGTGGCGGTGGACGCATTGCTGCAACAGTTGCCGGCGCGCCTGCTGGAGGTGGAGGCCGCCCCGCTGTTGCGCAGCTGATCGTCAGTTCAGTAGCTGGCGGCCTTCAACGCCTCGACCACGTCGGCTTCAGCGAATCCGCAATGCCCTTCGCCTGCCGCAGGCAGCACCTTCGGCAACGGCCGTGCGCCGGCATGGGCCGCCAGCTGCGGATACACCGTCTGCATATGCGGCACGATGGTGGGGTCGTTGTTGTTGAACTGGATCACCAGCGGTCGCTTCAACGCGCCGCTCAGTGTCAGCTTGGCGCGGATATCGGCCTGTGCCGCGGGCACGGCGTCGACACGCTGCACGCCGGCATTGAACGCCGTGTCGTCGCCGAAGCCGCGGTAGACCACGCCCCTGTTGCCCACCGGCATGCCGCCGCTACGTGTCGCCAGTTCGTGCAGGACCAGTGCGTGCAGGCTGATCGTGCCGGCCAGCGCATCCGGAGCGACCTGCAGTTGCCTGGCCAGTACCTCGGCATGCTGTGGGTTCTGCTGCAGCGCGCCGGCGATGCCTTGATAGAGCGCTGCCTGCGGCAACGCGGCCGCTTCATGCGACGCCAGTCCACTGGCCGGCAGGCCTTCCGCGTTGGGGAAGAAGTAATCGAAGGCGACCAGCGTGGTCAGCAGGTCAGTGGCGATCTGTTCGCCACTGAGGTTGGCACCGCACAGCGAGACGCCACCGGCGTAGTGCTGCGGGTAGCGCTCGAGGCTGGCCAAGGTCACTGCGCCGCCCATCGAGAATCCGAGCAGCCAAGTGTGGCGCACGCGCTTGAGTTCGCCCAGCGCGTGCTGGCGCAGGCGTTCCATGTCGGTGATCGCATCGGCCACGGCCCAGCCCTGGCTGGCATAGGCGCTCTGCGCGACGGCGTAGCCCGCGGCCAACAGCGTTGCAGTGCTGTCATTGGCGGTCATCGGCGTAGAGCGTGGCACACCCACTGGTTCATAGCCATGCGCCAGCATCACCAGGTCGCCGTTCCAGCCAGCCGGTACGTCCAGGCGCCAGGGGGCGCCCTGCAGCTCGCCGCTGAGCATGCGTGGTGCAGTGGGTGGCGCAGCCAGCAGCGATGCCGCAGGCAGCAGAAGGCCGAGGGCGAGGGCGCATCGAAGCAAGGGGCGCATCGTGGTCATTCCATCCGGGAATGGCGCCGAGCATAGATGCCCGCGAATTGTTGCGCGCGCTGCACTGCCGCAGGGGATTGCCGGTCGGCCGTGCTGCGCTCTACGCTGGCGGCATGGCCCAGCACACTGCCGCGTCGATTATCCGCATTCCCCACGGGAAGGCGGGGTAGCGCGCGGTCGTCATGGCCATGCAACCCGCCCGGGAAGGCGGGTTGCATGCGGCGCTCTCCCGGGTACTGGAATCCACCGAGGAGAACGCAGATGCACCCTCTTTCATCGACCGGCGACGCCCCGACCCTGCACCTGGTGTGCGGCAAGATCGGCGCCGGAAAGTCCACTCTGTCGCAGCGGTTGGTGGCGCAGCCGTGCCACGTGCTGATCAGCGAAGACGCCTGGCTGGCGGCGCTGTATCCCTGCCAGATCCATTCCGTCGCCGACTACCTGCAGCGCGCGGCAGCACTGCGCGCTGCGCTGACGCAGCATGTCCGCGCGATCCTGCAGGCCGGCGTCTCGGTCGTGCTCGACGTTCCGTTCAACACGCCCGCCGCCCGCGCCTGGGGCCGCGAACTGTTCGAGTCGGCCGGCGTTGCCCATCAGCTGCATTTTCTCGATGTTCCCGACGCCATCTGCAAGGCGCGTCTGCGTGCCCGCAACGCGCGCGGTGAGCACCCGTTCCAGGCCAGCGATGAAGCCTTTGAGCAGATCACCTGCCACTTCGTGGCACCTGTGCCGGAGGAGGGCTTCGTGGTGATCCGTCATGCACAGGAGGGGTGAGTTCCTGCAAAGGGCCGTGTTCAGTCGATCATGGTGGTGGCGATTCCGATACGATCTGACGCATTGAACCCTATTCGCTTGATCTGGAGTCCCATCGTGGTCGACCGTCTCGCCATCCTGCTCGAACGTTTCGCGGTCACCGCCTCGGTGTTCCATGCCGGCGCGCTGTGCGGCATCAACACCCTGCAGGGGGAAGATGAGGCCGGCCAGCTGCACCTGGTGCGGCGGGGGCCGCTGCAGGTCAGCCACGGCCAGCAGACCCTCCAGGTCGACGTCCCCAGCCTGCTGCTGTACCCGCGGCCGATGCCGCACCGGTTCAGTACCGATCCGCAGCAGGGCGCCGACATGGCCTGCGCCAACCTGCATTTCGAGGGCGGCCGGCTGAACCCGATCAGCGCCGCGTTGCCCGAATTCATCTGCATGCCGCTGGCGGATCTCTACGGCGGCAGCGCAGCACTGGAGCTGCTGTTCGAAGAGGCCTTCGAGCAGCGCTGCGGGCGTGCGGCGATGGTCAACCGGCTGTTCGAGGTGGTGATGATCCAGGTGCTGCGCCAGTTGATGGAAGGCGGCGAGATGCGTGGTGGCCTGTTCGCCGGGCTCGGCCATCCGCGGCTGCGGCTGGCGTTGGTGGCGATGCATGAAGCGCCGGCGCAGGCGTGGACGCTGGAAGACCTGGCCGACGTCGCCGGCATGTCGCGCAGTGTGTTTGCCGCCAGCTTCCGTGAGGCGATGGGCACCACGCCGGGCCAGTATCTGCAGGGTTGGCGGGTGGGCCTGGCGCAGCAGGCGCTGCGCCAGGGCAGACCGCTCAAGCGGATTGCCGACGATGTGGGGTACGGCAGCGAAGCGGCGCTGTCGCGCGCGTTCAAGGCGCACACCGGGCAGTCGCCGCGGGAGTGGCGCGGACAGGCCCGCGCCGGCGCTGCCTAAGCCTCAGCCCAGCACCAGCCGCGCCAGTTTCATGCCGCCGAACAGGCCGACCAGGCCCAGTGCCACCGAACCGCCGGCGTACAGCGCTGCCAGGCCATGCTGGCCGCGCTGCAGCAGCAGGCCGATTTCCAGTGCATAGGTGGAGAACGTGGTGTAGCCGCCGAGGACGCCGGTGGCCAGCAGCAGTCGCAGCTGCGGCGAGGCGCCATTGCGCAGGGCGAAGGCTTCGACCAGCACGCCCATCAGCAGTGCGCCGCTGATGTTGATCAGGAAGGTCGACCAGGGCCACGGACTGCCGACCGCCACGCGCGCACCGATCAGGTTGCAGGCGTGGCGCAGGCAGGCACCAAGTCCGCCGCCGATGAAGACCAGCAAATAGTTGTTCAATGCGTGCATCACGTGCCTCGGGTAGGGGTTCGCTGATTCGATGGCGAACGCCGAGGGCGGGCACGGCCTGCCGTCGACGAACACCGGTTCGTCCTGGCAGGAGCCATCAGCCCTTTCAGGCGGTTATCGGGGGAGCCCCATCCCCATCGACGACCATGCTACCAGCGGCAGTGCATTCACGTCATCGAGGTCGTCAGTACCCGGATGACCTTGCTGCGGCTGAAGCCGTCCATCAGCAGTTCGAAGGCCAGCAGGTCCAATGCTGCGTGGCGGCGATGATCGATCTCCAGCCCCTTCTCCTCCACCAGATGGCTGACCAGTTCGTAGGCGTCCTGCCAGACGTCCAGGTGGGCCTGGCTGGGGATGTAGGTATTGCCCCGTTCACCGACGCCAAGCCCGCTCACGCCATACAGCAGTTCGCGCGCGTCCAGCTTGGCCGCATCGGCGATGCGGAACAGCTGTTCGGCCTTCACATGGGCGGGGCTGACATGGTCGTTGAGCCAGTTGCTGATGGTTGCCGTCGTCGAATCGGCGGCGCGGGCCAGATCGGCCGGGCGAGGGTGCCCGGCTTTCTTCATGGCAATGGCGAGTCGTTGGCCGAGAGTATTCATCTATGCAAGCCAGCTTAACGCGTGGATCGCAAAGTTCCCTTGTTCCAAGAATAAGTCTGGTTAACAGAAGGACCGACCGTGACCGAATTCTGGAGCAAGGGGCAGGTGCGCATCCGGCTGGGTTTCCGGACCGATGCCGAACTGGCGCGCTTCTTTGGCATAAGCCGATCTGCGGTGTCGCAATGGCCCAGGGACTTCCCGATTCCTGCGCTGCGCCAATACATTCTGCATCAGCGCTACCCCAATCTGTTCCCGGCGACTGAGGCCGCAGAGGCCGAAGAGGCCTGAACTGCGCCGCATTTTGTCGCATATAGCACTCTAAGCGCGGTTTGCTAAGTATGCTTAGCGGTATAGGAAACTTCGATGGAACGGGGCTCGGCCATCGGTGATGCCTACTGGAGCAGGGGGTGGGGGGATCGGGTAGTGTGTCGGGTCCGCCCCATCCGGGGACCCAGTCATCCCGTATGTGGTTTCGTGAACGATTAATAATTTCGATCACGAAAGTCGCTGCATGTAATTGACCTGTCGTGAAATCTATGACTAATTGGCATCAACCGGGCGTGAAGCCCGGGAGTCTTTCAGTAGCTCGCAAGTGAGTCGGTAGACCGTCAACGATGCAGAACAAGTCCAACGGAGGTCGTATGGAATACGGCATGCATGGCTTGGCTGAACGGGTACGCCGCGAACTGGAAGCCAGTTATCACAAACACGGATGCGGTCCGGCGTTCTGGGATACCTACCAGCAGGTGCTGGACCGCCTGGTCCCGCAGGGGACCGAGCGTACCGAGGTCACCAATGAAATGGCGCTGATCATCGAGCAGCTCGGCATTGTCCGACGTGCGCAGTTGGTACCGCCGCACGCCAACGGGCCGCGTTGATCCGTTGATTCAAAGCAGGCGCCAGGCGCCACAGGCCAACAACGCCAGCAGCATCGAAAGCAGTGCCAGGGTCCGCGGTCGCCACCATTGCCGCGGTTGCCCGGCCATGGCCTGCGGACTGCAGTAACGCACCAGCCCCGAGCCGAAACCGGCCTGGTGCTGCTGCCGCGCGCAGGCGTCCAGGCAGGCGCCGCAGGCCAGGCAATCGGCCTGCGGTCCCTGGCGGATGTCCAGCTGCATCGGGCAGGCGCTGACACATGCGGCGCAATCGGTGCAGTCGCCCAGGCGGTCGGCGCTGAAGGTGGGCATCGGTCCGGCCAGCAGCGGATGCGCGGCACGGAATACGTAGTCCTGCGCGGTGGTCGGGTCGAGCAGGCCGCGGCCGCGGCCCAGCACGCCCCCCAGGCCCGACGGGCGCATGCCGCGCGGTTCGCCGCGGCGCGCGTCGTACAACATGCGGGGCGTGTACGGATCGGTCAGCAGTGGCTGCATGCGTGCGAATGGGCACAACGAACGGCACACCTGTTCGCGCAGGAAGCCGGCATTGCCCCAGGTCGCTGCGGCATAGAACACCACCCAGAACGTTTCCCAGCCACTCCAGCCGGCGTGTGGCGCAGCGTCCACCAGTTCTCCGATCGGGCTGAACAGGCCGACGAAGGTGATGCCGGTCCACAGCGACAGCAACCCCCAGGCCACCTGGGTGGCAGGGCGTACCGCCGGCACCGGCAAGACCCGAGCCATACCGTGCGCTATCCAGTCGAAGGCACGCCGCCACAGCGTCTGGGGGCAGGCGTGGCCACACCAGACGCGGCCGGCGAGGTGGGTAAGCAACGCAAGGGCAACGGCCAGCACCGCCAGCAGACCGATCAGCACGCCGACGTCGCCGGGCCACAAGGTCCAGCCGAACAGATCGAAGCGTCGTGCATTGATGTCCAGCAGCAGCGCCTGCTGCCCGTTCCAGCGCAGCCATGGCAACGCATAGAACAATGCCAGCAGGAGCACGCTCAGCGCGCCGCGCCAACGCCAGGGGCGTGGAATTCCAGTGCAGGGCATGCTCATCCCAGCGGCAGCTCGTCGTCGTCGTCGCTGGGCATCGGGCGCTGCAGGTACCAGGTGACCGCGCTGGACACTGCCGTCACCGACCAGAACATGAAAAACCCTGCCGTATAGCCCAGTTCGCGGCTGATCGCCGTGCCCGGGAAACTGATCGCCTGCAGTCGCAACGGGTCGACGAAGGCGAAGAACACCACGCTGGCCAGGCCCGCGGCGATGAAGCTGGGCCAGAGGATGGCGCCCCAGTGCTGGATCAGCTGCTGGCGGCGGCTGGGAGAGGGTCTGTTCATGCTGTCCCGGATCGGAATGAGGGCGGCGCGTATACTCCGCCGAGGCCGGCGCAGCATCCGCAGGGCATGCTTCCTGCAAGCGTGCCAGCCTAGGTGCAGCGGACTGCGCCGACATTGATCTGGATCAACGGTGGTGCGGCCCGGCTGGGGCACACTGCCGGCACGCTTTGGGTACCCCCGATGAACGCAACACCGCCGCCTGTTCTTCCCGTCGCTTCGCCCGAGTTGTGCACCGAGCAGGAAGTGACCCGCCTGGTGCACGACTTCTATGCGCGCGTGCGCGAGGAAGAGCGGTTGGGGCCGGTGTTCGAGGCACACGTCCACGACTGGCCGGAGCACCTGGCGCAGCTGGTCGATTTCTGGTCGGCGATGCTGCGCGGTACCCGCCGCTTCAAGGGCTCGCCGATGTCCAAGCACATGGCCATCGAGCTGGACAAGGACCTGTTCGACCGTTGGCTGGTGCTGTTCCGGATCACCACCGCCGAGTGCAACAACCCGCCGATGCAGGAGCTGGCCAACGACGTGGCCGCACGCATCGGTGACACGTTCTGGAAGCGTTACCAGATGCTGCGCTGGCCGCAGGTGGGCCTGCCGGTGCTGGGCATCCCTGCCAAGGATTGATCTGGGTCAAGGCAGTCTCGGCTGCGCGGCGCGATGCTGGCGGCATGGACACGTTCTCTCCCGCCGCCGGTGGCCTGGCCTGGACCTTCGACCCCGACCTGCTGCGCCGGCACGACCGGCCGGGCCCGCGCTACACCTCGTACCCGACCGCGCCGCATTTCCATGATGGGTTCGACGCGCCGGCACTGCGCCAGGCGATCGCCGACAGCAACCAGCTGGCACGCGCGCTGTCGCTGTACGTGCACGTGCCGTTCTGTTCCAGTCCCTGCTTCTACTGCGGCTGCAACCGGGTGATCACCCGCGATCGCGGCCGTGGCCACAGCTACGTCGCGCGCGTGCTGGCCGAGGCCGACCTGCTGGCGCCGCAGTTCGAGGACGGTCGTGAGGTCATCCAGCTGCATCTCGGAGGCGGCACGCCGAACTTCCTTGATGCCGAGGCGATGACCACGCTGGTGGAGGGGCTGCGCCGGCGCTTCGATTTCAGCGATTCGCCGCAGCGCGATTTCTCGATCGAGCTCGATCCGCGCTTCATTGATACCCGCGACGTCGCCATGCTGGCGCGGCTGGGCTTCAACCGCGCCAGCCTGGGCGTGCAGGATTTCGATCCGCACGTACAGGAATCGATCAACCGCATACAGGGCGTGCAGCAGACGCTGGACATCCTGCGCGCGTGCCGCGACAGCGGCATGCGTTCGGTCAACGTCGACCTGATCTACGGGTTGCCGGGGCAGAGCCTGGAAGGCTTCGGCCGCACTCTCGAACGGGTGCTGGCGCTGCGCCCGGATCGCCTGGCGGTCTACGGCTACGCGCACCTGCCGCATCTGTTCCGTGCGCAGAAGCAGATCGACGAGAGCCGGTTGCCTTCACCGGAAGACAAGCTGGCGCTGCTGGGCCTGGCGGTGGAGAGGCTCTCGTCGGCCGGCTACCAGTACATCGGCATGGATCACTTTGCGTTGCCGGAAGAGGATCTGTCGCGTGCGCAGCGTGCCGGCCAGTTGCATCGCAACTTCATGGGCTACACCACCCACGCCGATACCGATCTGCTCGGCCTGGGCGTGAGTGCGATCAGCCACATCGGTGCCACCTACAGCCAGAATCCGCGCGACCTGCCGTCGTGGGAGGATGCGGTGGACCAGGGCCAGCTGCCGGTCTGGCGCGGCGTGGCGTTGAGTGCCGACGACCAGCTGCGTGCGGAACTGATCCAGCAGCTGATGTGCCAGGGCGAGGTGGATGGCACGGTGCTGGGCCAGCGCCATGGTGTTGATTTCGAGCGGTACTTTGCCGAAGACCTGCGTTCGGTGCAGCGGTTGCAGGAAGATGGCCTGGCCGAATATCGGGACGGTGTAGTGCGCGCCAGCGAGCCGGGGCGGCCGCTGCTGCGGCTGCTGGCGATGTGCTTCGACCCGTACCTGCGTGCCGCCCACGAGCAGCCGCGTTACTCGCGTGCGATCTGAGGTTCCGTCGCGCAGTGCATGCATGGTGCCCGGAGCCGGAATCGAACCGGCATGGGGTTGCCCCCGGCGGATTTTAAGTCCCTTGCGGCCCGGCCTAACTACTTGATAACGCAGAGCTTAGGCGCTCCATTTGTGCCATTTGAGCGAATCTGTGCATCCGCTGCCGGTGGTGTATGCAGGTTTGACGGAACATTCGCCACTTCAAGCAGCTTCATTGCCTGCTTCAGGTTGCTCGGCGCGAGGTGCGCATAGCGCCTTCTGACTTCCAAAGTGCTGTGCGCCTTCCGCAAGTCCGGCGCAGAGGTCATGGAATCCGCGCATCGGGTCTGACGAAGGTGCCGTACATTCGCGCATTGAAGTCACCCCATGATCGAACGCAACTCCCTCTGGCACCTGGCGAAACTCCTGCTGGACACCGGCATGCAGACTTCCAAGGTACAGGTGATGATCAAGGTCTTCGCTGCACCGTGCGATGCCTGAATCAGTCGGCGGCTGGACGCTGCTCAGGTGCAGTTCGCTCATGGGTCACTCCGATGCGCAGACGCGCATCGCCGGGCTGCCTGAGGGGCGCTTAGGGAGTAGGTAAGGGAATTGGCGGCAGGGGCCGCAGCGCGCCGCGAATGGACGCGTTTGAGAGGTGTTACAGGAACAGCTTAGCGAAGGCCGCAGCGGCACCAAAGAAGGCCGCGCCCACCATGAAGGGATACCAGCGGTTTTCCGCGTTGATCTTGGACGTTTCCGCGATCAGCTTGGCAATCTCGGCCTCTACCTTTTGGGCATCCATTGTCTTGGGCTTAGGTTGCATCGGACATCTCCAAGTGTAGCGCCTGCGGACCGGGGCTGGGCGACGTAACTGGGTGTTGTCCGCCTCAGTACCAGGACGCAAAACCACCCTGTCCCTCTGCTCCACATGATCACGGCTGCGCCGGACCACGATTGCCACAACACAGGCGACCAGCACTCCGACCACGATCAGATAACGGCCGCGCCGCACGTCCCAGCCGAACACCTCCGGCCAAGCCCTCAGGTTGCCTGGCATTGGTTTCAGGCGTGCATGGTCGGGCAAGACACTAGGTCGGTGTCGGGTGGGCCTAGGGTGCTCGGCCAAAAAACAGATAGCCGCGATAGCGGGGGATACGCAGCGCTCCCCGCCAGCCCTCAGATGGCCTGAGGTGCCTCGTAGGCGCTGCTACGGATTCGCTATCCGTTGATCGTGTTAGTGCAATCAATGACTTAGCGGGCAGTTGTGCCATGTGTGCGCCAAATGAGGCCCTCAGGTGGCCTAAGGCCGCCGAATGAGGGTGCCCGGTGCCTAGTCCTGGCGACCCCGGCATGGGGGACGTGGCGCGGTCCGGCCTATCGATGCCCCTTCGGATTTTTCTACCAAAATGGAGGACCCCTCAGGTACTCTCTATGTCGTACTAGCGGGGATGGCGAAATGGTAAACGCAGCGGCCTTAAAAGCCGCCGCCCTCCGGCTTGCGGGTTCGAGTCCCGCTCCCCGCACCAGCTCAATCATCGTGAGACATTCATGGGAAACACCAGGATCGCTTCAGGTGTTCCCTCAGTGTTTCTACATGAAGGGGGTTCTACCTCGATATCACGGATATGATTGGGCTTAGGCGTGCCTTCCTGCTGGAGGGCTGCACGGTACAGGGGGAGGGCAAGCCGGAAGGCTCAGACCTTTGAATGCGCGAAAGCGTCCGGTTAACCCGGGCGCGGGGAAAATTAAATGAGTCTGCTTGAAGCGGTAGAGAAGCACTGGGACATTATTGAGGGCGCGCCTTGGTTCTTCCTTTCATACGGATTCCTTTGCGTCTCGCTTGGCTTCGGCGCCGCGTACATGCTATTCAAGGAGCGCCTTGATACCATGAAAGTTAGGCTGGAAAAGGCTAAGGAGGACTTGGGCTCGCCTAAACCTGAGCCGGTCGCCATTCCACCTTCTGATGGCCTCCTTACGGAACGAATCCTGTTTCCCGCAACAAGTCCCAACGGCCGTAACATTCTCTCCCCCTCTGTAAACACGGTGGCGGTGAAGGAGTTTGTCGGAGTCAAGGCCATTGTTCCTCGGGGACAACGACTCATGCTGAGGATGGAGGGCCTAGGCCCTCAGCAGCAGGACGCCGCGTGGTCATGGCGCTTGGGCGGAACGACGACTGGCTGGGACAACGATATTTACAACAGCGAAAGCGTGGTGCCTATGCAGATGTGGAACGCCTGGGAGGGAACTGCCGACCTGAAGTTCCAGTTCCATCGGGCGGGGGAGGTGCGCCTACACCTCGCCTCGGAAGATGGGACGTTTGAGCTGAGTAAGACCCTCAGCATCAGGTCCTAGCGGATTTCAACACGGGCTGCCACTATGTGCCGCCATTCTTTCTAAGACGTGTGGTGTGGAACCCATAATAATTGCGATTGTGGTCGTCGGCGCGGTGGTGTACTTCATCAGCCGCACAAACGGCGATCAGAAGAATCTCGACATGTTCCTCGGTGCCTTGGATGCGAAGCGAGCACTTCACGTCGCGCGAGGGGAAATGCAGGCGACCAATGAACTCGCGCTTATGTCCGAAGCTGTGCGTAGGGCGCGTGCATGCATAGCCCAGAAGCCCCACGGCGTCGTGCATAGAGAAGAACAGATGCAGTTGTACCGTGCGACCAGCTCCAGCTTTCTGGAGAAGCTGATAATCGGGTACGGTTCGCATTATGCAGTGAGGGAGTCGCTAAGCCGCCTCTCGCAGAAGGCCGAGAAGACCCGCAAGTCCTAATGCGGCACGCTGCCCGCCATGTCTTCCGGGCCGAAGTCGGGCAGGTGAGGGGCTAGCGTATCGGCCACCTTCTGGGCGCTTGCCGGGGACGAGATATCGTTGTCCTTCAGGAGCTTGACGGCCTGCCCTAGGGGGGCGGGCGGCACTCGCTCGCCGCGTTCGCGGTATGCCAGGATTTCCTCCTGGACGATTTCAAACGTCAGCGCGTGCAGCGTGTCGGCCGCTTCCTCACTCGCGCGCGCCATGTTTCACCTCGTCATTGAATCGTGTCTCCATGACGGCCATGTGCTTGTTGGCCTCTGAGAGCTGGTCGGATAGGGTATCGATCTTCTTCAAGGTTTCCTCATGCCTAGCGAGCGTGGTGTCCTGGACCGTGTTGTTGGTCTGCGCCTGGACGATAGCCCTGGCCGGCCAAAGGCTTCCTGCGGTTGCCATGCTGAACATGATCTTGGAACCATGCATGCGGCGATGGATCACAAAGACAGTAGCAGCGAGCCGCGAGGATCTTGGGTAGTTCGGTTTCGTCCTGTTCGGGCAACTGGCCCTTGCTGGTGGTGCGGATAACGCGCGGATTCAGGCAGTTGGTCAGATAGTCGCCCCTGTAGCGTTTGGTCCATAGCTTTGGCGAGTGAATCATCACGAGATGGATCGGGGACAGGTCCACGCCCTGCCCACGTGACTTGGACAAGACTTCCACCCACTAGGACCAAAACAGGACCATCATGGGGTGCTAGGCTTGGTGTCGCGGGCCTATTCGCGCTCAGCGGCATCGTCGACGGTGTTCGTGTAGCAGGTCTAACCCGCGTCTATGTGCTCATGCACTAGGTGACTTGGTGGTCAAACACCGCCTGCTCTCCAGGTGTCTTGAGGGTCATCTTCAGGTCTCTCCTAAGGGTTGTGGGCTTCGCCCCGATAGTCAGCAACAATTGCCATCTACAGGTCGGTATTGACGGTGCATGCGGCCTGTGCATGCATCGGACGTACGAAGGCGTTCCCGGCATTTGCCGGGCGTCTTCATGCTGTTGGGTTCCGAAATAAGGCCTACGAGCTTTGCTTGGGCTGTGCCTAGCTGTGCCTAGCTGTGCCCGTGTGTGCCGTGGCACAGGGCAGCTAAGGGGGTTTTGGTGTGCCAGAGGTGTGGCGCTGTGCCGAGACTGTGCCTAATCCAGCGGCGTAAGCCGCTGAACTAAAAAGGGCCGCAAGGTCTTTTAAGTCCGATGCGTCTACCAGTTTCGCCATCCGGGCCTGCAGCGCGGCGCCGATTGTAGCCCACCCGCCGCACGGCGGCTGGATTGCATCGGCGCAGTGACGTGCTTAACTGTCGTTCCTATTCATGTCATAGTCCCAGCCATCGTTCCCAGGGGGGGAGCCACCTGATGTCGCTGCACGCGATTGCCTATGCCAGTGAGGCCCGCGCCGATCTGCAGACAACCGATCTTGACCGCCTGCTGGCCGATGCCACGGCATTCAACCGTGTAGCCGGCGTCACCGGTGTGCTGATGTTCGACGGCTCGCGCTTTCTGCAGTATCTGGAGGGTCCCGAAGATGGCATCGATTCGGTGTACCAGCGCATCGTCAATGCGCGCAGCCATGGCCAGCTGAAGGTGCTCTGCCGCGCACCGGTGGCGCAGCGGGCGTTTCCGCGCTGGTCGATGGGAACCCGGCGCATCGATGCGGAGCTGCTGGCACAGATCGTCGAATCGGCGTGGCCGGGCTTCCTGCTTGGCAGCGGTGGCTTCGAGCGCCTGCTGCAGGCCTGGACCGGCGCCGATGGCGAACTGGAACCGGCCGCAGTCGCACTGGGCTCCTGATCCCATCTTGGCGGCCAGGCATCCGGGCCGTTAGGCTGTAGCCTTTCTGGCTTGGATTTACCCGGAGTGGTGCAGTAAATGATCAGGTCGGCCGAAGCCATGGCGGCACGCATGCCACTGCGCAGGACATGCCAGTGAGCGCTTCCCTTGCAGCAGCGGAGGCCCCGCGATTCGCGGTGATCGGCCTGGGCTACGTCGGCCTGCCGCTGGCGGTGGCCTTCGGCCGGCACTGGCCGACGCTGGGCTTCGACATCGATGCCGATCGCATTGCCGAGCTGCGCGATGGTCAGGACCACACGCTGGAAATGGAGGCCGATGAGCTGTCCAGTGCACAGCAGCTGCAGTACGGCAGCGATCCGGCCCTGCTCGATGCCTGCAATGTCTACATCGTTACCGTGCCAACCCCGATCGATGCCTATGAGCAGCCCGATCTGGAGCCGTTGCGTTCGGCTACGCGGATGATCGCCAGCCATCTGCGCGCGGGCGACCTGGTGATCTACGAATCCACGGTGTACCCGGGCACCACCGAAGAGGTCTGCGTGCCGCTGCTGGAAGAAGGCTCGGGCCTGCGCTTCAACGAAGACTTCTACTGCGGCTACAGCCCAGAGCGAGTCAGTCCCGGCGACCGCCAGCGGCGCCTGGCCGACATCCGCAAGATCACCTCGGGGTCGACAGCGGAAGTGGCTGCGGTGATCGATGGCCTGTACCAGCGCATCATTGCCGCCGGTACGTTCCCGGCGCCGTCGATGCGCGTGGCCGAGGCGGCCAAGGTGGTCGAGAACATCCAGCGTGACGTCAACATCGCGCTGGTCAACGAGCTGGCGCTGATCTTCGACCGGCTCGGCATCGATACCCAGGATGTGCTGGATGCGGCGGGCAGCAAGTGGAACTTCCTGCCCTTCCGGCCGGGCCTGGTCGGCGGCCACTGCATCGGCGTGGACCCGTACTACCTGCTGCACAAGTCCGAGAGCGTGGGCTACCACCCGGACCTGATCCACACCGCGCGGCAGGTCAACAACCGCGTCGGGGAGCATGTGGCGTCGCGGGTGCTTGCGATGCTGGCCGAACGCGGTCGCGTACCTGCACAGTCGCGCATCCTGGTGCTCGGCGTGACCTTCAAGGAGGATTGCCCGGACCTGCGCAACAGCCGTGCGCTGGAGCTGGCGCAGCGCCTGCGTGATGCCGGTGCACAGGTCGAGGTCAGTGATCCCTGGGTCGGCCCGGCGGCATTGGCCGATGAGGGCGTGCAGTGGCTGGCCGAACCCGTGGCAGGGACCTATGACGCGGTGGTGCTGGCGGTAGCCCATGCCCGCTTCAAGGCGATGGCCGAGGTCGGTATCCGGTCGCTGCTGGCACCGGGCGGCCTGGTCTACGACGTGAAATCGGCCTGGCCACGCAACGTGGTTGACGATCGCCTGTAAACCCGGGCGGCGGGCAGCGCGGTAGACTCGCAGGCAGTTGCAACCAAGGAACGCCATGCACCGGTATATCGTCTACCTGCTCGCCATCCTGATGTTCCCCATCTGCCTGTGGTTGGCCACGATCTGGCCGGCCTGGTACTGGGGCGTCGGCCTGACCGCCGCGATGGTGGCGCTGGGGACCTGGGACCTGCTGCAGAAGCGCAGCACGCTGCGCCGGAACTATCCGGTGATGGCGCACTTCCGCTACGGCCTGGAGTCGATCGGCCCGGAGATCCGCCAGTATTTCGTGCAGAGCGACCTGGAGGACGTGCCGTTCTCGCGCCAGCAGCGCGCTCTGATCTACCAGCGCGCCAAGAACGAGATGGACACGGTGCCGTTCGGTACGCTGCGCAGCACCTATGCGGTGGATTACGAGTGGATCAACCATTCGCTGGCGCCGACCGCCATCGCCAAGCATGACTTCCGCGTGCTGATCGGCGCCAACTGTGCCAAGCCGTATTCGGCGAGCGTGTTCAATATCTCGGCGATGAGCTTCGGTTCACTGTCGGCCAATGCGATCCGCGCGCTGAACGAGGGCGCGCGCCGGGGGGGCTTCTATCACGATACCGGCGAAGGTTCGATTTCGCCGTATCACCGTGAGATGGGCGGCGACCTGGTCTGGGAGATCGGCTCGGGCTACTTCGGTTGCCGTGATGAAAAGGGCGGTTTCAGCGAAGAGCGCTTCGTCGCCAACGCCACCCATGACCAGGTCAAGATGATCGAGATCAAGCTGTCGCAGGGCGCCAAGCCCGGTCATGGCGGCGTGCTGCCGGCGCCGAAGG
This sequence comes from Stenotrophomonas sp. AG209, assembly GCF_003550055.1. NCBI lineage: Bacteria > Pseudomonadati > Pseudomonadota > Gammaproteobacteria > Lysobacterales > Lysobacteraceae > Stenotrophomonas > Stenotrophomonas sp. AG209. The sequence continues at coordinate 130,764 of NZ_QXDB01000005.1, forward strand.
TGACCGCCGAGATTTCGGTGACCCGTGGCGTGCCGATGGGCGTGGACTGCGTATCGCCGTCGCGCCACTCGGCGTTCTCGACGCCGGTCGAACTGCTGCAGTTCGTCGCCCGCCTGCGCGAACTGTCCGGCGGCAAGCCGGTCGGTTTCAAGCTGGCCATCGGCCACCCGTGGGAGTGGTTCGGCATTGCCAAGGCAATGCAGGAAACCGGCCTGCTGCCGGATTTCATCGTAGTCGACGGTGCCGAGGGCGGTACTGGCGCAGCACCGGCGGAGTTCGTCGACCATGTCGGCGTGCCGATGCACGAGGCGCTGCTGCTGGTGCACAACACTCTGGTCGGCCTGGATCTTCGCGAGCGCATCCGTATCGGCGCGGCGGGCAAGATCACCAGCGCATTCGACATCGCGCGCACCATCGCGCTCGGCGCCGACTGGTGCAATGCCGGCCGTGGCTTCATGTTCGCGCTGGGCTGCATCCAGTCGTTGAGCTGCCACACCGACAAGTGCCCGACCGGCATCGCCACCCAGGACCCGGCACGCTGGAAGCACCTGGATGCACCGGACAAGGCCACCCGTGTCTACAGCTACCACGAGCACACGCTGCACGCCCTGAAGGAGCTGCTGTGTGCGGCGGGCCTGAACGATCCGGCCGAGCTGGGGCCGGAGCACATCCTTCGTCGTGTCTCGCCGGTGGAAATCCGTTCGCTGGCGTCGCTGTACCGCTACCTGGAACCGGGCGAGCTGCTGCACAAGGTGCCCGACCATGCAGTGTTCCATGCGTTCTGGGCCGATGCGCGCAGCGATTCATTCCAGCCGCCGCCGAAGATCCAGGCGCTGCGCGCCAGCAAGTCGCGATAACGATTCTGTAGCGTCGAGCCATGCTCGACTGCTTTTCCACGCAGTCGAGCAAGCTCGACCCTACAAGGAGGCGCCATGCAGTTCAGGATCGGCACCATCGAAGATGTCGCCACGTTGTGGGCGCTGCGCACGCGCTGTGTGCGCGAGACCTGCAGCAGCCATTACCCGCCGGAGGTCATCGCGCCGTGGTCGGCCTCGCCACCGCCGCTGCAGTACGCGAGGCTGCTGGGGCAGGGTGGTTGCGTGGTGGCCGAGGACGGACAGGGCGGCCTGCTCGGTTTCGGGGTGTTCGATGCCGATGCCAATGAAGTCGACGCGCTGTTCGTCGATCCGGATCGTGGCGGAAAGGGGATCGGCCAGGCGCTGATGCAGCGCCTGTTGGCGATGGCCGATCGTGAGCGTGAGGTGGTGCTGTCGGCCTCGCTCAATGCCGTGCCGTTCTATCAACGGCAGGGCTTTGTCAGCGTGCGCGAGGAAGCCTATGCGCATCCCAGCGGTGTGGCGCTGGCCTCGGTGAGCATGCGCAGGCCATGGTGATGTAGAGCCGGGCTTGCTCGACGCTACAACGCAGGCGTCACCGCCCGGCCAGCCAACCGATCACGCCCTCGGCGGCACGCAGGCCGCTGGCGTAGCACGCGGTCAGCAGGTAGCCGCCTGTCGGCGCTTCCCAGTCCAGCATCTCGCCGGCACAGAACACACCCGGCAGCGCCCGCAGCATCAGGTCATCATCGAGTGCGTCCAGGCGCACGCCACCGGCGGTGCTGATCACTTCGGCCATCGGCCGTGGCCGCAGCAGGCGCAGTGGCAGGCGTTTGAGCGTGGCGACCACGGCAGGCAGGTCGTTGCCCGCGTCCTTGCCGAGGATCTCGAACACCAGCGCGGCCTTTACCGCATCCAGGCCGGCCTGGCGGCGCAGGTGCTCACCGAAGCTGCGGCCCTTGCGCGGGCGTGACAGGTCGGCCAGCAGGCGCGCCTCGTCTCGGCCAGGCACCAGGTCCAGCCACAGCATGGCGTGTCCATCGCGGTTGATGGTCTCGCGCAGGTCGGCCGCCAACGCATAGATCAGGCTGCCTTCGATACCGTACTCGCTGGCCACGCATTCGCCCTGCAGCGACTGTGGCTGTCCGGCCAGGTCGATCCAGTGCGCGACCACCGGCTTCAACGGCGCGCCGGCATTGCGCTGGGCGAAGAATGGGGTCCAGTCCACGTCGAATCCGCAATTGGCCGACTGCAGTGGCGCGATGTCCACGCCCCGCGCCTGCAGGGGCGCGACCCAGGCGCCATCACTACCCAGCTGAGGCCAGCTGCCGCCGCCCGTGGCCAGTACAGTGGCATCGGCGTGGATGTCGATCTCGCCCGCCTCGGTGGCGAAACGCAGCACGCCCTCGTCGCCCCAGCCGATCCAGCGGTGGTTGGCATGCAGGCGCACGCCCTGTTCCTTCAGTCGGCGCACCCAGCCGCGCAGCAGTGGGGCTGCCTTGCGGTCAACCGGGAACACGCGGCCGGAGCTGCCCACATAGGTCTCCACGCCGAAGCCGGCAGCCCAGTCGCGCAGCGCCTGCGCGTCGAAGCCGTCCAGCCAGCGGCCCACGGCAGCGGACTGCTCGCGGTAGCGGCTGTCGAACAGCGGGCGCGGATCGGAATGGGTGAGGTTGAGGCCGCCCTTGCCGGCGATCAGGAACTTGCGGCCGGGTGAGCCCTTGGCCTCGTACAGGTCCACCTCCAGCCCAACGACGCGCAGGCGCTCGGCGGCGAACAGGCCGGCCGGGCCACCGCCGATGACGGCGACCCGATGGGGCGTTGCGGTATTACGGTTTGACATCGAGCAGCTCGACATCGAACACCAGCGACGAGCCAGCCGGGATCGGGCCGACCCGGCGGTCGCCGTAGCCGTAGTCCGGCGGGATCATCAGCGTGCGCTTGCCGCCGACCTTCATGCCGGCCACGCCTTCATCCCAGCCGCGGATGACCTGGCCGGCGCCGAGGGCGAAGGTGAACGGTTCGCTACGGCTGACCGAGCTGTCGAAGGTCTTGCCGTGCTTGCTCTCGGTGCGGTTGTCGTAGATCCAGCCGGTGTAGTGCACGGTGACCTTGCTGCCGGAGACGGCCTCGGCACCGGTGCCGGGCACGGTATCGATACGTTCGAAGGTGGTCAGGGTGCCGCCCGGCGGCGGGCCGGAGGGCTCGCTCGAGCAGCCAACGGCGGCGAGGGACAGCAGCAGGGGGAGCAGCAGGCGGCGCATCGGGCGTCTCCGGTAGGGCGCAGGGCGAGGGCGGCAAGGGTAGCGCATCGGCGCCGGGTATCATGGGTACATGGCAAAACTCCTGCTCAATCTGCGCAATGTCGGCGACGACGAATATGCCGATGTCTGCACGCTGCTCGATCAGCACGGCATCGCCTGGTATCGCACCGAACCCAGCCCCTGGGGCATTTCCAATGGCGGCCTGTGGCTGCGCGAGGATGCTGATCATCCGCGTGCGAAGGCGCTGATGGCCGAGTACCAGGCCGAACGCGGGCCGCGCATCCGCGCCGAGCGCGAACAGGCGCTGCGCGACGGCACGGCGGAGACGTTCGGCAGCCTGTTCCGGCGGCGGCCGGTGTTCGTGCTGCTGGTACTGCTGGGAATGGCCGTTGCGGCGGCGCTGGTGCTGCTGCCGTTCATGCTGTTGCGGGGGTAGGGGGCTTCTGGCCGGGTTGCACCCGGCACCCGCCGATGCCAGGGCAACTACAACAGCAACAGCAACAGCAGGCAATCCGTGGTGGGCAGGGCGGTGTGGGCAGGCGGGACACGCCGTAAACCCGTCCATGGGGGCTCGATGGCGCCATCCATGGCGCCAACGGTCCCGCCTGCCCACACCGCCCTGCCTCTGACAGGTTCCGGGTGCCTGCCGGGGTCGGATCCCTCTGCCGCGCAGAGGGCTCTGACCCCCTGAATCTGTCTGTGCGGGCAGGAGGCGCTAAAATGGCAGGATGATCGCCAATACCGCTGCCTACCATTTCGCCGTCATCGACGCCCCCCAGGCCCTGTGCGACCAGTTGCTGGCGCGCGCCGAGGCGGCGGAGCTGCGCGGCACGATCCTGGTGGCGGGCGAGGGGCTGAACCTGTTCCTGGCCGGTGCGCCGGAGGCGGTCGAGGGCTTCTACGCGGCGCTGCATGCCGATGCGCGTTTTGCCGATATGCGGGTCAAGACCAGCCTGAGCGAGCACCAGCCGTTCGCGCGGCTGAAGGCCAAGGTGAAGGACGAGATCATCAGCTTCCGCCGCGATGACGGCCAGCCGCTGGACTATCCGCGTGCCCCGGCGGTCGATCCGGCCACGGTGCAGCGCTGGCTGCGGCAGGGGCATGACGACGCTGGCAAGCCGGTGGTGATGCTCGATACCCGCAACCTGCAGGAAGTGGAGTACGGCACCTTCAAGGATGCGCTGGTGTTGCCCATCCACAAGTTCACCGACCTGCCGGAGGCATTGGCGCCGCACCGCGAAGCGCTGAAGGACAGCACCGTGGTCAGTTTCTGCACCGGCGGCATCCGCTGCGAGAAGGCCGCACTGTGGATGGCCAACGATGGCATGGACAACGTGCTGCAGCTCGATGGCGGCATCCTCGGCTACTTCGAGGAGGTGGGCGGCGAAGGTTACGAAGGCCGCTGCTTCGTGTTCGACGAGCGCGTGGCGCTGGATGCCGAACTGAAGCCGATGGTCGACCAGCCACTACCGGAGCCGCGCCCCAGCGCGTTCTGACGCTTCCCCGGTAGAGCCGGCCGCTGGCCGGCTGCCAGGGCACTTTGCCTGCCGGCCAGCGGTCGGCACCACCGGATCAAGCGCGACCCGCCATGAACCGGCCCCACGGGAATCAGCATCCCGCCACCGTCACTGGCCGCCGCGCCTGGCCGACCCCATGCATGGGGGATCCTGTGACGGAAAACCGCTGATGATCCCGTTGTCGATCCTTGACCTGGCCCCGGTCTGCGAGGGCAGTGACACCACCGCTGCCTTCGCCAACATGCTGGAACTGGCCCAGCACGCCGATGCGCTGGGCTACCGCCGCTACTGGCTGGCCGAACACCACAACATGCCCGGCATCGCCAGCGCCGCCACGGCCGTGCTGATCGGCCATGTTGCCGGTGGTACGAAGCGCATCCGCGTCGGGGCAGGCGGCATCATGCTGCCCAACCACGCGCCGCTGCAGGTGGCCGAGCAGTTCGGCACGCTGGCCTCGCTGTATCCGGATCGCATCGACCTCGGCCTGGGTCGTGCCCCAGGCACCGACCAACCAACCGCGCGTGCATTGCGCCGCTACTTCGACAGCGCCGACCAGTTCCCGCAGGATGTGCGCGAGCTGCTGCATTATTTCGAGCCGGTGCAGCCTGGCCAGGCAGTGCAGGCCGTTCCCGGAGGCGGCCTGCGGGTGCCGACCTGGATCCTTGGTTCGAGCCTGTTCGGCGCACGCATGGCCGCCTCGATGGGCTTGCCCTATGCGTTCGCCTCGCACTTCGCGCCTGATGTGATGGATGAAGCGTTGGCGGTATATCGCCGCGAATTCCGCCCCTCGGCGACGTTGAAGCAGCCGCACGCGATGCTGGCGCTGAACGTCGTTGCCAGCGACAGCGAAGCCGAGTCGCGCCGCCTCTTCACCAGCCAGCAGCAGAGTTTCGTCAACCTGCGCCGAGGTCGACCGGGCAAGATTCCGGCGCCGATCGACGATATCGAAACTTTCTGGGAACCGCATGAAAAGCTGGGTGTGGAGCGGGCATTGGCCTGCACCGTGCTGGGCGATCCGCAGCAGGTGGCGGAAGGCATCGCCGCGTTTGTCGAGCGCCACAAGCCAGACGAACTGATGCTTACCGCCAACCTGTATGACCACCGCGCGCGCCTGCGTTCGTTCGAACTGGCCATGCACGCCTGGCATGCCCGCCACGCGGGCTGAACAATTGCGTCACGGCCCATTGCGGCCGAACCGCGTCTGATGGGGGCTCACACCGATGGAGCCCCCACATGGCTGATATCCGCGCCGAACACATCGCCCAACTGGCAGAACTGATCAAGGACGTCGAGGTGGCGATGTTCGCCACGACCGGCGTCGATGGACGACTCTACAGCCGGCCGCTGGCCACCCAGCAGGTCACCTTCGACGGTGATCTGTGGTTTGTCATCACCGCCGACAGCCCCAAGGTCGCCGAGATCGCACTTGATCCATACGTCAACGTGGCCTACGCCTCGCCTTCGAAGAACACCTATGTGTCGGTGGCAGGGCGTGCGCGCATCGTCGACGACCGCGCGAAGATCGAAGAGCTGTGGTCGCCGGCGATGAAGCTGTTCTTTCCGGGCGGCATGGACGACCCGAACCTCCGCCTGATCCAGGTGCGCGCCGACTCGGCCGAATACTGGGATGGCCCGGGCACGCTGCTGGGGACGGCGCTGAGTTTCGTGCTGTCGGCCGTGCAGGACGAGCCCGCGCCGTTGGCCGACAATGGCTTCATCGACCTGCGGTGAGAGCTTCATCCACGCATGGCGTGGATCTACTGCATCCCGGTAGATCCACGCCATGCGTGGATGGGGCAACCCCGATGAATTCCGGTGCTCAGAACCAGCGCTGGAACAGCTCCATCGTGTAGCCCACCAGCTGTCCCGAACTGAAGCCGAAGAACGCGATCGCCGCCAACGCCGCGATCCAGTTGATCAGTCAGTAGATCCACGCCATGCGTGGATGGGGCAACCCCGATGAATTCCGGTGTTCAGAACCAACGCTGGAACAGCTCCACCGTGTAGCCCACCAGCTGTCCCGAACTGAAGCCGAAGAACGCGATCGCCGCCAACGCTGCGATCCAGTTGAACAGCATCAGCGCACCATCGCGTTCCAGCAGTGCCAGCGAGAACAGCAGCAGCTGGAAGCCGAACAGGAAGTTGGTGAAGGGAATCGGCAGCGACAGCAGGATGCCAAGCAGCACCAGCAGCAGGCCAGTGAAGGCGTGTGCAGGCAGCGGTGTCAGCAGCTGCGGCAGGCGCGGTTTCAGCATCCGGTCCAGCCGTCGCAGCGGGCGGTCGATGCGGTCCAGGAAGCGGTGCATGGTGCCGCGCTTCGGTCCACGGCGGGCAATGAAGCCAGGCAGCCACGGGCGGCGCAGGCAGAACAGCATCTGCAGGCCGATCAGGATCACCAGTGGGCCGCTGACCGCGCCGCCCATGCCCGGGATCGGGATGAACGAGGGCAGGATCGCCACGAACAGGAACACGCCGAACGCGCTCTGCTGCAGGTTGCACAGGATCTGGCCGAGCGGCATGTGCTCGGCCGGGTCGCCGGAGGCGAACATCTCCAGCAGGGTGCGGATGCCCTCGTTGCGGTAGGCCGGGCGCTCAACGCCCGGACCCTGGCCGGCCTCAGGCGGTGAGCTCATCGGCCTGCTCGTCGGACAGCGTGCGCAGCAGCAGCTTGTCAACCCGCGCACCATCCAGGTCGACCACCTCGAAGCGCCAGCCGGCCCAGTCGAAGTACTCGCCCGCGTGCGGGATGCGGCCGAAGTAGTGGATGCACATGCCGGCCAGCGTGTAGTAATCGCCATCCTCGGCATCGGGCAGATCGTTGCTGCCGATCAGCTCGCGCAGGTCCTCGATCGGCAGCGAGCCGTCCACCAGCAGCGAACCGTCTTCACGGGTCACCACCAGCGCATCTTCGTCGGCGTTCTCCACCGCCTGCAGGCGGCCGACCACGGCGCCCATCAGGTCGCTGATGGTCACCAGGCCCTGGATTTCGCCGTACTCGTCCACCACCAGCGCCATCGACTGCTGTTCCTCGCGGAAGATCTCCAGCAGCTTCATCGCGTGGGTTGATTCGGAGACGTACAGCGGTTCGCGCAGGGTCTGGAACAGCGCGTTGTCACCGCGCGCCATGCGCGTGGCCAGCGATTTCAGTTCAAGCACGCCGACCACGTCCATGTCGTTGTCGCGGTATACCGGGTACCGCGAGAACTCGTGCTCGGCCATGATCTCCAGATTGCGCTCCAGCCCGGCCTGGGTATCCAGCCAGGCGATGCGGTTGCGCGGGGTCATCAGGCTGTCGGCGGTGCGGTCGCCCAGGCGCATGACGCGGTTCATCATGTCGCGCTCGTGGGCGTCGATCACACCGGCCTCGTGGCTCTCGGCCACCAGCATGCGGATCTCTTCTTCAGTCACCGAGGCGACTTCATCCTTGCCCAGGCCGAATAGGCGCAGCACCAGCTGGGTGGTCTTGGACAGCAGCCAGACGAAGGGCAGGGCCAGCTTGGCCAGCCAGCTCATCGGCATCGCGACCAGGCCGGCAATGGCCTCCGAGCGGGTCAGCGCCAGGCGCTTGGGCACCAGTTCGCCGAAGATCAGCGTGATGAAGGTGATCAGGCTGACCGCCAGCGCGGTACCGATGTTGCCAGCGTAGGCGAAGCCGGGCATCAGGCCCTGGATCCAGCCGGCGAAGGCTTCACCCAGCGCTTCACCGCCGAGGTAGCCGGTCAGCACGCCGATCACGGTGATGCCGATCTGCACGGTGGACAGGAAGCTCTCCGGCTTCTCCGACAGCTCCAGCGCCTTGGCGGCACGCTTGGAGGTGGCGGCCATCTGCTTCAGGCGGCTCTTGCGCGAGGTCATGACCGACATCTCGGACATGGCGAAGAAGCCGTTCAGCAGAACAAGCGCGAAGACAATCAGGATCATTTCAAACACGGGCGTCGTCCCCGGTTGGTGGCAGGGAGGGCGGGTGCTTGCGATGGCGGCTGGCGCTCAGGAACAGGGTCCGGCGCGGCGCAGGGGGATAAGGGTCGTCGTCCATAAGGTGCGCCCGAAGGCGCGCTGGCATCTTAGCAAAGGGGCATGGCAGGGTGGCAACCGCCTGTTCAGGTTGGGGGTTCCAAGGCCTCGAAAGGGGGCGGGGATACCCGTGATGGTCATCTAGCCGTCATAATTCCGTCTGGTGCCGTCCTTCCCGCGACGGCTGACAGGTTTCTCAATGTTCTCTCTGCAGACCATTTTCGGTTCCGGCAAACAGTTCTACACCCTGCTCGATGAGGCTGCCGTCGCGGCTTCCGACGCCGCCAAGGCGCTGCATTCCATGCTGCGCGAGGCCGACCGCCAGCCCGCGCTGGACGCCTTCAAGCTGGCCCGCCTGCGCGAACGCGCGGCCTCGGACAAGATCAGCCAGGCGCTGGTGGACAGCTTCATGACCCCGATCGAGCGCGAAGACATCGAAGCGCTGGGCTCGGCGCTGTACAAGATTCCCAAGCAGATCGAGAAGTTCGCCGATCGCTATTCGCTGGCCACGACCCACCTGGAGCACATCGACTTCGCGCCGCGCGCGGCGATGCTGGAACAGGCTGCCGGCGTGGTGGTGGAGATGGTGGCCGACCTGCGCCACATGAACCTGGACCGGATGACCGCGCTCAACGAGAAGCTGCGCTCGCTGGAGAACGAGGCCGACCGCCTGATGCTCGAGCTGTACCGCGACATCTATTCGGGCCGCCTGGACAACCTGCAGATGTTCCTGCTGAAGGAATTCTTCGAGATCCTGGAAAAGGCCATCGACCGTTGCCGCGAGGCCGGCGTGGTGGCGTACCAGATCGTGTTGAAGAACAGCTGACGGACGCCGCCGCATGTTGACCCTTGTCCTGGTGGTGATCCTGGCCGCGCTCGTTTTCGAGTTCATCAACGGCTTCCACGACACTGCCAATTCCATTGCCACCGTGGTGGCGACCAAGGTGCTCTCGCCCGGCTGGGCGGTGATGCTGGCCGCCTTCATGAACCTCATCGGTGCACTGACCGGTACCGCGGTGGCGCTGACCATCGCCTCGGGCCTGCTCAACACCAACGTGGTTGACGTCACCCCGCAGGTGATCCTGTGCGCCCTGCTGGGCGGCATCATCTGGAACCTGATCACCTGGTGGAAGGGCTTGCCGTCCTCGTCCTCGCACGCGCTGATCGGTGGCCTCTGCGGCGCCGGCCTGGCCGCCGCCCACAACAACTGGGACGCGCTGATCTGGTCCGAGCGCCTGGGCAGCTGGGCGCAGAACAAGGGCCTGCTGTGGAAGGTGTTCGTGCCGATGATCACCTCGCCGATCGCCGGTTTCCTGCTCGGCATCGTGGTGATGGTGCTGCTGTGGGCGCTGATCGCCGGCCTGGCCAAGATTGGTGGTGCCATCGGTCGTCTGGCCCGCCCGCGCATCGTCAACGCCTTCTTCGGCAAGGCGCAGATCGCCTCGGCGGCCTACATGGGCTTCGCCCACGGCCACAACGACGCGCAGAAGACCATGGGCATCATCGCGATGACCCTGATCGGCGCCGAAGCCACCGGCGCATTGAACGACCTGCCGTCCTGGCTGGCCTTCATGCACCCGGACGCGCATGCCGGTGACGGCATCGCCATGTGGATCGTGCTGACCTGTGCGGTGGTGATGGCGGCCGGTACCGCCTCGGGCGGCTGGAAGATCATCAAGACCCTGGGCCACAAGATGGTCAAGCTGCACCCGATCCACGGCTTCGCCGCGGAGACCAGCTCGGCCACCATCCTGACCCTGGCCGCCCACTTCGGCATGCCGGTCTCGACCACGCACAGCATCTCCACCGCGATCATGGGCGTCGGTTTCGCCAAGAACCCGCGCTCGCTGAAATTCGGCGTGATCGAGCGCATCGTCTGGGCCTGGATCCTGACCATCCCGGCCGCCGGCGGTTGCGCGTACCTGATCCTGAAGCTGTTCGAGCTGTTCGGCTGGACCTGATGCCAGTGGCCTTGGGGTCAGAGCCATTTCCCTGCGGGAAAAGGATCTGACCCCGACAAACGAAAAAGCCCGCCGTATTCCGGCGGGCTTTTTTCATGGGCAGATCGTTTCTCGGTATCCAGCGTGTCGACCAAGGTCGACACCCACCAAATCAGCAGGAAGTAGACACCCACCGACAGCGGACGGTCGCCTCCCCAACCGCCGCAGGAACCTGTCAGCGGCGGGGTGGGGTGGGGTTGCAGGACCGTTGGCGCCATGGATGGCGCCATCGAGCCCCCATGGACGGGTTCACGGCGTGTCCTGCAACCCCACCCCACCTCGCCAGCCCACGGAACCCCGGCTTTTGACGTTGGACGTTGCCGTTGCAGTCAGCGGGTGCCGGGCCGCAGGCCCGGCCGACCCCCTCAATTACGCTGGAACAACGCCTGCACATCCTTGCGGAACGCCGCCTGGCTGTCCGCCCGGCTGTAGAACATGTGCCCGCCCGGATAGCTCCGCACCTGCACCCGGTCCGGATTGCTGCCCATCGTCGGCATCTGGTCCACGGTCAGGATCGAGCCCATGAACGGGCACGACAGGTCGTTCCAGCCATGCACGATCAGTACCTGCAGATGCGGATCGATCGCCACCGCCTGGCGCAGCTGGGTCACCGCGCCCTGGCGCAGCTCGCCATTGCGGTCCCACAACCGGTTCACGTCGTAGTTCAGCGCCTGGTAGCGCGCATCGACCTTCCAGCCGACCACGCGCGTCACGAAGTCGACCATCGCCGTGGTGGTCGGCGCGATGATGCTGTCCAGCAGTGGATCGTTGGCGCGCTGCTCCGGATCATTCGGGAACGGATCGAACGCGGTCACGTTGGAGTCGTAGCGGCTGCCCAGCGTGCCCTTGTCGCGGAACACTTCACGCAGGTAGGCCTGGGTTTCCAGGCGCCCGCCGGCGCGGCGCACGAACTGCGGGTCCAGTCCGGTCAGCGCGGTCACTCGGCGCAGCATGGCTTCCGTAGCCTGCGGATCGCTGCGGCCCTTCATCAGCGCGGTGGCGTAGTCGCCACGGGTGTACTCCACCACCTCGCGCATCGCCGCATCGGTCAGCTTGCCCTGGCGCTCCAGGTGCGCCGCGGCGATCGACGGCAACGTCTGCATCCACGCCATCGGCGAGACATCAGCGTTGTCTTCCAGGGTCGGGCTCAGGTAGGGCGAGACCAGCACCAGGCCGTTCATCGCCACGCCCAGCCGGGTCTGCAGGAAGTGGGTGATGCGTGGGCCACGGTAGCCACCGTAGCTCTCGCCGGTCAGGTACTTGCGCGAGGCCATGCGCTGGTTGCGCAGCAGCCAGTCGTAGATCGAACGCGACAGGTATTCGACGTCGGCACTGGGGTTGTACAGCGCCTTCTTGGCTTCGTCGTCGCCGATGCGCGCGCGGCTGAAGCCGGTGCCGACCGGATCGATGAACACCAGGTCGGTGAAGTCCAGCCAGGTGCCCGGGTTGTCGTGCAGGGTGGCCGGCGCCGATGCGCTGTCACCCTCGGAGCCGAAGGTCACCACCTTGGGCCCGATGGCACCCATGTTGAGGTACACCGACGATGCCCCGGGGCCGCCATTGAGCGCGAAGGTCACCGGCCGGTCCTTGCCCGGCATCGTGTAGGCGGTGAACACCACGTCGGCGATCACCTTGCCCTTGGCATCGCGTACCGGCAGGGTGCCGACGGTGGCGGTGTAGTCCAGGATGCGGCCGGCCAGGCGCATGCTCTGGCGGACCGAGGCGTCGGCGGGCAGCGCAGGCGCTTCGGTCTTCTCCTCTTTCGGATCAGGCTTGGCCTCGGCGTCGGGCGCGGCCAGCACGCTGGCTGGGGCGATGAGCAGGCCGACGCAGAGCGCGGCAGTATGCAACAGGGACTTCATGGCACCGGATCGGCAGCGGAAGGGGGTTCCGATGCTAGGCCGGTGACGGGCCATGCCGTATGTGTCCAAAGGCATGGCCGCGCGTCGAGGCCGCCACTGGCCAGATTGGGTCAAGCGGGCAGGGTGGCTGCCGCGTCGTCGTCGGCCAGCAGGCCATAGACGGCCGAGTCGGCCAGTTTCCCCTGGATGCGCCACCGTTGGCGCAGCACCCCCTCGCGGTGGAAGCCCAGGCGTTCCAGCACGTGCGCGGAGGGCGCGTTGCGCGGGTCGATCTCGGCTTCCACGCGATGCAGGTGCAGGGTGCGGAACAGGTAGGCCAGTACCTGTTGCAGGGCCTCGTGCATATAGCCCTGGCCCTGGCGATCGGGTGCCAGCAGGTAGCCGATCTCCGCGCGCGCGGCATCGCGGTCCACCGCGAACACCACGCAGATACCCAGCAGCGGACCTTCCAGCGATTCGCGCACGGCCAGCTTCAGCTGGGTGCCGATGGCATGGGCGGCGAGGTCATCGTCGATCTGCTCGCGCGCTTCGGCCTGTCGCGTCCAGGCCGGATGGTTCCACCAGCGCATCACATCCGGGTTGGACTGCAGCGTGAACAGCGCGGCGGCGTCGTCACGGCGGATCGGGCTCAGGACCAGCCGTGCACTGTGCAGCGGCAGGCCGGGGAACAGCAGCGAGTGGCTGGCCAATACGGTGGTCCACGCGGATGGACGCGCATTATGGCGCCGCCGGGTTTGCCGATGGGGGTGTAATGCCCCGGGCCGGCACTACCGGGCAACCGGGTCAGAGCCGTTTCCTGTCAGGAAACGGATCCGACCCCGCGCCGGGATCAGACTTCCAGCGAAGCCAGGTCGCCCTTCGACTCCAGCCAGCCCTTGCGGTCGGACGCGCGCTTCTTGGCCAGCAGCATGTCCATCAGCGAACGGGTCTGCTCGCCATCGTCCACGGTCAGCTGCACCAGGCGGCGCGTATCCGGGTGGATGGTGGATTCACGCAGCTGCGGCGGATTCATCTCGCCCAGGCCCTTGAAGCGGGTCACGTTGATTGCGCCCTTGATCTTCTCGCGCTCGATCTTGTCCAGCATCGTGCGCTTCTCTTCCTCGTCCAGGGCGTAGAACACCTGCTTGCCCACGTCGATGCGGAACAGCGGCGGCATCGCCACGAACACGTGGCCGGCATCGACCAGCGCCGGGAAGTGCTTCAGGAACAGCGCGGTCAGCAGGGTCGCGATGTGCAGGCCGTCGGAGTCCGCGTCGGCCAGGATGATGACCTTGCCGTAACGCAGGCCGGCGATGTCGTCCTTGCCGGGGTCGCAGCCGATGGCCACGGCCAGGTTGTGCACTTCTTCCGAAGCCAGCACGCTGTTGGACGAGACTTCCCAGGTGTTGAGGATCTTGCCGCGCAGCGGCAGGATCGCCTGGAAGTCCTTGTCGCGCGCCTGCTTGGCGCTGCCGCCTGCCGAGTCACCTTCCACCAGGAACAGCTCGGTGCGCGACAGGTCCTGGCTGATGCAGTCGGCCAGCTTGCCTGGCAGGGCCGGGCCTTGCGTGACCTTCTTGCGGACGACCAGCTTCTCGGTCTTCAGGCGCGCACTGGCGCGCTCGATGGCGATCTGCGCGATCTTCTCGCCCAGTTCCACGTTCTGGTTCAGCAGCAGGCTGAAGGCATCGTGCGCGGCGCCTTCAACGAAGCCGGCGGCCTGGCGCGAGGACAGGCGTTCCTTGGTCTGGCCGCTGAACTGCGGGTCGGTCATCTTCAGCGACAGCACGAACGACACTCGGTCCCACACGTCTTCCGGGGCCAGCTTGACGCCGCGCGGCAGCAGGTTGCGGAAGTCGCAGAACTCGCGCAGCGCCTCGGTCAGGCCGGTACGCAGGCCGTTGACGTGGGTGCCATGCTGGGCGGTCGGAATCAGGTTGACGTAGCTTTCCTGGACCAGCTCACCTTCCGGCAGCCAGGCCACGGCCCAGTCCACCACCTCGGTGTCCTTCTTCAGGTTGCCGACGAACAGGTCGGCCGGCAGCGATTCGCGCTCGCCCAGTTCCAGCTTCAGGTAATCGCGCAGGCCGTCTTCGTAGTACCAGGTATCGACTTCACCGGTGGCTTCGTCGGTCAGCTTGACGGTCAGGCCCGGGCACAGCACGGCCTTGGCACGCAGCAGGTGCTTCAACGCGCGCACCGCGAACTTCGGCGTGTCGAAGTACTTCGGGTCCGGCCAGAAGCGCACGCGGGTACCGGTGTTCTTCTTGCCGACGGTGCCGACCACTTCCAGCGGCGTGGCGCGGTCGCCATTGCGGAAGGTGATGCGGTGTTCAGCACCTTCGCGCTTGATGTGCACCTCCACCAGGGTCGACAGCGCGTTGACCACGCTGACGCCGACGCCGTGCAGGCCGCCGGAGAAGGTGTAGTTGTTGTTGCTGAACTTGCCGCCTGCATGCAGGCGGGTGAGGATCAGTTCGACGCCCGGGATCTTCTCTTCCGGATGGATGTCCACCGGCATGCCGCGGCCGTCATCGCTGACCTCCACGCTGCCGTCCTTGTACAGGGTGATCTCGATCGAGCGGGCATGGCCGGCGAGGGCCTCGTCCACCGAGTTGTCGATCACTTCCTGCGCCAGGTGGTTCGGGCGCGCAGTGTCGGTGTACATGCCGGGACGGCGCTTGACCGGGTCAAGGCCGGACAGGACTTCAATATCGGCGGCGTTATAGCGGGCGTTCATCTATCTTCTAAAGCGCGGAGCGACGCGCAAGTGTGCGGTCTGGACGGCGATTTTGCACGCCTGCGGTTCAGCCTCGGCGCCGGGGAGGGGGTAAAATGGCAGCCGCTGGAATCTGAACGCCGGCGGCCCCCGTTGGGTCGAAACGTCCAAGCCATACCGCGAGGAGGACCTCATGAAGAAGTTGCTGACCATTGCAATCCTGGCCGCTGCCGCCGTTGCGGTGCCGCTGGTGGTGGCGCAGAACGCTGGCCAGCCGGCCCCGCAGCAGGGTGACCAGGCCGACAAAGCGCAGGCCGAGGCCGATGCCAAGGCCAAGCGTCGGGCCCAGGCCAATGCCGAAATGAAGGCGCAGGGCCAGCCGGCCCCGCAGAAGGAAGAAGAGGAAGAGGCGCGGAAGAAGCGCTGATCCCGCAACCTGCCAAGCGCCCTTGCGACAAGGGTTGCGCACCGGAACGCCCCGCCCAGCGGGGCGTTTTTTGTTGGATCGGCCGCACAAGCCCCTTGGGTTGGCGGCCATCAATCTGTAAACTATGGCTTTCCGGGAGTAAGTGCGTGTCCACCATTTGCGAATGGGCTGGAGCGGCCAAGCGTGGCTTCCAGCATGGCGGGTCGCAGGTGACGGTCGATTTGACCGGCACGGCCACCCCGACCTCGCACGATGGTCCCCGTCCGGCGCGTGCCGCCGCACGGACCCGCACCTCCCTCGCTGTCCCAGCGAACCGGAAAACCCCCTCCGAGCACCATGCCCGCCCTCCGGGTGCGCGTGGTGCTGCCGTTTTCCATTTCCAGACAGGATGCTTGCAGCCATGACTCCCTTGATTTTCGTAACCGGCGGCGTGGTGTCCTCGCTCGGCAAAGGCATTGCCGCCGCGTCGCTGGCCGCCATTCTCGAAGCCCGTGGCCTGAAGGTCACGATGATGAAGCTCGACCCGTACATCAACGTCGACCCGGGCACCATGAGCCCGTTCCAGCACGGTGAGGTCTATGTCACCGACGACGGCGCCGAGACCGACCTCGACCTGGGCCATTACGAGCGCTTCGTGCGCACCCGCCTGAGCCGCAAGAACTCGGTCACCACCGGCCGCATCTACGAGAACGTGATCCGCAAGGAGCGCCGCGGCGATTACCTGGGCGCGACCGTGCAGGTCATCCCGCACATCACCGACGAGATCCGCCGCTGCATCGACGAAGCCACCGAAGGCTACGACGTGGCGCTGGTCGAGATCGGCGGTACTGTCGGCGACATCGAGTCGCTGCCGTTCCTGGAAGCGATCCGCCAGGTGCGCACCGAGCGTGGCCCGGAGAAGGCACTGTTCATGCACCTCACCCTGGTGCCGTACATCGGCGCCGCCGGCGAGCTGAAGACCAAGCCGACCCAGCACTCGGTGAAGGAACTGCGTTCGATCGGCATCCAGCCGGACGTGCTGCTGTGCCGTTCCGAGCAGGCGGTGCCGGATTCGGAGCGCCGCAAGATCGCCCAGTTCACCAACGTTTCCGAGCGCGCGGTGATCAGCGTGCCGGACGTGGACGTGCTGTACCGCATTCCGTCGGGCCTGCACGCGCAGGGCCTGGACGAGATCGTGGTCAACCAGCTGAAGCTGGCCGACAAGGCCGGCCCGGTCGATCTGTCGATGTGGGAAGACGCGGTCGATGCGACCCTGCACCCGCTGGACGAAGTGACCATCGCCGTGGTCGGCAAGTACGTCGACCACCAGGACGCCTACAAGTCGGTCGGCGAAGCACTCAAGCACGGTGGCCTGCGCCAGCGCACCAAGGTCAACCTGAAGTGGCTGGAAGCCCAGGACCTGGAAGGCACCGACATGGCTGCACTGGCCGATGTCGACGGCATCCTGGTGCCGGGTGGCTTCGGTGACCGTGGTTTCGAAGGCAAGGTGCTGACCTCGAAGTTCGCCCGCGAGCAGCACGTGCCGTACTTCGGCATCTGCTATGGCATGCAGGCGGCCGTCGTCGATTACGCGCGCAACGTGGTCGGCCTGGAAGGCGCCAACAGCACCGAGAACGATCGCCAGTCGCCGAACCCGGTGATCGGCCTGATCACCGAATGGCGCACCGCCACCGGCGATGTCGAGAAGCGTGACGACAAGAGCGACCTGGGTGGCACCATGCGCCTGGGCCTGCAGGAGCAGCGCCTGAAGCCGGGCACGCTGGCCCGTGAGCTGTACGGCAAGGACGTGGTCGCCGAGCGCCACCGCCATCGTTATGAGTTCAACAACCGCTACCGCACCCAGCTGGAAGATGCGGGCCTGGTGATCGCCGGCAAGTCGATGGACGACACCCTGGTGGAAGTGGTCGAGCTGCCGCGCGATGCGCATCCGTGGTTCCTGGCCTGCCAGGCGCATCCGGAATTCCTGTCCACGCCGCGTGATGGCCACCCGCTGTTCATCGGTTTCATCCGTGCCGCGCGCGAGCGCAAGGCCGGCGGCAAGCTGCTGCAGGAAGCCCGCGCCTGACTTGTGATGGGGGCCGCCGGCCCCCATCTTGCACGCTTCAACCCCCAGCGCACCGGCCCAGCCGGTGCCGCGGACAACAAGGAAACGCCATGAAACTGTGTGGATTCGAGGTCGGGCTGGACCAGCCCCTGTTCCTGATCGCCGGCCCCTGCGTGATCGAGTCGATGCAGCTGCAGCTCGATACCGCCGGCAAGCTGAAGGAAGTCACCGACAAGCTCGGTGTCAACTTCATCTTCAAGTCCAGCTTCGACAAGGCCAACCGCACCTCGGGCACCGCGTTCCGCGGCCCGGGCATGGAAGAGGGCCTGAAGGTCCTGGCCGAGGTCAAGAAGCAGATCGGCGTGCCGGTGCTGACCGACGTCCACGAATACACCCCGATGGACGAAGTGGCTTCGGTGGTGGACGTGCTGCAGACCCCGGCGTTCCTGGTCCGCCAGACCGACTTCATCCGCAAGGTGTGCTCGGCCGGCAAGCCGGTCAACATCAAGAAGGGCCAGTTCCTGGCGCCGTGGGACATGAAGCCGGTCGTGGAGAAGGCCAAGGCCACCGGCAACGAGCAGATCATGGTCTGCGAGCGCGGTGCCAGCTTCGGCTACAACAACCTGGTCAGCGACATGCGTTCGCTGGCGGTGATGCGCGATACCGGTTGCCCGGTGGTGTTCGATGCCACCCATTCGGTGCAGCTGCCGGGCGGGCAGGGCACCAGTTCCGGTGGCCAGCGTGAGCACGTGCCGGTGCTGGCCCGTGCCGCCGTGGCGGTAGGCATCTCCGGCCTGTTCGCCGAGACCCATCCGGACCCGTCCAAGGCCCTGTCCGATGGCCCCAATGCGTGGCCGCTGGACCAGATGGAAGCGCTGCTCGAGACCCTGATGGAGCTCGACGCGGTGACCAAGAAGCACGGCTTCTCGCGCTTCGCGTGAGTCGTGACCCGTGGGTGGCGCTGGAAGACCAGCGCCACCGCCGGCACTGGAAGCAGTGGCCGTGGGGCCTGATCGCACTGGGCCTGGCCGTGCTGTTCACCGTGGGCATGTTCGGCCTGGCGCTGATCGGTGCGGCGTCGGTGCGTCCCCCGGGTGATGGCAGCAGCGCGCTCGATCTGCGGACGTACTTCATTGCGCTGCTGGTCGCGGAGCTGCTCGGTGCCGTGGGCTGCGTCGCTGCCGCTGTACTTGCGTGGCGGCTGAATCGCGGCAAGGTGGCGGCTGGCCTGGCGATCATCCTGCTTTCGCTGTGGCTTGGCGCCCTGTTCTACGGATTGCTTTGATGAATACGAGCACGTCAGCGCGCGGCTGGCCCTGGGGCCTGATCGCGCTGGGGCTGTCCGTGCTCGCCTGGACGTCCCTGCTGCTGGGTGTAATGGCCTTCGCGGCCAGCTTCGGCTCACCGGGTGACGGCAACCACGGCATGCGGGCCATGCAGTACTGGATTCTGGCTGCTCTGGTCATGCTGGGTCTGTCGTTCTTCGGCAGCCTGGTGGCGATGGTGCTGGCCTGGCGACGCAGGCGGGGAGCGGTCTGCGCCACCATTGCAGGCGCATTGCTGACGCTGCTGGTGTCGATGGTCCTGATCGTGATCGGGTCCAGCTGGGGCTGATGCCGCCCAGGCCATTTGGCAAGTGGCGGGCAGCCGGGGATAATCACGCGGCATTCGTTTTGTCGCCCCCTCTCCATACAGGTAACCGGCCCGACCATGAGTACGATCCGCAGCATCCACGCCCGTGAAATCCTCGACAGCCGTGGCAACCCCACGCTGGAAGCCGAAGTCATCCTGGAGGACGGTTCGTTCGGTCGTGCCGCGGTTCCCTCCGGCGCCTCGACCGGCACCAAGGAAGCGGTCGAGCTGCGTGACGGCGACAAGACCCGTTACCTGGGCAAGGGCGTTCGCAAGGCCGTCGACAACGTCAACACCACCATCGCCAATGCGCTGAAGGGCTTCGAAGCCACCGACCAGGCTGGCCTCGACCGTCGCCTGATCGACCTTGACGGCACCGAGAACAAGGGCCGCCTGGGCGCCAACGCGCTGCTGGGTGTTTCGATGGCCGCCGCGCATGCCGCCGCTGCATCGAACAAGCAGGCGCTGTGGCAGTACCTGGCTGCCAAGACCGGCGTGACCCCGTCGCTGCCGGTGCCGATGATGAACATCATCAACGGCGGCGCGCATGCCGACAACAACGTCGACTTCCAAGAGTTCATGGTGCTGCCGGTCGGCTTCACCTCGTTCTCCGAAGCGCTGCGTGCCGGCACCGAAATCTTCCATTCGCTGAAGTCGGTGCTGAAGGGCCACGGCCTGAGCACGGCGGTGGGCGACGAAGGTGGCTTCGCGCCGGACTTCCGCAGCAACGTCGAAGCACTCGACACCATCCTCGAAGCGATCGGCAAGGCCGGCTACACCGCCGGTGAAGACGTGCTGCTGGGCCTGGACGTGGCCTCCAGCGAATTCTTCGAGAACGGCAAGTACAACCTGGTCGGCGAGAACAAGCGCCTGACCTCCGAGCAGTTCGTCGACTTCCTCGCCGACTGGGCCGCGCAGTACCCGATCATCACGATTGAAGATGGCCTGGCCGAGAACGACTGGGCCGGCTGGAAGCTGTTGACCGACCGCATCGGCAAGAAGGTGCAGCTGGTCGGCGACGACCTGTTCGTGACCAACCCGAAGATCTTCCAGGAAGGCATCGACTCGGGCACCGCCAACGCGATCCTGATCAAGGTCAACCAGATCGGCACCCTCAGCGAAACCCTGGAAGCGATCGCCATGGCCGACCGTGCCGGCTACGCCGCCGTGGTCTCGCACCGTTCGGGCGAAACCGAAGACACCACCATCGCCGATATCGCGGTGGCCACCACCGCCACCCAGATCAAGACCGGCTCGCTGTGCCGCAGCGATCGCGTGGCCAAGTACAACCAGCTGCTGCGCATCGAGGAAGCCCTCGGCGCCGGCGCGCGTTACGCCGGTCGTGACGCGTTCGTTTCGCTGAAGCGCTGAGCCGATGCGCGACTGGCGCTGGATGCTGCTGGTGCTGGCCCTGTTGCTGGGCTGGCTGCAGTACCGCTTCTGGTTTGGTCCGGGCAATTCGGGCGAAGTGATGATGCTCGAAGCCCAGGTCGCCAACCAGGAGCGGGACAATGAGGGTCTGCAGCAGCGCAACGACGCACTGGCTGCCGAAGTGAAGGACCTCAAGGAAGGCCAGTCCGCCATCGAGGAGCGCGCGCGCAGCGAGCTGGGCATGATCAAGCCCGGCGAGAAGTTCTACCGCGTGGTCGAGGATGCGCCGGTTCGCCCGGCGCAGCCCGCAGCAGGCGTCAATGCCCAGGCCGGCGAACACCCGGCGGACGTGCCATGAGCGCGGCGATCTGGGTGGTGGTTCCGGCCGCGGGCCGTGGCGCCCGCTTCGGCGCGCCGCTGCCCAAGCAGTACCTGCAGGCGGGCGGGCAGATCCTGCTTGCCCACACCCTGGACGCGCTGCTGGCGCATCCGGCCGTGGCCGGGGCGATGGTAGTGATCGGTCCGGACGATGCCGACTGGCCGGGCTGGAGTGAATGGGCCGGCAAACCGGTACTGACCTGCATCGGCGGCGCGACCCGTGCCGCCTCGGTGCTGGCCGGGCTGCAGGCGCTGCCGGACTCGGTGCGCGCCGATGAATTCGTGCTGGTCCACGATGCCGCGCGACCCAACCTGTCGCTGGCCGATCTTGGCCGCCTGCTTGAAGTCGGCCGTGCCGATCCGGTCGGCGCGATCCTGGCCGCACCGGTGCGCGACACCCTCAAGCGCGCCGGCGACGACGGTGGCATCGATGGCACCGAGCCGCGCGAGCGCCTGTGGCGTGCACTGACACCGCAGCTGTTTCGCCGCCACCAGCTCAGCCGCGCGCTGTCCGAAGCCGCCGCCGCCGGTATTGAAGTCACCGATGAGGCCATGGCCATGGAGCGCCAGGGCCAGCGCCCGCTGCTGGTGGAAGGCAGCGAGGACAACTTCAAGGTCACCACCCCGGCCGATCTGGACCGGTTCGAATTCGTACTTTCCCGCCGCGCCGGCTGATTACCCGCGCGGCCCTGTAGCAAGGGTTGCATCCATGAGCACCGCACCGTTCCCGCCCGTCCGCATCGGCCAGGGCTACGACGTCCATGCCTTCGGTGAAGGCGATCACATCATGCTTGGCGGAGTGAACGTGCCGCACAGCTGCGGCGTGCTCGCACACAGCGACGGCGACGTGATCCTGCATGCCCTGTGTGATGCCATGCTCGGCGCGCTGGCGCTGGGTGACATCGGCCAGCATTTCCCGCCCAGTGATGACCGCTGGAAGGGCGCCGACAGCAGCGATTTCGTGCGCCACTGCGACAGCCTGCTGCGTGAGCGCGGCTGGCGCGTCGGCAACACCGACATCACCGTGATCTGCGAGCGGCCGAAGGTCGGTCCGCATGCGCTGGCCATGCGTGAGCGCATCGGCGGGCTGCTGCAGCTGCCGCTGGACGCGGTCAGCGTCAAGGCCACCACCTCGGAGAAGCTGGGCTTCACCGGCCGTGGTGAAGGCATCGCCGCGCAGGCCGTTGTGCTGCTGGTGGCGGCATGATTCCGTTGCCGTTGGCGTTTGGTGCGCCGTTGTTGACGGCGCGCATCCGCACCACGCCGGACGATTTCCAGGTGGATGAA
Organism: Stenotrophomonas sp. AG209; assembly: GCF_003550055.1. Lineage (NCBI taxonomy): Bacteria > Pseudomonadati > Pseudomonadota > Gammaproteobacteria > Lysobacterales > Lysobacteraceae > Stenotrophomonas > Stenotrophomonas sp. AG209. The sequence continues at coordinate 153,094 of NZ_QXDB01000005.1, forward strand.
CTGCCGGCCTTCGAGGCCACCGGTGAAGGCGAGCACCTGCTGCTGCACATCCGCAAGCGCGGCGCCAACACCGTGCATGTGGCCAAGCTGCTGGCCACGTGGGCGGGCCTGCCGGAAATGGCGGTGAGCTACGCCGGGATGAAAGACCGCCACGCGGTCACCACCCAGCGTTTCAGCGTGCACCTGCCCAAGCGCATCGCGCCGGACCTGGCCGGGTTGGCCAGTGACGAGATCGAAGTGCTCGAAGCGACCTGGCACAACCGCAAGCTGCAGCGCGGTGCACTGGCCGGCAACCGCTTCAAGCTGGTGCTGCGCGAGGTGCAGGGGGATGCCGCCGCGATCAGCGAGCGCCTGCAGCAGATTGCCGCGCGCGGCCTGCCGAACTGGTTCGGTGAGCAGCGCTTCGGGCGTGACGGTGGCAATGTTCCGGCCGCGCTGGCGATGTTCGGTGGCCGTCGCATGCGCAAGGACCAGCGCTCGCTGCTGCTGTCGGCGGCGCGTTCGGCGCTGTTCAATCGCGTGCTGGCCGCACGCGTGGAGCAGGGCAACTGGGACCAGCCGCTCGATGGCGAAGTCTGGATGCTCGATGGCAGTCGCAGCGTGTTCGGCCCCGAGCCGTACACCGATGTGCTGGCCGAGCGGCTGGCGCGTTTCGACATCCATCCCAGTGCACCGCTGTGGGGCGAAGGCGAGCTGCGCAGCACCGACGCGGCACGTGAGCTGGAGCTGGCCGCGCTGGCCGACGACGAGTCGAAGGCACTGCGGGCCGGCCTGGAAGACGCGCGCCTGAAGCAGGAGCGCCGCGCGTTGCGCCTGCGCCCGGCGCTGCTGCAGCACCAGTGGCTGGCCGACGACGTGCTGGAACTGTCGTTCGCGCTGCCGCCAGGCTGCTACGCCACCGCCGTGCTGCACGAGCTCGGCCCGGTCGAAGACGCCTCGCAGGCCTGAGCAGAAAAGGGGACGGAGGCGAAGAGCATCCACGCATGGCGTGGACCTACTTTCCTCCGCTCGCCACAGTAGATCCACGCCATGCGTGGATGGTTTACCTCAACGCCGTGCCAGCAGCACCAGTACCGCGCCGGTGCCACCTTGTCCGGTCGGTGCCGAATGGAATGCCAGCACGTCGTTGCGCAGCCGCAGCAGGCGATCGACCAGGTTCTTCAGCACCGGCGCACCGCCATCGGACTGCAGACCCTTGCCGTGGATGATGCGCACGCAGCCGTACTCGTGTGCATGCGCTTCCAGCAGGAACTGGCGCAGCAGGGCTTCGGCCTGCGCGGCGGTGGCGCCGTGCAGATCCAGTTCGTCCTGCACCGAGTACTGGCCGCGCTTGAGACGCTGGAACAGGCGTGGTGGCAGGTTGTCGCGGCGATAGCTGGCCACGTCGCCGGCTTCCAGTGGCGTACTGTCGCGCAGCAGCCGGGCGAACTCGCCGGCCGCTTCGGCCTCGTCACGTTCGGCCATGCGTGCACGCGGTTTCGGCCGGGGCGCGGCAGGTGCCGGCTCGGCATCCTTGCGCAGCGGCGTCACTTCGCCGATGGCCGCACGGAACAATGCGGCCGGATCTTCGTCTTCAGGGTGCGACATGCGCACAGGGTAAACCGCCGGCGCAGGTCTGCCTATGACGGTTCGATGTCGGCCGTGACCGCCGACAGGGTAGGACCGGCGGCTCGCATGCGGCACAATAGACGATGCCCTTGCAGGGTCGACCGCTTCCGCAGGGGAGCGCGACGGTCCCGCCCACACTGCACGGTGATGGAATCGAATTCTTGGAAAATCAAGCGGTTAAATCGAAGATGCGAATCCTGGTCAGCAATGACGATGGTGTCGACGCCGCAGGCATCCGGATGCTTGCCTCGGTCCTGCGCGAGGCCGGTCACGAAGTCACGGTGGTTGCGCCCGACCGCGATCGCTCCGGCGCCAGCAACTCGCTGACCCTGGACCTGCCGATCCGGCTCAAGCGCATCGACCATTACACCGTCTCGGTGGCCGGCACACCCACCGACTGCGTGCACCTGGCGCTGACCGGCCTGCTTGAATTCGAGCCTGACATTGTCGTGTCCGGCATCAACAACGCCGCCAATCTCGGCGACGACGTGATCTATTCCGGCACCGTCTCGGCGGCGATGGAAGGTCGCTTCCTCGGCCTGCCGGCCGTGGCGGTCTCGCTGGTCAGCCGCAACCACGATCCGAAGCACTTCGAGACCGCCGCGCGTGCCGCGGTGGAGATCGTCGCCCGGCTGAAGGCCGATCCGCTGCCGGCCGACACCATCCTCAACGTCAACGTGCCGGACCTGCCGTGGAGCGAGGTCAAGGGCTTCGAGGTCACCCGCCTCGGCAACCGCCATCGTGCCGAAGGCTGCATCGCGCAGAAGGATCCGCGCGGCAACGAGGTGTACTGGATCGGCCCGGCCGGCCGTGAGCAGGACTCCGGTCCCGGTACCGATTTCCACGCGGTGCGCACCGGCCACATCTCGATCACCCCGATCCAGGTCGACCTCACCCGCTACCAGGCGCTGGAGAAGGTCGCCAGCTGGGTGGGCGGCCTCAGTGCCGCGCTGGATCAGCCGGCATGAGTCCACGCCTGCGATTGCAGCCGGAAGCCGTCGGTATCGGCATGACCTCGCAACGCGTGCGTGATCGTCTGGTCGACCGCCTGCGTGAAGTCGGCATTGTCGACGAATCCACCTTGAACGCGATCCGGGTGGTGCCGCGCCATCTGTTCATCGATGAAGCGCTGGCCTCGCGTGCCTATGAGGACACCGCGCTGCCGATCGGCCATGGCCAGACCATCTCGCAGCCCTGGGTGGTCGCGCGGATGACCGAGGCGGTCCTCCAGGTCGCGCCGAAGCGCGTGCTGGAAGTCGGCACCGGGTCCGGCTACCAGGCCGCCATCCTCGGCGCACTGGGCCTGGAGGTCTACACCGTGGAGCGCATCGGCGACCTGCTGCGGCAGGCACGCAAGCGCTTCCGCGCACTGGGCATGAACATCCGCACCAAGCATGACGACGGCCGCGCCGGCTGGGCCGAGCACGGCCCGTTCGATGCCATCGTGGTCACCGCCGCGGCGCCGGCACTGGTCGATGAACTGGTTGGGCAGCTGGCCGAAGGCGGGCGCCTGGTGGCGCCGGTCGGTGGCCCGGGCGGGCAGTCGCTGGTGCAGCTGGACCGCAAGCCCGATGGCAGCATCGAACAACGCGTGCTGGCGCCGGTCACGTTCGTGCCGCTGCTGTCTGGCATGCTCGACTAATCCACGGAGCAGGGTTGCATGAAGATTTTCGGGCCGCTGTACGAGCGGGCGATGAAGTGGGCCGCGCACGAACGCGCGCCGACCTACCTGACGGTGTTGAGCTTCTTCGAGGCGATCATCTTCCCGGTGATGCCGGAGGTGATGCTGGCACCGATGTGCGTGGCCCAGCCCAAGCGAGGCTGGTGGTTTGCCACCCTCAGCCTGGCCGGCTCGATGGTCGGTGCGCTGGTCGGCTACGCGCTGGGTCACTACGCCTTCGAGGCGATCAAGCCGCTGTTCGAAGCGCTGGGCATGCTGCCGGCGATCGAGCAGGGCATCACCACCGTGCAGGCGAAGATGGTCGAGTCGCCGTGGGCGGTGTTCACCTTCCTGGTGCTGGGCGGCTTCATGCCCATCCCGATGAAGGTCTTCACGTGGGCATCGGGTATCGTCGGCGTACCGATGCCGCAGTACCTGTTGAGCATGCTGATCGGTCGTGGCAAGCGCGTGTTCGTGCTGGCCGCGGTCATCCGTATCGGTGGTGCGCGTGCCGAAGCGGCATTGCGTCGCTGGATTGAACCGCTGGGCTGGATCGCCACCGCGCTGGTGGTGGTGCTGATCGTCTGGCTTGTATGGAGGTCGAAGTTCGCATGAGTCCTGATCGTCTGAGCAAGGGAGTGCGCATCGGCGCGCTGGCGTTGCTGGTTTCCACCCTGGCCGCCTGCGGCACCGCCACCGTGGTCCGCCCCGGCGGCGGCAGTGCCGGTGGTGGCGTCACCACGCCGAAGACTTCGGTGCCCAAGCCCGGGCAGACCGTGGTGGTGCGCAAGGGTGACACCATCTACGCGCTGGCCCGCATCCATGACATCACGCCGGCCGACCTGATCGCCTGGAACAGCCTGGACAACCCTTCGACCATCCATCCGGGCCAGGTGATCCGGCTGTACCCGGCCGGTGCCAGCGGCGGCCGCGCACCGACCACGGTTGTCACCCCGCCGCGCTCGGGTGGCAGCAGCGCCGGCAGCACCGCGCCAGCCCCGGCGCCGGTTGGTCCGGTGAAGAGCAACATCGCCTGGCGCTGGCCGGCCGATGGCGCGATCGTCGGCCGCTACGTTGCAGGTGACGCGACCAAGCAGGGCGTGGACATCGCCGGTACCAGCGGCCAGGCTGTCAAGGCCACTGCCAACGGCGTGGTGGTGTACTCCGGTGCCGGCCTGGTCGGCTACGGCGAGCTGATCATCATCAAGCACAGCGACCAGTGGCTGTCGGCCTATGGCCACAACCGCAAGCGCCTTGTGAATGAAGGGCAGAGCGTGAAGGCCGGCGAGCAGATCGCCGAGATGGGCCGCACCGGTGCGAACCGCGACATGGTCCACTTCGAGATTCGCTACAACGGCAAGCCGGTGGACCCGCAGCAGTACCTGCCGGCGCGTTGACGCCGTTGGATCAGGCGGCGCCGGGCCTTGCCCGGCGTTGTTGACCTGTAGCGTCGAGCCATGCTCGACCCGGGTACCGCAGAGATGCGGCCATTTGCGATCTTATGTGTCGCTGGCCCACCTTCACGGCGTAGGGAATACCCGGCATTCTTGAGCCGACCCATCCGTCCCGGTGCCCCGTGTTCCGCGTTGCTTTCGCTCTCGCGTTGCTCATCGTCGCGCCGCTGGCCATCGCAGCCAGCGATCCGCGTGGCGTGGTCACCCGTCTCTACGACGCAGTGCAGGCGCCGGCGTCGAACGAATCGACCATTCCGTCGCTGCTGGGCGATGCCCTGCGCTCAGCCGTCGACGCGCAGCGCACTTACGAGCGGGCCTGCGCTGCGCTTGCTGCGCACGACGAGAAGCCGCACATGCTCGACCAGAGCCCCTATCTGCTGGCGCCGGACCGGCCGGAGACGATAACGATGGGAACGCCCGGATCGAGCGGTGACGCCACCTGGATCCGCGTCGACATGGCGGTGGGCGACTATCGCTGGACCGACCGGGTCCTGCTGCAGCGGCAGGGCCCGGACTGGAAGGTCATGGATATCCGCTGGGGGCAGGGCGGCAGCCTGATCGGTCGATTGCAGCAGTTTTCGGCCTTCCGCTGCACACCTTCGGGCGGCTAGCGCCGGGACGCGCCCGGCAACCCGAACTCAGCCTTCCAGGATGAAGGCGGCCGCGACCTTGCGGCCTTCGCCGGCCAGGATGTTGAAGGTGCGCGCGGCGGCCGGGTTGTTCATCACTTCCAGGCCGATGCCGCGCGACAGGCAGGCGGCCATCACCACAGCCGGCGGAAACACCTGGCGGTCACCGGTGCCGAGCACGATCAGCGCCGGATTCAGCGCCAGGATCGGTTCCAGGTCCGACAACTGCAGCGCGGCGGCAGCCGCCACCGGCCAGTCCGTGACCAGCTGGTCCGGGGTCAGGAAAAAGCTGCTGCCCAGCACCTGGTCGTTGACCTTGGCCGAGCGGCCATCGGCGGCGCGCAGGCTGTAGGCGTAGTCAGGCGGTTCGTGGTTCAGCTGCATGGCGTCAGGGCGATCAGCCGCGCGGCAGCACGATCTGGCGCTGTTCCTTGCTCGGGCGGTACAGCACGGCGACGTGGCCGATGCGCTGCACCAGCGCGCTCTCGGTGGCTTCGACAATCTCGCCGATCATCACGTCACGGGCGTCGCGATCCTCGGCAGCGACCTTCACCTTGACCAGTTCGTGGCGCTCCAGCACTTCGTTCAGCTCAGCGATGAAGGCCGGGGTCACGCCCTTGCCGCCGGTCTGCAGCAGGGCCTTCAGGTCGTGGGCTTGGCCGCGCAGGAAACGGGTCTGGGAGGCGGTCAGGGCGATGGACATGCAGGAAAACACGGTTGAATGGGGCGATCAGGGTATCATGAGGACCCCATCAGCCCCTATTTTCAATGGCTACCCGCAGCAAAAGCAGCCAGCGCTGGCTCAAGGAACACTTCTCCGACCCCTTCGTGAAGAAGGCGCAGGCCGAAGGCATGCGCTCGCGCGCCGCCTACAAGCTCGAGGAGCTGCTCGTACGTGACCGGTTGCTGAAGCCGCACATGGTGGTGGTCGACCTCGGCGCGGCGCCGGGTGGCTGGTCTCAGCAGGTTCGGAGACAGATTGGCGACACCGGGCGCGTGCTGGCCCTGGACATCCTGGACATGCCGCCGCTGGCCGGCGTGGAGTTCCTTCATGGTGACTTCAGGGAAGAAGCCGTCCTATCGCAGTTTGAAGCCATGCTCGGGGATCAGCCGGTAGACCTTGTGCTGTCGGACATGGCCCCCAATAAGAGTGGTGTGGGCGCGGTCGACCAGCCGCGGATGATGCACCTGGCGGAGCTGGCCCTGGATTTTGCCGACAACCACCTGAAGACCGGTGGGGCATTCCTGATCAAGCTGTTCCAGGGCGAGGGCTTTGACGACTACGTGCGCGACATGCGCCGCCGGTACGACAAGGTCTCCATCCGCAAGCCGGAAGCCTCGCGCAAGCGCTCTCCCGAGGTGTATGCCTTGGGTCAGGGAAAACGCGCCCACATGAAGTAAGCTCGCAATGTACGCAAGTTCGACCCCAACGCAACGCCAGCACTGAGAGGAACACCGGAGCCAATGAGGATGAACGACTTGACCAAGAACCTCCTGCTATGGGTGGTCGTCGCCGTCGTGCTGATGGTGGTCTTCCAGAGCTTCTCGCCCAAGACCTCCGGGGCTGGGGCGCAGGGTGCGTCGTACTCGCAGTTCCTGGACCAGGTGGACAGCGGCAACGTGCAGAAGGTCGCCTTCGGCGGCGACATGCGCGGCGGCACCAGCCAGCTGACCTACACCACCCGGGGTGGGCAGTCGTCCACCATCACCGCACCGTTCGATCGTGATCTGATCAACGTGCTGCGCACCAAGAACGTGGAGATCGTGCAGGAGGAGCCGTCCAGCGGCATCTCCCTGGGCGCGATCCTGATGAATTTCCTGCCGGTCATCCTGATCATCGGCTTCTGGTTGTTCATCATGCGCCAGATGCAGGGCGGTGGCGGCGGTGCCAAGGGCGCGATGTCCTTCGGCAAGTCGCGCGCGAAGCTGCAGGGCGAAGACCAGATCAAGGTCACCTTTGCCGACGTCGCCGGTTGTGACGAGGCCAAGGAAGAAGTGGGCGAGCTGGTCGACTTCCTGCGCGATCCTTCCAAGTTCACCAAGCTGGGCGGTAAGATTCCGCGCGGCGTGCTGATGGTGGGCCCGCCGGGTACCGGCAAGACGCTGCTGGCCAAGGCCATTGCCGGCGAAGCCAAGGTGCCGTTCTTCTCGATCTCCGGTTCGGACTTCGTGGAAATGTTCGTCGGCGTCGGCGCCAGCCGCGTGCGCGACATGTTCGAGCAGGCCAAGAAGCACGCCCCCTGCATCATCTTCATCGACGAAATCGACGCCGTCGGTCGCCACCGTGGTGCCGGCCTGGGCGGCGGTCATGACGAGCGCGAGCAGACCCTGAACCAGCTGCTGGTCGAGATGGACGGTTTTGAAGGTGGCGAGGGCGTGATCGTGATCGCCGCGACCAACCGTCCGGACGTGCTGGATCCGGCGCTGCTGCGTCCGGGCCGTTTCGACCGCCAGGTCGTGGTCGGCCTGCCGGACGTGAAGGGCCGCGAGCACATCCTGAAGGTGCACATGCGCAAGCTGCCGCTGGCCGACGACGTCGAGCCGATGGTGATCGCGCGCGGTACCCCGGGCTTCTCCGGTGCGGATCTGGCCAACCTCTGCAACGAGGCGGCCCTGTTCGCCGCGCGTGGCAATGAGAAGGAAGTCCGTATGGACCACTTCGACCGTGCCCGCGACAAGATCCTGATGGGTGCCGAGCGCCGCTCGATGGCCATGAGCGAAGAAGAGAAGACCCTCACCGCCTACCACGAAGCGGGTCACGCCATCGTCGGCCGCCTGGTGCCCGAGCATGACCCGGTCTACAAGGTCACCATCATTCCGCGCGGCCGTGCGCTGGGCGTGACGATGTACCTGCCGGAAGGCGACAAGTACTCGATGAACCGCGTGGCGATCAAGTCGCAGCTGTGCTCGCTGTACGGCGGCCGCGTGGCCGAGGAGCTGATCTTCGGTGCCGACAAGGTCACCACCGGCGCCTCCAACGACATCGAGCGCGCCACCAAGATGGCCCGCAACATGGTCACCAAGTGGGGCCTGTCCGATCAGCTCGGCCCGATCGCCTATGGCGAAGAGGACGACGAGGTGTTCCTTGGCCGTTCGGTCACCCAGCACAAGAGCGTGTCCAACGACACCGCGCGTCGCATCGACGAGGAAGTGCGCAACATCCTCGACGAAGCCTACGCACGCACCACCGAGCTGATGACGGCCAACCTGGACAAGCTGCACGCGATGTCCCAGCTGCTGCTGCAGTACGAGACCATCGACGCGCCGCAGATCGACGCCATCATGGAAGGCCGCGATCCGCCGCCGCCGGCCGGCTGGAACAAGTCGAACAAGGATGGTGGCAACGACAAGGGCGGCGATGCCCGTCCGCTGCCGCCGATCGCAGGCCCGGCCGAGTCGCACTGACGGCCCGCTGCACGTGACACCAGACGAGGCCGGGGCGACCCGGCTTCGTCGTTTCTGGGCCGCTGGCCCATCCCGAAGTACCGAACTGACGCTGGAGCCCGCATGTCCGCCCCGAAGCCCGAACCGATTTCCCACACCGTCGAGATGATCATCGCCACCGTGGTCGGCGTGGGGGTAGGGCTGGGTGCTGACAACCTGCTGCTGGGCTGTGTGGTGGGTATCGCGGTCGGCATCGTGCTGAGCATCGCCAAGACCCTGTACGTGGATCGCAAGCGCCGCAGCCGTTGAGGGTGTCGGCAGGGCTGCGCCCTGCACCCGTGGTAGTGCCGGCCGCTGACCGGCAACCTCAACAGCAACAGCAGAAGCGGGCATTCCTTGGGATGGCGGGGCGGTGTGGGTTGGCAGGACACGCCGTAAACCCGTCCATGGGGGCTCGATGGCGCCATCCATGGCGCCAACGGTCCTGCCAACCCACACCGCCCCACCTCTGACAGATTCCGGGAGCTGTTGGTAGGTGTGGACCTTGGTCGACACATCTGTCAGATATCGATGTACAAGAATGGGGTCAGATCCGTTTTCCGGAGGAAAATGGATCTGACCCCAAGAGCTGCTCCCACAGATCGCAGAAATCTGTCGAAGGTGGGGTGGGTCCGGTTGCGGGGGCGTGAGCCGCATGGATGCGGCGACCGAGCTTACATGGACGTACTTGCAGCGGCCCCCCGCAACCGGACCCACCCCGCCATTCCTCAGCAAGCCAGCTGTTGCTCCGGCTCTTGCTGTCGCTCTGGCCTCTGCGGGTGCAGGGCGCCGCCCTGCCGAACTAAACTACCCGCCGTTGTCCCTGCAGGATTGCCCATGTTCGATACCTCGCCCCAGCTCGATTGCGCCGGCCGCATCCTGCGCCTCGACCGCGCCCGGGTCATGGGCATCGTCAATGTCACCCCGGACTCGTTCTCCGATGGCGGCGCGCACGACACCACCGAGTCGGCGGTCGCCCATGGCCTGAAGCTGGTCGAGGAGGGCGCGGACCTGCTCGATATTGGTGGCGAATCGACCCGCCCGGGCGCCGCGCCGGTATCGGTCGAGGAAGAGCTGCGCCGGGTGATTCCGGTAATCGAGCAGCTGGCTGCCCGTACCCGGGTTCCGATCAGCATCGACACCTTCAAGCCGGAGGTGATGCGTGCGGCCGTGGCCGCCGGCGCGGGCATGATCAATGACATCTACGGCCTGCGCCAGGAGGGGGCGCTGGACGCCGCCGCTGAAGCCGGCGTGCCGGTGGTGTTGATGCACATGCAGGGTGACCCCGGCCACATGCAGGCTGATCCGCACTACGACGACGTCGTTGCCGAGGTGCACGGTTTCCTGGTACAGCGCCTGTTCGCTGCAGAAATGGCCGGCATCGCGAAGAAGAACCTGCTGGTCGACCTCGGTTTCGGCTTCGGCAAGGCCACGGCCCACAACATGACTCTGCTGGCGCGCTCGGAACGCTTCCTGGAACTGGGCGTGCCGATGCTGGCCGGCCTGTCGCGCAAGCGCAGCCTGGGTGAGCTGACTGGCCGCGACCTGCCGTCCGAGCGGGTGGCGGCCTCGGTGGCCGCGCATCTGATCGCGGTGCAGCGCGGTGCACGCATCGTGCGCGTGCATGACGTGGCGGCCACCGTCGATGCGTTGAAGGTCTGGCAGGCGGTCGAGGCGGTGCCCACGCCGCGCGCCGACGCCGCGCCGACGATCCGTTGGCCGGACGAAGACTGATGGGTATCGACCGGCGCCCGCTGGCGATCGCCGTGATGGGGCCGACCGCCAGTGGCAAGACCGCCACCGCTATTGCCCTGGCGCAGCAGCTGGACGGCGAAATCGTCAGCGTCGATTCGGCGCTGGTGTACCGACACCTGGATATCGGCTCGGCCAAACCCGATGCGGCCGAGCGCGCGCAGGCACCGCACCATCTGCTGGACCTGCGCGATCCCTGGCAGACCTACTCGGCGGCCGAATTCGCCGCTGATGCCGGCCGGGTTGTGGCCGACATCGTGGCGCGTGGCAAAACACCGATCCTGGCCGGTGGCACCGGCCTGTACTTCCGCGCACTGCTGCAGGGCCTGTCGCCGATGCCGGAGGCCGATCCGGCGACGCGCGAAGCGCTCAGCGCCGAAGCCGCCGAACGCGGCTGGGCGGCACTGCATGCCGAACTGGCCAAGGTCGATCCGGCGGCCGCCGCACGCATCCATGCCACCGACCCGCAGCGGATCCAGCGGGCGCTGGAGGTCTATCGCCTGACCGGTACCCCCATCACGGAGTGGCAGCGCCGCCCGGGCGTGGCGCCGTTGCCGGTGCGCACGCTCAAGCTGGTCCTGGCCCCGCGTGACCGCGCCGTACTGCACCAGCGCATCGAGGCGCGCTTCGACGCCATGTTGGCGCAGGGCTTTCTGGACGAGGTGCGGGCACTGCGCGCGATGCCGGAAATGACCGTCGTGGAGTCGCCGTTGGACCTGCCGGCGGTGCGTGCGGTCGGCTATCGCCAGGCCTGGGAGTACCTGGACGGGGAGGGCGATGGCGCCCGTTTCCGTGACAAGGCGATCTTTGCCACCCGCCAGCTGGCCAAGCGCCAGCTGACCTGGCTGCGCGGCGAGCTTGATGCGCGCTGGTTCGACCCCCATATCGACCACGAGCGCCTGGCCGGCGCGGTGTCGACCTTCGTCGCACGCTGAACCCCCGCCAGCCGTGTAACATCATCGGTCGGCGGGCGGCTCGGGGGCCGTGGCAACCGTCGGCAACCCAATAAGAACAATAATCAGGAGTGTGCAATGTCCAAGGGGCAATCGCTGCAGGATCCTTTCTTGAACGCACTGCGGCGCGAACGCGTGCCGGTTTCGGTGTACCTGGTGAACGGCATCAAGCTGCAGGGCACGATCGAGTCGTTCGACCAGTTCGTGGTCCTGCTGCGCAACACGGTCAGTCAGATGGTCTACAAGCACGCCATTTCCACGGTGGTTCCGGCACGCAATGTGAAGGTCGGCCCGGGCGGTGGTTATGTGCAGTCGGGTGAAGGTGGTCAGGCAGGTGATGAAGCAGACGAGTAATACCGGAGCGGTGAATGTTTGACCGCTCGAAAAAGGGCGAACACGCCCTTCTGATCCAGCCCCATTTCGGCAAGCTGGAAGACGATGTGCTTGAAGAGTTCGGTGATCTGGCCCGCTCGGCTGGGGCCAGCATCGCCGCAACGATCACCGCGCGCCTGGATCGTCCGAATCCGTCGACCCTGATCGGCAGCGGCAAGCTGGACGAGATCAAGGCCGCGGCCGATGCCAGCGGTGCCGACCTGATCCTGGTCAACCATGCGTTGAGCCCGGGCCAGGAGCGCAACCTGGAACGTTTCCTCGAGCGCCGGGTGATCGATCGTACCGGCCTGATCCTGGACATCTTCGCCCAGCGTGCGCACAGCCACGAAGGCAAGCTGCAGGTCGAGCTGGCGCAGCTGCGTCACCTGGCCACGCGGCTGGTGCGCGGCTGGACCCACCTGGAGCGCCAGCGCGGCGGTTCGATCGGCCTGCGCGGCCCGGGTGAAACCCAGCTGGAAACCGACCGCCGCCTGCTGCAGAAGCGGGTCGAGCAGCTGCAGAAGCGCCTGGAAAAGGTGGAGGTGCAGCGCACCCAGATGCGCCGTGCGCGTGTGCGCAGCGAGCTGCCGCGTGTCGCCCTGGTGGGCTACACCAACGCTGGCAAATCGACCCTGTTCAACGCCATGACCGGCGCTGAGGCCTACGCCGCCGACCAGCTGTTCGCCACGCTGGATCCGACCGTGCGCCGTATCGCGGTGCCGGGCGGCAACGTGGTGCTGGCCGACACCGTCGGCTTCGTCCGCGATCTGCCGCATGATCTGGTCGCCGCGTTCCGCTCGACCCTGTCCGAGGCGCGCGAGGCCGATTTCCTGCTGCACGTGGTCGACGCTGCCGATCCGCACCGCGAGGAGCGCATAGCGCAGGTGGATGAGGTGCTGACCGCAGTCGGTGCCGGTGACCTGCCGCAGCTGCTGGTGTTCAACAAGATCGACCGCATCGACGGCGCCGACGTCCGCCACGATGGCCAGGACGGTGTGCCCGACGAGTCGCGTCGTGAACGCGTCTGGATCTCCGCGCGTGACGGGCAGGGCCTTGAGCTGCTGCAGGCGGTGCTGGGCAAGCGCCTGGGCCTGCAGCACGTGACCGGTGAACTGCGCCTGCCGCCGGATGCCGGCCGCCTGCGTGCGCGCCTGCACCAGCTGGAAGTGATCCGCAGCGAACAGGCCGATGAAGAGGGCTGGCTGCTGCAGGTGGATCTGCCGATCGCCGAAGCCGAGAAGCTGGCCGCCAGTGCCGATGGCGCGCCGATCCGGGCGCTGCTGCCGGAGAAGCTGCCGGAGTGGTGAGGTAGCGGCCCATGCCCGGTAGTGCCGGCCGCTGGCCGGCAGCACAACCGTGCCGGAGGGGCGCGACATCCAGCTGTCATCTGCGGTACAACGTGCAGGTTCTTCACCCCACCGTCATGCCGATGTCCATCCCCACCGACGCCGACCTCAACGCCCAGTCCGCCGCGCTCGGGCAGCGCCTGCAACAGGCCTCGCTACAGCTGGTCACCGCCGAAAGCTGCAGTGGCGGCTGGATCGCCAAGTGCATGACCGACATCGCCGGTTCCTCGGCGTTCTTCGACTGCGGCATGGTGGTCTACAGCTACGAAGCCAAGCAGCGCCTGCTCGGTGTGCGCGCGCAGACCCTGGAGCAGTTCGGTGCGGTCAGCCGCGAAACCGTGCTGGAGATGGTGTCCGGCGCACTGGTCAATTCCGGTGCCGGCATCGCCGTTGCGGTGACGGGCATCGCCGGTCCCGGCGGTGGCAGCCCGGACAAGCCGGTCGGCAGCGTCTGGATCGGCTGGAAGCGCCGGGGCGGCTACGCGCGCGCCGAGCTGTTCCAGTTCGACGGCGACCGCGAAGCCATCCGCCGGCAAACCGTGGCGGCGGCATTGCGCGGTATCGACGCCCAGCTGTGACATGCTGCTCCGGTAATCGTCCGGAGCACGCATGATGTGGGAAACGCTGGGCACGGTCCGTGACCTGGGCCGACTGCAGGAAATCGCCGTCGTCCTGATCCGCTATGGCTTCGGCGACGTGGTGCGGCGCATTGGGCTGGCCAGTACGCTGGAGCGGGCAGGGCGCCTCCTGCATTGGAACGAGGAGCGGCAGGAACTGCTGCGGATGACCGCGCCGGTGCGCGTGCGCAGCGCGATGCAGGATCTCGGCCCGACCTTCGTCAAGCTTGGGCAGGTGCTTGCGACGCGCGTCGATCTGCTGCCGCCGGAGTGGATCGCCGAGCTCTCTGAACTGCAGAACGCGGTGCCGGCGCTGCCGTATGCGGATATCCGCGAGCAGCTCGAAGCCGACCTTGGCGCATCGCCTGCAGAGGTGTTCGCCTTCCTCGATGAAACCCCGATGGCTGCCGCCTCGCTGGCGCAGGCCCATCGCGCGCGCCTGCATGATGGTCGCGAGGTGGTGCTGAAGGTGCGACGCCCCGGCATCCGCGATGTGGTCGAGGCCGACCTGCGGCTGCTGGCCCGCCTGGCCGAGATCGTCGAGGCGCGCCTGCCGGACCTGCGTCGTTACCGCCCGGCCGAAGTCGTGCAGCAGTTCACCGTATCGCTGCGCCGCGAGCTGGATTTTGCCGCCGAATGCCGCAATGCCGAGCGCATCGCACGCAACTTCAAGGGCCGCGACGACATCCTGATTCCCGACGTGCACTGGCAGTGGACCTGCGAAAGCCTGAATGTGCAGGACTTCGTTGACGGCATTCCCGGGCGCGACCTGGCCGGCGTCGACGCGGCGGGCCTGGACCGGCGCGAGCTGGCGCGGCGCGGTGCGGACATCGTGCTGAAGATGGTGCTGGAGGACGGCAGCTTCCACGCCGACCCGCACCCCGGCAACATCATCTACCTGCGAGACGGCCGCATCGGTGTGATCGATTTCGGCATGGTCGGTGCCTTGTCGGAAGTGCGGCGCTTCCAGGTCGCGCAGCTGCTGCACGGGTTGGTCGAGCAGGACCCGCAGGGCGTGGCCGACGTGCTGCTGGACTGGGCCGGTGGCGTGGAAGTGGACGAGAACCGGCTGCAGCACGACATCAGCCAGTTCGTCGACCAGTACCGCGGCGTGCCGTTGAAGGACCTGCGGATCGGCCTGATGCTGGGCGACATCACCCAGCTGCTGCGCAGCTACAGCCTGACCCTGCCGGCCGACCTGGCGTTGATGATCAAGGCGTTCCTGACCCTGGAGGGCATGGGCCGCCAGTTGGACCCGGATTTCGACATGGCCAGTGCTGCGCGCCCCTTCCTGGAGCGGGTGGTGCTGCAGCGCTACGCGCCCAGGGCGCTGCTCAAGCGCGGCCGGCGCAGCCTGCTGGGCCTGGTCGACTTTGCCGGCGAACTGCCACGCGACCTGCGCAAGCTGGTCCAGGCAGCCCGCCGTGGGCGCCTGCAGCTGAAGGTGGAAACCAGCGCGCTGCAGGGCTTCGGCGAGCAGGTCAACCGTGCCGCGAACCGGCTGGTGATGGGCATCGTCACCGCCGCATTGATCATCGGCTCGTCGATCGTGATGCACAGCGTTGGTGGCGTCTCCAGCCGCTGGCTGCTGGCGCTGGGCGTGTGCGGCTTCATCGGCGCCGGCTTCTGCGGCGTATGGATCCTGGTTTCGATATGGAGAAGCGGCAAGCACACCTAGTGTGCTTGCCGCAGCGGTTCCCAGCGGGAACCGCGGAATCGCTGCGCGATTCCTGTAGAGCCGACCGCTGGTCGGCTGCTTCTGCTCTCCCCTTTGTCTCTGCCAGCCGGGCCAAGCCGGCGACGATTGCCGATGCCCTTGTCGCCCCCGGCACTTGCAGTCCAGTGCGTTAGTAGTAATACTACTAATCATGGACCTGACCGACACCCAGCAGGCGATCCTGCAGTTGATCGCCGAGCGTATCGAGAGCGAAGGCGCGCCGCCGTCGCAGACTGAAATCGCGCGTGCGTTCGGCTTCAAGGGCGTGCGCGCAGCCCAGTACCACCTAGAAGCCCTGGAGCAGGCCGGTGCGATCCGTCGCATCCCGGGCCAGGCCCGCGGCATCCGCCTGGTGCAGGCACCGCCGGTCGAAAAACTGGCCGAGCCGGGCCTGCCCGACAGCGTCCTGCGCCTGCCGGTGCTGGGCCGGGTCGCGGCCGGCCTGCCGATCGGCGCCGACATCGGCTCGGACGACTTCGTGGTGCTGGACCGGGTGTTCTTCTCGCCGGCGCCGGACTACCTGCTGAAGGTGCAGGGCGATTCGATGATCGACGAGGGCATCTTCGACGGTGACCTGATCGGTGTGCACCGCACCCGCGATGCCCATTCCGGGCAGATCGTGGTGGCCCGCATCGATGACGAGATCACCGTCAAGCTGCTGAAGATCGCCAAGGATCGTATCCGCCTGCTGCCGCGCAACCCCGACTACAAGCCGATCGAGGTGCTGCCGGATCAGGACTTCGCGATCGAAGGCCTCTATTGCGGCCTGCTGCGGCCCAACCGTTGACCTGTTCCATAGCGCATTACCCCGCGGTCTTTTGTGGCGATTCTCTGGTTCCACTGAGGTTGGTACGGATGTCCGATAATTCTTTTCAGAGCGCCGGGCAGAATCTCAGCCTGTGCGATACGTCCGACTTAAAGTGAACCCATGGCAAAGAAGACCCCCAAAGACAGCACCCCCAACGACACGACCTCTGCAAGGACCAATCCGATGGACGAGAACAAGAAGCGCGCCCTCGCTGCAGCTCTGGGCCAGATCGAAAAGCAGTTCGGCAAGGGCTCGGTGATGCGCATGGGCGACCGCGTGGTCGAACCCGTCGAAGCCATCCCGACCGGTTCGCTGATGCTCGACATCGCGCTGGGTATTGGCGGTCTGCCGAAGGGCCGTGTCGTTGAAATCTACGGGCCGGAGTCCTCGGGCAAGACCACGCTGACCCTGCAGGCCATCGCTGAATGCCAGAAGATGGGCGGCACCGCGGCCTTCATCGACGCCGAGCACGCGCTGGACCCGATCTACGCCGCCAAGCTGGGCGTGAACGTGGACGACCTGCTGCTGTCGCAGCCGGATACCGGTGAGCAGGCGCTGGAAATCGCCGACATGCTGGTCCGTTCCGGTTCGGTCGACATCCTGGTGATCGACTCGGTCGCCGCGCTGACCCCGAAGGCCGAAATCGAAGGCGAGATGGGTGACCAGCTGCCGGGCCTGCAGGCCCGACTGATGAGCCAGGCGCTGCGCAAGCTGACCGGCAACATCAAGCGCTCCAACACCCTGGTGGTCTTCATCAACCAGCTGCGCATGAAGATCGGTGTGATGATGCCGGGCCAGAGCCCGGAAACCACCACCGGCGGCAACGCGCTGAAGTTCTACGCCTCGGTACGCCTGGACATCCGCCGCATCGGCGCGATCAAGAAGGGCGACGAGATCATCGGCAACCAGACCAAGATCAAGGTCGTCAAGAACAAGCTGGCGCCTCCGTTCAAGCAGGTCATCACCGAGATCCTGTACGGCGAGGGCATCAGCCGCGAAGGCGAACTGATCGATATGGGCGTGGACGCCAAGCTGGTCGAGAAGGCCGGTGCCTGGTACAGCTACGGCGAAGAACGCATCGGCCAGGGCAAGGACAATGCCCGCGGCTATCTGCGCGACAACCCGACGGTCGCCGCCAAGCTCGAAGCCGAGCTGCGCGAGAAGTTCCAGCCGACCGAAGCCAGCCGTGAGGAAGGCGACGACGAAGGCGACGACGAATAAGGCTTGCTGTGGGGCAGGGCGGCGCCGTCAGTGACGTCGCCCTGTCCCGCAGGTTCGAATCGCCCAGGGATGGGCAGGGCGCCAGGGATGGCGCCACCCTTGGAGCACCGATGTCCGACGCTGACGACATTCCCACCGGCCGCAAACGTCGGCCGCGCGAGCAGACGCCCGTGCAACGGGCACTGGGCCTGCTGGTCCGCCGTGAGCACTCGCGCAAGGAACTCACCCGCAAGTTGACGGCCCGTGGCATCGAAGACGAAGCCGCGCAGGCGGCCGTCGCCAAGCTGACCGAGGCCGGCTGGCAGGACGACACCCGATTTGCCGAGAACCTGGTGCGGGTGCGCGCCAACACCGGCTATGGTCCGATCCATGTCCGTGCCGAACTGGGTACCCATGGCCTGGACAGTGCCGCAATTGCGGCGGCGATGGACAGCTACGAAGGCGACTGGCAGGAAAATGCCCGTGATCTGGTCCGCCGACGCTTCGGCGAGGCCGGTCCGCAGGACCTGACGCAGCGGCGCAAGGCCGCCGATCTGCTGGCCCGGAGGGGCTTCGACGGCGACAGCATCCGCCGTGCAACCCGCTACGACCCGGATGACTGAGACTGGCGGCGCCGGGCCTGATACCCTTTAGGTTTTCGGCGGTCCCTCGTGACCCTGGCCAACGCGGCCGGTGGTCCGGGTCCGCCGGCCCGCCGACTGCCAGCCCCCAATGAACGCATCCGCCAAATTCACGACTTCCCAGATCCGCAGCGACTTCCTTGAATTCTTCAAGGGCAAAGGCCACACCATCGTGCCGTCGGCGCCGCTGGTGCCGGGCAATGATCCGACCCTGCTGTTCACCAACTCCGGCATGGTGCAGTTCAAGGACGTGTTCCTTGGCGCGGAGAAGCGCAGCTACGTGCGCGCGGCCGACGTGCAGCGCTGCCTGCGCGCGGGCGGCAAGCACAACGACCTCGACCAGGTCGGCTACACCGCCCGTCACCACACCTTCTTCGAAATGCTGGGCAACTGGTCGTTCGGCGACTACTTCAAGAAGGACGCGATCGCCTGGGCCTGGGAGCTGCTGACCCAGGTCTGGAAGCTGCCGGCAGAGCGCCTGCTGGTCACCGTCTACCAGACCGACGACGAGGCCTACGCGCTGTGGCGCGACATGGTGGGCGTGCCGGAAGAGCGCATCGTGCGCATCGGCGACAACAAGGGCGCACCGTTCGCTTCGGACAACTTCTGGCAGATGGCCGACACCGGTCCGTGCGGCCCGTGCACCGAGATCTTCTACGACCACGGCGACCATATTGCTGGCGGCCCCCCGGGCTCCCCGGATGAGGACGGCGACCGCTTCATCGAAATCTGGAACCTGGTGTTCATGCAGTTTGACCGCCAGCCGGATGGCACCCTGGTGCCGCTGCCGGCGCCTTGCGTGGATACCGGCATGGGCCTGGAGCGCCTGGCCGCGATCCTGCAGCACGTGCACACCAACTACGAGATCGACCTGTTCCAGGCCCTGATCCGCAAGGCATCCGAGCTGACCGGCACCGCCGACCTGGAAAACAAGTCGCTGCGCGTGATCGCCGATCACATCCGCGCCTGTTCGTTCCTGATCGTCGACGGCGTGCTGCCGTCCAACGAAGGCCGCGGCTACGTGCTGCGCCGTATCATCCGCCGCGCCCTGCGCCATGGCTGGATGCTGGGTGTGCGCCAGCCGTTCTTCAGCAAGCTGGTGCCGACCCTGGTCGAGCAGATGGGCGAGGCTTACCCGGAGCTGCCGGCGGCGGTGGATACCGTCACCCGTGCGCTGCAGGCCGAGGAAGAGCGTTTCGCTGAAACCCTCGATGCCGGCATGAAGATCTTCGAGGACGTGGCCGGCAAGGCCAGCAATGGCGTGATCCCGGGCGTTGACGCCTTCCGCCTGTACGACACCTATGGCTTCCCGCTCGACCTGACCCAGGACATCGCCCGCGAGCGCGACCTGACGGTCGACATCGCCGGCTTCGACGCCGCGATGGAACAGCAGCGCGAGACCGCACGTGCGGCCGGCAAGTTCGGCGGCGGCGTGACCCTGCCGGCCGAGCTGGTGGCCACCCTCAGCCCGACCGTGTTCCTGGGCTATGACCGCCTGCAGGCCGACGGCCTGAGCGTGCTGGCCCTGCTCAAGGACGGTCGTCCGGTGCAGTCGGCCGATGCGGGTGATTCGGTCATCGTCATCACCAACCAGACGCCGTTCTACGCCGAATCCGGCGGCCAGGTCGGCGACACCGGCGTACTGACCGGCAACGGCGTGCGCCTGGCGGTGGAGGACACCCAGAAGTTCGCCGGCCAGTTCCATGGCCACGTCGGCACCCTGTCCGAAGGCGGCCTGAAGGTCGGCGATGTGCTGTCCGGCCAGGTCGATGGCGAGCGCCGTGGCGCCACCATCCTCAACCACTCGGCCACCCACCTGCTGCACGCCGCCCTGCGCGAAGTGCTGGGCACCCACGTGCAGCAGAAGGGCTCGCTGGTCGCGCCGGACCGCCTGCGTTTCGACTTCTCGCACTTCCAGCCGATCAGCGCGGAAGAGCTGGCGGTGATCGAGCGCAAGGTCAACCAGCAGGTGCGTGCCAACAACGCCGCCGAAGTGCACACCATGGCCATGCAGGAAGCGCTGGACTTCGGCGCGATGGCCCTGTTCGGCGAGAAGTACGGTGAGCACGTGCGCGTGCTGAAGATGGGTGACTACTCCACCGAGCTGTGCGGTGGCACCCACGTCAACCGTACCGGCGACATCGGCCTGTTCAAGATCACCTCCGAGGGCGGTGTTTCCGCCGGCGTGCGCCGCATCGAGGCGGTCACCGGCCAGGGCGCCCTGGATTACGTGGACGCCGAAGAGGCCCGCCTGGCCGAGGCCGCCGACCTGCTCGGCGGCAGCGCTGCCGACGTGGTCGAGAAGATCCGTGCGCTCGGCCAGCGCCAGAAGCAGCTGGAACGCGAACTGGACGCCGTGAAGGCCAAGGTCGCCGCCGGCGCCACGGCCGACCTGTCCGGCCAGGCCGTCGAGGTTGCCGGTGTGAAGGTGCTGGCCGCCCGCCTGGAGGGCTTCGATGCCAAGGCCCTGCGTGATGCCATGGACCGCCTGAAGCAGCAGCTCGGCGACGCGGTGATCGTGCTGGCCGGCGCCCAGGACGGCAAGGCGGCCCTGGTCGCGGGTGTGAACGGCAGCGCAATGGGCAAGGTCAAGGCCGGGGAACTGTTGTCCCATATCGCCGGTCAGATCGGGGGCAAGGGCGGCGGACGCCCGGACCTCGCCCAGGGTGGTGGCGAGGACGGGCCCGCCCTTGCCACTGCGCTGGCTGCAGTCGTCGAATGGGTCAGCCCCCGCCTGTGATGAACCCTGCCGTCCCCCTCCTTGTAGGAGCGGGACGGCTGACGGTACCATTGCGAATCTTTTCCCTTTGTCGTGGTAGCGCTTCTTGACGGAGCGTCAAGCCGGTGGGGGATACCCTTCCACACGGTTCCATGGAGACTTACAAAAATGTTGATCCTGACTCGCCGCGTCGGCGAAACCCTGATGATCGGTGACTCGGTGAGCGTCACCGTGCTTGGCGTCAAGGGTAACCAGGTGCGTATCGGCATCACTGCGCCGAAGGACGTCGCTGTGCATCGCGAAGAGATCTACCAGCGCATCCAGCGTGGTGATGAAGCCGGTGGCACCGGTAGCGAAAATTCTGCCGAATAACGCTTTACCTTCGCACTCGATTAACGTTATGATTCACGCCCCGCTGAGGTGCAACGCACCAGACGCGGAGAAAACCCCGGAGTGATGCCCGAGTGGCCGAAGGGGCTCCCCTGCTAAGGGAGTATAGGGTCAAAAGCTCTATCGAGGGTTCGAATCCCTCTCACTCCGCCAGATACAAAGAAGCGCCTGCAGATCCTCGATCTGCAGGCGTTTTTCTTTGCTCCAGCACTCATCTCTGAATCACCATCCACCGATCATCGATCAGTGGATGGCGGCGGATCCATTGTCCGCTCAGAGCTTCACCGTCACCCCCACCTGGAAGCCCCGCCCCGGCAGTGGTGCGATGTACTTCAGTGGCGAGTTGTGCGGCCGTGCTTCTTCATTGAGCAGGTTGCTGCCGTTGACGAAAATTTCCATGCCGGCGATGTAGCTGTTGCGCACTGGAAGTTCGCGGCTGACCTGCAGGTCGACCAGGTTGAATGCATCCAGCGGCACTTCCTCACTGACGTTGCGGCCGAGGTACTTCTGCGTGTCGTAGTAGGTGCTGGACAGCTGTGCCTTCCAGCTTTCGTGCTGCCACTGCAGGTTGGCGCCGTAGCGGTTGGTCGGCATGTTCGGCAGGTACTCGCCGTCATTGTGGGCACGCAGCGAATCGGGGCGGTCGGCCTTGTTCTTGACCAGGTCGGCGAAGGCGGACACATTCAACGTGCCGAAGCGGCCCAGGTCCAATGCCTGCGAGGCATCGATCTCGAAGCCCTTCACCGTGGTGTCGGTCTGCTTCCAGTACTTCAGTGGCAGGCGGTTGGCGGTCTGCAGGCCGGAGTAGCCGAGGTAGAGGTAGTTCTCATACCGCATCCGGTACGCGGTGGCGGACAGCTCGAAACCACCGAGGTGGAACAGTCCGGTCAGTTCCAGGTTCTTCGCGCGCTCCGGTTCCAGGTTCTGGTTGCCTTCTTCCTGTGTCATCACCGAATAGTGCGCGTTGCTGGCATACAGCTCGTTGATCTCCGGGGCGCGCTGTGAGGATGAGTAACGGACCTTGGCCGCGAACAAGGGGCCGAGCTCGACGTACGAGCCGAGGCTGTAGCTGTTGAGCCGGTAATCGCGGTCCTGCAGTCTGGTGTTGGCGGCATTGCGCGCGGTCTTGAAGCGGCTGGGCTGCAGTGCGTGGTCGACGCGCTCGTGGCGCACGCCGGCATCGAAGGTGGCCCAGCCGAAGTCCAGCGTCTCCTTCAGGAACACCGCATTGCTGCGCGTGTCCACGTCCGGCAGGTAGCGCTGCGAGCCGCTGCCGGTGACATCACGCGACTGATGACTGAAACCGAGCAGGCCGCTGAGCGGGCCGACGCGTTGATGGCTGAGCAGCAACTCGGCCTGGGTGCTCTCGAAATCGTAGTCGTTGGCCTTGGTGGCGCCCAGCCGCTCGCCCGAGGTGTTGTCCAGCCTGGAAACGCGGAGTTCCGCGCGCTCGAACCACGGCAGCGGATCGCGCAGCAGGGCTTCCAGCGCGTAGCGCTGTTGCTTGATCACCACGCCCACCGGCAGGCCATCGGCATAGTTGGAACCGAACGAAAGGTTCTGCATCGAGAAGCCCGGTACGCCGTACTCGCTGTCCTTGGCATCGATGCTGACACCGACGTAGCCGCGGTCGAAGAACAGGGTCGAGCCGAAGGCCACCTGCGAGTTGCGCGCATAGCTGTTGCCCAGCCGGTGATGGTAGTCGGGCGTCACATCGTTGTTGATCTGCTTCTGCACGTACGACGGCGTGCCGGGCACGTAGGCCGGGTTGACCGGATTGATGTAGGTGCGGCGCTGCCAGACCGAGGTCGGAGCGTTGGTGTAGAACGAGAAATCGCCGTCGGCCCAGTCCGGGTTCTCGGTCATGAACTGGTCGATGTACGGCTGCGAGGCCTTGTTGTAGATCTGCTGGACGCGCGCTTCCTTCTGGCAGCTGTCGGCCAGCGCGGAATTGACGCCGCCGCCGACCGGGAACAGCCCGGTGTTGCAGACACTGGCCTTGCTGTTGCCGGGAATGTCGTAGTGCGAGATGCGCTGGCGCGAGACCTGCAGGTTGGTGGAGAGATTGCGCTGGTTGTTGAAGTTCATGCGGAAGCCCTGCGCGTCGGCGGCGTTGAAGCCTTTGCGCAGGACCAGTTCCATCGACTGGTCCTTGTTTTCCATGCTTCGCGAGATCAGGCCCGAGTCGATCTCCACGCTGCCACCGATCGCGTTGCCCCCATAGCGCACCGTGTCGGAGGATTTGTTGACGGTGACGCTGCGCACGAACAGTGGATCGAACGGAATGTTGATGTCGCCGCTGATCGCGTTCATGCCCAGAATCGACTGGCCGTCCTGCAGGATCTGCACGCGGTTGCCGCTGAGGCTGCGGATGACCGGGGCGCCCGCGTTCGGCCCGAAGGCCGTGCTCTGCACACCGGAGACGTGTTCGAGCAGGCCGCCGAGGGTGCGGTTCTGTGCCTGTGGGTTGTCGACGGTGACCCGGCTGTCGATGCGCGAGGGCTGGGAGGCCTGGACCTGGAGGGTGGGGAGGGTGGGTTCGTCCGCGGCCTGGGCGGTGTGGACGGCGAACAGAATGGCTGCAGCAAGGAGATGGCGGCGCATGACACAATCCGTGAAGTTGGAGTAAAATGTTATAACGTAACTATTTGTATCAACAAGGGCGGATTGGGCCTTGCCGGCGGGCCAGAAACGCGGAACGCGCAGATGCGGTTGCCTTGCATTCAGTGCACTGCTTGTGCGGGTCGCCGATGCTGTGCACGATCCGAGGCGCTGCCCCCCACCGCGCCTCACGCAGCGCCTTCTTCACTGGAACGGAGCAAGCCATGAAGCTGCTGTCCGCTGTGTTGTTGTCTGCGCTTTCACTTCCCGCCGTTCCGGCGCTGGCAGTGGAGGCTTCGCCCTCACCGCTGCTGGGACGCTGGTCGCTGGATATCACCACATCAGCGCTGCCCGAGGCGCAGCGCCCGAAGCAGGTAGTGTTGGAGTTCAAGGACGCCGGTGCCGGGCGTTGGAGTTCACACGTGGACATCGTCCTGCACGACGGCAAGACCATGAAGTCCGACGGCACGCTGGCCCTGGATGGCACGCCGGGCGCCCTGTCCGGCACCTATGGCGCGGACAAGGCCAACCTGAAACTGCCTGCACCGAACACGCTGGTGATGCAGCTGGTGGACCATGGCACGCCGGCCTCCACCCGCATCTACACGGTGGCCGATGACCAGGCGACGATGACCGAGACCAAGGCGTTCTACGGCCACGACGGTACGCCGATCCTGCAGACCAACCTGTTCAAGCGCATGCCATAGCGATGCTGCGTTCACCACGCCCGCCGAATGGGCGTGGTGAATGCAGCGGCCTTACACGGTGGCCGGATCGCGCTTGCCGGTGTCGATGCCGTACCTGTCGATGGCGTGCTGCATCCGCGAGCGCTCGATGCGGCCTTCATCGGCCAGCGACTTCAGGGCGGCCAGCACGATGAAGTGGCGATCCACTTCGAAGAAGGTGCGCAGCGATTCACGCGTGTCGGAGCGACCGAAGCCATCGGTGCCCAATGCGGTGAAGCGACGGTCGTTGATGAAGGGACGGATCTGGTCGCCGACGAGCTTCATGTAGTCGGTGGCCACCACCACCGGGCCTTCATGACCCCGCAGGCACTGTTGCACGTAGGGTACGCGCGGTGCCTCGGCCGGGTGCAGCAGGTTCCAGCGCTCGGTAGCCAGGCCGTCGCGGCGCAGTTCGGTCAGGCTGGTCGCGCTCCAGACATCGCTGGCGACGCTGAAGTCCTGTTGCAGCAGCGCGGCCGCCGCTTCCACTTCGCGCAGGATCGCGCCGCTGCCCATCAGCTGCACGCGTGGCTGTGAGGTGCTGTCGGCGGCTGCAGGGCGCAGCAGGTACAGGCCCTTCAGGATACCCGCCTCGGCGCCTGGGGGCAGTGCCGGCTGCGGGTAGTTCTCGTTGAGTACGGTGATGTAGTAGTAGATGTCTTCCTGATCGACGTACATGCGGCGCAGGCCGTCGTGGATGATCACCGCCAGCTCGTAGTTGTAGGTCGGGTCGTAGGACACGCAGCTCGGAATCACCGACGACAGCACGTGGCTGTGGCCGTCATCGTGCTGCAGGCCTTCGCCCATCAGCGTGGTGCGGCCCGACGTGGCACCGAGCAGGAAGCCGCGGGTGCGCGCATCGGCAGCGGCCCAGGCGAGGTCGCCCACGCGCTGCAGGCCAAACATCGAGTAGAAGATATAGAACGGAATCGTCGCCAGGCCGTGATTGCTGTAGGCGGTACCGGCAGCGATCCACGAACAGATCGCTCCGGATTCGTTGATGCCTTCCTGCAGGATCTGGCCGTCCTTGGCTTCCTTGTAGTAGCTCAGCTGGCCGGCGTCCTGCGGGGTATACAGCTGGCCCAGGTAGGAGTGGATGCCGATCTGGCGGAACAGGCCTTCCATGCCGAAGGTGCGCGATTCATCGGGAACGATCGGAATCACCAGCCTGCCCAGTTCCGGGTCCTTCAGCAGGCGGGTGAGGATGCGCACGAAGCCCATGGTGGTGGACTGGCCTCGATCGCCGCTGCCCTGCAGCTGGCTGCTGAAGATCGACAGCGGAGGCAGCGGCAGCGGATCGACCTTGGCCACGCGCGCTGGCAGCTGGCCGCCCTGGATGCGGCGGCGCTCGGCAAAGTAGATGGCTTCGGCGCTGCCCGGTTCCGGCCGCAGGTACGGCATGTCTTCCAGCTGCTCGTCACTGACCGGCAGGTTGAAGCGGTCGCGGAAGGCGCGCACCGCATCGGTGCTCATCTTCTTCAGCTGGTGGTTGATGTTCTGGCCTTCGCCAGCCTCACCCTTGCCGAAACCCTTGACCGTCTTGGCCAGGATCACCGTCGGCCGGCCGCTGGTGTCCACCGCCTGCTGGTAGGCGGCGAACACCTTCTGTGGATCATGGCCGCCACGTGCGAGCGCCCAGATGTCGTCGTCGCTCATGTGTGCGACCAGCTCCAGCAGTTCCGGGTAGCGGCCGAAGAAATGCTCGCGCACGTAGGCACCGTTCTGCGACTTGAAGGTCTGGTAGTCGCCGTCCACGCATTCCATCATGCGCTGGCGCAGCAGGCCGCTGTGGTCGCGGGCCAGCAGGTCGTCCCAGCCGCTGCCCCAGATCAGCTTGATCACGTTCCAGCCGGCCGCGCGGAAGGTGCCTTCCAGCTCCTGGATGACCTTGGCATTGCCGCGCACCGGACCGTCCAGGCGCTGCAGGTTGCAGTTGACCACGAACACGATGTTGTCCAGCCGCTCGCGGCCGGCCAGCGAGATCGCCGCCAGCGATTCGGGCTGGTCCATCTCGCCGTCGCCGAGGAAGGCCCAGACCTTGCGGCCCTGGTGTTCTTTCAGGCCGCGGTATTCCAGGTAGCGCATGTAGCGCGCCTGGTAGGTGGCGGTCAGCGGGCCCAGGCCCATCGACACGGTGGGGAACTGCCAGAACTCCGGCATCAGGCGCGGGTGTGGGTACGAGGACAGGCCTTCGCGACCGGCTTCGCGGCGGAAGTTGTCCATCCGTGCCGGATCGATGCGGCCTTCCACGTACGCGCGTCCGTAGATGCCCGGCGCCGAATGGCCCTGGATGTAGATCATGTCGCCATCAAAGGTGTCGGTACGGCCACGGAAGAAGTGGTCGAAGCCCACGTCGTACAGCACCGCCGCCGACTGGTAGGTAGCGATGTGACCACCGACGTTGGAGTGCTTGCCCGCGCGCAGCACCATCACCATCGCATTCCAGCGGATCATCGCGTTCAGGCGGCGCTCGATGGCCAGGTCACCCGGGTAGACCGGCTGGCGCTCGGGTGGGATGGTGTTGACGTAGGCCGTCCATGCGCGCGTATGCAGGTCGCCGTGCTGCTGCGCATCCAGCTCGCTGAGCTGGTCGATCAGGTAATGCGCGCGCGGCCGGCCACCGGCCTGCATCACCGCCTCCAGTGATTCACGCCACTCCCGCGTTTCCAGTGGGTCGGTATCGAAGGGGATCAGGGCTTGGTTCATGACTGTCTCCAAAGGGCCGCGGTCGGACTCCTGCCTGGGCGACAACACCGGCAGGGCGCACAGCACTGGAGCGGGGTCGCAACGGCGGGGCCGTGACGCGAAGGGCGACCGTAGCGGTCACCGGGGAGGCAAGCGTAGGCCTGGCCCTGTGCCTTCGATAGGCGGGCCTGGCTTGGGTCTATGGGAAGCAAGGGTTGGCGCGGTGCGCCGTATCATGGGCGGATGTGCTGGGCGGGGAGTGCCTGGCCTGGCCGCCTGCTGCAACGCCACTGTCATCGATGGCCGTCACCCTGCTGGCCTTTCCAGCCTCGGGGTGATTGGCCGGCCGTGAACAGCGTGAGGATCTGGGAGAAGAGCTACGCGCTGCGCCGACGGCTGCTGCGTGGCTTTTTCCTGCGCCGCGGTTCTGCCAGCGAAGACGCCGAGGACCTGGCGCAGGAGGTGTACCTGCGGCTGCTGCGGACCACCGGCGAGAATGCCGCAGCGATCAAGAACCCGGAGGCCTACCTGTTCACGGTCGCGGCCAACCTGGCACGCGAGCACGCGCGCGCGCGTTCGTCGCTGCCGCCGCTGGAAGACGTTGATCTGCTGGCGGAAGTGCTGAAAAGCGAAGAAGACATCGAAGGCGAGTTCGAGCGCGCGCAGCGCTGGAACGATATCCGCACCACCATCGCACGACAGCCGGCGACCACGCGGCGGGTGATGGAGCTGCACTACCGCGACGGGCTGGATTGCCCGGCCATCAGCCAGCAGCTGCAGGTGTCGGTGCACATGGTGCGCAAGCACATCGGCAAGGGGCTGGAGGCCTGCAGGAAGGCGCTGGGCGCCAGGGAGCACACATGAACCGGAACGCATCGCCCGTGGCCGACGACACGATCGCCTGCGAGGCTATGGACTGGTTCCTGCGCAATCGCGAGGGAGTGCTGGACGAGGCCGAGCGGGTTGCGTTCCTGGACTGGATGAAGCGCTCGCCCGAACACGTGCGCGCCTATATGCACGCCCTCGCGCTGCACCGGCAGGTCGCCGAGGCACTGCAATCGCCGTTGCTTGAAGAGGCGCCGGTGCCGCAACGGCAGGCGGCCGCCAAGGTGGTGCCTCTGTTCGGTAGCGCATCCGCCGCGCCGCACGCAGCGCCGCAGCGCCACCGCACGCGCAGGTGGGTGATGGCTGCCGCAGCCTGTATCGCCCTGCTCGGCGTGGGCCTGGTTCCGCAGCTGATGCCCACCGAACAGCTGTACAGCGCCGACCATGGTGAACTGCGTGACCTGGTGCTGCCCGACCGGACACAGGTACGGCTCAATGCGGACAGCCAACTGCGGGTACGCATGGGCTGGTTCAGCCGCAAGGCGGAACTGCTGCAGGGTGAGGCGACGTTCGACATCGCACGCGATCGGCGCCCGTTCGAAGTGCAGGTGAACGGGTTGCAGATCCGCGACATTGGCACCGTGTTCGACGTATCCCGGCGATTGCAGGGTACGCGCATCGGCGTGGTTTACGGCGAGGTGGAAGTATGGAGCCAGGGCACGGACGCGCGGCGCCTTGCACAGCTGGGCGAAGGCCGGGTGGTGCAGGTCGACGCGCGCAGCCATGCCGTGGAGTCGCTGGATGTGCCGCTGTCGATGCTGCTGGACTGGCAGCAACGCAAGGTGTCCTTCCTGGACGAGCGACTGGATGAGGTGGCTGCCGCGTTCAACCGGCACAACCAGGTGCAGGTGCGGGTGCTGGATGAAGGCGCGGCGTCGGCGCGCTTGTCCGGCAGCCTGGACGCGCATCGCATCGGCGCACTGCAGGCCTTCCTCGAACGCGACCCACGCTTTGTCGTCCGTCGCGAAGGCGACACGGTGCGGGTCGGCAGTCGCTGAAGGCGACGTGGCCGCGCACTGTCAAAAAAGATTCATCGAATCCGCGTTCTCCACTTCGGTGGAAGCGGGCTCTTACTTGGGAGAAGCCGCTGACGATCCGCGCAGCGGCACCTGCTGCATTCTCTCTTCCAAGGACCCGTGATGCGCAACACGCTCTACCTGTCGATCATCCTCGCCCTGTCTCCCTGCAGCGTTCCGCTGGCGTCTGCGGCTACCGTCGATGGCCTGGAGGCCCGCGTGTCGGCGCCGATCGCGGCGCAGCCGTTGGCGCGTGCGCTGGAACAGTTGTCGCGCAGTTCCGGCGTGCAGTTCCTGTATTCGGGTAGCAGTGAAGCGCACATGGCCGGGGCGGTGCCGCGTGGTGCCACCGTCAAGCAGGCACTGGACGCGCTGCTGGCAGGGACCGGCCTGGGCTACACCGTGGTGGATGGCAACGTCATCGCCATCGATCCGGCGCCCGCACGCAACGAACCGAAGCCGGCCGCGCCGAAGCCGCGCGAGGCCGAGGCGGTGGTGGCGCCGACCCTGGACACGGTGAAGGTGATTGCCGCGCATGAGGTGATCGACCAGAAGAAGACCTCGCCGGTGATCAAGGATTCGGTGGTCTACGACGAGATGGACAGCTATGGCGACGAAACCCTGGCCGAAAGCCTGATGGCCGCGCCGGGCCTGAGTGCGGTGGAGGATGCCGGCGAGCCCCGTTACGTGACGGTGCGTGGCGTGCAGGCCAACCTCAACTACACCACCATCGATGGCATCGCTATTGCCAGCGTGGGTGGCAGTGGCTCGGGTGAGCGCATGAACAACCTGCAGCTGATTCCCAGCGACATCGGCACCCGCACCGACATCTACAAGAGTTTCAGCGCCGAGCAGGCGCCGGACGCGATCGGCGGCGTGATCGACATCATCAGCCGCAGCGCCTTCGACCGTTCCGGAAAGTACGTGTTCGCCGATGTGGCCGGTATCTATTCCACGGCCGAGACCCATGTCGAGCGCAGCGCCGGTGGCAACCACGAGACCCTGGGCCACTTCGGCAAGAGCGCCAAGATGGTGTTCTCCAACCAGTTCGGTGCCGGCCAGGAATTCGGCATCGTCGCGGTGGCGCGCTATGAGCAGCGTTCGCGCAACAGCGTCAAGCGCTGGGTGGAGTCGAACTACTACTACAACGACGCCGGCAAGTACCTCACCGACGGCACCACCGGGCCGGACGAGGCCAAGGGCTGGAACGGGTTGCGTGCGCCCGGCAATTTCAGCACCGGTACCTACACCAACTTCATCACCAACTTCGGTGGCTCGGCCAAGGTGGAATGGAAGCCGTCGGACGATCCGTTCTACGCGTCGCTGCTGCTGTACTCGTACCGGTTCTACGAGAACTCGACGATGAACAAGACAGACCTGTACGGCAACGCCAAGTTTCCGATCCGCAACCAGACCGAAGACAGCGGCACCACCCAGATCAACAGCATCTACATCAAGAACCGCCACGACCGCTGGGACCGCAGCAACCGCGGCGCCATCGCCAGCTTCAACTGGGATATCGGTGATCGCTCGCGGCTGACCCTGCGCGGTGGCCACACCGAAGAGACCTTCCACAACAGCCAGGTCTACTGGGGGGTACGCGCCTACCCGAGCAACCTGTTCGTCGACTACGAGAACGACAGCCACGGCTTTCCCAATGCGGTGGCGGTATCCGATTCCAGCCTGCTGACCAGCTCGGCGTTCAAGCTCAACCCGGCACAGGCCTATGTCTCGCCGCGGGATGCCAAGGAGAGCATCGACAACCTGCGCGCCGACTTCAGCTACAACATCGATGCCGACGCGCGTGGCTTCGGCTTGGCCGCCGGTGCCGAGTACCGGCACCTGAAAATCTGGCAGGACATCGACTTCGACTACTACAAGAGCAGTGCCACGCTCAACGATTACCTGTATCCGGGTTCGACCCTGCTGGGCAGCGTGCCGGGCTTCCCGTTGATCGACAACCGCAAGTGGAACGAGGAGCTGGCGCCGACGCTGGGCAGCAACAATGCGGCCTATCCGAATGCCAACTTCACCAGTGACTACAAGTACGTGGAGGACATCACCAACGCCTATGCCTCTGCCCACTACGCCTGGGACCGGTTGCTGCTGATCGGTGGCCTGCGCTACGACCACACCCGCTTCGATGCGTACAGCCCGTTCAGCGACGATGGCGGCACCACCTATACCTCGGCCTTCCGCAAGACGAGTGGTGGCTACACCAACCTGCTGCCGTCATTGAATGCGACGTTCAAGCTTACCGAGGACCAGCGCCTGCGCTTCTCCGCCAGCCGAACACTGGGCCGGCCGACGCCAAGCAACATCGCCCAGGCCACCACCACCAGCTGTGGCGATGACGAGGAGGGCAGGGGCTTCTGCACCATCAAGCAGGGCAACGCCAACCTGCAGCCGCGGCGCTCCACCAACATCGACCTGGCGTGGGACCTGTACTTCAACGGCAACAACGGCCTGGTCTCGATCGCGCTGTTCGACAAGGTGATCAAGGACGACATCTACACCCTGACTACCTTCGAGAACGTGGGTGACACGCGCTACCGGGTCACCCAGCCGATGAACACCGATGAGTCCAGGCTGCGCGGCTTCGAGTTCGCGGTGGCCAACCGCAACCTGCAGTGGGGCCGCCAGCGCTTCGACATGTACTTCAACGCCACGCGGCTGGAGGGCCAGACCAACTACCGAATCAGCGATGGCACTGAGCGCCGCCTGGATCGCCTGCTGTACCAGCCGGACTGGTCGCTCAATGGCTCGGTGATCTGGCGCATGCCGTGGAAGAGCGCGCAGCTGCGCCTGTCCGGAACCTACCGCAGCCGGATGCTGGTCGACTTCGGCGATACCCAGTGGCTGGATTCGTACTACGACCCGTACATGACCTTCAACATGGCCTTCAGCCACAAGGTCAGCAGGCACGTGACGCTGAAGTACGAGGCCAAGAACCTGTTCAACACCCAGCCGACCTACAGCACCGGTCCGAACGGGCGCTTCCGTACCGAGATCGACGACTACGGCCGCTTCTTCTACTTCCACATCATCTACAACTGAGGGCACAGCCGTGGAGACGATCAATCGCAGGCGATTCCTGGCCCTGGCCGGCCTGTCCGCTGCTGGCGCCTGGATGGGCACGGCGCGCGCGCTGGCCGCACAGGCCGATGCCGCTGCGCTGAACCCGCGCAACCTGCTGGCCTCGCCGCGGTTCGCCAGCACTCCGTTCACCCTGGGCGTGGCCTCGGGTGATCCTTCGGCCGATGGCATGGTGCTGTGGACACGGCTGGCGACCGAGCCGCTGGTGTTCGGCGGCGGCATGCCGACCCGGCCAATGGTGGTCGAATGGCAGCTGGCCGCGGACGAGCGCATGCGCAAGGTGGTGCGCCAGGGTTCGGCGATGGCCCATCCCGAGCTGGGCCATGCCGTGCACGTGGAGCTGGAAGGGCTGGCACCGGGCCGACCCTACTGGTACCGCTTCACGGTGGGCGGCCATGCCAGTGCGGTGGGCTGCACGCGCACGCTGCCTGCGGCCACGACGGCGGTGGACCGGGTGCGCTTCGCGGTGGCTGGCTGCCAGCACTACGAAGAGGGCCACTACACCGCGTGGCGGCGCATCGCCGAGGAACCGCTGGACTTCGTCTTCCACTACGGCGATTACATCTACGAAGGCGAAAGCCAGCCGGGCCTGCGGAAGATGAACGGCCAGCCGTTCACCAACCTGCGCAATCATGTCGGGCCGCAGACGTACACGCTGGACGACTACCGCCGCCGCTACGCCCAGTACAAGAGCGATGCCGACCTGCAGGCCGCACATGCGTCGGCACCATGGTTTGTCACCTTCGATGACCATGAAGTGGACAACAACTGGGCCGGTGCCGAAGACCAGGACGATACGCCCAGCGAAGTGTTCCTGCTGCGCCGCGCGCAGGCGTTCCAGGCCTACTACGAGAACATGCCGCTGCGTCGCTCGGCATTCCCGCGCGATGGCCACATGCAGCTGTACCGGCGCGCACGCTTCGGCACGCTGATGGACCTGCACATGCTCGACACACGCCAGTACCGCAGCAAGCAGGTGAACATGGCGCTGCGTGAGGAGGTGGAATCACCGCAGCGCAGCATTGTGGGTGCGAAGCAGGAGCGCTGGCTGTTCGACGGCCTGGCCGATGCCGCGCCGCGTTGGCACACCATCGCCCACCAGGTGGCGCTGGGCAACTACATGCGCGAGAAGGACGGCGTGGTGCAGTCGTCCGATGACCAGTGGTCGGGTTATCTGGACAGCCGCCGGCGCCTGCTCGACCACATCCAGAAGGTCGGCTTCGGCAACGTGGTGACCGCCTGTGGCGACGCGCACCGGCATTACGCCAGCGACCTGGTGCAGGACCATCGTGATTCGGGCGTGGTCTCCAGCGAGTTCCTTGCCACCTCGATCACGTCCGGCGCCGACGGCCAGGGCGTGGATGCGTACGCCCACAACCAGCTTGCGCACAGCCATTACCTGAAGGCGACCACCGACAAGCGTGGCTATGTGCTGTGCGATGTCACCCGTGATGCGTGGATCGGCGACATGAAGACGCTGGATTCCGTGATGCGTCCGAACGGTACCGTGCAGAGCTGGAAGCGCTACGCGGTGGAGCACGGCCGGCCGGGATTGCAGGACGCCTGAATCTACCGGACTACTCTGTAGAGCCGAGCCCATGCTCGGCTGCTCTTCGATAATGGACCGGAAAAGCAGCCGAGCATGGGCTCGGCTCTACAGAAATCCTTCAATCGTGCTCGAACCGCAGTGGTTCGCTGCCCATCGCCGGATCACTGGTGCCGGGGCGACCATCCTCGGCGCGGCCCGCCAGGCGCAGCACGCTCTCACCCGCGCTGACCTGCAGGTCATACCAGCCGGCGGTAGGCGTTGCATCCCACGCCAACGACGTCTCCGCATGCGCGGGCAGTGCCAGCGTCTGCTCGGGCATGTGCCCGGCATAGGCACCGGCATGCACGCGCAGTTGCTGCGCGCTGTCACCCAGATTGCGCAGGTGCAGCCGCAGCTGGCCGTCCGCAGGCTCGACCGCAGCCTGTACGGCGGGTGCCTTGGCCACCCCCTGGAAATGGCGGTGGAAGCCGTTCGGGCCCAGCAGCCACAGGTCGTAGCGACCGTGCGCATCCAGCGGCCAGCGCTCCTGCAGTGCTGTGCCTGGCACCAGCGTATAGCGGCGTGGCACCGCACCCAGTCGCAGCCGATCGTAGATATGCAGCACTGCCGCTGCACCTTCGCAGGACAACGTCAGGTCCACGCCCGAGCCGTCGATCGCAGCAATCGATGCCTGCGGCCGGTAGGGCAGGGCACGCGCCGGGCGTACGCCGCTTTCCTGTTTCGCCGGCTTCAGTCCGTCAGGCAACGTCGGCACGGTGCGTCCCGGCAGGGCGGCGGCACGTGCGGCCACCGCGCTCACATCGGGCAGGCCACGTACGAACGGACGGGTATCGCGCTGGGCGAAGTCGAAGGCGTTGCTCAGGTCGCCGCAGACCGCACGGCGCCAGGGCGAGATGTCCGGTGCGGCCACGCCGAAGCGGCGTTCGATCAGGCGCACGACCGAGGTGTGGTCGTACACCTGCGAATCGACCCAGCCACCGCGGCTCCACGGCGAAATCACGTACAGCGGCACGCGCGGGCCCAGCCCATAGGGGCGGCCGCGCAGTTCGGCGGCATCGTACTTCTCGTCGCCCGGTGCCGGATGGCGGTGGTACTCGCCTTCGGTACTGACCGATGAGGCGCCGGCCCACCCCCCGTCCACGGGCGAAGGCGGTGCCGGCGGCGGCATGTGGTCGAAGAAGCCGTCGTTCTCGTCGAACATGAGCAGCAGGGCGGTGCGGCTCCACACCTCCGGATCGGCGGTCAGTGCATCCAGCACGCGTGCGGTATAGGCCGCGCCCTGGGCCGGGCTGGAGGGGCCGGGATGCTCGCTGCCGGCCGCGTCGGCGATGATGAAGCTGACCTGCGGCAGGCGTCCATCGACCACGTCCTGGCGCAGCTGCGCCAGGCCACGCGTGCTGACCCCGCGTGCGCGCAGCTGCGGGTCATGCCCCGGCGCAGCGCGGTAGGCCTGGCGGAAAGCCTCGAAGCCGGCCAGCGGGTTGTCGGTGAAGTTGTCGGCCATGTCCTGGTAGATCTGCCAGGACACGCCCGCCTTCTGCAGGCGTTCGACATAGCTGGTCCAGCGGTACGACGCCGGGTGCCCGCCGTGCTCGGGAAAGTTGTCGTGCGAGTTGGCGATCACCGGGCCACCAGCACGCGCGTGTGCATCATTGTGGCCGGTCCACAGGAACACCCGGTTCGGGTTGGTGCCGGCCTGCATCGCGCAGTGGTAGGCGTCGCAGATGGTGAAGGCATCGGCCAGGGCGAACTGGAAGGGCAGGTCGCTGCGCTGGAAGTAGCCCATCGAGTGGTTCTGCTTGGCTTTCGGCCATTGCCCCATGCGCCCGTGGTCCCAGGCCCGCTGTGCATCCGGCCAGGTGTGCGGCGTGCCTTCCACGCGCATGTAGCCGAAGTGCGCAGCGGTATCCAGCGGGAACGGCGCGATCGCGCGCTTGCCGCTGGCATCGGGTTGCAGCCACAGGCTGCGCGCGCGGCCGCCGGCCTGCAGTGCCTGCGCCGGAGCGACGAAGCGATCGCCGAAACCCCGTACCCCCGGCAGCGTGCCGAAGTAGTGGTCGAACGAACGGTTCTCCTGCATGAACACCACGATGTGCTGCAGGTCTTCGAGGCTGCGCGTCTGCGCGGCGGGGGCGATCGCTGCGGCCCGGGCGATGCTGGGCAGCAGCGGGGAAAGGCCAGCGGCAACGCCGGCCTGCAACAACCGGCGTCGGCCGATATCGGTCACGGGCTCACTCACAGGTCCACACGGAAGGAGATGCCGACGGTGCGCGGGGCGCCGATGAAGGCGTTGTCGCGGCCGTCCACCCCTGCAAGATACCGCTTGTCGGTCAGATTGCTCACCACCAGGTTGGCGCCCATGCCTTTCAGGCGCGGCGACAGGCCCTGCAGGTCGAAGCCGATATTGGCGTTGAACACGGTGGCCGAAGGCAGCTTGTTGACGTTGGCGGCATCGAGGTAGCGCGTGCCCAGGTAGCGACCGGACAGGCCGAAGTTCCAGTTCTCACCCTGCCAGTCCGCCGACAGCACCAGGGTCTGTTCGGGCTGGCCGATCACCTTGGCGCCGTCGACGATGCCCAACTGGGTATCACGTGCGGCATCGCCACTGCCCAGGTACTTGGAGCGGTTGTAGGTATAGGCGGCGTTGAGGCGCCAGCCGTTGTCCCAGCCATAGCCGAACGCCGCCTCCAGGCCGTTGCTTTCCACGCCGCCGAAGTTCTCGTAGACACCGTCGGTCTCGCCGAGGTAGTCGATGCCGCTGACGAAACCGGCCGGCAGGTAGACGATGCGGTTGTCGAACTTGATGTTGTACAGGGTGACCGAGGCGGTCAGCGGCCAGCGGCTGATGCGCATGCCCACTTCGATGTTGTCGGCGGTTTCCGGCTCGACGTTGCGGAAGCGTTGCGGGTCGGTCTCGCCGAGCACGCCGGAGGGAATGGCGGCGAAGTTCTGCGAGAAGCCAGCGAACAGCTCCATGCCTTCCACGCCGGGTGCCCAGGTGAAGCCGGTGGACAGCAGCGGATCGGACTTGGAATCGGATTTGACGTGCTCGCTGGCACCGATCACGCGGCGGCGCGACTGGTCGACGAAGAACTGCTTCACGCCCAGGCGCGCGCTGAACGGCCCGAAGCGGGCCACGTCCTCGACGTAATACATCTGCTCGTCGACCTTGTACTTGTCCTCGAACTGCACCCAGTAAGGCTGGTGGTCGAAGGCGATGTCCTGGCCGACGTTGAGCAGGCGGTGCCAGTCGCGACGGGCCGAGCGGTCCAGCTTCTCCACCCACAGGCCGCCGCGGATCGTGTTGTCGACCGCACCGAAGGTCTGCCGCCACTCGACGTCGGCGGTCACGCCCATGCGGTCATTGTCGTAGTGGGTGTGGCGATACGACTGCGCGCCCAGCACGTTGCCGGCATAGCAGTTCGGATCGTATTCGGCAGTGAAGCCCAGCCGCGGCGTGCAGCTGGCCAGGCGCTGCGCGACGCTGCCGTCGGGATTGACGAAGAAGATCTGGCCGCGGTTGCTGCCGCCATACACGGTCTTTCCACCGATGTACTCCGACTCGGGGCGGCCGGCACCATCATCGCTGACCTGTGCCAGGTACGGTGGCAGCCAGTCGCCACGACCTTCCATACGGTGCCCGTAGGCCGCCACCGAGGCCTTGAAGCCGTTGCCGCCGTCGAAGGCCGCGCGCAGGTAGCCGAAGGTGTTCTCGCGCAGCGCACGCGAGCCGGAACGGTAGTTCTGGTCCAGATAGGGGATGCCGGTGAGGGTACCAACCAGGTTGTCGCGGTCCGGGTTGGTGGCGAAGCCCTTCGGCGAGACGCTGGTGTACTCCGGCTCGTCGGCATCGTTGTAGGACAGGTAGCCGGTCAGCGTCCAGCGGTCCAGCTCGGTGATGAACTTGCCGGCGATGTGATCGCTGCTGGTCTTGCCGCTGCCATCGATCCAGTCATGCACGCGCGCCGAAGAGGCACTCATCCAGGCGCGGGTATGGCCGCCGAGCAGGCCGGTGTCGTAGCGCACGTAGTACTTGCGCGCTTCGTTGTCACCGGCACCGACCACGAAGCGCAGGCGGCTGTCCTGCAGCGGATCGCTGGTGAGGAAGTTGAGCGTGCCACCCAGCGCTTCGTTCGAGCGCGAGGAGATATCGGCAGTGCCCTGGCTGACTTCCACCGTTTCCAGGTCGAGCGTGTCGATGTAGCGGTTGGCCAGCGAGCCGCCGCCGTAACCCGAACCGCCGTTGGGCAGGCCGTCGATGGTCGTGCCGATCTGCTGGGTGTCGCGGTTGGTGACGAAGCCACGCATGCTGATCTGCGTGCCCCACACCGACGAGCCGGTGGCATCAGCTTCGCTGACCACCACGCCGGGCACTTCATTGAGCGCGTCGTTGACGCTGCTCATCACCGTCTGGCGGTTCAGCGTTTCCGCGCGCACCGAGGTCTTGGCGTAGCTGGTGGCCTGGCCGATCACCTGCACCTGGTCGAGGGTGCGGGCCTCACTGCTGCGCGCTTCAGCGGCATCGCCCTGCGGTGCTTCGGCCAGGGCGTCCAGTGCGGGGGCGATCAGCAGGGCAAGCAGCGAGACACGGGGAAAGCACGCAGACGTTCGCATCGAGACCGGACCTTCAGAGGAGGGAAGCCCCGGAGTGTCGGCAACGCCAATGACATCGGCATGACGTGATGATGCAGGAATCGTGTTGTGCGACGGTCGGCACCCGCCACTTGCTTCAGTACCGTGCGTCCTTGGGTTTCGGGTCGCGCGGCCAGTCCTTGCTCTTGTTGGCGAAGTCCGGCCGGGGCTGGTTGATGAAATAGCCGGCGATGTCCACCGCATCCTGGTCGGGCATCACCTGCTGCCCCAGCGGCGGCTCGCGGGTCACCGCCGGCGGCATGTTGTGCTTGATGAAACCGGCTGCCTTGTACAGGCGCGCCATGCCGGCGCCGATGTTGAAGCTGTGGTCGCCCCACAGCGGCGGGAAGGCGATGTCACCGCTGGCGTCGCGCCGGCCTTCGCCGTTGTCGCCATGGCAGGCCGCGCACTGCACGGCGTACAGCGCCTGGCCACGGATCGGGTCCGGCGTCAGCGTGCTGTCGATGGGGCCCTCGCTGGGGGCGGCCACCTTTGCACCGTCTGGCACGGGACTGCTCAGCCACGCCATGTAGTCGAGCATCGCGCGCATCTGCGGCGCGTCCTTTGGCAGCGGCTTGCCGTTCATCGAACGCTGCAGGCAGCCATTGATGCGTTCGGCCAGCCCGATCACCTTGCCCGGCCGCGGCATGTAGCGCGGATAGGCGCCACCACCGGTGTTGAAGTAGTGGTTGCCGAACGGCCGCTTGCCCTCGGCCATGTGGCACGAATTACAGTTCAGATCGTTGCCGACGTTGTCCGGCAGCAGGCGCGCGGTCTCGTTGAGGATGCGGCGTCCAAGCATCACCGATTCGGCGTTGCCCAGCCCGGCGATCTCTTCGGCGCTGGGCGCGTGGTAGTGCCCGATCACCTTGCCCTGCGCATCGAGGATGTCGATCGTGCTGGCTACGGCGGCATCCAGGTCCGGATGCAGGTGACGATAGGCTAGGGTGCCCGCACCGGCCAGCAGCACCACGGTGATCGCACTACCGAACAGCAGGCGGGAACGTCTGCGCGAACGTTTCATCGTGCGGCCTCCTGCGGAACGTAGTGCACCGGCTTGTCACGCACCACCCGGCGCATGCGCGCCACCTCGACCTCGCTCACTGCGCTGGCCTGGTTGCCCCAGCTGCTGCGGATGAAGGTCAGGATCTGTGCCAGCTGCGCGTTCGACAGCTGCTCGAAACCGGGCATGGTGAAGGCCATGCGGTCGTGCGGGGTATGCGGCGTGCGGCCGCCGATCAGGGTCACCTGTACCAACGAACTGGGATCATCGGCGAATACGATCGAGTTGCCGGCCAGGGCCGGGTAGACGCGGGGCATGCCGCGGCCATCGGCGCGGTGGCAGGCCTGGCAGTGCTCGGTATAGGCCAGCGAACCGGCCACGCGGTAGTCGCCATTGCGCAGTGCTGCGGTGGTGGTGTCGGTCCCCGGCGACCACTGTGCGCTGCGGCCCTCACGCGCCGGCAGCTGCTTCAGGTAGCGCGCCATCGCCAGCAGGTCAGCGTCGGACAGGTACTGCGTGCTGTGCTCGACCACATCGGCCATGCCGCCGAAGGCCGCCGAGCGATCGGTGCGTCCGGTGCGCAGGAAGTCGACGATCTCGCCCTCGCTCCAGCTGGCCAGGCCGGTCGACTCGTTGCGCAGGTTCTTCGCATACCAGCCTTCGAGCACCGAGCCGGACAGGAACTGGCGGCTGCCATCATCGGCCATCGCCTTTTCCTGGAATGCCAGGCCACGTGGCGTGTGGCAGGCACCGCAGTGGGCCAGGCCTTCCACCAGTTCGGCGCCACGCTGCTGGCCGGCATCCAGCGACGGATCGGGACTGAAGCTGCGTGGTCGCGCGAACAGCAGCTGCCACCAGGCCAGTGGCCAGCGCATGTTGGCCGGCCACGGAATCGTGCTGTCGGCGTTGCTTTGCTTCACCGGCTGCACCGAGCCCATGAAATAGGCGTACAGCGCCTTGATCTCGGCATCGCTGGCGATCACGTACGAGGCATACGGCATCGCCGGATACAGCGGCTGGCCATCGTGACGGAAGCCGCGGCGCACCGCGCGTTCGAAATCGGCGTAGTCGTAGGCACCAATGCCGGTGTCCGGATCGGGCGTGATGTTGGTCGAATAGATCGTGCCCATCGGCGTCTGCATGCCCAGGCCACCGGCGAAGGGCTTGCCGCCTGGCGCGGTGTGGCAGGCCGCGCAGTCGGCGGCACGCGACAGGTACTGCCCCTGCGCGATCAGCGCCGGATCGTGGATGTCGACCTGCGCGGTCTGCCGCGGTGCGAACCAGTAGGGCGTGCTGCGGGCGATGCCGTAGGCGGCGGCCAGCGTGGCGGCCAGGGCAATGGCGAGCTTGAACGAGGTGCGCATGGCGGCACTGTGGGCAATCCCGCGCGCGCGTTCATTGATCCGGATCAATGACTGAACGGATACAGCTTGTACACCAAGCTGAATCGTTCCTGCGTTGTCATCAAGCCGTCATCCACGCGCGATAGATGGCCGGACTATTGGGGCGTTAACGTCCCAACCTGTCTGATTCACCCCTATGACGTGATATGAAGCGCCTGCTGCTGTTGTTGCTGGCGTGCGCCGGCCTGTGGCTGGCTGCATGCTCCTCCTCGATCAATGCCGCATCCACCTCGCTCGCCGATCGGCTGATCGCGCCGGGTGGCGTATCGACCCTGCTCGATCGTCCGCGCATCGCTGCGGCCATCGCCGAACTGCCCAACCGCCATGGCTTCGCGCCGGGCCGTGATGGCGTGCCGATCTTCTGGCGTGTGTTCGATCCGGGCGACTACGGCGCGCGTTACCACTACCTGCCGCAGCGCCACGAGAACGGCCTGCCGCTGGATACCGGCCTGAGCCTGGCCGTGCCGCAGCCGTTCCATGCGCAGGCGCCGCGCGGCACCGTGGTGCTGCTGCACGGCTGGATGATGAACGGCGATTCGATGCTGCCGTGGTCGCTGCAGCTGGCCGAATCCGGCTATCGCGTGATCACCCTCGACCTGCGCAACCATGGCCAGTCCGGCGCCGGTCCGTCCGGCTATGGCACCTATGAATCGGATGACGTGGTCGATGTAATCGGTGAGCTGCGTGCACGTGGCGAGGTGACCGGGCCGCTGTACCTGTTCGGTGTATCGTACGGCGCGGCCACCGCAGTGTTCACCGCCGACAAGCTCGGCGACCAGGTGGAAGGCGTGGTGGCGATGGAATCGTTCGCCAATGCCGGCGTGGCGATCCGCACCATGATCCCGCACCTGATGGGGCTGCAGCCGGAAGGCCTGAAGGCGCAGGCGGTGGCGTCGTACGCGCGCTGGCGCTACGGCGGCCAGGACATCAACCAGGTGATCGCCGCCGCCAGCCGCCGCATCGACGTCGATCTGGACCGCGTGGACGTGGCGCGCGCGCTGGCCGATACCCGCGCCTGCGTACTGCTGCTGCACGGGCAGGGCGACCAGCACATTCCGGTCAGCCAGGGCCGCGAGCTCGCGCAGGCCAACCCGCGCGCGCACTACATCGAAATGCGCGGCGAAGACCACATCACCCTGCCGTTGCGGCTGGACCTGCTGGCCGGGGTGGTCGATGACTGGATGGCGCGCGACGAGCACCATCCGCAGAGCGCGTGCCCGGCACCGCAGCTGCCGGCCCAGGCCGAGTGGCTGACACGCAGCTGAGAAAAGGGGACGGAGGGGATTAAGTCGTTTGCAGCACACCCGGGGCAGAATCGACTTAATCCCCTCCGTCCCCTTTTTCTGTCAGGCCACGCGTCGTGCCAATGAGCGCGCAGACGCCGCGACGCCGAGCAGCAGCGCGGCCACGCACAGGAAGGCGAAACCGAGGCTGGTGGCATGTGCCAGTGCGCCGATCGCCGCCGGACCGGCGAGGATGCCGGCATAGCCCAGCGTGGTGACCGCGGTGATGGCGATGCTCTCCGGCATCACCCGCTGCTGGCCCGCCATCGAGAACAGCGCCGGCACGATGTTGGCGCAGCCCAGCCCGACCAGCACGTAGCCGGCCAGCGCCACCGGGAACGAGGGCACCAGCGTGGCCAAGGTGAAGCCTGCTGCGGCGGTGATGCCGCCGATGACCAGGGTGCGGGTGCGTCCGAGGCGCTCGACGATACCGTCGCCAAACAGGCGCATCGCGGTCATCGCCAGCGTGAACAACGCGAAGCCGGCCCCGGCCTGGTCGCGCGGTACCTGCCGCACTTCAGCCAGGAACACCGCACTCCAGTCCAGCATCGAGCCCTCGGCAAGGAACACCACGAAGGCCAGCACGCCGATGAACAGCACCACGCCATGCGGCAGCGCCAGCAGAGGTCCTTCGTGCAGGATCCGTTGCGGACGCCAATGCGGCGCCGACAGCACGGCCACCAGCAGCAGAGCGGCCACCGAAACCAGCGCGGCCAGCCACAGCGACGTGCCGAGGATCAGTAGCCCGGTCATGCAGCCGGCGCCGACGAATCCACCGATGCTGTAGAAGGCGTGGAAGCCCGACATCATCGCGCGCCCGGCGTCGCGCTCGACCGCCACCGCCTGCATGTTCATCGCACAATCCAGTGCACCGACGCCGGCGCCGAACACGAACAGTGCCGCGCCCAGCGCCACCGGCGAGGGCGCCAGCACCAGCAAGGGCAGAGCGCACAGCATCATCGCGCAGGTGATCACCATCACCCGACGGCAGCCCAGCCGCCCGGTCAGCGCACCTGCCAGTGGCATCGCCAGCAACGAACCCAGCCCAAGACACAGCAGCACCGCGCCGAGACTTGCGTCGGACAGCCCAGCCTTGGCCTTGGCGTAGGGCACCATCGGCGCCCACGCAGCGGTGGCGAATCCGGGAATGAAGAAAG
The DNA here is from genome assembly GCF_003550055.1 of Stenotrophomonas sp. AG209. NCBI lineage: Bacteria > Pseudomonadati > Pseudomonadota > Gammaproteobacteria > Lysobacterales > Lysobacteraceae > Stenotrophomonas > Stenotrophomonas sp. AG209. The sequence continues at coordinate 196,418 of NZ_QXDB01000005.1, forward strand.
CGGCACGGGTAGCGTGCTGCTGGGCACGTGGGGATGAGGGCGTCATGCGTGATGCGAGGCTCCGGGGAATCAGTATGAAAACGTTTTCAGGCAGAGTCGGCAAGTGCCGTGCATGACATCGAACGACGCATACGATTGCAGTGGCCCGATTGCGTCACCAGCGATTAACGCTGCACACGGACAGTGGCTGCACGGTCGGCATTCCGCCGGCCGCTGCCGGAGACCTGTACATGAGCACGACACCCACCATCCTCCTCGTCCATGGATTCTGGGGCGGGGCCGCACATTGGGCCAAGGTGATCCTGGAACTGCATCGCAATGGTCATGACCGTGTGCAGGCGGTGGAGTTGCCGCTCACGTCGTTGGCCGATGATGCAGGACGCACGCAGAAGATGATCCGGCAGATCGATGGACCGGTGGTGCTGGTTGGCCACTCCTATGGTGGCGCGGTGATCAGCCAGGCCGGCAACGAGGACAACGTGAAGGCCCTGGTCTACATCGCTGCCTTCGCACCCGATGCCGGCGAGAGCCCGGGAGGCATCACCCAGCAGCACCTGCCGGAGGCGGCGCCGAACCTCGCACCGGACAGCGATGGCTACCTGTGGCTGCGTGCGGACAAGTTCCATGAGAGCTTCTGCCAGGACCTGAGCGCCGACGAAGGCCGGGTGATGGCAGTGACCCAGAAGGCGCCGCTGGCCAGCACCTTTGGTGACGCGGTCAGCGACCCGGCGTGGAAGCACAGGCCGAGCTGGTACCAGCTGTCCCGCCACGACCGCATGATCGCGCCGGAGAACCAGAAGGCCATGGCCGCAAGGATGCAGCCCAAGCGACTGCTGGAACTGGATGCCAGCCATGCCTCGCTGGCCTCGCAGCCGAAGGAAGTGACCGCGCTGATCCTGGAGGCCTGCGCCGCCATCGGCGGCTGAGCCTGCGGCAGCGCGCCGCACCAAAGCACATCGCACGACAGCCGGGGCGCAGGGGAGTACACTCCTGCGCCTGCGGCCATCCGGCCGCGTCCCCGTCTTCCCTCCAGCCGCCGCCAGAGGATCCCACCCGATCGTGGAGGTCCCGTCGTGCTGTCTGTGCCTGATGCCCGTATTTCGTCCCCATTGCCACGTCGCCGTGCGTTGCCGCAGGCGCTTGCCCAGGGCCTGCTGATCACCGCACTGACCAGCAGCGGCATCGCAGCCGCGCAGTCCACCACCGAACCGGACAAGGCCCCCCGCACGCCGGCATCGCAGACGCTGCAGACCGTCCAGGTCACCGCCAACCTGCTCGGCACCATCACCGAGGGCAGCGGCGCGTACACGCCTGGTACCATCGCCACCGCCACCCGCCTGGTGCTGACGCCGCGCCAGACGCCACAGAGCATCAGCGTCATTACCCGCGCACAGATGGACGACTTCGGCCTGAACGGCATCGATGACGTCATGCGGGTGACCCCGGGTATCAGCATCGTCACCTACGACAGCGAGCGTACCGAGTACTACGCACGTGGATTTGCCGTGCAGAACTTCCAGTACGACGGCATCCCGATGTCGCGTGACTCGGCCTATTCGGCGGGCAACACGCTCAGCGATACCGCGATCTATGACCGCATCGAAGTGCTCAAGGGGGCCACCGGCCTGCTGACCGGCATGGGCGATCCAGGCGCGACCATCAACCTGGTGCGCAAGAAGCCGGGCAAGGACTTCGCCGGCAGTGCGACGCTGGGTGTCGGCCGCTGGGACGACTATCGTGCCGAGATCGATGTGGGTGGCCCATTGACCGCCGATGGGCGTGTGCGCGGCCGCGCGGTCGGTGCGTGGCAGGACAAGCATTCCAACCTCGACCACTACCAGCGCACCAGCAAGGTCGGTTACGCCGTGCTGGAGGCCGATCTGGGCGAGCGCACCCTGCTGACCGTGGGGGGCGATGCGATGGACAGCGATCCGAAGGGCTCGACCTGGGGCGGCATTCCGCTGCTGGACAGTGCAGGCAGCTTCAATGACATGCCGCGCTCGTTCAACAACGGCACCCGTTGGAGTGGCTGGCGCCAGTATGTGCGTACCGGCTTTGCCACGCTGGAGCACACCTTCGACAACGATTGGGTCGCCAAGCTGCAGCTCAACCACCAGGTCAACGGCTATGACGCCGCGCTGGCCGGGGCGGCGGGTGGAAATCCTGATCCGGTCACTGGCGAAGGCGTGTCGCTGTGGCTGGGCAAGTATGTCGGCAAGACCGTCAGCAACGCTGCCGACTTCTATCTGAGCGGTCATTTCGGCCTGTTTGGCCGCGAGCATGAGCTGGTGGTGGGCGGCAGTGCTTCGCGCAAGCGCTGGACCAATACCGGTTACTCGCCGCAGCCTGGCTACCCGACGGAAGTACCCGACTACCGCGCATGGCAGGGCGACATTCCCGAGCCGGAGTGGCAGCGCAGCTACAGCAACAACGAAGTGACGCGTGAGAACGGCCTGTACGTGGTCGGCCGTTTCGACGTGGCCGATCCGTTGAAGCTGATCGTCGGCAGCCGCCTGGCCAGCTACCGCTCGCCGGACACGCGCGAGACCGGCGTCTATGTGCCGTATGCCGGTGTGGTCTACGACCTGGGTGAGCACTACTCGGTGTACGCCAGCTACAGCACCATCTTCAAACCGCAGGGGCAGCGCGACGAGCAGGGCAAGGCGCTGGATCCGCTGGAAGGCCGCAGCTACGAGGTGGGCCTGAAGGCTGAGTTCTTCGATGGTCGCCTCAATGCCAGTGCGGCGTTGTTCCAGCTTGACCAGGACAACTTTGCCCAGCCCACCGGTGGCAAGACACCGGATGGTCAGGATGCCTATCGCGCCCTGATGGGGGTGCGTACCAAGGGTTACGAGCTGGAAATGTCTGGCCAGCTGGCCGAGGGCTGGCAGGTGCAGGGTGGGTTCTCGCACAAGATCGCGCGCCAGGCCGGTGGCAAGGTGACCACGCTGGAGCCGGAAAACCAGTTCAGCCTGCACACCAGCTACCGCCTGCGCGGCGACTGGAAGGGGCTGACGCTGGGCGGTGGCGCGCGCTGGCAGGATTCCACCTTCGGCGAGATCACCAACCCGGCCACGCAGGCCAAGGTGGTGCATCGCACCCAGCCTTATTGGCTGCTCGATGCGATGGCGCGCTATGAATTCAACGATCGCCTGTCGGCCACGCTCAACGTCAACAACCTGCTGGACAAGCGCTACTACACGATCTTCAGCTGGTACAGCACCTACACCTGGGGTGAGCCGCGCAATGTGCGGTTGGCGATGACGTACAGGTTCTGACGCCAGGCGCTGCACGAAAACGCCCGCGGTGCGTCATGGCATCGCGGGCGCTGCGGTTACAGCGGCAGGTCGAACACCAGCACTTCGGCGTCGTTGCCGTTTTCCAGGGTCAGCTGCGCTTCGTCGCTGACCTGCAGCGCATCACCGGCTTCCAGGGTGATGCCGTTGACCTGCAGCTGCCCACGGGCCACCTGCACATAGGCGCCACGGCCGTTGCCGAGGGCGTGATGCAGCTTCTGGCCGCCATCGAGGATGGTGGCGAAGATGCGGGCATCCTGATGGATGCGCAGCGAACCGTCGGCACCGTCCGGCGAAGCAATCAGGCGCAGCTGGCCGCGCTTGGTTTCCGGGGCGAAGTGGGTCTCCTCGTAGGACGGCGTGATGTTCTCCGCGTCCGGGAAGATCCAGATCTGCAGGAAGTGCACGGTCTCGTCGGCGGAGTGATTGAACTCGCTGTGGCTGACACCGCTGCCGGCGCTCATGCGCTGCACGTCGCCGTAGCGCAGCACCGAGCCGGTGCCCATCGAGTCCTTGTGCTCCAGCGCGCCGCCCAGCACATAGGAAACGATCTCCATGTTGCTGTGGCTGTGGGTGCCGAAGCCCTGGCCGCCGATCACCTTGTCTTCGTTGATCACCCGCAGGGGGCCGAAGCTGACGTAGCGGGGGTCGTAGTAGTTGGCGAAGGAGAAGGTATGGCGCGAGGACAGCCAGCCATGCTCGGCCAGGCCACGGGTAGCGCTCTTGCGGATCTGCAGCATGATGGAATCTCCTTGTTCGATGGTTTCGATGGGGCGGGGTAGGGCGGTAGTTGCCGTGTTTCCCCGTTGGAGAGAAGTATCCGCTTGCGCCCGGGGTTTGAAAAACGGATAGTTTTGACGGCCATCATCGAAAAATTCGAATGCTCAAGCTCAGCCTCGATGCCCTGCAGATCCTGGACGCCATCGACCGCCGCGGCTCGTTCGCCGGCGCCGGCAAGGCCCTGCACAAGGTGCCCTCGACCATTTCCTACACCGTCGCCAAGCTGGAGGAGGACCTCGGCGTCCAGCTGTTCGACCGGGTCGGCCCGCGTGCCGAACCGACCGAGGCCGGACGCGCCCTGCTGGACGAGGGGCGGCATCTGCTGCGCGCGGCCCGCGAGCTGGAGCTGCGGGTGCGCCGGGTGGCGTCGGGCTGGGAGACCGAACTGACCCTGGCGGTGGACTCGGTGTTCCCGACCTGGCTGCTTGGTCCGGACATCGCTGCGTTTCGTGAGGCGGAGGCGCCGACCCGGCTGCGGTTGATCGGCGAGGCATTGTCCGGCACCTGGGAGGCCCTGCTGGACCGCCGTGCCGACCTGCTGGTGGGTGCGCCGGGCGAGGGCCCCAGTGGCGGTGGTTATGTGGTCGAGCCGCTGGGCACGGTGGAGTTCGTGTTCGCCGTCGCACCGGATCATCCGTTGGCCAACGTACCGGGCGTGCTTGGTCGTGAGCAGCTGGTCGAGCACTGCGCGATCGCCGTCTCCGATTCGGCGCGGCGGTTGCTGCCGCGCACGGTGGGCCTGTTGATGGGGCAGGAGATGCTGACCGTGCCGGACATGGCCAGCAAGCTGAAGCTGCAATGCGAAGGCGTGGGCTTCGGTTTCCTGCCCGAGCCGTGTGCGCGCGCGGCGGTGGCGCGTGGCCAGCTGGTGATCCGCGAGGTGGAGGAACACAAGCCGGAGGAAACGTTCTGGCTGGCCTGGCGCACCGGCGAGGATGGCGCGGCACTGCGCTGGTGGCGCGAGCGCCTGCGCAGGCCGGAGCTGCTGTCGCAGTGGTGGCAGTCAATGGCCAGGGGGTAGGGGTACGGCAGGGCTGCGCCCTGCACCCGCTACGGGCTGGAGCAACAGCAACAGCAAGAGCAGAAGCTGGTTTCCTGTGGGGAGGCGGGGTGGGGCCGGTTGCGGGAGACGCCGTAAACCCGTCCATGGGGGCTTGGCCGCGGCATCCATGCCGCGGACACTCCCGCAACCGGACCCACCCCGCCTTCGACAGTTTCCCGGTGCTGTTGGTAGGTGTCGACCTTGGTCGACACGGTAGATCCACGCCATGCGTGGATGCTCTTCGATCAATTGTCGAATCATTCGATTCCGATGGAGTCATCCATGCATGGCGTGGATCCATCAGATCGCGAGAATCTGTCAGGGGTGGGGCGGTGTCGGAGTGCGGGGTGTCAGCCGCATGGATGCGGCTGCCAAGCCTACATGGACGTACTTGCGGCGTCCCCGCACTCCGACACCGCCCCGCCAACCCACGGAATGCCAGCTTTTGCTGTTGCCGTTGCCTTGGCTTGAAGCATCTGCAGGTGCAGGGCGCAGCCCTGCCGAAAAACACACATAAAAAAACAGCAGGCCGAGGCCTGCTGTTTCGGTGTAATGGTGCGCCCGGAGAGATTCGAACTCCCGACCGCCTGGTTCGTAGCCAGGTACTCTATCCAACTGAGCTACGGGCGCCAATTACATAAACTTGTTGTGCTGACTGTGTATGGTGCGCCCGGAGAGATTCGAACTCCCGACCGCCTGGTTCGTAGCCAGGTACTCTATCCAACTGAGCTACGGGCGCGCGGTACACAATCAACTTACTGCCTAATTTTACTGCATTTCCAGCGGCGGATGCTGGAAACCTGTCGAGTGGTGCGCCCGGAGAGATTCGAACTCCCGACCGCCTGGTTCGTAGCCAGGTACTCTATCCAACTGAGCTACGGGCGCCCTGCGACAGGAGCGGAATTATGCGGATGTCGGCGCGCACCGTCAATAGTTTTGTGAAAATTTTCATCCAACTGAATGAAAAAGCTGTCAGCCACGGCGTCCGGGGCCTTCAGCCAGGCGAAATGATCGGCGCGCGTCCCCAGTTCCTGCGCGGACAGCACGCGCAGCTGCGCGTCCACATTCGGCAGTTTCGCCAGCAACGTCTGCATCGATCCGGTCGGTGCCAACCAGTCGTGCTCCATCAGCACCGCCTGCGCGCTGCCATGCACGCGCGCCATCTGCGCATCGAGGTCTTCGTCCATGCCAGCCGCGGCGTAGTGGTTGTTCAGGCCCACGCGCGCCCAGTCGGCGATCAGGCCGCGCGCTTCGGTGCCACCGAAGCCGAGGCGCCGCCCATGCAGCACGCCCTGGCGCTGCGCGATCCACGGCAGGAAGCGGTAGACCAGCGGCAGCAGCCAGCCGCGCGGTGGCGGGAAGCCACGCCAGAACGGTGAGCCACTGGCCGCCAACCACAAGCGGTTGAAGTGCTGCGGATTGCGGCCGGCATGCACGCAGGCCAGCTGACCGCCGAGGCTGTGGCCGCCGATGATCCAGGGCAGGGCGCCGGCCTCATCATCCGCCGCGACAAGCACCGCCTGGCTGGTCGGTAGATCCTGCTCCAGTACTTCGCGATAGCCCCAGTCCTGCGAGCGCGACGGGCGCAGCGAGCTGCTGCCGTTGCCGCGCCACTCGTGCAGGTACACCGCCACGCCCTTCGCCGCCAGCGCCTGCGCCAGCGGCAGGTAGTGGCGCGCGGCCACGCCCAGCGCCGGCAGCCACAGCAGGCGCGCGACGGGCTGTGCGGGCACGCAGGCAATCACTTCATAGCGATGGTCATCAGTGCACTGCACGGCAATGACGTCCGGTGCGAGGCTCATGCGTGCGGTGCCGCGCCGAAGTGATCCAGCACCAGCACCTCGCTGCGGCCGGGGGCATAGCCCTGCTGCAGGCCGCGTGCAACGTAGTCGATGCCGGCTTCGCAGGCGTTGGCCAGGCTCAGGCCGTTGCACAGCTGCGCGGCGATGGCCGAGGCGAGCGTGCAGCCTGTGCCATGTGCGTCTAGCGGCAGGCGGGCGTGGATGAATTCTTCGCTGCTGACGCCGTCGAAGTAGCGGTCGATCACGCGGTTGCCTTCCTGCAGGTGGCCACCCTTGAGCAGGACTGCGCCGGCACCGAGGTCGAGCAGGGCCGAGGCAGCCTGTTCGGCGTCATCGCCGTTGCCGATCTTCCGTCCGACCAGCAGCTCTGCTTCCGGCGTGTTCGGGGTGATCAGCGTGGCCAGCGGGATCAGGCGCTCGCGCATCGCCTGCAGGGCGCTGTCTTCCAGCAGGCGTGCGCCGCTGGTGGCCACCATCACCGGGTCCAGCACCACGTGCGGCGGGCGATGCTTTTCCAGTGCGTCGGCAACGGTGTTGATCACCTCGGCGTTGGCCAGCATGCCGAGCTTCACCGCGTGGATATCGAAGTCGTCGAAGCAGGCGTCCAGTTGCGCGCGCAGGAAATCGATCGGCGGCACATGCACGGCGATGACGCCTCGGGTGTTCTGTGCGGTCAGTGCGGCGATCGCGGAGAGGCCGTGCACGCGATGCGCTGCAAAGGCCTTCAGGTCGGCCTGGATGCCGGCGCCGCCGCCGGAGTCGGAGCCGGCGATGGTGAGGGCGGATACGGGAGTGGTCGGGCTCATCCAGCGATTGTGCCGTGGTCCCGCTGGGGAAGGTAGATCCACGCCATGCGTGGATGTCCTTGATTCAATGCCGCCATCGCGCCCATTGCTGGTACAGCACATAGCCCAGCCCGGTCAGGCCCGTCAGCAGGGCCGGGGCGAGCAGGGCGTCGTACTGCCAGCGCATGAACAGCCAGGCGCCGATCATGCCGCCGGCGAGGAAGCCGCTGATGATCAGTCCGCTGAGGGTCAGTCGTCGCACCTGCAACGGCAGTCCGCGCAGCAGGTGGCCGAGGCCGATGCCGAGATCGGTGAACATGCCGCTGAGGTGGGTGGTGCGCACCACCGCGCCACTGAAGGTGGTGGCCATTGCATTCTGCAGGCCGCAGGCCATGGCGGCGGCCAGGGCGCCCCAGATCTGGTGCCGTTCGAACAGCGGAATGGCCACCAGCAACAGAGCCGATTCCAGCGCCAGTGCCACGCCGTAGCGGCGGCCCAGCTGCAGGGTGCTGTCCTGGATCAGCAGGCCGCTGAGCATTGCCCCCAGCGAGAACGCGATCAGCAGGCCCCACAGGTGGCCAACCGCGCGCCAGTCACCCTGGGCCAGTGCCATGCCGAGCTGGCTGGTACTGCCGGTCATGTGGCTGACCGCCTGGTGCTCGAAGCCGAGGAAGCCGACCACGTTGACCATGCCGGCCACGCACGAGAGCGCGACCGCACCGATCCAGACCCAGGTGGGCAGGCGTATTCCCATCGGCGGTGCCGCTCAGGGCCCGCCGAGGCCGCCGTTGAACTGCAGCTCGCTGAAGGTGTTGCTGGCCGGGTCGAACACCGCGCCCCAGAACTGCGCGCCGCCATCGCAGACGCGGATCGCTTCGCGGGCCGGATTGATGCCGCTGTCGTCGGGCAGGTGGAAGGCGTTGATGTAGATCAGCCGTTGGCCTGCGCTTTCGATGCCGACGTACTGGCGGTCAAAGTCGAGCACCTTCGGCACCTGGGCTTCCAGCGAAGACAGTTTCGCTTCCAGCTGGTCGACCTGTTGCCGGCTGGGCGCCCAGTAGCCGCTGACCCGCCCGGCCTCGCGGCCGGGGCTGGGCCGCGAGCAGGTGTCGAGCACCTGCGCGGCAATGATCGGGCGGGTGACCACCCAGGACTGGCCGGTACGCTCGGCGGTCGGCACGCTGGCCGGGCCGCGCGTGGTGGTGCAGGCACCCAGGGCGGCTGCGAGCGCGATCGCAGCCGTGGGCAGCAGCAGGCGGGTGCAGCGGTTCACAACACCTCCGAGGCGTAATCGGCCAGGCGCGAGCGTTCGCCACGACGCAGGGTGATGTGCGCACTATGCGGCCAGTTCTTGAAGCGATCCACCGCGTAGGTCAGGCCCGAGGTGGTCTCGGTCAGGTACGGGGTGTCGATCTGCTCGACGTTGCCCAGGCAGACGATCTTGGTGCCGGGGCCGGCACGGGTGATCAGCGTCTTCATCTGCTTCGGGGTGAGGTTCTGCGCCTCGTCCAGGATCAGGTAGCGCGACAGGAAGGTGCGGCCGCGCATGAAGTTCATCGAGCGGATCTTGATGCGGCTGGCCAGCAGGTCGTTGGTCGCCTGGCGCCCCCACGTGCCGCCTTCCTGGTTGTGCGTGAGCACTTCCAGGTTGTCGGTCAGTGCGCCCATCCACGGCGTCATCTTCTCTTCCTCGGTGCCGGGCAGGAAGCCGATGTCCTCGCCGACGCTGACCGTGGCGCGGGTCATGATGATCTCGCGGTAGCGCTGCTGGTCCATCGTCTGCGCCAGGCCGGCGGCCAGCGCCAGCAGGGTCTTGCCGGTGCCGGCGGTACCCAGCAGCGTGACGAAGTCGATCTCCGGATCCATCAGTGCGTTGAGCGCGAAGTTCTGTTCTCGGTTGCGTGCGCTGATGCCCCACACGGCGTGGCTGCCGTGGCGGAAATCATCGACCAGTGACAGCACCACCTTGCCGTCGCCGACCACGCGGCTGACGCGCAGCTCGACTTCATCTTCGCCAGGCAGGTAGACGTACTGGTTCGGGTACCACTCCTCGCCATCCTGCGCCAGGATTTCGTAATGCGTGCGGCCCTTGTCGCTCCAGCTGCGCAGGTCATCGCCGTGGCGCTTCCAGAAGTCTTCCGGCAGCTCGGTGGCGCCGGTGTAGAGCAGGCTGAAATCGTCCAGCGCGCGGTCGTTCTCGTAGTCCTCGGACACGATGCCGGCGATGGCGGCCTTGATCCGCAGGTTGATGTCCTTGGAGACGAACACCACCGGCAGGTCCGGGGTTTCTTCCTTCAGCGCCAGGATCGCGCCGAGGATGGCGTTGTCCGGGATGACCTTGCCGAAGCTCTTGCCGGCGTCGAAATGGCTGGTCTGGAAGCGCAGCTTGCCGGCGCTCTGCTTGCCGCGCAGCTGCAGGCCATTGGGTCGCTGCAGCGGAATGCCGTCGGCCAGGTTGTCCAGGCCGGATTCCTGCACCAGCTCGTTGAGGAAGCGGCTCACCTGGCGGGCGTTGCGGCTCGCTTCGGAGGTGCCCTTCTTGCCGTTGTCCAGCTCCTCGATCACCTGCATGGGCAGGTAGACGTCGTGCTCCTCGAATTTGAACAGCGCGGTGGGATCGTGCATCAGCACGTTGGTATCCAGCACGTAGATGCGCTTGCCTCGGGTCATCGTCGATTCCTGGTTACGGACAGGGAAAAACCACCACGGCCTGCTGCGGGGCAGGGTGATGGCAGACACAGTAGGCAGTGGGACTCACTTGGACTGGGAGGCCTTCAGTTCGGCGAGAACGGCATCGGCATGACCTGCAACCTTGACCTTGCGCCAGGACTGCACGATGCGGCTGTCGGGGGAAATCAGGAAGGTGCTGCGTTCGATGCCACGTACCTGCTTGCCGTACATGTTCTTCATCTTGATCACGTCGAAGGCGCTGCACAGCGCTTCGTCGCCATCGCTGACCAACGGGAAGTTGAAGCCCTGCTTGGCACAGAAGTTGTCGTGCGACTTCACCGAATCGCGCGAGACGCCCAGCACGACCGCGCCGGCCTTCTTGAATTTCGGCAGCAGTGCGTTGAAGTCGATGCCTTCGGTGGTGCAGCCGGGGGTGCTGTCCTTGGGATAGAAGTACAGCACCAGCCAGTGGCCGACGTAGTCGCCGAGAGTGGCCTGTTCGCCACCGGACAGCGCCAGCGGCAGGGAGAGGGTGGTGCTGTCCAGGGTATCGCCGTTGTTCATGAGGTCCTTCTGTCGAGCCTGGGTTCTTTCCAAGACAATTGCATGAAACGCCACGCGCCCGTGAGAGGCGCGCGAAAAAATCAGGAATTCATTCAGAACTTCATCGGGTCCATGATCGCGTCCAGGTTCAGGTGGTCGCAGAACTCAAGGAAATCGTCGCGCAGCGCGGCGATGTGCATGTTGGCCGGCACGCCGATGGTGACCTGTGCACTGAACATTTCCGCACCGGTCTGCATGGCGCGGTAGCGCGTGCTCTGCAGGTTCTCGATGGTGATGCCCTGGCGGTCGAAGAAGTCGGCCAGCTGGAACAGGATGCCCGGCTTGTCGGCGGCGATCACTTCGACGATGTACGGCAGCAGGTTGGACTGCGCCTGCTTGGCGGCGGTGCGGTACCAGACCAGCTTCAGTCCTTCCTCGCGCTCCAGCCGGGTCAGCATCGCCTCGAGCTTGGCCACCGAGTCCCAGGAGCCGGTGGCCAGGGCGGTGACCGAGACATCGCGGCCGACCGTGGCCAGGCGTGCGTCCACCAGGTTGCAACCGCTGTCGGCGATGCGGCGGGTGACGGACAGCAGGGGGGACTCCGGATGCGTCGTATAGGCGTTGATCAGGAGGTGGTTTTCGCTCGGCGCGGGGCGCGGGGTGGTGTCGGTCAAGGCGATTCCGGGTAATGCATGCGTTAGTCTGAATGCCCGCCAGAGGCGGGGATCCACCGGTGTCCAGCATACTTGCCCGTGCTTTCGCGCCGCAAGTAACATTCAGGTCGCCCCCAGCCTTTCGTGGCGGGCGTTTCCCTTTCCAGCCAAGAGCAGCACGTCCTTGTCCCTTTCCGGCCTCATCACCGCGCTGGCGACCCCGTTCCGGGCCGACGGCGCCCTCGATCCCGATGGTTGGCAGCGCCTGCTGCACCTGCAACTGGAGGGTGGCGTCCATGGCGTTGTCGTGGCTGGCTCGACCGGCGAAGCGGCGACCCTGACCGATGCCGAGTACGACCAGCTGCTGGCCAGCGCGGTCGAACGCATCGGCGGCCGCATTCCGGTCATGGCCGGCACCGGCCTGTCGGGCACCGCCAAGACCATCGAACAGACCCGCCGTGCCGCCGCCCTTGGCGCCAGCCACGCGCTGGTGGTCACCCCGCCGTACGTGCGGCCGACCCAGGCCGGCCTGATCGCGCACTACCGCGCGGTTGCCGACCAGGGCGGGCTGCCGGTCGTGCTGTACAACGTGCCCGGCCGTACCGGCTGCGACATGCAGCCGGAGACCGTGGCCGAACTGGCCAGCCATCCCAACATCGTCGGCATCAAGGAGGCGGTGGGTGACACCGGCCGGGTGCAGGCGCTGCTTGCCCTGCGCAGTCCGCAGTTTGCCGTGTTCAGTGGCGACGACGGTACGGCGGCGCGCTCGATCCGGGCCGGCATCGATGGCCTGATCTCGGTCGGCTCCAACGTGCTGCCCGGCGCCTACCGCCGGATGTGCGAGCTGGCTGCCGCCCACGACCACGAAGCCACCGGGTCCTGGGATGCGCGCCTGCAGCCGTTCCATGATTTCTGCGGCGTTGAGCCGAACCCGATTCCGGTCAAGGCGTTGCTGCGCCGTATCGGCATCGGTCACGACCTGCGCCTGCCGCTGCTGCCGCTGTCGGCGGCGCACCATCCGGCGGCCGATCATCTTGCCGGCGACATCGCCGCCCTCGAAGCCCTTTCCAGCCACTGACCTTCCGTCTTGGTCTGACCCAGGAGATTCACATGCGTCAATCCGTATCCACCGTCCGCGTGCTGTCCTACGCCCTGCTTGCGGTGGCCGTTGCCGCCGGCACCACCGGCTGCTTCAAGCGTGGCGTCAAGGGCGACTACGCCCTGGCCCCGGAAATGCGTCCGCTGGAAGTGCCGCCGGACCTGAACCTGCCCAACGCCACCAGTGACAACAAGGTGCCGACCCTTGCCTCGGCGACCAAGCCGGCGGCCCCGGTGGCTGCGGCCCCGGCCGTGGGCAACACCGGTTTCACCATCGCCGGCGGCAAGGACGAGGCTTTCGCCAAGGTCGGCACCGCGCTGGAAGGCGTGGAAGGCGTGACCATCGCCAGCCGCGCGCAGCTGCTGGGCTCGTATGACGTGGCCTACGAAGGCAGCAACTTCCTGGTCCGCGTGGTCGCCGTCGATGCCGGCGCCTACATCTCCGCGGTCGACCCGCGTGGCCTGCCGGCCACTGCAGAAGCGCCGGTGAAGCTGATCGCCGCACTGAAGGCGAAGCTGGCCCAGTAAGGGCGGGTCGGGTAGGGGCCAACCTTGGTCGGCGCTTCTGTGCCAACCAAGGTTGGCACCTGCCGAGAACAAAAAAGGGCGCCATGGGCGCCCTTTTTCGTTGCCGCAGCGGGCGCTTCTCAGCGCTCCAGCAGCTTCAGCTTGTCCGGCTTGCCGTCCCATTCGCCGGCGTCGGCGGGCGGGTCCTTGCGCACGGTCAGCACCGGCCACTCCTTCGCCAGCTCGGCGTTGAGGGCAACGAAGCCCTCCTGGCCCGCAGGAACATCGTCCTCCGGGAAGATTGCATTGACCGGGCACTCCGGCTCGCAGAGGGTGCAGTCGATGCACTCATCCGGGTCGATCACCAGGAAGTTCGGGCCTTCGTGGAAGCAATCCACGGGGCACACTTCCACGCAATCGGTGTGTTTGCACTTGATGCAGTTTTCGGTGACGACAAAGGGCATGGGCTTGGGGGTGGATCGATTCCTGAACCCGCCAATTCTAGAACAGGTTGGCCCCCGGTGTCGGCGCGGGACGGAAAACGGGCGTCTGGCAGGCGCGGCCGTGGCGGTCATTGGCGGCACGGCAGGGCCTGTGCGACGCTGCGCGGCAACCGGTCCTGGTGGCCGGGCTCCCTTCCCAGCAGGATCATCCATGTCCCAAGCCCAGTCCGGCACCGCCTCCCACGGTGGTGAAAACACGGCGTTCATCGTCCTGATCAGTTGCGTGGCCACGCTCGGTGGTTTCCTGTTCGGCTTCGACAGTGGTGTCATCAACGGCACGGTCGATGGCCTGCGCCAGGCCTTCAACTCCAGCGAGGCGGCGCTGGGTTTCGAAGTCGCCTCGATGCTGCTGGGCTGCGCGATCGGTGCATTCCTGGCCGGCTGGTTGGGCGACCGCCTGGGGCGCCGTGGTGTCCTGATCGTGTCCGCGCTGATGTTCCTGGTCTCGGCGCTGGGCGCCGGGGCGGCCCACGCGTCCTGGCTGTTCATCGCGGCCCGGGTGCTGGGCGGCTTTGCGGTGGGGGCGGCCAGCGTGATGTCTCCTGCCTACATCGCCGAAGTCGCCTCGGCGCGCTATCGCGGCCGGCTGGCCACGGTGCAGCAGATGGCGATCATCTGCGGTTTGTTCGCGGCCTTCCTCAGCAATTACCTGCTGGCCCGCGCCGCCGGCGCCTCGACCGAGCCCTTGTGGCTGGGCCATGAGGCCTGGCGCTGGATGTTCTGGATGCAGGCGCTGCCGTCGGGGTTGTTCCTGCTGCTGTTGCTGGTGATCCCGGAAAGCCCGCGTTTCCTGGTGCTGAAGGGCCGCCAGGCGCAGGCGAGGGCGGTGCTGTCGCGGCTGTATGGCGAGGCCGCTGCCACGGCCAAGCAGGCCGAGATCGAGGCCAGCCTGTCCCAGGACCAGCACAAGCCACGCTTCAGTGATCTGCGCGACAAGGTCACCGGCAAGCTGCGCCCGATCCTCTGGGTGGGCATCGGCCTGGCCATGTTCCAGCAGCTGGTCGGCATCAATGTGGTGTTCTACTACGGCGCGGTGCTGTGGCAGGCGGTGGGTTTCTCGGAAAGCGATGCGCTGCTGATCAATGTGCTGTCCGGCGCACTGAGCATCGGTGCCTGCCTGCTGACGGTGCTGCTGATCGACCGCATTGGTCGCAAGCCGCTGCTGTGGGTCGGCTCGGTCGGCATGTCGGTGGCGCTGGTGCTGATGGTGGTGGCATTTGCCAGCGGCAGCCTGGTCGATGGGCGCCTGCAGCTGTCCGATGGCATGGGGCGGCTGGCGCTGGTTGCGGCCAACGTCTACGTGGTGTTCTTCAACATGTCCTGGGGCCCGGTGATGTGGGTGATGCTGGGCGAGATGTTCCCCAACCAGATCCGCGGCCCGGCGCTGGCCGTGGCGGGGGCCGCGCAGTGGACCTCGAACTTCGCGATCACCGTGACCTTCCCGATGCTGCTGGCCGGCATCGGCCTGGCTGGCGCCTATGGCATCTACGCGGTCGCCGCGATCCTCTCGATCTTCTTCGTGGTCCGCTGCGTGCGCGAGACCAAGGGCAAGGAGCTGGAGCAGATGGAAGGCTGACGTCGCCTGGCTTCGGTTGCATTCCGTTGGCGCCTGGTTGTCCCGAGTTTGAGGGGGCAGGCCGCCCTCTCCAGGACACGCAAAAGCCCATCCATGGTGCTCGATGGCGCCATCCATGGCGCCAACGGTCCTGGAGAGGGCGGCCTGCCCCCTCCTGACAGTTTCATGGTGCGTGCGGACGCGGCGAAGCGCTGGTCGGTTGTTGCCGGGGTTCGCGGGAAACCGTCCGGAGCCGGTGGGGTCACCCAGGGCGGGACCGTTGGCGCCATGGGGTGGGCGCATGCGCCCGACGGGTTGGGCAGGAGCCCAACCCCGGTCTTGCCGTGTGCGCAGGACAGCGCACGCGAGCAAGGCGCCATCGAGCCCCCATGGATGGGTTCACGGCGTGTCCTGCCCTGGGTGACCCCACCGGCTCAAGCCGATTGCAGGGAAGCGCCGATGCGACCAACCCGACCGCAGTCACTGCAATCCCGGAAAACAGAAAAGCCCGCACGAGGCGGGCTTTTTCGGTTCCTGCTGCGGCGACTGGCGCTCCCTAGGGGACTCGAACCCCTGTTTTAGCCTTGAGAGGGCCACGTCCTAACCACTAGACGAAGGGAGCGTAACTGTGTCGCTGCCGAGGCAGGAGCGCTAGTATATGCACCTCGATGCCATTGGGCAATCCCGAAACTTCAACCGGAAGCGCCAACATCATTTCCTCTGCTACATCACCGTTCAGCCTGCGCGTCATCCCGCGCGACCAGCACACGATCTCCCGCAAGGACATCAGCCCGAACGCCCTGCGCGTGCTTTATCGCCTGCGCGATGCCGGCTTCGGCGCCTACCTTGTCGGCGGCGCGGTGCGCGATCTGCTGGTCAATGGCCAACCCAAGGATTTCGACGTGGCCACCGACGCCACGCCCGAACAGGTCAAGCAGCTGTTCCGCAACTGCCGCCTGATCGGCCGCCGGTTCCGCCTCGCCCATGTGGTGTTCGGCCGCGAGATCATCGAAGTCGCCACCTTCCGTGCCAACAGCGATGACGGCAGCGGCGACCGTGAGATGGAAAACGGCATGCTCGTGCGCGACAACGTGTACGGCACCATCGAAGACGACGCCATCCGCCGCGACTTCACCTGCAACGCCCTGTACTACGCCATCGAGGACTTCTCGGTGCGCGACTACACCGGCGGCTTCGAGGACGTGCAGGCGCGCCTGATGAAGCTGATCGGCGACCCCGAGCAGCGTTACCGCGAAGATCCGGTGCGCATGCTGCGTGCGGTGCGCCTGGCGGCCAAGCTCGGCTTCCAGATCGAAGAGGGCACTGCCGCACCGATCCCGCACCTGGCCGGCCTGCTCAACGAAGCCGCGCCGGCGCGCCTGTTCGAGGAAGTGCTCAAGCTGTTCCTGTCCGGGCATGGCGTGGCCAGCTTCGAAGGCCTTGAGCGTTACGGCCTGCTCGACGTGCTGTTCCCGGAAAGCGCCAAGGCGCTGAAGGCCAACCGCACCGGCGCGTTGCGCCGCATGCTGGTCGAGGGCCTGGCCAATACCGATGCACGGGTGGCCAACGACGAACCGGTGTCGCCGGCGTTCCTGTTCGCGCTGCTGCTGTGGCCGGCCTTCTGCCGCGCACAGGCGACCCTGCTCAAGCAGGGCGTGGCACCGGAAGAGGCGCAGCGCCGCGCCGCCGACCGCGTCACCGTGCAGCAGTTGAGCACCATCGCGCTGCCGCGCCGCTTCTCGCTGCCGATGCAGGAAATCTGGCTGCTGCAGTCGCGCTTCAGCTCGCGCCAGCGCAAGCGCGTGTTCCGTACCCTGACCCATCCGCGCTTCCGTGCCGCGTTCGATTTCCTCAGCCTGCGTCAGGTGGCTTCGTCCGAACATGCTGCCGATGTCGAGTTCTGGCGCGAAGCGCAGGCGCAGTCCGGTCGTGAGCTGGAGTCATCGCTGGATGCGATGCACAGCGAAGAAGGGGATGACGAGAGCGGGGCGCCGCGCAAGCGCCGTCGTCGCCGTCGCCGTCCCGGTGCCACGGCCGGTGCAGCGGGCGAGTAAGCGATGACCCTTGCCTGGATCGGCCTCGGCGCCAACCTTGGTGACGCGGCCGCCACCGTCGGCGCGGCGATTGCCGCGCTGGACGGCCTGCCCGGGACCCGCCTGCGCCAGGCCTCGCGGCTTTATGCAACGCCGGCCTGGGGCAATGAAGACCAGCCGCCGTTCGTCAATGCGGTGGCCTCGGTCGAAACGACGCTGCCGGCCGATGAGCTGCTGCAGGCGATGCTGGCACTGGAGCAGGGTTTTGGCCGCGTGCGCGATCCGGCGATGCACTGGGGGCCGCGCGCGCTGGACCTGGACCTGCTGCTGTATGGCATGCAGGTACTCGATCAGCCCGGCCTGCAGGTGCCGCATCCGTACCTGCACGAGCGTGCCTTCGTGTTGGTGCCGCTGGCCGAAATCGCGCCGGAACTGACAATTCCTGGCCATGGACGCGTGCAGGATGCAGTGATGCGGGTCGATGCCTGCGGGATCGCGCCGATAGGGTGATAATGACCGGGTTATCTCCCCCGGTTA
Source organism: Stenotrophomonas sp. AG209 (assembly GCF_003550055.1). NCBI lineage: Bacteria > Pseudomonadati > Pseudomonadota > Gammaproteobacteria > Lysobacterales > Lysobacteraceae > Stenotrophomonas > Stenotrophomonas sp. AG209. The sequence goes on from NZ_QXDB01000005.1 coordinate 214,222, forward strand.
TCAGCACATGAGCACCCACGCAGACAGCAAGCCCTGGACCGTTCCCGCCCTGGCCGAGGCCAAGCGCAATGGCCAGAAGCTGGTCATGTTGACCGCCTACGACGCCGGCTTCGCCCGCACTTTCGACGCCAACGGCGTTGACCTGATCCTGATCGGCGACTCGCTGGGCATGGTCGTGCAGGGCCATGATTCGACCCTGCCGGTAACCGTGGCGGACATGGTCTACCACACCCGCGCCGTGGCCCGCGTGCTGCAGCGTGCGCTGCTGGTGGCCGACCTGCCGTTCGGCGCCGACGCCACCCCGGAGCGCGCGCTGGATGCCTCGTTGCAGCTGCTGCAGGCCGGTGCCGAGATGGTCAAGATCGAAGGTGCCGGCTTCAAGGTCGACATCATCCGCTACCTGGTGGAGCGCGAGATTCCGGTCTGCGCGCATCTGGGCCTGACCCCGCAGTCGGTGCTGCGCCTGGGCGGCTTCAAGATCCAGGGTCGTGGCGACGCCGCGCGCCAGCTGGTGGAAGATGCCAGGGCCGTGGCCGCTGCCGGCGCCAGCATCATGGTGCTCGAATGCGTGCCGACCCCGGTCGCTGCCGAAGTGACCGCTGCGGTGGATGTGCCGACCATCGGCATTGGTGCGGGCCCGCAGTGCGATGGCCAGGTGCTGGTGCTGCACGATTTCCTTGGCCTGGACAGTGGCCATCGCCGTCCCAAGTTCGTCAAGGATTTCCTTGCCGAAGGTGGCTCGGTGGCCGGTGCCACCCGCGCCTATGCCGACGCGGTGCGCGACGGCAGCTTCCCCGACGAACAGCACGCCTACGCCCAATGATCCAGACCTTCAACGAGCTCGGCGCACTGCGCGAGCAGATCGCCCAGTGGAAGCGCGAGGGGCTGCGCGTGGCGCTGGTGCCGACCATGGGCAACCTGCATGGGGGCCACCATTCGCTGGTGACCCTGGCCCGCCAGTACGCCGACAAGGTGGTGGCGAGCATATTCGTCAACCCGACCCAGTTCGGCCCCAACGAGGATTTCAGCCGCTACCCGCGCACGCCCGAGGCCGACGTGGCCGGGCTGGAGCAGGTCGGCTGCGATGCCGTGTGGCTGCCCAGCGTGGAGGCGATGTATCCGCTGGGCGTGGACAGGACCACGCGCATGCACGCGCCGGGTGTCAGTGAAGTACTGGAAGGCGCCAGCCGCCCGGGACACTTCGATGGCGTGTGCACGGTGGTGGCGCGCCTGTTCCTGCAGGTGCAGCCGGACGTGGCCGTGTTCGGCCGCAAGGACTACCAGCAGCTTGCCGTGATCAAGCAGATGGTGGCCGAGCTGTCGTTCCCGATCCAGATCGTCGGTGCGGAGATCGTGCGGGACGAGGATGGCCTGGCCAAGAGTTCGCGCAACCAGTACCTGAGCGCCGAACAGCGCCCGGTCGCGACCACCCTCCACCGCACCCTGATGGGGATGCGCGAGGGCTACGTCGCGGGGCAGGCGCGCGAGCGCATCGAGGCCGATGCCACCGCTGCGCTGCAGGCCGCCGGTTTCCAGGTCGACTACGCCGTGCTGCGCACTCCGGAACTGGCCGAGCCGACCTTCGACGGCGGTGGCCGCGTGGCGCTGATTGCCGCGCGGCTGGGCACCACCCGCCTGATCGACAACCTGGAGTTCTGAGCCGCATGCGGCTCCGGGGCGCCCGCAATGGGCGCCTCTCACATCCCACGGACGGGAGACTGGACATGACACCCCGCACCACTGACGCCGGCCGCCTTGCCCAGGCCTCGATCTTCGCTGTACTGGCTGCCGGCATGCTGCCGGCGCAGCTGTTCGGCGGCCTGCTGTTCGCATTGGACCTCGGGCGTACGCCGGTGCCGGCCCTGATCGGTGGCGGGCTGATGTTCGTACTGGCGGTCTGCAATGCCATTGCCGTGCTGTTGCCGATGGCGCTGATCCTGCAGTCTCAGCAGCGCCTGCGCCGGGTCGGTTTCGTCCTTGTGGGGTTCGGCCTGGGCGCGCTGGCCATGGCCACCTGTGCCTGGCCGGGCGACGACAGCGGCCCGCTGCTGCAGCGCCTGCGCTACATCGACACCTTCGACGTGATCAGCTATGGCCTGTCAGTGCTGGCTGCCGGGGGGTTCGGTGCGGTGGCCGGCTGGGCGTTCCATGCGGTGTTCCGCCTGTCGCTGGCAGGTAGCGTTGGCCCCATGCCGCCAGCGCTGCCGGGCGAGGGCGCCTGAACGGCCTTCAGCGTCCTGCTGCAGCCCCCTGATGACGGCCAAGCGGGTGCTAGAATCCGCTCTTTCCTTTGCCGTTGCAGCGCCCCCATGCACCTGTCCCTGCTCAAGACCAAGATCCACCGCGCCACCGTCACCCATTCCGAGCTGAACTACGAAGGCTCGATCGCCATCGATGACAACCTGCTGGCTGCCACCGGCATCCGCGAGTTCGAGCAGGTGCACATCTGGGACGTGACCAACGGTGCGCGTTTCTCGACCTACGCCATCCGCGCCGAAGCAGGCAGCGGCGTTGTCTCGCTCAACGGTGGCGCCGCGCGCCACGTGCAGGTCGGTGACATCATCATCATCGCCGCGTTCGCCAGCATGACCGAGCAGGAAGCTGACAGCTTCAAGCCGAAGCTGGTGTACGTTGATGGCAACAACCAGATCACCCACACCAACGACACGATCCCGACCCAGGCCGCATGACAACGAACAACGGATTCGACTCGCTGCATTCCCACGCCCAGCGCCTGAAGGGCGCAAGCATTCCCAGCCTGCTCGCCGCCGAACCCGGCCGTGTACAGGACCTGGCGCTGCGGGTCGGTCCGTTGTATGTCAATTTCGCCCGGCAGAAGTACGATGCCGCAGCGTTGCAGGCGCTGTTGGCGCTGGCTGCCGAGCGTGATGTCGGCGGCGCCATCACGCGCCTGTTCCGCGGCGAGCAGGTCAACCTGACCGAAGGGCGCGCCGCGCTGCATACCGCGCTGCGTGGCGATGTGGTCGATGCGCCGGTGGCGGCCGAGGCCTATGCCACCGCGCGCGCGATCCGCCAGCGCATGGGCGTGCTGGTGCGCGCGCTGGAAGACAGTGGCGTGACCGATGTGGTCAGTGTCGGCATCGGTGGTTCCGACCTTGGCCCACGCCTGGTCGCCGACGCGCTGCGCCCGGTCACCGGTGCGCGCCTGCGCGTGCATTTCGTGTCGAACGTGGACGGCGCCGCCATGCAGCGCACGCTGGCCACGCTGGATCCGGCCAAGACCGCCGGCATCCTGATCTCCAAGACCTTCGGCACCCAGGAAACGCTGCTCAACGGCCAGATCCTGCACGACTGGCTGGGCGGCAGCGAGCGCCTGTATGCCGTCAGCGCCAATCCGGAACGTGCCGCGAAGGCCTTCGCGATCGCCGCCGATCGCGTACTGCCGATGTGGGACTGGGTCGGTGGCCGTTATTCGCTGTGGTCGGCGGTCGGTTTCCCGATCGCGCTGGCGATCGGCTTCGAGCGCTTCGAGCAGCTGCTGGAAGGCGCCGCGCAGATGGATGCGCATGCGCTGGATGCACCGCTGGAGCGCAACCTGCCGGTGCTGCACGGCCTGACCGACATCTGGAACCGCAACGTGCTGGGCCATGCCACGCATGCGGTGATGACCTACGACCAGCGCCTGGCGCTGCTGCCGGCCTACCTGCAGCAGCTGGTGATGGAGAGCCTGGGCAAGCGCGTGCAGCGTGATGGTGCGCCGGTCACCACCGACACCGTGCCGGTGTGGTGGGGCGGGGCGGGCACCGATGTGCAGCACAGCTTCTTCCAGGCGCTGCACCAGGGCACCAGCATCGTTCCGGCCGACTTCATCGGCTGCGTGCACAACGATGATCCCTACACGATCAATCACCAGGCCCTGCTGGCCAACCTGCTCGCACAGACCGAGGCACTGGCCAATGGCCAGAGCAGCGATGATCCGCACCGTGATTACCCGGGCGGCCGCCCGAGCACGCTGATCCTGCTCGACGCGCTGACCCCGCAGGCGCTGGGTGCGCTGATCGCCATGTACGAACACGCCGTGTACGTGCAGTCGGTGATCTGGAACATCAACGCGTTCGACCAGTTCGGTGTCGAGCTGGGCAAGCAGCTGGCCAGTGGCCTGCTGCCGGCGCTGCAGGGCGAGGATGTGGCGATTGCCGATCCGATGACCCGCGAGATCCTGGCGCAGTTGAAGGGCTGAGGTTCTGGTGCCGGCCAGCGGCCGGCACTACCACGTCACCGGCTCGGGTCGCGCTCCGGGCTCGGCCGCTTGGCCAGCTTGCGCTGCAGCGAGCGCCGGTGCATGCCGAGCAGGCGCGCGGCCGCTGACACATTACCGCCGGTCTCGTGCATCGCCTGCTGGATGTGTTCCCACTGCAGGCGGCTGATCGGCGTCATCGCATCGGGCACTTCCATTTCGCCATCGTCGGCCGGGCCGTCGTCTTCCTCGCCGAGGGCGCGCAGGATCATCGGCACCGTGGCCGGCTTCGGCAGGTAATCATCCGCACCCAGCTTGATCGCCTCCACCGCGGTGGCGATGCTGGCGTAGCCGGTCACCAGCAGGATCCGCATGTCCGCGCGCAGCGCGCGCAGCGGCTGGATCAGTGCCAGGCCGGAATCGCTGCCCAGCTTCAGGTCGATCAGCGCGAACGCCGGTGGATGCTGGCGGGCCAGCGCCAGCGCACTGGCGGCATCCTGTGCGGTCTGCGTTTCAAGCCCCTTGCGGGCCAGGCTGCGTTGCAGGGTACGCAGGTACAGCTCGTCGTCGTCGACCAGCAGGCCCTGGGTGGAATGGTGAAGGCTCATGGGGTGTCCTCGCGTGGGGCCAGCGGCAGGCGGAAGCCGACGCGGCTGCCGGCCCCCTGGGCCGGGCGCATCCACATCTCGCCGTCGAGGCGTTCGATGGTGGCATGGGACAGGGCCAGGCCGACGCCCATGCCCTCGCTCTTGCTGCTGCCGAACAGCTTGCCCGGCAGCACGGCGGCACGGGCGTCGAAGCCATGGCCGTAGTCGCGGACTTCGCCGATCAGGTCGTCGCCTTCGATGCGCAGGTCCAGGTCCACACGTGGCCGGCCGGCCTTCTCGCCGGCATCGGCAGCGTTGTTGAGCAGGACCATCAGCAGATGGCCCACGCCCGGGTCGAGCGGCAGCCGCAGCGGCGCATCGTCGTTGCGGTGGAGGTCGATGGTCGGCCGCACCAGGCGCCATTGCTCCAGCACCTGCTGGGCGCTGGAGTGGCTGCGGCCCGGTGCGTCGGCCGAGGCCGGAGCAGCCAGCGCCAGCACGCGCTCCCGGCACTGCACCAGCAGCTCGCGCAGGGTTTCCATGTCCTCGCGCACTTCCGGCTCTTCGCTGCGCTCGGCGACGTCGTCGGCGAGCAGGGTCATCGTCGCCAGCGGTGTGTTCAGTTCATGCGCCACCGAGGCGGCATGGGTGGCCAGCGCGACGATGCCCTCGTTGCGGGCGAAGCGCTCGCGCAGTGCCGACAGTTCCAGTTCGCGCTCCCGCAGGGCCAGCGCCAGCCGGGTGGAGAAGGCCAGCACCACCGCGGCGGAAATCAGGAAGTTGGCGACCACGCCCCAGCGATTGAGATCCTGCGCGCGGAAATAACCGTCCGGCAATGGCTGGCCGAAGATGCCGCTGGCGGCGTAGCCGAGCAGGCAGGCCAGCGCCACCGCCAGTGCCCAGCGCAGGGGCAGGGCGAACGCGGCCAGTGCGATCAGGATCAGGAACAGTGAACTGAACGGGTTGGCCATGCCGCCGCTCCAGCCGACCATCCAGGTCAGGATGATCACGTCCACCAGGATGTGGCCGAATGCGGTCAGCGGCGCGGTGTCGGCCGCTTCCGGGCGCAGCTGGGTATAGATGTTGAACAGAGTCAGCACCGCCACGCCTGCCCACAGCGGCAGCTGCGGCAATGGCAGGCCCAGCACCCAGGTGGCGACCAGGATGGTGGCGGCCTGGCCGCCTACGGCAAGCCAGCGCAGGCTGCACAGGGTACGGAGAAACGGGGCGTCGGGACCGGTCATTCACGCTCATCGTATGCGTTCACGGGCGGCCGTGCCTGCGACAATAGGCCGCAGCCGTGCCACCGGCTGAATGCGAGTCACCCGGAATGCGGGGGCGGGCGGTAGAATGCGCCCATGCACGACGCCGTCACCCGCCCGACTCCTCCCTCCGATGCCACCTCCTGGCCCCGCCGCCAGACCCATGCCGTGCAGATCGGCGGGGTCACCGTAGGCGGAGGCAAGCCGGTGGTGGTGCAGTCGATGACCAACACCGACACGTCCGACGTGGCCTCCAGCGTGAAGCAGGTGGCCGAGCTGTGGCGGGCCGGTTCGGAAATGGTGCGGTTGACCGTCAATACCGTGGAAGCCGCTGCGGCGATCCCGCGCATCGTCGACAAGCTGGCGATGATGGGCATCGACGTGCCGCTGATCGGCGACTTCCATTACAACGGCCACCAGCTGCTGACCGCCGAACCGGCGTGTGCCGAAGCGCTGGCCAAGTACCGCATCAACCCGGGCAACGTCGGCTTCGGCAAGAAGAAGGACCTGCAGTTCGCCCAGCTGATCGAGTTCGCGATCCGCTACAACAAGCCGGTGCGCATCGGCGCCAACTGGGGCTCGCTGGACCAGGCCCTGGCGGCGAAGCTGATGGACGAGAACAACCTGCGCGAGCAGCCCTGGGATGCCGGTCGCGTGCTGCGCGAAGCGCTGATCCGCTCGGCGCTGGATTCGGCCGAGCAGGCGGTGGAACTCGGCCTGCCGCGCGACCGCATCGTGCTGTCGGCCAAGGTCAGTGGCGTGCAGGAGCTGATCGCGGTGTACCGCGACCTGGCCCAGCGCTCCGATTTTGCCCTGCACCTGGGCCTGACCGAGGCCGGTATCGGCAGCAAGGGCATCGTCGCCTCGTCGGCGGCGTTGAGCGTGCTGCTGCAGGAAGGCATCGGTGACACCATCCGCATCTCGCTGACCCCGGAGCCGGGCCAGTCGCGCACGCAGGAAGTGATCGTCGCCCAGGAACTGCTGCAGACCACCGGCCAGCGCGCCTTCACGCCGCTGGTCACGGCCTGCCCGGGCTGTGGTCGCACCACCTCCGAGTTCTTCCAGGAACTGGCCAAGGTGGTGCAGAACCATGTGCGCGAGAAGATGCCGCTGTGGAAGATCCACCACCCGGGTGCGGAGAACATGACCCTGGCGGTGATGGGCTGCATCGTCAACGGGCCGGGTGAGTCGCGGCACGCCAACATTGGTATTTCGTTGCCGGGCACCGGTGAAACCCCGGCCGCGCCCGTGTTCGTCGATGGCGAGAAGAAGGTGACCCTGCGTGGCGAGAACATCGCCCAGGAATTCGTCGCCCTGATCGACGACTACGTCGAACACAAATATGTCCGAAGCGCCGGATAAGCCCGCGATCCTCGCTGCGCCGGAGTCCGCCTCCGGTTTCCGCCACTGGATGGCGCGCAATGCCTGGCGCCTGGTGCTGCTGTTCGGTGGCGTGCTGCTGCCGTTGGCGGGTTTCGTCGCCCTAGCCGACGAAGTGCACGAGTTTGAATCGTTCCATTTCGATGCGCCGCTGCTGTGGCAGATGCATGGCCTGCATTCACCGCTGCTGGACCGCTTCTTCGTGCTCATTTCCAGACTGGGCTACGAATGGTTCCTGATTCCGGCCGACGTGCTGATCATCGGCGTGCTGCTGGGCTACCGGCGTTGGCGCGAGGCCACGTTCGTGGCGGTCAGCTTCGTCGGCTCGGCGCTGCTGAACATGGGCAGCAAGCATTTCTTCCAGCGCCAGCGCCCCAGCCTGTGGGAATCGATCGCGCCGGAATCGACGTTCAGCTTTCCCAGTGGCCACGCGATGGGCTCGATGACCCTGGCCGTGACCCTGGTGCTGCTGGCCTGGAATACCCGCTGGCGCTGGCCGGTGCTCGTGCTGGCGCCCTCGTTCAGCCTGCTGGTCAGCGTCTCCCGGGTCTATCTGGGGGTGCATTACCCCTCCGACATCCTGGCCGGGTGGTGTGCCGCGCTGGTTTGGGTGGTAGGGTGCTATCTGGTCATGTTCAGTCGCCGGCATCCTTGGCGACGTCAGGATTCGCCGCCAGCGACGGCCAGCGAAGCATCATCACAGGGGGATTGACGTGGATGACCCCTCCGGGGCGTCTACGTAATAGATCAGTTGTTTCGTTGCAGCAGGTTCTGCAAGACAGGGGGCAAGCACAACGCGCGGTACTGTGATGCGCAAGGCAGAATGCCTGGGTCGCATCTCGAACGCGCTTGCAGGGGTATCGGCGCCCTGCCTAGCTTGACCTGCAATGGCCGCATGCGAAGAGGTACGTGAATGACGATTCGAGTCTACCTGGTGGATGACCACGCGCTGGTCCGCACCGGGATGAAGATGATCCTGTCGGGGGAGACCGACATCGAGGTGGTGGGCGAAGCCGAGACCGGTGAAGACGCGCTGCGCGATGTCCGTCAGCTGCTGCCGGACGTGGTGCTGTGCGACCTGCACCTGCCCGGCGTGAGTGGCATGGAAGTGACCGAGCGCATCGTCCGCAGTCACCGCAACACCCGCGTGGTGATCGTATCGGTGCTGGAAGACGGGCCGCTGCCGAAGCGCTTGCTGGAAGCCGGGGCTGCCGGCTACATCGGCAAGGGCTGCGATGCGCAGGAGCTGCTCCGTGCGGTGCGCGACGTGGCCATGGGCCGTCGCTATCTGGGCACCAGCATCGCGCAGAACCTGGCCTTGTCGACTGTGGAAGGCAATGGCTCGCCGTTCGACAGCCTGTCGCCGCGCGAGCTGGAAGTGGCGTTGCTGCTGACCCAGGGCCTGCGCCAGGAAGACATCGCGCGGCGCTTGAGCCTGAGCGCGAAGACGGTGAACACGCACAAGGCGCGGCTGTTCGAGAAGATGGGGATCCACGACAACATCGCGCTGGCGCGCATGGCCAGCCAGTATGGGCTGGTGGATCCGGCACGGCCGCTGTGAGGGATTCGGCCAACGGCTGAGCCCCTCGCGGTGTGCGGCAGGATTCGTGGGGTTGGCCCTGCGGAAGGATTGCGCAGGGGACGCCGTGAATCCATCCCTGGAGGCTCGGGCGCGCTATCCATGGCGCTTACGCCCCTGCGCAATCCCTCCGCAGGGCCACGGACAGGTTCCGTGCGCGTCCACCGCGGAATGAAGAAGGAAGAGCAGGAGCGGGTCGCGCGGGGTCGGATCCCTTTCCCGGTGGGAAAGGGCTCTGACCCCTGATGATGCCGGAGCCGAGCGTGGGCTCGGCTCTACAGCTCGCCGGGTTTAGTGGCTGCGTACGCGCTTGATGATCTTCGCGGCGTCGGCGGCGCTGGCGCGGACCTTGTCCCAGGCACCGTCGGCGATCCAGTTGCCCGGCACCATCCACGAACCGCCGATGCAGACCACGTTCTTCTGCTCAAGGTACTCGGCGGCGGTGTTTTCGGTGATGCCGCCGGTCGGGCACAGCTTGAGGTCGGCGACCGGGCCGGCCAGGCCCTTGATCATCGCCAGCCCGCCCACGGCCGTGGCCGGGAACAGCTTGCACACGCGGAAGCCGCGCGCATACAGCGACAGCAGCTCGGTCAGCGTGGCCGCGCCTGGCACCACCGGCAGCGGGGCGGCGGCCAGCGCATCGGCCAGCGCCGGCGGCGTACCCGGGGTCACCAGGAAATCCGCACCCGCATCGATGGACTGCTGCATCTGCTCCACGGTCAGCACCGTGCCCGCACCCACCACCACGTCCGGCAGCTCGCGCTTGAGCATCGCCAGCGCTTCCATCGCCACCGGTGTGCGCAGCGTCAGCTCGATCGCCGGCAAACCACCTTCCAGCAGCGCCGCGCTGACCGCACGCGCCTGGTCCAGCGTATGAATCGTCACCACCGGCAGGATGCCCGCCGCATGCAACAGCTCCGCCGCCTTCACCTGATGTTGTTCGATACCCATAGCTCTGCTTCTGCCTTTGCTTCTGCGTTTGAATTTGATTTTCAGTGATCACTTCGCGGCGTCGATGCGCCGGAGAGAGTGATGCGGCGGAGGGCAGGCCGTCGTCAGGACCGTTCGCGCCATGGATGGCGCGACCGAGCCTACAGGGATGTATTCACGGCGTGTCCTGGCGACGGCCTGCCCTCCGCCGTCACCAGCACACTCACCGCCAACGCACACCCGCAACGCCCTTCACCCCTCAGGCGTCCTTCGCCTCATGCGGCGCCGCCGCCGCCGCGGCATCGTGCCCCAACTCGTACTCCGCGTCGTACTCCCACGGCCCGCCATCGGCCGCCGCCGGCCCGCACGAAATCGAAATCGCACCCTGGTCGGCCGGGCCCACCACGCGACGGTTGATCGCGAACAGGTTGCGGCCCAGGTCATGCGCGGCAGGCGCGGTGTTCGGCGCCAGCGAGCGTGCGGTCCATTCGGCCGCGTCCACCAGCACTTCCAGCGTGCCGGCCTCACCGTCGAGGCGGATCATGTCACCTTCGCGGACCTTGGCCAGCGGACCACCCCGCGCCGCTTCCGGCGTCACATGGATCGCCGCCGGAATCTTGCCCGAGGCGCCGGACAGGCGGCCGTCGGTGACCAGTGCCACGCGCCGGCCCTGGTTCTGCAGCAGCCCCAGAAGTGGCGCCAGCGAATGCAGTTCGGGCATGCCGTTCGCACGCGGGCCCTGGTAACGCACCACCGCCACGAAATGCTCGGGCAACAGGCCGCCGGCATGCAGCTTGTTCAGCACCTGCGGCGCATCGACCACCACCGCCGGTGCCTCGATCGTGCGGTACTGCGGCTTCACCGCCGACAGCTTGATCAGCGACTTGCCCAGGTTGCCGCGCAGCAGGCGCAGGCCGCCCTGGTGTTCGAACGGGTTGTCGACGCCGCGCACCACTTCGTCATCGGCGCTGTGTTCCAGGCCCGGCAGGTAGACCAGCTGACCATCGCGCAGCTGCGGTTCGCGGGCGTAGTCGGCCATGCCGCCGCGCGCCACGCTGACCAGGTCGCCGTGCATCAGGCCCGCTTTGATCAGCTCGCCGAACACGAAGGCCGGGCCGCCAGCGGCCGCGAAGCGGTTCACGTCGGCGTCGCCATTCGGGTAGACGCGGGCCAGCAGCGGAATCAGCTGCGACAGTTCGTCGAAGTCGTCCCAGGTCAGCACGATGCCGGCTGCGCGCGCCACCGCGATCCAGTGGATGGTGTGGTTGGTCGATCCGCCGGTGGCCATCAGCGCGATGACCGCGTTGATGATCGCGCGCTCGTCGATGATCCGGCCCAGCGGGCGGAAGTCGTCGCCCAGTGCGGTGATGTCGAGCGCGCGCTCGGTGGCTTCACGGGTGAGGGCGTCGCGCAGCGGCGTGCCCGGATTGACGAACGACGCGCCCGGCAGCTGCACGCCCATCGCTTCCAGCAGCACCTGGTTGGAATTGGCAGTGCCGTAGAAGGTGCAGGTGCCGGCGCCGTGGTACGACGCGGACTCCGCTTCCAGCAGTTCTTCGCGGGTGGCTTCGCCGGCAGCGTAGCGCTCGCGCACTTCGGCTTTCTGCTTGTTCGGGATGCCCGGGGTCATCGGACCGGCAGGCACGAACACCGCCGGCAGATGGCCGAAGGCCAGCGCACCGATCAGCAGGCCCGGCACGATCTTGTCGCACACACCGAGGTAGACGGTGGTGTCGAACATGTCATGGCTGAGCCCGATCGCGGTGGCCTGCGCGATCACATCGCGCGAGAACAGCGACAGTTCCATGCCGCCGCGGCCCTGGGTGACGCCGTCGCACATCGCCGGCACGCCGCCGGCCACCTGTGCGGTGGCGCCCAGCTCGCGGGCGATCTCGCGGATCTGCTCGGGATAGGTCTCGAACGGCTGGTGCGCAGACAACATGTCGTTATAGGCGGTGATGATGCCGAGGTTCGGCGTCACGCCGCCGCGCAGGCGGCTCTTGTCGGTACCGCCACAGGCGGCGAACCCGTGGGCAAGGTTGCCGCAGCTCAGGCGGCTGCGGAACGGGCCCTCACGCAGGGAGGCGTCGATCGCGGCCAGGTAAGCGGCGCGCGAAGCGGCGCTGCGGCGGATGACGCGCTCAGTGATGGCTTGCAGTTGCGGATGGAGGCTCATTGGCTACCGGCGTTCGAGGTGGCGAGAGGCAAGCGGCGGCACGGCGCCGCCGCCGACATCAATCAGCCCAGTGGACGCGCAGGCGCGCGCCTTCCAGGTTGATCGCATTGAGGATCGGATACTGCTGGGCGTCGTTGCTGTCCAGCGCCTGGCGCAGCACCTGCAGCTTCTGCTTGCCGCGCAGCAGCAGCAGGCGCTGGCGGCACTGGCGCAGGCCATGCGGGGTCAGGGTGATGCGCAGCGGCCACTGGTTCGCGCCGGGGCAGCCGGTGGCATCCAGCGCCGCGTAGGGCAGGGTGCTTTCCAGTGCGCGGGCCAGGTCCTTCGAGCCCGGGAACAGCGAGGCGGTGTGGCCGTCGTTGCCCATGCCCAGTGCCACCAGGCTCGGCGGCTGGCTGTGCTGCGCCTGCAGGTTGGCGGTGTACACGCATTCGGGCAGGGGCTTGCCGATCCGCACCAGCGGATCGAAATGGGCGCCCTCGGCGCGCTTCAGCAGGTGTTCGCGCACCAGCCAGGCATTGCTGTCGCGATCCTGCGGCGACAGCCAGCGCTCGTCGGCCAGGCTCACTTCCACCCGGTCCCAGTGCACGTCCAGTTCGGCCAGGGCCTGGTAGACCGGTGCCGGCGTGGTGCCACCGGACAGCAGGATGCGGGCACGGCCCACTTCGTTGATGTCGTGGTTGAGGGTCTGCGCCATCTCGGCGGCTACCGCTTCGATCCAGCCATCGGCATCGCCGTGGTTGATGAACTCGATGCGGTCGTCGTGGAAGGTGGTGGGGCTCATGCGGCAACTCCAGGTGCGTCACGTTCGGCGTCGGTGGCATAGGCGGCGGCGCCCAGCAATCCGGCGTGGGGATGCATCACCGCCAACGAGGGCACGCGCGCCATGATCGAGGAGAAGCGTCCCTTGTGCTCGAAGCGTTGGCGGAAACCGGAGTGCTGCAGCGAATCGAGCATCTTCGGGGTCAGTCCGCCGGTCAGGAACACGCCGTCCCACGCGCCCTGGGTCAGTACCAGATCGCCAGCAATGGCGCCGAACACGGCGCAGAACACATCGACGGTGCGCATCGCCTGCGGATCACCGTGCAGGGCGCGGGCAGTCACGTCCACCGGCTGCAGCTGGCCCGGATCGATGCCGGCCATCTCGCACACGGCGCGATGGATGTTGACCAGCCCGGGGCCACAGATCAGGCGCTCATTGGAGACGCGGCCGAACTGTTCGGACAGGATCTCAAGGATGCGGATCTCCTCCGGGGTTCCTGGCGGGAAGCTGACATGGCCGCCTTCGGTTTCCAGCGGGTAGCAGCGCCCGTGGCGCAGGATCAGGCCGCCGACACCCAGGCCCGTACCCGGCCCGATCACCGCATAGTTGCGTGGCTGGCCCGGCTTGCCCGGCACCCAGGCGGCGCCGCCGACCTGGACCACGTCATCGGGCTGCAGCAGTGAAATCGCCATCGCCTGTGCGGCGAAGTCGTTGATCAGGTGCAACTCGTCAAACCCGAGCATGGCGGCGGTGCGGCTGCGCGAGATCACCCACGGATGGTTGGTGATGCGTGCTTCGTCTCCATCCACGCGACCGGCCACCGCGAACACGCCGCGGCTTGCCGTGGCGCCGATCTGTTCCAGATGGTGGCGCGCGGCATCACCCAGCGACGGGAACTCCGCCACCGCGTACTCGCGGATGCTGTCCTTCAGCAGCGGTGCGTCCAGCGACGTGTCGGCCAGGGCGAAGCGGGCGTTGGTGCCACCGATGTCGGCGACCAGCACCGGCTGCGAGCTGGCACTCATGCCGACGCTCCGCTGTCCGGCGCGTCCACGCCCTGCGGCAGGAACTCGCCTGCGTTGGCCGGGCCCCATTGGCCGGCGGGGTAGGGTTCCAGCGGCAGCTTGGCGTCCTTCCAGGCATCGGCCACGCTGTCGATCCAGGCCCAGGCAGCACGCACTTCGTCATCGCGCACGAACAGCGTGTGGTTGCCGTTGAACGCATCCAGGAACAGGCGCTCGTAGGCGATGCGGCGGTGCAGGCCGGTTGGCACCGACAGTTCCAGTTCCAGCGGATGCAGTTCCAGCGCGCCCCATTCCGGGCCGGCCAGGCTGCTCATCAGGCCCAGTTCGATGTTTTCCTGCGGCTGCAGCTGGAACACCAGGCGGTTCGGTGCGGCCTGCGCGCGCTGCGGGCGCTCGAACAGCCAGTGGGTGACCGGCTTCAGCGTGACCACCACGCGGGTGGTGCGCTCGGGCAGGCGCTTGCCGGTGACCAGGTGGAACGGCACGCCGCTCCAGCGCCAGTTGTCGATATGCGCGGTGACACCGGCGAAGGTTTCCACGTCGCTGCCTTCCGGCGGCTGGTAGGCCTGGGCCGGCTGGCCGTTGATGGTGCCGGCGGTGTAGCGGCCACGGATGCTGTCACGCGCGGCGTGCTTGGCATCGAGCGGACGCAGGGCGCGCAGCACCTTGACCTTCTCGTCGCGGATGCGGTCGGCTTCCAGCGAGGCCGGCGGTTCCATCGCCACCATGCACAGCAGCTGCAGGATGTGGCTCTGCACCATGTCGCGCAGCGCGCCGGAGCGGGCGTAATAGGCATCGCGGCCATCCACGCCTTCGCTCTCGGCCACCAGGATGTGCACCGATTCGATGTAGTTGCGGTTCCACACCGCTTCCAGCAGCGTGTTGCCGAAGCGCAGTGCGATCAGGTTCTGCACCGCCGCCTTGCCCAGGTAATGGTCGAGGCGGAACACACGGTCCTCGTCGATCCACTGGCCGATGGTGCTGATGATTTCCTCGGCGCTCTCGCTGTCGCTGCCGATCGGCTTTTCCAGCATCAGGCGTGCCGGCGCGGCGAGGGCGCCGCCCTTGGCCAGGCCTTCGCAGGTGGAGATGTACAGGCCCGGCGGGATGGCCAGGTAGCTGACGCACTTGCGGTGCACCAGGTCGGCGACCGCGGCGGCAACCGAGTCGACGTCGCGCAGGTCCACCGAACGGTAGTCGATGCGGCGCAGCAGGGCGCTGATGTCGTCCTGCGTGGCCATCGGCATGGCCTGCTGCAGGCGCGGCCGCAGGATGTCATGGAAGGCTTCGGTGTCATGCCCGGACAGGGCCAGTGCGCGGATGCGGAAGTCCTCCGGCAGCAGGCCGTCGCCAAGCAGGCGAAGCAGCGAAGGGAACAGGTAGCGCTGGGCCAGATCACCTGTGGCACCGAACAGGAAGAGGGTGTCGTGCATCGCTCGAGTTTCAGATCCGGGTGACATCGTTGTCAATCGCTTCATGGCTGGGTTCGGGGGACATCCGCGCAACTGCCTGTCCGAGGCTCGTCAGGGGC
The DNA here is from genome assembly GCF_003550055.1 of Stenotrophomonas sp. AG209. Classification (NCBI taxonomy): domain Bacteria; kingdom Pseudomonadati; phylum Pseudomonadota; class Gammaproteobacteria; order Lysobacterales; family Lysobacteraceae; genus Stenotrophomonas; species Stenotrophomonas sp. AG209. The sequence goes on from NZ_QXDB01000005.1 coordinate 229,653, forward strand.
GTTCTCCGGGGTACCGGAAGACCGTTCCATTCGAAACCACTACCTCGGCGGAACCTTCGTTCAACCGCCGACGCAGATCGGTGCGCACCGATCATCGGATAGTGCCACGTGAAAACGTTTACATGGCAGAATGGGCAACTGTATTCGATTGCAGTGCTCGCCGTCATGCGGCAGGCGCGCAATCATCACTGCCATCGGGAGGGCCGAGGCAGTCCCAAAAGACAGCCCGGCTTCGGGCGGACCGGATAGGTGATATGGCAAAAGTGCAGTTGCAGGGTGTGCGCAAGGTCTATGACAACGGCCAGGTCGCGGTGAAGGACGCCAGCTTCGAGGTCGCCGATGGCGAGCTGATGGTGCTGGTCGGCCCGTCCGGCTGTGGCAAGTCGACCCTGCTGCGGATGGTGGCTGGCCTGGAGGAGATCAGCGGCGGCACGCTGACCATCGGTGATCGCGTGGTCAACGATGTTGCGCCGAAGGACCGCGACATCGCGATGGTGTTCCAGAGCTATGCGCTGTACCCGCACATGACCGTGGCCGAGAACCTGGCCTTTGGGCTGAAGCTGCGCGGTCATGACAAGGCGACCATTGACAAGCGCATCGCCGAGGCGGCGCAGACGCTGGGCCTGACCGAGATGATGGACAAGCTGCCCAAGGCGATGTCCGGTGGCCAGCGCCAGCGTGTTGCGCTGGGTCGCGCACTGGTGCGCGAGCCGGCGGTGTTCCTGCTCGACGAGCCGCTGTCCAACCTGGATGCCAAGCTGCGCCACAGCGTGCGTACCGAAATCGCGCAGCTGCACCGCAAGCTGGGCACCACCATGATCTACGTGACGCACGACCAGGTCGAAGCGATGACCCTGGGCCAGCGCATCGTGGTGCTGAAGGACGGCATCATCCAGCAGATCGATACGCCGATGGCGCTGTACGACCGCCCGGCCAACCTGTTCGTGGCCGGTTTCCTCGGCAGCCCGGCGATGAACGTGCTGCGTGGCACGCTGCAGGGCGATGCCGGCGGCGTGACCGTGGTCGACGGCGAATGGCGCGCACCGCTGGGCCAGGCCACGATCGATCCGGCATGGCTGCAGAAGCCGATCGCGGTGGGCGTGCGTCCGGAACACCTGCAACCGGCGGCTGCCGATGATGCGCATGCGTTCACCGCGCGCATCGAAGGCATCGAACCGGTCGGCAACGAGATCTTCGTCAACCTGAGCAGTGGCCAGCATGCGCTGACCATGCGCGTGGCGCCGCAGGCGCTGCCGGCGGTGGGCGAGCAGATCCGCGTGGCGATCCACCCGCAGGGTCTGCATTTCTTCAATCCGGAAACCAGCGAGCGGCTGTAACGGGTAGTGCCGGCCGCTGGCCGGCAACCTCAACCATGCGTGGTTGCCGGCCAGCGGCTGGCACTACCATTCATTCGCCGAAGGCGTGCGGACCAACGGTCCGCACCCACCGGGTTCAGTAGATCCACGCCAGGCGTGGATGGGATGCCGGCAGAAGCAGTGCGGACCAAGGTCCGCACCCACCAGATGCGGTTTCCCGCCGGGTTCAGCGCGCCAGTCCGTCCAGCAGCGGCACGCGCTGCGCGCTGGCATCACTCACCTGCAGATCGGCGTCGCTGGCCTCCAGCGGCAGCACCGCCAGCGCCAGGTCGCCGGCCACGCAGGCGATCGTGCCCAGTGCCGCGCCGTCCTGCTGTACGCCATCGCCGGCCCGTGCCGGTGCTGCGGTATGCAGCAGTTGCACCGCACGCTTGGCCTTGCCGAGGAAGTGGGTGCGGGCGACGATTTCCTGGCCCGGATAGCAGCCCTTCTTCACGCTGTAGCCGTTCAGGCGGTCCAGGCCGAGCTGCTGCGGGGTCCACACTTCGCGCTGGCTTTCGTCCAGCCGCGGCAGGCCGTAGCGCAGGTCGGCCTGGCGCCAGGCCAGGGTGAAGGCGGCCTCATCAGCTTCGCTGCCGGCGGCGAAGGCATCGGCGCTGCCGATACGCAGGGTGCGCGGCAGGGCATCGCTGCCCAGGTCCAGCTCCCAGCCGTCTCCTGCGGTCTGCGCAATGGCGGCGCCGCTGGCGGCCTCGGGTGCGGTGAACGCGCCGGCCACCGCCAGATCGCTGCGCACCTGCACCTTCACCTTGCGGCGGAACACGAAGCGCTGCAGTTGCGACGCAATCGCATCGGCATCGCCGTCGGCCAGTACCAGCATCACGTGGTCGTCGGCCAGCCGAAGCAGCTGGAACACCGCCAGGGTGCGGCCCTTGGCGCTCAGCCAGGCACTCCACTGCCAGTGCTGCAGGGGCAGGGCGGTGACATCGCTGCTGAACTGGGCGTGGGCAAAGACAGCCGCATCCGGGCCTTGCAGGCTCAGCAGCTGGTGGCCGGGCAGGCGCGGATATCCGACGAAAGCAGGGGGCAGGTTGTCAGGCACGTGAACGAGGTCTAAAATTTGTGCGTTGCGAGACCGAACATGATAGGCCAAACAACCCCCACTCCCGACGACGAATCTGAAGCCCCGCTGGTCCCCGCGGCACCCGTGCCCGTGGAACAGGAAAAAGCAGAAGAATTCGGCGGCCGCGGCGGACTTGATCCGGTGCGGTATGGCGATTGGGAGAAAAACGGACGCTGCATCGATTTCTGATCAGCATTGAGCCAACGCGGCCGCGTGCCGCCCAGCCGAGACAACGAGCCCAGCGAATGGCGACCAGACAACGCCCACTTTCCCCGCACCTTCAGGTGTATCGCTGGCAGATTCAGATGGCCACCTCGATCCTGCATCGAGCCACTGGCGTCTTTCTGTCTGTTGGTGCCCTCATCATCGCCGCCGGCCTGCTGGCCCTGATGATGGGGCCCGAATCCTGGAACTGCTTCACCGGCCATGCCGGGGCCTGGTATGGCCGCGTGTTCCTGTTCGCGTGGACATGGTCGTTCGCCTATCACCTGTGCAATGGCATCCGCCATGTGGTGCAGGACTTCGCCATCGGCTTCAGCATCCCCGCCTTCATCCGCAGCAGCTGGCTGTCGGTCATCGGCAGCCTGGTGATCACCCTGCTGGTGTGGGCCTATGTGATGTTCGGAGGTGCCGCGTGAGCAAGTTCCGTACCCCGTTGAAGAACGTGCGCGGCCTTGGCTCGGCCAAGACCGGCACCGAGCACTTCGTGCACCAGCGCTTGACCGCCGCCGCCCTGGTGGCACTGGGCATCTGGTTCCTGGTCTTCGTGCTGGGCCTGCTGGGCTCGGACTACGCGACCGCCGCCGCCGCCGTGGCCAAGCCGTGGAACGCCGTGCCGCTGATCGGCCTGCTGATCGCCATGTTCTGGCACGCGCAGCTCGGCATGCAGGTCGTGCTGGAAGACTACATCCACGAATCGCTGCTGGCCCTGGTGCTGCAGACCGCGGTGAAGTTCGTCGCCGTGCTCGGCATGATCGTCAGTGTGTTTGCGGTGGGCCGCATCGCCCTCGGCGTTGCCTGAGCCCAGGCACCAACACAGGAATCCAGATTAGATGTCCGCTTACAAGATCACCGAACACAAGTACGACATGGTCGTGGTCGGCGCCGGCGGCGCCGGCCTGCGCGCCACGTTCGGCCTGGCCGCCAAGGGCCTGCAGACCGTGTGCCTGACCAAGGTCTTCCCGACCCGTTCGCACACCGTTGCCGCCCAGGGCGGTATCTCGGCCGCACTCGCCAACATGGGCGAGGACGACTGGCGCTACCACTTCTTCGACACCATCAAGGGTTCGGACTGGCTGGGCGACCAGGACGCCATCGAATACATGTGCCGTGAGGCCATCCCGGCCATCATCGAGCTCGAACACTACGGCGTGCCGTTCTCGCGCACCGCCGAAGGCAAGATCTACCAGCGTCCGTTCGGTGGCATGACCACCAAGTACGGCGAAGGCCCGGCGGCGCAGCGTACCTGCGCGGCGGCCGACCGTACCGGCCACGCGATGCTGCACACCCTGTACCAGCAGTCGCTGAAGCACGATGCGCGCTTCATGATCGAGTACTTCGCACTCGACCTGATCTTCGATGACGAAGGCGCCTGCCGCGGTGTGCTGGCGCTGGACATGTCCGACGGCACCCTGCACCTGTTCCGCGCCCAGGGCGTGGTGCTGGCCACCGGCGGTTACGGCCGTGCCTACTTCAGCGCCACCTCGGCGCACACCTGCACCGGCGACGGTGGCGGCCTGGCCATGCGTGCCGGCATCGCCATGCAGGACATGGAGTTCGTGCAGTTCCACCCGACCGGCATCTACGGCGCCGGCTGCCTGATCACCGAGGGTGTCCGCGGTGAAGGCGGCATCCTGCGCAACAGCAGCGGCGAGCGCTTCATGGAGCGCTACGCACCGCACTACAAGGACCTGGCCTCGCGCGACGTGGTCAGCCGTTCGATGACCATCGAGATCCGAGAAGGCCGCGGCGTCGGCGAGCACAAGGACCACATCCTGCTCGACCTGACCCACCTGGGCCCGGGCGTGATCGACGAGAAGCTGCCGGGCATCGCCGAGAGCGCCCGCATCTTCGCCGGGGTCGACGTGCACAAGCAGCCGATCCCGGTCATCCCGACCGTGCACTACAACATGGGTGGCATCCCGACCAACTACCACGGCGAAGTCGTGCGCAAGGTCGGCGACAACCCGGATGCGGTGGTGCCGGGCCTGTACGCCATCGGTGAAGCGGCCTGCGTGTCCGTGCACGGCGCCAACCGCCTGGGCTCGAACTCGCTGCTGGACCTGGTGGTGTTCGGCCGTGCGGTGGCCAACCGCTGCGCCGAGACCATCAAGCCGGGCGCTTCGCACAAGCCGCTGCCGGCCGATGCCTGCGACAAGGCGCTGGGCCTGCTGGACAAGCTGCGCCACGCCAACGGCGATACCCCGACCTCGGTCATCCGCGATCGCATGCAGCGCACCATGCAGGCCGACGCGGCGGTCTTCCGCACCAGCCAGACGCTGAAGGAAGGCTGCGAGAAGATGGACAAGATCTTCGACTCGTTCCAGGACGTGAAGGTCTCCGACCGTTCGCTGGTCTGGAACTCGGACCTGATCGAGACCTACGAGCTGAACAACCTGCTGCTCAACGCGGTGGCGACGATCAACTCGGCCGAACAGCGCAAGGAGAGCCGCGGCGCGCATGCGCACGAGGACTATCCGGACCGCGACGACGTCAACTGGCAGAAGCACACCCTGGTCAGCGTCGACGAGAAGGGCAAGTGCAGCTTCGACTACCGTCCGGTGCACATGTACACGTTGACCGACGACGTGTCCGTGGTGCCGCCGAAGCCGCGCGTGTACTGATCCGACCCCGCCTACCATGCAATCCGCGCCCACGGGCGCGGGCCGCCTGAGCCAACGAGAGCAGCCATGGCCGAGTTTTCACTCCCCAAGAATTCCAAGATCACGAAGGGCAAGCACTTCCCCGTCAAGAACGGCGGCAAGAACGTGCGCACCTTCAAGATCTACCGCTGGAGTCCGGACGACGACAGCAACCCGCGCACCGATACCTATGAAGTCGATCTGGACGCCTGCGGCCCGATGGTCCTGGACGCCCTGATCAAGATCAAGAACGAGATCGACCCGACCCTGACCTTCCGCCGCTCGTGCCGCGAAGGTATCTGTGGTTCGTGCGCGATGAACATCGACGGCACCAACACCCTGGCCTGCACCCGAGCCATCTCGGACTGCGGCAAGAAGGAAGTGCCGATCTACCCGCTGCCGCACATGAACGTGGTCAAGGATCTGGTTCCGGACCTGACCCACTTCTACGCGCAGTACGCCTCGATCAAGCCGTGGATCCGCACCCAGACTCCGGCACCGCCGGACCGTGAGCGCCTGCAGTCGCCGGAAGACCGCAAGAAGCTGGATGGCCTGTACGAGTGCATCCTGTGCGCCTGCTGCTCGACCAGCTGCCCGAGCTACTGGTGGAACGGCGAGCGTTACCTGGGCCCGGCGATCCTGCTGCAGGCCTACCGCTGGATCATCGACTCGCGCGATGAGGACACCGGTGCGCGCCTGGACGATCTGGAAGATCCGTTCAAGCTGTACCGCTGCCACACCATCATGAACTGCGCCCGGACCTGCCCGAAGGGCCTGAACCCGGCGCTGGCGATCGCCGAGATCAAGAAGCTGATGATGGAACGCCGCGCCTGATCGGGCCCGGCTGTACCCGGTAGAGCTACGCCACGCGTGGCTTTGCCACCCCAGCAGAGCCACGCCATGCGTGGCTTTGCTGTATCTGGAGAAACACGATGGAAGAAGATGTTCTGCTGAAGAAGCTGCGCTGGCGCTGCCGCCGCGGCATGCGTGAGCTGGATCAGCTGTTCGGCCGTTACCTGGACCACGAGTGGAGCACTGCGCCGACCGAAGAGCGCGAGGTTTTCCTGTTCCTGCTCGACTGCGAGGACGATAAGTTGTGGCGCTGGTTCATGGGCTACGAGGCCTGCCCGCATGCGCACGCGATCCCCCTCATGCAGAAGATCCTCGCCCTCAAGCCTTGAGTGGCGCCCCTCGCGGCTGCAGGCCGCCGCCCAGTTGGCGGTGCTGCTGGCTGCGCCCTTGCTGCTGCGCGCATCGGATCTGCCTTCACGGCTGCTGATGCCCGCGGTGGTGCTGGCCTGGTGCGTGGGCCTGGCCGAACTGGCCTGGCGCCAGCGCAGGCCACGCGTGCCGGTGCTTCTGCCGGTACCGCCCGAGCCGCTGCAGGTGGCCGGGCAGGACGCCGATGCACCACAACTCGTCGTGCGCGGGCCGTGGCTGCTGTTGCTCTGGCGTGAGGAACGGCGCCGCCAACGCCTGCTGTTCTGGCCCGATGTGCTGGATTCCGGGCAGCGACGTGAACTGCGACTGGCCGTGGCCGCACGTGCCGTTTCCCGTCGGCCCCGTACGATGGCACCATAAGCTGAATTGACCGGCGTGCCTGCATGTTCAAACCCATTCCCGTGGCCATTGGCCTGCGCTACCTGCGCGCCAAGCGCCGCAACGGCTTCATCTCCTTCATCTCGATGGCATCGATCCTGGGCATCGCGCTCGGCGTCACGGTGCTGATCACCACCCTGGCGGTGATGAGCGGTTTCCAGAAGGAAATCCGCAGCCGCCTGCTGCAGATGACCGCCCACACCACCATCAGCCGCGACGGCGAGCCGATGCCGGACTGGATGCGCGTGGTCGACATCGCCCGCAAGGATCCGCGCGTGGCCGGTGCCGCGCCGTACATCGAGATCCAGTCGATGATCAGCGGCCCGCGCGTGCAGGGCGCGATCATCCAGGGCATCGATCCGGCGCTGGAGCCGAAGGTGTCTGTGATCGACAAGAAGGTCACCAAGGGCAGCTATGACAGCCTCACGCCGGGCAGCTTCAACCTGCTGCTGGGCAAGGAACTGGCGATCTGGCTGGGCGTGGACGTGGGCGACCAGGTGCTGGTGACCTTCGCCGAAGTGCAGGGCACGCCTGCCGGCGCGGTACCACGAATGAAACGCTTCACCGTCAGCGGCATCTTCGAGGCGGGCTACAACGAGGTCGACCGCGGCGTCGGCTTTGCCAACATGCAGGACCTGGAGCGCGTGCTGCGCAGCGACGGCGCCACCGGCGTGCGCCTGAAACTGCACGACATGGACCGCTCGCTGGAAGTGGGCGTGGACCTGGCGCAGAGCCTTGGCGGCGCGTACCGGGTGAGTGACTGGACCCAGCAGAACGCCAACCTCTACCACTCGCTGCGCATGGAGAAGGTGGTGATGGGCATCCTGCTGTCGCTGATCATCGCCATGGGCGCGTTCAACCTGGTGTCCTCGCAGGTGATGCTGGTCACCGACAAGCAGGCCGACATCGCCATCCTGCGCACGCTGGGCCTGACCCCGGGCGGGGTGATGCAGGTGTTCATGGTGCAGGGTTCGCTGATCGGCATCTTCGGCACCCTGGCCGGCCTGATCGGCGGCATCACCCTGACCCTCAACCTGGAACGCATCCTCGGCGCGATCGAAAGCGTGTTCAACGTCAAGCTGCTGCCGGAGGACGTCTACTACATCACCGGCCTGCCGACCGACATGCAGACCGGCGACGTGGTGGCGATCACCGTGGTCGCGCTGCTGATGAGCTTCCTGGCCACCCTCTATCCCGCCTGGCGGGCAGCACGCACCCAGCCGGCGGAGGCCCTGCGTTATGAATAAGGTCTTCAACCGCGGCGATGAAGTGATCCGCGCCGAAGCACTGGGCAAGACCTACGCCGAAGGGCGCATGCAGACCCCGGTGTTCGATGGCCTGGACCTGACCGTGACCGCCGGCGAAACCGTGGCGATCATCGGTGCTTCCGGTGCCGGCAAGAGCACGCTGCTGCACCTGCTGGGTGGCCTCGACATTCCGACTGCGGGCGAGGTCTACGTGACCGGCCAGCGCATGTCGGCGCTGTCGGACACTGCGCGTGGCCTGCTGCGCAACCAGGCGCTGGGCTTCGTCTACCAGTTCCACCACCTGCTGCCTGAGTTCACCGCGCTGGAAAACGTGATGATGCCGGTGCTGCTGGCCGGCACCGCCGTGGCCGAAGCGAGCAGCCGGGCCACCACGCTGCTGGAAGCGGTCGGCCTCGGCCATCGCCTGGACCACAAGCCGGGCGAGCTGTCCGGCGGCGAACGCCAACGTGCCGCAGTGGCGCGTGCGCTGGTCAATCATCCGGCCTGCGTGCTCGGCGACGAGCCCACCGGAAACCTGGATGACCGCACCGCGGGCACCGTGTTCGAGCTGATGCTGGAACTCAACCGCGCGCGCCATACCAGCCTGGTGCTGGTCACCCACGACCGCAGCCTGGCGCGGCGCCTGGACCGGGTGCTGGAGCTGCGCGAAGGGCGCCTGCACGCACTGGCCCACGCCGACGTCTGAGCGGCCGGCAACGGCCGCCTCCCGGCGCCTGAACGGGTTTACCTGCCATCGCGCCGGCCGCACATCGGCCGGCGCATGATCGAAGCAGGTTCCCCGAGGAGATCGCCATGAAGACCCCGATCCTGATCGCCGGACTCTGCCTGGCGCTGGCCGCCTGCGCGACCACCGGCCGGCTCAGCAGTACCGAGAAGCTGGATCTGTACCGTGCCCACGCCGGCGCGCCGCAGAACGACATGCAGTTCTTCGGCAACCTCAATGGCTGGACCGAGCTGGGTGACAGCGCCCTGGCGGTCTGGACCCGGCCGAGCGAGGCTTACCTGCTGGAACTGAGTGGCCCGTGTCCAGACCTGTCCTACGCCACCGCCATCGGGCTGACCAGCAGCATGGGCCGGGTGTCGTCGCGTTTTGACAAGGTGCTGGTGCGCGACCCGACCGGTGGCCCGCGCATGCCGTGCTTCATCAACAGCATCCGCAAGCTGGACGTGAAGGCGTTGCGCACTTCCGAGCAGGAGCTGCGCCAGGCGCAGGTGCAGGAGCGCGAGGCGGAAACCGCCCCGGCCAAATGATCAAAAAAAGGGGACGGAGGGGATTAAGTCGTTTGTGCCACAAACGACTTAATCCCCTCCGTCCCCGTTTTGTTGTCAGGTTTCCGGGGTGAAGCCGGCTGGCTTTTCCGCGTCCTTCTCGAACAGGAACTTGACCAGTTCGCCTTCAAGGAACGCGCGATGTTCCGGGGTGCGCGGCGACAGGCGGTTCTCGTTGATCAGCATGGTCTGGTGCGCCAGCCACGCAGCCCAGGCCTGCTTGCCGATGTTGTTGAAGATGCGCTGGCCCAGTTCGCCGGGGTAGGGCACGAAGTCCAGGCCCTCGGCATCGCGTTGTTCGTACTGGCAGAAGACGGTTCGGGACATGGTACTCACTCGTGGTTGCGGGGTTTCTTGGACGTTCGTTTCGGCGCCTTGATCGCGGCGCCATCGAGCAGCTTGCGGATGGGGGCCGGCAGGCCCAGCGCGGGAAGCTCGTCGGTGGCGACCCAGCGCAGCGTGGGTTCTTCCACGCGCAGGCCGTGTACCTGCCGCGAGAGTACCTGCAGGTGCAGCTTGTAGTGGCTGAAGGTGTGCTGCAGCACCGGCAGCTCTTCGGCGTCTTCCAGGGAGCCTTCAACGTGCACGTCGAACCAGTCCTGCAGCTCGCTGCCGGCGTCGGCCTGCGGCAGCGTCCACAGCTGCGCCCAGATGCCGGTGTCCGGCCGCTTCTGCAGCAGTACGCGCTGCTGGGCATCGCGCAGCAGCAGGGCCACTGCTTCGCGCTCGGGCAGGGTCTTGCTGGGCTTGGGCGTGGGTAGTTCAGCGGTGCGGCCTTCGCGGCGCGCCACGCACGCGTCCTGCAGCGGGCAGATCACGCAGGCTGGCCTGGCGCGGCTGCACACCGTCGCACCCAGGTCCATCTGTGCCTGGGTGTAGTCGGCCATGCGCCCGGCCGGCACCTGCGCCACGTGCGCCTCGGCAATGGCCCACAACTGTTTCTCGATGGCCGGCAGGCCGGGAAAGCCGTCGATGCCGTGGTAACGGCTGAGCACGCGCTTGACGTTGCCATCGAGGATCGCGAACGGGTCGTTCCAGGCCTGGCTGAGGATCGCACCTGCGGTGCTGCGGCCAATGCCGGGCAGTGCATGCAGTGCATCGAAGTCACGTGGCAGATCGCCGTCGTGCAGTTCCACGCAGCGCTTCGCGGCGGCATGCAGGTTGCGTGCGCGGGCGTAGTAGCCGAGCCCGGCCCACTGCGCCATCACCGCGTCATTGCTGGCGGCGGCGAGGTCGGGCAGGGTCGGGAAGTGCTGCAGGAACCGCTGGAAGTACGGGATGACCGTGGCCACCTGGGTCTGCTGCAGCATGATTTCCGACAGCCAGACCCGATAGGGGCTGCGCGGGTGCTGCCAGGGCAGGTCGTGGCGGCCGTGGTCGTCGAACCAGTGCAGCAGGCGGGCGACGAAACCGTCCCGTTCTGCAGTCTCGGCGCTGGCGTGCGGCTGGCGGGGCATTGGAATTCCAGAGAGGCAGCCACCCGTGGGGTGGCTCTACCGGATTGCAGTAGAGCCACGCCATGCGTGGCTGCACGGTGTATCAGGCGCCCAGTGCTTCGGGCAGCAGGGCGTCGACGAAGGCTTCCGGATCGAACACGCGCAGGTCTTCCGGGCGCTCGCCGATGCCGGCGAAACGAATCGGAATGCCGAACTCGCGGGCCAGTGCGAACACCACGCCGCCCTTGGCCGTGCCGTCCAGCTTGGTCACTACCAGGCCGGTCACGTTCACCGCGGCATTGAACTGGCGCAGCTGCGACAGCGCGTTCTGGCCGGTGGTGCCGTCGATCACCATCAGCACTTCGTGCGGCGCGGTGGGATCGATCTTGCCGAGCACGCGGCGGATCTTGCCCAGCTCGTTCATCAGGCCTGACTGGGTGTGCAGGCGGCCGGCGGTGTCGGCGATCAGCACCGAGGTGCCGCGGGCCTTGCCGGCCTGCAGTGCATCGAATGCCACCGAGGCGGCGTCCGCGTTCTGGCCCTGCGCGACCACGGCCACGCCGTTGCGCTCGCCCCAGGCCTGCAGTTGGGCCACGGCGGCGGCGCGGAAGGTATCGCCGGCGGCCAGCATCAGGCTGTGGCCGTCATCCTTGAAGCGCTTGGCCAGCTTGCCAATGGTGGTGGTCTTGCCGACGCCGTTGACGCCGACAGTGAGCACCACGAAGGGCTTGGCATTGCGGTCGATCACCAGCGGCTTGGCGACCGGCTGCAGGATCGCGATCAGCTCGGCGCGCAGCGCGGCCAGTAGTGCATTGGCGTCGGCGAACTCGCGCGACTTCATGCGCTTGCGCAGGCCCTCGACCAGGTCGGTGGTGGCGCCCACGCCGACGTCGGCGGTGATCAGCGCGGTTTCCAGCTCGTCCAGCAGGTCGTCATCGAGCTTGGGATTGCGCGAGAACAGGCCGCCGAAGCTGCGCGCGATGACGCTGTTGCGCAAGCGTTCGCGCCAGCCGGGCTTGCCGGCAGGCGCCGGGGCGGCATCGACCGAGGCGGCGGCAGGCAGGTCGTCGGAGACCGCTGCTGGGGTCGGTGCAGGCGCAGGTTCCGGCAGTGGCGCAGGCATCGGCTCGATGGCCGGCGCAGCGACAGGGGCGACGTCGATCTGCGCGATCGGGGCCGGGGCAATGGGTGCCGGGACGGCCGGGACCACCGGAGCGGGAGCCGCCTGGGTGGGCTCGACCGTTACCGGGGCGACCGCTGCCGGGGGCGGCTCAACGAGGGCAGGTGCGGCCGGCGCAGCTACCGGCGCGGGTTCCTTGTCCTCGACCGGCGCGGCCGACGGGAATGCCGCCGCCAGCTCTTCAGCCGAGTAGTGCTGGGTCTTGGGTGCCTCCGCTGCGGGGGCATCCTGGGGCTTCTTGCGGCGGAAAAAACTGAGCATTGGCAAAAGGCGCTGAAATCAGAGGGATATGCTACCACTCGGGCCTGTCCGGCCGATGTGGACTCAAGGTCGCGGCCCACCGGCCGTTAACCGGTCCGGAGGGCTGCGTCGTGCGGCCCGGAGACCGCCATGGACAACGTGATGGGAATCGCCCTCAGCGGGATGCGTGCGGCCCAGCAGGGCGTGCAGGTGGCCGCGCACAACGTGGCCAACCTGGTGACCCCGGACGCCCAGCGCCTGCAGTTGCAGCGCAATACCACCGAGCAGGGTGGGGTGCAGGCTTCGGTGACGTCCACCGGCGCCAATGCCCCCGCGCCGCTGGGTGATCTGCTGGCCGCGAAAGCCGAGGTGGTGGCCTTCGCTGCCAATGCTGCGGTGATCCGCCGCCACGACCAGATGCTGGGCTCGCTGTTGGATCGGGAAGCCTGAGCAACACCGCTTTGGCAGGTGCCAACCGCTGCCCCTGGTGGGCGCCAACCAAGGTTGGCCTCTACCAGGGCAGCAGTGCCAACCAAGGTTGGCACCTACCAGAGCATCGCCAAGCCTTGCCCGGCACCCGATCTGTCGATCAGGCCGACAGTTCCAGCAGCAGCTTGTTCAGGCGCGCCACGTAGGCACCCGGGTCCTTCAGGCTGTCACCAGCGGCCAGTGCGGCCTGGTCGAACAGGACCCGGCCGAGGTCGTCGAAACGCGCGCCATCGGCTTCGGCATCGAGCTTGGCAATCAGCGGGTGGCCCGGATTGATCTCCAGCACCGGCTTGCTGTCCGGCACCTTCTGCCCGCTGGCTTCCAGGATCTGGCGCATCTGCAGGCCCAGGTCCTGCTCGCCGATGGCCAGCACCGCCGGCGAATCGGTCAGGCGGTGCGAGACGCGCACTTCGGCCACGTCATCGCCCAGCACCGTCTTCAGGCGCTCGACCAGGCCCTGCTTGTCCTTGGCCGCTGCTTCCTGTTCCTGCTTGTCCGCTTCGGTTTCCAGGGCACCCAGGTCGAGGTCGCCACGGGCGATGTCGACGAAGCCCTTGCCGTCGAAATCGGTCAGGTAGCCCATCAGCCACTCGTCGATGCGGTCGGTCAGCAGCAGCACTTCCACGCCCTTCTTGCGGAACACTTCCAGGTGCGGGCTGTTGCGGACCTGGCTGTAGCTCTCGCCGGTCAGGTAATAGATCTTGTCCTGGCCTTCGGTCATGCGGCCGAGGTACTCGGCCAGCGACACGCTCTGCGCATCGCCGTCGCCACGGGTGGAGGCGAAGCGCAGCAGGCCGGCCACCTTCTCGCGGTTGTTGTAGTCCTCGGCTGGGCCTTCCTTCAGCACCTGGCCGAATTCCTTCCAGAACGTGGCGTACTGCTCCGGCTTGTCGGCGGCCAGCTTCTCCAGCATGTCCAGCGAGCGCTTGGTCAGCGCCGCCTTCATCGAATCGATGACCGGGCCGGACTGCAGGATCTCGCGCGAGACGTTCAGCGACAGGTCGTTGGAGTCGACCACGCCCTTGATGAAGCGCAGGTACAGCGGCAGGAACTGCTCGGCCTGGTCCATCACGAACACGCGCTGCACGTACAGCTTCAGGCCCTTGGGCGCATCGCGGTGGTACAGGTCGAACGGCGCGCGGCCCGGCACGTACAGCAGCGAGGTGTACTCCAGCTTGCCTTCGACCTTGTTGTGGCTCCACGCCAGCGGATCGCTGTGATCGTGCGCGACGTGCTTGTAGAACTCGGTGTACTCGGCATCGCTGATTTCGGTGCGTGGACGGGTCCACAGTGCGCTGGCGCGGTTGACGGTTTCCCACTCGACCGCTGCGCCTTCTTCACCGCCCTCCTTGGGCATCTGGATCGGCAGGCCGATGTGGTCCGAGTACTTCTTGAGGATGCTGCGCAGGCGCCAGCCATCGGCGAAATCGTGTTCGCCATCCTTCAGGTGCAACACGATGCGGGTGCCGCGCTCGGCCTTGTCGACGGTGGCGACGTCGAAATCGCCTTCGCCGCGCGAGGTCCAGCGCACGCCTTCGCCTGCAGCCAGGCCGGCGCGGCGCGAAGTCACTTCCACTTCGTCGGCGACGATGAAGGCGCTGTAGAAGCCGACGCCGAACTGGCCGATCAGCTGCGAATCCTTCTTCTGGTCACCGGACAGCTGGCGCAGGAAGTCACCGGTGCCGGACTTTGCAATCGTGCCGAGGTGGGCGATGGCTTCGGCGCGGCTCATGCCGATGCCGTTGTCTTCGATGGTGATGGTGTGGGCGGTGGGGTCGAAGCTGACGCGCACGCGCAGCTCGCTGTCGCCTTCCAGCAGAGCCGGCTGGGTCAGGGCCTCGAAGCGCAGTTTGTCGGCGGCGTCGGCGGCGTTGGAGACCAGCTCGCGCAGGAAGATTTCCTTGTTGGAGTACAGCGAGTGGATCATCAGCTGCAGCAGCTGCTTGACTTCGGTCTGGAAGCCAAGGGTTTCGGTCTGGGTGGTCTCGGTCATCGATAAGGCTCCGTGTGCAATGCCGCGCCAGCGCGTGCGGCCTCGCCAAGGGGTATGGCTGATTGTCCCGAAATCAAGGGGTTGGTCGGGCAGGGCTGCGCCCTGCACCCGCAGAGGCCAGAGCAACAGCCGAAGCAACAGCGGGCTATCCGTGGGATGGCGGGGCAGTGTCGGATTGCGGGGACGCCGTGAACCCGTCCTTGGGGGCTTGGCCGCGGCATCCATGCCGCGGACACCCCGCAATCCGACACCGCCCCGCCTTCGACAGTTGGCCGGCGGCCAGTAGATCCACGCCATGCGTGGATGGAATCTCTCAGATATCGAAATCCAAACCAGGGTCAGATCCGCTTTCCGCAGGAAAACGGATCTGACCCCACCTGTATGTCGGGCATCGGATCGCGTCTGGGGTAGAGCCCCCTGAGTCAGGGGGCGGCCGCGAAGCGGCGGGGGTGTGGAAGTTGGTAGGTGGGCCCGCGTTTCGCGCAGCGAAGCGTGGGAGCGACAGCGCGCATGCGTTGGCGCGTCCCCGGGCGCCGCCCGGCCGAACTACAATCCCGCTCATGCTGAATTTCTCGAATACCTCCCGCCGCCGGGGGCGCCGATGAGCGGCCGTGGGGGCAATGACGGCCAGGTCCGCATCATCGGCGGGCGCTGGCGCAATACCCGCCTGCCGGTGCCGACCCTGCCGGGGCTTCGCCCCAGCAGCGACCGCGTGCGCGAAACCCTGTTCAACTGGCTGATGCCCAGGCTCGGCGGGGCCCGCGTGCTGGACCTGTTCGCCGGCAGCGGTGCGCTGGGGCTGGAGGCGGTCTCGCGCGGTGCCGCCCACGCCACCCTGGTCGAGCGCGATGCACAGCTGGGGCGCAATCTGACCGCTGCGGTGGCCAAGCTGCAGGCCGGCGACCAGATCAGCGTCGTGCAGGCCGATGCCCTGCGCTGGCTGCAGGGCGCACCCGCGCAGCAGGCCGACCTGGTCTTCATCGACCCGCCATTCGCCGATGGCCTGTGGCAGGACGTGCTGGCCCAGCTGCCCCGGCACCTGGCCGCCGATGCCTGGCTGTACCTGGAATCGCCGGCCGGCCACGTGCCGGTGCTGCCGCCGGACTGGCTGCTGCACCGCGAGGGTGGCACCCGCGAGGTGCGCTTTGCCCTGTACCGCCGCGCCACTGCTACACTTTGACCTCATCTGAACATCTGCATCCGCCCATGACCGTGGCCAACCGCCGCATCGCCGTCTATCCCGGCACGTTCGACCCGATCACCAACGGTCACATCGACCTGGTGAGCCGCGCCGCGCCGTTGTTTGAAAAGGTCGTGGTCGGCGTGGCGCAGAGCCCGTCCAAGGGCCCGGCGCTGCCGCTGGAGCAGCGCGTGCAGCTGGCGCGTGGCGCGCTGGCCCACCACGGCAACGTCGAGGTCATCGGCTTCGATACCCTGCTGGCCCATTTCGTACGCTCGGTCCAGGGCGGGGTGCTGCTGCGCGGCCTGCGCGCGGTGTCCGATTTCGAGTACGAGTTCCAGATGGCCAGCATGAACCGTCACCTGATCCCCGAGGTCGAGACCCTGTTCCTGACCCCGGCCGAGCAGCACAGCTTCATTTCGTCCTCGCTGGTCCGCGAGATCGCACGCCTGGGCGGCGACGTGTCCGGTTTCGTGCCGGCCGCGGTGCTCGAAGCCCTGCGCAAGGTCCGAGAAGCGAAGTCGGCACAGTCGTAAGCCCCGCTGTACCCGCACCCCATTACGTACAACACCACGCACCATTCCGGGAGGAAACCCATGAACACCACCATGCGCGCGATGCTGATCGCTTCGTTGGCCCTGGCCTTCACCGCCTGCAAGAAGGAAGAGGCCGCTCCGGTCGACGAGGCCAAGCAGGCTCTGGTCGCTCCGTCCAAGGACGACGATGCAGGCTGGAAGAAGTACCTGCAGGAAGTGGCGATCCAGAACATGGGCAACATCACCAACAGCCCGTTCCTGTACTACCTCTCGCCGGAATCGGACCCGGACTTCCAGGCCAAGTACGAGCGCCAGACCGAGAGCGCGACCCAGGCCGTGGCCCGTGGCGTGCAGCCGGGCAACATGCTGGCCTTCGGTTCGTCGGCCTCGGGCAAGATGGCTGACATGATCCAGGCCGTGTTCAAGGACGTGTCGCCGGATTCGATGAAGGGCGTGCGCGTCGTCTTCATCGGCCAGTCGGCCGACAATGCCCGCGTGCAGGCTGCGATCCAGCCGACCGGTGCCGAGTACATTTTCGTCGAAGCCAAGTAATACCGAGCCATGGCGGCCATGCTCCGGCATGGCCCGGGCGGCGTCCTGCAGGGGCGCCGCTGATGACCTGACCGGCCCGCGCGCCCGCGCTGGCCGGTCCTTTGTCCCAGGGCGCGGGCGAGGAGTATCGCCGTGTCACTGAAAATCAACGAGCTCTGCGTCAACTGCGACGTATGCGAGCCGGCCTGCCCGAACCAGGCCATTGCGATGGGTGAAACCATCTACGTGATCGACCCTGCGCGCTGCACCGAATGCGTGGGTCATTTCGACGAGCCACAGTGCGTGGTCGTCTGCCCGGTCGAGTGCATCGACCCGGACCCGGAGATCGTGGAAACGGAAGACCAGCTGCTGGCCAAGCTGCGCCAGCTGCAGCACGATCACCCCGAACTCTACGCGGAGCCTCCATCCGAATGAAGACGCTGATCGTCCGTCCGCTGTTGCTGCTCGGCCTGTTGCTGAGCCCGATTGCCTGGGCCGACAGCCCGGCCCGTGCCGAGCGCCCCGACGGCGCGGCCATTGCCAGCGGCCACGCGCTGGCCACCCAGGCCGGCATCGACATCCTGGCGCAGGGCGGCAACGCCTTCGACGCCGCGGTGGCGGTGTCGTCCACGCTGGCGGTGGTCGAGCCGATCAGTTCCGGGCTGGGCGGCGGCGGCTTCTTCCTGCTGCACGACGCGGCTACCGGCAAGGATGTGATGCTGGATGCACGCGAGACCGCACCGGCCGCTGCGACCCCGCAGGCTTTCCTGGACAAGCAGGGCAACCTGGACCGTGATCGTTCGGTCAACGGTGCCTGGTCGGCGGGTATTCCCGGCCTGCCCGCAGCGCTGGTCGAACTGTCGGCCAAGTACGGCAAGCTGCCCCTGTCGGCGTCGCTGCAGCCGGCGATCCGCATCGCGCGCGAAGGCTTCCCGGTGTACGACCGCATGGCCAAGGGCTATGCCTCGCGCCGTGAAGTGATGGAGCGTTACCCCGGCACGCGCGAGGTCTACCTGCGCAATGGCAAGCCGATCGCCACCGGTGACCTGTTCAAGCAGCCGGAGCTGGCGCAGACGCTGGAGCGGCTGGCCGCCGGTGGCTTCGATGGCTTCTACAAGGGCCAGACCGGTTCGCTGCTGCTGGCCGGCGTGAAGCAGGCTGGTGGCAAGTGGACCGCCGAAGAGCTGGCCGGCTATCGCGTGAAGCAGCGCGAGCCGATCGTGTTCAATTACAACGGCTGGAAGATCACCACCGCGCCGCCGCCGTCGTCCGGTGGCATCGCGCTGGCCAGCATGCTGCAGATCCTGGAAGGCTGGGATATCAGGAAGATGGACCCGGCGCACCGCACCCACCTGGTGGTGGAGTCGATGCGCCGCGCCTACCGCGACCGCACCTTCTTCCTCGGTGATCCGGACTTCGTGCAGATCCCGCAGAAAGTGCTGACCAGCAAGGACTACGCGCAGGGCCTGCGGGCGACCATCCATCCGGAGAAGGCCACGCCCAGCGACCTGCTGTCGGGCAACCCGACGCCGTTGGAAGACGACGAGACCACGCACTTCTCGATCATCGACCGCGACGGCAACCGCGTTGGCGCCACCCAGACCGTCAACCTGCTGTATGGCTCGGGGCTGATTCCCAAGGGCACCGGCGTACTGCTGAACAACGAGATGGACGACTTCGCGCTGAAGCCGGGCACGCCCAACGCGTTTGGCGTGATGGGCTACGAGGCCAATGCGCCGAAGGCTGGCAAGCGCATGCTCAGCTCGATGACGCCGACCTTCATGGAGAACGCCGACAAGGTGGTGGTGCTGGGCACCCCAGGCGGCAGCCGCATCATCACCATGGTGCTGCTGGGCATCCTCGGCTACGACGCCGGCCTGGACGCACAGCAGGTGGCCGCGCTGCCGCGCTACCACCATCAGTGGCTGCCGGACCTGATCGAGGCCGAGGACGATGCATTCGACGCGGCGACGGTGAAGCAGCTGCAGGCAATGGGCCACAAGATCGATCTGCCGGGTGACGTCGCCGCAGGCGGCCGCGGTTCCAGCCACGTGTGGGGCAACCTGCAGACCGTGGAATGGGACCGCAAGGCGAACAGACTGTTCGGTGGCAGCGACCCGCGCAACCCGGTGGGCAGCGCCCAGGTCGTACCGGCGCGCTGATCCGGTCGCGCCGGCCGCTGGCCGGCAATCTGGCAGATCATCGAAACCCCGCCTTTGTCGGCGGGGTTTTCTGTTTCCTTTCTAGCGATTATTTAACGAGCCGGCGCCGATAATCGGCGCATGAAACTCTGGTCTATTCGTGGAAACTCGCAGCGCCTTGATGGCGGTGCGATGTTCGGCAACGCACCGCGTGCGTTGTGGGAAAAATGGGCGGCACCGGACGAGCTCAATCGCATCGAGCTGGCCTGCCGTGCGCTGCTTGCCAGCCCGCTGGAAGGCAAGACGGTGCTGTTTGAAACCGGCATCGGTGCATTCTTCGACCCGCGCATGCGTGAGCGCTATGGCGTGCAGGAAAGCCAGCACGTGCTGATCGATTCGTTGCGCGAAGCGGGTTTCGAGCATGAGGACATCGATGTCGTCGTGCTCAGCCACCTGCATTTCGATCATGCCGGCGGCCTGCTGGCGGCATGGAGCGAAGGTCGCGAGCCCGAATTGCTGTTCCCCAACGCGACCTACGTGGTCGGCGCGCAGCATTGGCAGCGCGCCGTGCAACCGCACCCGCGTGACCGGGCCAGCTTCATTCCGGAGCTGCCCGGCCTGCTGCAGGCCAGTGGCCGGCTGGAAGTGGTGGACGGGGAGTACTCGAAGATCCTCGGCCGCAGCGTGCGCTTCAGCTACAGCGACGGGCATACGCCGGGACTGATGCTGGCCGAGATCGTCGGCCACGCGCATGCAGGCGAGGGTGCGCACGGTGGCGTGGTGTTCTGTGCCGACCTGATTCCAGGGCGTTCATGGGTGCACGTGCCGATCACCATGGGTTACGACCGCAACGCCGAACTGCTGATCGACGAGAAGCGGCAGTTCCTTGAAGACAAGCTGGCGCGCAACGTACGGCTGTTCTTCACCCATGACCCGCAGGTCGCGCTGGCGCAGCTCGGGCGCGATGACAAGGGGCGTTTCGTGACCCTGCACGAGCAGGGCGAGCTGAAGGCGCGCGCCCTGGGGTAATGAAAAGGCCGGGCAATGCCCGGCCTTCCACTGACGCGGCAGATCCACGCCATGCGTGGATGGCGCCCTGCAAGAGACAGGCGTCAAGACGCCTTCAGGCAGCTGCTCATGAAGGTCTTGCGCGCATCACCGGCCAGCTTCTTGGCGCCCGCGTCGGCGTTGCACTTGCGCATGCGTTCCTGCTGCGCATTGGCCGGCTTGGAGTCGGCAGCGTGGCCGCTGAGGCAGGAACTCTGCGCGGTCTTGTAGGCATCACCCTTCAAGCCCTTGTTCTTGGCCGAGCATTCGGCCATGCGCTGCTGCTGCGGGGTGGTGGCGTTGGCAGCCAGGGGCAGGCCGACCAGCAGGGCGGCGGCCAGCAGGAAAGAGGCTTTCATCAGGGTGCTCCAAGCGGTGGCGGGTGCGCGGAGCATTCGCTTCCGGCCCGCAAGGCCACGTGAAGAATCGCGCCTCGGCTGCGTCCGCTTGCATCGGCATTCAGATCGGCGTATTACTTAGCCATATGGGTAAGTATGATCCCGCCATCCAGGAAGTCTTCCACGCACTGGCCGACCCGACCCGTTGCGCGATCGTGGCCGCGCTGGGGCAGGGGCCACGCACGGTGTCGGTGCTGGCCGAGCCTTTCCAGATGGCCTTGCCCTCGCTGATGAAACATCTGGCCGTGCTGGAACGCAGCGGCGTGGTGCGCAGCCACAAGCAGGGGCGCATACGCACCTGCGAACTGGTGCCGGCGCGGCTGGGCCAGGCCGAGCAGTGGCTGGCCGAACAGCGTGCCGTGTGGGAGGCGCGCGCCGACCGCATGGTCGATTTCGTCGAAACCCTTCACCGACAGGAGCAGGCCCGTGGCCGTAGACGCAGGTAACAACCCCGATACCGATCTGGTCATCAGCCGTGTGTTGAACGCACCGCGCGCGGCCTTGTGGCGGGCGTGGACCGACCCGGAACTGCTGCGCCAGTGGTGGTGCCCGGAGCCGTGGACCACCGAGGTGCGCGCATTCGACCTGCGCCCCGGCGGGGCCTTCCACACCTTCATGCAGGGCCCGGATGGCGGCAGCAGTGACAATCCGGGCAGCTTCCTGGAGATCGTGCCGCAGCAGCGCCTGGTGTTCACCTCGATGCTGGGCGCAGGCTGGCGGCCGCAGTCACCCTGGCTGGGCTTCACCGCCATCATCACCATGGAGGACGAGGGGCAGGGCTGCCGCTACACGGCGCGGGTGATGCACCCGGACAAGGCCCTGCGTGACCAGCATGAGCAGCTGGGCTTCTTCGACGGCTGGAACACCGTCATCGGCCAGCTGGAAACCTTCGCAGCCGGGCTGTAGGCCGGAATGCGGGATGGGGTCAGATCCCTTTCGCAGAAAGGGCTCTGACCCCGGCTCGCCGGCTCAACCGACGCGGGTACCGAAGATGCGGTCACCGGCGTCGCCCAGGCCCGGCAGGATGTAACCCTTGTCGTTGAGCTGGGCATCGATGGCCGCGGTGTAGATTTCCACGTCCGGGTGCACGGCCTTGACCGCTTCGATGCCTTCCGGCGCGGCCACCAGGAAGATGCCCTTGATGCGGCGTGCGCCGGCACGCTTGAGCATGTCGATGGTGGCGATCAGGGTGCCGCCGGTGGCCAGCATCGGGTCCAGGATCAGCGCGTCGCGCTCTTCCAGGCGGCCGGTCAGGCGCTCGAAGTAGGGCACCGGCTGCAGGGTTTCCTCATCGCGCTGCAGGCCGACCACGCTGACGCGGGCGGCGGGGATCAGTGACAGCACGCCGCTGAGCATGCCCAGGCCGGCACGCAGGATCGGCACCACGGTGATCTTGGCGCCGGCAATGCGCTGCACCGTGACCGGGCCGGCCCAGCCGGGCAGGGTGTGCGGCTCGGTGTCCAGGTCGGCGGTGGCCTCGTAGGCCAGCAGCGTACCCAGCTCGTTGGCCAGTTCGCGGAAATCCTTGGTGCTGAGCGCGGCATTGCGCATCAGGCCGATCTTGTGCTGCACCAGCGGGTGGCGCACTTCGACGATCTTCATGGTCGGGAAGGGGGAAAAGGAGAGAGGACGCCATTTTGCCGGATTGGCGTGTCGAACCCCAAACCGGGCCCCGAGCCGCCGTACATGAAATGTGCAGATGCATGTCACGGTCATGCAACCTTGCGGACATACCGTGCAGACCCATTCTTAACAGGAATGGGGATTCCCAGTGCATATCAAGACTCCGTTGGCCGTTGCCATCACCCTGACCCTGGCGATGGGGGCCGCAGCCCCGCTGCAGGCCGCCGGGCAGCAGGCGGTAGCCGCCACCGGCGCCGTGGCGGCCGACGCGGTCGACCTGGATCGCATTGAAGTGCGCGCCCAGCTCGAATCGCAGATCCGTGCAGTCGACCTCAAGCGCAGCAGCGATGCCATCGAGGATGCGGTGTCCTCCGATGCCCTGGGCCAGTACCCGGACAAGAACGTGGCCGAATCACTGCAGCGCCTGCCGGGCGTCAGTGTGACCCGCGACCAGGGCGAAGGCCGCTTCGTGGTCATTCGTGGCCTGGATGCCAATCTCAACAGCGTCAGCGTGGACGGCATCGCCATCGGCACGCCGGAAGATTCCAGCCGTGCCGCGCCGCTGGACGTGATCCCCTCCGATTCCACCGAGCGCCTGCGCGTGGTCAAGTCGCCGACCCCGGACATGCCGGGTGATGCCATCGGTGGCGCCGTGCTGGTGGAATCGGCGTCGGCCTTCGACCGCGACGGTCGCAGCCTGCGCGGCAAGATCGAGGGCAGCCACCAGCAGCTGTCCGGCGAGACCAGCCCCAAGGCCGCCTTCAACTACAGCGAGGTGTTCAACGATACCTTCGGCGTGGCGCTGGGCGTGAACTACCAGAAGCGGAAGTTCGAGTCGGACAACACCGAAGTGGAGTACGACGGCGAGGACGATGCCGCCCCCGGTGACGTGACTGCGATCAACCTGCAGCACCGCAAGTACGAGATCGAGCGCAAGCGCATCGGTGCCAACCTCAACCTCGACTGGCGTCCCAACGAAGACAGCAAGTACTACCTGCGCACGCTGTACAGCCAGTTCGATGATGCGGAGACCCGCCAGCGCGTGATTTTCAACTTCGACGACGCGAAGATGGTCAAGACCGGCACCGACCAGTACCGCCTGGACGGCATGCCGAAGGATTCTATCGACAAGCGCATGCGCTACCGCACCAAGAAGGAAAACACGTTTGCGGCCAGCCTCGGTGGCGAGAACAAGCTGACCAACGCCGTGGTCGATTACCGGATCGGCTACACCCGTACCGAAGAGCGCGTGAACGACGAGATGGAGGCGCGCTTCAAGCTCAACGGCAAGGTCTTCAACGGCACCCTGGACCAGAGCAGCCGCCTGCCGAGCTACAGCTTCGACAACCCGCAGTGGCTGGACAACAGCAACTACGCGTTCGACCGCTTCGTGCTCTCGCCCAAGCAGGTGAACGACAAGGAACACAGCGCACAGGTCAACGTGCGCTTCGACGGCGACAGCAGCAGCATCAAGTTCGGCCTGCTTGGCCGCTGGCGCGACCGCGACGTGAATGTGGATGAGCGCGAACTGCGTGTCGGCCCGAAGGTGGCGCTGTCGAGCTGGACCACTTCCTCGCCGGAGCATCGCCACGGCAACATGGGCGATGGCATGGACTCGGCCGCGATGCGCGCGTTCTGGGCGGCCAGCGGCAGCCAATACAGTTCCCGCCCGCAGGACGTCGGCGGCAATGCAATGACGTCGCTGGAAGAGGATTACGTGGCCAGCGAGGACATCTTCGCCAGCTATGCCATGGGTACCTGGGACGTAGGCGCGCTGCGCATCATCGGCGGCGTGCGCGTGGAGAACACCCGCTTCAAGGCGGTCGGCAACCAGGTGGACGTGGCCGCCAACGGCCGCAGCTTCACCGTCACCCCGCGCGTGGCCAACAGCAGCTACACCAACGTGCTGCCGGGCCTGCACCTGCGCTATGACGCGGCCGATGACTGGGTGCTGCGCGCCTCGGCCAACAAGACCGTATCGCGCCCGTCCTTCGGCGACGTCTCGCCGCGCGTGGGTTACAGCCGGGGTGACGAGGAAGTGCGCCTGGGCAATCCGGAACTCGATCCGTACGAGTCGAAGAACATCGACCTGTCGGTGGAGAAGTACATCGGCAGCAGCGGCATCGTTTCGCTGGGCCTGTTCCACAAGTCGATCGATGGCTACATCGTGGAAACCGTGCGTACCAATGATCCGGCCTACGGTGGTTTCGACGTGACCCAGCCGATCAATGGCCGCAAGGCCACCGTGCGTGGTGCGGAATTCAACTGGCAGCAGCAGCTGGCCTTCCTGCCGGACGGCCTGGATGGCCTGCTGGTCGGTGCCAGTGGCACCTGGCTGGATACCAAATTCGATGCCGGCATCAAGGATCGGGAGGGCGAGGACTTCACCCTGCCGCGTGCCTCCAAGCATGTCTACAGCGCGCACATCGGCTATGAAAAATATGGTGTAAGCACGCGCCTGGCGGCGGTGTACCGCAGCGAGTACCTGGACAGCATCGGCAAGGGGCGCGCATTCGACATCTATGTGGCACCCAACACCCAGCTCGATTTCTCGCTGGATTACAAGTTCACCCCGCGCGTGAGCGTGTACTTCGAAGCGCAGAACCTGCTGGACAAGCCGCTTGAGCTGTACCAGGGCACGCGTTCGCGCACCCTGCAGATGGAAGAGTACGGCCGCACCTATGCGCTGGGCCTGAAGGTGGCGCTGTGATGGGGCGTGGCGTCACTGTCCTGGCCGCCGCGCTGGCGGCCACGCTGGTCGCCGGCTGCACGCCGGCCACCGGCACCGATCCGGTTGCGGGAGCGGTCGCGCCGGCCGCCAGCGGCGGGCGCGTGGTGACCACCATCGCCGAGGCCTTCCTTTCCCCGATGACCCCGGCCGACAACATCGACTCGCCGGCGGCCTGGCGCGCGCCGGACGGCACGCTGTGGCTGATCGCCACCGCCAAGGCCACCGACAAGCTGGTGGTCTACGACGGCAGCACCGGCCAGCACCTGCGTGACGTCGGCAGCAGCGGCACCGCACCGGGGCAGTTCGACCGCCCAAACGGCATCGCGGTGACCGACGACCTGCTGTGGATCGTGGAGCGCGACAATCACCGCGTGCAGGTGCTGAGCCTGCCGGACTTCACGCCGCTGGCGACGTTCGCTGCGGACGACCTGCGCAAGCCGTACGGGCTGTGGGTCGACCGCCGTGCCGATGGCTACAGCGTCTACGTCACCGACTCCTGGGACAACGGCGAGGATGCGCAGGGGCGTGACATCCTGCCGCCGCTGGCCGAGCTGGACAAGCGCGTGCGCCAGTACCACGTGACCCGCGATGGCGCCAAGGTCGAGGCGAAGCTGGTGGCCAGCATCGGCGATACCACCGAAGCCGGTGCGCTGCGCGTGGTCGAGTCGATCTGGGGCGACCCCGAGAACGACCGGCTGCTGATTGCCGAAGAGGACGAGAGCTACGCCAGCGAGTTCAAGGTCTACACGCTGGCCGGACGCTTCACCGGTACCACCTTCGGCCGCGACGTGTTCAAGGCGCAGGCCGAAGGCGTGACCCTGCGCACCTGTGGCGAGGACGGCTGGTGGATCACCACCGAGCAGGGCAAGCAACGCAGCGTGTTCCACCTGTTCGACCGGCACACGCTGAAGCCGGTCGGCGCGTTCCAGGGCAACACCGTGGCCAACACCGATGGCATCTGGATGATGCAGCAGCCCAGCGCGCGCTTCCCGCACGGTGCGCTGTATGCGGTGCATGACGACCAGGGCGTGGTGGCGTTCGACTGGGAGAGCATCGCCAAGCAGCTCGCGCTGCCGCTGGAGTGTGGCGCATGAGCCGGCAGTGCGTGATGCGCGCGCTGGCGCTGGGCCTGCTGCTGGCGCTGCCGTCGCTGTCGTTCGCGGCGGCCGAACCGAATACCCAGGTGCCGGCGGGTAGCCGCCACTACGCAGCGACGTCGGTGCCGGACCGCATCGTCGCCTCGCCCTCGGCTGATCCCAGCCACGGTTTCGCCGTGGCCTGGCGTACCGATGGCAGCGTGCAGGCGCCACTGCTGGAGATCGCGCTGGCCGCAGATTCGCCGGCCATCGAGGGCATCCGCCAGGTGCGTGCGACGACGCGTGCGCTGCAGACCGAGAACGGGCTGTCGCACCATCACCGTGCCGACATCGATGGCCTGCAGCCGGACACCCAGTACGTCTATCGCGTGCAGGGCAATGGCAGCTGGAGCGCCTGGAACCAGCTGCGCACGCTGGCCGGCGCCGACCAGCCGCTGACCCTGCTGTACTTCGGCGATACCCAGAACAAGAACGTCAGCCATGTCAGCCGCGTGGTGCGTGCCGCGCAGAAGGCTGCGCCGCAGGCGCGCATGAGCCTGTTCGCCGGTGACCTGGTCAGTGGCGGCGACAACATGGACGACAGCGAATGGGGCGAGTGGTTTGCCGCCACCGGCTGGCTGGCGCAGGAAACGCTGGTGGCCCCCGCGATCGGCAACCATGAGTACTTCGAGGAATTCGAGGACACCCCGCAGGAGCGTCGCGTGCTGGGCCGGCACTGGCCGGTGACCTTCGCGCTGCCGGGCAATGGCGCCACCGCCGCGCAGCAGACCAGCTACTGGTTCGATGCACAGGGCGTGCGCGTGGCCGTGGTCGATGGTACCTCGGCACTCGACCTCGGCACGGCCAAGGCGCAGGCACAGTGGCTGGATAAGGTCCTGACCGGCAACCCGCAGCCATGGACCATCGTGCTGCTGCACCAGCCGTTCTACTCGCCGCGCGAAGGGCGCGAGAACGCCGCGTTGCGTGACGTGCTGCTGCCGGTGGTACGCCGCCACAACGTCGATCTGGTGCTGCAGGGCCACGATCACACCTATGGCCGCCGTGGCGAAGGGCAGGCCGCGACGCCGCAGTATGTGGTGACCGTGGCCGGACCGAAGCAGTACCGCCTTTCCGACGAAGCGCGCAGGACGATGGACCCGGTGGCCGAGGACACCCAGCTGTTCCAGGTGCTGAACATCGACCCGCAGCACCTGCGCTATGAAGCACGCACCGTGACCGGCCGTCTTTACGATGCCTTCGAACTGCGTCGTGATGCCAAGGGTGGAAAGCAGCGCACGGAGCTGACCGAAGGCCGCATCGCACCGCGCGACTGCCCGCGTGCGCAGACCGCCACGGGTCGCGCCGACCGCTGCTGGGAATGACGAGATGCCAATGACCACGCTCCGACGAATCCTTCCTGTCGCTGCCATCGGCGCCGCGCTGCTGTTACTGGCCAGTGCGGTGACGGCCGCCGATACCGTGCTGCATCCGTTCCTAGTCGCCCAGCCGAAGCAGGCCCCGCAGGAGGTGAATCTGGCGGTGGAGATTCCGGCCGGCAGCTTCACCAAGTACGAGATCAAGGAAGACGGCCTGGTACACGTGGATCGCTTCCAGTCGATGCCGGTGGCCTATCCGGCCAACTACGGCTCGATGCCGCGCACCCTGGCCGGTGACAACGATCCGCTGGATGCGCTGGTGCTGACCCGCGAACCCCTGCACCCAGGCGTGATCGTGCGCTTCCGGCCGATCGGTTACCTGAAGATGATCGATGGCGGCGAGCACGACGAGAAGATCATCGGTGTGCCGACCGACAAGGTCGACCCGACTTACGCCAGCATCCGCGACCTGGCGGATCTGCCGGAGGTCGAGCGCCAGCGCATCGAGGCGTTCTTCCGGGTCTACAAGGACCTGCCGCCCGGTCGCAACCCGGTGCAGCTCAACGGCTGGGGCAATGCTGCCGAGGCGCGCACGCTGATCATCGAAGCGATGAAGCGCTTCGAAAAGTAGATCCACGGCATGCGTGGATTCAGTCCAGCAACGTCTCGATGAACGACTCGGCCTGCATGCGGTCGCCCAGTACCCGGGCCACCGCCTGTACGGCTGCCTCCTGGTATTCAGGACGGATGCCGCCATCGTCATCGTCGTTGTAGAGGTCATCGCCGGCATCGAGGTACACCGTGCCTGCAGCAGCCAGAGCCGCCATCAAGGTCGGCACATCGGTAGTGATCTCGCCGGCATCCAGCAGGCCGGCACCGTGGTGGCTGAACAGCACACGGCCGTCGTCCAGGTCGAGGATGAACGGATCAGCGCCGCGATCGGCAATCACCAGCCAGTTCGATGGCCAGTCGTTGATCCGTTCGCCGCTGATGCCGTGCCATCGATAGCCGGCCTGCTGGCTCCACAGGCGTTGCAGTGGCGGTATCCAGACATCAAGGCCGGGAACGGTGATGCCGGCGCGGCCAACTCTGGCATTGATCTCTTCGCCCAGCGGCCCGACCTGCGCGTAGAAGCACGCCAGTGCCGGGGGCAGCGGGAACGGGCCCTGCCAGTCACGCTCGTGCTGGGCATGCAGCAGCCCGAAGCGGGCGAATGAGGCGTGCAGATCATCCATGTCAGAGCCCAACGGGTAGCGGCCGTGCAGTCTAGCAGACGGCGTCTGCGCGCATCTCCTTCACCGCCGCTGGCTATGATGTGCGCCTTCCACAACGAAGGCGGTGCACGTGTCGGTAGCGTTGGTATGGTTCCGCCGTGATCTGCGGCTGCAGGACAATCCGGCCCTGCAGGCCGCGCTGGATGCGGGCCACGACGTGGTGCCGGTCTACATCCATGCGCCGCACGAGGAAGGCGAGTGGGTGCCCGGTGCGGCCTCCGATGCGTGGCGCCACCGTTCACTGGGCGGATTGGATGCGGACCTGCGCGCGCGTGGTTCGTCGTTGGTGCTGCGCAGCGGTGACAGCCTGCCGATCCTGCAGTTGCTGATCGAGCAGACCGGCGCCGAGGCGGTGTACTGGAACCGCAAGTACGAACCGGCCACCCAGCCACGCGACGCGACCATCAAGCGTACGCTGCGCGAGCAGGGCATCGACGCGCAGAGCTGCAATGGCAGCCTGCTATTCGAGCCCTGGGACATCGCGACCCAGCAGGGCCAGCCGTACAAGGTGTTCACGCCGTACTGGCGCAACGTACTCAGTCATTGGCGCCTGCCGGCGCTGCAGGCCGCGCCGCAGGCACTGACGCCACACACGGTCGACAGCCTCGCACTGGATGATCTCCAGCTGGCACCGACGCTGGACTGGGATACCGGCTTCTGGGAGCACTGGCAGCCCGGCGAGGCCGGTGCGCTGGAGGCACTGTCCGTGTTCGAGGACGGTGCATTGCGCGGCTACCGTGAACAGCGCGACCTGCCGGATCGCGTGGGGACCTCGCGGCTGTCGCCGCACCTGCATTTCGGCGAGATCGCGCCGTGGCGCATCGCCCATGCGCTGGAGGGGCTGCGCAGTGCAGGCACTGACGCCGACATCGACGGTTACCTGCGGCAACTGGGCTGGCGCGACTTCGCCTATCACCTGCTGCATCACTTCCCGAAGACGCCGACCGACAACCTCAACCCGCGCTTCGATCGCTTCCCATGGGCAACGCCCAGTGACGCTCAGCTGCACGACTGGCAACGCGGCAACACCGGCGTGCCGATCGTCGATGCCGGCCTGCGCGAGCTGTGGCACACCGGCTACATGCACAACCGGGTGCGGATGATCGTGGCCAGCTACCTGTGCAAGCACCTGCGCGCGCACTGGCTGCATGGCGCGCGCTGGTTCTGGGACACCCTGGTCGATGCCGACCTGGCCAACAACACGATGGGCTGGCAATGGGTGGCCGGGACCGGCGCCGATGCCGCGCCGTATTTCCGCGTGTTCAACCCGGTGACCCAGGCCGAAAAGTTCGATCCGCAGGCCCGTTACATCAGTCGTTGGGTGCCCGAACTGGCCGCGCTGCCGGTGAAGGCGCGCTTCGCGCCGTGGCAGCATCCACTGCTGCTGGCCGCGCATGCCCCCGGCTATCCGCGCACCCCGTTGGTGGACCTGGCCGCCGGTCGGGATGCCGCGCTGGCCGCCTACCGGGAGACGGGGGCAGGGTAAAGCGCGGGATGAGCGATCCAGTCAGTTAGCTGAACGCGGCCCTGTCGCCGCGCCGCATCATCATCCCGACATCGCATTGGGCTGTTTATTCTCTCTGCGCCCGCAAGCCGCCGGCCCGACCGGAAACCAAGGAGAACCACATGATCCGCAACACCACCCGCAACGTCGCACTGGCCCTGATGAGTGCGGCCGTCCTGTCGGCCTGCGCCACCGGCGGCTCCTACGTGCAGAGTGACCAGTACGGCAACCCGACCGAGCAGCAGAACCGCACCGGCCGCAATGCGCTGATCGGCACCGCGATTGGTGTGGCCGCCGGCCTGCTGACCGGCGACAGCGCTACCGAGCGTCGTCAGCACGCGCTGATCGGTGCCGGTATCGGCGCGCTCAGCGGCGCTGCCGTCGGCCAGTACCAGGATCGCCAGGAACGCGCACTGCGCGAGCGCACCGCCAACACCGGCATCGATGTGCAGCGCCAGGGCGACAACATCATGCTGAACCTGCCGGATGGCATCACCTTCGATTTCGGCAAGTCGACCCTGAAGCCGCAGTTCTACGGCTCGCTCAACGGCGTGGCAGGCACCCTGCGTGACTACAACCAGACCATGATCGAAGTGGTCGGCCACACCGACAGCATCGGCAGCGACGCGGTCAACAACCGCCTGTCGAAGGAACGCGCCGACTCGGTGGCGCAGTACCTGATCGGCCAGGGCGTGCAGAGCGTGCGTATCGAAACGCTGGGCGCCGGCAAGTCGTATCCGATTGCCGACAACAGCACCGATGCCGGCCGTGCCAAGAACCGCCGCGTCGAGATCCGCGTGATTCCGCTCAAGCAGTAACGCATAGCGTTACTGCTGTTCCGGCGTAGCCGGAACGAAAATGCCGCCCTTGCAGGCGGCATTTTCTGTAGGTGCCGAGCTTGCTCGGCACGCCGATAGCGCTCCCGGTCGCGGCTTCTCCGAATGGCGCCGACCAAGGTCGGCATCTACCGGAAGCCAGGTAGCCGGAACGAAAATGCCGCCCTTGCAGGCGGCATTTTCTGTAGGTGCCGAGCTTGCTCGGCACGCCGACAGCGCTCCCGGTGGCGGCTTTTCCGAATGGCGCCGACCAAGGTCGGCATCTACCGGAAGCCAGGCAGCCGGAACGAAAATGCCGCTCCTGCAGGCGGCATTGTTGTGGGTGCCGAGCGTTGCTCGGCACGCCGACAGCGCTCCCGGTGGCGGCTTTTCCGAATGGCGCCGACCAAGGTCGGCACCGTTCAAAAAACCAAGTCGAGCAAGCTCGACTCTACAAAACCCGGTTACGCCGCCGAAGCAGCGACCTTCTCCAGGATGCGCTTGCCGCTGCTCTCCAGCGCGGCGTCTTCCTTTTCCTTCTGCTGCTGCGCCAGCTTCGCGCCCGGGCACTGCGCCAGCATGTAGTTGGCGTCGAAGTTGAGCTTTTCCACCAGGAAATCGACGAACGCACGCACCTTCGGCGAGACCAGGCGGCCACCGGCGAACACGGCGTTGAAGTCCACTTCCGGGCCGGTCCAGCCGGCCAGCACGCGCCGTACCATGCCCGACTCGACGAACGGCTTGGCCATCACATCACCGGTCAGCAGCAGGCCTTCGCCACATACCAGTGCACCATTCAACGCGGACATGTCGTTGGCCGTCATCAGCGGGGTGACCGGGAAGTCGCGCAGCTCGCCGCCGTTCTCGCCCAGCTGCCAGGTGAAGCGTGGTGAATTACCGGTGTGGTACGGCTTGCGCATCGCCAGGATGCGATGGAACTGCAGCTCTTCCGGATGCAGCGGCTCGCCATAGCGCTCGATGTAGGCCGGGCTGGCGAACACTTGCGTGCGCAGGCTGCCGAGCTTGCGCGCGACCAGGTTGGAATCGGGCAGGGCACCGACACGCAGCGCCAGATCCGCCTCACCGGCGATCAGGTCCAGCTTCTCGTTGCCCATGTGCATGTCCAGGCGGATCTCTGGATACTGCGCATGGAACTGGCCCAGCAGCGGGGCGATCCAGGTGATGCCGATCGAGTAGGGCACGGTGAAGCGCAGCCAGCCGCGCGGGCCGGACTGCAACTGGCTCACCGCGCTCTCGGCTTCTTCCAGCTCGCGCGCGATGCGCTGGCAATGTTCGTGGTAGATCGAGCCGGCTTCGGTCAGGCCGAGGCGGCGGGTGGTCCGGTGCAGCAGTCGCGCGCCCAGGCGCGTTTCCAGCTCCTGCACTTTGCGGCTGACCGTGGTCTTGGGCAGGCCGAGCGATTTGGCAGCGGCAATGAAACTGCCTTGCTCGACCACTTTGACGAAGATCAGCGTCTCGTTGAGATCGTGGGACATGGTCGGGGATCCTGGACGTCGGGGATGGGACAATCGTGACAGAACGA
This sequence comes from Stenotrophomonas sp. AG209, assembly GCF_003550055.1. Lineage (NCBI taxonomy): Bacteria > Pseudomonadati > Pseudomonadota > Gammaproteobacteria > Lysobacterales > Lysobacteraceae > Stenotrophomonas > Stenotrophomonas sp. AG209. Next base: position 262,202 of record NZ_QXDB01000005.1, read on the forward strand.
TTGGACCGGGAGCGGGATGATTATTCCCCTTAATCAGGACTAATCAAGTAAAGGTTTGAGGTCTATCGTGGCGCCATTCGTGAAATGGAGCCCCCTCGCCATGAGCCTGCGCAACATTCTTGCCCGCTTCCGGCATGCCGGCCAGAACGCCCTGGACCTGGCGATGACCGTCGAAGCTCGTCCGAGTTCCTTGGTACACAAGGATTTTCGTGAGTTTACCGCGCCCATGCGTCAGCAGCGTGGCGGCGTCATCCGCCTGGTCCCACACAAGGGCGACCGACTGCGTCGAATTGGGACTATCCCGGATTTGGGAGGAAATGTCCCGTGAATGGGATACTGACGCCCGAAGTTCTGGTCCTCGGCGGCACCGGTGCCGTGGGCCAGGGCGTGGTCGGCGCCCTGCTGGAGGCCGGCAGCCCGGTACTGGTGGTCGGTCGCGATCCGGGCCGGCTGGCGGCGCTGCATGAGCAGTTCGCCGATGAGCCGGGCCTGGAAACCGTGCTGGGTTCGCTCAGCGATGACGGCTCGGCACGGGCGTTGGCCGAACGCATCGCGCAGCGGCCGCGTCCGTTGGCTGCAGTGATCGCCGCGATGGGCGGCCCCTACCGTCGCGGCCGCGTGGTTGACCGCAACGGCGACGAACTGCTCGGCGCGCTGCACGCCGACCTGATGCCGCACGTGCACGCCGTGCGCCATCTGCTGCCGCTGCTGCAGGACAACATGCACGCGCGCCGCTACGTGATGATCGGCAGCCCGGCCGCAGTCAAGCCGTGGGCCGGTTACGGCGAAAGCTCGATCACCGCCGCGGCGATGCGCATGTACGCGCAGGTGGTGCACCAGGAAGCGCAGGCGATCGGCGTGCGCGCGCAGATGCTGGAAGTCTGCAGCCCGGTGTGTACCCCGGCCAACGCGGCCAACGCCTGCATCGAGTGGCCCAGCTCGCTGCTGGTCGGTCGCCGCGTGGTCTCGCTGCTCGATGGGTGTCGCGACAACCGCGCCATCGTCCGCTGTGACAGCAGCGATGCCGAACTGCCGCGCGGCCTGCTGCACCTGGAAGTTCCTCCGCTTTGGCGCGACACCGCAGGCGTTGCTTGACCTCGACCATGGTTGAGGTCGCAGTATGCGCCGCCGATTTTCGCAACACCTTCTCATATAGCTGTACCACCCCTCCGTACGGATGCATGCCATGACTTCCCCCAACACCACCCCACATCGTTTCGGCCATCGCATCGCGATGGTCGGCGTGTCGATCCTCGCCGCGGCCGTGCTTGCAGCCTGCAGCGGCGGCCATGCCGAAGAAGCCGGTGCACCGCCGCCGCCGCAGGTCAGCGCCGCGCCGGTGCTGGTCAAGCAGGTCAGCCAGTGGGACGAGTTCAGCGGCCGCGTCGAAGCGGTACAGAGCGTTGAACTGCGCCCGCGCGTGTCCGGCTACATCGACAAGGTCAACTACGTCGAAGGCCAGGAAGTGAAGAAGGGCGAAGTGCTCTTCACCATCGACGCGCGCAGCTACCAGGCCGAATACGATCGTGCCGCCGCCGAGTTGGCCCGCGCCCGCACCCAGGCCACGCTGGCCCGCAGCGAGTCCGAGCGTGCCAAGCGGCTGTCCGAGCAGCAGGCGATCTCCACCGAGACCGCCGAGCAGCGTCGCGCTGCCGCCGACCAGTCCGGTGCCGCCGTGCAGGCGGCGCAGGCTGCGCTGGATGCGGCCCGCCTCAACCTGGAGTTCACCAAGGTGCGCGCACCGATCGACGGCCGCGCCGGCCGCGCGATGGTCACCGCCGGCAACCTGGTCACGGCCGGCGACAGTGCCAGCGTACTGACCACGCTGGTCTCGCTGGATACCGTGTTCGTCTACTTCGATGCCGACGAAAGCACCTTCCTGCGCTACGCACAGATGGCACGCAAGGGCGAGCGCCCGAGCGAGCGTGACAGCGAACTGCCGGTGAAGGTCGGCCTGTCGGGCGAAGAGGGCTACCCGCATGCGGGCAAGGTCGACTTCCTCGACAACCAGGTGGCGCGCAGCACCGGCACCATCCGCGTCCGCGCGCTGCTGGACAACGCCGACCGCCAGTTCACCCCGGGCCTGTTCGCCCGCGTGCAGCTGCTCGGCAGCGGCCAGTTCCAGGCCCTGCTGATCGACGACAAGGCCGTGCTGACCGACCAGGACCGCAAGTACGTGTACGTGGTCGACAAGGATGGCAAGGCGCAGCGCCGCGACATCCAGCTTGGCCGCACCGCTGAAGGCCTGCGCATCGTCGAGCACGGCCTGGCCGCCGGTGACAAGGTGATCATCGACGGCGTGCAGAAGGTCTTCATGCCGGGCATGCCGGTGCAGGCCAAGGCCGTGGCGATGCAGCCGCAGGCTGCGCCGGCACCGGGCCGCGATGCCACCGCCGCACTGAACCACTGATCCGCGTCCCCGCTTAGCTGCCGGCGCCAGCGGCAGCCTTCCCTGCCTTCGTCGTCCCGACGAGGGGCAGGGTGGCTGTTGCCCGCCGAATGCCTTTCCCAGGAATTCCTCCATGGACTTTTCCCGTTTCTTCATCGACAGGCCGATCTTCGCGGCGGTGCTGTCGATCGTGATCTTCGCCGCAGGCCTGATCACGATTCCGATCCTGCCGATCAGCGAGTACCCCGAAGTGGTGCCGCCGTCGGTGGTCGTGCGCACGGTGTATCCGGGCGCCAACCCCAAGGTCATCGCCGAGACCGTCGCCACCCCGCTTGAAGAGGCCATCAACGGCGTCGAAGGCATGATGTACCTGAAGTCGGTGGCCGGCTCGGACGGCGTGCTGCAGATGACCGTCACCTTCCGCCCGGGCACCGACCCGGACGCGGCGGCGGTGAAGGTGCAGAACCGCGTGGCGCAGGCGCAGGCGCGCCTGCCCGAGGACGTGCGCCGGCAGGGCGTGACCACGCAGAAGCAGTCACCGACCTTCCTGATGGTGGTGCACCTGACCTCGCCGCAAGGCAAGTACGACACGCTGTACCTGCGCAACTACGCCCGCCTGCACGTCAAGGATGCGCTGGCGCGTATTCCGGGCGTGGGTGACGCGCAGATCTTCGGTGGCGGCGACTACGCCATGCGTGCCTGGCTGGACCCGGACAAGGTGGCTTCGCGCGGCCTGACCGCCAGCGACGTGGTGCGCGCGATGCGTGAGCAGAACGTGCAGGTTTCGGCCGGCCAGCTCGGCGCCGAACCGTTGCCGAACAGCCAGTTCCTGACCCTGATCAATGCCCAGGGCCGTCTGAAGACCGAAAAGGAATTCGGCGACATCGTGCTCAAGAGCGGCACCGATGGCGAGATCGTGCGCCTGGCCGACGTGGCCCGCCTGGAACTGGGTGCCGGCGACTACACCCTGCGCTCGCAGCTGGACGGCAAGAATGCGGTCGGTATCGGTATCTTCCAGTCGCCGGGTGCCAATGCACTGGAGATCCGTGACCAGGTCATCTCGACTATGGACGAGATGCAGAAGACCATGCCGGCCGACGTGAAGTACGAAGCGGTGTATGACACCACCATCTTCGTGCGCGACTCGATCAAGGCCGTGGTCTCCACGCTGCTGGAAGCCATCGCCCTAGTGGTGCTGGTGGTGATCCTGTTCCTGCAGACCTGGCGTGCCTCGATCATTCCGTTGATCGCGGTGCCGGTGTCGGTGGTGGGTACCTTCGCCGCGCTGTACCTGCTGGGCTTCTCGATCAACACGCTGAGCCTGTTCGGCCTGGTGCTGGCGATCGGCATCGTGGTCGACGACGCGATCGTGGTGGTGGAGAACGTCGAGCGCAACATCGAGGAAGGCCTGTCGCCCACCGCGGCGGCACACCAGGCCATGCGTGAGGTGTCCGGCCCGATCGTGGCGATCGCGCTGGTGCTGTGTGCCGTGTTCGTGCCCATGGCCTTCCTGTCCGGTGTCACCGGCCAGTTCTACAAGCAGTTCGCGGTCACCATCGCCATCTCCACGGTGATCTCGGCGATCAACTCGCTGACCCTGTCGCCGGCCCTGGCCGCGCGCCTGCTGAAGGCCCACGGTGCGCCGAAGGATGGCCCGAGCCGTCTGATCGACCGCCTGTTCGGCTGGGTGTTCCGTCCGTTCAACCGCTTCTTCAAGTCCAGCTCGGAGAAGTACGAGCGTGGCGTGGCCCGCATCCTTGGCCGTCGCGGTGCGGTGTTCGTGGTCTACGCGATCCTGCTGGTCGGTACCGGCGTGATCTTCAAGCTGGTGCCGCCGGGCTTCATCCCGACCCAGGACAAGCTGTACCTGATCGCCGGTGTGAAGCTGCCGGAAGGTTCGTCGATCGCGCGTACCGATGAAATGCTGCGCAAGGTCGCCAAGATCGCCCAGGAAACCGATGGCGTGGCCCACACCATCTCGTTCCCGGGTTTGAACGCGCTGCAGTTCACCAATACGCCGAACACCGGTGTGGCGTTCATTCCGCTCAAGCCGTTCGCCGAGCGCCATGGCCGCACCGCCGCGCAGATCAATGCCGAGATCAACCAGAAGATCGCCGGTCTGCAGGAGGGCTTCGCGTTCGCGATGATGCCGCCGCCGATCCTCGGCCTGGGCAACGGCAACGGCTACCAGATGTTCATCGAGGACCGCGGCAACCTGGGCTACGGCGCGCTGCAGAATGCCGTGCAGGCAATGCAGGGCACCGTTGCGCAGACGCCGGGCATGGCCTTCCCGATTTCCAGCTACCAGGCCAACGTGCCGCAGCTGGATGCCGAGGTCGACCGCGTCAAGGCCAAGGCACAGGGCGTGCAGCTCACCGAACTGTTCGACACCCTGCAGACCTACCTCGGTTCGGCCTACGTCAACGACTTCAACCAGTTCGGCCGTACCTGGCAGGTGATCGCCCAGGCCGATGGTCCGTTCCGCGAGACGGTCGAGGACATCGGCAAGCTGCGTACCCGCAACGACCGCGGCGAGATGGTGCCGATTGGTTCGATGGTCACCATCAAGCAGACCTTCGGCCCGGACCCGGTGCTGCGCTTCAATGGCTATCCGGCAGCGGACCTGGCCGGTGAAGCCGACCCGCGCGTGCTGTCGTCGGCCGAGGCGATGAACAAGCTGACCGAGATCGCCGGCAAGGTGCTGCCGGTGGGCATGACCACCGAATGGACCGACCTGAGCTACCAGCAGGCGACCCAGGGCAAGGCGGCCTTCATCGTGTTCCCGGTGGCGATCATGCTGGCCTTCCTGGTGCTGGCTGCGCTGTACGAGAGCTGGTCGCTGCCGCTGGCGGTGATCCTGATCGTGCCGATGACCCTGCTGTCCGCACTGTTCGGCGTGTGGCTGACCGGTGGCGACAACAACGTGTTCGTGCAGGTCGGCCTGGTGGTGCTGATGGGCCTGGCGTGCAAGAACGCGATCCTGATCGTCGAATTCGCCAGAGAGCTGGAGATGGGCGGCAAGGGCATCGTTGAAGCCGCGCTGGAAGCCTGCCGCCTGCGTCTGCGTCCGATCGTGATGACCTCCATCGCGTTCATCGCCGGCACCGTGCCGCTGGTGCTGTCGCACGGTGCAGGCGCCGAGGTGCGCTCGGTGACCGGTATCACCGTGTTCGCCGGCATGCTGGGCGTGACCCTGTTCGGCCTGTTCCTCACCCCGGTGTTCTACGTGGCCCTGCGCAAGTTCGTCACCCGCAACGGTGGTGGCCAGCTGGTGCAGCACGGCGAGCCGACCATCCACCACTGACATGGAACCCCGTCGCCGCCGGTCACTGGCCGGCGGCGGCTTTCCCCTCACAAGGCATGCATCCATGAATACCCATCAGAACAAGATCGCGCTGGTCACCGGCGCCACCCGTGGCATCGGCGCGGAGACCGTGCGCCAGCTGGCCCAGGCCGGCGTGCACACGCTGCTGGCCGGCCGCAAGCGCGAGACCGCCGTGGAGCAGGCGCTGAAGCTGCAGGCCGAGGGCCTGCCGGTGGAAGCGCTGCAGCTGGACGTCACCGACGGCGCCAGCATCGCCGACGCCGTGCAGCAGGTGCGCGAACGCCACGGCCGTCTCGACATCCTGGTCAACAATGCCGGCGTGCTGCTGGAAAACCCGGCGCAGCTGCCGTCGGAGCAGTCGCTGGATACCTGGCGCCGCACCTTCGACACCAACGTCTATGCACTGGTCGCGGTGACCCAGGCGTTCCTGCCGCTGCTGCAGCAGGCCAAGGCCGGACGCATCGTCAACGTCTCCAGCATCCTCGGTTCGCAGACCCTGCACGCCGATCCGGCATCGGGCATCTACGATTTCAAGATCCCGGCCTACAACGCCTCCAAGGCAGCGGTGAACAGTTGGACGCTGGCCCTGGCACACGAACTGCGCAGTTCGCAGATCAAGGTCAACACCGTGCATCCGGGCTACGTGAAGACCGACATGAACGGTGGCCAGGGCGAAATCGAAATCGCCGAGGGCGCGCGTTCCAGCGTGCAGATGGCACTGATCGGCCATGAAGGCCCGAACGGCAGCTTCACCTACCTGGGCGAGGTGCTGCCATGGTGATCCGCACGTTGGCGATGGCCGTCTCCAGCCTGGTGCTGGCAGGCTGTGTCAGCGTCGGCCCGAACTACAAGGCCCCGGTGCAGGAACCGGTGGTCCTGCAGAGCGCACAGCAGCCGGTCTTCAGCACCGTCTCGCCGGTGGCCAGCTGGTGGGCGCAGTTCGATGATCCGGTGCTGGAACAGCTGGTGCATGGCGCACTGTCGGACAACCTGGACCTGCGCGTGGCCGTGGCCCGCGTCAGCCAGGCCCGCGCGGTGTTCGTCGAAAGCCGCTTCGACCAGGCCCCGCACATCACCGCAGGCGGCAGCTACGACCGCCGCAAGCAACCCGATCCGCAGCTGGGTGGGCAGCGGGTGTTCAGTGAAAGCTACCAGCTCGGCTTCGACGCCGGCTGGGAGCTGGATCTGTTCGGCCGCAAGCGCCGTGCTGCCGAAGCCGCGCGTGCCGACCTCGGTGCCGAGCAGGCCAACCTGGCCGACGCACAGGTACTGGTCGCCGCCGAAGTGGCACGCAACTACTTCGAGCTGCGCGGCACGCAGAAGCGTATTGCCGTAGCCCAGCACACCCTGGAAAACCTGCGCGATACGCAGAAGCTGACCGAGGCGCGCTGGGAACTGGGCGCCGGCAGCGAGCTGGATGTGCAGAGCAGCCGCGCCCGCCTGAAGGCGATCGAGGCCGACATCCCGCTGCTGGAAGTGGCCGAGGCGCAGTCGCGCAACCGACTGGCGGTGCTGCTCGGCCAGCGCCCGGAAGTGCTGACCGACATGCTCGCGCCGCATGACGTGCCGGCCTTCGCCAAGGCATTGCCGCTGGGCGATACCCGCGAACTGCTGCGTCAGCGCGCCGACGTGCGCGTGGCCGAGCGTCGCCTGGCGGCCGCGACCGCACGCGTGGGCGTGGCCACCGCGGACCTGTTCCCGCGGCTGTCGCTGTCCGGCTTCGTCGGTTTCCTGGGGGGCGATGCCAGCGGCCTGGTCAATGGCAACAACAAGGCCTGGTCGCTGACCCCGTCGCTGAGCTGGGCCGCATTCGACTTCGGCACCGTGCGTGCGCGCCTGCGTGCCAGCAAGGCTGAAGCCGAAGGCGTGGCCGCGCAGTACGAGCAGGCGGTACTGCTGGCCCTGGAAGACACCGAGAACGCGCTGACCCGCTACTCCAAGCAGCAGGCGCGGCTGGCGATCGTGGTCGAGCAGGCGCAGGCGGCACGGCGTGCCGAATCGCTGGCACAGATCCGCTATCGCGAGGGTTCGGAAGACTTCCTGACCCTGCTGGATGCGCAGCGCACGCAGTTGGCGGCTGATGACGCGTTGGCGGCGGCCGAGTCCGAAGTCAATGTCAGCGTGGTCGGCGTGTACAAGGCGCTGGGCGGCTGGGGGCAATCACCGCAGCAACCGAGCGTGGCGCAGGTGCAGTAACCGCAGGGGACGGAGGCAGTGGCTTCCGTCCCCTTCTGCTTTCACGCCCCGCGGCAGCGGTGTGTCCTGCTCCCTGCGTGGGCGGCAGGCGCAGGAAGGGCGGTGCATGCCGTGCACATTGCCATCGTCGTGACGTTTCTGACTCTGCCGGAATGCCGGCCCGCCGTGTAACTAGTGGGTCAGACACACGGGAGGACAGGCGATGGCGGACGGAAGGCGGGATACCCAACGGATGTTGTTCGGCGATCCGGGTCCACCGGGTGCGGGGCTGTCGGTGGCGGTCGTGGTGCTGCTGGTGCTGGCGACGATGGCCGCCGCGGTCGGTTTCCTGCGCCTGCAGGATTCGATGCTGGGGCTGGGCCTGATCGGGGTCGCCGTGTTCCTGGCAATCGGCGCCCGCATCTGCCAGGCGCGCGATCAGCACCAGGCGCTGTATCGCCTGCTGTCGCGGCAGCCGCCGCTATAGCGGTGGCTGCCGTGGGGGTTCAGTGCTTCGGCCAGTCCAGTTCGACGACCAGCGGGAAGTGGTCCGATGGCAGCACGCCGTCGATGCGGCGGTCATCGGTCAGGAAGCTGCGCGCACGGAAGCCGCGCACCAGCACCCAGTCCAGCTGCACGGTGGCCTTGCCGGTGAAATCGTGGAAGGTCAGTCGCGGGCCCTGCGGTGCCTTCACCTGGGCACGGGTGTCCTGCAGCACACGGGTGAATGCCTTGTAGGTGTCACCGCCGGGCTCGCTGTTGAAGTCACCGGTCAGCACCACCGGCAGGTCGGCCGGCAGGCTGGCCAGGCGCTTGCCGATCAGCTCGGCACCCTTCACCCGGCGTGGTTCGTCCTCGTCACGGTAGGGCAGGTGGGTATCCATGAAATAGAAGCGGCGGCCGTCGTCGATGCGGCGGAACAGCGCCCAGGTGACCATGCGCGGGTACAGGTTGCCCCAGGTGATGCTGCCGGGCACATCAGGCGTGTCGGACAGCCAGAAGTTGCCTGATTCCTCGATCGCCAGCACCGTGCTGTCGTAGAACACACCCATGTGCTCGTCGCCGCTGCCGCCGCGGCGGCCCTCGCCGAACCAGCGGTAGCCGGGGAGGTGTCCGGCCAGGTACTCAGCCTGCTCCTGCACCAGCTCCTGGGTGCCGATCACCGCCGGGTGCGCATCGAGGATGACCTTCACCATCGCATCGCGACGATCGGGCCAGCGCTTGCCGGGCTCGGTATCGGCCGGGGTGCGCACATTGAACGACATCACCTTCAACGGCGCGGGCGCTGCGGCCCAGGCGCTGGTCGCAGGCAGGGCAAGCGCCAGCAGGGCACACAGTACGGGGCGACGGAAACGCGACAACATCGTGGAATCCCTCCATTCCATGAAAACGGTTTCACGGAGCATCGCACGGATTGCCTGTTCATGGCTGTGCGTGCGCTGGCGGTATCCGCCGGTCGCCGCGGCGTATTCAGCAGGGCCTTGACGGCGCATTGACCCGCCCGCGCGGGCCTGCGTGCTAGAACGGCGCTGCCGGCCACTGAACCCGGCGCCGCAGCAACCATCAACGGAACCACAAGGAGCTGTGCCATGTCACGATTGATTCGCGCCCTGCAGGTGTCGCTGAACCTGCGTTCGGACAATTCCACGCAGTGCATCCGTTCCAAGTATCGCTACTGGAATATCTTCTGACCGGAAGGACTCCACGTATTCGATGACATCGCCAGGGAAGGTCGATGATCTTCCCTGGCATTGGAGGCAGGGCATGGATGAGCGTGCAGCGGATGCGGAAGTGGTTTCCATCGACGATCTGCTCGAACGCGTGCGTCGCGAAGGGCCGGTACTGCGCTTCAACAATGATGTTGTCGGCATCTTTGATCCGGCCCTGGCGGTCAGGATCGACAAGGCCAACACCGACCAGCACACCGTACCGGATTCACTGATTGATTTTCTCGGGCTGCGCAGAGGCAGGGATCCGGTTGCGTGGCGCGAGGTGCGGGCACTGCTGAGCGAGCAGGCCGGGCGGCTGGCCAGTCCCGGCCACATGCGCGACCTCTACACGCGCATGCACGGCTTCCTTGCCCAGCGCGCGGACAGGCCGCACGACCTCAGCGAACTGAGCTGGTGGACGATTTCGCAGTCGCTGTTGCCGCTGCTGATCGATGGCCTCAGTCGTTCCGATGTCGATGCGCTCATCGGTGAGCAGAAGACCCGATACAACGCCATCGTGCTGCAGAACTTCTCGTTCTGGCGACGGATCATCGACTTCCATCTTTCCCGCCGCGCGGCCCGCACGGTGTCGCGGCACATCCGGCGTCGTGCACGCGGGACCGTGCCGCGCGAGGACTTCCTGCAATCCCTGCTGCCGCTGGTGCAGCGGGTGGGGGTGGATCGCGTGGCCTATCTGGTATCGATGGTGCTGGCCGGCATGTCGGGCCTGCCGGGCATCACTGCGGCCAGCCTGCTGTACGCAATGCACCGTTTTCCGCACTGGCAGGCGCGCATCCGCGAGGAAACCTCGGCGCTGAGCCTGGAGCAGCTGTACGCACTGCCGATCAAGTCGCTGCCGTGCACGTCGCGTTTCGTCAAGGAAACCCTGCGGCTGTGGCCGGGGCTGTTCGCCCTGCACCGTCCGGCCTCGCACGATATCGATATCGAGGGCGTGTGCATCCGCAAGGGCGGGGCGTACGAGCTGTCGTCCTACTTCCAGCATCACTCCCCGGAGTATTGGCAGAACCCGGACAGCTTCGATCCTGATCGCTGGTTGCCGGAGCGACGCCAGGCCAACAAGGGCGCCTACGTACCTTTCGGTTTTTCCTCGCGGGCCTGCATCGGCAGTGCGGTCGGCCACGCGCAGCTGCTGCTGTTCTGCGCGCTGGTGACCCGCGATTTCGAGTTGACGGTACAGGATGAGCCAACACCGTGGATGCAGCTGGAAGGCTTTGCCATTCCGGTCGACTTCATCGGTACGCTGACGCCGCGCTGCGCGTGACGGCAACGGCAGTGCCTGGATCAGTCTTCAATCTCGCCACGGCGGGCTGCCGCGCGCACCGCCTGCGCGGTGGTAGCCACGCCGAGCCGTTGCCGCGCTCGCCGCAGATGGTTCTCCACCGTGCGTGCAGACAGCCCCAGCGTGGCCGCGATTTCGGCCTGGCGCCGGCCAGCGGCAACCCAGCGCAGCACTTCGCGTTCGCGTGCGCTCAAAGCGCCTACGGGAACATCCGCCGGCGCTTCGGCAAGCCGCCGCGCCGCACGGAAGGCTGACGCACCGACCATTTCCAGCTGCAGGCGCGCGCTGGCGGACGCATCAATCGAGGTGCCGGCGAAGCTGACCGCACCTTCCAGGCCGGTCGGGCCGAACACCGGTACCTGCAACCCATGCAGGCCATCGCCGCGCGGCTGCTTCACCACCTGGTAGCGTTCGCCGCGCACGCCCTGGCGCTTGCTCCAGAAGAACGGCGCATTGCTGTCCAGCACATGGCGGTTGACCGGGCAGGCGTGCAGGTAGCGGGTGAGATCGGTATCGCTGCCGTCGCCGAACCAGTCACCCTCGATCCAGTACACGCGCTGCGCGTCGCGCTCCAGCCCGGTTCCGGTGGCGAACACCAGCAGCCGGTCGTAGCCCAGTGGCGAGGCGGCGGCGCGCAGCACGCCGCCCACCGCGGCCAGCGACCGCGCCTGTTCCAGTTCCAGCAGCGCGGGCACCAGCGCAGGCATTGGCTCAGCGCCCGGCCAGCGCGTCGAGCAGCGTGCGCGCGGCCAGCTTGCCCAGCGCATTGCCGGCCAGCGGACTGTCGCCGGTCAGCAGCAGGCGATCCTGCAGCACGCTGCCATCAATGCCCTCGTTGACGATCTGCACGCCCTGCTGGGCCAGGCGTTCACCGAAGAACCAACGCAACTGCCCCGGCATGTAGCCGATCTCCGGTGTCTGCCGGTCCATCGCGTCGGGGAAGGCACAGATGCGGTAACCACGGAACAGCGAGCCATCCCCGGCTTCGTCGATACCTGCCGCCAGCAGCGCTGCCGGGCCATGGCAGAGCGTGATGATGTGGCGCTGGCCGGCCATGGCCCATTGCAGCGCGGATTTCACTGCCGTGCTTTCAGGCAGGCCGATCAATGCGCCGTGGCCACCCGGAATGAAGATGGCGGCATAGTTTGAATCGGCGCCCAGGCCAGCCACCACCTCGTCCAGCTGCAACGGCTGGCGGAAGCGCGCCTCGTAGCGTTCGTACAGGGCGCCGATCTCGCGGTCCTCGCGCGGGAAGGCCCACCATTCGAACTTGACGGCGTTGCCGGACAGCGTCGCGACGTCGATATCGAAGCCAGCCTTGTCCAGGTGGTACATCGGCAGCAGGGTTTCCACCGGGTGGTTGCCGGTGGAGAACAGGTGGCCATTGGCGGTCGGCAGATAACGTTCGTCGGCGGCGATCATCAGTACCTTCCAGCGGCCATCGCGGCGCGCATCCGGATAGTCGGCGCCGGACAGGTCGCTCTTCGGCGAGGTGAACTGCGACAGCGAATACGGCGACGGGAAGAAGGCATCGCGCTCGGCCGGATCGGGGCTGGGCTGGCGGCTGGGCTCTTGCGTGTTCATGCGGACCTCCGTTGGGGGGAAAGTGAGCCCAGCATAGGAGGCCGCGTGCGCAGGCGCGATGAGGGATTCCCCTCAATGGACCATCACCCGGATGCTGCATCGCGGCAGCGGCCCGGTTGGACAGCAGGATTATGTCGTGTTATCTAGCCGGTGCCGGGATAATCCCGGCATAACCACACAGCAAGCAAAGGAATGAAAATGAAAAGATTCGCCCGAGCATTGCGCGTCACTCTGAATATCCATCCGAACGAGAAGAGCAGTGTGTGGAATACCTGGCCGCTCTGGGTCGAGTTCTGATCCTGCGGGGCAACCCCGCGATTGAGCGGTAGCAAGACGAAGGGACTCGTCTTTCGAGTCCCTTCCTGCCGGAGACGCACTGCATGCAAGGGATGTCGAATGAAGGCAGCGCCATTGCTGCCGAGCGCTTGGCTGCGCGCGTGGAGCGCGAAGGACCGGTGCTGAAACTGGAAACCGGCGGCATCGGGGTGTTCTGCCCGGAGCTGGCCGGCAAGGTCGACAAGAAGAATTCCGAGCACCTGTTCGTGGTCGAGTCGCTGGCCGACCTGTTCCGCCGGCACGAACGCGTGCGCTGGACCGAAGTACGCAGCCTGATCGCCACGCGCAGTGCTGAGCTTACCGGAGCGCAGACCCTGGAGGCGCTGCAGTCGCGCATGCGGCAGGCGTTGGACGCACTGTGCGGGCGCGAGCTGGATGCCACGCCCGCCGTGTGGAAGGTGATGGCGCATCCGCTGGTGCCACTGGTGATCGACGGGCTCGACGCGCGCGGCACCGCGGCCATCGAACGCGCCCTGCATCTGCGCTACACCACCCAGGTCGAGCAGGTCATCCATCGGCGTCATCTGCTGCGCAACTTCCTCATCGGTCGCGGCGAATCGCGGGCGATCGCCGCCGAACTGAAGCGACGCGTACGCGACGGGCGCGTGCCGCTGGACTACGCGCAGTCATTGCTGAGCCTGCGCGAGCGCATCGGCCTGGACAAGGTTACCTACCTGGTCACCGTGCAGCTGATCGCCATTTCCGGCGTGCCCGGCATGATGGCCGCCTGCCTGCTGCTGGCGATGCAGATGCATCCGCACTGGCGCCAGCGCATCGAGGAGGAATTCGCACCGCTCTCGGATGCGGAGATCCATGCGCTGCCGATGGCCAGGATTCCCTGCACCATGCGCTTCCTGAAGGAAGTAATGCGGCTGTACTCCACGCCCTTCAACAACCGTCGCGTGGCCGCCTGCGATCTGCAGGTGGAAGGGCAGGCCATCGCCGAGGGCACGGTGTTCGAGCTGAGCTCGTTCATCCAGCATCGCTCGGCGAAGTACTGGGATGACCCGCTGCAGTTCGATCCCGATCGCTGGCTGCCGGAGCGGCGCAAGCGCACCGCTGGTATCTATGTGCCTTATGGCTTCCCCACGCGTTCCTGCGTGGGATCGGCGGTCGGCAACGCGCAGCTGGTACTGCTGTGCGGGCTGCTGGCGCGCGAATTCCGTTTCACCCCCAGCGCCGGCTACCGGCCCGAGGTGCGCATGGAGGGCTTCGCGATCCCGGCAGCGCTGCACGGTACGTTCTCGCGGCGCACGGCAGGTGCCTGATCTGCCGGGGCCGGCGGCTTACTTCCCCGTTCGTCCGTATTCCTGCATGTCCTCATGCAGGATCCGCCGCAGCTCGATGATGGCCGGCGTGGCTTCCTGCACGCTGTGCCCAGACACGATCACTTTCTCCGAATCCGCGTGCGGCAGGTGCGAGCTCCAGTAGGGCACCAGCCCGTCGTCGGTCTTTTCCAGCGGGCCATCGGCCTTGGCGCGGGCGATGATCGAGTGGTAGTGCACCTTCGGTGACATCGGCAGGTCGGCGACGGCGCGGACGAACGGATCGTCCTTGTCCAGGTTCTGGATGCTGTTCATCTGGTAGCCGTGCTTGCCATCGTTGCGATCGATCTGGCCGTCGTTGGCCAGCGTCGTCACGTCTTCCAGCACGGTCAGCGGCAGCCGTACCAGGCGGCCAATCCAACGGCCGAGGCGGGTGCCGGCCACGTCGGTGCCGCGATGCGGCGTGGCGATGAACACCACCCGCGATACTTCCGGTTCCGGCAGGAAGGTCAGCACCGGCGCGCCCTTGGTGCGCAGCAGCTCGCGCTGGGCGGGCGTCATCTGCGCGGTGGCCAGCAGGGTGTCGACCAGGTGGTCGCCGGAAGAGGACACCATCAAGCGCGCGATCACCCCGCCCATGCTGTGCCCGACCAGCACCATGTCATGCGAGGCCTGCGCCTTGCCGCTGGGGTCGAAGTGCTTGAACACTTCGGCCAGCGTGTGGCGCATTGCATCGTGGCTCATCGCGATGGGCATGTTGGTCGGGTAATAGAACTGCCAGACCTGGAAGTCCTGGCGGATCTCGTCGTCGCGCATCAGTTCGTTGGCCACGTTGACCCAGGCCTCCGGACTGCTGGCCAGGCCATGGATCATCAACAGCACGCGGCGGTTCGGGTCGTAGGGCTGCATCATGTAAAGATGCGGCGTGTCGATGCCGCCCTTGCCACCAAACAACGAGCGCAGCGACTGGTGGCTGAAGTTCGAGCGTGCCAGCCACAGTGCATAGCCCGCAGTGAAGTTGGCCGCCAACGGCACTTGCTGGCCATGCAGGGTCACTTCCGAGACCTGGTAGGGATCGTGGATCTCCAGTTCCGGCTCGTCGTCATGCAGCACCTCCCACAGGTTTTTGCCCGAGAAGCGCAGCAGCACCGTCATCGAAGGCGAGGGCATCTCGCTCCAGCTTTGGCTGGCCGGGCTGCCTGCCTGCGTGGCAGGCGTCGTTGCTGCAGGCGGGGTAGCCGTGCTGCCGGCCGGGTCGTCCATCACCGCCACCAGCTCGGCACCGAAGCCATCGCGGCGATGCACGCTGCGCAGCGTGCCGGTGAAGGACAGCGAGGCCGCCGGTACCAGCTCGGTAGGGGTACGCGTATCCAGCGGCGATGCTTCGCCTGAAGGCGCCAGCACGAAGGTCCAGCGGCCCAGCTGGAAATGGCTGGCCTGGCTGTGCACGCGCCCGGTGGCATACGCGTTGTACAGCTGCACCGAGGCTTCCTGCACAGCCAGGTTGTAGTAGTCGCGCACCTGGGTCTGGCGGTCTTCGAAACCACGCTGGTTGGCGGTGCGTTCGGTGAAGAACAGATAGGCATAGGCCTGGCGCGCAACCTGCATCCAGGCGTCCAGGCGCGGCTGGAAGTCGGCATCCAGCTCGGTGATCGCAGTCTTGGCGCGGCCGGATGCCGAGTACTCGCGCTTCGGCGCGGGCAGGGTCATCGCATACTGCAGCCACAGCTCGGCCAGGCTGGAGCGCTTGTCTTCCTCGCGTACCACGATGCTGCCTTCCATCGCCTCGATGCAGGGCAGGCCGGGCTTGGCGCAGACGCCTTCGTCGAGGCCGGCCACCCGCAGGGTCTCGGTGGTCGCCGCGCTGAGCTTGCCGGAGGTGAGGATGTCACCGCGCTTGAGCGCGATGTACTGGCCGGGCGTGACCGAGGCAACCTGCACCGACGGCCCGAACTGGCGCAGCGTCGCGCAGCCGCCCAGGGTGAGCAGCACGGTGATGATGAGGGTCGTGCGGCCGATGAAGCCCAAGCCCGTGGTAGCCATACGATCCTCCTGCGCGGTGGCGCCACTCTAGCGGCCGGCCTGTCAAAGCGGAATAGACCGGGCGGTCGGTTTGGGCCTGGCCGCCGTGGGCGATTCAGCCATTCCCGTGTGACACTGCGGTGAATGGAAGGGACACGGTGATCGCGATGGCCTGGCTTGAAACCCGCATTCCCCCGCCCGTGGTACTGCTGCTGTGCGCCGCTGCAGGCTTTGCAGCACGCTGGCTGCTGCCGGGTTTGCACCTTCGTGTGCCGGTGCCGATCCTGCTGGCAGGCGTGACGATGACGCTGGGTGTCGTGCTCAATCTGCTGCCCAAGCTGTCGTTCCAGCGCGCCGGTACCACCGTCAATCCTCTGCGGCCTTCGGCGTCGAGCGCGCTGGTTACCAGCGGAATCTACCGCCGCACGCGAAATCCGATGTATCTCGGCCAGGCGCTGGTCCTGTTTGGGGCCATGGTGTACCTGCAGAACCTGATCGCGCTGCTGGTGGTGCCGCTGTTCCTGGTGTACATCACCTGGCTGCAGATCCTGCCGGAGGAGCGGGCACTGATGGCCCGCTTTCCGGAGGCGTACGCGCAGTACCGTCATCGCGTGCCACGCTGGCTGTAGCGTCGGCTACCCCATCAGCGGCTGATCTGGCACTTCACCGCTGCCGAATAGCCTTCGTAGTCGTCACCCGCGATCACGTGCAGGGTGTGGCGCTTGTCGATGCGCTTCACGTAGGACGGCTCTTCGGTACTGGCGTGCTCGTTGACCTCGGTCACCGACCAGGCCTTGGCCAGGCGCTTGGAATCGACACCGTTCAAGTACACGAAGAGGCTCTTCTCGCCTTCGGCCACGTTTACATCGGCACTGGTGACCGTGCCGCCAAACAGCGCGACCGGCTTGTCCTCCGGCTCGAACGTGCCGCCTGGCTTCTTGGCCAGGCCGGCCGCCTGCAGCGCATCGATGGCTTCGGCCGCACTGAAGTTCGAGCCGGCCTTGCAGGCCAGCAGCGCTTCGAGCGTGGCGGTGCCGGGGGGCGCGATGGCTGGTGTGGCAGCGTGTGTGGCTGGGGCAGCGGCGAAAGCAGCGAGGAGCAGGGCGAGCGTGGTTGTGGCGGTTTTCATTGCAGATCCTTCTGGCGGTAGCAGGAATCAGAACGCTGGCTCGATCACCGGGAACTCTTCAGCGGAGGAGTAGAGGCGATAGGCCTGTGTGGCGCCAGCGCGGACGTTGATTTCGGTCGAGCGCCGGCGGGAATTGTTGGTCTTCTCCGATTGCAGCACGCCGCACAGGCCCCGCCCCTGGACAGGCGTGGCGGTCAGTACGTGGCGCCCCTCGGCCAGGACAAGGGACAGGCGCTCGGCGGGGTCGAGATGTGCGGCCATCTTCCCGTCGACCATGACGCCCATGTAGCAGCCGCTGCCCACGAATCCAACGTCGCGGGTGACCGTGATGGTGCCCGTGGGTTCTCCCTGGGCGTCGATCGGGAAAATGCGTGCGGCCGGAGCGTCCTTGATCTGCTCGGGGGATGCCTGCTTGGTAGGCATGCAGCCGGACAGTGCGGTAATCAGCAGAGCAGGGACGAGCAGCTTCTTCATCACAGTTCTTCCTTGGCGGAGATCGGGGTCTCGATGGACGGAATGATGCAATGAAAAGGGCCTGGAGTTACAGCCTTCCAGACGTGCAGGCATAAACGTAGCCGGAACCCCGGTCGTAACGGGATCCGGCTTCTTGCCCCGGACGGGCAGGTTTTCCTTGAACTTGTCGGCCGGGTAGACTCGCCTGCCTACAGGGAGGACGTATGAAGAAGATTTCGGCTCTGGGGTTCTTGGTCCTGCTTGCCGCCGGATGCTCCTCAACGGCAGTCAACCCGGGGACAGCGAAGGCTGTGTCAGCCGGTCGAATGTACGACGCCAGTTACCTTGAAAGCAGTCCCGATCGCTCGGCCACCATCAACGTGACTCGCGATAAAGGGTTTGCGGGCGGTGGCTGCTCGTTCGACATCCTGATAGACAACCAGAAGGTCGTTGCGTTGAAGCCAGGCGAATCGGTCAGCATGCACGTGGTGCCTGGAACCTACTTCCTGAAGCTTGAGGCCGGTGGCGGTCTTTGCCAGAACGTCTCAACATTCCAGAATGTGACGGTCGCTGCTAGCGATGTCCTGGCCTATCGCATCTCATGGCCTGCCGGTGGACGGCCAACGATGGAGCGGCAGTAGGTTGCCGCTCATCCAAGGTTTGAAGTGCTTCCAGGCGACGCGTTCCAGGCGCTGAATCAAATGGCCCCCGCCGTCAACGATTGCCTCGTCAGTGAGACTAAGCGACGGATACGGGGCCTAGTCGGTACCGGTGGACAAGGGTGGAAAACGAAAAAGCCGGAACCCCTTATTTGACGAGGGATTCCGGCTTTTCGTGGACCCTTGCGGACCCGGTATTGGTGGAGGTGGGCCCTACCGCAATGTGAACGCAAGTTGTTGATGGTGAAGGTGGTTTGTGCTGGTGTCCGAAACCGATACCCCCAGCAATACCCCCACTCTATGCAGCCTTGGCGGGTTCAATTCCATCCCGCTCGGCAACCCGGGCGGCCTGCCAGGCGTCCACCTCAGCCTCGATCCAGCCTACCGCGTTGCCGCCCAGCGGCACAGGCGCCGGAAAGGTGCCGGCGCTGATCCGGTCATAGATTGTGGTCTTGCCCAGGCCCGTGCGGCGCTTGACCTCGGGCATCTTGATGAAAACGAGCGGCTCGGTAGCCATGGTGTCCTCCTTCAGTTCGTGGCCAGCGCAGCGCGCAGCTGCTCGGTGGCGGTGTTCATGCGGACATCCTCCGCAGGTGCAGAATTGATCCCCACTGGTCGGCCATCGCTGCGGCAATCCCCGGATAGGTCTTGCTGCGTTCCTTCCAGCGATCGGGGCCGGGTGCCATACGGTGAATTCGATCCTCACGGCCTTCCACGATGTTGGTAGGCGTTAGGCGGGGAAGGCCTTTCAGCCACAGCGCCGTAGCCTTTGTCTCACCATGGCCGAACTGCCACGGCTGGATAACCTGGTCCGGCTGACGCCACATCGAGGACATGATGCAAACCGGGTTCTCGATGGCAATCATCGGGATATCTGCTTTCGCCAGCATCATGAAGAATGAAACCGCCGACTGCTGCCTGCCGTCCATGCGCTTGGCCTCGAAGTGCCGCGCGCCGCTGACCGATAGGTGGGTGCATGGCGGATGGGCGATCATCAGATCCCACGGATAGTCCAGCACGTCGCGCACATCGCCTTGGTAGTGCGGTCCAGGAACATCGGTTGGGAGGAGGTCGCAGCTCATCGCTTCATGCCCCCCCCAAGGAACTGATCCCGGACTGCGCCGCTGTACTCACAGGCGATCAGAACTCTCATACGTAGTCCTCCATTGCAGCGGTGAGCAGCTGGTCAGCCATGGTCAATTACCTCGCCAGCGCGGCTCCGCCACTCGTCGCATATCGCGTGAGGCTTAACCAGGAAATTTCCGAAGCTGCAGCGGTCTACGATCGGGTTGAGGATGGCGTCCTTCCGCTTGGGAACCCTGATCGTCCTGATCTTCCCTCGATGAGTCTTGACCTGCCGAAGTTCGTGGAGGGTGTGCGGCTCGCGGCGGAAGTAGACACAGGTCATGCAGCGCGGAGGCTCGGCGTCGAAGTTCTGCTTGGCCTTTGCGCCGTGGGCTACAAGGATCATTGGATCAGCCATTGGTCTGCCCTCGCTCATACTCTTCGTTGAGCCGCTTGCACTGCAGCTCAGCCTTGTCCCAGCCGTTCGCCTTCAGAATGTCCCAGCGGGTCACCGTGCGGCGTTCGTGGGTGTCGTTGACGTAGGCGTACCGACTGCCGGATGCCTTCAGCACCACGTATCGGGGTGGATCCTGCTCGCTGTCGGCGCTCATTTGCCCACCGCCTGGCTATCTGCCTTCCGTGACTCGGTGTTATGGAACGGACCATGGATCTCTGTTGCTGCTTGGCAGTACGCAGCGTGGGCTTCGTTCTTGTCGTGGAAGTAGCCTAGGTGGATGGTGCGTTTGCCCTTCATGATCTTTGCCCTCCAACGGCCCATCTGGATCGACCAATCAACACCTCGCAGACCGGAGCGGCCCGGGCGAGACTTGGCACTGCACTGGTTCTCGCTGTTGTTCGCCAGTCTTAGGTTCACCGGCCGGTTGTCAGTCTTGATCCCGTTGATGTGGTCGATCTGCATTCCATCTGGCGGCCAGTAGCCTGTGTGCAGTGCCCACGCCACCCGATGGGCGGCCAGCTTCACTTGGTCTACCTCCAGGCGTACGTACCGGTTGCGGTCCTGTCCTCCAGCCACATCGCCAGCCTTAGCTCCATTTGGCCTTCCAACCAACCAGTGCAGCAGTCCAGTATCTGCATCCAGCCTCAGGAGCTCCCGCAGTCGCGCCATCGGAACCTTGTTCATTCCGTACCTCCTGGCGGTGCGGCGTAGACCTTTGCCCCGACTGGCAACGATTCGCTGGGATACAGATGAACAACGAATCCGCCCTCGTCTTCCTCAATCGTGCCAATAGCTGCTACCGGCTCCCCCACCGGCTGGCGGGCGGCGAGTGCTGCGACCAACTCGGCGCGCAGTTCGGCAACATCGGCTTCCAACTGCGGGCGTCGGTTGTCCTCGTTCCAGCCATCGGAGCGCTCCGTCGATAGGTCTTCAACGGCTTGGTCATAGGCTTCCAGCAACTCTAGCGCATCCCCCTGACCACCCGGGGAGGGCTGGGTTGAGAGGGCAGCTTGCCATTGAGTCCACAGGTTTCGAACATTGATGAAGCAGTATTCGCCGTCAGCTGCACGCGTGAGGGTGTGACCCCTCAGCCGCGCCCACGCCTCAAAACGCTCACGCGCATCGGCGGCGATGGCTTCAGATACACACGACAGCAGTTCAGCTCGACCACCAATGTCGTACTCGTTATTGCAAAGGTGGTCGGTGATGCGATCAGCGAGCGAGTGTGCACCCCCCAGCCTCACCCTCCCACCGGACTGCACGTCCGCCAGGGTCTTGTTGTCGGTGGTCATGCGGATGCTCCCATTGCGGCGTCGATGGCTGTGTCCAGTTCTTCGGAATGGATCAGCCTTGTGGTCTCGCGGTCCATCGGATTTGCCGCAACCATGGGCGCAGATCGATAGGAGTCATTCGCCTTGTTGCGCAGCCACCGATACCGCTCCGCATCCTCCTGGTCACGATCAGCTCGGCTGCATGCATTGCGATACTTGATTTCAAGATGCGATTTGTCCTGAATTGCCGCCACATGAAGCATGGACAATTCGTCGCACTTCACCCGCAGCGCATCCGCCTCCCGCTCCTTCTCGCAGGCCAGCGCAGTTGCATCGAGCGCGGCCTTGGCGGCGTTCTGAAGCTCAGCGCGCAGGCGGGTTACCTCTTCCTCGTGGTCGGAGTGGAGGACGTAGCTGCCCTCTGCGTCCTCGGTGGGTCCACCCGCCAGATGGTCGTAATCCCAACGTTTGATATTGCTGCTCATGCGCGGGCTCCCTTCTTCGTGCGGCTGTCGTGCCCACCCTCGACCACTTGGCGGCGGCTTATGGTGGATCGGTCGATGGGGCTGTTGCCGAGCTTCTGGACCTTGCCGCCGGCGGCTTCGAAGCGCGCAATATCGGCGTCGATCTCCGCCCGCTGGCGGTTCTTCTCGGCCTGCGTGGCCAGGTCGAAGGTCGGCTGTACGTGGATGCTGGTCATGCGCTCTGCTCCAGCTCGGCCAGAAGCGCGTCGGCAATCTGGATGCAGTAGCGTGCGTCGTGCTCAGGCATGAAGTGAGTTGCATGGGCCTTGTTTGCCAAGAACCCCTGCATAGCCATTGCCGCGATCAGTTCGCGCTTGGTCAGGCCAGTGACCTGCCCCTGTTGGACCAGAATCGATGAGTAATGCTGGGGGCAGCCATGCTCATTGAGCATCGGGGCTGTGGGCATATCTCCGTTCTTCATCGTTGCGACTCCTGATGTGCCAGCAGCGGCCATCGGGTGCGGCGCTGCCAGCTTTGGGTGAGGTTGTTCAGGTGGACCTGCAGCGGGTCGCGGCGCAGGGGGCGCAGCGGGTCGTGCAGGCGGCGCTCGGTGTTCCGGCAGGGCGCGCACGCGGCGGTGGCCTTGCCGTTGATCAGGGGGAAGAACCGCAGCGGCAGCCGGGCCGCGCACTTCGTGCAGGTCTTCATGCCAGCGGATCTCCGCGCAGGCCTTCCCAGGTGAGCGGGAACGGGCCCAGCTTCAGCCGCGCCGCGGCCTGCTTCTTCGTCAGGCCCAGCGCCTCGGCCACTTCCATGGTCGTGACGCGCTTCCCGTCGATCACGTGGTCGAACTGGCGGGCGCGGTTGTTGCCGCCGCGCTTCGTACCGACGTGGGGATAGTCGTAGTTGAGGCCCCTCATGCCGCAACCTCGGCGCGGTAGTTGGCCGGCAGGTGTTCCTCGGCAAAGGCCAGGTAGTCCAGCGCCAGCTGCATGCAGTCTTCGTGCAGGCCGGGGTAGCGGGTCACCTCCAGAAGCTGCGGGGGCGACACGCGGTACTCCAGTTCGCCCACCTCCTTCAGCTCGAATACGTTCCAGCGGAAGACGTCGGCGCCGAACAGGTCCAGGTAGTACCGCCACTGGTAGCCGGCGAGATACCGCTCGGCATCGAACCGGCTGGTGGTCTTGTGGTCATCGACGCGCTTTCCGTCGAGGCAGTCCACTTTGCCGGTCACGGTCAGGCCGCCGTACTCGCCATAAGCGCGAACCTCGCGGATCGTCGGCAGTACCAGCTCGCAGTCGGGCAGATGGAACGTGTGATCCATCGCCTGCAGCACGTCGTAGTCGCCCGGCACCGCGTGCTCCAGAGCATCGTGGAACGCGGTACCGGCCAGCATCGCCTTGGTGGGCCGATCCACGGTGATGTAGCGCACCAGGTCTGCCACCGGCTGGTCGTCGGCGTCCCGCCACTTCCGGAACGCCTCGATGTTGGACACGCGGGCCAGCACGGTCAGGCCGCCTTCGGCGCGGCGTACTGGCCGGCCTTGCTGTCGAAGGTCAGGCCGAGCGCGGCGGCACGGTCGTTCAGCAGCACCTTCATGGCCTGCGAGCCGCCCTTTGCCTCCGGCAGCAGCGCATTGATCGCGGCAACGTCCCCGGCAGCGGTGGTACGGTCGCGCCACTTCTCCAGTGCAGCCTGAGCCTCGCGCTGTTCCTCGGTCATGGCGTTGAGCCGGTCTTTGATCTGCTGGATCACGCGAGCCAGGAACTGCGGGTCACGCTCCGGGTGAGGCACTTCCAGCGGCTCCAGCTGGCCCGGGTTCTTCCCGAACGACGCATCGGTCGGGCTGAAGTTGAGCATGCGCTTGCCGTCGCGGATCGACAGCCGGCCCATGGCATCCGCAGCCTTGTAGATCTCGCCCTTGCTGCCGCCCTGAACGTCCAGACGCTCAATGATCTCGTCGCCGTTGCGCTGCTCATCCATGTGGGCGATCAGAACCACGTCCTTGCCCAGGCTGTTGAGGTGCTTCAGCCATGCGACGAACTCGCTTTTCAGCTGCCCGAAGCCCTGCAGCGTCAGCGAACCACCCCGGCCCATCTTCGGATTGCGGCGGATGATGTCCGGCGTCAGGGTGTCGAGCGCGCGGCCGGCCGTGTCGACCACCACCGTGTTGAAGTCGGCCAGGTCGTCGGCGGTGATGTGCGCCACGTCTTCCCAGCGCTCCACCTGCACGGTGTCCTTGCGGTTGGCCGAGCGGTGGGCGCCGCGGTCGAAGTCCAGCAGCAGCGGCTTGTCAGCGGTGAACGAAATGGACGTTTTGCCCAGGCCGGGCGCAGCGTAGATACAGACGTTCAGGCGGGTGACCGTGATAGGGTCGGTGGAGCGGATGATGCGCAGTGCCATGGTTAGAACTCCCGTTGGCGTGGTGTCGAGGAATGGATGCCGGCGTCGTGGAATCCAGGCCGGCGCGGGGCCCGTGAGGGCGGGGAATTCGTTACGCGGCCAGGTCGGCCTGCTGGGCGGCTGCGCTCGGCGGCGTGAGGGTCAGGCGCACCTGACCGCGGCGCCATGCAGAGATCAGCTCGGCGTCTTCGTCCTCGTCCAGCAGCACCGAGACGGTGAAGCCCATGGCTACGCTGCCGCCTTCGAGCGGCTTCCAGGTGATCTTTTTCACCTTGGCGTCTGCGAAGAACACCGGCTCGATGTGGTCCATCAGGGAGCCGATCGACAGCTCGTAGCCTTCGAACTTCCCGGTGATGTCCTGCTCGCCCAGCAGCGGCAGATTCAGCGCCACCAGGTCGGTGCTACCTTCCATCGGCAGGTTCTGCTGTTGGCCCTTGTCGGCCTTCTTCCAGAACGCCGGCAGGATGGCCGGGTCGATGGTGTTGAGGATCGTGTTCGGAGCGTTCAGCGAGAACTTCAGGTCAGCAGCGGCCGCGTCTTCGTCGCCGTGCTTTTCCTTCCGCAGGTTCAGATGCGAGAAGACCGCATCGTGTTGATCGAGTTGGAACATCGGTGGTGCCTCTCGTAGGAGCCGGCCGCGCCGGCGGGGATGGTCAGCCGCGCACGCTGCTGGTGCTGGCCCAGCGGGCCTTCGCAGCGTCACAGTCGGAGTGGGCCTGGTGGATCTCGGCGATGCGCAGCGGCACGACGACGGCGGCGAACAGCGCGACGGCGGCCCAGGCGATGCGGTAGCGGCGGCTCATTGCGCACCGCCCGTGGCCTTGGCGATGGCGGCGCGGGCAGCGAAGTAGGCGATAGCCAGCTGGCTGCTCGGCATCTCGTCGTAGATGCGCTCGTCGCTGTGGTCAGGGCTGATTCCCTGCATCTCGTTGATCGCCTGCACGAACAGTTGGTTCGCTTCATGCGACTCCGGCGCTGAGGCGATCAGACGGGCGTTGGCTTCGATCTCGGCCGACGTGGTTTGAGCCAGCTGACAGATGAAGCGGTTGCTGGAGCCGCGCACGATGTGCGTGTAAGCGTCGCTGTCCTCTTGATAGGCCCACGGCCCCGGGGTGTGCTTACTGCTCATCGTCGTTTTCCTCCACGCACAGGCCGTCCACGGCCTCGCGGTTGCGTTGTTCTCGGGCTTCCGCCAGCGACATCGGCGGGGTGATCGGGGGCAAGCCGAAGTGGTCGGCGAAGGCTGCGTCCAGATGGTCAAACGGGCTCACGACAGCACCGCCTGCACCGTGACGGTGAAAGCCACACCGAGGCAGAAGGCCAGCAGGTAGCCCGAAGCCAGCTTCAGCGCCTGGAAGTGCAGGGCTCGGTCGGCGGCGGTCATGCGGCCACCTGCTGCATTGCGCGGGCCGTGTCGTTGGCGCACATCTGTGCCCGGGCCAGCATGTCGACCGCAGCCAGACCGCTGCAGGGGCGCATGGCGCGCATCCGGTACAGGTTGTAGTGGTACCGGCGGTCAGCCGCCCGGAGCTCGCTCATGGCCCAGCCGAAGCGGCCCTTGCGGTACTTCGCTATCAGCAGCAGCGGGTCGATCAGGCCATCGGCAATCTCGCCTTCGCCGTTGCAGCGGCCGCAGGCCACGCCGTACTCGCACTGCGGGTCGCCGATGGCGCTGTCGTTGCGGGTGTGTTCGCCGGTGCCGTCACAGTCCGGGCAGGCGATGAAGCCATTGGCCGGGTGCAGCGGAAGTCCCCGTTCCTCGCGGCAATCGTCCTGGCAGCGCAGGTGCGACCGCAGGCCCAGGTAGCGGGACCGCGCGGTGTTCCTCGGCAGGTTCTCGAACATGTGGAGCCCCGTCTGGATGGCCCGGGTGGGCCGACGGGGCTAAG
Organism: Stenotrophomonas sp. AG209; assembly: GCF_003550055.1. Classification (NCBI taxonomy): domain Bacteria; kingdom Pseudomonadati; phylum Pseudomonadota; class Gammaproteobacteria; order Lysobacterales; family Lysobacteraceae; genus Stenotrophomonas; species Stenotrophomonas sp. AG209. The sequence continues at coordinate 288,097 of NZ_QXDB01000005.1, forward strand.
CTATGGCATTCCATAGTTCACTGTCAATGGGATCCCATAAATTTCTTTGGCGAGAACAGAAAACCCCGCCGGGGCGGGGTTCAGAGCTGTCGGATATCTTGCTTCAGCGCTACTGGGCGGAACTGAGCCGCTTCGGGTCGAATCCCGATACGTCGAAGGTCGCCGTAAGTGCGCCTTGGTGGAAGACGTTCACCTCGATCCTTACCGTCTTTGCCTTAGCCAACTGCGATGAGAACCTTTGGAAACCTGGGATGAAGACGGTCTCTGTGCTGTTGTCGGAAGGATCAGTTCCGGTCAGCGTCATGGCAGGGCCTTCGTCGAATCTCACGCGAACGGAGCAATCGCCATAGGAGTGACAAAGGATCTGGCCCTTCTCTATCGAGAACAGGATGTCGTTGCCCCAGCGAGGATGTTTCCTCAACGTCAACCGTGCATGCTGCTTCCCTTGGTAGGGGAACTCAAACTCAAAGCTGTTCGTGCTGGTAACCGATGCAGAGTATCCAGTCTTGCTCGTCATATCGTCCTTGAAGGTCGAATACGACCACTGCTTTCCAATGCTTTCAGCGGCAAGCTTGGGTGCTTCTTGGTTAGCCGCTTCCTGCTGAGCCCGTATCTGCTCAATGAGCTGCTTAGCCTCCGCTGCCTCCGCAGTGGCAGGGTACTTTTCGATCAAGTATTCCGCACGGACCGCCCTAGTGGCGAGAGGTATCGATGGGTCTTTCACGTCTCGGAGCAGGTTCTCCTGCTCGCTCTTCAGTGCGCGGCCCGTTGAATCTCCATCGGTGCTTGCCTTACCTCCGTGGCCTCTTGGCAGGTTAGATAGCACCAGCAGCACAATTACAAGGCCAACGACTACAACAACAGCTGCTAAGCAGCCGCTGCGGACCGATTTGCTCTTCACTTCTGCTGGCGATTGGTAGCTGGGGATGGATGGGGAATCAAGTGAAGTCTGCGGGAACCCGCAATGAGGGCAAGCGGGTGCGGCATCGCTAACCTTTCCACCGCACTCTCGGCAAACGACCAGTGCCATAAAGTCTTCCTTAAGTAATAAACAAGGGTTCAGTCAGCCCAACCACCTATCCAATGAACACGACCAACTACGGTGATTGGCTCCCTCTTTGAATCCATCGGCCTCGGCTTTTGCCAGTTATGGTCGCCTCTAGGGTTGTCGCTCGCAAAGTAAACACCTGCTTCCAGCACCATAGCGCGCTTGACGTAGTACTCAGGGTTGGCGGCGCCGTGAACCTGGACAAGGTAGAGCGCTCCGTCCACCACCCTTGTATCTGAGGTGTCAAACAAGATCGCGTCTCCGTCCTCGATGGTCGGTTCCATCGAGTCGCCTTTGCCGTAGTAGACAGCCAGATTGCGTCCATAGATGCCCCTGCGCCTTAGGCTGGTCTTCTTGAACTTGAGGCTGTGGGTCTCCGCATACTCTTCAGCTTCGGCACCTGCCGCACCCAGTCCCACCGCCTGGGAGTAACCGGTGACGTCAGTGTAGTCAGAGTCATCAGGTCCAACTTCGGCGAGCTCCATCGCCCCCTTTCCGGTCTGAAGCCACTTGGCGGACACCCTGAGGGCCTCTGCAATCTGAGGTAGCTGGGTCGTACCCGCCTGGTCGTTGTTCTCAATGCCGGCAAGCGTCGGGTACTTGATCTTGGCTGCCTCAGCCAACTGAGGCCGAGACAGGCCACGTATCCGGCGAGCTTCCTTAATTCGTTCACCAATCGTGTTCATGGCTGCGAGCATTACGGAAACCCATTATGGGATGCCGTTGACATGAAGCTATGGCATCCCATAGTCTTGGGCGACCCAACAGGAACGCGCACATGGAAATCACCTGGGCAGACCGAATCAAGGCGCTCGAACAGCGCGGCTGGTCCCTGACCGAAATTGGCCGTGCCATCGGCAAATCGCCTCAGACCGTGAGCGACATCAAACAGGGCAGGACTAAAGAGCCGGGCGGCATGGCTGCCGTCCAGCTCCATCACCTCTATGCAACCGGCGCTAAACCCGCCGGGGCCGCAGCCTGAGATGGCCGTCGGAGTAGCTACTGCAGGTTGCCCACGGCTCGGGCGAGGGAGGCCAGTTCCTTCTTCGCTACGGACGGGCCTGCGTATGCAGCTGCGTCTCGCAGGTGCGCCTGGACCGCGGCGGCTGCGGGGGATCCGGGGATGAGTCCCTTGCTCACGATCACCAGCATTTCCTCTAGGGCTTCGGTCCGCGCCTCGGTATGCCGCAGGCGCAGTTCCAGCTTCTTGATCTCGTACATGGGTAGTTCCTTGATCGGTTGGGTGGGTGTTGCACCTCGACCGTACCGAGAGCAGGGGAGGCGTCAACGGACGGCCCTCTTAGCAGGGAAGGGGAGCACCGCCCCCAGCGCCGTCCCTGGCGTTCGGCGGTGCTGGCGCAGGCATCGCACCACATCCCGGCCTTTGACCCTCCTGATCGCGTACGACCTCCCCGCCATGTGCACCAGCCTGACCACATTCGGTGCCCACAGCAGCCTTGCTTCCTTTTTCGCTCGCTTCTCCATGCCGCGCATCTTGCGCCGGCGTCGTAACGCAAACCACGTTCACCGAGACCGCCCATGAACATCACAGACGCCGCACACAAGACCGTGAAGGACTACCCCGGTGGTAGTGAAGCGCTAGCCGTCCGCATCGGCATGTCCGCCGCGGTGCTGCGCAACAAGGTAAACCCGAACAACAACACGCATCACCTGACCCTGGCCGAAGCCAGCGAGATCATGGGCGTGACCGGTGACGACCGCATCCTGCATGCGATGGCCGCTGAGCACGGCTACACCCTCCAGAAGATGCAGGCGGACGGCATGGCGTCGGTTATGGGCGCGATGCTGGAGAACGCTGCCAAGCAAGGCGCGTTCGCGCAGGCGCTGCAGGAGGCGCTGTCTGACGGCCTGATCAGCGAGAACGAGATGAAGGCCATCAGCAGCGCCGGCACTGCGCAGGTGGAGGCCATGATCAACCTGCTGGCGCGCCTGCGGGCTGTGACCGGCCAGCGTGGGGTAGTGGCATGAAGCGCCTGACCGATCCGCTCGCCAGGGCCATCTGGCTGGTCCAGCAGCGCTGGCACATCGCTGGTTGCCTGCAACTCCTGCGGGGTGCGTGATGAGCACCGATGCGCGCCTGAGCGTCGGCCTTCCTGGCCACCCTAAGACGAAGAAGCTGATCCGCCGTCTGGACGCCTCGGCGGGCTGGTCGCTGGTGTGCCTGATCCTCTGGGCCCGTGCCAACCGGCCCGATGGCGACCTGTCCGGGATGTCAGCCGAGGACATTGAGCTGGCCGCTGATTGGACCGGCGAGAACGATGCGTTCGTCCGTGAACTGGCGTCCGTTGGTTTCCTGGATGGTGTGGAAGGGGCCTACCAGTTGCACGACTGGGCTGATCACCAACCGTGGTCGGCAGGGTCGGACCTGCGTTCACTGAAAGCGAAATGGAACGCGGTGAAGCGTCACCACGGCGAATCTGAGGCTGACCGGCAGGTTCCAGAGTACGCACGGATTCGTGCTGCAAACTCCGGTTCGGATGCTAGTAGCAATAAAAATGATGCTGGTAGCACTGCTGGGAGCAGCGATGCAGCAATGCGCCTAGCAGCTTCTAGCAATGCTCCGTCTCCGTCTCCGTCTCCGTCTCCAAAAGAAGAAAAGCCCCCCCATACCCCCCCGGCTGACGCCGAGGGGGCAAAGCCCGGACGACGGAAGCGGGAGAAGATCACCTTCGCCGCGTTCCTCGACCTGTGCCAGGAGGCGGGCGAGTCGGCCATCCCGCGGACCGACCCGATCTTCACGTTCGCCACGGACACCGGGATCCCGAGGGACTTCCTGCACCTGGCGTGGCGCGAGTTCGCCGCTCGGCATCGCGACAGCGGCCGGATGCAGAAGGACTGGCGGGCCCATTTCCGCGACGCCGTTCGCCGCAACTGGTTCAAGCTCTGGTGGTTCCCGGCGACCGGACCCTGCGAGCTGACAACGGCCGGCGTGCAGCTGGCCCGTGAGCGCGATGCCGAGCGGGCCCGGGAGCAGGATCAGGAGCAGGCCGCATGAGTGCTCAGCCTGCCTACCGCGACGACTACGGCCATTTGCCGGTGCCGCCGCACTCGATCGACGCTGAGCAGTCCGTCCTGGGCGGCTTGATGCTGGCGCCGGAAGCGCTGCGCGAGGTCCGCGACTTGCTGACCGAACGGGACTTCTATCGCCGGGATCACCAGCTGATCTGGCACGCCATCTGCGATCTGGCCGACCGGGAACAGCCATTCGACACGGTGCTGCTGATCAACTGGTTCGAGAACCAGCGGCAGCTGGAGCTGGTTGGCGACGGTGCGTACTTGGTCGAGCTGGCCAGCACCACGCCGTCAGCGGCCAACATCCGCGGCTATGCCGAGGTCGTGCGCAACAAGGCGCTGCTGCGGGGCGTGATCGAGCGTGCGACCGAGATCACCAACGATGCCTACGGCACTGCCGACGAGGACGCCGATGCCCTGGTGGCCAGCGCCACCGCCAAGTTCGCCAACCTCAGCGTGCAGTCGGGCGGGAACGGTGGCCTGGTGATGGTGCGCAGCGACCTGCAGGGCATGTGGGAGGAAATGGAGGCGCGCTACGACGGAACCGCTGACCTCGGCCTGGTGCCGCCGTGGCAGAACGTGGCCAGGAAACTGCCCGGACTGGAACCCACCGACCTGATGATCCTCGCGGCTCGGCCGTCGATGGGTAAGACGGCCAACATGCTCGAGTGGGTCTACAGCGTCGCGGCACAGGGCAAGCACGCTGCGGTGTTCAGCCTGGAGATGGCGCGCAGGCAGCTGCTCGCGCGGCTGATGAGTATGCATTCGGGCGTGCCGCTGTCGCGCATGCGCGTCAAGGGCGAGCTGACCGACGACGACTGGCACAAGCTGAGCATCGCCCGCAATTTCCTGCACGGCCTGCCGCTGGCGATCGATGATTGCGGCTCGCTGCCGGTCGATTCGCTGGTCGCGCGCGCGTCCCGCATGCACGCCAAGGTAAAGGGCGGGCTGGGCGTCGTCGCGGTCGACTACCTGCAGTTGCTGTCGGGCCCGGCCAAGGCCGGCAACCGGACCGAGGAAGTCTCCTACATCTCGCGCACGCTGAAGAAGCTGGCCAAGACCCTGGGCTGCCCGGTGATCGCACTGTCGCAGCTCAACCGCTCGCTGGAAACGCGTACCGACAAGCGTCCGGTGATGGCCGACCTGCGCGAGTCAGGCGGCATTGAGCAGGACGCGGACGTGATCGCCTTCATCTACCGCGACGACTACTACACGAAGGACGTCTGCGGTGCTCCCGGGATCTCGGAGTTCATCCTGGCCAAGAACCGCCAGGGCGAGACCGGTACCGCATACCTGCGCCACCACCTGGAATGTAGCCGTTTCGAGAACTACCACGGCGAGAAGCCGAACTACACCCTGAAGACCTTGGTGCGGGATAGCGCTGGCGACGATGACGGTGGGTTCGACGCGCCGGCAGGCCACCGCAGGAGCGGCAAGGACCGCGCTGCAGGAGATCGCGCATGACCACGACAGCAGCCGCGAAGAAGATCCGCGCCAAGCGAGCGCGCCGTCCGATCTACATGGTCGTGACCAAGTTGATCGATCCGGCCACCGGTGAGCTGGTGGGCGCACTTGTGCCGGCTCATGACGTCGACCAGCGCCTGATGCGCGAGCGGAAGTTCAAGGTAGGCCGCGAGGTCCGGGCTGAACTGAAGCAGCCTCGGGAAGGCTGGCAGCATCGTCTGGTGCACAAGATCGGCCAGCTGATGGTCGACAACGTGGAAGGCTGGGAGCAGTTCGGCAGCCACGACGCTGTGAAGCGTCTACAGCGCGAGTCCGGCATCTGCTGCGAGGAAATAGAGATCGACGTCTCCGGCGTCGGCCGCCTGATGGTCAAGCAGGCCGAGAGCCTGTCCTTCGACGAAATGGAACAGGACCGATTCCAGGTCCTGTTCGATGGGATCACTGAGCACATCGGCCGACACTACACCCACGTGATGCTCGACGACGTGCGTGCGGAGTTCTGGGAAATGGCTGGCCAGAATCGGAGGGCTCACTGATGCTCAGCAAGGCGATTATGCGTCTTTTCCATCGACTCCAGTGCGCGGGTGATACCAGTCTCCAGCCGCTTCCAGAGCTCTCGCAGCTCCTGGATAGTCACATTTGGCCCAAGGGGCTGAGGTTGGAACGACGGATGGGCGAGGCTGTCGGAGATCTCGTCGGCGGTGGCTATCAGATCCACCAGAATTTCGGCTACCTCGCCAAGCATCACCAATTCATCCGACGTTCCCTCCCAGCGGATCTGTTCGAGTGTCTGTCGCGCACACGCGACTTCCTTCTCTTCGTCCTCGAATTTCTGGCTTGCGAGCGATCGAACTGCGCGACGCCAGCGTCGGAGTTCGCGGGCGGCGATGACTCTGGCGAGCGCCATCTCCCGGCGGCGTCTGACGATTGTCTCTCGGCTTTCGCGATTCCGTTCTGCCAAGTCTCGGGCGGAAGTCTGCTTGGCCTGGTAGATAACGGTGCCAAGGAAGGTAGCGACAGTGAGGATTGCTTGCGCCCAGCTGGCCGCAGAGGACCACCAATCGAGTGGATGGCAGAACAGGTTGAGTGGAGAGCAATAGATAGTCTCAGCCACATTAACGTCGATCATGGTCGGTCCTTGGCCTGGGCAAGGAGTGCAGCATGAAGCGAGGCCGCTCTACCGGCAAGCCGACCGTGGCCCAGCAGCAGCGGATGGATGCGATCAGCGAAATCGGCTGCATCGTAGCCCATGGCTTAGGCATCGACCTGGGCGATAGGCCCATCCCCGCCGAGGTGCATCACCTGACGGTCGGCGGCAAGCATGGCGCCAAGCGCCGCGGCCACGACTTCACCATCGGCCTGAACCCATGGTCCCACCGTGGCGAGCCTTTCTGCGGCTGGTCGGCCGCCCGCTGCGAGGAGCTGTTTGGCCCCTCCTATGCCCGCCAACCCCGCAAGTTCCGCCAGGAGATCGGCAGCGACGACTACCTGCTGGATCTGCAGAACACCCTGATCGAAAAACACCTGAAGGAGCGCCGCTCATGGGCAGCCTGACCCGTCTGACCCTCCCGTACCCGATCAGCGCGAACCGCTACTGGGCCGTTCGCGTCATTCCGAAGAAGCCGAAGCCGTTGGCAATCACCTACGTGACCGAGGAAGCGAAGGCCTACAAGGCCGCCGTCGGGCACCTGGCCAGGGCGGCCGGCATCCGCACCCCGGCGACCGGCCGCGTGGTGCTGCACATCAAGCTGTTCCCGCACCGGCCGCAGGACTGGGCGAAGCGCGCACGGAAGGACCCGCACACCTGGGACGACACCGTGCAGTGCATCGACCTCGGCAACTGCGAAAAGGTGCTCTCCGATGCCCTAAACGGCATCGCCTGGGTGGACGACAAGCAGATCCGGCGGACCCTGCTGGAACGCATGGAGCCGGACGAGAAGGGCGCGCGGCTGGAGGTGGCCATCGAGTACCTGGCTGCAGCGCCGTCCCTGTTCGGCGAGGTGGCGGCATGAGCGATGACAATGTAGTACTGCTACCGGTTAAGCCGAAGCACGCTTGCACCGGCGAGCTGACCATCGTCAACCGCTATGGCGGCTGCCAGCACGTCCATTTCTTGGTAGACGAGCGTGCATCCGAGGTTACTTGTCGGGACTGCGGAGAGAAGCTGAGCCCGATCTGGGCCTTGGCACAGCTGGCGCGCGAGGACAGCAGTCTCATTCAGCGCTGGTCGATGCTTTCGGCCCACGTCCGCCTTCTGGAAGGCCGTACAAAGGTCAAATGCAATTGCTGCCAGAAGATGGTGACGATTCCGAGCGGCGCTTCTGACTGGAAGATCCGGGATATGGCGGATCGGATTCGGCGGGAGGAAGGGTTTTGACCACGCCAGAGGCCCGCACCCGGAAGCGATACAACGCCTACCTGCGCCGGCATGGCGTCTGCTCGGTCTGCACCATGCGCGAGCGCGGGAGCAGCCCGGCGCACTGCCAGCGCCGGCCGGACCGGCAGGGCAGCTGCGACACCGATGGCCTGTTGCCGGTGTTTCGCTTCGATGAGAACGTGTTGAAGAGGATGCGCGATGGATAAGAAGCAGCTCGAGGCGCGCCTGATCCAGTGGGCGGAAGAGTATGGCGGTGGCCGGTACGAGCATATCGGCTACTCCAGTCGGAACCTCCTGCAGTCCCTGATTGAGCATCAGGGGTTCGTGCCGGGTACCGGTGGCTACCGCGGCATTCTCATCAACACGCCTGGGGACGAAGTCCAATCCGCAGTGCTTGCCATGGAGGCGTATGGCTACATCCGGCCCGGTCGGACGCTGCGATGCGAGTACTTCCTGAAGTCGGCGCCACTGGAACTGAAGCTGCAGAACCTGCGGCGCGCGGGGATCGATATTAAGCGGCCGACCTACTACGACTATCTCGCCATCGCAAAGGCATTCGTGATGGGTCAACTTTCGAAGGAGAACGCTGCATGAAGATGCGCGTATACATGATGATCGCCGACGCTTGCTGTGGTGAAAGCTTCTGCAAGATCGGGGTGACCACCGATCTGGCTGCGCGGGTCAGCGCCGTGCAAACCGGCTGCCCGATGCCGATCACCGATGTGGCCTACCTAGACCTGCCCCGTGGAGCTCGGTCAGCTGAGGCCATGTTCCATGACCAGCTTCGCGCCTATCACACGCAGGGTGAGTGGTTCCGCATGAACCTGTCTGACCCTCTCCACAAGCAGGCGATGAAGGATGCAACGGCCTTGGTCGTGAAGCACTTCGGCGTGAGCGAGACCCGGTGGAAGCACATGAGCCTCGATGCGATCCGGTCGTTGTGCAAGGTATTGCGTCTAGACAATGTGGCCTAGAAACTTGGCACCATTCGAGAAGTCCCCCCTGAAGCCCTGGCCAGCGCCGGGGCTTCTGCGTTTCCGGGACTACTTTTCCTGCGGGCGTGGGCCAGTGGTCTAAGCCGCCGGGCTCATAACCCGGAAGTCCCCGGTTCGAATCCGGGCCCCGCAACCATCTACGCCCGTCCACCCTCACCGGACCCATTCGCCGAGCCTGCCGGGCTGCGGTGACTGGCACCCTATCGCCGGAGATCCACCCATGTCACAGCTACGGCTGCCGATGACCGCGGCGCAGTGCCTGCAACACGTGGTTGTTCCGGCCCTGGCACTGCTGGGAGCCGCCCGCTACGACTCGCCCGAGGCGCGGGTGATGCTGCTGGCCATCTCCGGGCAGGAATCCGGCCTGGCCAACCGCCGACAGGTGAAGGGTCCGGCCCGTGGCCTGTGGCAGTTCGAACAGGGCGGCGGCGTGCGCGGGGTACTGAACCACCCGTCGACCCGGGCAGCGGCCGCGCTTCTCTGCGGCGCGCGCGGGGTCACCGCGACGCCGGCCGGCGTGTATGCCCAGCTGGAACAGGACGACATCCTGGCCGCTGGGTTCGCCCGCCTGCTGCTGTTCACGCTGCCCAAGCGCCTGCCGCCGATCGGCAACGTCTCGGTGGCTTGGGCGCAGTACCTGGACGCCTGGCGCCCCGGCAAGCCGCACATCGACCGTTGGCCGAGGAACTACCGCGCCGCGGTTGAGGCGGTGAGGGCGTGACGATGGAAGTCCAGCCGAGCCAGGACGGCCGCACCCGCGTTTCCCTCGGCCCGGTGGAAAAGTGGTTCGTGACCGCTTTCGCCGGATTCATCGTCGCCGGCGGGTACTGGCTGATCAGCTCCATGCAGGCGGTTCTGACCCAGCAGCAGGTGACGAACCAGCAGATGGCCACGGTGCAGCAGCAGCTGCAGACCTTCAACACCCAGCTGGCCGACGTCCCAGCGCTGAAGCTCGAACTGGCCAAGCAGGCCGTGCAGGTCGAGCAGAACAAGCAGGACATCAAGGAGCTGAAGCAGCTCAGGGGGCTGAAGTGAAGAACGTGAAACTCACAAGCGACCGGCGCCACTTCTGGCGGTTCTGGTCGGTGCGCCTGTCGCTGCTGGCCGGCATCATCAGCGCAACCGCGCTTGGCATCATCGGCGCGTATGTGCTGCTGCCCGCCGACTGGCTGCCGGTGGTGCACGACGGGTTCAAGCAGGCCGTGGCCTACAGCGCACTGGCATCTGCTGGCCTGACATCGTTCCTGGCTGCGGTGACCCGCATCTTCGTGCAGCCCAAGCTGAGCAGCGGCGATGCTGATCCCTGACCCGCTGCGGCCTTACGTTGGCCTGATCCGCGTGGGGCTGTGGATTGCGGCAGTCGCCGCTGTCCTGCTGATGGGCGCCCGGCTCGGGTCGGACTACCGGGCGAAGAAGGACCAGACACTGATCGCCGCCGCCGAGAAGCAGCGCGATAAGGCCCAGGCCGATGCAGACGAGAACCTGCGCGCCGCCAACGCCTGCGGCCAGCTGCTGCAGGAGGTGAACCGGCAGACCCAAGCGGCCATCGACGAGTCGGCCCGTCAGAAGGCGGCAGCGAACGAGGCTGCGCGTCGGGCTGAAGCGGCAGCAGCTCAGAGCCAGCGCCGCGCCAACCAGGCCGAGCAGGCCCTGCAGGCGGCCAAGACCCAGCCGGGGTGCCGGCAGCAGTTGGAGCAGAACCTATGCGACGCCATTCCGTTGCTGTGATCCTGGCGGCGGCCCTGCCGATGTGTGGGTTCGGCAGCTGCAGCAAGGCCCAGAAGCCTGAGATTCCCAAGGTGGTGTATGTCCCGGTCGAGCGCACGGTGGCAGTGCCGGCGGCGCTGACCGCCCGCTGCCCGGCGAAGCGGGCCACCTCCCGCACCGTGGAAGCCGTCGTCGCTGCATACAACGCCAACCTCCTGACTCTGGAGGACTGCGATAGCAGGATGAGCGCCATCGAGAAGCTGGCCCCGGCCGGCGACCAGAAGCAGGTGAAACCGTGAACGTCGACCGATTCAACCCGCGTGTGTGGCTGCGCAATTGGCTGCTGAAGCCGACGGCGGCGGAAGCCTCTCTCGGTCAGGAACTGCCGAACCGCCTGACCCTGACGGCAGAGCGCTTTGCCGTGGTGGACACCGATGCGCAGGGGAAGCCAGTCTCTCAGCCGTTTGGATGCGCAGATGCTCAGGCGTCTTTGGATCTGGCGTTTGCTGAGAAGATCGAAAAGGCGGCCGCCGCTTGGGCTGAACGTGAGTCCCGCCCAGGTGGCGTGCTCCATGGCCGTGGTCCTGACACGTCGTGGACGCTGAGGAAGGACGGCAACTTCAAGATCCAAGGCATGGGGCCGAGCGAGGGGCAGACCGATGAGCCTGTCTGATCGGCTGCGCCGGATCGAGCTGCAGCAGGAAGAGCAGCGCCAGGCCACCGCCAGGCTAGAAGGGAAGGTTGATGCATTGTTGGCCGCGCTGGCCGCTGAGGGCGAGGAAGAGCAAGACGAGCCAGCCCGCAGCCTGGACGGTGAGCTGGTGCCCGGCGAGCGCGACCAGTCGCAGAGCCTCGGCTGATGACCACACCAGCACACATTCACACCCGTGATGACGGCCGTGGCCGGCGCAAGGTGGTAGTGAACGGAACGGTTGTAGAGCAGGTGTTCTATGCCGATACGCGCAAGGGCATCGTGCGCTTCTACGAGAAGCCCCTGCGCATCCACAAGCATGGGAAGCGAGCCATCAGCAGGACCCTTCGCGGAAAGGTCGAAGTGGAGTTCCCTGATGGCTAGGGTCACCACATTGGCACCGCGCATCGCCAGCGCACCCAGCAGGCTGAAGCCGGCCACGCCGGTCGTACCCACGTATGGGAAGGGCAGGGGTGGCAGGCCCTGGCGTAGGAAGCGGGATGCAGTCATGCAGCGTGACCAGTACCTGTGTCAGCCCTGCAAGCAGCAGGGGCGCATCACCGAAGCCACAGAGGTGGACCACATCGTCAACGTGGCCGATGGAGGCAGCGACGACGAGACGAACCTGCAGGCGATCTGCACCGAATGCCATGGGGTGAAGACCCAGGCAGAGGCAAGGCGAGGTGCGGCACGACGTTGAACCGACCGCGTGGAACCAGGCGCGACACGACGACTGTTTCACATCGGTGGGAATAGCCCGGGGGGGAGGGGGAAAACTTCATGCCCTTTGCCACGGACACCCGCCGCCCACTCATTCAGAGGTTTTTTTCTCGGCCGGAATTTCAGGCTGAGGGCCATTTATGCGCAAAAACACGAAACCTGGCCGCCCGGCGTTCAAGGCCACCGCGGTGCAGCGCCGGCTGGTGACCAACGCAGCGGCCAGCGGCATGACGCACCAGGAGATCTCGATCGCGCTGGGGATCTCTCGGAACACCTTGGAGAAGTACTTCGAAAAGGAGATCTCGGCAGCTGCACTGCGCCGGCGAATGGAGGTGATGGACGCCATGGCGAGGACGGCACTTAAGGGCAACGTGGCCGCCCAGAAAGCGTTCCTTGCGCAGGTTCCCACGCTGGCTGCGCCCCCGGTGCCGCAGGAGAAGCCGGTGGGCAAGAAGGAGAAGGCCAATGCTGATGCGGTCGGTGCGGAGACCGGTACCGGCTGGGAAGGCCTGCTGGGCAACAACGTCACCCCCATCAGCCGGGCCGCCAAGTAAGTGAGCTGGGACCTTTCCTGTCGGGACTGGTGGGGCAAGCTGCAGGCCGGCCAGCTGCCGGTCGCGCAGCTGCACCTATGGACCCAACAGGCGGAACGCGCGGCAGCCATTCTGGGCCGGCTTCGCCTGGCGGACGTACCTGGCACGCCCACCCTGGCGGAGGCGGGCGGCGAGTGGTTCCAGGACGTGGCACGCAACATGTTCGGCTCGGTAAACCCGGAGAACGGAGACCGCGAGATTCGCGACCTTTTCGCCCTGGTACCGAAGAAGAACGCCAAGACGACCTTCGGGGCGCTAGGCATGGTGACGGCCACGCTGATGAACCAGCGCCCACGTGCCACGTTCCTGATGACGGCACCGGTGCAGGACACGGCACAGCTGGCGTTCGATGCAGCGGCGGGGGCGATCGAACTGGACCCGGTGCTGGATGCGAAGTTCCACATCCGCCACCACCTGAAGACGATCATCCATCGCGAGACGAAGGCCTCGCTGGAGATCATGACGTTTGACCCTGCGGTGTTGACCGGCGTGAAGGTGTCGGGCGGAGCGCTGATCGACGAGCTGCACGTGTGCGCCAAGAAGGCCAAGGCCGCCCAGGCGCTGCGCCAGATCCGCGGCGGCATGGTGCCTTACCCGGAAGCGTTCCTGTGGTTCATCACCACGCAGAGCGATGAGCAGCCAGTCGGGGTGTTCGCCGACGAGCTGCAGAAGGCTCGGGACATCCGCGACGGAAAGCGGGTGGGCAAGATGCTGCCGGTGCTGTTCGAGTTCCCGCAGGAGATACAGGAGTCGAAGGACCAGCAGTGGAAAGACCCGCAGCTGTGGCCGCTGCTGAACCCGAACATCGGCCGGGCCATGACGCTGGAGCGCATGGTGGAAGAGTTCGAAGACGCAGTGGGCACCAGTGAGGCCGAGCTGCGGAGCTGGGCGTCGCAGCACCTCAACGTGCAGATCGGCGTGGCGCTGCACCAGGGCAGCTGGGCGGGGGCAGAGTACTGGGAGCAACAGGCCAACAAGAAGCTCAAGCTCGCGCACATGCTGAAGGTCTGCGAGGTCATGACGGCCGGGATCGACGGTGGCGGGCTGGACGACTTGTTGGGGCTCTCATTCTGCGGTCGGCACAAGTACACCAAGCGGAGAATGCTGGTGTCCTTCGCCTTTGCACACCCCAAGGCGGTTGAGCGGCGCAAGAGCGAGCAGGAGCGATATGCCGGCTTTATCAAGGACGGCAGCATGTTCGTCGGCGGCATGGAGGAGGAAGGTGCCACCGACCTGCGCGACATGGCCAGGATGGTGAAGTTGGTGGAGGACGCCGGCCTGCTTTCGGGAATCGGCGTGGATCCATCAGGGCTGGGCACTGTGCTCGACGCATTGGCGGCCGAGCAAATCGATCCCGATCTGATCATTGGCATCCGCCAGGGTTGGCAGTTGACCGGAACCTGCAAGGTGTTCGAGCGCTGGCTCTCCGACGGCCTGCTAGAGCATGACGGCTCGCGGCTGATGGATTGGTGCGTGGGCAACGCCAAGGTCGAAGCATCCAAGAACGCCCTCTATGTCACCAAGGCGGCGAGCGGAACCGGAAAGATCGACCCGCTGATGGCGGCGATGAATGCGGTCGAGCTAATGTCGCGCAACCCAGAAGCGAAAGGAACTATGGACGATTGGCTGAGCGATCCGGTCATGGCGGGTAGGGCATGAAGACGAAACCACGGCAAGGCGTCCTCGGGCGAGTTCGTGCGGCAGTCGATGGCTGGGTGCGGTCATTCACGACCCGCGACGCCGAGCTCTATATTGACCGCGAGATGGCCAATGAGGCCGGCGTAGCCGTCACAGCAAAGGCGGTTCTCCAAGTCGACGCAGCCTGGGCGTGTGTCCGCTTGATCTCTGAGACGATCGCCACATTGCCCCTGTCGATGTACGAGAGGACGAAGACCGGAAAGCGCGTCGCGAGCCAGCACCCGCTGCATTTCGTTGTCCACGACCAGCCGAACATCGACTCGACTGCGGCGGTGTTCTGGGAGGCCATGGTTGTCGCGATGCTGCTTCGTGGCAACGCCTTCGCTGAGAAGCTCTATGCCGGCGAACGCCTGATCGGCCTGCAGTTCCTTGATCCGGCCAGGCTCACCATCAATCGTGACCTGAACGGCAACAAGGTGTATCGCTACCTGCGCGCCAACGGTGCTCCCAGGATCATCGCGCCGGCGAGGATCTGGCGCATTCCCGGGTTCACGCTGGATGGCGAGAACGGCGTGTCCGTGATCGCCTACGGTGCCAAGGTGTTCGGCAACGCCATCGCTGCAGACCGAGCAGCGGCTCGCACATTCCGAAACGGGCTGCTCCAGACGATCTACTACAAGGTCCAGGCGTTCCTGAAGCCTGAGCAGCGGACGGAGTTCAAGAAGAACCTGATGGGTTCCATTGAGCGCGGTGAAACCCCGCTGCTCGAAGGTGGAACGGAGGCCGGTACGCTTGGCATCAAGCCATCCGACGCGCAGCTGTTGGAGTCGCGGGCATTCTCTGTGGAGTCGATCTGCCGCTGGTTCCGCGTGCCGCCGTGGATGGTTGGCCATACGGAGAAGTCGACGAGCTGGGGAACCGGTATCGAGCAGCAGATGATCGGCTTCCTGACCTTCACGCTGGGGCCGTGGCTGCGGCGCATCGAGCAGGCCATCAGCAAGGACCTGCTGACGCCGGCCGAGCGCCTGCGCTACTACCCTAAGTTCACCGTGGAAGGCCTTCTGCGCGCGGACAGCGCCGGACGCGCTGCGTTCTACGGGGTGATGGTGGACAAGGGCATTCTGACCCGTGATGAAGTGCGCGAGTTGGAAGACAGGGAGCCGATGGGCGGTAATGCCGCCGTGCTCACCGTGCAAACCGCGATGACCACGCTGGATTCCATCGGCGCTGGTTCAGATGCTGACCAGGCCCGGGCCGCTATCCGCGCGTTCCTGGGCTTCTCCGAAGACAAGAAGGACTGACCACATGACGATCAAGACGCTGCCGGGTGTACCGGAGGGACGCCCCTGCGCCGCTGTCAGCAGCCAGATCCAGCCGCGCGCCCTTGACCGCTGGGAGGCTGGCGTCAGGGCGGCTTCCGACACCGATGCGGAGCGGTCCATCAGCATCTATGACGTGATCGGCTACGACTACTGGACGGGCGAAGGCGTGACCGCCAAGCGCATCGCGGCATCCCTGCGTGCGATGGGGAAAGGACCGGTCACGGTCAACATCAACAGCCCCGGCGGCGACATGTTCGAAGGCCTGGCGATCTACAACCTGCTGCGCGAGCACGACGGCGAGGTCACTGTGAAGGTGCTGGGCTTGGCTGCATCGGCTGCGTCCGTCATCGCCATGGCCGGTGACACGGTCCAGATCGCGCGCGCCGGCTTCTTGATGATCCACAACGCTTGGGTCGTTGCCGTAGGCAATCGGCACGACCTTGCTGACGTGGCTGCGACGCTCAAGCCCTTCGACGACGCGATGGCCAGCATCTACGCCGCGCGCACCGGAGCCGAGCAGAAGGCCATGTCCAAGCTGATGGATGCCGAGACTTGGATCGGCGGCGCCTCCGCAGTGGAGGACGGCTTTGCAGATGAACTTCTGGCCTCCGACCAGGTGGAGAAGGGCGCAAGCAAAGAGAACGCCTCAGCGGTGCGCCGTGTGGAGGCAGGCTTGCGTGCGACAGGCATGCCGAAGTCAGAAGCCATGCGCTTGATCAGCGAAATCAAGTCCAGCCGGGGTGATCCCGCTGGCAGCGGTGAGGGCGATCCCACCGAACAGCCCCGGCTATCGCCGGATGCTTTCAGTAGTGCGGCTGCATTGGCCGCAACACTCACCAACATCAACACCACCGAGTCCCACAAGGAGTAACTCAATGTCCATCGAAACCGATATCCAGAGCATCAACGCCAACCTCAAGACGGTCGGCGACCAGCTCAAAGCACATGCCGAAGCTGCAGCAAAGTCCGGCGATCTGAACGCCGCCCTCCGCTCCGACGTCGACGCAATGCTGAGCAAGCAAGGTGAGCTGCAGGCCAACCTGCAGGCTGCCGAGCAGAAGCTGGCAAAGATCGAGGCCAACGGCGCCGGCGGCGACGTGCAGCACCAGTCGTTCGGCCAGCAGTTCGTCAACAGCGACGAGTTCCAGGCATTTGCCAGCAAGACCACCCCGCGTGGTCGCGTCGACATGACGTTCAGTGCTGCGATCACCTCGGTCACGACCGACACCGACGGCGCGGCCGGCGACCTGGTCACCCCCACCCGTCTGCCGGGTGTCAGCGCGCCGCCGGACCGCCGCCTGACTGTCCGCGACCTGATCACGCCGGGCCGAATGGACGGCAACACGCTGGAGTACGTGAAGGAAACTGGCTTCACCAACAATGCCGCACCGGTGGCCGAGGGTGCGAAGAAGCCCGAGTCCAGCCTGAAGTTCGACCTGGTGAGCACCACTGCCAAGGTGGTCGCGCACTACATGAAGGCATCGCGCCAGATCCTCAGCGATGCCTCGCAGCTCGCCAGCTACATCGATGGCCG
Organism: Stenotrophomonas sp. AG209; assembly: GCF_003550055.1. Classification (NCBI taxonomy): domain Bacteria; kingdom Pseudomonadati; phylum Pseudomonadota; class Gammaproteobacteria; order Lysobacterales; family Lysobacteraceae; genus Stenotrophomonas; species Stenotrophomonas sp. AG209. The sequence goes on from NZ_QXDB01000005.1 coordinate 305,219, forward strand.
CCTGCGCTACGGTCTGGCGTTCAAGGAAGAGCAGCAGCTTCTCAATGGTGACGGCACCGGCCAGAACCTGCTGGGCATCATCCCGCAGGCGACGGCTTACGCTGCACCGTTCGAGCCGGCCGATGCCACGGTAATCGACAAGATCCGCCTGGCCATGCTGCAGGCGCAGCTGGCTGAGTTCCCGGCCAGCGGCATCGTGCTCAACCCGATCGACTGGGCACGTGTCGAGCTCCTGAAGGACACCACCGGCCGCTACATCATCGGCAATCCGCAGGGTGTCATCGGCGCCACGCTGTGGAACCTGCCGGTCGTTGCAACCCAGGCGATCGCCGAGGACAAGTTCCTCACTGGCGCATTCAAGCTGGGGGCGCAGCTGTTCGATCGCTGGCAGGCACGTGTCGAGGTGGCCACCGAGAACGAAGACGACTTCGTCAAGAACCTGGTGACCATCCTGGCCGAAGAGCGCCTGGCGCTGGCGGTCTACCGGCCGCAGGCCTTCATCTACGGCGACCTGGGCAACGTCGCCTAATCCACCGTTCCAGGCTATCCCGGCCTGCCACAGTGCAGGCCGGGTTCGGAGAGGATCATGCTGATCAAGTTCAAAGAGCCGGATCCGCGCGCCGGCACCACCGTTCGAATGGACAGCAGCCGCGGGCAGTACTTCATCGACACCGGAGCCGCCGACGCCGTGAGCGAACAGCCCCCGGCAGAGCTGCCGGAGCCGGTGACGGAAGAATCCACTGTCACTGAAGCCGCTGCGGAGGCCGCCGACGCCGTGAGCGAACAGCCAGCTGGCAAGAAGGCACGGCAAGGCAAGGCGAGGGCCTGACCATGGAGCTGATCACCCTGGAACAGGCCCGAGCACATTGCCGTGTCGATACGGACGATGACGCGCTGTTGGAGCTTTACGGGACCGCGTCAGAAGGGGCTGCTCAGCAGTTTCTCAATCGCCGTGTGTTCAAAGACACTGAATCCATGGCCGCCGCAGTCCTGGATGGTACGGCGGGCGTCGATCCTATGCTGGCCAACGACTCAATCAGGGCGGCAATCCTCCTGATGTTGGGGCACCTGTACCGCACGCGTGAGGACGTGCAGGGCAGCGACGGGGCGACGGTCCAAGTCCCGATGGGCGCCCATAGCCTGCTATGGCCTTATCGAATCGGCCTCGGGGTCTGACATGAGCCTGCCGGCAGGTAAGCTCCGCCACCGCGTGCTGATCCAGCGGCAGGTGACGACCAAGGACGAGGACGGCGTGCAGACCACGACGTGGGTCGACGTGGCCACGGTATGGGCTTCGGTTGAGCCGCTCTCGGCCCGCGAGTTCATCCAATCCGGGCAGACCCAATCGGCGGTCACCGCACGCATCACCATGCGCCACCGCGATGGACTGCTGCCGTCGATGCGCCTGATACATCGCGGCGAGATCTTCAACGTTGCAGGTCTGCTGCCTGACAAGACGTCTGGGCTGGAGTACATCACGATCCCGGTTTCGGCCGGCGTCAACGACGGGCAGTAGTCGACATGAAGGTCGAGTTCAACATCACCGGAATACCCGGGATCATCCGGACGCTGAGCAGCCTACCGGGCGAGGTCGTGAGCAAGAAGGGTGGGCCGGTGAAGCTGGCGCTGGCCAAGGGGGCGCGCTTCCTGCGCGACAAGGAGCGCCAGAACCTGCAGGCGGTGCTCGAACCGGGCGATGAGTCCACCGGCCTGTTGGCGCAGAACATCATCGCGACGCGCGGAAAGGCGCCCAGCGACGGCAACGGCGAGCGCTACCTGGTCCGGATCAAGCGCAGGATGTACCCGGGCCGCAAGGGGGAGCAGGTCAGCACCCTGAAGTCGGCGCAGCTGAAGGAGTACGGGTCTGTGCACCAGCCCGCGCGCTCTTTCATCCGTCGAACGGTGAACGAGCGTGGCGAGGAAACGATCAACCTTGTGGTCGGAGACCTGACCGTGCGGATTGATCGCCTGGTGACCAAGCTGGCCCAGCAGAACCGGGGAGGCCGCTGATGTTCCCGAAGGTGTTCCGGACCATACACACGCCGGCTGTCGAGGCGATCGTCGGTGACCGAATCGGCCGGCACGGGTTCGTCAAACAGACGGAGAAGAGGCCCTACATCACTTGGCAGATCATTTCTGGTCAGCCCTTCGACAATCTCAGCAGCGCGCCAACCGGTGATTTCACAACGGTGCAGATCGACTGCTACTGCGGTGGCGATAACGCCGACGGTCAAGTGGAGGCGTTGGCAACCGCCGTGAGGGCTGCACTGGACGCGGACCTGATCTGCAATCGACTGGTGGTCAACAACCGCGACCCTGACACCGGGCTTTTCCGGGTCGGCATGGAGGCCGACTTCATCGACCAGCGCTGAGCCGCTGGCATCACCCCAACGACCGCCGCGAGGCGGTTTTTCTTTGACCAGAGGACTTTGCAATGACCGAGGGCGTCATCAAAACCCAGGGGTCCGAGCTCTTCACCGTGGACAAGCTGAGTTCCAGCGTCGCCTCGGTCCTGAAGTTCGAGTGCCCGACTGGCATCACCGGCCTGGGCGGCGCTGCCGACCAGATCGAATCCACCTGCCTGAGCACTGTTGGTGACAAGGAGTTCGAGGGCGGCCTGGGCAATCCGGGGCAGGTAAGCGTCCCGTTCAACTTCATCCCGCGCAGCCAGTCGCACCAGATCTTGTTCGATCTGAAGGAATCGCGCGAGGTCATCGACTGGCTGATCGGCCTGAGCGACGGCGTAGCTGCGCCCACCCTGGGCACCGGCGATGCCTTGGTGCCCCCGGCATCGCCCCTGCGCACCTCGATCGGCTTCCGCGGCTACGTCGCTGATCTGAACATCGACATCGCCACAAACGAGATCGTGCGCGGCACGCTGACGATCCAGCGCAGCGGCAGCGTCGTCCCCCACTGGAACGGGCCGTACTCGGCCTGACGGCTCGCACATAGACCTTCGGGGTGTCCGGCTCTGCGCGCCCAGCCGTCGCGTACCCGGCCCCCACCTACTGAGAACGGCTGATGGACAAGAGCAAGATCCTGACGAGCAACGCCCCCGTCGCGCGCGAGGTGAAATTCAGCGACGGAACCACCGAGACCGTGCACTTTCGGCAGGTCAGCGCCGGCCAGATGCGCCGCTGGCGTGCGGCGGAAGCCTCCGGCAACGAAGACGAAACCTGCTTTGCAATGCAGCGCCTGGTTGCGGCCAGCCTGTGCGACGCCGACGGGAAGCTGGTACTGAGCGAGGCAGAGTCGCAGAACCTGACTGCAAACGGCCTCACCGACCTGTTCCCCCACGTCATGGCTGTGGCCGGCATCGGTGAAGACGCAAAAAAGTCATCGCCGAGCGTGGACGCGAGTATTTCAGCTGCATCCTAGGCCTCGCGCTCGGCAAAACACTCAGGGAGATCGATGATCTTCCTGAGTGGGAGTTTCAACTATGGCTGGCGTTCTACCAGCTGTACCCCTTCGACGATCTGCATCGCTACCACCGCCCAGCCGCGCTTATCGGCGCCAGCTTCGGCGGGTCGATCCAGAAGAACCTCGACTTCCTGCAGCCGACTCCGGTTGCCCATGAGTTCCCCGATGCCGACCTGCGAACCCTCGCAGCATTCGGCCTGAAACCCCCGAGAGGCTGATCGCATGGCAACTGCCGGCTCAATCGTCATCGACCTGCTGATGAAAACTGGGTCGTTCGTGACGGACACCCAGCGGGCCGAGAAGTCCATGAAGTCGATGGAGCGGACCGCGGCTGGCGTCAGCAAGGGCATCGTGGCCGGCTTCACTGCCATCGGCAGCGTGATCGGCGGAGCCATTGCAGCCTTCGCGAGCATGGATGCCGCGATCACTGGCCTGAGCAATGCGATCAACGCGGCCGATCGCATCGACGAGTTGTCGGCCAGGTTCAGTATCTCGACGGAGACGCTGTCGGGGTGGGGCTACGCCGCCAAGATGACTGGCTCGGACCTGGAAGGGCTGGTCGGCATCATTCCGAAGTTCAGCAAGAACATCGCGGATGCCTCGAAAGCCGGCAGCGACGCGGACAAGACCTTCAGGGCGCTTGGGATCTCGGTCAAGGACCAGGCCGGGAACCTCCGGAGCTTCGAGGACCTGCTGCCCGAGGTGCAGAATCGGTTCGCTGGCATCAGCAACGAGACCACGAAGACCGCGCTGGCTATGCAGCTGTTTGGCAAGTCAGGCGCGGAATTCTTGGAGTTCCTCAGCCTCGGCGCCGACGGCATGCGGACCATGGAGGAACGGGCGCGTTCGCTGGGCATCGTCATCGACTCGGACACCGCTGGCGCGGCCGCCGAGTTCAATGACCGTTTGGACGACCTCCGGGCCGCGACGCAGGGCTGGTTCACCCAGCTGGCCAGTGAGTTGTTGCCGACGCTGACTGACCTGACCACGCAGCTGGTGGACGTGGCTAAGGAAGGCGGCGGTGTGCGGGACGTGGCCCACGGCATCGCCAGTGCCTTCCGAGAGATTGGCAAGGCCGCGGAGATCTTCGGCGCGGTCGAGGACTGGCTCGACCGTCTGCGCGGCGGGCTGGTGGCTGTCGAGAAGCAGGGCAACGCGGTTGTGAAGCTGGCTACCGGCCAGTACAGCGGATTGTTTGGCTCACAGGGTGGGGGCTGGAGCGCATTCGCGAAGGACTATCAGGCCGGTACGGCCTACGCGGACAAGGGGTGGGCGGCATCCCAAGGTGGCGGCGGAGCCATTCCAGACGGCGCTCGCAGTGGCCCGCGAGGACGTAGCACTCGCTCAACCGCAGAAGAAGTACAGGCCGCCAAGGAGCAGGCGGAGCAGCGCCAGAAGGCTGCCGAATGGGAGGCCAAGCTCCAGGCGTCGTGGGCGGAGAGTGCGAAGAAGCAAAAGGCCGCTGCCACGGAACAAGACAAGGCTGCAAAGAAGCTTCAGGACTCCTATCGTTCGACAAACGAGCAGCTGGAGCGCCAGATCGCGCTCTTCGATGACAGTTCAGAGCTCGGCCGTGTCAACTACGAGATCCAGTCCGGTGGCCTGAAAGGAATCGATTCCGCCGCGCAGGCTGCGCTCCGCTCCAGCGCATCGTTGCTGGACATGCTCGGCAACATTGACGAGGCCGAGTCGATCATGGGCGAGAGCGCCCAGAAGTTCGCCGATGCCTTCGATGGCATGTTCGGCATCGATGACGCCAGCTCTTCGGTGGAACAAACGTTTGGCCAGTGGAGCACCTACGCTGACCAAGCCGCCCGCAACATGCAGGATGCATTCGCCGACTTCCTGTTCGATCCGTTCTCCGAAGGGTTGGGCGGGATGGTTCAGAGCTTCGCCAAGACGCTGCAGAAGATGGCAGCGCAGGCTGCGGCTTCGCAGATATTCAAGATGATTGGAAACTGGGCGAGCAGCTACAGCGGCGCGGGTGCCGGCTGGATCAATGCCATCGGCGGTGCCATCAGCGGTTCGTCTGGCGGCCGCGCCGGTGGCGGCCCGGTTGCCGGCGGCAGCATGTACCGGGTCGGCGAGGGTGGTCGTCCGGAACTGTTCGACCAGGGCGGCAAAACCTACCTCATCCCCGGCGACGCCGGTTCGGTGCGTCCGATCACCGCAGGCATGCCCGCATCCGCCATTGGCGGCGGTGGCGGGATCACCAACAACTTCAACACCACGATGAACATTTCGTCCGACGGCACCAACACTACCCAGCAGGGCGACGGTAGCGAGGATGCACGCAGGCTCAATCAGTTCTTCGCCTCCAAGATGAACGAGTGGGCCACCCAACAGTCTCGGCCCGGTGGCCTCTTCCATCAGATGAGCGTGCGCAATGGCTGAGGTCTTCACCTGGTGCGTACGCACCGAGATCACCGGCACCGGCGACTTCCTGACGCGAGAGGCCAGGTTCGGCGATGGCTACAGACAGACCGCTGCCGATGGGCTGAACAACGAGACCCAGCAGTGGCCTATTTCCATCGTGGGTAAGGAGTCGAAGGTCGGCCCCGCGCTGGCTTTCCTACGCGCGCGGAAGGGGGCCGAGTCTTTCCTGTGGACGCCACCACTCGGCGTACAGGGACTGTACCTGTGCAAGACGTACAGCCTCATCCCCCATGGCAATGGCGTGTTCACGCTGAATGCCACATTCGAACAGACGTTCCAACCGTAAGGACTCAATGCTATGCAATTCACAATGGTTGACACGACCACGGATCACGGTAGCTACAAGGGTGATCCGGCGAAGACGGCATTCGGTAAGGTCAACGACAACTTCGGAAACTTCACCGCTCCCAAGGCGATGGGTGCTGTTCTCGCAGCCCCTTCCACAGCTGAGGGCGTCGCAGACTTTCGTCGTCTAGCTGTGTCGGATCTGCCAGATTCGATCCGCCCTGTGGCAGAGAGTGGATCTCAGAGATTGTTCTGGGCGACACCGGCACAGGGTAGTGGAACGCCAGGGCTGCGTTCTATCGCTGTCGTTGATCTGCCTGACAGTGTCGCCCGTACCGACATCGGTCAAGATTGGACTGCCACCCCGCGCTTCGGATTCATCCAGTCCACGGGCATTCGTTCAAGGAACAACATAGCGTATGGCCCGAACTACATTACGTTCGAATGGACTTCGGGCATGCGCATGTGGGTGGACGGCATGAATGTCGGAACCATCGCAACGGTTTCCGACCCTCGCATCAAGCACCTGTGGGAGACGGTTGGGCCTGGTGATCTGGCTGATGTTCTTTCGGTGGTCCCGAAGACGTGGAGGTTTCGGGACATAGCCATCTGGAGCGATGACGGCGTCAGGCGGCGCAGCTTCAATAGTAATGAGCTGGAGGATGTAGATCCCACGTTGGTGTCTGGTGACCGAGATGCTGTGAACGAGTTCAACGGGACGCCACAGCCGCAGAATATTGATCCGCTGGCGGTCTGTTCCAAACTGTGGGGAGCGCTCAGGGAAGAAGCGACTGCTCGCATGGCTCTAGAGGAACGTTTGGCTGTCCTAGAGGCAGCTTCCCACGGAGGTTCATCGCCGTGATCACCGCCGACGCGCAGCAGCTTGAGCCAGGTGGGCGCATCACGCTGTTCGAGCTGGATGCCAGCAGCTTCGGTGCTGACCAGCTCTTCTTCCACGCGCACCTGCAGTCGGGCGTGATCTGGTGGCAAGGACAGGAGTACGGGCCATGGCCAATCGAGGCCACAGGCTTTTCCCGGACAAGCGATCAGCCGCCGAACCCTCGCCTGAAGGTGAGCAACATCGATGGCCGGATCACCGCCCTGTGCCTGCTGTTCGACGACCTGGTCGGCGCGCGCGTGATCCGCCGGCAGACGCTGGCCAAGTACCTTGACGCCGTCAACTTTCCCGAAGGAAACCCCACGGCCGACCCCAACGAGCACTTCCTCGACGAGATCTGGTTCATCGAGCGCAAGATCTCCGAGACGAAGGAAGCGGTCGAGTTCGAGCTGACCACAGCGATCGACCTCAACGGCGAGCAGCTGCCAGGCCGGCAGGTCATCGCCGGCGTCTGCGGCTGGCTGATCCGGGGTGGCTATCGCGGTCCCTACTGCGGCTACACCGGGCCGGCCGTGGCAGACGCAAACGACGTGCCGACCACGGACCCGGCCCGTGACCAGTGCGGTGGCAGGGTGAACAGCTGCAAGCTTCGCTTCGGTGCCGACAAGCCGCTGCCCTACGGCGGATTCCCGGCCGCCGGCCTCCTGCGCACCTGACCTATCGGCAATGTCCGTGTCCCATAGCCCGCCAGACGCGGGCTTTTCTATGAGCGAACCATGGAATTGAGCACCCTGCAGGCCATCCAGGCGCACGCCGTGGCCGAGTACCCGCGCGAGTCATGCGGCCTGATAGTGGCCGGCGGCGATGGAGAGGCCTATGTCCCCTGTCGGAACGTGGCCACCACGCCCAGCGAGCACTTTCGCCTGCCGGCAGAGGACTATGCCGATGCCGAGGATGTGGGCGAAGTGCTGGCCGTCGTGCACAGCCACCCGAACGCGCCGGCCACGGCATCCGATGCCGACCGCGTCATGTGCGAGGCCAGCGGCCTGCCGTGGCACATCGTCAGTGTTGGCCAGGTCACCGGTGCCGATCCCGAGTGCGGTGACCTGCAGACGATCGAGCCGTGCGGCTACGAGGCGCCGCTGGTGGGCAGGCAATTCGCACACGGCACCTTGGACTGCTACACCCTCGTGCGCGACTTCTACGCCCGCGAGCTGGGCATCCAGCTCAGCCAGTACGAGCGGGAGGATGACTGGTGGGAGAAGGGCCAGGACCTCTACAGCCTGGAACGGCTGTGCGCCGAGGGCTTCGACCTGATCGAAGGCGCCCCGCAGCGCGGCGACATGGTGCTGATGCAGATCCGTTCGCCCGTCCCGAACCACGCCGGCGTCTACCTAGGCGACGGCCAGCTGCTCCATCACATGCACGGCCGCCTGTCGGAAGTGATCACCTATGGCGGCATGTGGGCCGAGCGTACCCGATACATCGTCCGCCACAAGGAGGCCGGCCATGTCTGAGCGCCTGCGCACCATCCGCCTGTACGGACAGTTGGGCAGCCGCTTCGGCCGCTCCTTCCGCCTCGCCGTCAACAGCCCAGCCGAGGCCGTGCGCGCGCTGTGCGCGATCCTGCCGGGCTTCGAGCGGTATCTCCACGGCGCCAAGCGGAATGGCATGGCTTTCGCTGTCTTCATCGGCAAGCAGAACCTCTCCAAGGAGCAGCTGCAGGACCCGCCGGGGAATGAAGACATCCGCATAGCGCCGGTGCTGCTTGGCAGCAAGCGAGGCGGTGTGCTGCAGACCATCCTCGGAGTCGTCCTGATCGTCGTCGGCATCTACGGAAACATTGCTGGTGGCTGGGGGCAGCCGTTCATCAATGCCGGCGTGGGTATGGTCATCGGTGGTGTTGCCCAGATGCTGGGGCCGCAGCCGAAAGGCCTAGGCTCCCAAGACAGTGCCGAGAACCGACCGAGCTACAGCATGAACGGAACCGTCAATACCCAAGCGCAGGGCAATCCTGTGCCGATCGCCTACGGGGGCCACGACCAGAAGGGCATGCTGACCGGCAGCGCGGTGATCAGCGGCGGCATCATGGCGGAGGATCAGCTTTGAACCTGCCCGTCGCAACTCCAATCGCACGCGGGCTGCAGCTGGCAGGCGCCGGCGGCAAGAGCGGCAGCAACGGCCGTACGCCGGTGGAGACCCCGGACAGCCTGCACTCGATGGCCGTGGCCAGGATCATCGACCTTGTCAGCGAGGGCGAGATCCGGGGCTTGGTGGCCGGCAATCAGTCGATCTACCTGAACCAGGTTCCCATCCAGAACCCGGACGGCGGGCTGAACTTCGCTGGTGTTACCGTCGACACCCGATCAGGTACGCAGGACCAGGAATACATCCCCGGGTTCCCCTCGGTCGAAAACGAGATATCTGTGAACGTGGAGCTGCGCAGCGACCAGCCGGTCGTTCGCACCGTAAGCGGGTCCGATCTCTCGGCCGTGCGCATCCGGCTGGCCGTCCCCGCCCTGCAGAAGGTGGATGAGGAAAACGGCGACCGGAACGGCTACTCGATCAGCTACGCAGTGGACGTGTCGGTCGACGGTGGCGCCTACTCCACCGTGCTCAACGATGCGATCACGGGCAAGACCACCACGCAATATGAGCGCAGCCGTCGGATTGACCTGCCGGCCGGCTCGCAGTGGCAGGTGCGCATTCGCAGGCTGACCCCGAACCAGAACAACTCGCTGATCTCGGACGTGGTCAACGTGCTCTCGATGACCGAGATCATCGACGTGAAGCTTCGCTATCCCAACAGCGCGCTGTGCGCGGTGCAGGTCGACGCAAGCCAGTTCCAGAACATCCCGTCGCGGTCCTATCGGGTGTGGGGACGCATCATCCGCGTCCCCAGCAACTACGATCCTATCGGCCGCACCTACAGTGGTGTGTGGGACGGCACCTTTAAGTCGGCCTGGACGAACAACCCGGCATGGGTGTTCTTCGACATCGTCACCAACGACCGGTTCGGCCTCGGCAACCGTATTCCGCTGGACTGGGTGGACAAGTGGCGGCTGTACCAGATCGCCCAGTACTGCGATCAGCTGGTGAGCGATGGCATGGGCGGCCAAGAGCCGCGGTTCACCTGCAGCCTGTACCTGCAGAGCAGGGCGGACGCCTACAAGGTGCTGCAGGACATGGCCGGCATGTTCCGCGGCATCAGCTTCTACGCGGCTGGGCAGGTCATGGCCTCGGCGGACATGCCCAAGGACCCGGGCCCGACCTACAGCCAGGCCAATGTGATCGAGGGCCGCTTCCACTATGAAGGCAGCGGCCGGAAGGCCCGCCATACCGTCGCGCTGGTGTCGTGGACCGATCCGGACGACTTCGGCCGGCAGAAGGTGGAGGTCGTTCAGCACCTCGACGCCATCGCGCGCTACGGTGTCAACCAGACCGAGGTCACGGCGATCGGCTGCCATTCGCGTGCGCAGGCGCAGCGGGTGGGCAACCACATCCTGTACACGGAGAGCTTGGAGACCGAGACGGTCAGCTTCTCAGTAGGCTTGGACGCGCTCAACTGCATGCCAGGCGACGTCATCCAAGTGGCCGACCCGAACCGGGTAGGGCGCCGCAACGCCGGCCGCATCCGTGCCGCAGGCGCCAGCAGCCTCACCCTTGACCTGGTGCCCGAGACGATGGCCGTGGGCGACACCTTGCGGGCCACGCTACCCAATGGGCGCACCGAAGGCCGGACCATCAACGGGATAGACCCCGCCACGGGAGTGGTCACAGTCTCGGCACCGTGGTCGGCAATCCCGGTGCCGCAGTCTGTCTGGGCCACCGAATCCAGCGACCTGGTGCTGCAGCTGTTCCGTGTGATCGCCGTCACTGAAGGCGAGGAACTGACCTACAACATCACCGCGCTGAAGCACGTCCCGGGCAAGTATGCGGCGATCGACGATGGCACCCGCCTGGAACTCCCGCCGATCAGCATCATCCCGCCCAGCGTCCAACCGCCGCCGACCAACGTGGCCCTGTCCTCGCACGTGGTGATCGAGCAGGGCATCGCCACCCCGACGCTGACCATCCAGTGGGACCCCGCCGACAAGGCCATCGCGTACGACGTGGAGTGGCGCCGCGACGACCTCAACTGGGTGCGCGCTGGGCGCGTGGCCACCAGCAGCATCGAGGTGCCCGGGATCTACGCCGGCCAGTACCTTGCGCGCGTGAGGGCAGTGAACGCGCTTAATGCCGTCTCGCTCCCGGCCATGAGCCCGCTCACGACGATCGCCGGCAAGACCGAGCCGCCGCCGGCGGTGACCTCGCTGACTGCAACGTCCATCGTGTTCGGCATTCGGCTGGCCTGGGCTTTCCCGCCAGGCGCAACGGACACGCAGCGCACCGAGATCTGGCGCAGTCCCAGCCCGAACCGCGAGACGGCCACGAAGCTGGGTGACTATGCTTACCCGCAGAATCGCCTGGAGTTGGACGGCCTGGCCGCCGGTGCCCGCTTCTTCTTCTGGGCGCGGCTGGTCGACCGCAGTGGCAACATCGGCCCGTGGTATCCGACGGGCGCTGGGGTGATGGGCGAGGCCAGCACCAACCAGTCCGACTACGATGCCTACTTCGCCGGAAAGATCAGCGAGAGCGCCCTTGGCCAGGCGCTGCGCGGCAAGATCGACAGCATCGACCAGATCGTTCCGTTGATCTGGGATGCAACCGCAACCTACGAGCCGGGTCAAACCGTCGTGTACAACGGGAAGATATGGAGCTGGCAGGGAACGGATCCGGGCAACGAAGAGCCACCAGGCACGAACTGGCAAGACGTTGGCGACGCCATTGCTGAAGCGGGCGCGGTCGCTGGCCGGGTGAACACGCTGGAGCTGCAGGTCAACGATCCGGAGACGGGCCTTCAGGCCATCGGCCAGAAAACGGACGGGCTGTTCGTGCAGCTGAACGTTCAGGCGGCGGGTGACGAGGACTGGGGCGCAGGTGACGAAACGGTCTTCGCCGGAACCTTGACCATCCAGACGGTGATCGCCGAGGGCGACTACGCCCAGGCGAAACGGACCGACACTGTGGAGGCGCAAGTCGGCGAAACGCAGGCTGCGGTCGAGCAGACCTCGCTGGCTGTGGTTGACCTCAATGGGAAGATCAGCGCCACATACACGCTCCGAGCACAGGTCACCTCAGACGGTCGGATCTACGGCGCCGGCTTCGGCCTTGGTGTGGAGCAGCAGCCAGACGGCAGCTTCCAGAGCCAGGCGCTGTTCCAGGTGGACCGCTTCGCGCTGATCAACATCGCCAACGGGGCCACGACCGCACCGTTTGTGGTGCAGGGCGGCCAGACCTTCATCAGCCAGGCGCTGATCGGCACGGCGTGGATCACCAGCGCCAATATCGCCGATGCGGCGATCACCAACGCGAAGATCAGCGGCACCATCCAGTCCGACGATTACGTGTCAGGGCAAAC
>NZ_QXDB01000006.1:0-227344 GCF_003550055.1 Stenotrophomonas sp. AG209
CGAGGGGCAACGATCTGTGTACGGGATGCTGGTCCCTTCGGTGACCATCTCGGGGAACAGCATCAACTGGAGCTGGGACCCTGACGTGGTGAACTACCACGTCAGGATGGAGATGTTCCCGAGCCAGCCGACGACGAACACGGTCGGCGGCATCACGCTTCACTATGGGGTATTCAGCTGATGGCCGTCGGGCTGCGCATACGGAATCAGGGCACCGGGCAGATCCAGATCGGTATCGGGTATCGAAACCTGCAGTTGGCCAAGTCGGGGACGCTCGACTCCGGGTCTTTTGCAGGTGGAGCCACCGGCGGTTCGCCGCCATTCGCCTCTTGGCCAGATCGCGGATTCCTGGCCAGCACCAACGGCACGTCCAACCTGCACGTCTGCCGATATGTGAATGACTCGGTGTCGGTGAATACCGGTTTCAGCCTGGTGCAAAGCGGCGTGACGTGCTTCGCCTACGCGTCGAGGTCAGCTCCGAACAAGTCGCTGGAGTACTACACGTTCAGTGCCGCTGAGCGTGCAGCCTCCGGTCCGGTGGGGCTGCGGATGCGCGGTGAAGATGGGACGGTCTTCTACGACTCCCGGCGAAAGGGCCTGCGCGTGCTGCAGGTGGTGGCCCTCCCGTCTGTGGCAGGCCCGCCTGTGGAGATCGGGCAGTTCTTCCCGGGCACCAAGATCGGCATCGCAATCCCGTCGCCGCGGTTCTACTACTCATCCGTGGCGCAGGATCGCTGCACGATGAATGCTGACTACTTCCACATGACCAGCGACAACCGGATCTTCATCTCGAAGCAGGTCGTTTCCCAGCAGACCCTTACGTCGAACACGTTCCCGGTAGGCGGCGTGACGATGGGGCCGCAGAACGCCACGATCTTCATCGTGGACCTAACCGAGGTGCCGCTGGGGTTCGGATGATGTGGGACTATGCGACCTGCAGCAGCAGATCCTCGCGGTTGTTCCGCGGCGTGTTCACCGCGCGGCTGACCCGGTAGGCCTCCATCGCCGGTGGCTCACTGGCCAGCAGCATGGCCATGGCGTCGTTCGGGCTGGCCGCCATCCACTCATCGAGCTGACCGGCTTGCAACCAGACGGGCATGCGGTCGTGAATGTCGGCCGATACGCCGCTGCTGTCGCCGGTGATGATGGTGAAGGTGCCCAGGTTGCCGTCGGGCAGCAGTGGGCTGGTGTCCTCCCACAGGCCGGCGGCCAGCAGCGGCCCGGTGGCGTGGATGAACCAGGGGTCTTTCTTTCCGTCCTCGGGGCTGACCGACCACTCGTAGTAGCCGGCCATGGGGATCACGCACCGGCGCTTCTTGAACGCCGACCGGAAGGCCGGCTTGGTGGCCACCGTCTCGATTCGGGCATTGATGGTCGAGCCCTGCAGGCCCTTGGCCTTGGCCCAGAACGGCAGTAGGCCCCACGCCAGCCGGGTGACCAGCCGACCTTCGCCGCGGTCCAGGATCACCGAGGCGCGCTGTGTCGGCGCCAGATTGTAGCTGGGCTGGATCTCGGCCAGGCCGGGGGCAAGGTCAGCCAGCCCCGGCTGGCCGAAGTCGATCACGGGGAGCTGGACGAATCGGCCGCACATGGCCGGAGGGTAGTCCTGCAGGGCGTGCCCGGGGCGTGTAGGTCCGCGCCGGAGCATAGCCGGACTGCTGTCAAGACTGGCCCTGTGACGCTCGTCCGCGTTAGCATCCCGTCCCCCTCTGGCGGTGCCGGGGCAATTGGATACACTACCCCGCATGACGAGCATCACCATCCCCGGTGGCCTGCTGGTTGCCATCGAGGGAATCGATGGGGCCGGCAAGTCGACCTTGGCCAAAGGCCTGACCGAGCGGCTTCGCGCCCATGGCGTGGCCGTTTCGACCAGTAAAGAGCCAACCAACGGGCCCTGGGGCACCAAGCTTCGTCAGTCAGCTGAATCGGGTCGCCTGAGCCCGGAGCAGGAGGTCGAGTACCTGCTGGCGGATCGCCGTGATCACGTGGAGCAGTTCATCGAACCGGCTCTGCAGCGTGGAGAGGTGGTGATTCTCGACCGCTATTTTCCGTCGATGGTCGCCTACCAGGGTGCCGCCGGGCTGCCGGTTGAGGACCTGTCGAAGGCCAACGACTTCGCGCCCCGGCCCCACCTGATGCTTCTTCTCGACGTTGAGCCAGCCACTGGCCTGGAACGTATCCGTGCACGTGGGGATAGGCCGAACCACTTCGAGAACGAGGAGAATCTGGCTCTGTGCCGGAAGATTTTCCTGGACATGTCCGAGCGCACGAAGTGTGTGATCGACGCCTCCCAGCCTGAATCAGAGGTTTTGGACGCCTCCTATGTGATGGTGATCCGACAGTTCGCTCAGAACCTGGGGGATCCGTCAGTGGAGAACGTCGAGAAATTGGGCGCCCTCATGGAGGGGCACCTGGCTTAACTAAGTCAGGATTCAATCGCAGGATCTGCGACGCGCGGCCGTATCCTTCCGGCCATGCTTCCTTCGCACGGCTACCAAGGCTTCCGCACCGCCCCGATCCCCACCGGCTGGGTCCAGATGGGTGATATCTGGGTGCTGTGGTGGAGTGGTCGACAGATCGCCAACATCAGATGCGGCAAGGATGGCGCTGTGCGCGTGCGTCTGGATGCCCGGAAGATGTGGCAGATCAAGGAAGTCCCGGCCGCCAGCATCGCCCAGGGCAAGCGCTACGCCGAGCGGTGGTGCGCAGTCCGGCTCTACCCGGAGATGCGCCTGCGCGCGGCTGTGGCCCGGCTGCTGGACACCACACCAGCCGAACCGCTCGAACCGCTGCCCGGGCTGCCACCGACCCGCGAGCAGCAGGATCAGGCCCGGCGCCTGGCCGAGGCGACCGCGCTCGCCACAGCGCGGGTCAAGGAAGCGTTGGAGCCCTCCAAGCCGATGCCGGCGACCAAGCCCCGCCCGAGGGACGCCCGGAAGGCGTGGGTGAGGGCAGGGCTGCAGCAGATGCGGCGGGGCGTGTAGGCGTCATCCGGCCCGCAGCTTCACCACGTTGCCATCGCGCAGGCCATCGAGATAATCCGCCCAGACCTGCATCATCCGCACGCGCTCCTGCAGGTGAGATGTGCGGTTGTAGGCCCGCCCGTTGGGATCCTTAACCGCGTGCGCCAGCTGGTGCTCGATGATGTCCGGGCGGAAGTGCAGGACCTCGTCCAGAATGGTGCGAGCGGTCGCGCGGAAGCCGTGGCCGGTCATCATCGTGCGGTCGTAACCCATGTTGCGCAGCGCTGCGGTTACGGCGTTCTCCGACATCGGGCGTTTCGGATCGCGGGCGCCAGAGAACACCCACTTGTGCCGGCCGGTGATCGGCTTGATGTCCTCCAAGATCTGCAGCGCCTGTTTGGAGAGCGGCACCAGGTGTGCAGCACGCATCTTCATCTTGCTGGCGGGGATGGTCCACACGGCCGCGTCGAGGTCGAATTCCTCCCATTCCGCATGCCGCAGTTCTCCAGGACGCAGGAACACCAGCGGCGCCAGCCGCAGCGCCGCCCGGGTGATGGCAGATCCGCTGTATGCCTCGATGGAGCGCAGCAGGCCACCCAGCTGCACGGGGTCGGTAATCGCTGCGTGGTGGGCTTCCTTCGGCGGCGCGAGCGCTCCCTTCAGGTCGGCAACAGGGTTTCGCTCCGCCCGGCCAGTGGCCACGGCGTACCGCATGATCTGGCCGCAGTTCTGCATGATCCGGTGCGCAGACTCGATCGCGCCGCGCTCCTCGATGCGCCGGGCCACACGGAGGAAGTCCGGCGCGGAAAGGTCGGCGACAGAGCGAGACCCGATCCACGGGAACACGTCGTTCTTCATCCAGGCCTCGACCTTCTCCGCATAGCTGGGCACCCAGGGGCGCGCGGCCAGCCACTCATTGGCGATGGTCTCGAAGCTGTCCGAGCCGAGGGCGGAATGGGCGAGGGCAGCGGCCTTCTTCTGCGCGCCCGGATCGACGCCTCGGGCCAGCAGCCGGCGGGCTTCGTCGCGGGCCTCGCGCGCGCGCGCCAAGGAGACATCCGGGTACAGGCCGATCGACAGCAGCTTCTCCTTGCCGGCGATGCGGTACTTCCAGCGCCAGCTGCGCGCGCCGGTCGGGGTGAGATAGAGGTACAGGCCGCCACCGTCGGTGATCTTCTGCGGCTTGTCGCTGGGCTTGGCGCGCCTGATGGCTGCGTCGGTCAGAGGCATTGGGGGTATCGCTTCAGTGGGTGCGGTCGGATACCCCTTGATATACCCCCACCGTCTCATGGATTGAAACGGATTGCCCCGGTCTGCTGCGGACAATAAAAAAGCCCGGAAACCCTTGTGATGCGGGGGTTTCCGGGCTTCTCCGGTCCTTGACGAACCGTTCGTTGGTGGAGGTGGGCGGAATTGAACCGCCGTCCGAAGGCACTCCATCCCCAGCACTACATGCTTAGCTCACCGTTGGATCTCGTCCCCGAACAGCACGGTGCGCAAAGCGCATCCGGGAACCAGCCTGTTGTGTTCTAGTGCCGGACTGACAGGCAGCCACCCAGCGCGATTCCATGATAGTGACTCTACACCGCGAGCATGGACACAAGCGGTTTCGAGGCTTAGGCCTTAAGCGGCCAGAGCGTAGTTGTCGTCGTTGGCAACTAGAGTTTTGCAGCTGGATTTACGAGGAAAGCTACCCCCTCGGCATGCGCCAGGCGACTTCACAACCCCCGTCGAAACCAATGCACCCCCGGTTTCTTCAAGTATTGCAAGGCTTTCAGGCCCCTGGTTGACCAAATGTTGACCAAGAACCCGCCTAACGATGCGAATGTTACGGCAATCTTCCTGAACAGTCACGTGGTCAGCCGGCACTGGCCGGCGGTCCGTCCCCGAGCTCGGGGTGGGTGTTCAGGTAGTCGATCACGTCATCTTGGAAGAATTGGCCGCGAAAGTAGCTGTGCGGGGCATTCAATGCGACCAATTCGGCTAGATATCTACGGGTGGACACGCGATTGATGATGAATTGTCGATCGATAAGCAGCACTTTGTCGTGCGGTTCGGCCGACACGTCTATCACCCGGCCCGGAGGTGCGTCGGGCAAGGGGGTGTCACAGGGAGTCTTATCGTTGTTGATCTCGACCAAACGATCAAAATGCGTAGCGGTCGCATCCGTGCTGAGGATGTACTCACCACCTTCCATCACTCCCATGTACTCGAAGGCGCCGAGCGGACCAGTGTGCTGAATCATTGGCACGTGCCCTTCTTCGTGAAGCCGCCCGCGAACTAAGCCGCCGCTGCGAGCGTCCACGATCCAGCCTGCCAAGAACGCGGAAGTGAACTCTTCAGGAGTGCGGATGAAAAGCAGATCGTCATCGCCCCCCGCCGGCGGAGGCGTGGCAGGGGCGGTCCGTGCGCCTGTCGAATCGTCGTCCATTCCCAGGCTCCAGTCGTTCAGGTACGTCAGCATAGCCCACTAGACGGCAGACTTCGGCATCCACACTGCAGCGGCCTTGGCGCCGGCGTCAGGGACCATTGAGGGGATCCACCGGCCGTACTTCTTGGCAGTGATCGTCCAGTCGCGATGCCCCATCTGCCTCGCCACCCACATGACGTTTTCGCCCGCGCTGAGCGCCTGGGACGCGAAGGTGTGGCGCATCTGATACGGGTACCGGTACCGGACGCCAGCCTTGCGCAGCGCGCGCTGCCATTCGCCGGCGCGGATGCTCTGATCCGACCCCCACCGTGCGTTCGTCCTGGGGTCGTGGAAGACGAACTCGCCGGCGGTGGCGGTATGGGCGCGCTGGGCCTTCAGGGCCTCGATCGCTGGCTGCAGCAGCTGCACTTCGCGCACGCCGGACTCGGTCTTGGGGGCCTTCATCTTGCCCATGACCCAGGCGCGTCGGATCTTGACCGTGCCCTTGCGCCAATCGATGTCCGACCAGCAGAGACCGATCATTTCCGAGGTGCGCAGGCCCGTGGCGAAGTTGAACTGGCAATAGTTGCGGACTTGGTCCTCGCGGCAGGCGGCCAGGATCGCGTGGACTTCCTCCGGCGTGAAGGGGTCGACCTCTTCGCGTGCGTTGGCCTTGGCGCGCCGCTTCACCCTGAATCCATCGAGGGGATTGCTTGGGATCAAGTCGTCGGCCACCGCCTCGTCCAGGGCGCCGCGGAGCGGGCCCAGGACGTTGTTGATGCGCTTGGCCGACGTCGACTCGTCAAACGTGGCCACCAGCTCCTTCAGCGCGATACGGTCGAAGTCACGCAGCGCGATCGACCCGCAGCGCGGCACCAGGATGTTCTCGACGATGCGCCGGTAGCCAATTAGGCTGCTGTGCTCGAGCTCAGGCTCCTTCTGTGCCAGCCACCGTGTCAGCACCTGCTCCAGGGTGTCGAGGGCCGCTGGCTTCTCCGCCACCTGTACCGCGCGCTTGCTGCCGGGGAAGTGGGTGGCATAGTCGAAGGTGCCTTTCTCGATCTCGACCTTGATCTGCCCCAGCAGATTCTCGCAGTAGCGCAGGTTACGAGCGGTCGGGGCGAGCTTGATCCGCTCACGGCAACGCTTGCCCCGATAGTAGAAGTCTATTGCGATGCTGCTCTGTGTAGCTGGCCTGACGCCGCTTTGCCGTGCATTACCCACTCTTCGTACCCCTCCAGGTCGATCAGGTTTCTTCCATCCGGCGCCTTGATGAACACGGCACCCTCCAGCCAGTCGCCCCGCTTGATCTTCGAGTTGACCGCGTCGACCGTGTAGCCGGTCAGCGTCTCGAACTGTTTGAGCGTGACGAACCGGACCGGGCGCAGATTCGCGGGGGATGCGCCCCTCGACAATCCTCGCGCTGAGGGGGCGTGGCTACTCATGGGACACCGCCTGCAGGCTCCAGAGGACCGACGGCCGCTCGTCGGGGCCGTGGAAAGGCGCGCGCCGCACGCGGCCGGTCTTGGCCAACTGGTGCAGGTAGCTGCTGACCCGGTTCGAAGGCAACTGCAGTTCGGCGGCCAGCTCCCCGGCCAGGCCCGGCCCCTCCTGCAGCAGCTGCAGGATCCGGGTGGCTGTGCCGACGGCAATGCCTGCGTCAGCCATGGTCTACCTCGTCCGCTGTGACGTGGCCCGGGCATCCGGTGCCGGTGTAGTCGAAGCCCTCACAGGGAGCGAGCGGGATGACCTTGCGGCCACTGGCCAGGTGGTCGGCCAGCACCCGCCGGGCTTCCGCTGCAGTTACCGGCTCTCCTGGCGGATTGCGTTGAAAGAGCCCGTCCAGATCCTGGTCGGTCATGTTCGACAGTGCGCCGGCGACGTCCAGGTGCACGTGGTAGCGCACGGGCAGGCGGTCAGAAGAATTCATGCGTCGGGCTCCTGGTGTTCGGCGCTGCGCTCGGCAGCATTCAAGGCGGCGCGCCGCTGGGCGAAGCCGCGGCAGGCGCTGATGGCGTTGCCGTGCTCGTCGACGGCTTCGTGGCAGAGGAAGGGGCGTTCGCCCGGGGTAGAGCAGTAGTCCGCGTCCTCCGTGGTCGGGAGGCACTGGTTGGCCACGGTGCCGGCGCGGAACGCACAGCCCCCGCAGAGCGGGCCAGGGTCGACGCCGGCGGCCAGCACAATGCCGTTGAGCGCGCCCAGGATGCAGGGCATGTTCACGCGCTCGGCCTCGTGCGGCCACACGTGACCCTGCAGCACCAGCAGGTCCTCGGCCTGCTGGCGGGCGTTGCGGGCGACCTGGTTGGCCAGGCCAATGAACTCGCCGAACAGGTCGGCCATAGCGCGGGTGCCGATCCGCGCGGCCAGGCGTCGCAGCGCCGGCCGGCGGAGATCCATGGGTACCGCCGCAATCGCGCGTAATTCCATGGCCAGATCTGGGTGGATGTTGTGGTCGGTGGCGCGATCGCGCGCTGCGGGGTCAGCCATGGTCGATGACCTCCCCTGTGCGGCTCCGCCACACGTCGCAGATGCCATGCGGCTTGGTCAGGAAGTTCCCGAAGCTGCAGCGGTCCACGATGGGGTTCAGGATGGGATCCTTTCGCAGCGGCACCTTGCGCGTAACCATGTTGCCCCGACGATTCGGCCGGGAGACAAACCGGTGAAGGGTGTGGGGCTCGCGGCGGAAATAGACACAGGTCATGCAACGCGGCGGGTCGGGGTCGAAATTCTGAGCGGCCTTTGCCCCATGGGCGACCACGGTCATGTGCTCAGCCATTGCACACCGCCTGGCTGTCGATCAGCGCCAGCAGCGGGTACAGCGCAGCCTGTTCCTTCGATGCCTTGTCGCGTTCACTCCAAGGCATCATGTTGTCGCCGATTACGCTCTGTAGGCGGGTGTTCACCGCCGACACGACTTCCTGGAACTGCCCCAGGTCCACGGCCTGCACGGCCGCATCAGCACTCGCTGCCTGCCAGAACGGCTCCGCCCAGTGCCCAGCCGGTGGCGGCGTGTGGCCCTGCGCGCCGACCATCAGCGTGCCGGTGATCACGTCGCACACGCGGGCGCGGATACCTGCCGGGTCGGCATCGAGCGAGCAGGACAGGCCCACGGCCTGCGCGGGCGGAGCGGCGAACTCGGCCAGCGTGATGCTTCCTTCCTCTGGGCATTCGTCGCACGAGATATGCAGCCCATGCGCCTTTTCGCCATCATCGCCAGTGATTTCGCCAATCCATGCAGTGCAGTCCAGGAACGGCTGATCTTCGCCAGTGGAAGGGCCGCCGAACGCGAATGCGGCCGCATCCCACGCTTCGGCCGGGATGCCGAACTGCTTGGGAACCAGGACGAACCCAGCGGGTACATGCCCCACCGGCTGGCGGGCGCCATCAGCGTCCAGTTCTCCGGAATTTCCGGACAGCTGATTTGATGCCGCCGGCTGGCTGACCATTTTGCGGTCTTGCGCAAGATGGTCCCCCACCGGCTGGCGGGCGGCCAGTTCAGCCTCAGCGCGCAATGCACGCTCCTGCCAGTGGTCAATCGGTCCGTGCAGCGTGCCGTCGCCGCTCGGGCAGGAGCAGGCGTTGTTGACGTCGTTCATGCTTCGATCCTCTTGAAGGTGATGACCCACACCCAGGGATTGCTGTTCCAGTCGCCGCCGGTGCTGTCCCACAGCGCGCTGAAGGCGATGCGCTCGTCCCCGGTGTCCAGGTCGCGAACGGGGGTGTCCTGCTCGCCGGCCCACGCCATGGCGCCCTCGGCAAGGGCATCGGCTGGGCGGATGGCCTGCAGCCGCTCCACGCGCACATCGGTGATCTCCAACATCAGGCGGCAGGCCCAGCGGGGCATGTGGATCGATGGCAGATTGCCGCGAGCTGCAGCGTCGGGCAGATACCAGCTGTCCGGCACGGGAGCCTGAGACCAGGTGTGCAGCACCCATTCCCCGTCAGCCGCGAAGGTCACGCCGACGCTGTCGCAGTCGCAGGTATCCATCGCGCAGCTGTGCACGGTCTGCGGTCGCCATGTTTCCCTGACCCACAGCCGATCCCCTGGCTGCCCGAACGGGCACCGGAAGCCCGTCGTCATTTCCTGGCTGCCGGCGATGCGGAACTCGCCGGCATTGGAGAAGGCGCGGGCCTGGCTGAAGTCTGGATTGCAGCCAGGACGCCAAGGGATGCCCTTGATCGCGCGCCGTGTCTGAGTCTTCTGGCCTGCCAGGATCGCGCGCACCATGGCGCCGTTGAACAGGATGGGATGCTCACGCATGGGCGGCCACCCTGAGCGGCGCCGGCGCGGCAATGTCATCGGGCAGGCCGGTTGGCCCGGCAGCGCCGGCAGCGTCATCGTAGGCACGAATCGTGCGGGCGATCGCGTACAGGCGCCAGATGAAATGGAACGTGTACTGCTGCAGGGACGATGCGTATTCCCAGGCGTCGGTGATCCGGAAGTCGCTGTAGTCGGGGTCCTGCGGCTCGAAGTCCGACATGGCGCTGATCGCGTTGCTCAGGGCATCGTGGTCTTCCGAGTCGTTCAGAACTTCGCGCTCGAGCTCCTGCCACAGCCGGGCCACCCATTCCGGCGCCGACGTGTCCGGATCCGCCAGCTCGTCTGGGTCCACGCGTTCCTCGACGTAGTCCTTGAACAGGCGCGTCACCAGGTCACGGAACAGGCGCGCGCTGAATTCCTGCTTCGCGCCGTCGTTGGCCACGCACTTCTCGGCCCAGTAGCCATCGTTCACGAACAGGCCGCCGGCCTTTTCGTGCTCCGCGGGCTTGGCGCGGAAGAACTCGAACATGTCATGCAGGCGGCTGAAGACGGCCGCGCCCATGTCGCCGGAGATCGCCAGGTGCCCGGGCCAGGTGACGATGTCGAAGCCGTAGCAATAGGTTCCGGGGCGACGGAACTGCAGGTGCCGATGCACGCCATCGTCGACCACGATCCGAAGGTCGTGGCTGGCAGTATCGGCGAGGAAGCGGGGGAGGACGTCACTGCGGTTCATGGGTATCTCCGGACCGTGCGGACGAGGCCTGGGCGGCCTTCAGGGCGGTTTGCCAAGCGGGTATCGAGCTGTCGTCGGGGCCGAGCAGCTGCAATAGGCCGGGCCGGTGGCCAGCGACGATGCGGCCGCCGGCGCGCAGCACCTCGAACACCTGCGACTTCTTTGTGAGCGGCTGTGGGCGATGGGTGCCGGTCATGCGCCCTCGACCTCATGCCGGACGGAAGGGCGATCCAAGTAGGTTTTGCCCAGGCCTTGCGCCACGAACAGGGCGTGAGCATGCTGGCGCGGTAGGGGCAGCCCAAGGCAACGAACAGAATGACGACCCACCTGGAGCGTGGATGGACGCTCGGCCTCAAGTCCATCTGGGACATGCGTGCCAAGCTGGCTTGGGAAGCGACGATAGTTCGAGACCAGGACCGCGACCGACCAGGCGTGCTCAAGACCGGCCCGAGGCATGAGCCGCGAGCCTTCCTTTTTGCTTCCGCCAACGCCATTGCAACGGCCTGGCACATGGTGGAATGGCTGCACTACCAGCTGGAAAAAGACGGGCTCGTTGCGAGCGCTTCGGCTGCGGTGGGGGCGGACCTTTCGACTGTAGATAAGGTCCAGAAATGGGTTTGTTTGAACGATGCCATGCGGACTTGCGGGGCAATTTGCCTGGCAGGCAAGCATCTGAATCTCAAGAACAAGGGCTTTGCTGGCTTGGACCTCGACGTCCCCGTCTTCTTCAATTTCTACGTTGAGCCCGGTTCGTCGCCGAGCATCCTGATGACATCCACGGCGGAAATCTCCACGGACGGCGGGACCTACACTCAGACGCTGTTGAACGTACTGCGGGATGCGGAGATCTTCTGGGACCACACGCTCAGCGTTACTGGAATTCCTCGCTGAGCAGCGCTTGCGAGTGCTGTTGGACGACGCGGGGCTGATGCTCATGTCAGCGCCTCTGGCCAGCCGGCAAAGTGGGGAGCTGCTGGGGCTCGGCAACCGCCGCCGTCAGGTTCCCGGTTTCGTGCGCTAACCGGATTGCATCGAGCTCGACCTTCACTGCGCCGATGTAGGTAGTGGCCACAATGGTCGAGGCCTTGGCGCGCTCGATGACCTGGCCCATCTGTTCGGCACTCAGATCGTCGTCGCCCAGGCGTTCAAGCATGGCGACCAGGTGATCGCGGACGTCACTGACCTTGTTCTTCATCTTGTTGCTCCTTGGTTCGCCTCCTGACCCGGCGGGTGATTCGCGCCTTCAGGTGGACAAGTTCTTTCAGTTCCGGCGGGTACCGGTTGTGGTAGCTGTTGCGCCGCATGTTCTCGGCGAGGGTCACGGTCTCGAGGCGATCAGCAGTGATCTCTGCGGCGACCAGCGTCTTCAGGCCTGGCCGGAACACCACGATGTGACCTTCCGGTACCGGGCCGTTTGCTGCCTCCCAGACCATCACGTGCACCGGGCGCCAGCGATTGACTGGGAACAGGGCCGGGTCGTCTGTGACCTTGCGCATCAGCACCTTGCGCTTCGGATCCACCTTCTCCGTCCCGATCGGCACGTAGTTGCTTGCCTCGCTGGCCGGCCGCCCCTTCTTGAACTGGGTTTCTCGCATCCGGCCTGCATACCAGCCAGGTCGGCGCATCCCCTTGTTCGCCGGCGTAGCCCCGGGCTTGATCCGTGATGCGATCGATCCCGGTTCCTGGGTCCCGTTCCAGAGCGCGGCCAGCGGCTGGGTGTAGAAGTCCTCGGCCTTCTGCAGGCCCAGCACCGCTGCCCGTCGGTACACCGCGGCCTTGGGCCGCTGGAGGACATGCGCGATCAGGAAGGCGGGGAACCGTGGCCAGTTGATCCGCAGCGTTTCGTCCTCGTCGGCCGTCCAGGGCCGTCGTGCGTTGGGGTGTGACTTGCGCGTCATGGCTCATCGGATCCAGTCCGGGCGCTTCGGCCCCTGGATCTGCTGCCGCGCGCGCTGCCGAACGGCTTCCTTCCGGAAGTACTCGCGGTGTTCGAGTTTCTGGCCGCGGACGCGGAAGCCCCAGCTGCCAGCGCGCGGCGGCAGGGTCAGCACCAGGGTCCAGGTGCCTTCAGCCTGCAGGTCCTCGGGAAGGGCGATCCGATGCCAGCCCTCGGCACGCCGGAACAGCAGCTGGCCAGCGCCGTACCAGGTCGACGAATACGGTTCCTCTGCGATCGCCGACGGCACCGCGTCCGGTACCGCCGGCAGCGGTCCGTCGAAGGGGCGGTGCTCGAAGTACCCACCGCGCAGGATCAGGCTGAAGAACGACCAGGGGTGATCATGGAAGACGCCGCCGAGGTCGCTGCTGCGGATGTGGTGCAGGCGCAGAGCCAGCCAAGGCCGCGGCTGGCCACGGTCATCGACGCCGGCGCGGCCGATGCGCAGCAGCCAGAAGCGATCCATGTACGGCGTGCCGTCGGCGTTGGCCAGGTGGAAGTAGGGGGTGCGGGTGCCGCGCTGGATCAGTGCGGTGGCCAGCCGATCCAGTACGCGGCGGCCCATGGTGCGCGGCGGCGCCTGCAGATCCAGGTAGCTGCCGCAGCGGCCGCACGATTCCATATCCGGCCAGTCACGCGCGCAGCCGAACAGGGCGCAGATGAAGGCGCGTACGCGGCTCACGGCTGCTCGTCCCTGTAGGTCGGGACCAGGCCGCCGGCAGTGGTCAAGGTGCCGGCTTGGATCTGGCGCACGCGGCGCGCGCGCTCGGCGTGGCCACCACCGGCCGGCGCCCAGGTTGTGCGGTGGCGTGGCGGCATGCGACGGACAGCGAGAGCGCGCGCAGCGCGCCTCGGCTGGTGGGCCAGCAGGGCAGGCAGGAGGACGTCGAGGGAAAAGCGGCCAGTGCCGAAAAGATGCGGATTCATGTGGACCTCATGCGTAGGTGGTGAGGCGGAAGCGCTCGCGGACCAGGTCGTAGAGCCGGCCGACTTCGCCGATCTGCAGGGCGAAGCGGGCATCGAACTCGGCGCGCCGGCCGTCTTCATCCCCGTGCTGCAGCTGCTCCACGGCGCCGTCCAGGAAGCGGAGCTTTCGGACGATCAGGTCGTCACCGAGGACGAAGGAGAGGTGGTCGTCCAGCACCAGGGCGAGCTTCGTGACCTGCTTGCCGGTCTCCAGGTGCAGGTCGACCTCGTCGCAGCGCAGTTCGTGGTGCTGGCAGCGAACGATGGCGCCGCCTTCGACCGGGTCGCGCAGTTCGCATTCCTCGCCCAGGCTGAGGCCTTCGGGCAGGGGCTCGCCGGCGACCCAGCCGGTAAGGATCGCCCGCGGCGAGACCTCTGCGTTCAAGGGCAGAGCGGGGAAGCTGCCGACCACGTTGCGCAGCTGGCTCATGGCGTTCTCGCCGGTCTTGCGGCTGCTGGTGTCGACGAAGACCACGCCGCGCTGGTGGTCCAGGTAGAGATCCGTGCGGGTCGGGCGGACGAAGGCCCGAGGCAGCAGCTCGTGCAGCAGATCGTCCTTGATGCGTTTCCGCTCGCGGCCGCCGGGGCGGCGCCCCTCTCGTTCTTCGATCTCCTGCAGCTTGAGCTCGAGCAGGTTGCTCACCACGGCCGGCGGCAGGATCTTCTCTTCGGCGCCGATGGCCATCCACATGCAGTGGCCGATCTCGTGCGATAGCAGCTCTTTCTCTTCGCGGCCGAACGGCGAAATGAAGCCGGCGGAGCACATTTCCAGGGGGCCTACCGGCTTCAGAGCGCTCGCCTTCAGGCCGTCCTGCCAGTCGAACATCTGCAGCTGCGGGTAGGTGAACATCGTGACGTTGCGGAAGAACATCAGGTGTCTCCGGTCTGTTCAGAGGTGACGCTGCTGCCTTCGGGCAGCTCGGAAAGGCCCAGGGTGTAGAGCGCGTCGTCGATCGCGGCCTGCTCGGCTTCTGCGATGACGCTGTGCGGTCCAGCCACGCCCGGGATGTGGACGTGGAAGAGCCTCATGGACGGCAGGCCTCGGCGATGCGCTGGAACTTCCGCGCCCAGGTGGCCAGGTCGGGCTTCATCCCCGCGCTCCAGGCGATCTGGAAGATCGTGCCGAAGCGGATCCGCAGCGCGCGCCACTGGTCCGGCGGTGCGATGGAGACCGCGCGCTGGTAGCGCTGCACGCGCGCTGCGGGGGTGATCGCCGGCGGCATGCGGTCCAGGTCGTGCTGCAGGATCGCGTCGAGGCCGTGGCCCAGCAGGTGCAGGTCCGCCGTCATGACATGGCCCTCCCGTGCACCACCCAGCAGAGGTCGGCCAGTGCCCGCGGTACTGAGGGCATTGCCCGCGTCTCATAGAACGCAGCTTCGATGATCTGTTCGAAGCTACGGCCATCTGGCGCGCGCGCGGCTTCGCCTTCAACCTTCAGGAGGCGGGCCAGGTAGTCCCTGCTGAGAGGCCCCAGGTTCCCGACCAGGTCATCGAGGTCGATCTCCGCGTCGACGTTCATGGTCACCAGGTTCATGACAGCACCGCCCGGGATCCGAACCCTACTGCCACGCCCACCAAGAAGCCGGCCGTGCCACCAATGGCCAGCACCCGCCGGAACAGCACTGCCGTGGCCTCGGCGATGATGTCTTCCGCCTTCATGCGGCACCGCCTTTGCCACGCGCCAGGGCGCGTTGGCAGCGAGGGCAGGTCACCGGATGCGATTCGCAGGCGGTCCAGCCCACGGATCGGCGGCCCGGTGCTGCTCCGCATAGCGCCTTGCCGGTGGCTTCGACATATCCGCCATGGCGCCGCACCTGCGCGGACGGGATCGCGTGCAGGTTGGTGCCTTGTCCCCGCTCGAGGCCGTTTGAGCATCGCCCAGCGAGCTTCGCCGCCAGCACTTCCACCGCGGCGTTCATGCAGCACCGCCGTTGGAATGCTCAATGAGGAATGCCTGGATCTTCGGGGCGAGGGCGGCCGGCAGATCGAAGGAGGCCGAACCAAGCCACAGAGTGGCCGGGGTGTCGGTGCCGGGATCATACGGATCCACGTGCGGCATCTGGCCAGGACGGGCGCATGCGAAGGCAATGCCTCGGTGCTTCCTGTCCTTCCCGACGATGGTGTAGAGCGACATGCGCCATGAGCTGTCGCTGTCCCGGGTGAGGCCGAGGTTGGCGCCGAAGCAGTTGGCGGTGAATTCGACCTGGGCGGTCACGCGGCACCCCCTTGAGGCATCACGAAGCGGTAGCCGCGCAGGCGGATGGTCTCGATGGCGTGCTGGAATCCTTCGGCTGCGAGCTTGCGGCGCACGCGCGACACCAGCACCTGCAAGACGTTGGATTCACGCGACGGTGGCTTGCTGTCCGGATACATCGCGGCATGCAGCGTGCCGATCTCGACCAGGCGGTCCGACGCCGAGATCAGCGTCTGCATGACCAGCGTCTCGGTGCGGCTCAGCTTGATGGCCTTGCCGGCGATCAGCAGGCGCTGCCCCATCACCACAGGTGCGGCGTGGCTGGCAGCTTCGCCGCAGCTGCTGCAGATATCCTTGTCGATCCAGGAGCAGCCGCCGCGGCAGGCCTGCAGCTCGGTGCAGCCGCAGATGCGGCAGTGGCGTTCGGTGAAGGCCATCAGTGCACCTCCAGGAAAGCCAGGTCATAGATGACGCACTGCGCCCGGGCCACCACAGGGGAGGTGGCTTCACCCGTCGACAGGGGGACGACGGTATTGGCCCGGGCGCAGGCGTCGGGGGAAACGGAATAGGTACCGACGACAACGGCGTCGACAGCGTCAAGCGCGAGCTGCCAACGGTAGGGGGAGAAGTCCTTGGCCAGCGCGGCGGACACGCCGGCGGCGCAGTCCGGCACGCGGCCGGCCTCGTTGAAGCCGTTGAGCACGGCCTGCGCGATCGTCGTGCGCAGGCCCCAGTCGTTCTCGTTGGCCAGGGTGTAGACCTCCAGCGCCGCGCAGATGCGCGGGCTGGTGATCACCAGCGCTGCTGGTGCCCGGACGGTCTGGCCGGGTTCGTCTGTGGAAGGGGACGATGGGGAGAAGAGGGCGCCGACGCCGGTGGCTCCAAGAACCCCCAGGGCCAGGTACAGCGACGAAGACAGTGCAGACATGTGCTCAACCATCCGTGCTTGGGATGGTGAGCAAAATATTGCGCAAAACTTAACGTGTCAAGCAAAAGTTTGCTACGAAGATAGTTTAAGGACTATCTGGCCCGCGTGACGGCCGGCGCACCGCAAGAGGGCGTAAAGGATCCAGCCAGTGTTGAGGGCTTCGGGAGTGAAGCCTGCGACGTGCTCCAATGCATCAAACGGCAAGGGCCAGGCAAGCGCTCTATCGCGTGCCTCGCGCGCCAGCGCTGCCTCCCAAATGCTCAGGTCTGCATAGCGAATGACATTGACCGTTGGAACGGAGAACGCAGGCGCTTGGCCCCGATCCACGGTGAACTGAGCGAAATCGTCAGTACCAATCCACCATTCGCGCCGATCATAGATCTCTGATCCGTGCTGGCGCCGCGCGCGCCGAAAAGCTTCCTCGATACCGGCGCGCATTGCTTCAGTTGTGCGGTCGCCCGCGAAGAGAAACTGGGTCAGGCTCTCAACGAGCTCACCGGCCTCTACATCGGTCGTCGGGCTGAATGCCAACTCAGCCGGCCTTTGCCGCAAGGCCACCCGCTGGGAGACCTGCGTACCGAACCTCAGCGTTTGCCACACGCTCAATGTTGGTGCGGCCCTGCTCCGGGACCGCGATGTAGTCCTGGATGACTTGGTTGAGCCGCTGGCCGGTCAGGACTTCTAGAGGGACATCCTGGATGAACAACATCCATGCCGGAACGCCGAAAGCCGCCGCCAAGCCGTCGACGGTGCGGACAGTAGGGGAGGTCTCGTGGGTCTTCCCATAGGTGACGACGTTGCCAACGTTGCGCTGGGAGAGCCCGGCGCGCTTGGCCACCTTCGCCTGAGTTTCGCCGCCTGCCTCCATGAGCCGGCGAACGTTGTCGGCGAGGATCAGGTTCGAATCAATGTTCATGTAAGCAGAATATTGATCGGCCTCGGCAAAGTACTGCTTTCCACCTGAGCAAACTTTTGCTATATGTAGGCGCATGGACGCCGATACCCTCTTGCATCAAACCGTGGTGCGCCTGCGTGCGCATGAAGGGAAGTACGCCGAGATCGCCCGGCAGAACCCGGACATCGGCTATTCGTGGCTGACGAAGCTGGCGCACGGGCAGATCACGAACCCGACGATCGCCAGCCTGCAGCAGCTGATCGAGGCGCTGAATGCCTTCGAAGGCTTGGAGCGGGGCGGCCCAGCCGAACTGGTGGCGCAGGCCGATCCGGTTATGGATCCGGTTATGGAACTGCGCGCCGAACCGAGCGGCGACGTGGACGCCGGCCGCATCGTTCCGCTGGAGACAGCCTGATGGCCCGTCGACACCTCAGCAATCCTCGCGAAGGGGAAGATCGCGGCCACGGCCGGGATCGCAGGGAGCTGCGCGCGCTGCGGCAGAGGGTGCGCGACCTGGAAGCCCAGGTCGCGATGTACCAGTTGCCTGGTAACGGGTTGATCGAGAAGGCGCTTGCAGAAGCCAATGCCAGCATCGCCTCGCTTGAACAGGAAACCTCGCGCGCGGTCACTCAGCGGCAGGTGCTAGCTCAATGCCAGGAAACACTGAGCGCGCAGCGATCACAAATTGTTCGAGAAACGCTGGGTCGAAGCCCTGGGCGACGAACGCTTCGTACGCGACTTGGAGACCTGCTTCAACGTTTCGTCGCGTGGCTTGATCAGCATTCGCAAGGAGGCCATCCGTGATGGTGCGTTGGGCTGCCTGCGTCCCGCCGGCCATGTGCTCGTTCACCAAGAGCTTTTGGAATGAACTGTGGGTGGCCTCGACGAAACCGTTGATGACACCAGCCATTCGCTCGTTCTGCACTTTCAGCTGGCCGACGGCAGCCTCGAGCCCTGCTAGTCGCTGGGCAATCTCTTGGTCCATGGTGATCTCCGTGGTGGGAGTGGTTGGGTGGTACCGCCAAGCCTGCCCGGAGATTGCCGCCACTGCCAGCACCAGCCTTCGGCAATTGCAGGGGGTTACCCATGGGTAAGGGGTTACCCCAGACGACTCCGACGGTCATGACCGCGGCTCTGCAGCGCATTGGTGTCTTGGAGCGTCAGGTGCGCGCGCTGCAGAAGGTTGCGTCGCCTAGCGCTCCGGCTCCTGGTCATCGTTGCTGCTGCGACCGGTTCGCATCTGGCCAATCGCCCGGGCCGGCTCCGAGGTGCGTTCCTGCTGAGCTGCCGCTTGCCCGTCCCCCGCTGCCCGTGCTGCCTTCGACTTCAGAATCTTCGCAACCAATTCCTCCAGGCGTTTCGTTACCAAGACCGCAGAAGGGGAGAGGCCTTCGGGTCCGGCTTGCTCGTGCACTCTTTGGATGGCACCGCGAACCATCGCGAGCAGCATGTCCAAGTCCGGATGACTGCCAATGAGCGCGGTTGTGAACCAGCGATGCGCGGCGTTCTCTACCTTCAGCAGCGAAACGCCTCGCTCAAGTTTGGCGATTCGTTCTTCGATCTCGGTGGGGGTCATTCAACTGTCCCTGCAGGATGGTGAGAGTGATCGATTCTGCCATCCGTTCAGAAGTTTGTCTGCGCGTAAATTGCACCCCTTTTGCACGTATCTCGCACGTATCTCGCACACATTTCGCACATGCCGCGCGTCGCTTTACGCGCACCGCACGAACCGCAAAACCCGAGGACTCCCATGCCCTGGATCGATGAAACCTGGCTGCAGGACGCACTGGCGGCCCTGAAGGCCACGTGCGATGTCGACGCACACACCCGCAATGCGATGATTCAGTTCCTGCTGGACAACGGCTTCTGGGACCAGGAGAAGCTGAAGGACTGGACCAGCGCTGTTGCCAAGTTCAACAGCTGCCTCAATCCGAACAAGGCCGAATTCTTCAAGATCGGCGAGCTGTGGGCGCTGATGCGCCGCTTCGGCCGTCACCAGCTCTTCCTGGCCATGGCCGCAGATCTCGGCTACGAGGTCCGCCCGATCCCCACCGAGCATCGCCGGCAGGAACTGATGCAGCAGCTGCTCGACGCCCAGGCGCAGTGTGCCGCCGCCACGGAGCGCGTCGCAGGTCAACTGGAACGCCTCAACACGCCGACGCCGGAGCCGCGCCCAGGTGCCGTCCATGGACAGGGTCGCGCGCATTTCAGCACCAGCCCGAGCGATTGGAGCGCGCCCTCCAGGGGCAACGCCGTCCAAAGCGTGGGCTGCCCGTAACGGGATAGGCCTGCGCAATGAGCAACAAAATCACGGAGCTCTGCTGGAAGCTGCAGATGCCGCCGCCCGCAAAGGCGTTGCTGATGGCGCTCGCGTGGCACGCGGACGACTTCGGCATGGCCTATCCGGGGTTCACCACGTTGATCCAGAAGACCTGCCTGAGCAAGACCGCGCTGCTCAGCGCGATCGCGTGGCTGGAAGAGCACCACGTGCTGACCATTCGCCGCGGCGGCAGTGATGCCGGCGGCACCAAGTACAGCAACCGGTACAGCCTCAACCTTGGCCGCCTGGACCCAGAAGTGTTCGCATCGAAGCCACGGCGCGCGTCTAAACCGGTGCGGCAGACGGACCGGTCCGAGAGCGACGAAGTGGTTGACCGGTCCGCCACGAACACCGGTACGGATGCCGAACCGGTCCGCGACGCGGACGGGTCGAGAGAGACTGAAGGTGCTGACCGGTACGCGGGAAGTACCGGTACGCAAGAACGACCGGTGCGTCTCGCGAACTCGACCGGTACGTCTGGCGCACCTGACCGGTCCGTCTCGCGTACTCAACCGGTCCGCGAGACGGACCCTAAAGGTCATGAAAGGTCAGTAAAGGTCATTGAATCGTCAAACGCGCAGGCGCGCGACGACGAAGCGGCGATGCCGCAGCTCACCGCCGACGAGGTCAACCGCGAGCTGATGGGCATCCCACGTTTGCCGGCGGGTCTGGACCCGCAAGTCCTGGCCAGGTTCGTGCGTCATCGCCGTGTGCTGGGAAAGCCGATGACGATCAGCAGCTGGCTGGAGCTGCAGCCGCGATTCCGCCAGCTCATGGCCGATGGCCACGACCTCAACCGCTCCCTGCGCCAGACGATGGCTGCAGGCCTGGCACTGCCCGTAACACCGAAACCCGAGGGGACCGACCATGCCAACAATTCAGGCTCTGCTGCCGAACGAGTCCGACGTCGAGCAGAAGAGGACGAGCTCCGTGACGCCGCTGCAGAGGCAGACGCAGCCGCCGGCGCAGCAGGCGCCCTTGACGGCCCGGGCTACGCGGACGCTCTGGGTGCGCATGGCTGAGATCTACGGCTACCGCTGGACCAGCGCCTACGGCGAAGATCCCAGCGGCGGCGCTGCCGCGACCTGGGCGAAAGGACTTGCCGGACTCACCGGTGAGCAGCTGGCTGCGGGCCTGGGCTCGAGCATCGCCTCGGCTGATCCGTGGCCACCGACGCTGCCCGAATTCCGCCTGCGCTGCCTGGGGGTGCCCAGCTTCGCCGCCGTTCGCAACGACACCGGCCGCCGGGACGGCTTCACGCGCCTGGTGTGGCAGTACCTGGACGGCCACCGCTACCGCACCTCGAGCGCGGACAAGAGCGATCGCCTGTTGCGCGAAGCCTACGACCAGGCCCGCGAATACGTGATGCGCGGCGGTAGGCTGCCGGAAGAGCCGGTGGCGACGCTCGGCCAGGCCGCGGCGCCGCCGCCGGTACCGGCCAGCCCCGAAGCGCTGCGTCGTGCAGAGCGCGAGATCGCGGAGATCTTCGGCCAGGGATCTGCAGAGCCCGGCAACGACGACCAGGCCCAAGCGACCGGCAAGATGGCAGCGGCAGGGCTGGACCGATGACCGACCAGGATCGACTGCGCAGCTACCACCGTCAGCAGGTGCTGTACGCCCTGCAGCAGGCCAGCGAGCCGATGACGGCCTCCGAAGTGCACGAGGGCATAACTACCCTGGCGCTGGCCATGGGCCACCCCAGGGAATGCTCCGCGATCACCCCAGCTGCTGTGGCCGGGATTCTGCGCGGCATGCTCGGCGAGCAGCTGGTCACCCAGGGCGAAGACAGGGCCAATCGGCGTTACGGTCGCGCCGAACCGACCTGGTCGGTCGCAGCTGGCCAGCCGGCGGTCACTCTGCCGCAAGCCCCGGGCCGAAATGCGATCGCACCGGTGGCCGCATCAACGCTGGGCGGGCAGGGTACGCAGCTGCGCCAGATCACCCTGGATCAGCGCATGGCATTCCTGCAGGCCGAGTGCGCCGCACTGCTGGCGGATGTGACCAAGGAACATGCTGCGTTCGAGCTGCGGGTTCGAAGCCAGATCGAGGCGTTCGAAGCGCGCGCTGCACGGCTGCTCGGCCTGCCGCAGGACGGCGGCCAATGAGCAATCGCGGACTTCGCTACAACCGCATCGAGGACATGCCGCAGGGCATGCAGCAGCTGGTGCACAAAGCTGGCCAGGGCGCCTCTAAGCGCGGGCCGGCCGAGCACCAGGAGCGCGCACCGGCGGAGAAGCGGCCGAAGTACGGCAACGTGATCACCACGGTGGATGGGATCCGCTTCGATTCCAAGCGCGAGGCGCGCTACTACGAGCAGCTGAAACTGCGGCAGCAGGCTGGCGAGGTGCACTTCTGGCTTCGTCAGGTGCCGATGCACCTGCCAGGCGGCACCAGGTACGTGCTGGACTTCCTGGTGTTCCTGCGCGACGGGAGTGTCGACTTCGTGGACGTGAAGGGGCGGGAGACGAAGGAATTCCGCATCAAGAAGCGCGAAGTGGAACACCACTACCCGATCAAGGTGCTGCTGGCATGAGCGGCTGGAGATCGAGCGGCAGCGCAGGGCGCACCCGGGTCGACCTCACCGAGGTCCCCACCACCGACCTGCTGCGGGAGATCGAGCGGCGCTGCTCAGCTGGTAGACCCTCGAAGGCCCAGCCGCCGGCACAGGATCGGCCGTTCCCGACAAAGGCGCTCTGGGCCGAAGACAAGGTGAAGCAGGCACGTACGCGGCTTGCCGAGCTCCGCGCGCTGCCGGCGCCGGCAAGCGAGGCTGAGCGCGCCGCCCGTTCCGCCCAGGACGCTCAACTGGTCGCCGACGTCGTCAAGTACGACGGCATGGCCAAGGCATTCGCGAGGAAGGGTCAATGAAACCTGCAGAGCTCAAGGCGCGGTTCCCGACGGAGGCTGCGCTGTGCACGTGCCTGATCGACTGCCTGACCGCGGCCGGCGGCTGGGAGATATACCCCGAGACGGCCGGCTTCGACATCCTCGCCGTCTGGAGGGCCACCGGGCACCAGCTCGGCATTGAGGCGAAGCTGCAGCTCAACGCCAAGGTGGCCGATCAGATCCTGCCGGCGCACTGGAGCAACAGCGACCAGCGGGGCCCCGACTTCAGGGCGGTGCTGGTGCCCTGCACGACGGAAGCGAACTACGGCATTGCACGGATGCTCGATGCGCTGGGTGTGCAGGTCCTGGTGCCGGACAGCTGTACCAGCCGATGGAACCCACAGCCGGGCGAGGGAATCCAGCGCGAAGTGCATCGGCATGGCCTGCACCAGGCCGCCCCATGGGACCGCGCATCCGGCGATCTCCGCGAATGGGGACCCACAGCATGGTTCGACTGGAACCCCACCAAGCGCTGTGAATTGCCTGAGTTTGTGCCAAAGGTGGCCGCAGGCGTGCCGGCGCCGCTGCAGCTGACGCCGTGGAAGGTTGGCGCGCTGAAGGTGTTGGCCGACCTCGAGCTCGACGGATTCACCACTGCGAAGGGCGTCCGGGCCCATGGCGTGGATCCGCGCCGCTTCTGTGCGACCGACGGATGGCTGAAGCAGCTGGGCGGCGGGAAATGGGCCCGCGGGACCCTGCCGGCTTTCGAGGACCAGCACCCGGAGGCCTATGCCCAGGTGCTTGCCCAGGCGCGCGCCGCGCGCGCTGTATCCGATCCCAAAAAGACTCTGGAACAGAAGACATGAACGAAACCACTGTCGGTACAAGCGCGCTCGCAGCCGCGCGCGAGCTCGAGGTGGCGTTCCTCAAGGGCAAGAAGATTCCCTGCTGTGCCAACTGCAACGGCAAGGCGCGGGTGTGCTGGCCTGGCCGCGAGTCCCAGCTCGTACAGTTCCAGTGCCGGCGCTGCGGGCCGCGGGGAGCCATCTTCGACAGCAGCGTGCCAGTCCAGTGTGGCCGTTGTGGTACCGCCCCGACTGGCCTGTTCCCACGTGGCGCACAGATCCAGTGCTGCAGCTGCGGGGCATCCTCAGCCGTGTTCGTTGGCCAGGATCCCGCTGGTGCTCTGGCGGCTGCGCTGGATGCCTGGTGCCGCCGAGCACCAGTGCTTCCGCCGGCGACGGACGACAGTGCAGGGCAGCGGCGCCGTGGCGCAGCCCCGGATGGCTTTGACGACGAGGGCAAGGGCGACGTCCTGGAGCTGCTATCCCGCCTGCTGGTCGGCGGGAGCTACCGCATGCCCGTTGAAGGGCGCAGCACCTTGGCACCGTTGGGCAGCAGCGACATCGCCGGCGCGGTCGGCTACATGCGCAATCCGCTGGAGAAGCACACTGCGCTCGCCGTGGCGACCAGGATGGGCCCCGCCGCGATCGCACGGCTCTCCCTCGCTGCCTACCGTCAGGTGGCCAAGGACGTGCGTGCAATGCGGCCGCGGCCTCTGGATCTCGGCAAGCCCGCCGATCGCTGGCGCCTTCGCCTGGTGATCTATGACGCGGCGCACGAGCTGGTGTGGCCGGAGCGGCGCCAGCCGTTTGCCGGCCTGGCCAAGTCCGCCAAGATGCGCAAGGGCAACTACATCAAGGCCTACAAGTGCGCGAACTCTGTGCTACAGAATGCGCTGAGCAGCGGGCGGCACAGCTTCCGAACGTCGCTTTGGGCGTGATTTGCGAGCGATCAACATGCTGACAGGCCTAGTGGTTCAGCGTTAAGAAGCTTGCCATCATCTCCTCTAGCCGCGACAGATTCTTGGTAAGTGTCTCCCGCAACTCCCGGCGCCTGAGCACCGCAGCGTCTCGGGATTTCCTGACTTCTGGGTTGGTCAAGGCTCCCGGTTCCGCGATGGTGACCTTCGCATCCCAAAGGTCAATCAAGGGCTCGTAAATTTCCTGCCAGATGAAGTTGTAAATGGACTGGCCGAAAAGCCATCGAATGTCCTTGAGGCTGGAAAAGACCTGCTGCTCGGCGTCCTCGCGCCAGT
Organism: Stenotrophomonas sp. AG209; assembly: GCF_003550055.1. NCBI lineage: Bacteria > Pseudomonadati > Pseudomonadota > Gammaproteobacteria > Lysobacterales > Lysobacteraceae > Stenotrophomonas > Stenotrophomonas sp. AG209. The sequence goes on from NZ_QXDB01000006.1 coordinate 24,531, forward strand.
CGGCTGAGATCGCTCTGAAGGTCGCGTCTCTAATTCGATCGTAGGCTTCCATGCGCCTCGTGAAAAGATCGAACTTCAACTTGTTGCGGGCAGTCTCAGCCTGCATTTGAGCTGTACGCCATTGCCTCCACGCGATAATGCCAACGGCAACGGCAACCAAGATCTGCCCCGTTGCGGTGAACAGCTTGATCTGCAGATCAGTCATGCCCAGTACGGTCTCAACCATTGCGACTCCCTCCCTGTTGGCCGGGATTATCACATTTGTTAAGGTTTGTTAGGGCCATGTTGGCCAGAAAAGGGAGCAGCAATGTCGGGACAGTTCTTCAACCTCCAGGGGCAGATCGTGACGGCAGAGGAGGCCTTGCGCGCAGCCGCGAGCTTCATCGGAACCGATCTCAAGACGCGTGGCGACGTCCTTGATGGTCGGGTCGCTTGGGAGTACGTGCTCCGGATGGATACGGGTAACGGCCGACAGTTCGATCTGCGGGTCAAGATCTGGAGGTCGGACATCGCAGCAAGCCCATACCAATTCGCTCGCAGTGTCCATGTCAAAGCCCCGCATATGTTGAGTCCCTATGTAGGGAATGGTTTGGGGGATACGGTAGTGGAGGCCTTACTTACGGCTATCCGTGACACGATGTACCCGATCGAGGAGGGGCGGAAACAGGGACTCCAGTTCGACATCACTTGGCTCCGCCCAAACCACGATTACGCCACAACACCCGGTTACAAAGACTGATCGGCGGCAGAGGAAACGTTTATCTAGATGACCTCAGTCGTTCCTCATGAGGAAGATTCTCTCCTCATGAGGAGCCGCAGTTGCCTCGGGAACCGAAAGTAGGTTTGAATTCCTACAGTGGGCGTTCTTATGGGCGCCTCAATTCAAAGGCCGTTGATTGACCAGGACGTGGGAGTCCGCTGGTCGATCAGCGGCCTTCTTGTTTGCGGGGTAGAGCAGTCCGGCAGCTCGCGTGGCTCATAACCACGAGGTCGGTGGTTCGAATCCACCTCCCGCTACCAAACGGCCGGTAGTCATGGCCACCACTCAAGCCAGCACATAGGCCGTCGTGAGACGCGCCGCTGGTGTCCGCGCGACCTTGCAACCGCGGTAGTGGTGGGCCATGCCGGCCTCCTTTCATTGGGGGAACCGCGGTGAGCATCAAAGAGCAGATCACAACGGACCTGGCGGTCGCAGGTTCGAAGATCGGAGCGGTTGTGAGCGTCACCGCTGCGACCTACTCGCCGGGTTACACCCTCAGCGACTGGGCCCTGATCGGCACGATCATCTTCACCACCGTCCAGACCTTCACCGTCATGGTGAAGAACTGGGGTGACTGGTCGGCCTGGTGGACCGCCCGCATGGGTACAGCAAGGCGATTCTGGGCGTGGATCCGCCGCCGTGGCTGACACCAAGCTCAGCACCAAGCAGCGCGTCGGCTTCGCTGCCGCACCGCTGGTGCTGATCGGCGCGCTGGTCGCCGCCCTGGGCGCGAACGATTCGGCCCACGAGGGGCGCCGGTATACGGCGTACTACGATTCGGCCGGCATCCTGACCGTCTGCGCCGGCATCACCGGCCCGGCGGTGGTGAAGGGTAAGCGCTACACCGACGAGGAGTGCACCAGGCTGGAGACGGCCTATGTGCGCACCATGCTCGGCCACATGGGGCAGTGCGTCCGCGGTGAGTTCGAATTCCACGAGATCAAGGCCTGGGGCCACTTCGCCTACAACATTGGCACCTCGGCATTCTGCGCCAGCACCGCGGCGAAGCGGCTCAACGCCGGCGAGCGCCAAGCTGCATGCACCGAAATGTGGAAGTGGCGGTACGTCACGATCGGCGGCGCCAAGCGTGACTGCGCGCTGCCGCAGTGGAGCTCGAAGTGTGGCGGCATCATCGATCGCCGGCAGTGGGAAATGGCCACGTGCCAAGGCCGCCTGCAGTGATCACCTCATCGGCCGTCTCTGCCTGGTGGGCAGCCTGGAAGTGGGTTGCCATCCTGGCCGGCCTGCTGAGCCTGTCGCTCTGGCTCAACGTCAGGCAGTACGGCGATCGCCGGGAGGCTGCAGCTGCAGCCCGGGCCGCCACCCTCGAAGACACGCTCGAGGTGACAGCCGGAATCGCGCGCCAGGCTCAGTCCGACAGTGGCCAGCTCCTGCAGCGCCTGGAGGCGATGGCCGCGCGCGGTGAGCGGACCCGAACCGTCTATCGAGCAGCAGCTGCCGCGCAGCCGCTGCCAGCCAACTGCGCCCCGGGTCAGGCCCGGGTCGACGCCATCAACCAGGCCCTCGGGCCGACCAGCAGGACCACGAAGTGAACCAGAAGCCCTCCATCGGACGGATCGTCCACTACACCCTGAGTGACACCGACGCGGTCCGCATCAATGCACGCCGTACCGATGGCCCGGCCATCCAGGAGAGATTGCTCGACAACACCTGGCCGGTGGGCGCCCAGGCGCACATCGGCAACAGGACCGCTGGCGGTGACGTGCTGCCCGCCCTGATTGTGGCGGTTCAACCCAACGGCCAGGTCAATGCCCAGGTGTTCCTGGATGGCAACGACGTGCTGTGGGTCACCAGCCGGGACGAGGCCAGCGAGGAATCCGGCAGCCACCCTGGTCGCTGGCACTGGCCGCAGCGCTAACACTATGCCGCCGCGCCAGCTTCTTCCGATCGCGGCACTGATCCTGCTGACCGGTTGCGCACAGCACCTGCAGCGTGTTCCGGCGCAGTGCGACGCGATGTGCTTCCGCCCGTGCGTCGATGCCGGCGAAGACACCGGCGTGCGTGTGACTGCAGATCCTGGTGCCGCAGACGCCTGGGACAACATCGGCGGGGATGTGGTTGGCCAGCTGGCCGACAAGCTCCGCACCTGCGACGTCCGACGGAGGGCCTGCGAACAGTGCCTGCGCCGGCTCGACGCCAAGAACGTAATCCAGCTTTGAGCGCCATCCCGGCGCAGGAGGAGAGCAGCATGTTGAACCAGCAAGCCGGTACGAACACTCTGGCGGATCCTCAGTCCCCGATCGAATCCGCGGTAAAGGATCTGGCGCGCACCAACCAGGATCTGCATATCGCTGTCGAGCAGCTGGCGCGTCGCCTCGCGCCTGTGTTGGCGGAGTGCAAGTCCGACGCATCTGCACCAACGGGACGCCCCATTGGCATCTCGCCGCTGCTCGAGGACCTGTTTCAGCAGAGGGACGCATCGGTGGCCACCCTTGACGTCATCAACGCGCTGCACGCTCAGCTGACCCTGTGAGCCGGACACCCGCCAGCTTCAGCCTCACGGTCGTGCGCGGCGCGACGTGGGAGGACGATTTCACCTACACGAACCCGGATGGGAGCCCGTTCGACCTGACTGGCTACCAGGCGCGGATGCAGGTGCGGACGCTGGCGGGCCAGTTCGGGCTGACCCAGGCCGACACCCTGGTGCTGGAGCTCAGCACTGCGGCCGGCTCGCTCGTCATCGCGGAACCAGAGAACGGCGTGGTCGCGATCACCGTGCCGGCGGCGGACACCGAGGCGCTGAACCCGGCGAATGCGCGCAAGGTGAAGCTCTGCTACAGCCTGGAGCTGTTCAAGCCGGCAGGCGCGGATCCGGAGTACGTCATCCCGCTAGTGGCCGGCAAGGTCACTGTCCAGGGCGAGACGACACGCTGATGCCTGTGATTCGAGCCAGCGAGGGCGCGGCGCGCGTGATCGTGGTCGAGCGCCGCGGCGCCGTCGCCATCCGCGATCCCCGCACTCCGATCGTGGCCACGGCGCGGCCGATCCAGGTCGAGGCAATCCAGGCGGACACGCGGACGGTTGAGGTTGCAGCGCGCGGCGGGCAGGGCCCAGCAGGTCCGGCCGGCCGCGATGGAACGTCGCCGGAAGCCACGTACCCAGTCGGTCAGCCGATCCATGGTCACCGCGTGGTCCGCCTGGACAAAGGCAAGGCCTACCACCCGGACACGGCCGTGCTGGAACACGCGCAGGCCTGCATCGGCATCGCCCTTCAGTCGGCCACCACAGGCGAAGTCGCGGTGCGCCTGGCCGGCACGATTGAGGAAGCCAGCTGGAGCTGGCATGACGGCGCGGTCTGGTGCGGCGTCGACGGTGCGCTGACCCAGGCCCCAGGCACAGCCGGGTGGCTGTTGTGCGTTGGCCGGGCGCTCAACGCCACCACCCTGATGATCGACTTCGACTCACCCATCGCCCGGATCTGAACCCATGGCCGACAAGACCCTGCAGCTCAAGAACAACATCACCACCGAGGTCGAAGGCGTCACCGCGTCAGCTGGTGCTGCCGATGCCGGCAAGATCGCGGCCCTGGGCCCGGACGGCCGCTTCGACGACTCGCTGCTGCCTGCCGGCATTGGCGCCGACACCAAGATCTATCCGGCCAGCGAGGTGCTGGCCGCCGGCGACTACGTGAACATCTGGGACGATGCCGGCACGGCCAAGGTGCGCAAGGCCGATGCCAGCGCTGCCAACGCCGGCAAGCGCGCCCATGGCTTCGTGCGAGCTGGCGTCGGCACCATTGGCAGTGACGCCACCGTGTACTTCGAAGGGCCGAACAGCTCGCTTTCGGGGCTGACCCCGGGCGCGACCTACGTACTGAGCCACACCACCCCGGGCGGCGTGGTGCCTCTGGCTTCGGGCACCACGACGGCGGGCCACATCCTGCAGATCCTGGGCGTGGCCACCGACGTGGGCGAGATCAACGCCGAGATCGGCACTCCGGTGGTCAGGGCCTGATATGGCGGCGCGACGTCCGCTTGTCCTCGACGAGAGCAACCGTACGAGGGAACTGCCCGTCAGTGACATCCTGGTTGGTGTTCCGCTCCAGCTCGCGGTCGGGCTCCGGGCTGGTGGGGTGTTCAACGTCGCCCTGTCCTCGACCTACACGATGACGATCGGCCTGCGCGCAGGCGGCACGTTCGACGTACAGGCGACTACCTGATGGCACTGCGCACTCCACTGATCCTCAACCAGAGCACAGGGCGTATTGAAGAGCTTGCGGCTGGCGATACGCTTTTCGGCAACTATGTCGAAGGTTTGGTCGGCCAGAACCGACTGATCAACGGTACGATGCGGTGGTGGCAGCGCGGCACTAGCTTCACGTCTCCGGGGTACTCTGCCGACCGCTGGTATTTCAACGCTGCAGGCGTCAACACGCCCAGTTTGTCGCGCAACCCGATTACGGCGGGAAGCGTAGACACCGAGTGCATTTATTTCGCCAAAATCGCCTACGGCACCATCACGGACGCAGCGAACCACTACGTTGTGCTGGAGCAGCGGATCGAGAACGTCACCACGCTCGCGGGTCGCACGGTTACGGTGAGCTTCAAGGTATTCAACAGCGGATCCGCTGGCCGCCAAATTGCTGTAGAACTCGGCCAGTTCTTCGGAGCCAGCGGTAGCGCGCAGGTTTCAGGTATCGGCGCGGCAAAGTACAGCCTTGCAGCGGGCCTCAACACCATTACACACACCGCACAGCTCCCGTCCATCAGCGGGAAGACCGTCGGCGCCAACAGCTCAGTGGTTCTCACCCTTTGGGCGTCGGGCGGCAGCAACTTCAACGCGCGCAACGCATCGCTCGGCGCGCAAACCGGCGACGTGCACTTCACGCAGGTGCAGTTGGAGGCAGGTTCTTCAGCAAGCGCATTTGACTATCGATCGGATGCGCTGGAGCTGGCGCTGTGCCAGCGTTACTACGAAAAGAGTTACAACGCCGATACGCCTCCTGCGACAGTAACGACGGTCGGCCAAGTAGCGTTCTTCCAGTATGGCCTACCCAATACTAACTACGCGGGAGGCATGACCACCGCGTTCAAGGTAAGCAAGCGCGCGGACCCCTCCATTACGCTGTTCAGTCCGCTAACGGGGGCGACAGGTAAACTTCACAACGCTGGCAACGCCAATGACGTCAATGGCAGCGCGACGGACATTGGGCAGAGCGGGTTCTTTGCGCAGAGCGCGTCCTTTGGCCCAACCAATACAATCAATCTACGCTGGCAATGGGCAGCTGACGCGGAGCTTTAGCCATGTACCGACTTACCGAAAGCCCCGATGTGCTGTTCTGTCTTGAAACCGGAGCGTTCGTTCCGCGGGGCCACTACCTCTGGCCGACCGAGTGGCTGAAGGCGAACACTCCTTTGCCGATTCTGCCGCCGTATGAACCCAACACTCCAGAGCATCACCGCGCTATTCGCGACGCAGCGTGGGCTTGGATGACCAGCGTTGTCCAGGCGCGCCAGTACGACAGCGTCGAGAGTTGCGTGGGGTACTACAACAGCGGCGTGGAGCGCTACCGGTTGGAAGCCCACGCAATGGTGGCCTGGCGTGACGCCGTGAACGAAAAGCTGATAGCCCTGGTATTGGATCCGCCGCCGGGAGTCGTGACATGGCCGCAGGTAAAGGCACTGTTGCCGCAGCCATCCCAGTTCAACTGGCCGTCTACTGTCGAACTCCCGCTCGGGGTAGGTGACGGCCCCGCAGTGCAACTTTGATCCAATCTGAGAGGAACCCAGCCAGTGGCCGGAAAGATTGACCCGGCGACGGGGCTGCAGGACCAGCAACGGCGGTTCGCGGACGAGTACCTGGTCGATTTCAATGGCACCGCGGCCTACATGCGCGCCGGCTACAAGGCCACCGGTGCCGCGGCCAGCGCCGCCGCTGCGAGGCTGCTGGCCAACCCCAAGGTGCAGGCCTACCTGGCCAGCAGGAAGGAAGAGCTGCTGCTGTCGCAGCGGGTCGATCAGGAAGCGGTGCTTGCCCGGCTGGCCTTCATGGCGCTGGGTGACATCCGCACCCTGTTCGATCAGCACGGCAACCTGAAGCCGATGAGCGAGCTCACGGCGGAAGAGGCCAGCCTGGTCCAGGGTGTGGAGGTGTTCGAAGAGTGGGAGGGGCGAGGCGACGAACGGCGCGCAGTCGGCCTGACCAAGAAGATCAAGCTGGTCAGTCGCCTCGATGCGGTGAAGACCTTGGGCACGCACTTCGGCATGTTCGCCAAGAAGGTCGAGCACACCGGCAAGAATGGTGGTCCGATCGAGAGCCAGACGCGGATCCTGGGCGACGTGATGGATCTCATCGACGGGTCCGACACCGGCCCAGGGCCTTCGAGCTCGCGGAGCAAGTAAGTCGTGCAGGAACTGAGCGACCAGGACGCCAGCCGAATCATCGAGAAGCTGGGCGATAGGTGGTGGCGGCTGAACAACCTGTACTACATCACCGACAAGTTCGGTCGGCGGGTGCAGTTCAAGCTGAACGAGGTGCAGGCAGACCTCGACGACAACCTGCACACGTTGAACCTGGCGCTGAAGTCGCGCCAGCACGGCATCACGACCTGGGCCTGCATCCGGGCCCTGGACATGGCGCTGTTCAAGAAGAACACCAAGGCCGGCGTCGTCGCCCACACCGCCGGGGACGCCGCCAAGTTCTTCCGCAGCAAGGTGCTCTACGCCTACGACAACCTGCCGGACTGGTTGAAGAAGATCCGTCCGGCCGTCCGCCGGGACATGCGCGACGGCGTCCTCGAGCTGGCCAATGGCTCCAGCATCGAGGTCTCGGTGTCCCACCGTGGCGGCACGCTGACGTTCCTGCATATCTCCGAGTACGGCCCGATGTGCGCCATGTACCCGGAGCGGGCGGGAGAGGTCGCATCGGGTGCACTGAACGCGATCGCCTCCGGCAACATCGTGGTGATCGAGTCGACCGCCTACGGCGCCGCAGGCGACTTCTACGAGCGCTGCCAGACAGCGATCGAGCTGGACCGGCAGATCCGCGCCGGCACGGCCAAGCTGACGGCGATGGACTACCGCTTCCACTTCTATCCGTGGTTCCGGGATCCGATCAACGAGCTCGACCCGGACGGCGTCACGCTCACCGCCGAGGATGAGGCCTACTTCGCCAAGGTCGAGGCGGAGATGCACTACACGCTGCGGCCTGAGCAGAAGGCCTGGTACGTCAAGAAGGCGGCCGAGCAGCGCGACAAGATGAAGCGGGAACACCCCAGCACGCCGGAGGAGGCATTCCAGGCGAGCACCGAGGGTGCGTACTACGGCAAGGAAATGGCCGCCGCCGACAGCAGCGGACGGATCACCGATCTGCCGATCAACCCGCAGGTGCCCATCCACACCTTCTGGGACATCGGCCGCAGTGACGCGACGAGCATCTGGTTCATGCAGGAGAACGGCCCCTGGCTGGACTTCGTCGACTTCTACGAGAACTCCGGCTTCGGCGTGGCGCACTACGCCAAGGTGCTAAAGGAGCGCGGCTACCTGTACGGCAAGCACTACTGGCCGCACGACGGTGCCAATGAAGACTGGTCCGCCAACGAGAACCGGGTGCAGGTCGCCGGCAAGCTGGGGGTCAAGCCGATTGTGGTGGTGCCCCGGATCAATGACATCACCGAGGGCATCGACATGGTGCGCAACATGCTGCCGCGCTGCCGGTTCGACAGGGTCCGGTGCGGCCCGCCCAAGGCAGGCGAGGGCCGCGGAGGGCTGGAAGCCCTGCGGCGCTACACCAAGGTCTGGAACGAAAAGACCGAAACCTACTCCGACCTCCCATTCCACAACTGGGCCAGTAACCCTGCCGACGCGTTCCGGCAGGCAGCCCAGGGCTACGTCAGCAGCAGCGGCCGCCGTGTTGGTGAGTCGCGCGGCATGGCCAACGACAACTGGAGAACCGCATGAACGTTTCCCCGCGCGAGCGGAACAAACCCACCTCGGTCGAGCTGGTCGACCTGCTGTCGCTGCTGGTGGCTGCAGCAGATGAAGGGCAACTGGTAAGCGTCGCTTTCATGTTGCGATCGCCGGAGGGCGACACGATGGTCGACTACCGCGGCAGCCACGAGCTGAGCGAGCTCACTGCTCGCACCGTCTTGCAGCGCATTGCCCAGGACGTTGCCGGCCCCCATCCGGCGATCGCCGCCCAGATCGCCTCCGACCTCGCCAGGAAGGCGAACTGACGTGGAAGACCGTGACGTCGAGCAGCTTGCCATCCACCTGCAGCAGGCCCGCGCCTACGCGCGTTACCTGCCAGGGGGCGAGAACCACGGCAGCCTGGTCGAGGACCACGTCCTGTCACCGGACCAGGCGGTAGCAGCGGTAGTGGAAGAGCTGGACGCAGCCCTGGAGCTGCTGGGAGCTGAGGCATGAGCGCCGAGGTCGAGCTCGCGCCAGATGGCTTCGTGTGGTGTGGCAAGAAGGGAGACCTCACCCTGTACCTGACCCACATCGTGCGCGATGGCGACGACGACGCGGCCCTTTACATCCGGAACGAAAACCGCCGCGTCGAAGGTGTGAACCCTGTGACCGGGATGATCGCCTATGGCAGCCCGGCCTACCTCGTGCCGTTCCGCGACTTCTGGATCTTCCGGCCGGAGGACAGGGATCGGGGCCGGCACCACCACATCGGCGACATGGTCGCCCGCCTGCAGAACGCCTCGGTTGCCCTCTACGGCCTGGACGTCCCCGCCTACCGGCACCGCATTCACGACGCCATCCTCGAATTCTGCGACGACGTGAAGAACCTGCGGCCGCCGACGGAGCAGACCCGGGAGCAGTGGCTCGCCGAGATGGCCCGGATGGGGATCCAGATCAAGATCAACGGGCAGAAGGTGAACTGATGCAGACGATCGAGAACTTGCGGAGCGAGCCGGCCTACGACCCCGGCGCGGCCGACGTGGCCACCGCGGCGCCTCCAGATGTTGAAGGCCACCCGCTTGACAGCCTGGAGAACCGCCGCCTCCACGCGAAGCTGCTGGACTACTGGTACACCGCCCTTGATGCGTTCTACGACAACCGCATCGAGCAGATGCTGGACTACGACTTCTACGACCACATCCAGTGGTCGGAGGAAGACCGCGCTGTCCTGGCTGCCCGGCACCAGGCCCCGCTGACGTACAACAAGATCAAGATGGCCATCGACTGGGTCATCGGCACGGAGCGCCGCACCCGCATCGATGGCGTGGTGCACCCCCGCGCGGAGGACGATGTCGACATTGCTGCGGTGAAGTCGGAGCTGATGAAGTACCTCAGCGACACCAACCGCGTGCCGTGGGCGCGCAGCCAAGCCTTCAAGGACGCAGCGATCGCTGGGTGCGGCTGGACCGAGGAATCGATCCGGACCGATCGCGCCGACGAGCCGGTGATGGTGGGCCACATTCCCTGGCGGCAGATGCGGCGCGATCCAGTCAGTCGGGCATTGGACCTGAGCGACTGCCGCTTCCTGCTGCGGGAGAAGTTCGCCGACCTGGACTATTCCGAAGCGATGTTTCCTGATCGCATCGAACTGGTGAACCGGGCGGCCCAGGACCACTACGACGGCGACAACGGCGCCTTCGACGAAGAGCTGGACCTGCCCCAGGTCTTCCGCCGCTACGACAGCCGCGGCCACACCGTGACCGGACGGCGCATCACCGGCAGGGCCTCCCTGGATAGCCGGTGTCGGCTTCGGGTCCGTCTGATCGAGTGCTGGTTCAAACGCCCGGTCGCGCATAAGCGCCTGTGGGGTGGTGAGTTCCAGGGCGATCGCTTCGATCCGAACAACCCCGACCACCAAGCGGCGCTCGCAGCAATGAAGGGCCAGGCCTCGCCGGTCTACTCGCTGTCCGACGCCGTGGTCGAGGAAATGTGGTGCGCGATCTTCACCGAGGGCGGCCTGCTGCAGCTCAAACGCAGTCCGTTCCGACACGGTCGGTTCCCCTACACGCCGTACTGGTGCTATCGCCGCAACCGCGACGGGATGGAGTACGGCCTGGTCCGCGGCGTGCGCGACTCGCAGGAGGATCTGAACAAGCGCATGAGCAAGCTGCTTTGGGCGCTCAGCACCAATCAGCTGTTCTACGAGGAAGGCGCCATCGATGAGGACCGCGTCGAAGAAGCGAAGCGCGAGATCGCCAAGCCAAATGGCGCGATCCCGCTGAAGAATGGCGGCCTGAACAAGATCAAAGTCGAGCGCAACCTCGATGTGGCCGAGGCTCAGATCAAGCTGCTGGAGCTGGACGCGGCACACATCCATGACGGCTCCGGTGTGAACCGCGAACTCCTGGGCCGCGAGACCAACGCGGCCAGCGGCCGGGCGATCCTGGCCAAGCAGCAGGAAGGTGCCGTGAGCACGGCGGAGCTGTTCGACAACTACCGCCTGGGCATCCAGCTCAGCGGTGAAAAGCAGTTGTCGCTCACCGAGCAGTTCATGACCGAGGAACGCCAGTTCCGCATCGTTGGCGAGCGCAAGGGGTTGGACTGGCGCGTGATCAACCAGCTCCGCCTGGACACGCTCAACAACGTCTGGGTGGTCGACAACGACATCAGCCGCAACCAGGCCGATTTCATCGTCGACCAGCAGGACTTCCGCGAATCGATGCGCCAGGCCTTCGCCGAGCAGTTCTTCGACATGCTGGGCAAGCTGCCTCCGGAGATGTCCATCCAGCTGCTGGACCTGGCCTTCGACATGATCGACATGCCGGGCAAGGACGAGGTGGTGCAGCGCATCCGCAAGATCACCGGGCAGTCCGAGAACGACCAGGACCTCGACAGTCCCGAAGCGCTGGCCCGCCAGCAACAGGAAGCGCAAGACCGCGAGGTCGCCCTGCGCGAACGCATGGCCAAGGTCGGGCTGGACGAGGCCAGGCGCGAAGAGATCATGGCCAAGGCCAAGGCTTTGCAGATCAAGACCAAGGGCGACGCCCTCAACGTCGCCGAGCTGATCGAGATCCTGCTTCCCCTCGCTCCGGCGGCCGACCGCCTCCTGAGCACCCAACAGACCCCCGAGGAAACCTCTCATGCAGCAGCCTGACAACGCGGGCCAGCAGTCGCTGGCCGCGAACGAACTGGAAATGACCGAGGGCGAGCGTGCGGCGCTGGCCAGCGCTGACGGTGCCGCCGCCGGCGATGTCCCAGCTGCAACCGGCACCACCGAGGCACCGGCCGCCGCGAGCTCGACCGCCACGCCGGCCGCCGATGGCTCAGCTGCACCAGCAGCAGCTGCTCCAGCGGACGGTGCGGCGCAGCCCGATGCGGCTACCGCGGCTGCGGCTGCTGCCGCGGCAGCTGCTGCGGAAGGGGCGACCCCCGCTGCACCGGCAGCGTCCGAGCCGCCGCCGTCCGCCCCCTTCGTGCCGACGTATGCAGCCGACGAACGCGACTACGACAAGGAAATCGGCGACATCAACGGCAAGTTGCAGGCCCTGAAGGAAAAGTACAAGGCTGGCGACGTGGAGGATGAGGCCTACGAGGAGCAGTACGAGAGTCTGCGCGACGAGCGCAGCCGCATCGAGCGCGCTCAGGATATGGCCACCCTGCAGCAGCAGATGAGCCAGCAGAACGCGGACCAGTCCTGGGCGTACCTGCAGCGCCAGTTCCTCTCCCGGCCGGAGAATGCCGCGATCGCCGCAAGCCCGATGCGTTTCGCCGCGTGGGAGCAGGCGATGCAATCGGTGGTGAATGATGCCGCAGCTGCCGGCCGCCAGCTCACGGACTGGGACATCCTGGCCGGCGCGCGCGACCTGTTGGTGACCGAGGGCCTGCTGCAGGCATCCGCCGCCGCGACCGCGCCGCCCGTAGCGCAGGCCCCGGCGAAGCCGGATCGCAGCGCGCCGCTGGGAGACGTGCCGGCCACGCTGAGCACAGTGCCAGCGGCGGCGGATCCCACCTCCCGCTCGACCGCCGATGCGGCCGCTGGAATGGACAACATCGAGGACATCGAGTCATTCCTGGCAGGCAAGTCGGAGAGTGAACGCGATCGCATCCTGCGCGACGTGCCGGGCTCCTTCGTGGCGGACAACTGAGCCTCATGCCCAAGCTGCACACCACCCTGGAGCCCGGCGACGTGGTCCTGATCCCGTCGGGCTCAGGCGCATCGATCACCTTCACCGAGAAGAGCGGTAAGCGCTCGCGCGTGATCATCGAATCCAACACCCCGGTGACCATCACGCGAGCCGGTGAGCAGCAACCTACTGGCGGCACGCTGCAGCGCGTGGCGCGCCGCCCAACGCCCACAACGGGCTGAACATTCTCAAACACCTGCGCAGCAGTGCGGGTCAACGACAGAGGCGCAGAAGTGCCGTGATCTCCCTGGAGAAGCAACATGGCACAGACGATCGTGGGTCTGAACGACCCCAAGGCCCGGAAGCTGTGGTCTGCGGACCTCATGGTTTCGGTATCCAAACAGTCCTACTGGACGCGCAAGATGATGGGCAAGGGGTCGGAGACCTCGATGCCGGTCATGCTGCAGACCGACCTGGAACAGGAAGCGGGCGACACCATCAGCTACGACCTGTCCGTGCAGCTGTCCGGTGGCGTCATCGAAGGCGACCAGAAGGCCGAGGGCAAGGGCGAGAAGCTCGACTTCTTCACCGATAAGGTCTTCATCGACCAGGCCCGTAAGCCGGTCAGCTGCGGTGGCCGTATGAGCCGCAAGCGCACCGTCCACGACCTGCGCAAGGTCGGCCGCAATCGCCTGACGGAGTTCTGGGCGCGCTTCTACGACGAGCTCTTCTTCATGTACGGCTCGGGCGCTCGCGGCATCAACGAGGACTACAACGTCCCGCTGAACTACGCCGGCCGCGCAGGCAACGCGTTCGAGTCGCCGGACAGCTCGCACATCCTGTTCGGCGACGGCGCCAGCAAGGCATCGCTGACCGCGGCCGGCAAGATGAGCCGCGTCCTGATCGAGCGCGCCAATACCAAGGCGGCTTCGCAGGGTGGTGGTTCGACCCAGGTGGCGGAGATCCAGCCGATCACCATTGCCGGCGGCGAGCACTTCGTCACCGTCATGCACCCGTTCCAGGCGCATGACCTGAAGACCTCCACGGACCCGGGCAACTGGCTGGACATCCAGAAGGCGGCTGCGGCTGCCGAAGGTGCCAGCAACCCGATCTTCAAGGACAACCTGGGCATGATCGGCAACACGATCCTGCACAAGCACAAGTCCGTGGTGCGCTTCGGGGACTACGGCGCCGGTGGCAACGTTGCAGCGGCTCGCGCGCTGTACCTGGGCCGCCAGGCCCTGGTGTTGGCCTTCGGTTCGCCGGGCAACGGTCTGCGCTTCGACTGGTCCGAGGTTCCGCTCGACCATGGCAACGACATCGAGATCTGCGCCGGCGCAATCTTCGGCATCAAGAAGACGCGCTTCAACGGCAAGGACTTCGGCACGATTGCCCTGGACACCGCCGCGGCCGATCCGAACCCGCAGTAAGCCTCACACCAAGAGCCCCGGCACGCCGGGGCTCTTGCGTTCAGAACCTACATCCTTCGCAGGAGAAATCCATGTCCACGAAACTCGCAATTGGCCGCAACAGCGGCGCATCGTCGCCGGCCGCCGGCCTGCTGGTGGTCAACGACTACAGCTGGCCGGTTGAAGCCGGTGCGGATGGCGATCTGGTGTTGATCGGTGAGCTGCCGGCCAACCACAAGCTGCACAGCCAGGGCTCCGGCCTGTTCGCCAAGCTGGACGCCGGCGGCAAGCTGGCCGCGCAGAACGTGAGCGTCTTCATCCCCGACGCGATCGATGGCGCCTCGGCGGCCGGCAACACCGTTATCGCGCCGACCGCGGTGGTTGCCGATACCGCCGCATTTGTCCCGGTGAGCCTGCATCTGATTGCCGAGGCCCTGGGCTCCAAGCCGGTGAACCGCCCGGTGTACGTGAAGCTCAATACCGCCCCCGGTGCCCAGCAGGGCGAGCTGATCCTGCGCCTGGCTGCTTTCCCGGCCTGAGCCCCCAACCGTAGCGGGGCTGCGCACGCAGCCCCGCATACCAGGAGCATCCCATGCTGATTGCATGCAAGTTCAAGCGCCCGAAGGCGCCCGTTGAGCTGGACGGAACCGTGTACTTCTTCGTGCCGATCGATCCCGCCAATGCCGATGCGGAGCACGTCGCCGACGTCGAGAACTCCGACCATATCCAGCGGCTGCTGGGCATTCCGGAGGCTTACTACATCGCCCGGGCCCAGACCCTGCAGACCACCGCCAAGCCGGTCCCGCCGGTCGACCCGGCCGCAGGCCAGGAACCGCCAGCGCCGCCGGTTGTCAGCAACACCGGTACCGATGCCGGCGGCGCGGACGCGGGCGCCAGCACCACCACGAGCACCGACACCGGCACCAGTGAGCCGCCGGCAGGCGCGAACGTCGCAGCTACGCTGCCCCCGGAGATCGTCGAAGCCGCGGCGCAACTGAACGGACTGAGCTGGCAAAAGCTGAAGGCCGAGCTGGCCAAGGGCGGCATCGCCAAGGTCGTGATCAAGGCCGCCCTCGACCTGGAGCTGGCCAAGCCGGAGCCCGACCAGCGCGGAACCACCCTGAAGGTGCTGAGCCAGGCGCTCGAGGAGGCCTGACGTGGAGGCGCGCACCCTCAGCCAGTTGATCGAGGAATGCCGGGAAGAGCTCGACGACGACGTGGCTCCCTACCTGTGGAGTGACGCCGCGCTGACCCGCCACCTCAACGAAGCTGTGGAAGAGGCGTGCATTCGGGCGCGGCTGCTCGTGGAGAGCGGCCGCCCCGATATTTGCCACATCAACCTGGAGCCGGGCCGCGCTGACTACACGCTTCATCCAACCGTGTACGTGATTCGGCGCGCGGTGCTGGCCAGCAATCTGTCCGACCCGCTCTGCAGGACCACCAGCGGCGCCCTGGACGGATGGCACTGCCACTGGCGCACCGAGGCAGGGCGCCCGGAGTACCTGGTGCGCGATCGGCAGGCGCGCGAGGTATCGGTCAGCCCGGTACCGGCAGAGTCGGACGTGCTGCAGCTCACCCTCTGGCGTGTGCCAGAAGCCGCCGAGGCGATGGAAGACAGCGAGGATGAGCCGGTGATCGATGCCATCCACCACCGGAAGCTGGTGCACTGGGCCTGCTGGCGGGCATTGAACAAGCGCGATTCCGAGCAGCGCAGCACCGCCGACGCCGACCGTCACCTCGCACTGTTCGAGGGCTACTTCGGCGAGCGGCCCACCGCGCGGGCGCTGCAGCAGCTGTCGATCGACCCCACCACCGGCACCCAACCCATGTGGTTCTGACATGCCCGTTCGCGATGAAGATCTCCGCCCAGCAGGCCCTTGGCCCTGGGGCATCAACAACGTGGCCGGAGAAGGGGCGCTGCCGACCGATGAAAACGGGATCCCGCGTGCGCTGCGCGAGGCGGACAACGTCGACCTGGACGCCGCCGGCAGGCCGCAGCGCCGGCGGGGGCATCAGCGCTTCCGGCCTGGCGCCCTGACCCATTCGCTGTGGAGCCATGACCATCTGCAGTACGGACTCTTCGTCGATGGCGGTCAGCTTCATGCCCTGCACGAGGATGAGCGTGTGGAAGCGCTGGGCATCGACGTTGGCCTGGATCCGCTGAGCTATGCACTGATCGGCGATCGCGTCTTCTTCAGCAACAGCACCGCCAGCGGCATCCTCGACATCGACCTGCAGGTGCAACCCTGGTCGCCGGAACACCCTGCGGGCCAACCGCTGTTGGAACCAACCTCTGACAGCGCCCTTGCACCAGGTCAGTACCAGGTGGCGGCGACCTTCATCGATCGGCTGGGTCGGGAATCGGGCAGTACCCTGGCCGCGGCAATCGACGTTGCCGAGGGCGGCGGGTTCGAGCTCAGTGACATCCCGCTGCCGGTGGCGCCGGACACGGCCTCGGTCGCGGTGTACGTCTCCGGGCCGAATGACCAGGTGATGCGGCAGTACGTCATCCTGCCCGCCGGCACCCGCTCGGCACCGGTGCTGGCGCCTGGCGAGGGGAGGGCGCTTACGACGCAGTTCCTGCGGCCGCTGCCACCGGGCCACATCGTCCGTGGTGCGCACGGCCGGCAGTTCGTAGCCTGTGGCCAGGAGGTGCTGTGGTCGGAGGCACTGCGATACGGGATGTTCCGGCCTGCGACCAACCGCATGCGCTTCAACGCACCGATCGACCTGATGGAACCCATTGGCGACGGGCTGCAGGACGGCGCCGGCCTCTACGTCGCCGCCGGCGCGCGGACCTATTGGTACGCCGGCGCGGACCCCAAGGACTTCAGCCAGGAAGTCGCGCGCGGTAGCGGCGCGGTGCCGGGCTCGGCCATGGTCGTCAACGGTGACGTGATTGGACTGCAGTCCGCGGTACCGGTGCTGATCTGGCTCGCCCGCGATGGCTACTTCTGCATCGGGCTGCCGGGCGGCCAGGTGCAGGTGCTGAAGAAGGGTGAGGCGGTCGTTGATGACGCCGACCATGCCGCACTGCTACTGCGCCAGCAGGACGGACTGAGCCAGCTCGTTGCCGCGCTGCGGGCACCCAAGGGCCAGGCGCTGGCCGTCACCGACCGGGCCGTCGCCCACGTCATCCACCGAGACCCATGACCTATGGCTGTGTTGGCCAAGCCAGACGACGTGAAGCGTCGCCTGGAGATCTGCCGTGCGTGTCCGAACGTCGAACGGCTCGGACGTCGCCTATTCCTGCGCTGCAGCCTCTGCAGCTGTCCCCTGGCAAGCAAGACCCGATTCCAAGGGGCTTCCTGCCCCGCGGGCAAATGGTAACCACCGAAGGAGCAAACCGATGAAAATCATGAAGGCCCTGCAGAATCTGGGCACGGTGGGGCGCGACGCCATTCGCGCAATCCGCCGGCACAAATACGAGCTGTCCGAGGCGGGCATCTACATTCCCGCGGCGCGCGCGACCATCGGCGGCACTTTCCGGCATGCCCACGCCGCTGCAGGCGATGAGTTCGGACCATGGCAGGTCGACCCGAATCGACTGGTCAACGAAGGTCTGAACTACATCCTCAATTCCGCACTCGGCGGCGCCAGCCAGCAGACAGCGTTCTACCTGGCACCGTTCGCCGGTAACGTGACGCCGGCGGCGGACTGGAAGGGATCCACGTTCAAGGACGTGGCCACCGAGTTCACGGGGTACACCAATGCCAGCCGTCTGCCCTGGACCACCACACCCTCGACGGCTGAGGCGATCGGCAATAGCGCCGCCCTTGCCGCGGCGACGCTGGTCTACTCGGCAGGCGGGCCCTACAACCTCTACGGCATCGGCCTGCTGACGGGGTCCGCCAAGGGCGCCACGGCGAACATCCTGATCGCAGCTACCCGCTTCGCAACGCCGCGCACCAACCAGCTCGCCGGGGACAAGCTGGCACTGGAATACGTGCTGTCGGCCAAGGACGAGGGCGACGTCACCTGATGAGCGGGCCGCGGTACAGCGGGTGGACGCCGATCGTGGTCGTTGGCGATCGAGAGGTCGCGGCTCAGCACGTCCCGGAAGCAAGGAAGCTGCTGGGCTTCGTGCTCGAAGAGGCCAAACGGAATGGCCTCGGAATCGCGAATCTGCGCCGGGAACTGCAAGACGGCACGGTGCTGCTGGCCGAGAAGATCGGCGAGCTGCCACGGGTCACGATCATAGCCCCGGGGCCACCACCGGTAGAGGAACCGCCGGAGCCCCGCGGCGGCTTCATCGTCTGGCCACGATGGGACGTGCCCACGGGCGATCCGGCGCAGCGCGGCACGCAGGTGGATCCGACAGGCAACGATCCGACCGGGTGGCTGGAGTTCGCCGGCAGCCGGGTGGTGACCCGCTACTGGCGCAGATGGGATGTGGTCGATCAGATCCAGGGCGCCCGCTACGAAAGCTACGACCGGCTGGACCTGTATCCCGATGGGCTGTACTTCTTCGGGAATATCGACTGGAAGGACGGCGAGGATCTGGCGCTGTCGTTTTATGGCTTCTGCTCAAGGTACGTGCACGACGTTGCCTTGCTCGACATCGGCGCGCGCTGGGTGCTGCAGCAGGGCCAGGCGCTGTTCGACCGGATCTCGTACGCCCAGGAACTGCAGCAGGATCCGCCCGAATACCTGTCGTGGCGCGTCAACTCCGCCTGCGTGCGCAAGACGTCAGCCGGCGTCCAAGAACTGCTGGTGGCATTCACGAACTACACCCAGGGGCAGCCCACCACCGCGCAGTCGGCCTTCGTGGCCTTCAGGCTGCATCGCAATGAGGGGACGCCGCAGAAGGGCGACTGGGTCGTAGAGCCCGGCAGCCACCGCCTGCTGGGCATGACGCCCGGGCAGATCAATCCCGAGGGCAGCACTTCGGGGAACACGTTCACCGATTCGGCCATGCCGTGGTTCTTCAACGGTGATGGCACCCGGGCGATCCGCACCGTCAACAGTGAGCAGACGGTGGTCGCTGCGTTGATCAACACCATGACCCAAGAGGTGGAAATCTCCGACAGCGGCATCACCCATAACGCAGTCCAGGCCGCCTACCTGCAGGGCAACTACGCCGGAAGCGGTGGGAACTTCGCATTGGTGGCGCCCACGCGCGGCCTGGTCGTGTCCGACTTCGCCGGCATGGAGCGGAAAGATGCCTATCTGGCGCTGCGCCGGAGCGAGGGGCGGTTTGCTGTGGAGGCCAACAACTACCAGGGAATGGTGCGCGTGTCGGTGGTGCTGGAGTTCGACGGCGGCGAGATCACCTTGATCGATCGGGACTTCGCGGTCGGCAATGACCGCCAGGACTATCACCTGTTGGCGTACATGGACGTGCGCCACAACCTGTTCTCGGGATGGCGGATCCAGGGTTTCAACGGTGCCCACACGATCCAGCCATTCGCCTACATGGCAGGCCGAATGGTGTATGGCGAACCCGAGCCTGTGGCATGGGATCCGAGCTCGGGCACCGGAGCACCATTTCCGGGCCTGGACACGCGTGCGCCTGGCGCCGTCACCGACGGTCTCGTGTTCGGCAGCTACTGGGTTGGCGCCAGCGGATCTGGCTGGGGGCCACGCACACCGAACCAGACCGGCGTGATCTGGAACAAGCACCCCCGCGAGGGCCTGATTGCGTTCAGCGGTTCCTCGCTGCTGGTGCCGCTGATGATGGACCGACAGGGCGTGAGGGACTTCCTCGGCTTCGATTGGGCCGGGGGCTGGAACTACAACAAGGGGCGCTACTGCGTCTCGATACCTGGCGCCTACACCGGTGCACTGAACTACCTGACGGGTCATGACCTGGGGGCGTTGCTCGGCGTTACCGCCGAGGACAGGCGCTTCTACCCGCTGACCGTCCTACCCAAGCCCATCTAGGAGCCTTCATGGCCGTGAACACTTCCACGGGGTTCGAGGCGTCGATCCTTGGCCCGTCGGCATTCGAGGGGATCTTCCGCGCCGGTTGCATCGAGATCCGCACCGGGCCCCAGCCGGAAACTGCAGATATGCCGGCCACCGGTGCGTTGCTGGCGAGAATCACCGTTGACGGCGGCGTCTGGCAGCCAGGCGTTTCCGCCAATGGCCTGAGCTTCGTGCGCAACGGCCGCTACGTCTACAAGGACGCCGCCCAGCGGTGGGTACTTCGCGGGCTCGCCGCGGGAACCGCGGGCTGGTTCCGCCTGGTCGGCAACGCGCCCGACGCCGGTGCGGTCTCCTTCGAATCTCCCCGCATCGATGGCGCGATCGGTCTAGACGACGACAGCCCGGGCGACTTCCAGATGCGCCTGCCCACCCTGGCAATGGCCACCGACACCAGCATCGAGATCGGTGAATGGTGGTTTGCGATCCCCCCACTCTGACGAAGGAACAGCACCATGACGATCTCCATCCCGCTCGCGCAGGCCCTGCTTGGGCAGGTCAAGAATGCCCTCGACGGCGGCTTCCTTTACGTGTTCGCTGGGCCGGTACCGGCCTCGGCCGACGCTGCCCTGGATATGGTGGGCAGTCACACGCAGCTGGCGAAACTCTCGGTCAGCGGCGGCGGCCTGACCTTCTCCGCTCCCGTCGGCAATGTCCTGCCCAAGGCACCGAGCGAAGAGTGGGAAGGCCTGATCCAGTTTGAGGGTGCCAATGCCGGCGCCACGAGCCTTTCCCCCTCGTTCTACCGCTTCTGCGCTGCAGCCGACGATGGCCGTGGGTCCACCACCGGCGTTCGCCTGCAGGGCACTGCGGGCGGGCCTGCCTCCAATGCGGCTGTGCTGTTCAGCAGCGACGTGATGACGGCCAACGGCAGCAACAGCACCGGCGTGAGCATCTTCAACGTGGTTGTCGACCAGGCCAGCTGACATGTTGTCCAAGCCGCCAGTCTCCAGGTACGTCCCGCCCCAACCCGCGAAACCCGCGGTGCCGTACCGGGCTTCCTATACCGTCTGCGGCGCCTCGCCGGCCCAGGGCTACTGGCGGCAGGAGTGCAGCGAAGGCCGGATGCCGGCTCCGAGCAATGGCGCTGTGCAGTTGCCGAAGGGCGCCACCATCCTTGCCTATGAAGAGCAGAACGGCGTCACCTACGTGCGGTACATGCTGTGCAGGAGCCTGTTCGTTCAGACCTCGCCGCCTGGACCAGTCACTTGCACCACTTACCCCGAGCAGAAGGCTGAGCCTCCAGTACCGGCCGTTCCGCCGCGCCGGGAATCCCTCTCGGTGTTCGAGTGGAACGCCGGTGCCGACAGTGTCGACGAGCTCAACGGCGACGTAACGATGCGACTGACGATGAGCCGCGCCGTGGGCGTGGTGGTCGGGTTCGCCATCCTGGGCGAGGCGGAGCTGTTCGACCCAGCCCGGATTCGACACGGCCTGTACTTCCATCAAAGCGAGGGCGGCCGCCTGCAGGCTTGTGTGCTGGAGCGCGGCCGCCGCGTATCGCCGATCCGGTTCTATGCACCCCAAGACCTCTGGGAGGCAAGGCGCATCGGCGGCAGCGTCCACTACCTGCACAACGGACAGCGCTTCTACACGTCGCAGCAAGCCAGCCACGGGCTCGTGGTCGTGGGTTGTGCGATCTACGCGACCGGAGATTTCATCGAATGACCATCGAGTTCCTGCCGCTGCAGCATGCGGAGATCGAGGGGCGTGGCCAGGTCACGTTGTCACTGAGGGCCGTGGGGGTTGGCTCAGGGCTCGGCGCGGCCGGCAGTGCCGTGCTGCGCCTGGGCTCGTCTGGACAGGGGCAGATCTACTTCGGCGGCGGGGTAGACCCGGTGGTACCCGCCAACGGCGCCGCCGCATTGAACCTGGTCACATCCGGGCAGGGCTACGGCCGCGACATCGGCGGCGGTGCCGCGGGGATCAGCGTGCGCGCTGCGGGCTTCCAGACTGCCCCCGGCCGTGGAGCAGGCGGCGCGCGCCTGGCGCTGTATGGCAGCGGTCGACAGGTCACCACGCCGCTTGCCTATGCAGGCCTGTCTGCCCGACCGCGCATGATCTCTGCGTTCGGCGGGCGCTGGTTTGCGTCGCCGCGTTCATCGCTGGCTATCGGCGAGACCCGAAGCAGCCTGCCAACGCACGTGCTGAACGAAGTGCTCTCCATCGACGAGACCCGGCGCAGCGCGCTGCTGGCCAGCTGCAGGACGGCAGACACGCTGAGCCTGGAAGATGCAGCGGCGGTGGTGTTCATGCTGCTGGTCGAAGAGGGGATTGCCTTCAGCCCGGACATTCGCGCTGACGCGATCAGGCTGGAGCGCGTCATCGACCGCCTGCTGATGCTGGGAGTGGCCACGTCCTACGCCGATGCGTTGAACGCCCTGGTCGGTGGCCTGTGGTTCGGCGCCCTCACCGAGGCACTACGCACGGAGACGGTCACCGATGGACTGCTGGGCTCGGACCTGGTGGCCAGCCTGCAGCGCGCGGCAGAGCGCGTGGTGGACGGCATGCTGGCTGATGCCGCGGCATTCGAAGCCGGTACCGGCGTTGTGATGGTGGATGAGCAGCTGCTCGTCGGCGCCGCCGGCGGCGCGACGGCCGAGCTGGCCCAGCTGCTGAAGGACGGGCTGGGATTCGTGACCCGCCTGGCGCTGGACACCGGCGAATACGTCGCATGGGTCATGAACACCGAAAGCCGCGCGCTGAGCCGTTACACCCAGTATCCATTCAACAGCTTCGCCAAGATCGGCGGTCGCTACTACGCGGCGGCTGCAGACGGCCTGCATCGGCTTGACGGCGATGACGACGACGGCACCCCGATTGCTGCGCGGCTGCGGCTGGGCCTTTCCGCACTCGGCACGCGCCGCCTGAAGCGGCTGCCCGAGGCGTTCGTCGGCTACACCGCCACGGGCGCACTGCTGCTGCATGTGATCACGGTCAACGAGCAGAGCGGCCAGAAGGAATCGGCCATCTACCGGATCCTGGAGCGACCTGCATCGAGCGAGCGAGAAACCCGCTGGAAGCTGGGGAAGGGGATCAAGGCCGTCGACTTCGACTTCGTGATCGAGAACGTGGACGGCGCCGACTTCGAGCTCGCAGCCATCGACTTCAGGCCGATCTATCTTGATCGCCGGACCAGGGGATGACCATGGCAGGACCTTGCTTCTGGCGCGAGCCATTCAACCTTGTTCAGGACTGTGGCGAAGATCAGCAGCCCAGTGACTGGATGCTCACCTTCAACAACGGAATGGTCGAAGCCGAAGAGGCATCCGAGCTCCCCGGATTCGTCGTAGGCACTGACTTCCTGCTGAAGATCGAGGGGGACGTGGACGGGCGCACCCTCGAGATGCGCTATCGCATCGACAGCGACCGCTATGCCGCCTACTACATGGGTGAACAGACCAGCTACAACGGCCCGGACGGAACTCCTGCCGTGGCTACCCAAGGTGCGAATCGTTGGGACGTTTCGATCTACGTCCTGTGGAGCTGACCGGAGAAGCATGAATGGCAACTACCTGGTGTCCTGACCTTTCGGCGGACGCAGCAATCACGCTGGTCGGCAGCGCGCATGACAAGTTCATGGATCTCGGCACGACCACGTACAACATGGCCGTGTCCAATCTGCAGGGTCTAAACAGCGTCAGGCTGGATCCGATCGACTTCAACGTCGATTTCCGCTTTGCTGACCCGCAGGCTACGTTCCAGCGGCCGCGCCGGCCCGACATGGATGAAGGGGCGCTTGAGTTCCGCGCGCCGGACGTGCCGTTGCCCAGTGCGCCGGGGTTCGTTGCGGCTCCGATTTCGATCAGCGAAGCGCCCGAGCTCGATGCTCAACCGCCGACGCTGGCATTCGGCGCAAAGCCGACCACGCCGAATGTGCTCGAGCCGACACTCCCGGTGGACCCGGCTCCGATTGTGCTCCCGGGGGAGCCTAGCTACGTCCTGCCGCAGGTACCGACGTTCGAGGCGCTGAACCTGCCCGACGTGCCAAATATCTCCCTGCCGGAGTTCGACGCGGAGAAGCCGATCTTTATCGAGCCACCGTTCAACGAGACCTGGCAGTTTGAGGCCACACCCTACGTCAGCACGCTGGTGGACACGCTCACGGCCACGCTCAAGCCGATGATCGTCGGCAGCCAGGCGCTGCCCAGGATCATCGAGGACGCGATCTTCCAGCGAGCCCGCAGCCGCATCGAGCTGGAGACCCAGCGGAACGTGGACCAGGCGGTGTCCGAGTTCGCCGCCCGTGGCTTTACCGAGCCCCAGGGCATGCTGGCCGGAAGGATCCTGGAAGTCCGGCAGACCGGACAGGGTGCCGTGGCCGAGGCCTCCCGTGACGCAGCGATCAAGCAGTTTGAGGAATCGCTGGCCAACCAGCGCATGGCCATTGCCCAGGGAGCGGCGCTGGAAGGAACGCTGGCGCAACTGCACACGGAAGAGCAGAAGGTGATGCTGCAGGCAGCAACGTTCCAGCGCGAGACCGTCATCGCCGTGCTGAACGCCAGGATCTCGGTGTTCAACGCCCGCCTGCAGGCGTATCAGACCGACGCCCAGGTGCTGCGCGATCGCATCCAGGCGGAGCTGGCCAAGGTCGAGGTATTCCGGGCCCAGATCGAGGGCGAGCGGGCTCGCGGCGAGATCAATGAGCAGCGGGTGCGCCTCTACGAGTCCCAGCTGCGCGGCGTGACCACCCTGGCCGACTTCTACCGCACCCGCGTCGAGGCGGTGAAAGTGCAGGCCGACATCAATCGCTTCGGAATCGACAAGTACCGCGCCCAGGTCGACGCCTACGAGGCGCGTTGGCGTGCCCATGTTGCCGAGTGGCAGGGCTATACGGCGAGCGTAGAGGGTGAGGGCAAACGGGCGGATCTGTACCGCACGCTGGTCGACGCCAATGCCAAACGCGTCGATGCCTGGGCGGCCAGCAACAACATGCAATTCGAGGCCGAGCGCCTTCGCATGGCTCAGCACGGGGTCGACCTGGACGTGTGGCGCGCCGGCATCACCCGCTGGGACGCGACCCTGAGCGGCGAGCGTGCACGCTTGGCCGCGGTTGGCCAGGCATTCGATGCGAAGGCGCGGATCTACAGCGCCGACGCCGGTGTGGAGCAGGCCGCCTCGGCCGCTGCCGATCGCAGCTTCGAA
The DNA here is from genome assembly GCF_003550055.1 of Stenotrophomonas sp. AG209. Classification (NCBI taxonomy): domain Bacteria; kingdom Pseudomonadati; phylum Pseudomonadota; class Gammaproteobacteria; order Lysobacterales; family Lysobacteraceae; genus Stenotrophomonas; species Stenotrophomonas sp. AG209. The sequence goes on from NZ_QXDB01000006.1 coordinate 49,765, forward strand.
CTCGGCCTGGCGCGGGAACGTGCCGACGTCGATGTCCAGCTGCAGCAGGCCCAGATGCGCATCCAGCAGATGCTGGGCTTGCTGGCGCAGTCGGCGGAGATCCAGCGCGCGAAGGCGCAGATCTCGAGCCAGCTCGCCGCCAGCACGATGAGCGCTGTCAACTACGGGGCAAGCGTTTCCAGCGGCCGCAGCAAATCCAACTCCTGCTCGCAGAACTACAGCTTCCAGGGCGAGATCGCGGACGCGTGATCCGCCTCCACTTCCAAAGGGGAACCGCATGGCCATCAACGATCGAGACGAACTGAACCCCGCCGGCGTCGCGCCCGGACAGCCCCGCATTGCCGCCCGGCCAAGCCCTGGCACGGCCTTCGGCTCGGCGCTGCGCAGCGGTGTCGCCGGAACCGCCACGTTGGCGCGGCAGGCCGCCGGCGCAGGATTGCGTGCCGCCGGTACCGTCGCGGATGCGGTGACGGCGCCAGGTCGGGAGGCGGCAGGCTTCGTGCGCGATGCAGGTCGAGCTGCCGCCGGCGCGGCGCCGTCGCCCCAGCAGGGGCAGCCGTTGAGGGCGCCCAGCGAGCTCAATCCGATCGGCGGCGCCGCCAGCGCGCTGAGCCGCCTGGCTCCGGTGAGGCTTGGCGGTGCCGCGAAGCCGAAGCCCACCTTCGCTGGCGTGAGCTCGAGCGTCGACTCGACTGCAGGCCTCGCCGGTTCACGCCTGGCCAGCCGGCCGTCGAACGGGGCGGACTTCACCGGTGTCAGTTCCAGCGTGAACTCCACTGCATCGCCTGCAGGTGCAGCAGGTCTGGCAGCTCCCCGGGCCGCCGCGGCTGTTGCAGCTGCTCCCAGCACGTACACGACGCAGGACGGCCGCACGGCGACCCTGCCGGCAGGCATCACCCGCACCGTAGATGCCAACGGCAACTCGGTGTTCACCGGATCCTCCGCCACCATCGCAGCCGCTCGCGGGCCGGCGCCGGCCGCTCCGGCCAGCGGCGCACCGGCGTCGCCCCTCGTGACGCCTCTCGCGGCCGCACCTGCAGCGCCGACAGTGGTTGCTCCGCGGCCGACTCCGCAGATTGCGCAGCGCGGGCGCCAGGGCGGGATCATCGAGAATCCGGCCGACACCACGGTGGACAAGCTCACGCGCGCGATGGGCAGCGCAAGCCTGAAGGGCAGCCCGAGTGGCCGCGCCGCAGTAGCGCAAGCGATCTTGGGCGAGGCCGGCGCGCGCCAGGCAGAGCGCGCATCTGCGCTCCGCACGCAGGACGAAGCCGACCTTGCCGCCGGCCAGGTCAACGCCGTCGCTGCCCAGGGCGATGCGAACCGCGCGCTGCAGGCCGGCCAGTTCAATGCCCAGATGCAGGACAACGTCGCCAATCGCCAGGCGTCGCTGGAAACGGCCCGCATCGCTCGGCGGCCGGAGATCTCGGTTGCGGCGGATGGAAGCATGGGGGTTGTGGGCAGCGACGGCGGCTGGCGCCCCGTGACTGGTGCCGACGGACAGAACGTGCGGGCGGTCCAGGCGCCGCGCCAAACCGGCGAGCTCACCGATGCCGACCGCCTGAAGTCCTACACCGATCGATTCAACGCCATTTCCGGGAACGTCACGATGGACGAAGCCGCGAAGACCGCCGCTCTGGCCCAGCTCGATGCGGATCCGCTCTATGCCGGCCTGCGCCCGCAAGAAGCCCCGCCTGTGGCCGGTGCGCGTAGGGCACCCGATGGCAACTGGTACGTGCAGAACAACGACGGCAGCTACTCGAAGGTGAATCTCTGATGGCAACGTTCGAGAAGGTTGATGGAAATCCGTTCGGTGCGAGCCCGGCGCCGACTCAGGCGCCAGCGCCAACCACCGGCAAGGTTGCGCGCCGGCCGACGCTTTCACCCGTCCAGGGCGACCCGTTCCAGAAGGTCGCGAAGCGCCCGGAGCGCACCTGGGGGGAGGCCATCAAGGACACCGGCCTGGGCATCGCATCCGGCGCCGCCAACATCATCGGTGGCGCCGTGGAGCAGCGAAACTCCATGGAGCCGACCAACGTCGTGCGGCAGGGCCTGCGCTTCCTGGACAGGCTGGGTGTCAAGGGCGCATCTGAAACCGCTGCCCTGGTGCCGGGAACGCCCTCGGAGATCTTCGGCGGGCGCCGTGCTGGGTCCGATACAGCGGCCCTGTCCAAGGCAACGCAGGCGGCCACCGACTACCTGGCCGAGAGTCAGTCGGATGCGCTGAAGCAGGAGAAACAGGACCTGCAGGACACCAAGGGGTTCTTCCCCAGCGCCGGCAAGGTACTGTCCTCACCGCGACTGATCGGCAACTTCCTGGCAGAGCAGGTGCCCAACGTCGCCGCGATGGGAGCCGGCACTCGACTTGCTGCTGCGCGTGCCGGTGAACGCGCACTCGCGGGTGCGGTGGCCAAGGGTCTCGGTACCGAGGCCGCAGAAACGGCTGCCACGGCCGCTGGTCACCGCGCAGCGACCGCCGCTGCCACTGGCATGACGACCATCATGGAGACCGGGTCGGCGGGCCAGCAGACCTACCAGCAGGCCATGGCGCAGCCGCAGTCGGTCTGGGATGCCAACCCGGAGTACAAGCGCATGGTCGCCGCCGGCGGCGATCCGCAGACGGTGAAGGAAACGATCGCGCGCGGCGCATCGATGGAGGCGCAGGCGATCACTGCGCCGATCGCGGCGATCGCCGGCCGCATTGCGGCACCCTTCGAAGCGGACGTGTTCACCCGTGGCCTGGCTCGCAAGCCCAAGGCAATGCTTGCCGGCGCCGCTCGCGAGACCGTGGAAGAAGGCATCCAGGAAGGCGGCTCCCAGCTTGCCGGCAACCTTGGCCAGCGGCAGATCGATCCGACCCAGGCTGCATGGGAGGGTGTCCCCGAAGCGGCCGGTACCGGCGCGGCGATCGGCGGCCTGCTCGGCGGCGGCATGGCCGCCGGTGGTGCTCTGGCCAGCCGCGGCGACAACCAGGCTGCGGTGGCAGCCGATGCGGAACGGGAGCGCCTGGCGCGTCGGCCGACTCCGACACCCCCGTCACTGCCGCCGCCGCCGATTCCCCAGATGCTGGCGCTGCCTCCGCCGGAGGTAATGACTGCAGGACCCGATGGCACTATCACGCCGGGCAGTGTTCGCCCGGAGGTCATGGCAGAACCCGAAATGCGGTTCCCACAGGGTCGCGGCATGTCCGCGCCGTTTGACGGGCGCCGAGTCGCCGCGCGGCCGCAGCCGACGGTCCCGTTCCCGGATGCGGCACCTGACTCGATCGCCGGCATCGCCAACCTGGTATCGCGTGCTCGTCGGTCGGCAGATCCAGCTGCTGCAGGTGCACCTGCAACTGCAAGCACAGAGGCCCCAGCTCCGCAGGTTCAAGATGTGCAGCCCGGCCTGGCGACGCCGGAGGTCCCCGCGCCGGCATCGCCTGCATCGCCGCCGGCGCCGGCGGTGGCGCCGCCGTGGGTCGATGCGCAGACGGGCGAAACTCTGCGGGAGCCGACCTCGACCGACATCAAGCAGCTGCTACACACCGGTCTGCAGTACCAGGTCGAGACCCATGGCGGGATCAACACGCCGACCCTGCTGCGCTCCATGCGCGACCAGTACGGGCTGCCCAGCGCCCGGGTGCGGCCGCTGCTGGAAGAGGTCAAGGGCGAGCGTCGACGTGGCTTGACCGAGCCGCCGGCGGACGCCGGCAACGAGGCAACGGGTGAAGTAGCAGGCGCGGCGCAGCAGCCGCCGAAGGGCGCGGCGCCGCAGGCTGATCTGCAGCTGGATGGCACCGCAACCGCCGACCGTGCCGCGCCGGCTCCACTGGCCAGCGAACTGCAGCTCGAGCCAAGGCAAGCAGAGGCGCAAGGGGATACCGGTTCGTCTCGCGAACCGGTCGGCGAGCCGCGTGCGGTTGGCACCAGGCAGGCTACCAGCGCGGGCGATACCGCTCCGGAGCAGCCCATTGCAGAGGCGTCGGCTGGCCAGAACAGCGCGGCGGTGCCCGCGGACGCACCGAAAGTGGCCACCGCGGCAGCCGAGGCGGCGACCAACCCGGGGAACGACTTGCCGCTGCCTTCGGATGCGCAGAAGGAAGCTGGGAACTACAAGAAGGGCCATGTCCGCATCAATGGCCATGACATCAGCATCGAGAACCCTGCAGGTAGCCAGCGTGATCCTCGCTGGCCGGCGCTGAAGAACCACTACGGCTACTTCAAGGGCACGGTCGGCAAGGACAAGGACCACGTCGACGTGTTCATGACCGACCGCGCAGAAGATCCGTCCCTGCCGGTCTACGTGGTCGACCAGGTCAACAAGGACGGCTCCTTCGACGAGCACAAGGTCATCATGGGAACCGCGTCGGAGCAGGAAGCGCGCGACACCTACCTGGCCAACTATTCGAAGGGCTGGACCGGCCTGGGCGGCATCAAGGAAATGTCGCAGGAGCAATTCAAGGCGTGGGTGCGCGACCCGAAGAAGACTACGCGCCGGGTAACCAAGGCCGTGCCGGCGGCGCAGGCGCCAGCCACGAACGTAAGTGAACCAGGGCAGGGCGTCAGCGCTTCGGTCGAAAGCGTCAGTGCGCCGGCAGAAAGCGGCGGTGCGTTGGCCAAGACCGGGATGGAACCTGCAGCAGCTGCAGCTGCTGCAGCGCCGGCCGCAGGTGAGGCTGGCCCGGTCTATACGCCCAAGGTGCGACGCATCGGTGGCTCCCCGCAGTATGACCGCGGCGACATTGGCACCCTTGGTACGTACTTCGCGCCGGGGCGCATCGTGAACGCCTATGGCAACACCCGGGATCGAGTGATTGAGTTTCGTCCGCCGGGGAAGGATCCGCGCTGGCAGGTGAAGGTTCAGCAGGTCGATTCCGCTGGCAACCCGCTGCCAGGTGAGGAGCCGCGCTGGCACAGCACGATCCCGTCGCCGAACGACTTGGAACAGGTGCTCGGCAAGCCGGTCGCGAAGGCGCGCAAGGCTACCGCCTCTGCACAGAACAGCACCGCGGCGAACGACGCCGCGCCCGCGCTGCCGCAGAAGCAGGCCGCCACTCCGGCGGTGATCGAAGACCTGGGTGAGAAGCTGGGCGGTGCGCGCAAAGACCTGGCCAAGCCGACCGGTGCCCGGCCGCAGCGTCGGGCAGATCCGGACGGCGACCAGGACACCGGCGCCGCCTGGTCAAAGAAGTACGTCGCGATGGAAGACACCCGCAACCCGGGAACCTGGCGCCTGTTCAAGGCGAAGAAGGGCCGCTTGGGCAACCCGTTGGCCAGCCGGCAGACCTTTGCCAGCCAGGCCGAGGCCGACGCGGCAATCCCGATGGTCGAGCTGGCTCGCAATCACCGCGCTGTAGAGCGCGAGCCCAACAACTGGGCGATCGCGCGCGACGTCACCGACCGCAAGCGCGTCTATCTCAAGGACGGCTTCGACACCCGCGCGGCGGCGCTGCAGTACATGGCGGAGCACGCGCCAGCGCTGATCGATACCAAAACCACCGTGGGCGAGGATGCACTGCCGCGGCCGGACAAGGTCATGCGCATCGGTGAGGCGCGGCGGGAAGGTGATGTCCAGGGCCAGCAGTTCATGGACACCTTCGGCTTCCGAGGTGTCGAGTTCGGCAAGTGGAACAACCAGGACGAGCGCCAGGAGGTGATGAATCACGCCTTCGACGCGCTGGTCGACCTGTCCGAGCTGCTGAACCTGCCTCCGCGGGCGATGAGTCTGGACGGTCAGATTGGGCTGGCCTTCGGCGCGCGTGGCCACGGCCTCAGCGGTGCCCGTGCGCACTACGAGCGCGACTACGCGGTGATCAACCTAACCAAGCTGAAGGGTGCCGGCTCCCTGGCCCACGAATGGATGCACGCGCTTGACCATTACCTCGGCAGGCAGGATGGCCGGGGATCGGAGCAGGTGACCAACGGCCGCGGTGACAAGGTCATGAAGGCGTCCGGGGTCGAAGACTACCTGAGCAATGCGAGCCGCCTGCGGGGCAATGTGCGCCCGGAGCTCCGCGCGGCATTCCAGGAGCTCATGGACACCATGCGTACCCGTGCCGAGCAGTACGTCGAAGACACGGCGCGCGCTGAGTCCTTCCTCGGCAAGGCCCGTGACCAGGTGCAGAAGCAACTGGGGGACCTGCGCGCCCACATCGAGAAGGAGCGGGCCTGGGGCTCGCGGAAGCGACCCGCCACCCAGCAGGAGCTGGCCACCTTCGATGCTGCTGCCGATCGGCTGCTCAACGGTGACACGTTCAGCACCGATGCGAAGCCGACCAAGGGTGGTGGCGTCCGGTTCACCAACGAAGAACTGGACACGCTGGATGGCGTCCTGAAGGCGGTTACCAACCGCACCGGCTTCAACTCCGATCGCACCGGTTCGCTCGATCGGCTGCGCGACGCAATGGGTACGTACCAGCGCCGGGTGGAGCTCTGGCGGTCGGCTGATGCCGGCGAGACGAAGACCAAGAGCGTGCCGACCTCGTTCATGACCGAGGCCCGAAAGCTGGATGATGGCCGCGTGGGCAACTACTGGACCACGCCGCACGAGCTCCTGGCGCGCGCCTTCAGTTCCTACGTTGAAGACCGCCTGCAGGACGCCGGCCGCGCCAGTGCGTTCATGTCTTTCGGTTCGGATCCGCGCTTCGCTGTGCCGGTCGGTACCGAGTTCGCTCGGCCGTTCCCCGGCGGGGTCGAGCGCCAGGCCATGAATGCCGCGTTCGACCGCTTCTTCGCCGAGGTCAAGCACGAAGAGACCTCGACCGGTGGTGTCCGCCTCTTCTCCCGCCGTGGGTGGGAGGCCGACTTCCCCGATGTCGTGACGGCTCACCGTCCCGGTCGCCTGAGCGCGCATGCGGATTACGCAGCAGCCAAAGCCGGTGACGACACTGCGGCGCTGCGCGTAGCGCGCGACGTCATCACCCCGGAGTTTGTCCAGGACGTGCGTGCTGCGCTGCCGGAGGGCAGCAAGCCCCTGGTGGTGGCCGTGCAGTCCCAGGAAGCCACGGGCAACAACCGCATCCCGCGGATGGCTGCCGAGGTGCTGGCCCAGCGGCTGGGACTGCAGGTGTCCGAAGACATCGTCCAGGCCGCGAAGGTCAACCGTAGTGCCGGCGATGCTCTGCACCGGCTGGCCAACCAGCCCCCGTTCACCGGCAAGGTGGAGAAGGGCCGCGACTATGTTCTGATCGATGACACGCTGACCCAGGGCGGCACGCTGGCTCAGCTGAAAACCCACATCGAGGACAACGGCGGGAAGGTGGTGCTGGCCACGGCTTTGACCGGCAAGGACTATTCGCGGAAAATCGCCCTCAACTCCCAGAGCCTGGCCGACGTCCGTGAACGTTTCGGATCAATCGAACCCTGGTGGCGCGACCAGTTCGGCTACGGCTTCGAAGGCCTCACCGAGTCCGAAGCGCGCACCATCCTCACCCTCGACAAGGGACGTCTCGATGCTGACGCCCTCCGAGATCGAGTCGCTGAAGGCCGAGTATCGGGCCTCCGGCCAGTGGGCGAAGGAGCAGCTGGCGAAGGATCCGGAGCTGAAGCACCTGGGCCCGGCGGGCGGGTAAACCGATCCGCTGCACCGGCTGCCAGCGGCGGCCTTGACTTCGACCGCGCGCTGCAGCTCAAAACCGACCTGACCCAGCACTGGGGCGAGAACGCGCCCAGCGTGGTCGTGGTGCGCTCGGCCGAGGACTTCCCAGCCAGCGCCAAGGTCGACCCGGGCTATCGCCGGGCCGAAGGTGTGTACGACGGGCGGCCCACGGTCTGGATCAACGCCGGCAACATCGCCACCGAGCAGCGCTTCGCTCAGGTGCTGGCCCACGAGGCAATTGGCCACTACGGCGTCGAGTCCGTGGTGGGGGCCAAGGATTGGACCCAGATCGTGGACGCGATCGACAAGCTGGCCGCCGACGGAACCGGTACCGCTGCATTGAAGTCGGTGCTGGCTGATGTGACCAGGCGCTACGGCACCGTCGATCGCGAGACCTTCGCCAAGGAAGCGATCGCCGTCATGGCCGAGCGGGGGATCCGCAACAGCTTCACCAGTCGCGTCGCCGCCGCGGTGCGCCGGTTCCTGCGCCGCGTCATGCCGTCGCTGAAGTGGTCCGAGGCCGAGGTTCGGGACCTGTTGAGCCAGGCCGACGGCTTCCTGCGCGCCGGCATGTCGGCGCAGGCACAGCGGGAAATGGTGCGCTCCTACTCGTTCTCACAGCCGCAGATTGATGGCCGCGGCGAAGCCTTCCTCGAGCAGAATGGCGGTCGATTTCTTCGCCGCGACGATCAGTGGTACCTCGCCGACGAGCGCGGTCGACCGGCCGACTTCCTGACCCTTGGCGCCGCGCGTGCTGAGGCCGAGCGCACCGGTGGCCAGGTCCTGGCCGATCCGGTCGAGAATGGGCCGCGGACCTGGAGCGTGGTCCTGCCCAACGGTGCCGAGGTGACGCGCGCTGCTCGCGGCCGCCTCTTCAGCATGCCGCCGGCGGACGCACTGGCTGACATCGATGCGATCCAGCAGGGCATTCAGGGCGAGGGTGTGCTGGCGCGTGCCCGGCAGAAGCTGGCAGACCTCAGCCTGAGCAAGGTGAAAGACACATTGCGGCCCACCTGGCTCGGTACGCTGGCCACCCGGCACCTGACGGAGCTGGGACGCGACTATTTTCCGACCATCGATCGCTATTCGGACTACCTGGCCGAAATGCAGGCCGATCGGAACAAGCTGCAGGCGGAGGCGGACACGATCGCGGAGGCGGCGCGCCAGTGGGCCAGCAAGAACAAGGCCGAAAGCAGGCGCCTGTTCGATCTCATGCATCAGGCCACTATGGACGGCGTGGACCCGTCCCGCGAGTACCAGCCCCTGCAGTTCCGGATGCCTGGCGAGAAGGGCCTGCAGGAGGTCAACCGCAAAAACGTGCTACATGCCATCAAGGTGAAACAGCAGCAGATGCGGGAGCGCAGCGGCGACAGCAAAACGAACATCATGAACGAGGTCAAGGCGCTGAAGGCCATGCTGAAGGCGGAGCCGCGCCGGCGCCGGCAGTACGCTCCGTTGGTTGAGCAGTGGTCGCAGCTGTCGCCTGAAGCACGGAGGTTCTACATCCAGTTCCGTGATGCCTATCGAGCCAGGTCCGACGCGGTGGAGGAGGCCTTGGTACAGCGCATTGAGGATCTGAAGGGCGGCGACATGGTGGGAGGAACGGCCCTAAGCGATAGCAGTCGCCGCATGTTGGTGCACAAGGTTCGAGAACAGTTCGAATCGGCACGCCTGCAGGGTGTCTACTTCCCCCTGCAGCGCTTCGGCAAGTTCTTCGTTGCAGCGGAGAAGGACGGCACCAACACCTTCCTGATGTTCGAATCGCTGAATGAGCTGGATCGTGCGGCGGAGGATCTGCAGCGCAGGGAGTGGGTCATTACCGCTCGAGGGCAGAAGATGGAGGGCAAGGCAGCTGACGCACCGAGCGGCACCTTCGTTGCCGACGTGATCGACCAGTTGCGCACGGCCCATGTGTCCGACGCGGTCCAGGACCAGGTCTACCAGCTGTATCTGCAGACCATGCCGGAACTGTCGATGCGCAAGCATCAGATTCACCGCAAGTCGGTGCCTGGCTTCGATCCCGATGCCGTGCGTGCGTTCGCCTACAACATGCAGCACGGTTCCCACCAGCTGGCCCGGCTGCGCTACGCCCATAAGTTGCAGGGGGTGCTGACCGACCTGAAGGACGCACAGAAGAAGATCCAGGCGTCCCCCAGCGTCGACACGCGAAAGATCGTGGCCGGTGACGCTCTCCTGGAAGAGCTGGGCAAGCGGCACGACTGGATCATGAACCCCACCGACTCGGCGCTGACCAATCTGATTTCGTCGTTCGGCTTCACCTACTACCTGGGCGCCACGCCGGCGGCCGCACTGGTGAACGTTACCCAGACCGCCCTGGTCAGCTACCCCTACCTGGCCTCCCGGCACGGTGGGGTCAAGGCCATGAACTACCTGCTGGCCGCAAGCCGCGACGCCGTGCGCACCGTGGGCAACATCCAGAAGACCCTGACCGATCCTGACGAACTGCGTGCATATCAGGCGCTGGAAGTCGCCGGCGCGATCGAGAAGACGCAGGCCCACAACCTGGCCGGCATCGCCGAAGGCGGCATGACCGGCTACAACCCGGCCTGGAGCAAGGCCATGGAGATCATCGGCTGGGGCTTCCACAAGACCGAGGTCATCAACCGCGAGGCGACGGGCATGGCCGCCTACCGTCTGGCGCGCGCGGATGGCAAGTCGTTCGACGAGGCGGTGAAATTCGCCCGGGACGCCATCTTCGACACCCACTTCGACTACAGCAACGCCAACCGCGCCCGCTTCATGCAGAGCGGCACCGCCAAGGTGCTGCTGATGTTCAGGCAGTACAGCTTGAACATGACCTGGGCGCTCGGGCGAATGGTGTGGCAGGCCACCAAGGGGCAGGATCCGCAGGTGCGCCAGATTGCCCGGCGCAACTTGACCGGCCTGCTGGGCATGAGCGCGCTGTTCTCCGGCGCGATGGGCCTGCCGATGATGGGCATGATCATGGGTGCGCTGAACGGGATCCAGGCCACCTTCGGGGATGACGACGAACCCTGGGATGCCGAGACCGAGCTGCGGGCTTTCCTTACCGGCATGCTGGGGCAGGGCGGCGCGGATCTGCTGCTGCACGGGCCGGCCGACAAGCTGACCGGTGCGAACATTTCCGGCCGAGTCGGCCTGGACAGCCTGTGGATCCGAGACGCCGATCGCGAGCTCGACGGGCGCGGCATGTTCAACAACCTGCTCGAGCAGGCCGCAGGGCCGATGGGCGGCGTCCTGAAGAACGTGCTGGTCGGCAAGCAGCAGGTCGACGAGGGCCACATCATGCGCGGCGTCGAAACCATGCTTCCGAAGGGCCTGAAGGACATGATCAAGGCCGGCCGCTACGCCACCCAGGGCGTGAACACCCTGCGTGGCGATCCGGTCGTCGAGGACCTGTCGCCCTGGGAGATCCTGCTGCAGGCCAACGGGTTTGCGCCGGAGAAGGTGTCCCGCCAGTACGAGACCACCCGCGCGCTGAAGAACTACGAGCAGCACATCCTCGACCGCCGCAAGTCGCTGGTGAACGCTTTCGCCATGGCCTTGCGCAACGGCGACGCCAGCGACCGGGCTTCGGTGCTCAGCAAGATCGGCGCCTTCAACAAGGCAAACCCGGAGCTGGCGATCACCTCGAGCGGTCTACAGCAGTCCATCAAAAACCGGGCCCGCTACAGCGCCAGGGCGGAGGCCGGCATCGTGCTCAACCCGAAGCTGGAGGCGCGGCTGAACAAAGCCGTGACCGAGTGATTGTTGGAACTTAGTGGCCCAATCGGATCAGTCGGGATGAAAGCAATGTGAAGGCGCCGGCGCTGGTGCCGGCGTTACCGATACAGGGGTCAGTAACCGATGGACAAGAAGGACTCGCAGGTGGTGGCCATTGGAGAAGGAAAGCAGGAGAAGGGCCAGCCCACGGGCAGTGGTGCTGGTTTTCTTTCCCCTGCAACAGGCCTGGAGGTGGTGCCCAAGGCATCCAGGGGGCGGCACTCCCGCCGCCAGACGCTGGAGAAGGGCATGGAAGATGAGCGCCACAAGGCTCAGGTGGTCTCGATGGAGGCCTTCAAGGCAGGCCGGGTGGGGCAAATCCCCCCGGAAGTGCTGGACATGTATGACCAGCTGACCCGTGACCAGCACGCGCTGGTTCGGACCTCGATCGTCCTCCTGGCCGCCCTGCGGCGGCGATTGGGCTTGCCGGACCTGTAACGGTCCACGGGGCCGCCGAGGCGGCCCCTTTCGCGGCCTCAGGCGCTCACGGCGCCATAAGGCCGGCATGGTGTAATCGAGCCATGTGCTATTCCGCCCAGATCACCGCCGCCTATCAGAAGCTGGTCCGCATGACTGGCGCCACGATCTCCCTGCAGGAGTTCGCTGCTCTCTACGCCCATGACCCGGGGAAGAAGCGGCCGAAGACGCCGAAGGCGATGGATGATGCGTTCCGCGCCGGCGCGAGCCCGGCTGAGCTGGCCGTGTGGGCTGAGATCGAACAGTGGAACCGCGCCGAGACCGCCGTCCTGGAGCAGGAGCTGTTCGCGAACCGGAAGCGCCTGGCCGACGCGGAGCGCGCGCTGCAGGTGAAGGAAACCAAGAAGGCCCGGGAAGACGTGCGGATCGCCGGCAACAAGATCGAGCGCGCCCTGGGCAAACTGGCTGACCTCAAGCGCTCCGAGCCGAAGGACCGTGACAGCCGAATCTTCCCCGGGGTCTATGCCCCGGTGATCATTTCAGAGGGCGGGAAGCTGGTCATCAAGCCCATGCGCTACCAGTGCCGCCTGGCCGGGAAGCCGGCCAACTACGACCAGCGCTTCCCGGGCACCTACAACGCGCGCCGGGATAGCCTGGAGAAATTCTGGGCGCCGGCATTCGGCCACACCCACGGGCTGATGGTGGTGGAGACGTTCTACGAGAACGTGGAAGGTCCGGACGGCAAGAACCAGGTGGTGCAGTTCACGCCGCGCACCGGCGAACCGATGCTGGTGGCGTGCCTGTGGTCGCACTGGACGGACCCCGCGGGGAAAGAGCTCGATCTCCTGTCGTTCGCGGCGATCACCGACGATCCCGAGCCCGAAGTCGCTGCGGCTGGCCACGATCGAACGATCATCAACATCAAGCCCGAGCACGTCGACGCCTGGCTCCATCCGGACCCGGCTGACCTGGCCGCGTTGTATCGGATCTTCGACGACAAGCGTCACCCCTTCTACGAGCACCAGCTCGCGGCGTAGGAGGGGAGCGACGGTGGCGTGGCAATAGAGTGCTCACAATCGCAGCCGCTGCGACCGAGATTCGTATCCTGCCGGCCATGCCGCTTCCCGACTCCTTCTACTGGACCACACGTTCGGCCAGCTGGCCAAGCGACCCGCTGACTGTGATCGCCTGCCAGGGGATCTGGGTCGTCTCCATGACCCAGCGTGTCGATGACGGGATCTGGGTGGCACACCTCGATCGACATAGGAATGGTCCTGGCGGACCATGCCGGCGCTGCAGTAGCTACGACCAAGGTCGGGTCGGCGCCGAGCTCTGGGTCACTAGGCACCAAGCTCGATTGCGGGAGGACGTGGCCAAGATCACCGCCTGGCGGGAGGCTGTGCGGGCAAACAGGCTGACCAAGGCGCACATCGAGCCACCGTTCGGCTGGACGGGATAGCGAGGCGTGGAGAGCCTTGGCTCTCGATCAGCGTTGAATCCAGCTCGGTTTCTTGGCAAGCACGGCTCTGCTAGAGTTCCTGAACGAAATGCAAGGAGCACTCATGTCCGGTCGATGGCAGGGGATAGCATTTGCAGTCGCCGCAGTGGTGATTGCTTGCGGCACAGCATGGGCGGGCTACTGGATGGGCTTTGCCGGGCATCTGCCGAGCGACGCCTTGTTGCAAGCAGATCGCCACGTGGCCGGCTTGCTGAAGGCAGCAGCCCTCTTCACCCCACTGTTCGTCCTCTACTTGACGTGGAGGAACTGGCTGACCGCTCGACACAAGATCAAGGTTGATTTGTTCGATCGACGTTGGGGTCTTTGGCGCGAAGTGGAGCGCATCTACTCCGAAACAATAGAGGGGCGTGATTTCACCAGGGCGCTGCAGCTCAGTGCCATTCAGGCTTCTTGGCAGGCGCAGTACCTCTTCAGTGACGCTGCCGGAGAATACCTGCGCGACAGCTTCTTCGCGGATTTGAATGCTTGGTCGCTGGAAATGAATCGATCGGTTGCACCCGAACAAGAGGCTGATTGGTCGAAACGGGTGGACGAGCTGAACGATAGGCTGGGCAAACATGCATTTCGGTTTCACGAGGTGGTTGGCCAGCAGATGACAATTCGAGAGTAGTGTCGAAAGTGCCGCGGTGAACGCCAAAACTTCGGGTTGGATGGCAGAAGATCCCTGGGGGAATTGAAGATGCTGGAGGCTTTCTTCCTGGCGACCGCCAAGGCGGCGCCGGCGACCACTGCCGCGGCGAGTGCCGGCGAAGACTGGAAGTGGCTAGTGCCGGTAGCTACGCTGATCTTGGGCTTCGCTCTGAAGTGGTTTCAGGATTTCGTCACTGAGCGCCACCGTCGGGGCCATGAGCGGGCGTTGCGCCGAGAACAACGGTTTGACCAACTCCGAGCACGCAGGGTCGATGCGGAACGCGCGAATCTTCTAGAGTTGCAGCCCCTAGTGGTGAACTTCGTGCAGGCTGCGACCGACGCATACAGGCTGAAGATGAGGTCGTTTGCACAAGGGCTTGGACCGGCCTCGTATTTGCCGGGCAGCGAGTATCAGCATGAGGGGTCGCGTAAGGCCATGGCTGCGGTCGACGACGCGGTACGGCGGTCGTCGGCGGCAATTATCCCGCTACAGGCTCGGCTGCACTCCGTAGAAGTGCGAGTAGCGCTGAACGATCTGATCGACGTGGTCTGGGCGGCAATGGACGCCAAGTCCAGTGAGGACATGAGAAGGGCTTGGGACCAAGTCGATCTACCGCACAACAATCTGCACGGAGTGATGGGGCGAACCATCAAGCAGCTCGAGGACGAGAACCAGCAGCTCGGGGATCCGCCGATCCGCTGATCGTGGTGTTGGTCAACATCTAATGTTGACCAAGAAGTTGACCAAACGCTGCCAATCGATGCCCATTTCAGCCCATGCGGCAGTGATCAACGAAAAAGCCCATCAAGCTAAAGCATTGATGGGCTTCGTTATTTCTGCTTTCTGGAAGCCGGCGCCGATGGCGTCACGGGGACAATGCACCCCCGGTTTCTACAGTGCTGCAAGGTACAGGGCCGATTCCGTGTCGCCACGGGCAGGGCCTGCCCAACGATGCGAATGTTACGGCAATCTTGCTGAACAGTCACGCGGTCGGGCTTCACGTAGAGGCAGCAGTGCATTCCCGGCCGCGCGGCGGGTCACCTGGCACATTGCCGTGCCTGGTTCGACATGTTCGAATCCGTGGGTGCCTCTCCAGGATTGCGCGATGGCCGTTTTCATCAGTTCCGGCAGGATGCGGTTGCGATGGATGGGGATGGTGGCCGTGGGGGCCCTGGCACTGCAGGCCGGGACTGTCGCGGCCGCAGAATCCTCGCGTGCGTCGGTGGAGGTGGCGTACAGCCCCCCGCTGGACCTGTTCAACCTGCTCGACAACCTTCCGGATTGGCTGCCGGGCTATACCACTGCGGCCTACCAGCAGGAATGGCAGCGGCACTTTGGTCTGGACGAGCGTGATCGCCACTTGCTCGCCGGCTACGCTGCATTCCGCCGGCGTACGTCACCATTGGCACGGGACGATGAGGCCAAGGGCACGCCGGCTGATCGCCTGTTCGCGGGCTCCGATACCCGCACGGGTGATTCATATACGCGCCATTTCCTCGCTGCGGCCTCTTTCGATGCCGCCACTGAGAGTGCGATCGCCGCCCAGACTCCCGACGATCAGGCGCTGCTGAGGCAGTATTACGCGCGCTTCGCGCCGCGTGCACGGCGCCTGTTGACGGCGGCGCAACCGTTCCACGAGCAGCAGGACGCGCTTGCCCGTCAGCTCACGTCGCCTCCAGTGGGCAGGCTTGCGGATGAAATGAAAGCCTTCTTCAAGGTGGATGCTCCCCCGACCTTCCAGGTTCGTTTCCTCTGGTGGCCGGATGCCACGCAGACGCAGGCAAAGCTCCGTGGCGGTTACATTTTCCTGTTCTCGACGTTCGATGCCAAAGAAGACTGGGCACCGATCGTGATGCATGAATACAGCCATTTTCTTTCCGCGGGACAACCATTGAAGCAGCGGCAGCTGTTGGCTGGGGCGTTTGCTGCGCTATGTCCGGAAGCATTGACGTTGCCCAATCCGTTGAATGCCCTGGAGGAGCCGCTGGCCATCTACTGGGGCCAGTATCGGTTCCAGCATCAGGTGCGTGGCGAGACGCTGTCGGCGGCGTCCTCGTGGTACATCCAGCCGCGTGCGGATCGTGCGGCGAAGGCACTTGCCATTGCGTTTCCGGCGGGACGGCCCGCGCCACGCCTGGAGGTCGGCCCGCTGCTGGATGCGGCGGCATCGGTGTGTGCTTACGCCAAGGTTGAATAGCGTTGGGTGCTGTGACGGGCCCAGGCAGGATCGATGGCATCGGGACTTCGGCGTGACCTGCGCGCGGGCCGTCAATGTGCAACCTGTTGCAGTGCGCCGGTCATAGCGGATTGGTAACTTCATTGGCACGAATTTGCGACACACTGAAGACCACCATCCGAGCCAGGACAGACACGGAGACTGTGGGTGACCGAGGCAAGCCAACAACGCAGCCTGCGACAGCTGGTCGGACCCGTCGGGGCCGACTACCAGCGGCGGGCGTTGCCCCCCGGCTGGGTCTGGGCCGTGCTGGGCGTGCTGCTGGCGGCCACTTGGTTGACCGAGTTGCCGGCCACGGCCACGGCGGCGGCGGCCTTGGTGGCCAGCGCGGTGGTGGTGCATTGGCCGCAGCGCGACCGCACCCACTGGCTGGGCTGGCGCCTGCCGGCGCTGGCGGTGATGGCGGCCCTGCTGTGGGGGCCGGAGGTGCTGTCGCAGTGGTTCGAACATGGCCTGGCCGTGGTCCTGATGTCGCTGGCCAGTCTCAGCATCGGTGTGCATGTCTGGCAGTCACGGCAGCTGGCGCGCCAGTTGCAGGGCGCGGCCGATTCGCTGGATGACGCCCAGCTGCTGGCCCTGTTGCCGGCCGACGCGGCCCGGATGGCGCAGCAATGGCGCGCGGGCGATGACCGTCATGCGCTGGAACTGGCGGTGGTGATGCACCTGGCCGTGATGCACACGGCGCTGGCACCACGCATGCGCGGGCGGGGCCTGCTGGCAGGCTGACCGGCAGGCAGCTCCAGCGCCGACGCGACTACGAGCCCGACAACGACTTGCGCAGGTGGACCCGCTCGTGCCCGGGCGGGCAATCGGGCAGCCGCCCATAGACGGTGTAGCCCTGCCGCAGGTAGAAGGTTTCGGCCTGCCAGTCGAAGGTATTCAGCATCACGTTGCGGGCGCCATGGTGGCGCGCGGCGGTTTCTGCCTCCGCCAGCAGGCGCTGGCCGATGCCTTGGCCGCGCAGTTCCGGGTCCACCCACAGCACGTGCACCTGCAGCCAGCCGGCACAGACGTCGGCCAGCACGCCACCGCGCAGCGCGCCGTGCTGGTCATGCCAGGCCAGGCGGACCGGAATCTCATCGAACGCATCGCCGCCGTTGGCCTGGTTGAAGGCCAACAGGCGCGCGCACAACGTGCGCGATTCATCGGCGCTGGCGGTCACCATGGCGCCGATGGGGGCGGTCATGCGTCACGGTTGCCGCGACGCATCACACGCTGTTTCTCGATCGCCCAGTCGCGGTCCTTGGCAGCATCGCGCTTGTCGTGGGTCTGCTTGCCCTTGGCCAGCGCGACTTCGAGCTTGATCTTGTTCTTGCTCCAGTACATCGCGGTGGGCACGATCGTGTAGCCATCGCGCTCGACCTTGCCGACCAGCTTGTCGATCTCGCTCCGGTGCAGCAGCAGCTTGCGCTCGCGCCGATCATTGGCCACCACGTGGGTGGAGGCCTGGATCAACGGGGTGATCTGCGCGCCGATCAGGAAGATCTCGCCGTGTTTCACATAGGCGTAGGCGTCGATGATGTTGCCGCGGCCCGCGCGGATCGACTTCACCTCCCAGCCCTGCAGGGCCAGGCCGGCCTCGAAGCGCTCTTCGATGTGGTACTCGTGGCGGGCACGCTTGTTCAACGCGATGGTTTTGTTGGCCGTCGCGCTCTTTGCTTTATCCTTGCCGCTGTTCTTGCTCATTTCCGTATTGTCTCCGATTCGGGCCCGCCCGGTCGATTGCCGAAACGTCCTGTATTCATGCCTACTATCCGCCGCAGCGCCCTGGTCGAACATTCGGCCGCGCGCATGTTCGACCTGGTCAACGACGTCCAGGCCTATCCGCGCCGTTTCCGCTGGTGCTCGGCTGCCCAGATCCTGGAGCAGGGCGAGGACCGCCTGGTGGCGCGCCTGGACCTGGGCCTGGGCTCGTTCAGTACCTGGTTCCAGACCGAGAACACCCTGCAGCGCCCGCACAGCATCGACATGCAGCTGCGCGATGGCCCGTTCAAGCAGCTGCACGGCCGCTGGGAATTCCATGCACTGGCCGAGGATGCCTGCAAGGTCACCCTGACCCTGGAGTTCGAACCCAGCTCACGCCTGCTCGGTCCGGCACTGGCGATCGGCTTCCAGGGGCTGGCCGATCGCATGGTCAACGATTTCGTCCGCGTCGCCGACGAGGGCTGAGCGATGATCGAGGTCGAGGTGGTGCTGGCCTGGCCGCAGCGCGTACTGTCGCGCCACTTGCAGCTGGAAGAGGGGGCGACCGTGGCCGACGCCATCGCCGCCGCCGCGTTTGAAGGCAGTGCCGATTGTCCGGCCGCCGCCGTGCATGGCGTGCTGGCACGTCCACAGCAGGCGCTGCTGGACGGGGACCGCATCGAGCTGCTGCGCCCGCTGCTGGCCGACCCCAAGGACAACCGCCGGCGTCGCGCGCTCGGCGGTTGATCCCGGCAACCCGTCCTCGCGGACGGGCAGGGGCCTCAGCGGCCCTTCTTCTTCTTGTCCTTCGGCAGGTTGCGGCCGAACTGGCGCACGGTCTGCTGGGCCAGGGCCTTGTCGTTGCCCGGGAAGTAGTCGCCTTCCCAACGGGTCACGGCGTCATTCTCGAAGAACACCACGAAGTTCTTCACTTCGGTACGGCCGAGGCGGTTCACGCGCTGGCTGGAGGTGTAGTCCCAGCGCTGGGCGTGGAACGGGTCGGGAATGGACGGGGTGCCCAGCAGCGCGGTGACCTGCTGCTTGCTTTGCCCGACCTGCAGCTTGGCCACGGCATCTTCCCGGATCAGGTTGCCCTGATAGATGGGTTGCTTGTAGATGATGCCGCACCCGGCGGTGGACAGGGCGACGGCGGCGACCAACAGGAGATTGCGCATCGGGACTGGCGGTTGGGGAAATCAAACCGATGATACACTCCCGGCGTGCCACCGCGACCCAATCCGAGGCAGCTGGCGCTAAATCGCCAATGAACGGAGACCTATGGAAACCCACGACCTGCGTAAAGTCGGCCTGAAGGTGACCCATCCGCGGATGCGGATCCTGGCGCTGCTCGAGCAGCGCAATGCCCAGCACCACATGACCGCCGAAGACATCTACCGCCAGCTGCTGGAGCATGGCGACGAGATCGGCCTGGCCACGGTCTACCGGGTGCTGACCCAGTTCGAGGCCGCCGGCCTCGTGCTCAAGCACAATTTCGAGGGCGGCCAGGCCGTCTACGAGCTGGACCGTGGCGGCCACCACGACCACATGGTCGACGTGGACAGCGGCAAGATCATCGAGTTCGAAAGCCACGAGATCGAGGAGCTGCAGCGCAAGATCGCGGCCGACCACGGCTACGAGCTGGAAGAGCACTCGCTGGTGCTGTACGTGCGCAAGAAGCGCAAGTAAGCCGATCCGGCCAGCTGGATGCGACGAAACCCCGGGCTTGCCCGGGGTTTTTCGTTGGGTGGGGTCAGATCCCTTTCCCCTGGGAAAGGGATCTGACCCCAGGGGTTTCGGATGCGCCCAGCAACACCTCCAGATCCACCGCCTCGGCCATGGCCCGGTTACCTGCATCGCCCGGATGCAGGTGGTCGCCGGAGTCGTAGGCGGCGGCCATCCGTGATGGATCGGCCGGGTCGCGCAGCGCCGCATCCAGGTCGATCACCGCATCGAACGGGCTGTCGCTGCGCAGCCAGGCATTGAGCTGTTGGCGCAGGGCCTCCTTGTCCGGCTGGTAGTAGTCGTCCAGCGGCGTGCCGGGCAGGGCGTCGGCGAACGGCGTCAGGGTGGCGACGAGGATGCGTAGACCCCGCCGATGGGCCTGTTCGGCCAGGGCGCGATAGCCGGCCTGCAGTTCGGCCAGGCTGGGCCGGGGCTGCGCGCGGGCAAAGGCGGTGCCGGGCCAGCTGATGTCGTTGATGCCGATCAGCACGATCACACTGTCCACGCCGGGCTGATCCAGTGCGTCGCGCTGCAGGCGGGCCAGAACCGACTCGCCCATGCCGTCACGCAGCAGCCGGCCGCCGGAGATGCCGGCGTTGACCACCGCCACGCCCCGCGGTGCCAGGCGTGCGGCCAGGTGGTCGGTCCAGCGCAGGTCCTGGTCGAGGCTGGCGGTGGCGCCATCGGTGATCGAATCGCCGATCACCACCACGCTGCGCGCGCTGGCGCTGGCCTCGACCTCGATACCGGTCAGGAACAGGCGGGCGGTAGTGGAACTGGCACCCTGCAGGTCGCGCGCCAGGGTCTGGTTGCCGCCGGCGATCCAGCTGGTCTGGCGCCCCTCCCAATGGAAGGTCTGCAGTGGCGTCGGCCCCGGCACAAAGACATTGACCTGCAACGCCTGGCGGTCTTCCGTGGCCACCGCCAGTGGATCGCTCAGCCGTTCCTGACCGGGCTCGATCGATACGCCGGGCTGGCCGTCGAAGCTGAGCGGCTGCGGGGTGACACCCGCGTGTGCGGCCACGCTGGCCGCCCCGATCCGCAGCGGCTCGGTGCCGTAGGCATTGCTCAGCCGCACCCGCAGCCGGGGCCCGCCCAGGCTGATGCGCGCGGTCTGGCGGAAGGTCTGGTCCTGCAGCGTGGCCGGAACCAGGGTCGGGAACAGGAAATCGGCGCCCCAGACCGGTTGCGGACTGGCCTGCCAGCTGGCGACCCAGTGCGGGTCCGGGGCGGCGCTGGCTGCGCTGGACAGGGCGATCAAGGCGGTCGCGGTGAGCTGGCTGAAGCGGTTCATCGGGCAATCCCGGGAGGAGGGACGGCCATGGTGATTCTCCATCGATCTGTGAACTAGACTGCGCATGGATAATCATCTGTGAACTGGATTCATCGCCATGGCGCGACCCGACATCAACCGATCCGGCGAACTGGAAGTGTTCGTGCGGGTGATCGAGACCGGTGGCTTCTCCGCCGCCGCACGCACCCTGGACATGACGCCGTCAGCGGTGAGCAAGCTGGTGGCCCGGCTGGAGCAGCGGCTGGGTACGCGCCTGCTGCAACGCTCCACCCGCCAGTTGCAGCTGACCCCGGAAGGCTGCGCGTTCTACGAGCGCGGCCTGCGCGTGCTGGCCGACCTGGAGGAGGCCGAGCGCTGTGCCAGCGCCCATGCCGAGCCGCGTGGGCGGTTGCGGGTCAATTCCAACGTGCCATTCGGCCAGCATTTCCTGTTGCCGCTGCTGCCGGCGTTCCTCGAACGCAACCCGCAGGTAGGCGTGGACCTGACCCTCAACGACGAGGTGATCGACCTGCTTGAGCAGCGCACCGACGTGGCGGTGCGGGCCGGTCCCCTGAAGAGCTCCAGCCTGGTGGCGCGGCGGCTGGGTGCGACGCGGATGATGATCGTGGCTGCGCCCGCCTACGCGCTGCAGCACGGGCTGCCACGCACGGCTGAGGAGCTGCAGTCGCATAACCGGCTGGATATCGGCCATGCGCGGGCGATGCAGGGCTGGCCGCTGTTGCAGGACGGTCGCGAACGCATGCTGCTGCCCAGTGGCAATGCGCGCGCCAGCAACGGCGATGCACTGCGCCAGCTGGTGCTGGGTGGGCTGGGCATGGCGCGGCTGGCAGCGTTCCAGGTGCAGCAGGATATTGCCGCCGGGCGCTTGTTGCCGGTGCTGGAGGAAGCCAACCCCGGTGACCTTGAAGAGGTGCACGCCGTGTTCCTGGGGCAGGGCGGCTACCTGCCGCTGCGGGTGCGCGCCTTCCTCGATTTCCTGGTGGAAAAGGTCGATCTGACGCGGCCACGGGGGTAGTGCGGGCCGCTGGCCGCAACCTCACGATCTTCGCCGACCCCCATCGGGTTGCCGGCCAGCGGCCGGCACTACCGCGCGGAAGCCGGGCCCATGCTCGGCTCGGCCCGCGTTACACCTGCAGCAGCTTGCGGGCGGCGGCGCGCGCTTCCTTGCTCACTTCCACGCCACCGAGCATGCGCGCCAGTTCTTCCTCGCGCGCCTTGCTGTCCAGCTTTTCCACTGCGCTCTGGGTCATGCCTTCCACCGGGGCCTTGCTGACCCGGTAATGGGCATGACCCTTGGAGGCGACCTGTGGCAGGTGGGTCACGCACAGCACCTGGCGCTTTTCGCCGAGGGCGCGCAGCTTCTGGCCAACAATGTCAGCCACTGCACCGCCGATGCCGGAGTCGACCTCGTCGAACACCATGGTCGGCACCGCATCCAGGTCCAGCGCAGCCACTTCAATGGCCAGCGAGATACGTGACAGTTCACCGCCCGAGGCCACCTTGCGCAGTGCGCGCGGCGGCTGGCCGGCGTTGGCCGCCACCAGGAATTCCACGCGCTCGGCACCCTGCGGGTCGGGCTTGCCGGCGTCCTGCGGTTCCAGCTCGATCAGGAACTGGCCGCCGCCCATGCCCAGCTCGGCGATGATGCCGGTGGTGGTGGCCGACAGTTCGGCAGCGGCGCTGCGACGGCTGGCGGTCAGCACCTCGGCCTGTACGCGCCAGGCGGCGGCGGCCTTGTCGATCTCGCCGGCCAGGCGCTGCAAGCGTTCGTCGGCGCCGCGCAGCTGTTCCACTTCGGCATGCATGCGCTCGCGCTGCGCGCCCAGCTCGTCCATCGGCACGCGGTGCTTGCGGGCCAGGTCGTGCAGACGGCCGAGGCGACGCTCGTTCTCCTCGAACTGCTCCGGGTCGGCATCAAGGTCGTCGTGCACCCGGTCCAGCAGCGACAGGGCTTCGTGCAGCTGGATCGAGGCATTCTCGATCAGGCCGTCCACCTCGCCCAGGCGCGGGTCGTGTTCGATCAGGCGCGAC
Organism: Stenotrophomonas sp. AG209; assembly: GCF_003550055.1. NCBI lineage: Bacteria > Pseudomonadati > Pseudomonadota > Gammaproteobacteria > Lysobacterales > Lysobacteraceae > Stenotrophomonas > Stenotrophomonas sp. AG209. The sequence continues at coordinate 72,638 of NZ_QXDB01000006.1, forward strand.
AGTTCGTGGCGCACCTGCTGCAGCAGGTCCAGCGCGGAGCTGCCGTCGTCGCCATTGAGCTGGTTGCTGGCCGCCTGGCAGGCGCTCAGCAGGGCGCTGGCATGGGCCTGGCGGCGGTGGCTGGCACCGAGTGCGACGATCGACTCCGGTTCCAGGTCTTCGCGGTCCAGTTCGCGCAGCTGGTGTTCCAGGAAGCCGATCCGGTCACTGACGTCGCCCTGTTGCGACAGCGCCAGCGATTCATCGACCAGCGCCTGCCATGCGGCAGCGGCGCGGCGCACCTGGCGGCGCTCGTTCTCGTTGCCGGCATAGGCATCCAGCAGGGCCAGCTGCGATGGGCGCGCCAGCAGGGCCTGCTGTTCGTGCTGGCCGTGGATTTCCACCAGCAACGAAGCCAGGTCACCCAGCTGTGCCAGGGTCACCGGGCGGCCATTGATCCAGGCCCGCGAGCCGCCGTCGGCGCGGATCACCCGGCGCAGCTGGCATTGTTCCTCGTCGTCCAGCTCGTTGTTGGCCAGCCACTGGCGCGCGGCCTGCAGCTGGTCCAGCGCGAACTCGGCCGAAAGCTCGGCGCGCGCAGCGCCATGGCGGACCACGCCACTGTCGGCGCGCAGGCCGGACAGGAAGCCCAGCGCGTCGACCATCAGCGACTTGCCGGCGCCGGTCTCGCCTGAAACCACGGTCATGCCTGGCCCGAACTCCAGTTCGGTGGCGCGGACGACGGCGAAATCCTTGATCGAAAGATGTCTGAGCATGGGTAAGGGGGTGTCAGCAGCCGCGCAACGCTAGCACGCGGGCGAGGGAGGTCCAATGACTTGCCAAGGTGATCCGCCGCCATTATCTAGTGTCCGTGTCTCACAGGTTGATTCCATGCACGGTTCTCCCGACCAGCTTGCCCCGCGTGCGCGCCATCTGCTGCGCACGCTGATCGCGCGTTACATCCAGGACGGTGAGCCGGTCGGCTCGCAGACGCTGGCGCGCGTGGCCGGCCTGGAGGTCAGCCCGGCCACCATCCGCAACATCCTGGGTGACCTGGAAGACCTGGGGCTGCTGGCCTCGCCACACACCTCGGCCGGGCGCATCCCGACCGCGCATGGTTACCGGGTGTTCGTCGACAGCCTGCTGCAGATGCAGCCGCCGGGCGAGGGCGAACTGGCCCGCCTGCGCCAGGAGCTGGCCGGCGGCGGCAGCACCCAGGCCCTGCTTGGCAGCGCCTCGGAGCTGCTGTCGGCGATGAGCCACTTCGTCGGCGTGGTCAGCGCGCCGCGGCGCGAGCAGTTCGCGTTCCGGCAGATCGATTTCGTGGCGCTGGACGGGCGCCGGGTGCTGGCGATCCTGGTGTTCGCCGACAACGAGGTGCAGAACCGGGTCATCGAGACCCGCCAGGAGTTCGCGCCGGGGCAGCTGGAACAGGTCGCCAACTACCTCAATGCGCATTTCGCCGGCCTGCCGATGGCCGAGATCCGCACCCGCCTGCTGCTGGAGCTGCGCGATGCCCGCTCGGAGCTGGAGCAGCTGCTGGCGCACAGCATCGAACTGGCCGAGCAGGCCCTGCAGCCGGCGGCCGATGACATGCTGGTGGCCGGCCAGACCCGCCTGATGGGGGTGCAGGACCTGTCCGACCTGGAACGCCTGCGCGAGCTGTTCGAGCTGTTCTCCAGCAAGCGCGAGATCCTGCAGTTGCTGGAGCGCACCATCCAGGCCCCGGGGGTGCGCATCTTCATTGGCGAAGAGACCGGGATGATGCCGTTGCAGGGGGTCTCGCTGGTCACCGCCCCGTACACCGCCAATGGCCAGGTGCTGGGCGTGCTGGGCGTGATCGGCCCCAAGCGGATGGCCTACGACCGCATGATCCCGCTGGTCCAGGCCACCGCCGATGTGCTTGGCGCGGCCTTTTCGCCGGCCGGGCGCACTCCCGGAACATCCGACGCTTGAAACGCAGCATCCCGCCCACACTAGGGTGGGTGGAGGCGGAGACTGACCGCCAGGGACCCAGACATGAACCACGAACATCCAGATATCGAATCCCAGCAGACTGCCGCCGATGCGGCCGCCGCCGCCGGCGTCAACGACGAAGTGGAGCGCCTGCGCGCCGAAGTCGAGCAGATCAAGGTCGATGCGCTGCGTGAGCGCGCCGACCTCGAGAACCAGCGCAAGCGCGTTGCCCGTGACATCGAGCAGGCCCGCAAGTTCGCCAACGAGAAGCTGCTGGGCGAGCTGCTGCCGGTATTCGACAGCCTGGATGCCGGCCTGAAGGCTGCCGGCGATGACCCGCATCCGCTGCGCGAGGGCCTGGAGCTGACCTACAAGCAGCTGCTGAAGGTTGCCGCCGACAATGGCCTGGTCCTGCTGGACCCGACCGGCCAGCCATTCAACCCGGAGCACCACCAGGCGATCAGCCAGGTGCCGGCCCCGGGCGCCGCTCCCGGCACCGTGGTGACCGTGTTCCAGAAGGGCTACCTGCTCAACGAGCGCCTGCTGCGGCCGGCGCTGGTGGTGGTGGCCGCCGACTGATCGATCGGACCGGGCGATGCCCGGTCCCGGTCGTGCCTGGCCATGCCCGGCAAGGTTTTCCAGGCGCTGAACACAGCGTTCGGGAGATGGCTTGAATGTTCCACGAGCCTCCCCCACATCGTATTCATCCACCGGCCGAACGGCCGGACTGACCCCAACAAGCATCCTCAGGAGTCTCCCCCATGGGCAAGATCATTGGTATCGACCTCGGCACCACCAACTCGTGCGTGGCGATCATGGACGGCGGCAAGGCCCGCGTCATCGAGAATTCGGAAGGCGATCGCACCACCCCGTCGATCGTCGCCTACACCAAGGACGGCGAAGTCCTGGTGGGCGCCTCGGCCAAGCGCCAGGCCGTCACCAACCCGAAGAACACCTTCTACGCGGTGAAGCGCCTGATCGGCCGCAAGTTCACCGATGCCGAAGTGCAGAAGGACATCGCCCACGTCCCGTACGGCATCCTGGCCCATGACAATGGCGACGCCTGGGTGTCGACCAGCGATGGCAAGAAGATGGCCCCGCAGGAAATCTCGGCCAAGGTGCTGGAAAAGATGAAGAAGACCGCCGAGGACTTCCTCGGTGAGAAGGTCACCGAAGCGGTCATCACCGTGCCGGCCTACTTCAACGACAGCCAGCGCCAGGCGACCAAGGACGCCGGCCGCATTGCCGGCCTGGACGTCAAGCGCATCATCAACGAGCCGACCGCGGCCGCGCTGGCCTATGGCCTGGACAAGGGCGACAACAAGGATCGCAAGATCGTGGTGTACGACCTCGGCGGCGGCACCTTCGACGTCTCGGTGATCGAGATCGCCAACGTCGACGGCGAGAAGCAGTTCGAAGTGCTGGCCACCAACGGCGACACCTTCTTGGGCGGCGAAGACTTCGACAACCGCGTCATCGAGTACCTGGTTGAAGAGTTCAACAAGGACCAGGGCATCGACCTGCGCAAGGATCCGCTGGCCCTGCAGCGCCTGAAGGATGCTGCCGAGCGCGCCAAGATCGAGCTGTCCAGCGCCCAGCAGACCGAAGTGAACCTGCCGTACGTCACCGCTGACGCCTCGGGCCCGAAGCACCTGAACATCAAGCTGACCCGCGCCAAGCTGGAAGCACTGGTGGAAGACCTGATCAAGAAGTCGATCGAGCCGTGCCGCGTCGCCCTGAACGATGCCGGCCTGCGTTCGAGCGACATCAGCGAAGTGATCCTGGTCGGTGGCCAGACCCGCATGCCGAAGGTGCAGCAGGCGGTGACCGAGTTCTTCGGCAAGGAACCGCGCAAGGACGTCAACCCGGACGAAGCCGTGGCACTGGGTGCTGCGATCCAGGGCGGCGTGCTGGGCGGCGACGTCAAGGACGTGCTGCTGCTGGACGTGACCCCGCTGTCGCTGGGCATCGAGACCATGGGTGGCGTGTTCACCAAGATCATCGAGAAGAACACCACCATCCCGACCAAGGCCTCGCAGGTGTTCTCCACCGCCGAGGACAACCAGTCGGCCGTGACCGTGCACGTGCTGCAGGGTGAGCGCGAACAGGCCCGCTTCAACAAGTCGCTGGCCAAGTTCGACCTGTCCGGCATCGAGCCGGCCCCGCGCGGCCTGCCGCAGGTGGAAGTGTCCTTCGACATCGACGCCAACGGCATCCTGCACGTGTCGGCCAAGGACAAGAAGACCAACAAGGAACAGAAGGTCGAGATCAAGGCCGGTTCGGGCCTGTCCGAGGAAGAGATCGCGCGCATGGTCGCCGACGCGGAAGCCAACCGCGAAGAAGACAAGAAGTTCCAGGAGCTGGTGCAGGCCCGCAACCAGGCCGACGCCCTGATCCACGGCACCCGCAGTGCCATCACCGAGCACGGCAGCAAGGTCGGCGGCGAAGTGATCGGCAAGGTCGAGGCGGCCCTGGCCGACCTGGAAACCGCGATGAAGGGTGACGACAAGGCGCAGATCGAAGCCAAGTCGAAGGTGCTGGAGGAAGCTGGCCAGTCGCTGTTCGCCGCTGCTTCGGCCGACCAGGGCGGTGCCCCGGGTGCCGACGCCGGCAACGCCGGCAAGGCGCAGGACGACGTGGTCGACGCCGAGTTCACCGAAGTCAAGGACGACAAGAAGTCCTGATCCGGACCGACACGGGACGCTGGCCATCAGCGTCCCGTTGTCGCATCAGGGTCCTGACCGCCCACCGGCGTGTCGGGGCGCCCGACGCAAGAGCGGACCTGGTTCCGCTCTTCCGCTTTGACGAATCCCGACTTTCCGGAACCCGATTCACGATATGAGCAAGCGCGATTACTACGAAGTGCTGGGCGTTGCCCGCACCGCCACCGACGACGAGCTGAAGAAGGCCTACCGTCGCTGCGCGATGAAGTTCCACCCTGACCGCAACCCGGGTGATGCGGCGGCCGAAGCCTCCTTCAAGGAGTGCAAGGAAGCCTACGAAGTGCTGTCCGACGGCAACAAGCGCCGCATGTACGACAGCCACGGCCACGCCGCGTTCGAGCACGGCATGGGCGGCGGTGGTCCGGGCGGCCCGGACATGAACGATATCTTCGGCGATATCTTCGGCAACATCTTTGGCGGTGGCGGCGGTGGTCCGCGCCAGGCCCGTCGCGGTGCCGACATCGGCTACGTGATGGAGCTGGACCTGGAAGAGGCCGTGCGCGGCGTCGAGCGCCGCATCGAGATCCCGACCCTGGCCGAGTGCGGCGACTGCGATGGCAGTGGCTCCGAAGATGGCAAGGTCGAGACCTGCAACGTCTGCCATGGCCGTGGGCAGGTGCGCATCCAGCGCGGCATCTTCGCCATGCAGCAGGCCTGCCACAACTGCGGTGGCCGTGGCCAGATCATCGCCAAGCCCTGCAAGACCTGCCACGGCAACGGCCGTGTCGAGGAAGACAAGGTGCTGTCGGTGAAGGTGCCGGCGGGCGTCGATACGGGCGACCGTATCCGCCTGCAGGGCGAAGGCGAGGCCGGTCCGGCCGGTACGCCGCCGGGTGACCTGTACGTGGAAGTGCGCGTGCGCGAGCATGCGATCTTCCAGCGCGATGGCGACGACCTGCACTGCGAGGTGCCGATCCGCATCTCGCAGGCGGCGCTGGGTGACACCGTACGCGTGGCGACCCTCGGCGGCGAAGCGGAAATCCGCATCCCGGCCGAGACCCAGACCGGCAAGCTGTTCCGCCTGCGTGGCAAGGGCGTACGTTCGGTGCGCAGCCGCAGCGAGGGCGACCTGTACTGCCGCGTGGTGGTGGAGACCCCGGTCAACCTCACCAACGAACAGCGCAAGCTGCTGGAACAGTTCGAAGCCACCTTCGTCGGCGAGGAAGCGCGCAAGCATTCGCCGAAGTCGGCCACCTTCATGGATGGCGTTAAGGGCTTCTGGGACCGGATGACGTCCTGAGTTTTTCGACGGAAGCGATGAACGATAGCGCCGGGCCATGCCCGGCGTTGTCGTTTGTGGTGCAGTAGATCCACGCCATGCGTGGATGCCGTTCAAGGGATCATCGGAAAAATGCCGCCGGCGTCTGCCCCAGCTGCCGCTTGAACATGCTGGTGAACGCGCTCGGGCTGTCGTAGCCCATCGCCAGCGCCACATCGATGACCTTGTCGCCGACCGCCAGTCGCTCCAGGGCGGCCAGAAGCCGCGCCTGCTGCCGCCACTGCCCGAAGGTCATGCCCAGTTCGCTGGCGAAATGGCGCTGGATGGTCTTCACGTCCACCTGCAGCGCCTGCGCCCAGTCCTGCAGCGTGGCATCGTCGCCAGGATGCTTCTGGATGTGCTGGCAGATCCGCTGCAGGCGCGGGTCGGTGGGCGAGGGCAGGTGCAGCGGCAGCACGTCCATGCGGTGCAGTTCGTCCAGCAGCAGGCGCACCACGCGGCCGTCGCGGCTGTCGTCCACGTGCGCGGACTCGATCAGGCTGGCGGCCAGCAGCAGTTCGCGCAGCAGCGGCGCCACCTGCACTGCGAACGCCCCATCCGGCAGTTGCGGTGCAAAGTCCGGTTCCACGTACAGGCTGCGCATGTGCACTTCGGCGATGCAGTCCACCGCATGCGCCATGCCGGCCGGAACCCAGATCGCGCGGGTGGAGGGCACGACCCAGCGGCCGCCGTCCGCGCGCACCACCATCAGACCGGACATGGCGAAGACCAGTTGGTGACGGCGATGCCGGTGGGGCGCGATGTGGGTGCCGGGCGGGTAGTGGCGGGCGCGGCTGGTCACCGGGCGATGTACCGGCACCTCGTTCCACGGCGCGGTCTCGCGGATCGGGCAGGGAGTGTCCTTTTTGCGATATGCCATGACCCGAACGCGGCAGAAGGGAGTGGGGGCCCACCGTAGCATGCGTGGCTCGCCCCCAACCTGACTGTGTCCATGTCGACCCTGGCTTCTCCCGCAACGACCTCACGCCCGGTGGCTCCCGGCGTGCTGGCCGCCATCTCCACCTCGCATGTCGTCAACGACATGATGCAGTCGCTGATCCTGGCCATCTATCCGGTGATCAAGGGCGGCTTCAACCTCAGCTTCACCCAGATCGGCCTGATCACGCTGACCTACCAGCTCACCGCGTCGATCTTCCAGCCGTTGATCGGCATGGCCACCGACCGTCGCCCGGAACCCTATTCGCTGCCGATCGGCATGGCCTCGACCCTGTGCGGCATGCTGCTGCTCGGCTTCGCGCCGAACTACGCGGTGGTGCTGATGGCGGCGGCAATGGTCGGCATCGGTTCGGCCATCTTCCATCCCGAGGCCTCGCGCATTGCGCGGTTGGCTTCGGGCGGCCGTCACGGCTTCGCGCAGTCGGTGTTCCAGGTCGGCGGCAATTTCGGTACGGCGTTGGGCCCGCTGATTGCAGCGGCGGTGATCGTGCCGTATGGCCAGCATGCCGCATCGTGGTTTGCCGGCGCCGCCCTGATCGGCATCGCTCTACTGACCTATGTCGGCCGCTGGTACGCGTTGCATCTGGGCACGCCACGACCGGTCAGCACGGCTGCGATGGTGCCGCGGCATCCGCCGCGCACCGTGGCCAAGGTGCTGGCGATCCTGCTGGTGCTGATCTTCAGCAAATACTTCTACATGGCCAGCATCGGCAGCTACTTCACCTTCTACCTGATCCACCATTTCGGCATTCCGGTGGCACAGGCCCAGTTGCACCTGTTCGCGTTCCTGGTGGCGTCCGCCGCTGGCGGCTTCCTCGGCGGCCCGCTGGGTGACCGCATCGGCCGCAAGCCGATCATCTGGACCTCGATCCTCGGCGTGGCCCCGTTCGCGCTGATGCTGCCGCATGCGGACCTGCTGTGGACCACGGTGCTGGCGGTGCTGATCGGCTTCGTGCTGTCCTCGGCGTTCTCGGCGATCGTGGTGTACGCGCAGGAAATGATGCCGCACCGCATTGGCATGGTGTCCGGGCTGTTCTTCGGCTTTGCATTCGGCATGGGCGGGCTGGGTGCTGCCGTGCTCGGCCTGCTGGCGGACAAGACCAGCATCGAGTACGTCTACCAGCTGACCGCGTTCCTGCCGTTGCTGGGCATCGTGGCGGCGTGGCTGCCGCCGTCGCGGCCTGCGCACTGAGGGGTTTCGGTTTGCAGGGCTTGCAGCCCTGCACCTGCCGAAGCCAAGGCAACGTCAAAAGCGGGCTATCCGTGGGTTGGCGGGGTGGGTCCGGTTGAGGGGGCGTGAGCCGCATGGATGCGGCGACCGAGCTTACATGGACGTACTTGCAGCGTCCCCCTCAACCGGACCCACCCCGCCTTCGACAGTTTTCCGTGATCTGTCGGAACAGCTCTTGGGGGTCAGATCCGTTTTCCGAAGGAAAACGGATCTGACCCCATTTTTGTCTATCGATATCTGAAAGATGTGTCGACCAAGGTCGACACCTACCAACAGACATCCGGAGTCTGTCAGAGGTGGGGCGGTGTGGGTGGGCAGGACCGTTGGCGCCATGGATGGCGCCATCGAGCCCCATGGATGGGTTTACGGCGTGTCCTGCCCACCCACACCGTCCCGCCAACTCACGGAATGCCGCTTTGGCTTTTGACGTTGACGTTGACGTTGATTCTGCAGGTGCAGGGCTGCAAGCCCTGCCGAAAACCCCCTTGGGCGTAGAATGCGGGCATGAGCGAATCTCTCGATAACCACCTCGTCCACGGCCGCCGCCAGCGGCCCGACGGCCCGTCGCCGATCGATGTCATCTCGGTCCAGTCGCAACTTGTCTACGGCCACGCCGGCAACAGCGCCGCCGTGCCGCCGATGCGTGCACTCGGCGTGCGCGTCGCGGAAATCCCGACCGTGTTGCTGAGCAATGCGCCGTTCTACGACACCACCCGCGGCCGCGTGCTGCCCGCCGACTGGTTCGCCGACCTGCTGCTCGGCGCCCGCGAACGCGGCCTGCCGCAGCGGGCGAAGATGCTCGTCTCCGGCTACTTCGGCAGCACCGCCAACGGTGCCGCCTTCGCCGACTGGCTGGACAACATCCTGCCGGCCTGCCCGCAGCTGCGTTACTGCCTGGACCCGGTGATCGGTGACACCCATACCGGCCCCTACGTGGAACCGGGCCTGGAAGCGATCTTCGCCGAGCGCCTGCTGCCGCATGCCTGGCTGGTGACGCCGAACGCCTTCGAGCTGAATCGCCTGACCGGCATGCCGGCACTGGCCGAGGCCGATGCCATTGCCGCCGCGCGCACGCTGCTGGACCGTGGCCCGCATTGGGTGATCGCGCACAGCGTGGGCGGCAACCCGGGTGAACTGGTGACCCTGGCGGTCGGTCGCGAGGAAACCTGGCGCTGGACCTCACCGCTGCTGCCGGTGGATGTGGCCGGCACCGGTGACGTGCTGATGTCGCTGGTGGTGTCGTTCCTGCTGCGCGGTGAGTCGATGCAGCAGGCGATTTCGCGTGCCATCGCTGGCACCCATGCGGCGCTGGAGGCGACCCTGGACAACGGTTTCGAGGAGTTCGACGTGATCGCTGCTGCGCCGGCGGCGCTGGCCGAAGGAACGCGCTTCCGCGCTGAACGCGTGGCATGAGCGGCCTGGATCCACGCACGCCGCGCACGGTCGGCATCATCGGCAGCGCCGGTGCCTATGGGCGCTGGCTGACCCGCTTCTTCCAGCAGCACCTGCAGCTGCAGGTGATCGGACATGATCCGGCGGACCCGGACTCGCACACGCCGGAACAGCTGCTGGCGCAGGCCGATGTACTGGTGTTCTCGGCACCGATCCGGCACACGCCGGCATTGATCGCCGAGTACGTGCGGAAGTCGGCGGGCCGCGAGCAGGGCAGGCTATGGCTGGATGTGACCTCGGTAAAGGAGGCACCGGTGCAGGCGATGCTGGCCTCGCAGGCCGAAGTGGTCGGCCTGCACCCGATGACCGCGCCACCGAAGGCGCCGACGCTGAAGGGCAGGGTGATGGTGGTCTGCGAAGCGCGCCTGCAGCACTGGCAGCCGTGGGTCGATACGCTGTGCACGGCGCTGCAGGCCGAGTGCGTGCGCGCCACGCCGCAGCACCACGACCAGATGATGGCGCTGGTGCAGGCGATGGTGCATGCCACCCACCTGGCGCAGGCAGGCGTGCTGCGCCAGTACCAGCCGCTGCTGGGCGATCTGGCCGCGATGATGCCGTACCGTTCGGCGTCGTTCGAGCTGGACACGGCGATCATCTCGCGCATCCTGTCGCTGAATCCGGCGATCTACGAAGACATCCAGTTCGGCAACCCGTACGTGGCACCGATGCTGGAGCGGCTGGTGGGGCAGCTGCAGGCCCTGCAGGTGCAGGTCGGGCAGGGCGACGACCGCGCGCGGGCTGCATTCCGTCAGCAGCTGCTGTCGGCCAATCGCAGTGCCTTCGGCGAGCAGGCGCTGGCGGATGGCAACTACACGTTCGAACGCGTGGGGTACCTGCTGGCCGACCTGACCGAGCGCAACGCGCTGTCGGTGCACCTGCCAGAGGACCGGCCTGGCTCGCTGCGCGAGCTACTGAACGTGTTCGAGCAGCATGGCGTCAGCCTGGCTTCGATCCATTCCTCGCGCACGCCCGGCGGTGAAGTGCACTTCCGCATCGGATTCGTGGCCGGCAGCGACCCGGCGGCGATCACCCGGGCGGCCGCCGACGTGGACGCCAGCGGCATCGGGCGGGTGCTGGGCTGAATTCATCCACAGGCGGTGTGGATGGTTTCTGAGCAAACGTGTGGATAACCCTGCGCAGCCCTTGTCAGGCAAGGCTGTCAAGATGCTTGGCGAAAAATTGATCACGCCTTTCTGTAGCGTCGAGCCGTGCTCGACTGCTTTTCGCAGCCGCGCCCGTCAGGCGCAACGATAAACCCAGTGCCCACCAAGGTGGGCACCCACCAGGCAGGGTGGCAGCGCTAGATCATCAACCGCAGTTCGCCGCCGCTGGTAGTGAATTCCCGGCCATTGCGTACCAGATGACGCCCGTCATCCAGCTCGTAACGCGGCGTGGCTTCAGAGTGATGCCCGCTGCCATTCGCCTCGGGCTTGAACTCGATGATGATGTGGCTTTCGCCGTTGCTGTCGACTGCAGGGAACTGACGGAATGACATCACGTACCTCCTTCAGCGGATGCTGCTGATGCGAGGCCAGCTTGGTCCGGCCGATGTTAGCCGGCCGTCATCAATCGATGAACTGCAGTCGTGCCAGTTCAGCGTACAGTCCGCCTTCGGCCAGAAGCTGGGCATGGGTGCCTTCGGCGACGATACGGCCCTGGTCCATCACCACGATGCGGTCGGCCTTGAGCACGGTGGCCAGGCGGTGGGCGATGACCAGCGTGGTGCGGCCAGCCATCAGACGCTCAAGCGCCTGCTGCACACCATGCTCGCTCTGCGCATCCAGCGCGCTGGTGGCTTCATCGAGCAGCAGGATCGGCGCATCCTTCAGCAGTGCGCGGGCAATCGCCACGCGCTGCTGCTGGCCACCGGACAGGCGCGCACCGCGTTCGCCCAGCTCACTGTCGTAGCCCTGCGGCAACGCGCGCAGGAAGCCATCAGCCTCGGCCGCACGCGCGGCAGCTTCGACCTCGGCGTCACTGGCCTGCAGGCGGCCGTAGCGGATGTTGTCGCGCGCACTGGCCGCGAACAGCGTCGGCTGTTGCGGCACCAGCGCCAGCTGCGCGCGCAGCTCGGCCGGATCGACCTGGCGCACGTCGATGCCATCGACGCAGATGTGGCCGCTGGCCGGATCGTGGAAGCGCAGCAGCATCGACAGCACCGTGCTCTTGCCCGCGCCCGACGGGCCGACCAGCGCCACGGTCTCGCCCGGGCGCACATGCAGGTTGAAGTGGTCCAGCGCGGCATGGTCCGGACGTTGCGGGTAGTGGAACACCACGTCGTCAAACTGGATTTCGCCGCGCAATGGTTGCGGCAGAACGTGGGGCTGCGCTGGCGCGCGGATCTCGATGTCTTCCTGCAGCAGCTCGCCAATGCGGCCCATGCCACCGGCTGCACGCTGCAGTTCGTTCCACACTTCGGCCAGCGCACCCACCGAGCCGCCGCCGATCAGCGCGTACAGCACGAACTGGCCCAGCGTGCCAGCACTGAGGCGTCCGTCGATGACATCGTGCGCGCCCAGCCACAGCACGCCAACGATGGCGCCAAACACCAGCAGGATAGCGCTGGCGGTGACCAGTGACTGCGCACCGATGCGGCGGCGCGCGGCACCGATGGCATCGCCGAGTGCCTTGTCGAAGCGCCCGCGTTCATAGGGCTCGCGTGCATGCGCCTGCACCGTGCGTACGGCGCCCAGCGTCTCGCTGGCCAGGCTGTTGGCATCGGCGATGCGGTCCTGGCTGCTGCGTGCAACCGTGCGCAGCTTGCGCGCACCGATGATGATCGGCAGCACCGCCAGCGGGATGCCGAGCAGCGACCATGCCGCCAGCCGCGGGCTGGTGACGAACAGCATGGCCAGGCTGCCGACCACGGTGACGCTGCTGCGCAGCGCGACCGACATGGTCGAGCCGACCACGCTGCGCAGCAGTTCGCTGTCAGCGGTCAGGCGGGAGACCAGTTCGCCGCTGCGGCTGCGGTCATGGAATCCGGCACCGAGCTGGATCAGGTGTGCATACAGGCGGCTGCGCAGGTCGGCGACGACCTTTTCGCCCAGCAGCGACACGAAGAAGAACCGTGCGGCCGTGGCCAGTGCCAGCACCACCGCCACCAGCATCAGCAGGGCGAAGGCGCGGTTGATCTGGCCACCGCTGGTGAAGCCGTGGTCGATCATCTGCTTCACGGCGGGGGGCAGGCTCAGCGTGGCGGCCGAAGACACCGCCAGCGCCAGCAGCCAGGCGGTGAACAGCCCGCTGTGGCGGCGCACGAACGGCCACAACGTCCGCAGGCTGCCGAGGCGGCGCAGCGGTGGGGTCGAGGCGGGGGCGTCGTCCTTGTCAGTCATCCTGGTCGTCGTCTTGTATGCGGATACGGTCACGGGTGGCGTCGCGCAGGCGGATTTTCAATGCATCGACCTGATCGGCCGGCAATTCGACCCGCAGGCACACGCCGTTGGCATCGAACTGTTCATCGCGCTTTTCGGCGCCGAAGGTGGGCAGGGTGGCGTGCAGGGTGCCCAGATCCTCGAAGCCGGCCAGCAGCTGCAGCCGGGCCATCGCCACCAGCGGCACGCGCGGGGCGGTGCGCAGGCATTCGGCGGCAGCGCCACCGTAGGCGCGCACCAGTCCACCGGCGCCGAGCTTGATACCGCCGAACCAGCGCGTGACCACCACCATCACCCGGTCGAAGCCCTGGCCGTCGATCGCAGCCAGGATCGGCCGCCCAGCGGTGCCGGCGGGCTCGCCATCATCGCTGGAACGGTAGTCCTGGCCGTGCCGGTAGGCCCAGCAGTTGTGGGTCGCGTCGGCTACCGCCACCTGTTGCAGGAACGCCAATGCTGCCGCGGCGCCATCGATCGGCGCAGCATGGGCAATGAAGCGGCTGTGTTTGACTTCCAGCGTGTGGCTGACCGGCTGGGCGAGGGTATCGGGCATTCCCGCCATTCTACGGGGTTGCCGGAGGTCACTGTCCGCTTCAGTCGTCCAGCAGCGGGCGCAGGTCGCGCGGCAGGCGCGCTTCCGGATACTGCTGCACGTAGCGCTCCAGGCTGGCGCGGGCCAGGTCGCGCTGGCCGTCGTCGCGCCGCGCGCGGATCTTCTGCAGCCACTGCCGTCGCGGCAGCTGTGCATCCGCGTCCACTTCGGCCTGCACGGCATCCGCACTGAGCCCCGCGTCGGCGCCGCGGCGCATGACGCCGGGTGCGGAGCGGCTCGGGGCCTGGCGCTTCATCGAGGTGATCTCTACCCGATCCAGCGCCTGCGCCCGTTCGGCATCGGCAGCGTTGGCTACTGGCGCCTCGGCAGTGCGTGCTTTCAGCGCCCCTGCCGGGGCTGGCGCCAATGCCGGTGCAGGTACCGAGTAAGCGGCGGGTGCGGGTGGCGCGGGCGGTGCTGCTGCCGGCGCTGCGGCCGGAGCGGGCGGGAGCGCGGCAAAGGACGTATCGGTGGCCGCATCCGCCGCCACCGAACGAGCAGCCTGGGCAGGTGCTTCAGCGGTTTCGGCCGGCGCAGGCTTGGGTGCGCGCGCGGCGGACGGTGCCGGAGGGGCGGCAACAGGGGCTGCCTGCGGTACTGCGGGTTCGGCCGCGGTTTCCGAAGCGGCAACCGCGCTGTCAGCTGCACTGCTCTCAGCGACCTGATTGGCGGCCGCGACGTCTGCCGCAGCCGGTACCGCAGCAACAGCGGCCTCGCCTGCCGGAACCGGTGGCGGTTCCGGGCGCAGCTGCCAGGCAATGCCGATGGCGAACACCATCGAGGCGGCGATGCCGAACACCGCCGGCCAACGCGGACGTGTGCGCTGCGTGCGTGGCGCGTCCGGCGAGGCGACGGCCTCGGCAGCCGGTGCGTCCACGGCAGCGCGCGCCGCGGCCAGGATGGTGGCGTCCAGTGCAGCCGGTGGGGCCTGTTCGACGCGGCGGCCGAGCAGGCGCGCCAGCTCGCGTTCTTCCGGCGTCAGCGGTTCGTCTCGGTTCATGCGTTCAGTCCCGCACGCAGCTTGTCCATCGCATAGCGCAGCCGCGATTTCACGGTTTCCCGGCCTACGCCGGTGATCTGGCCGATCTCCTCCAGGCTCAGTTCCTGATCCAGCCGCAACTGCAGCACTTCGCGCTGCTCGGGCGGCAGTTGCTCCATCGCCAGCTGGATGCGGCGACGTTGTTCGAATTCGGAAAGCTCGGCTTCCGGGGTCTGCCCGTCCTCGATCGCGGCCAGGCGCAGGTCGGCGTCGGCCGGTGCGGCGGGACGATGGCGGGCGGCCCGCCAGTGGTCGTTCAGGCGGTTGTGGGCGATGCGGAACAGCCAGGTGCTGAATGCGGCTTCAGGTTGCCAGCCGGCACGGGCGCTGATCACCCGCTGCCAGACATCCTGGAAGATCTCCTCGGCCAGCGCGTTGTCGCGCAGTTGCCGCAGCAGGAAGCCGAACAGGCGCTTGCGATGGCGCGCATACAGGCTTTCGAACGCGCGCAGGTCGCCACCGGCCCAGGCCAGCATCAAGGCTTCATCGGTTGGCAGTGCGCTGGCTTCCACGGCGTACAGGGTAAGGCCTGCAGGCGGTGGCGCATAGCCGGTGACGGGGGCGGGCAGGGCGAGGTTCATGGCGTGGAAGCGGCTACGGACAGCAGGAAAAACGTACGGGCGCACGATTCGGGGTTTACGGGCTTCCATTGCCCCCCGGGTGGCGCGCTATGCTCGGCGGCTCAGGGGAGGCGACGCACAGACGGCGCCAAGAGATTGTCATTTGTCCACGCACGTTGAACCGGCGGAAGAGCCACCACACGAGGCCGTGCTGAGCACGGCGCTGGTGCGCGCATTGCATGCGCTGCTGCCGGATTCGGCCGTGGTCCGCGTTGGCTGGGACGACCCGCAGCTGGGCCGCGGCCAGGGCGGCTGGCCGGCTGTCGTGGTGGCTGGGGCGGTCACGGCGCCGGGCGCTGGCGACGGTTGCCATGGCTGGGAATACGACGGTGCCCGCCTGCAGTTGTCGGTGGAAGGTGCCGTGCCTTCCGCGGCGTGGTGGGGGCTGGCCCGGCAGGCCATGGAGCTGGCGCTGCAGCGCGGTCGCCAGGCCGGGCAGATCAAGGCGCTGGAAGAGGCTGAGCGGCTGCAGCAGGCGCTGTTCCAGATCGCCGATCTGGCCGGCGCCGACCTGGAGATGTCGGAGATGCTGCGCCACGTGCACGGCGTGCTTGGCACGCTGATGTACGCGGAAAACTGCTACATCGTCGAATACGACGATGTCCGCGACCAGATCCGCTTCCTGTACTTCGCCGACCAGGTCGACGACTTCGTCGCCGATCCGTCGCAGAGCCATGATGCCGGCGAGATGCCGCGCAGCCTGACCGTGGCGTTGCTGCGCCACGGCAAGCCGCTCAGTGGCCCCTCGCGCGAGCTGCTGGCGCGCGTGGTCGAGCAGGAGCACGACCCGCAGCGTGGCCCTGAAAGTCTGGACTGGCTGGGCGTGCCGATGCTGCGCGATGGCCGGGTCTGCGGTGCCATCGTGGTGCAGAGCTATGAGCTGGCGGCCCGCTATGGCGAGGCCGAGCGGGCGCTGCTGGGCTTTGTCGCGCAGCATGTGCAGACCGCGATGGACCGGCGCCAGGCGCAGGTCCGGCTGGAACAACAGGTGGAGCGGCGCACGCTGGAGCTGCAGCGCGCCAATCGCAGCCTGCAGGATGAAGTGGCCGAGCGCCGCCGCGCCGAACAGCTGCAGACCGCGCTGTACAACATCGCCGAGATGGCGATGTCGGCCGACAGCCTGGCCCAGTTCTACGGGCAGGTGCATGGCGTGGTCGGGCGCCTGCTTGACGCGCGCAATTTCTATATCGCGCTGGTGAACGGGGCCGGCAATGGCCTGGACTTCGTCTATTCGGTGGACGAACACAACGCCAGCCGCGCGCCACGCCCGTTCAGCCGCGGCCTGACCGAGTATGTCGTGCGCAACCGGCGCCCGTTGCTGGCTTCGCGGCAACAGATCGACGCACTGCTGGCCAGCGGCGAAGTACGCGAATCGGGCGCACGTTCGCATTGCTGGCTGGGCGTGCCGCTGCTGCGCGACGACGAGGTGGTCGGTGCGATCGTGGTGCAGAGCTACAGCGAGAACAGTACGTTCAGCGTGCACGATCAGCGCCTGCTGACTTTCGTTGCGCAGAACATCGGAACCGGGCTGGCGCGCCAGCGCGACCAGCAGCGGCTGCGTTCGGCGCATGCAGAGCTGGAGAAGCGCGTGGAGGAACGCACCCGCGAGCTGGCCGAGGTTAACGAAAAGCTGCTTGGGCAGATCGGTGAGCGCCTGCGTGCCGAGCAGCGCCTGACCCATCAGGCCATGCACGATGCACTGACCGGCCTGCCCAACCGCCTGCACCTGCTCGATCGCCTGCAGGATTCACTGGCGTTGGCCAAGCGTGAGGGTGGGCCGGTGTTCGCCGTGCTGTTCCTTGACCTGGACCGCTTCAAGCTGGTCAACGACAGCATCGGCCACGCCGCTGGCGACCGCATGCTGGTGGAGGTGGCCAAGCGCATCGTATCGATGGCCGGCACCGACGACGTGGTGGCGCGGCTGGGCGGCGATGAGTTCGCGGTGCTGCTGCAATGCCCGCAGGGGCTGGCACAGGCGCTGGATTTCGGCCAGCGGCTGTTGCTGGCACTGCAGGAATCGATGTGGATCGCCGGGCGCGAGCTGTTCCCGTCCGGCAGCCTGGGCATCGCCTTGTGGAACCCGCGCTACCGCACCGGCGAGGAGCTGCTGCGTGACGCCGATGCGGCGATGTACCGGGCCAAAGCGCAGGGCCATGACCGCTGCGCGATCTTCGACGAAGACATGCGCGAGCAGGCCATGCGCAGCCTCGATCTGGAAGCCGACCTGCGCCGTGCGATCAACAACCGCGACTTCGTCCCGTTCTACCAGCCGATCGTGCGCCTGTCCGATGGCGAGGTGGTGGGGCACGAGGCCTTGCTGCGCTGGCAGCACGAGCGTCGTGGCCTGCTGCTGCCCGGGGCGTTCCTGGAGCTGGGCGAGGAAAGCGGCCTGATCGAACAGGTCGACTGGCTGATCTACGAACAGGTCATCGCGGGACTGGCCGAAGGCGGCCACGGCTATGTCTCGGTGAACGTATCGCCACGCCATTTCCGTTCGGCCGAATTCAGTGGCCGCCTGTTCGGTCTGCTCGACGCATGCGGCGCTGATCCGCGCCGGCTGCGCCTGGAGATCACCGAGGTGGCGCTGCTGGACGATGGCCCGCACACGCTGCGCATCCTGCAGGGCCTGCGCGAACGTGGCATCCAGGTACAGCTGGACGATTTCGGTACCGGTTTCTCGGCGCTGTCCTACCTGCACCGTTTCCCGATCAGCACGTTGAAGATCGACCAGAGTTTCATCGCCGGCCTGCATGGGCCGGAAGTGCAGAGCACGCGCGCGCTGGTGGAAGGCGTGCTGTCACTGGCCCGGACCCTGGGCATCGAAACCATCGGCGAAGGCATCGAGACCGAGGCGCAGCGGCAGACGCTGCGCGAACTCGGTTGCGACTACGGCCAGGGCTACCTGCTGGGCCGTCCGGCACCGTGGGAGCGCGCGGTGGCCTGAGCCACCGCGCCGGGGCGCCTCAGCGCAGGGCGGAGCGACGCTTCTCGTCGATCCACTTCGAGGCCTGCGCCGGCTGGTAGTTCTGCATCCACTCCAGCATTTCCTCGATGTCCGAGCCGTACCACAGGTCCTGGCGCTGGTCCGGATGCAGGAAGCGTTCTTCCACCATGCGATCGATCATGCCGATCAGCGGGGCGTAGAAGCCTTCCACGTCGAGGAAGGCGCACGGCTTGTTGCCGATGCCCAGCTGGCGCCAGGTGAGCATCTCGAAGATCTCTTCCATGGTGCCGAAGCCGCCGGGCAGGGCGACGAAGCCATCGGCGAGGTCGAACATGCGCGACTTGCGCTCATGCATCGAACCGACGATCTCCAGTTCGGTCAGGCCGCGGTGGGCCACTTCCCAGTCGGCCAGCTGGCGCGGGATCACGCCGGTCACCTCGCCGCCGGCGGCGAGCACGGCATTGGCCACGGTTCCCATCAGGCCGACGTTGCCACCGCCGTACACCAGGCGCAGGCCGTCGCGGGCGATGCGATCACCCAGGGCAATGGCGCGTTCGGTGTAGGCCGGCTTGCTGCCAGCGTTGGAACCACAGTAGACGCAGATCGACTTCATGGGGGGGTCTTGTCTCTTGGTGCGGAAACGAAAACGCCCCGCCGGCAACCGGGTCAGCGGTTGCGGGCGGGGTGCGGGTGGATTATCGCCGCTTCTGTAGCGCCGAAGCGAAGCGGCCGCTTACGCCGCCGCAGCCTGCTCGCGGCGCGGGCCTTCACGCAGGGCGCGGCCCACCATGCCGACCAGCAGGTCCAGTTCGTCGCTGTCCATGCCGAAGTGCGGGGTGAAGCGCAGCGAGTTCTCGCCGCCGTGGATCACGTTGATGCCGTGCTGGCGCAGCCATTCCTCGGTGGAGTTGGCGCCGTAGCACTTGAACTGCGGCGCCAGCTCGCACGAGAACAGCAGGCCGGTGCCCTGCACCTTGGTGATCAGGCCGCCCAGCTCGCTCTTGAGCTGTTCCAGCTTGCGCACGGCCTCGGCACCGCGTTCGGCGATGTTGGCGCGCACCTGCGGGGTCAGCTGCGCCAGGGTGGCGCAGGCCACGTCCAGCGCGCGCGGGTTGCTGGTCATGGTGTTGCCGTAGATGCCCTTGCGGTACAGCTGCGCGGCATGCTCGGTCACCGCCAGCACCGACAGCGGGTACTGCGCGGCGTTGAGCGCCTTGGAGTAGGTCTCCATGTCCGGCGGATCCAGGCCTTCGAAGCCCGGGTAATCGACCACCGACAGCACGCCATGCGCGCGCAGGCCAGCCTGGATCGAGTCGAGCAGCAGCAGGCTGCCGTGCGCACGGGTCAGTTCGCGGGCCACGGCATAGAACGCCGGCGGCACCGAGCGGCCCGGGTCGCCTTCGCCCATTACCGGTTCCAGGAACACCGCCTCGATGAACCACTGGTTGCGTGCAGCGTCCTCGAACACCTTGCGCAGGCCGGCCTCATCGTACGGCGCCACGGTGATCACCGAATCCTCGCCGCGGTAGCTGGCCAGGTGCTGCATGTAGCTCTTGCGGCTGGAATCGGAATACAGGGCAGGGCGGTCGGTACGGCCATGGAAGCTGCCCTTGACCACCACGCGCTTGATCGTGGCGCCGGCGTGGCGCGCGCCGGGGTCGGTCTGCAGCTTGGCGTTGACGTCGGCGATGCGCGCGGCCAGGCCAACCGACTCGGAGCCGGAATTCAGGCACATGAAGCGCGCGAACGGGCAGCCGCCACGGCGGTGGCCGATCTCGGCGCGCAGGGCGGTGATGAAGCGCTGCTGCGACAGGCTGGGGGTCATGATGTTGGCCATCACCTGCGGGCGGGCCATCGCCTCCAGCACGGCGTCCGGGGTGTGCCCGAAGCCGAGCATGCCGTAGCCACCGGCGTCGTACAGCACCGCACCCTTCAGGGTGACCACCCACGGGCCGCGCGCGGCCAGCGCCACGTACGGAGTCACTGCATCATCGGCATAGAAATTGACGAAGCCGTCCTGCATCGCGTCGATCTGCGCCTGTTCGTCCTGCGCCAGCAGCGGCCCCAGGTCGGCCTGCACGCGCGCGAATTCCTCGGCGGCGGCATCCACTGCGGCGATCAGCTGCGGGTGGCGGGCGGACAGGGCGGTCAGGGTGGCATCGTCCAGGCCGGTGGTGAGGCGGGTGCCGGGCTGGGTGCGCAGGGGGGCGAGGCGTTCGATGAAGCTCATTGCAGATCTCCTGAAACGATGGGTCGCACGGGCCTTCAAAAGCAAAACGCGCGTCATCACGCGCGCTTGGGGGCAGGCTCGTGCAGCGGACTTCCGACTCGATGCTAGCACTTGTTTTTTTGCGCGATAACCCCGCAAAAACCTGCTGCATAGCAGCATTTTGCGCGACGTTCGCCGCGAAGCGCGCCGGCTCGCAGACGCTGGACGTACAATGCGCGCCATTGTCGACCTGTTGCCGCCCACTGCCTTGAAGAAGTCCGATTTCAACTACGACCTGCCGGCTGAACTGATCGCGCAGGCTCCCCTGGCCGAACGTTCCGCAAGCCGCCTGCTGCTGGTGCCTCCGGCGCCCGATGCCTTCACCGATCTGCAGGTGCGCGACCTGCCGTCGCTGCTGCAGCCGGGCGACCTGCTGGTGTTCAACGACACCCGGGTGATCCCGGCGCGCCTGTTCGGGCAGAAGGCCAGTGGCGGCCGCGTCGAGATCCTGATCGAGCGCCTGCTCGGCGCCCAGCAGGCACGCGCGCAGGTCGGCGCCAGCAAGTCGCCGAAGGCCGGCAGCCGCATTGCGCTGGATGCCGGTGGTGAAGCCGAGGTGCTGGGTCGTGACGGCGAGTTCTACGTGCTGCAGTTCCATGTGCCCGAGTCGCTGGAGCAGTGGTTGCTGCACGCCGGCCGCCTGCCGCTGCCGCCCTATATCCAGCGCGAGCCGGGCGTGGACGACCGCGAGCGCTACCAGACCGTGTTCGCGCGTGAAGTGGGCGCGGTGGCTGCGCCGACCGCCGGCCTGCATTTCGACGAGCCGTTGCTGGCCGCGCTGAAGGAAAAGGGCGTGGACTTCGGCCACGTCACCCTGCACGTGGGGGCGGGCACCTTCCAGCCGGTGCGTGCCGATGACCTGAAGGACCACGTGATGCACCGCGAGTGGCTGAACGTCGGTGCCGAACTGGTGCAGCAGGTGCGGCGCACGCGCGCCGCCGGCGGCCGGGTGATCGGCGTCGGCACCACCGTGGTGCGCGCGCTGGAAAGCGCGATGCGCGATGGTGAGCTGTTGCCGTTCGCGGGTGAAACGCAGATCTTCATCACCCCGGGCTACCGCATCCGCAGCGTCGACGCGATGGTGACCAACTTCCACCTGCCGGAAAGCACGCTTCTGATGATGATTTCCGCGTTCGCCGGCAAGGAGCGCGTGTTCGAGGCTTACCAGCACGCGATCGAGCAGCGCTACCGCTTCTTCAGCTACGGCGACGCGATGCTGCTGTTCCCGCAGGCGGGGTAGGGCACCTGCATCCGGTTGTGGTGGGTGCGCACCGTTGGTGCGCACTTGCCGGAACCTGGGTGGCAGGAAAGCCACGCATGGCATGGCTCTACTGCCGGTCCGTTCAGGCCTGAATGGGCGGTCGCCCTGGTTTTGGGAGACAATGGGCGACTATTTGCCTGAATGACCGCTCCATGTCCCGACTGCAGTTCCAGCTCAAGACCCGCGACGGCCGTGCCCGCCGTGGCCGCCTGACCTTCCCGCGTGGCACGGTGGAAACGCCGGCCTTCATGCCGGTGGGAACCTATGGCTCGGTCAAGGGCATCCTGCCGGACCAGGTGCGTGCGCTGGGCGCCGAGATCATCCTCGGCAATACCTTCCACCTGTACCTGCGGCCGGGCCTGGACATCATCGCCGACCACGGCGGCCTGCACGGCTTCTGCCGCTGGGATGGCCCGATCCTGACGGACTCCGGTGGCTTCCAGGTGTTCTCGCTGGCTCACCGCCGCAAGATCACCGAGCAGGGCGTGACCTTCGCCTCGCCGACCGACGGCGCCCGGGTGTTCCTGGGCCCGGAAGAGAGCATGAAGATCCAGAAGGTGCTCGATTCAGACGTGGTGATGATCTTCGACGAGTGCACCCCGTACCCGGCCACCGAGGATGTCGCCCGCCGTTCGATGGAGCTGAGCCTGCGCTGGGCGCAGCGCAGCCGCAACGCGCATGACGAGCTGGGCAACGACGCGGCCCTGTTCGGCATCGTCCAGGGCGGGGTGCACACCGACCTGCGCAGCCGCTCGGCCGAGGCCCTGCAGGCGATCGGCTTCGACGGCTACGCCATCGGCGGCCTGGCCGTGGGCGAGCCGGAGCACGAGCGCAACGCCATGCTCGACCACCTGGACCCGGAACTGCCGGGCGACCGCCCGCGCTACCTGATGGGCGTGGGCCGGCCGGAGGACCTGGTCGAGGGTGTCGCACGTGGCGTGGACATGTTCGACTGCGTGATGCCCACCCGCAACGCCCGCAACGGCCACTATTTCACCTCGTTCGGCACCGTCCGCATCCGCAACTCCCAGTACGCGCGCGACATGGACCCGATCGAGCCGGGCTGCGGCTGCGTGGCCTGCACCGGCGGCTACACCCGGTCCTATCTGCGCCACCTGGACCGCTGCAACGAGATGCTGGCGCCGATGCTGGGCACCCTGCACAACCTGTTCTATTACGAAAAGCTCATGGCCGACATCCGTGCGGCGATCGAGGCGGGA
This sequence comes from Stenotrophomonas sp. AG209, assembly GCF_003550055.1. Classification (NCBI taxonomy): domain Bacteria; kingdom Pseudomonadati; phylum Pseudomonadota; class Gammaproteobacteria; order Lysobacterales; family Lysobacteraceae; genus Stenotrophomonas; species Stenotrophomonas sp. AG209. Next base: position 95,513 of record NZ_QXDB01000006.1, read on the forward strand.
ACCTTCCTGGCCTTCCGTGAGTCTTTCTACGCGGCACGCGGGGCGGTAGCACCGCCCCTGTAACCCGAACACCCCCTGCCAAACGGCCCAAGGACGAACGCCCGGGGCCGTGGCATACTTCAAGGCTGACCCAGATCCGCGGTCGACACCCCGTGCCCGTGAAAGGGCCGGAGCGCCGCCCAACCAAAGGACCAACGATGAACCTGCTTGCCTTCCTGATTCCCGCCGCCCACGCCCAGGCCGCCGGCGGCCAACCGCAGGGCATGGGCCTGACCACGCTGCTGTTCCCGATCATCCTGATCGCCATCATGTACTTCCTGATGATCCGCCCGCAGATGAAGCGGCAGAAGGAGCACAAGTCCATGCTGGAGAAGATCAAGCGTGGTGACGAAGTGCTGACCAACGGTGGCATCGCCGGCAAGGTCACCGACATCGGCGACAACTTCATCACCATCGAAGTGGCCGAGAACGTGCGCATCCGCGTGCAGAAGGGCGCTGTCGGCAGCGTGCTGCCGACCGGCACCCTGGATTCGGCCAAGTAAGCCACTCCCTTTCCGAAGCACAACCGCGGCGCCGGGGATGGCGCCGCGCGGGACCCAAGCAATGCTCGAATTTCCACGCTGGAAGTACGTCGTCATCCTGATCGTACTGGCGCTCAGTGCGCTGTACGCGCTGCCCAACATCTACCAGAAGGACCCGGCCCTCCAGATCACCGCCAACCGTGGCGGCCAGATCGACGATGCGCTGCGCGACCGTGTGCTGGCCGACCTGAAGACGGCCGGTATCACCACCATCGGTGTCGAGAAGGAAGGGGAGAGCCTGATCGTCCGCCTGCCGGACCTGAAGGCGCAGTCCGCTGCCAGCGACGCCCTGCGTGACACCGTCGGCGAGAAGTACACCGTGGCCCTGAACCTGGCCTCGACCGTGCCGGACTGGCTGGCCAAACTCGGTGGCCGCCCGATGGTGCTGGGCCTGGACCTGCAGGGCGGCGTGCACTTCGTGCTGCAGGTCGACCAGAAGGCCGCCCTCGACAAGCGCCTGGACGCCTACACCGAAGACGTGCGCAGCACCCTGCGTGACGCGCGCATCGCCTACCAGTCGGTGGAACGCCGCGCTGACAACAGCATCGTCGCCAACCTGAGCCCGTCCGCCGGCGATGACGCCGCGCAGCGTGCGCGTACCGCCCTGGTCAAGGCGCAGCCGACCCTCGGCTACGACGTCAGCGGCAACCGCATCACGGTGACCGTGCCGGATACCGAGATCGCGCAGATCTCCAATGGCGCCATCGAGCAGAACATCAACACCCTGCGCAACCGCGTGAACCAGCTCGGCGTGGCCGAGCCGATCATCCAACGCCAGGGTGCCGACCGGGTGGTCGTGCAGCTGCCGGGCGTGCAGGACACTGCCGAAGCCAAGCGCATGATCGGCGCCACTGCCACCCTGGAATACCGTGCGGTGGTTGAAGGCAACGCGCAGGACGCCATCACCGCCGGCCGCATCCCGCCGGAAGCGAAGGTCTACCAGCGTCGTGACGGCGGTGGTCCGATCCTGCTGAACAAGCGCGTGATCGTCACCGGTGACCAGATGGTCGGCGCGCAGGCCGTGACCGATTCGAACAGTGGCTCCCCGGCCGTCAGCGTGACGCTGAACAACGTCGGTGGCCAGCGCATGTTCGACTTCACCAGCGCCAACGTGAACAAGCCGATGGCGGTGGTCTACACCGAGCGCGTGCCGACCGTGACCGTCGTCGACGGCCAGGAAGTGCGTGGCTTCAAGGTCAACGAGGAAGTGATCTCGGTGGCCAACATCAACGGCGTGTTCGGCAAGAACTTCCAGACCACCGGCCTGCAGAAGAAGGAAGCCGAGGACCTGGCCAAGCTGCTGAAGTCGGGCTCGCTGGCCGCGCCGATGGACTTCGTCGAAGAGCGCGTGGTCGGCCCGAGCCTGGGTGCCGAGAACGTCAAGAACGGTATGCGCGCGGTGGTGTTCGCGTTCCTGTTCACCCTGGTGTTCTTCAGCGTCTACTACCGCATGTTCGGTGTGATCACCTCGATCGCGATGCTGTTCAACCTGCTGATCGTGGTGGCGGTGATGTCGCTGTTCGGCGCGACCATGACCCTGCCGGGCTTCGCTGGCCTGGCGTTGTCGGTCGGCCTGTCGGTGGACGCCAACGTGCTGATCAACGAGCGTATCCGTGAGGAGCTGCGTGCCGGCGTGCCGGGCAAGACCGCGATCGTGACCGGTTACGAGCGTGCCTCGGGCACCATCCTCGACGCCAACCTGACCGGCCTGATCGTCGGTGTGGCGCTGTTCGCATTCGGTACCGGTCCGCTGAAGGGCTTCGCGCTGACCATGATCATCGGTATTTTCGCCTCCATGTTCACCGCGATCACCGTGTCGCGTGCGCTGGCGACGCTGATCTACGGCCGCCGCAAGAAGCTCCAGAACGTGGCCATCTGACGGGACGACACGCACATGAAACTGTTTCCGCTGCACATCCTCCCGAACGACACCAAGATCGACTTCATGCGCTGGCGCCATGTCGCGATGGTCGTCACGGTCATCGTGTTCCTGGCCTCGGTCGCCATCATCGGCGTCAAGGGCTTCAACTACGCCCTGGACTTCACCGGCGGCACCCTGATCGAAGCCCGCTTCGACAAGGCCGTGGACGTCGAGCAGGTCCGCACCAAGCTCGAGCAGAGCGGCTTTGAGGGCGCGCAGGTGCAGAGCGTCGGTGGCAACACCGACCTGCTGATCCGCCTGGCCCCGCATGGCGAGCACGCTGCCGGTACCGGCGACGCCGCGCACGAGGACAAGGCCACCGCCGCCGCCGTGGTAAAGGCACTGTCCACCGCCGACAATCAGGCCACCGTGCTCCGCAACGAGTTCGTGGGTCCGCAGATCGGCAAGGACCTGGCGATGAATGGCCTGTATGCCACCATCTTCATGCTGGCCGGCTTCCTGATCTACATCGCGGTGCGCTTCGAATGGAAGTTCGCGGTCACCGCCAGCATCGTGGCGATGTTCGACCTGATCGTGACGGTGGCTTACGTGTCCCTGCTGGGCCGTGAGTTCGACCTGACCGTGCTGGCCGGCCTGCTGTCGGTGATGGGCTTTGCGATCAACGATCTGATCGTGGTCTTCGACCGCGTCCGTGAGAACTTCCGCAGCCTGCGCGTGGACTCGATGGAAGTGCTGAACCGTTCGATCAACCAGACGCTGTCGCGTACGGTGATCACCGCGGTGATGTTCTTCCTGTCGGCACTTGCCCTGTACATGTACGGCGGCAGCTCGATGGAAGGCCTGGCCGAGACGCACATGATCGGTGCGGTGATCGTGGTGCTGTCCTCGATCCTGGTGGCGGTGCCGATGCTGACGATCGGTTTCCTGCGCGTCAGCAAGCAGGACCTGCTGCCGAAGGCCAAGGACGTCGAGGCCCTGGCCCGTCGCCCGTAAGCATTCGCGCTGCACGCAACACACAGAGAACCCCGCGCAAGCGGGGTTTTTTGTTGGCAGGGCTTGCAGCCCTGCACCTGCGGTAGTGCCGGCCGCTGGCCGGCAGCAACAGCAACAGCAACAGCGTGCATTCCGTGGGATGGCGGGGCGGTGCCGGAGTGCGGGGACGCCGCAAGTACGTCCCTGTAGGCTTGGCAGCCGCATCCATGCGGCTGACACCCCGCACTCCGACACCGCCCCACCTCTGACAGATTCCTGCGGCAGTTGGTAGGTGTCGACCTTGGTCGACACATCGGTCAGATATCGAGCAATCCAGATGGGGTCAGATCCGTTTTCCAGAGGAAAACGGATCTGACCCCAAGAACTGTCCTGACAGATCGCGGAAAACTGTCGAAGGCGGGGTGGGTCCGGTTGCGGGGGTGTCCGCGGCATGGATGCCGCGGCCAAGCCCCCATGGATGGGTTCACGGCGTCCCCCGCAACCGGACCCACCCCGCCGATCCTCAGGAATCCAGCTTTTGACGTTGCTTCCGCCCTGGCCGTTGCTTCGGCCGGTGCAGGGTGCAACCCTGCAAAACAAACTCCACCCTACGCCGCCGTCGGTTGTGCATTCGTGCCCCGCGCACTACGATCCTGCGGTTCGCGCGCGCAGGCGCGCACCCGTATTCCTGCTGAGCGCCCCGTGCGCCGCATCTGCCAACCCGAGGTATCCATGGTCATCAAACCGCGCGTCCGCGGCTTCATCTGCGTCACCACCCACCCGACCGGCTGCGAGGCCGCGGTCAAGCAGCAGATCGACTACATCCGCGCGCGCCCGCCGATCCAGAACGGCCCGAAGCGCGTGCTGGTGATCGGCGCCTCCACCGGCTACGGCCTGGCTGCACGCATCACTGCCGCCTTCGGCAGCGGCGCCGCTACCCTCGGCATCTTCTTCGAACGCCCGGGCAGCGAGACCAAGCCGGGTACTGCGGGTTGGTACAACTCGGCTGCGTTCCACAAGTACGCCGAGGAAGCCGGCCTGTACGCCAAGAGCATCAACGGCGATGCCTTCTCCGATGAAGTGAAGGCGAAGACCATCGAAATGATCAAGGCCGATCTCGGCCAGGTCGACCAGGTCGTCTACAGCCTGGCGGCGCCGCGCCGCAAGCACCCGAAGACCGGCGAGATCATCAGCTCCACGCTGAAGCCGATCGGCGAGCCGATCACCCTGCGTGGCCTGGATACCGACAAGGAAGTGCTGACCGAGACCCACCTGCAGCCGGCGACCCCGGAAGAAATCGCCGGCACCGTCGCGGTGATGGGGGGCGAGGACTGGCAGATGTGGATCGATGCGCTGGCCGATGCCGGCGTGCTGGCCAACGGCTGCACCACCACTGCCTTCACCTACGTGGGCGAAGAGATCACCCAGGCGATCTACTGGAATGGCTCGATCGGTGCCGCCAAGAAGGACCTGGACACCAAGGTGCTGGGCCTGCGCGAGAAGCTGGCCAGGATCGGCGGCGACGCACGCGTATCGGTGCTGAAGGCGGTAGTCACCCAGGCCAGCTCGGCGATTCCGACCATGCCGCTGTACCTGTCGCTGCTGTTCAAGGTGATGAAGGAAAAGGGCACTCACGAAGGCTGCATTGAACAGCTCGACGTGCTGTACGACATCCTCTACGGCGGCAAGGCCGAGGGCGTGGCGGTCGATCGCCTGCGTCACGATCTGGTTGACGGCGAGGGCCATACCGTCGCGCTGGTCGACGAGGAAGGCCGCCTGCGTGCCGACTACAAGGAAATGGCTGCGGACGTGCAGGGCAAGGTGGTGGCGCTGTGGCCGCAGGTCACCAACGAGAACCTGTACGAGATCAGCGACCTGGCCGGCTACAAGGCTGACTTCCTGCGCCTGTTCGGCTTTGGCGTGGAAGGCGTCGACTACGAGGCCGACGTCAATCCGGACGTGAAGATCGAAAATCTGGTCGACATGACCTGATCAACGAAAAGGCCGGCGAATGCCGGCCTTCTCGTTTGGTAGTGCCGGCCGCTGGCCGGCAACCCCGGGTACCAGAGGCTGCCGGCCAGCGGCCGGCACTACCCTCGGTCACCCGAACTCGAAGCCCATCTCCGGCAGCGCGGGGCCGACGAAGTCGCCCTGCACGTAATCCACGCCGGCACTGAACAGCAGCGTCATCGAATTGGCATCGCTGACGAACTCGGCAATGGTGCGGATGCCGGCTTCCTGCGCGCGCGCGGTGATCTGGCTGATGCGGTCGATGTTCTCACGCGTGGCCGCCAGGTCGCTGGTGAAACCGCGGTCCAGCTTGAGGAACTGCGGCTGGAAGTGGGCCAGCAGCTGGAACGAATCCAGTCCCGAACCGAACTGCTCCAGGCCGATGCGGCAGCCCAGCGGTGCCACTTCGGCAAGGAACTGCTGCGCACTGCGCAGGTGGGTGAATACCTTCGCCTCCGGCGCATGCAGCCAAAGCCGTTCGCCGGGCACGCCCTGTGCCTGCAGTTCGCGGCGCAGGGTGGCGATCATCTGCGGATCGTCGAACGACTCCGGCGTCACCTTCACCAGCACCTGGGTGGCGTTGCCTTCGCGTGCGCGCTGGCCAAGCACCGCGATGGCCTGCGAAACCACCCAGCGGTTGATGTCGGCCAGCAGGCCGTGTTCCTCGGCGATGCCCAGGAACGCGGTCGGGCTCAGCAGCTCGCCGTTGTTCTCCAGGCGCAGGTAGGCCTCGTACAGCTCCAGCGGCTCGCCCTGCAGGTTCAGCACCGGCTGGTAGTGCAGCTGGAAGCCGTCGCCGGCCAGCGCCTCGCGGATGCGCGCAACCCAGCGCTGCACACGTTCCTCCTCGACGCGGTCGGCGGCAGCCGGGTCGAAGATGCGGCAGGTGTTGCCCAGCTCCGCGGCGGCCTGGGTGCACTCGCTGGCGCGCGCCAGCACCTGGCCGATGCTGGCGATCTTCTCGCCCACCTGCACGCCACCGATGCTGACCGTCACCGTGGCCGAGCGTGCGCCGATGCTGAAGACGTGTGCCGCGTAGGCTTCGCGGATGCGCTCGGCCAGCGCCACGGTCTGCGCGTAGGGCCCGGCCTGCAGTACAGCGAAATTGTGCTCGCCGAAGCGGGCCAGCTGTGCGTCCTCGCCGACCACCTCGGCCAGCAGGCCAGCGAGCGCGCCGATCAGGGTGTCGGCCGACGCCAGGCCGATGTCCGGCAGCAGGCGCGCGTAGTGGTCCGGCTCGATCAGCAGCAGGCCGAACTGGCCCTCGCTGCGCCCGGCCTGGGCCACCGCGCTTTCCAGCTGCAGCATGAAAGTCGGGCGATTGAGCAGGCCGGTGACCTGGTCGCGCTGACGCAGGTCCTCGACCTCGCGTGCCAGCTCGGGGTCGAATTCCATGCGACGGCGGAGCACCACCTGCAGGCAGGACTCGCCCTCATATGTGGCAGCGGCAAACTCCATGGTCGCCGGGAACGCACTGCCGTCCTCGTGGCGCGCGTCGAGCTGGTACTGCGGCGGCGGCGCCTCGCCACGGCTGAGGCCCTTCAGCAGCTGCTTGAAGCCCTCCACGTGCTGGGCGGCGACCATGTCCAGCAGCGAAATGCCTTCGATGTCGTCGAAATGCTCGTAGCCGAACATCTCCAGGTAGGCGTCGTTGGCGCGGATGTGCATGCCTTCATGCACGTAGGCGATGGGGTCGCGCGAGGAGGCGATCAGCGCGTCGCAGCGGCGCTCGGTCTCGCGCATCTGCGCCTCGATGCGGCGCAGGCCGCGACGCGCCTGCAGGTCCACCCACTGGTCGCGGACCACGGCGAGCAGGTGCTCGGGGCGCTGGCGCAGGGCGAGGGCGCGGATGCCATGGCTGCTGGCCTGCACCAGTTCGTCCTCGTCGATGCGCTCGGCCAGCAGCACCAGCGGGATGTCCTTGCCGCTGGCGGCGATGTGCTGGGCCGCCAGCTGCAGCGGGATGCCCTGCGAAGGCGAGGCCAGCACCAGGTCGATGGCCTGGCTGGTCAGCACCTGGGCCAGCTCAGCCGCGTCCTGCGGGCGCCACGGGCGTACCGCGATGCCGCTGTTGCGCAGGGTGCTGACGATGGCTTCGGCATTCTCGCCGCTGTCATCGACGATCAGCAGGCGGATGGTGATGTCGTTCGCGTTCTGCATGCACTGCTCCCCAATCTGCGAATCTAGATACACGATGCGCGGCGAACCGTCCATGCGCGCACCCCTTGCGCGCGTCGAACGGCGAAGTGGTTCACACCACGCCGCCCGCTGCATGGCCGCTGGCCCAGGCCCATTGGAAGTTGTAGCCGCCCAGCCAGCCGGTCACGTCCAGCACCTCGCCAACGAAGTGCAGGCCGGGTACGCGCTTGGATTCCATCGTCGAGGATGACACTTCGGCGGTGTCCACGCCGCCCAGGGTGACCTCGGCGGTGCGGTAGCCTTCGGTGCCGCTGGCCACCAGCGGGAATGCGCCCAGCAGCTGCGCGGCCTGGCGCAGCACCGGCTCGTCCAGCTGGCGCACCGGGCGGTCGGGCAGCCAGTGCTCGCACAGGCGCTGCGCCAGCCGCTTCGGCAGTACCTCGCCCAGTACCGTGCGCAGCTCGGCGGCGGGCCGGTCGCGCTTCATCTGGCGCAGCCACTCGCCCGCATCCTGGCCCGGCAGCAGGTCCAGCTCCAGCGCATCGCCGGGCTGCCAGAACGAAGAGATCTGCAGGATGGCCGGGCCGCTCACGCCACGGTGGGTCAGCAGCATGAAGTTCTGGAAACTCTTTCCGTTGCAGCGCGCCTCGATCGGCAGTGCGACGCCGCTGAGGTCGGCCAGCCGCTCCTGGTGCTTGCCGCTGAGGGTCAGCGGCACCAGGCCGGCGCGGGTCGGCAGGACCTGGTGGCCGAACTGGCGGGCCACTTCATAGCCAAAGCCGCTGGCACCCATGCTGGGAATCGACAGGCCACCGCTGGCAACCACCAGCGAGGCGCAATGGAACTGGCCCTGCGTGGTGTGCACCCGGAAACCATCGCTGCCGTGCTCGATGCGCTGCACGCTGCAGTCGGTACGGATCTGCACGCCCGCCGCCTGGCATTCGTCCACCAGCATCTTCACGATCTGCTTGGACGAGACATCGCAGAACAGCTGCCCCAGTTCCTTTTCGTGATAGGCGATGCCGTGCTTGTGCACCAGCTCGATGAAGTGCCAGGGCGTGTAGCGGGCCAGCGCCGACTTGCAGAAGTGCGGGTTGGCCGACAGGAAGTTGGCCGGGGTGGTGCCGGTGTTGGTGAAATTGCAGCGGCCACCGCCGGACATCAGGATCTTCTTGCCGACCTTGTTGGCATGGTCGATCACCTGCACCTGGCGGCCGCGCTGGCCGGCAGTGATCGCGGTCATCAGCCCGGCCGCGCCGGCACCAATGACCACCACATCGCAGCGGATGGTGCTCATGCCTTGGCGCGCTTGCGCCAGTTCGGGATCACGTCGAGCTGGATCTGGTCGTTGAGCAGCTGCACTTCGCCGTCCTGGATCAGCACGCTCCAGCGCATGGCACGCTGGATCTGCTGGCCCCACTGTTCAACGAAGGCACCGTCGAGGTCGACCACCGAGAGATTGTCGAAGCGCGCCAGGCCCTTGCCCTGCTTGCCCCACCAGATCTCCGAGGCGTTGCCGCCGTAGTTGACCACCTGCACCTGGCGGCTGCGGTTGCTGGCCTTGCGGATGCGCGATTCGTCCGGATGGCCCAGGTCGATCCACTGCAGGATGTCGCCGGTGTAGTCGTGTTCCCACAGATCGGGTTCGTCATCGGTGCTCAGGCCGCGGCCGAACTCCAGGCGGTCGCCGGCGTTCAGCGCGAAGGCGAGCAGGCGCACCATCAGGCGCTCGTCGGTCTCGGACGGATGCTGGGCCAGGGTCAGGTTGTGGGTCGCGTAGTAGCCGCGATCCATGTCGCTGATCTGCAGTTCGGCCTTGCGGATGGTGGCGGTAAGAGCCATGGGGGATCCGTGGACTAAAGACGACAATGATAGAGGTTTGCTCCAGGGGTGTCCGTTGCCGGGCTGTCTGCACAGCGTCAACGGTGGCACTCTTGCGCTCTTTTCCGTGGCCGGAGTGGACGCCATGACCTTGCCCAGCCGCCTGCAGCTGCCGCCCGGCCACTGGCCCAGCCTGCTCGATGGCTTGTGCGCGCGTTTCCCGCGCATCGACCGCGTGCAATGGCAGGACCGTTTCGCCCGTGGCCGCGTGCAGGATGCGCAGGGCAGGGCAGGGCACTGGCGCCGGACATGCCCTGGCAGGTGGGGCTGGAAATCCAGTACTTCCGCGAGGTGGCCGACGAGCCGGTGATCCCCTTCACCGAAACCCTCGTCCATCTGGATGCGCACCTGCTGGTCGCCGACAAGCCGCACTTCCTGCCGGTGACACCCGCGGGTGGGCATGTGCGCGAGACGCTGCTGGCGCGGCTGGTCGCCCGCACCGGCAATGCCGATCTGGTGCCGCTGCACCGGCTGGATCGGCTGACGGCCGGGTTGGTGCTGTTCTCGACCCAGCGTGCGTCGCGCGATGCTTACCAGCGCCTGTTCCGTGAGCGGCGCATCGAAAAGACCTATGAGGCCCTGGCACCAGCGCTGCCCGCGCGGGAGTTCCCGTTGCAGCGGGACAGCCGCCTGGTGCCGGGCGAGCCGTTCTTCCGCATGGCCGAAGTGTCCGGCGAGCCCAATGCGCGCAGCCGGATCGAGCTGATCGAGGCCGAAGGGCCGATCTGGCGCTACCGGCTGCTGCCGGAGACCGGCCGCAAGCATCAGTTGCGCGTGCACTTGGCGATGCTGGGGGCGCCGATCGTGGGTGACGATCTGTACCCGCAGCTTCGGCAGCGTCCGCCGAACGTCGCCGAGGCGCCGCTGCAGCTGCTGGCGCGGGCCCTGGCCTTCGACGACCCATTGAGCGGCGAACGACGGGTGTTCAGCAGCGGCCGCAGCCTGAGCCTGCCGACCGGGGGCGGCTAGGCGTTCAGCGGGCCGGGCGTCGCGCCAGCCAGCGGTCCAGCTCGGCGGCGAACAGCTGCCGGTCACGGGGTCCCAGCGGCGGCGGTCCACCGGTCTGGACCCCGGCGCCGCGCAGTTCCTCCATGAAATTACGCATCGACAGCCGCTCGGCCATGTTGTTAGGTGTGTACAACTGGCCGCGCGGGTTCAGCGCGACGGCATTCTTCTCCAGCACCAGCGCGGCCAGCGGGATGTCCTGGGTGACCACCAGGTCGCCCGCGGCGACCCGCTCGACGATGGCGCTGTCGGCCACGTCCAGCCCCTGCGGCACCTGGATCGAGCGCAGCCAGCGCGAGGGCGGGGTACGGATCCACTGGTTGGCGACCAGGGTCAGTTCGATCCCGACCCGTTCAGCTGCGCGGAACAGGATGTCGCGAATGACGGTGGGACAGGCGTCGGCATCCACCCAGATGCGGGGGGAGGCGTGTTCAGCGGGGGTTTCAGCTTCAGTCATTTACCCAGTGTAGGGTAGGAAAAACCTGAATGGGGACTCGGAGTTAGGCGCGAAAGGCTGCCAACCCTTGTCACGCCTAGCGGGTGACGTATTCCCATGAACGTCGGGACTATCGCTTTTTGCAGAAAACACGCGTATCGTGCGACCCACTGTGTTTGCTAGGGTCACCGTGAATCGTGGCCTGGTGCAGTTGATCTCACGATCCGCTCATCGATCCGCTTTACCAACGCCTGCAACTCAGTCTCGGCCCCGATACCCGGTGGCTGCGATTTTTTTCAACATGTGTTTCAGGAGTTAGTAAAATGTCTGAACGTCAGACCGGCACCGTCAAGTGGTTCAACGACGCCAAGGGCTTCGGCTTCATCACCCCGGAAAGCGGCCCGGACCTGTTCGTGCACTTCCGCGCGATCCAGGGCACCGGCTTCAAGACCCTGCAGGAAGGCCAGAAGGTTACCTTCATCGCCGTCCAGGGTCAGAAGGGTATGCAGGCTGACCAGGTGCAGGCGGTCTAATCCGTCTGCTACCGTTGGGTAGCCAAAACGCCGGAAGCGAAAGCTTCCGGCGTTTTTTATTGCCCGCCGTTCTGTAGAGTCGAGCATGGCGCGACTCTACAAAGGACATGCAGCCGGCGCGGTACGATGCGCGTCTCCCCAAGGGATCACCCCCATGCGCATCGTCCACCACCTGGAAAACTCCCGTTCGCTGCGCGTGCTGTGGATGCTGGAGGAGCTGGGGTTGGACTACGAACTGCGCCGCTATCCGCGGGATCCGAAGACGCTGCTGGCGCCGCCGGAACTGCGCAACGTGCATCCGCTCGGCAAGTCGCCGGTACTGCAGGATGGTGAGCTGGTACTGGCCGAGTCCGGCGCGATCCTCGACTACCTCGCTGACCGTTACGACACGCAACGCCAGCTGTCGCCGTCACCGATGCCGGCCGACGGGGCCGAACGCATCGCTTATCGTTACTGGCTGCACTACGCCGAAGGCTCGGCGATGCCGCCGTTGCTGCTGACCCTGGTGATGGGCCGCATCCGCAACGCGCCGATGCCGTTCTTCGCGCGCCCGATCGCACGCAGCATTGCCGACAAGGCCGAGCGCGGCTTCATCGGTCCACAGCGGCGGCTGCACCTGGAGTGGATGGAGCGCCGTCTGGCCGAAAGCCCGTGGTTCGCCGGCGAGCGCTTCAGTGCGGCCGACATCCAGATGAGCTTCCCGATCCAGGCCGCTGCCGCGCGTGGCGGTGGTCTCGACGACAAGCCGGCGCTGCGCGGCTTCCTCAAGCGTATCGGTGAGCGCCCGGCCTACCAGCGTGCCGAGGCCCACGGCGGCCACCTGCAGGCGCTCAGCGGCAATTGAGGCGGGCGGCCGTCGCCCCCATCTTCAGCACCATGCATACCGACAGCCCCCGTTTCGACAACCGCCTGCTGCATACCCTCCCGGGCGACCCCGAGTCCGGCCCGCGTCGCCGCGACGTGCTGGGCGCGGCCTGGTCACCGGTGATGCCGACCCCGGTGGCGGCGCCCACGCTGCTGGCCTGGTCGCCGGAGGTGGCCACGCTGCTGGGTTTCGATGCCGCTGACGTCGAGAGCGAAGGTTTCGCGCGTGTATTCGGTGGCAACGCACTGTATGCAGGCATGCAGCCATGGGCCGCCAACTACGGTGGCCATCAGTTCGGCCACTGGGCCGGGCAGCTCGGCGACGGCCGCGCGATCTCGCTGGGCGAGCTGGTCGCACCGGATGGCCGCCACTGGGAGCTGCAGCTGAAGGGGGCCGGACCGACGCCGTATTCACGCGGCGCCGATGGGCGCGCAGTGCTGCGCTCGTCGATCCGCGAATTCCTGTGCAGCGAGGCGATGCACCACCTGGGTGTGCCAACAACCCGCGCGTTGTCGCTGGTCGGTACCGGCGAGGACGTCGTGCGTGACATGTTCTATGACGGCCACCCGCGTGCCGAGCCTGGTGCCATCGTGTGCCGGGTCTCGCCGTCGTTCCTGCGTTTCGGTTCGTTTGAACTGCCGGCCTCGCGCGGTGAAACCGCCCTGCTGCAACAGCTGGTGGACACCTGCATCGCCCGTGATTTCCCCGAGCTGGAGGGTCAGGGCGAGGCGCTGTACGGCGACTGGTTTGCGCAGGTCGCGGTGCGCACCGCCGAGATGATCGCGCACTGGATGCGCGTCGGCTTCGTGCATGGCGTGATGAACACCGACAACCTGTCCGTGCTCGGCCTGACGCTGGATTACGGCCCCTATGGCTGGGTCGAGGACTTCGATCCGGACTGGACACCGAACACCACCGACGCACAAGGTCGTCGCTACCGCTTCGGTACCCAGCCGCAGGTGGCGTACTGGAACCTGAGCCGACTGGCGCAGGCGTTGTCGCCATTGTTTGCCGATGTCGCACCGCTGCAGGCGGGCCTGGCGGCGTACCAGTCCACCTTCGTGGCCTGCACGCGCCGCGACGCTGCAGCGAAGCTGGGGCTGGGTGCGGCCGACGATGACGACCTGCAGCTCTACCAGCGCTGGCAGCAGCTGATGCAGGAGGGTGCGATGGACATGACCCTGGCCTGGCGCGCGCTGATGCGTATCGATCCGGCGGCACCGGATGCAGCGCTGCTGGACGCGGTGTACTACGACCAGGCGCGCCAGCAGGCGGTGCAGGCGCCGTTGCAGCACTGGCTGCAGGATTACGCGGCGCGCCTGCGCCGCGATCCGCTGTCGGCCAGCGAACGCCAGGCGAAGATGGCCGCGGCCAATCCGCTGTATGTGTTGCGCAACTGGCTGGCGCAGGAAGCCATCGATCGTGCAGAGCAGGGCGACCTCGATGGCGTTCACGCACTGCAGGACGTGCTGCGCGACCCGTACACCGAGCGCGCCGGGCTGGAGCACTTCGCCGGCAAGCGCCCGGCGTGGGCGGACAATCGGGCCGGTTGCTCGATGCTGTCCTGCAGCTCCTGAGGGTGGGTTTCGGCAGGGCTGCGCCCTGCACCCGCAGAGGCCAGGTCAACGACCAGAGCAAAAGCTGGATTCCGTGGTTTGGCGGGGCGGTGTCGGAGTGCGGGGACGCCGCAAGTACGTCCCTGTAGGCTTGGCAGCCGCATCCATGCGGCTGACACCCCGCACTCCGACACCACCCCACCTCCGACAGATTCCCGCTGCTGTGGGTGGGTGTCGACCTTGGTCGACACGGTAGATCCACGCCATGCGTGGATGCTTTTCGTTCAATTCTCGAAATATTTGATTTCGATAGAGACCCATCCACGCATGGCGTGGATCTACGACAGATCGCAGAAAACTGTCGAAGGCGGGGTGGGTCCGGTTGCGGGGGCGTGAGCCGCATGGATGCGGCGACCGAGCCTACATGGATGTATTTACGGCGTCCCCCGCAACCGGACCCACCCCGCCATCCCTCAGGAAACCTGCTCTTGCCGTTGCCGTTGCCTTGGCTTGAAGCCTCTGCAGGCGCCGGGCGCAGCCCGGCAGACACCCCCCATCAGGCAGGCGGCGCCCGGAACAGGTACCCTATGCCGCCATCAGATAGCCAATGTGACATGACCGACGCCATCGTCGCTCCGCAGTGGGCCTCCCGCCTGCGCGACATCGCCGACTTCCCCAAGCCCGGCATCCTGTTCAAGGACATCATGCCGCTGCTCGCCCACGGCGAGGACTTCCGCGGCGCGATCACCGCGATGGCCGACCGCTGGCGCGACCAGAAGCTGGACGCAGTGGTCGGCATCGAATCGCGTGGGTTCATCCTCGGTGCCGCGATGGCGCTGGAGCTGGGCGTGGGCTTCGTGCCGGTGCGCAAGCCGGGCAAGCTGCCGGGCCAGGTGCTGCGCGAGGAATACACGCTGGAATACCGCAGCGACTGCATCGAAGTGCATGCCGATGCGCTGCCGGCCGGTGCCCGCGTCGCGATCATCGATGACGTGCTGGCCACCGGCGGCACGCTGGTCGCTGCGCTGTCGCTGGTGCGCCGCCTGGGCGTTGAGGTGGTCGGTGCCGGCGTGCTGGTCGAGCTCGACGGCCTCGGCGGCCGCGCCCGCTGGGAAGCGGAACTGCCGCTGCATACCGAACTGGTGTTCTGATCGAAGGGCGGGTGCCAACCAAGGTTGGCATCTACCAGAGCGAATGGCCGGGAGCCGGTGGTTGCCAACCTTGGTTGGCATCGCCTTTCGCAACCGACGCCATGGACGGGCCAGCCAAGGTTGGCCGCTACCAGGCCAGGTCGTTGCCAGCCGTGGCTGGCAACGCTGCTTCAATCACATCATCCGCACGCGGAAACGACGGCCCTTGATCTTGCCGGCTTCCAGTTTCGCCACGGCCTTGTTGGCCTGCTCACGCGCGATCGCCACATAGGAGCGGGTCGGGAAGATCGCGATCTTGCCGATGAACTTGCTCGACAGCCCGGCGTCGCCGGTCAGTGCGCCGAGGATGTCGCCCGGGCGCAGCTTGTCGGTCTTGCCGCCGTCGATGCGCAGGGTGCGCATCGCCGCCTGCGGCAGCTCGGCCGGGCGCGAGGTCGCCAGCGGCGTCTTCTGCCAGTCCAGCGGCTGCCCCATCTGCGCTTCGATGGCTTCGGCGCGGGTCTTCTCGCGGCCGGCCACCAGGCTGATCGCCAGGCCACTGGCACCGGCACGACCGGTACGGCCGACGCGGTGCTGGTAGCTCTCCACATCGGTCGGCAGCTCGTAGTTGATCACCGCCGCCAGCTCTTCCACGTCCAGGCCGCGTGCGGCGACGTCGCTGGCCACCAGCACGTTGCAGCTGCGGTTGGCCAGCAGCAACAGCACTTCCTCGCGGTCGCGCTGTTCCATGTCGCCATGCAGGGCCAGTGCCGAGAAGCCGAACTGCTGCAGCGAGTTGGCCACTTCGTCCACGTCCTTGCGGGTGTTGCAGAACACCACCGCCGATTCCGGCGTGTACTTCAGCAGCAGGCCAGCCAGCGCCTTCTGGCGGTGCGCCGGTTCCACCTCGCAGAACAGATGGCGGATGGCCGGGGCCTGGTCGGCACCCTCCACGGTCACTTCCACTGCGTCGCGCAGCAGGTCACGCGCCATGGCGCGGATGCTGTCGGGGAAGGTGGCGGAGAACAGCAGGCTCTGGCGATCCTTGTGGGTGCGGCCGGCGATCTCGCGGATCGGCTCTTCGAAGCCCATGTCGAGCATGCGGTCGGCCTCATCCAGCACCAGCGTGCGCACCGCGCCCAGGTTCAGCGCGCGCTTGCGTGCCAGTTCCTGCACGCGGCCGGGCGTGCCGACCACCACATGCGGATCGTGGCCTTCCAGCGACGCCAGCTGCGGGCCCAGCGGCACGCCGCCAACCAGCAGCAGCAGCTTCAGGTTGGGAATGCCGGTGGCCAGCTTGCGGATCTGCTTGCCGACCTGGTCGGCCAGTTCGCGGGTCGGGCACAGCACCAGCGCCTGCACGCGGATCAGGCTGGGGTCGATGGCCTGCAGCAGGCCCAGGCCGAAGGCGGCGGTCTTGCCGCTGCCGGTCGGCGCCTGTGCGATCACATCGCGGCCATCGAGGATGGCCGGCAGGCTCTGCGCCTGCACGGGGGTGAGGGTGGTGTAGCCGAGGGCATCCAGGCCGGGCTGCAGGGCCGGGCTCAGCGGCAGGGTCGAGAAGTCAGTCATGGCGCATTGTACCCGTCCGGAAGGCTGGTCCCCTCGGCCTTTTTCACCCGCTCAGGGCGTGCGATCCAGTAGATCCACGCCATGCGTGGATGACACTGTCCATCCTTCAGTGCAGCCCGAGGGCCACCAGCCGTACGGCCATCGCCTGCAGCTGCTCCTGGGTGGCCGGTTTTCCGGCGACCCGGGGTTCCAGCAGCAGCTGATGGAACCACGGGTTGGCGTGCCGCGTGTCGAAGTCGAACGAACAGGTTGCCTGCTCGCCCATCTCCGCCTGCACGATCCCGATCAGCATGTCTTCGGCTTCATCGACATTGCCTGGCCCGTAGCGGTCATCCAGCAGGCGCAAGGGGATCTGCAGCAGGGCGGCGGAGGCGGGCATGCCTCAAGTCTAGCGGCCCATGTCGGGCCTGCGCAGGAGAAGGTTCAGGCCGAGTCAACATGGAACTGAACCAGGCCACAGTGCAGGCACTCGAACATATAGAAGCCGATATCTGCACCGGGCGTGTAGTCGCTGGCCAGATCCCACCAGGCCGCCTCGTCGGCGTCGTTGATCGCGCACCATGCCGCGATGCTCGCTGCCGAGGCCTGAGTCACCTGCTCCAGGGTGGCGTCGCCCAGGAATCGGCAGACATCGCTGCAATGTGCCAGCCACGTTTCCCCCTGGAAACTGGCATAGCCCGGCGTGCGCAGGGACAGCTCTTCCAGCGCGGCTTCAGGGACGCTTTCGTCGATATCCAGGCGGCAGGCAAACGCCACATGCAACGCCGACGCGGCGCGGCCATCGGCAATGCACCAAGGGCAGATCTGCTCTGAGTAATCTACGCGCCCTGCGTGGATGGCATCGTGCAGATACACATACCCACGCGCCTGCTGGCAGACCCTGCAGGTGGTAGTGGAGGGCGCCACGTTGCCCGTCGCAACCGGGTCCGGATGGTAACGGAAGCTCGGAAGGTGATGGATGGTCATGTCGTCCGTGTCGACCAGCGCAGGGTGCGTTCTTTTACGATCTGCGGATGGATTCGGCAAGCGGGGAGTGGCGATCAGCCAAGCACCGCCAACACACCCTGATGGGTCGCCAGGCCACCGAACAGCAGCCAGGCGAACAGGATCAGCGCCAGCAGCAGCGGCTTCAGCCCGGCCTGGCGCAGCGCCGAGACGTGGGTGGTCAGGCCCAGCGCGGCCATCGCCATCGCCAGCAGCACGGTATCCAGCTGCACCAGCCCCGCCTGCAGGCCGGCCGGCAGCAGGTGCAGCGAGTTGAACCCGGCCACCGCCACGAAACCGAACGCGAACCACGGCACCACGATGCGCGCCTTGCTGCCATCGGCACTGGCCTTGCCGCCACGCGCCAGCCACAGCGACAGCGCGACCAGGAACGGCGCCAGCAGCATCACCCGCACCATCTTGGTGATCACCGCGGTATCGGCCGCCGTTTCGTTGACCGCGCGGCCGGCCGCCACCACCTGTGCCACTTCATGCACCGTCGCACCGGTGAACAGGCCGTACTGCTGCGCGTCCATCGCCAGCCAGCCGTGCGATTGCACCAGCGCATACAAGGCGGGGTACAGGAACATCGCCAGCGTGCCGAACACCACTACCGTAGAGACCGCGACGGTGACCTGCGCAGCGCGGCCGCGCACCACCGGTTCGGCGGCCATCACCGCCGCCGCGCCGCAGATCGCACTGCCGGCGCCGATCAGCATGGCCGCTTCGCGCTCCATCTTGAACACGCGCATGCCCAGCCAGCAGGCCAGGCCGAAGGTGCTGGCGACCACCAATACGTCCATCAGCACGCCTGTGACGCCGACATGGCCGATGTCCTGGAAGGTCAGGCGCAGGCCGTACAGCACGATGCCGGCGCGCAGCAGCCAGTGCTTGGAGAAGCCGACACCGGCCGCGCTGCTCGGTGCCAGCCGCGGGTAGAAGGTGTTGCCGACCACGATGCCGGCGACGATGGCCACGGTCAGCGCGCTCAGGCCGTGCGCCTGAAGCCAGGGAAGCTCGGCCAGGTACAGCGACGCCGCGGCGATCAGGCCCACCAGCAGCAGGCCGGGCAGGCGCGGCTGCCAGCGTTGGCGCAGGGCGGGCAGGGACCAGGAGGAGAGAGCGGGGGCGTTCATGGCAAGGGTAGGGCTGGAGTGATAGGGCAAGCGTGCACCTGGGACGATGACCTGTAAAACGAATAATATGGGTGAAACCTACCCATCAAGAAGGTAAGCGCCATGCGCCTGACCTTGCGCCAGTTGCAGGTCTTCGTCGCTATCGCCGACCACGGCAGCACCACTGCCGCCGGCCAGGCCATCGCCCTCTCGCAGTCGGCCAGCAGCGCCGCCCTGCAGGAGCTGGAGGCGCACTTCGGCACGCCGTTGTTCGACCGCATCGGTCGCCGCCTGGCCCTGAACGGCCACGGCCGCGCGCTGCTGGAACCGGCGCGCACGTTGCTGGTCAATGCTGCCGACCTGGAGCGGCAGCTGGCCGCTGGCGGCGACCCGTCGCAGGGTGCACCGCTGCGGCTGGTGCTGGCGGCCAGTACCACCATCGGCAACTACCTGTTGCCGCCGCGCATCGCCGATCTGCTGCGGCAGGCGCCGCAGGCCGAAGTCGACCTGCGCATCGACAACAGTGCCGGCGTGGTTGCCGCCGTGCAGCGCCTGGACGTCGACGCCGGCCTGATCGAAGGCCCGTGCCATGAACGTGGCCTGCAGGTGACCGCCTGGCAGCAGGATCCTCTGGTGATCGTCGGCGCCGCCGACGCTGCCGCGCGCTGGTCGCTGGACGAACTGCGCCGCGCCCGCTGGCTGCTGCGCGAGCCCGGCTCCGGCACCCGCGAAGCCGTGGAGCAGGCGCTGTTGCCGCACCTGCGCGGCTTCGCCCAGACCCTGCAGCTGGGCAATACCGAAGCGATCAAGCAGGCCGCCATCGCCGGCCTCGGCCTGGCCTGCCTCTCCCGCCACGCGCTGGAAGAGCCCCTGGCCCTCGGCCGCCTGCGCGTGTTGGAGACCCCGCTGCCCGCCCTGCAGCGCACCCTGTGGCTGGTACGCCACCCCGGCAAGCAATGGCTGCCGGGGTTGCAGGCGTTGCTGGGGGAGGTGGGGTAAGCCATCAGATTCCCAGTCGATTCCCTCCATCGACCCTTCTTGTAGCGCTCATCCACGCATGGCGTGGATCTACCGTGTCGACCAAGGTCGACACCCACCAGAGCAGAATGCCGTTCCGACAGACCAGCTTCTGCCGTTGCCGTTGAGGTTGCCGGCCAGCGGCCGGCACTACCGCGGGTGCCGGGTGCAACCCGGCCGACGCCCCCAACCCGTACAATATCCGGATGCCTCTGATTACCCTACAGAACGTCGACTTCAGCGTCGGCGGCCCGTTGTTGCTGGAAAAGGCCGAACTGTCGATCGAGCCGGGCGAACGCATCGCCCTGATCGGCCGCAACGGCGCCGGCAAATCCACCCTGCTCAAGCTGCTGTCCGGCGACCACAAGCCCGATGACGGCGAAGTCCGCGTGCAGCAGGGCGTGCGCGTCACCCGCCTGGAGCAGGAAGTGCCACACGGCGCCGCCGGCTCGGTGTTCGACGTCGTCGCCGATGGCCTCGGCGAACTGGGCCAGTGGCTGGCCGAGTTCCACCACCTCAGCCATGCCGAGGTCTTCGACGGCGAAGCGCTCGGCAACGTGCAGGCCAAGATCGACGCCGCCAACGGCTGGGGCCTGGACCAGCGCGTCAGCGAAACCCTGACCAAGCTCGACCTCGACGGCGAGGCCGAGTTCGGCCGCCTGTCCGGCGGCATGAAGCGCCGCGTGCTGCTGGCCCGTGCGCTGGTGTCCAGCCCCGACGTGCTGCTGCTGGACGAACCGACCAACCACCTGGACATCGAGGCCATCGACTGGCTCGAGGCGTTCCTGAAGGGCTGGAGCGGCAGCGTGGTGTTCGTCACCCACGACCGTCGCTTCCTGCGTGCACTGGCCACCCGCATCGTCGAGATCGACCGCGGCCAGGTCACCAGCTGGCCGGGCGACTGGGCTAACTACGAGCGCCGCCGCGAGGAACGCCTCAATGCGCAGGCGCAGGAAAACGCCCGCTTCGACAAGCTGCTGGCGCAGGAAGAAGTCTGGATCCGCCAGGGCATCAAGGCGCGCCGTACCCGCGACGAAGGCCGCGTACGTCGCCTGAAGGCGATGCGCACTGAACGTTCGCAGCGCCGTGACCTCAGCGGCAACGTCAAGATGGAAGCCGCGCAGGGCGTCAGCTCCGGCAAGAAGGTCATCGACGTCAAGGACATTTCGTTCGCCTTCGGCGAGCGCACCATGGTCCGCGATTTCACTACCACCATCCTGCGTGGCGACCGCATCGGCCTGATCGGTCCCAACGGCAGTGGCAAGACCACGCTGCTGAAGCTGCTGCTGGGCGAACTGCAGCCGGCCAAGGGTGAGGTCAACGCCGGTACCAACCTGCAGATCGCGTATTTCGATCAGTACCGCGCGGTGCTGCGCGAAGACTGGAGCGCGATCGAGAACGTTGCCGAAGGCCGTGATTTCCTCGAGTTCAACGGCAAGCGCAAGCACGTGCATGCCTACCTGCAGGACTTCATGTTCACCCCCGAGCGCGCGCGCGCGCCGATCACCCGCCTGTCCGGCGGCGAGCGCAACCGCCTGCTGCTGGCCAAGCTGTTCGCGCAGCCGTCCAACCTGCTGGTGATGGACGAACCGACCAACG
The DNA here is from genome assembly GCF_003550055.1 of Stenotrophomonas sp. AG209. Classification (NCBI taxonomy): domain Bacteria; kingdom Pseudomonadati; phylum Pseudomonadota; class Gammaproteobacteria; order Lysobacterales; family Lysobacteraceae; genus Stenotrophomonas; species Stenotrophomonas sp. AG209. Next base: position 116,790 of record NZ_QXDB01000006.1, read on the forward strand.
ACCTCGACGTGGAAACCCTGGAGCTGCTGGAAGAGCTGCTGGGCGAGTACACCGGCACCCTGCTGCTGGTCAGCCACGACCGTGACTTCATCGACAACGTGGTGACGTCCACGCTGGTGATGGAAGGCGACGGCGTGATCGGTGAGTACGTCGGTGGCTACAGCGACTGGCAGCGCTATGCAGCCAGCGTGGCTGCGCCTGCCGCGGCCCCGGCAGCCAAGCCGGCGGCTGCTGCACCGGCCGCCACGGCCGCTGCTCCGGCTGCGCCCAAGCGCAAGCTGGCCTACAAGGAAGCGCGCGAACTGGAGCAGCTGCCGAAGACCATCGAGAAGCTGGAAGGCGATGTCGAAGGGCTGACCTCGGCGATGAACGACCCGTCGTTCTACACCCGCAGCAGTGCCGAAGTGACCGCGCACACCCAGCAGCTGGCCAAGGTGCAGGCCGAGCTGGATGCCGCGTACGCGCGCTGGGAAGAACTGGAAGGCTGAGCGTCTGCCACGGCCGTCTCGCCCGGCGGGCGGCTGTGGCTTTTGATCTGATTCCGCCTTGAAGCGAGCCGAGCACCGCAGGTCCGGCGAGGGCGAAGAGGCGCGGGTGTCTGAGCGCAGCGAGTTCCCGCGGCGTTTCTCGGTGGGCCGAGGAGCGCAGGGTACCGGTGCGTAGCATCGGCTCGCGGGCGGCGGAGCGTTTCTTTTGGTTACTTTTCTTTGCGCGCACCGCACTGCAGGAGCAGGGTGGAACGGCATAGCCGGCCCGCAGGGTGACGCACAAGGATGTGCGTCATCAAGAAAAGTAACGCCCATGAACGCATCAGATTGCAGCAGTCATGATCCGCGCAGAGCGGTCATTTGACCCCGTGCAGATCCCGCAGCTGGCTCGGCCGGCTGCCGAAATACGCGGCCAGATCGGCGATGTCCTGATCACTCAGGTCCTTCGCCTGCGGCGTCATCAGCGCATGCTGGCGGTCACCGGCGCGGTAGGCCTGCAGCGCATGCGCCAGATAATCGCCGTACTGGCCACCCAGTTTCGGATAGGTCGGATCGATCGGCGCATTGCCGTCGGCCCCGTGGCAGTCGATGCAGCTCTGGTTGGTGGCCTTGCCCTTCACCTTGGCGCGGGCTTCACCGGCGGCTTCGCGGCCTGCCGGCAGGCCAGCGGAGGACGAAGAACCGTGTTCGCCGCTGGCATGGCCCGGGTCGGCGGCGGATTTCTCGCTGTTTTCCACCTGCGACTGTGAACAGGCCGCCAGCAGCAGGGCAACGGACAGGGCGATGGCGTGACGCATCGGATGCGCGGCTTTCGACATGGGCGGGCCTTACTTGACGGTGGACAGGTAAACAGAGAGATCGGCGATCTCCTGTTCGCTGAAACTCATCGACTGCGCCTGCATCGTCGGATGCCGGCGCTTGCCCTGGCGGTACTCGGTCAGGGCCTGGGCCAGGTACTGCTGGGTCTGGCCGCCGATCTTCGGCACCCGGTAACTGGGGTAGGCGTTCTTGTAGCCGGTGATGCCGTGGCAGCCCTGGCAGGTGTAGGCCAGCACGCGGCCATTGTCGAAGTTGCCGGTGGGTGCGACGGGCGCCGGCGCAGCGGCGGGAGCCGGGGCCGGGGAGGGTGTGGCAGGAGCAGGAGCGGGCTGTGCGGCGGCCCCAAGGGGCAGGAGGACGGCCAGAGCGAGACAAGCGGCGAGCGGCTGCGGGCGCATGGTGTCGTTTCCGGGGATTCGGGTCTGGTCGTTCCGGCGTGGGGTACGGAACGCCCCGAGTATAGCCTCAGGTTTCATCTAGCTGAAATGGGGGTGGGCCGACCAGCGGCGTGAAGACACCATGACCTTTGGGATATGGTGTTGCCGTGAAGTGGTGCATTACTTTGCTACCACACCTGTCCACGCATCCTCCAGGGATCTGACGATGTCGCACCCAACCTTCCTGTCCGGCCGTCGCAGCGGAATCTGCGCTGCCGCACTGCTGATCTCCACCTCCCTGCTGCTGGGCGGTTGCGCCGCAGGGCCCAATTCCGAAGCCAAGGCTGCCGAGACCAAGGAGGAGAAGAAGGTCGACGCCGTCCCGGTCGAAGTCGCGGTGGCCAGCCATCGTGCCGTCGCGGCCAGCTACACCGGTACTGCGGCGCTGGAGCCACGCGCCGAGTCGCAGGTGGTCGCCAAGACCTCCGGCGTAGCCCTGGCGGTGCTGGTCGAGGAAGGGCAGCGGGTCACCGCCGGCCAGCCGCTGGTGCGGTTGGACCCGGACCGCGCGCGCCTGGCCGTGGCACAGAGCGAAGCGCAGATGCGCAAGCTGGAAAACAACTACCAGCGCGCACAGAAGCTGGTTGGCCAGCAGATGGTCAGCGCCGCCGATGTCGACCAGCTGCGCTACGACCTGGAAAACGTCCGCGCGCAGTACCGCCTGGCCACGCTGGAGCTGTCCTACACCACGGTGGTGGCGCCGATCTCCGGCGTGATCGCTTCGCGCTCGATCAAGACCGGCAACTTCGTGCAGATCAACACGCCGATCTTCCGCATCGTCGACAACTCGCGGCTGGAAGCCACCCTCAACGTACCCGAGCGCGAGCTGGCCACCCTGCGCGCCGGCCAGCCGGTGACGCTGGCGGCCGATGCGCTGCCGGGGCAGAGTTTCACCGGCACCGTCGATCGCATCGCGCCGGTGGTGGATTCGGGCAGCGGCACGTTTCGCGTGGTCAGCGCCTTCGACGGCGCCGCACACGCGCTGCAGCCCGGCATGTTCGGTCGCATCCGCATCGACTACGACCAGCGTGCCGATGCGCTGGTCGTACCGCGCCTGGCGTTGCTCGACGACGGTGAGCCGGCGGTGTTCCGCGTGCGCGAAGGCAAGGTCGCACGCGTTCCGGTCAAGCTGGGTTACGCCGAGGGCCCGTGGGTGGAGATCCGTGATGGCCTGGCGGCCGGTGATCAGGTGGTCACCGCCGGCAAGGTCGCCCTGCGCGACGGCACCACGGTGCAGGTGATTGCCGACCCGAAGGCGAAGACGGTCGCTGCGGCCGCCAAGCCGGCAGACAAGGCCGGGAGCAAGCAATGACCGCGCCGGGCCACGACCACGGTGCCTCGCCGGCGAGCGACGGCGCCGCCGCCAGCATGCGCGGCGGCCTGGTGGAATTCGCCACCCGCCGCCGCGTGACCATCGCCATGTGCACGGTCACGCTGCTGCTGTTCGGCCTGATCGCGCTGGGCAACCTCAAGGTCAACCTGCTGCCCGACCTGAGCTATCCGACGCTGACCGTGCGCACCGAATACACCGGTGCAGCGCCGACTGAAATCGAAACCCTGATCACCCAGCCGGTCGAAGAGGCGGTTGGCGTGGTCAAGAACCTGCGCAAGCTGAAGTCGGTCTCGCGCACCGGCCAGAGCGATGTGGTGCTGGAATTCGCCTGGGGCACCAACATGGACCAGGCCAGCCTGGAGGTGCGCGACAAGATGGAAGCGCTGAACCTGCCGCTGGAGGCCAAGGCCCCGGTGCTGCTGCGCTTCAATCCGTCCACCGAGCCGATCATGCGCCTGGTGTTGTCGAACAAGGCGGCGCCGACCAGCGATGCCGATGCGGTGCGCGAGCTGACCGGCCTGCGCCGCTATGCCGATGAAGACCTGAAGAAGAAACTGGAGCCGGTCACTGGCGTGGCAGCAGTGAAGGTCGGCGGTGGCCTGGAGGACGAGATCCAGGTCGACATCGACCAGCAGAAGCTGGCCCAGCTGAACCTGCCGATCGACACCGTCATCAAGCGCCTGAAGGACGAGAACATCAATATTTCCGGTGGCCGCCTGGAGGAGGGTTCGCAGCGCTTCCTGGTGCGTACCGTCAATCAGTTCGCCGACCTGGAGGAAATCCGCAACCTGCTGGTCACCACCCAGGCCGCCAATGGCAGCGCGGCGGACTCGGCGCTGCAGCAGATGTTCAACATCGCCGCGTCGACCGGTTCGGCGGCCGCCATCGCGGCGGCGTCGGCGGCACAGAGCGCATCGTCCGGTGGTGGCTCCAGCGTGGTTGCCAACGGCGTGCCGGTGCGCCTGAAGGACGTGGCCACGGTGCGCCAGGGCTACAAGGAGCGTGAAGCGATCATCCGCCTGGGCGGCAAGGAATCGGTCGAGCTGGCCATCTACAAGGAAGGCGACGCCAACACCGTGTCCACCGCCGAAGCGCTGCGCAAGCGCCTGGAGCAGATCAAGGGCACGTTCCCGTCGGACGTCGAGCTGACAACCATCGAGGACCAGTCGCGCTTCATCGAGCACGCCATCGCCGACGTCAAGAAGGATGCCGTGATCGGTGGCCTGCTGGCGATCCTGATCATCTTCCTGTTCCTGCGCGATGGCTGGAGCACGTTCGTGATCAGCCTGTCGTTGCCGGTCTCGATCATCGCCACGTTCTTCTTCATGGGCCAGCTCGGCCTCAGCTTGAACGTGATGTCGCTGGGTGGCCTGGCATTGGCCACCGGCCTGGTCGTGGATGACTCGATCGTGGTGCTGGAGAGCATCGCCAAGGCCCGCGAGCGTGGCCTGGGCATCCTGCAGGCGGCGATTGCCGGCACCCGCGAAGTGAGCATGGCCGTGGTCGCCTCGACCCTGACCACCATCGCGGTGTTCCTGCCGCTGGTGTTCGTCGACGGCATCGCCGGGCAGTTGTTCCGCGACCAGGCGCTGACCGTCGCGATCGCCATCGCGATCTCGCTGCTGGTGTCGATGACCCTGATCCCGATGTTGAGCTCGCTGAAGGGACGGCCGCCGCTGGCGTTCCCGGAAGAAGCGCCGAACGCAGCGTGGCAGCCGCAGAAGCGCTGGCAGAAGCCGGTGGCGCTGGGTCGCCGTGGCGTGGTCGCCAGCGTGCGCTGGAGCTTCTATGCGCTGGCCTGGCTGGTGGTGCGCCTGTGGCGCGGCGTGGTCGCGGTGATCGGCCCGGTGATGCGCAAGGCCAGCGACCTGGCGATGAAGCCCTATGCCGGCGCCGAGCGTGGCTACCTGCGCCTGCTGCCGAGTGCGCTCGCGCATCCGGGCAAGGTGCTGGGCGTGGCCGCCATCATTTTCGTAGCGACCATGGCGCTGGTGCCGATGCTTGGTGCGGACCTGATCCCGCAGCTGGCGCAGGACCGTTTCGAAATGACGGTGAAGCTGCCGGCCGGCACGCCGCTCAAGCAGACCGATGCGCTGGTGCGCGAGCTGCAGCTGGCACACGGCAAGGGCGAAGGCGTGGCCTCGCTGTATGGCGTAAGCGGCAGCGGCACCCGGCTGGATGCCAGCCCGACCGAAAGCGGTGAGAACATCGGCAAGCTGACCGTGGTGATGGAAGGCGGCGGCAATGCGCACACGGAAGCGGCGATCACCGAGCGCCTGCGCGGTACCATGAGCCAGCACCCGGGTGCCCAGGTCGACTTCGCGCGGCCGGCATTGTTCAGTTTCTCCACGCCGCTGGAAATCGAGCTGCGCGGGCAGGACATGGCCACCCTGGAAGTGGCCGGCCAGCGCCTGGCAGCGATGCTGCGCGGCAATGCCCACTACGCCGACGTGAAGTCGACGGTGGAAGAGGGCTTCCCGGAAATCCAGATCCGCTTCGACCAGGAGCGTGCCGGTGCACTGGGCCTGACCACCCGCCAGATCGCCGACGTGGTGGTGAAGAAGGTACGCGGCGACGTCGCCACCCGCTACAGCTTCCGTGATCGCAAGATCGACGTGCTGGTGCGGGCCCAGGAAGGTGATCGTGCCAGCGTGGAGAGCATCCGCCGGCTGATCGTCAACCCGGGCAGCACCCGTCCTGTCACCCTGGACGCGGTGGCCGACGTGGTCGCCACTACTGGCCCCAGCGAGATCCATCGTGCCGACCAGACCCGGGTGGCGGTAGTGTCGGCCAACCTGCGCGACATCGACCTCGGCGCAGCCATGCGCGAAGTGCAGCAGATGGTCGCCGAGCAGCCACTGGGCGCGGGCGTCGGCCTGCACATCGGCGGCCAGGGCGAGGAGCTGGCGCAGGCGGCGAAGTCGCTGATCTTCGCCTTCGGCCTGGCGATCTTCCTGGTCTACCTGGTGATGGCCTCGCAGTTCGAATCGCTGCTGCACCCGTTCGTGATCCTGTTCACCATCCCGCTGGCGCTGGTCGGCGCGATCCTGGCGCTGATGCTGACCGGCAAGCCCATCTCGGTGGTGGTGTTCATTGGCCTGATCCTGCTGGTCGGCCTGGTGACCAAGAACGCGATCATCCTGATCGACAAGGTCAACCAGCTGCGCGAGGCCGGCGTGGCCAAGCACGAGGCGCTGGTGGAAGGTGCGCGCTCGCGCCTGCGCCCGATCATCATGACCACCCTGTGCACGCTGTTCGGCTTCCTGCCGCTGGCGGTGGCGATGGGCGAGGGCGCCGAAGTGCGTGCGCCGATGGCGATCACCGTGATCGGTGGCCTGCTGGTGTCGACGCTGCTGACGCTGCTGGTGATCCCGGTGGTGTACGACCTGATGGACCGTCGTGGCGATGCGTATTACCGCGAACGTGGCCGCAAGCATGCCGGCGAAGGCCTGCACGGCGACGAGGGCGGCACGGCAGGTGTGGAGGAACCGGCATGAGTGTTGCCGAGTTCTCCATCCGCCGCCCGGTCACCACCATCATGTGCTTCGTGTCGCTGGTGGTGATCGGCCTGATCGCTTCGTTCCGGCTGCCGCTGGAGGCGCTGCCGGACATCTCCGCGCCGTTCCTGTTCGTGCAGATTCCGTACACCGGCTCGACCCCGGAAGAAGTGGAACGAACCATCATCCGCCCGGTCGAGGAATCGCTGGCGACGATGACCGGCATCAAGCGCATGCGCTCGTCGGCCACCTCCGAGGCGGCGCTGATCTACATCGAGTTCAGCGACTGGGACCGCGACATTGCGATTGCCGCGTCCGACGCGCGCGAGCGTATCGATGCGATCCGCAGCGACCTGCCCGACGACCTGCAGCGCTACAACGTGTTCAAGTGGTCCAGCAGTGACCAGCCCGTGTTGAAGGTGCGCCTGGCCAGCACCACCGACCTGACCACCGCCTATGACATGCTCGACCGTGAGTTCAAGCGGCGCATCGAGCGCATCCCGGGTGTGGCAAGGGTCGACATCACCGGTGCGCCGCCGAACGAGGTCGAGATCGCCATCGATCCGAACCGGCTCAACGCGCATGGGTTGAGCATCAACGAGCTGAGCGAGCGCCTGCGCACGCTGAATTTCTCGATCTCGGCCGGGCAGATCGACGACAACGGCCAGCGCGTGCGCGTGCAGCCGGTGGGCGAGATCACCGACCTGCAGGAAATGCGCGACCTGGTGATCAACGCCAAGGGCCTGCGCCTGGGTGATATCGCCGATGTCCGCCTGAAGCCGGCGCGGATGAACTACGGGCGCCGCCTGGACGGCAACCCGGCGGTGGGCCTGGATATCTTCAAGGAGCGCAGTGCCAACCTGGTGGACGTCTCGCGTGCGGCGCTGGCCGAAGTCGAGGCGATCCGCGCGCAGCCGTCCATGCGCGACGTGCAGATCAAGGTGATCGACAACCAGGGCAAGGCGGTGACGTCCTCGCTGCTGGAACTGGCCGAGGCCGGCGCGGTCGGCCTGATCCTGTCGATCACGGTGCTGTTCTTCTTCCTGCGCCATTGGCCGTCGACGCTGATGGTGACCCTGGCCATTCCGATCTGCTTCACCATCACCCTCGGCTTCATGTACTTCGTCGGGGTGACACTGAACATCCTGACCATGATGGGCCTGCTGCTGGCGGTGGGCATGCTGGTCGACAATGCCGTGGTGGTGGTGGAGAGCATCTACCAGGAGCGCGAGCGCATGCCGGGGCAGCCACGGCTGGCCTCGATCATCGGCACCCGCAACGTGGCCATCGCGCTCAGCGCCGGTACGCTGTGCCACTGCATCGTGTTCGTGCCGAACCTGTTCGGCGAGACCAACAACATCAGCATTTTCATGGCGCAGATCGCGATCACCATCTCGGTCTCGCTGCTGGCCTCGTGGCTGGTGGCGGTCAGCCTGATCCCGATGCTGTCCGCACGCATGGCCACGCCCAAGCTGGTGCACTCGCAGACCGGCCTGATCGCGCGCCTGCAGCGGCGCTACGCGCAGCTGCTGGACTGGTCGCTGCATCACCGCGGTTGGAGCCTGTTCGGCATCCTGCTGGTGGTGCTGGTCAGCCTGGTGCCGATGAAGCTGACCAAGATCGACATGTTCGGTGGCGAGGGTGGCAAGGACATCTTCATCGGCTACATGTGGAAGGGTGCCTACACCTACCGCCAGATGTCCGAGGAAGTGGCGCGGGTGGAGAACTGGATCGACCAGAACCGCGAACGCCTGCACGTGAAGCAGGTGTACTCCTGGTACAGCGAGCAGGAAGGCAGCTCCACGGTCGTCACCCTGGACGAAAAGTACGCCAAGGACATCAAGGCGCTGCAGGAGGAACTGCGCAAGGGCCTGCCGAAGTCGGCCCGCACCGATTACTTCGTCGGCAACCAGGGCGGCGATGGCGGCGGCAGCAACCAGGGCGTGCAGGTGCAGCTGGTGGGTGATTCCAGCTCGATGCTGCAGGAGATCGGCCAGGAAGTGGTGCCGTTGCTGGCGCAGCGTGCCGAACTGCGCGACGTGCGCATCGACAACGGCGAGAAGGGCGGCGAGCTGAAGGTGCGTGTCGACCGCGAGCGCGCCGCGGCATTCGGCTTCAACGCCGAGCAGGTGGCCAGCTTCGTCGGGTTGGCGCTGCGCGGCGCACCGATGCGCGAGTTCCGCCGCGGTGACAATGAAGTGCCGGTGTGGGTGCGCTTCGCCGGCGCCGAGCAGAGCAGCCCGGAAGACCTGGCCGGTTTCAGCGTGCGCACCGGCGATGGCCGCAGCGTGCCGCTGCTGAGTCTGGTCACCGTGGACGTCGGTTCGTCGGCCACCCAGATCGGACGCACCAACCGCCAGACCACGCTGACCATCAAGGCCAACCTGGCCGAGAAGGTCACCGCACCGGACGGGCGCAAGGCGATCGAAGCCGTGCTCAAGCCGATGAACTTCCCGGCTGGTTATGGTTTCACCTTCGACGGTGGCGACTACGGCAATGATGACGAAGCCATGCAGCAGATGGTGTTCAACCTGCTGATCGCGCTGGTGATGATCTACGTGGTGATGGCGGCGGTGTTCGAGTCGCTGCTGTTCCCGGCGGCGATCATGAGCGGCGTGCTGTTCTCGATCTTCGGCGTGTTCTGGCTGTTCTGGATCACCGGTACCTCGTTCGGGATCATGTCCTTCATCGGCATCCTGGTGCTGATGGGCGTGGTGGTGAACAACGGAATCGTGATGATCGAGCACATCAACAACCTGCGGCGCAGCGGCATGGGCCGCACCCAGGCGTTGGTGGAAGGCTCACGCGAACGCCTGCGCCCGATCATGATGACCATGGGCACGGCAATCCTGGCGATGATCCCGATCTCGCTGACCGATACGCAGATGTTCGGCAATGGCCCGGAGTATTCGCCGATGGCGCGTGCGATTGCCGGCGGCCTGGCGTTCTCGACGGTGGTCAGCCTGCTGTTCCTGCCGACGATCTACGCGGTGCTCGATGACCTGCGCACTGCCGTGACGCGGCTGATCCGCCGTGCGCGCGGCCTGGAAATGGTAGCGCCGGGCGCTGCCCGGCTGTAATGCGCGACAACGTGTTGTGGTGTGGGGGAGGCCGGTCGTAGTGGGGCGGCCTCCCCCTTTTTTTTCGCCGGGCCATGCCCGGGGGGACCATCAGCCCGCCACCTTGCCCCAGACCTTGAACGTGGTCAGCCACAGGCCCAGCATGCTGCCCAGGTTGGTCAGCATGAAGGTCAGCACCACGCGGGTGACACGGTTGCGGTACCAGCCCTTCAGGCTCTGCGCATCGTCGCGCAGCTTCAGGAAGTCCTCATACGCTGGCTTGCGCAGCCGCGCTTCCACCAGTGCCGAGAACGCGCCGGTCGGGATGCTCAGGCGGAACGGCTTGAACGGGGCCACCGCGATCGCGGTGAGGATGCTCAGGGGATGGCCGCCGGCCAGCAGGCAGCCCAGGCCCGCCAGGCCGCCGGTATACATCGCCCAGGTTGCCAGCAGTTCGGTGCCCACGCCCAGGCCGCCGCGGTAGAAGCCCACGCCGATGCCGGTCGCTACGATCGCCAGGATGCCTAGCGTGAACCACGGAATGTTGCGCTTCTTCGGCACCGCCTCCAGCTCGGCACGCAGCGGCGCCGGCGCCTCGGTGTCGGTTTCCAGGTAGCGGGCCAGCCCGGCCAGGTGACCGGCACCGACCACCGCCAACACCTCACGCTGCTGCGGATCGTGTTCTTCGCGCAGGCGCGTGGCCATGTAGCGGTCACGCTCGCCGATGATGGTCTCGTACAGCGCCGGGCTCTCGCTGGCGAACTCGCCGAAGCTCGATTCCAGCATGTCGCCCTGCTTGAGCTTCTCGATCTCGTTCTCGCCCACTTCCTCGGACGAGAACAGGCCGGCGCCAAGCCCGGCGACCAGCTTCAGCTTGCCGAAGAACCCCAGCCGCTGCGAGGCACGGCGGAAGGTCAGGCCGACCTCGCGGTCGATCAGGTGCACGGGCAGGTTGCGCTCGCGCGCCAGTTCCACCGCACGCTTCAGTTCGGCACCGGGCTCGATGTCGAGCTGCTCGGCCAGGCGGCGCTGGTAGGCGGACAGAGCCAGGTTGGCGGCGAACAGGGCGACGCGGCCCTTGCGGATCACCTCGACCAGGTCGAGCTTGGCCAGTGTGTCCGGGTCGCTCAGCGCCTGCAGGCGCTGCGGGTCCAGCTCGACGGCCACCGCATCGAAGCGGCCGCTGTCGATGGCCTTTTCAACGGCCTCGACGCTGGCGCGTGAGACGTGGGCGGTGCCCAGCAGGGTGTAACGCACGCCGTCGCGTTCGACGACGCGCACCGGCTGGCCGGCGAACAGGTCGTCGCCGGTTTCGGGAAGGGTTTCAGTCATGGGTTCATTCATTGGAAGGTGCGGTGTCGGCGCCATCGCCGAGCGCGCGCTGCATCTGCACGGTATCCAGCCAGCGGCCGTGCTTGCGGCCAAGGCCACGGAACACGCCCACCAGCTCGAAGCCGAAGCGTTCGTGCAGCTTGATCGACGCGGTGTTGGTCGGTTCGCCGATCACCGCCACCATCTGCCGGTAGCCACGCGTCACGCAGGCATCAATCAAGGCCTGCAGCAGGCCAGTGCCGACGCCTTTGCCCTGGAATGCGGCATCGACGTAGACCGAGTTCTCCACGGTCCACTGGTAGGCGACGCGGGTGCGGTAGGTATTGGCGTAGGCATAGCCGGCGACCTGGCCGTCGATCTCGGCGACCAGGTAGGGGAAGCCGCGATCGACGATGTCGCGCATGCGGCGCAGCATCTCGGTCGCGTCCGGGATGTCGTACTCGTAGGTGTTGACGAAGTCGGTCACTTCCACCGCATAGATCGCGGTGATCGCGTCGATGTCGGCCGGGCCGGCATCACGGATGAGGACGGCCATGCGCGGGCTCCGGCTCAGTCGATGTAGCGCTTGAGCAGGTCGCCGTAGGCATCGATGCGGCGATCACGCAGGAACGGCCAGATGCGGCGCACATGCTCGCTGCGCTGCAGGTCGACGTCGCACAGCAGCACGGTGGCGTCGGTGCCGGCCTCGGCCAGGAATTCGCCCTGCGGGCCCAGCACGTGGCTGTTGCCCCAGAACTGGATGCCCGACGCGCCCAGCGGCGAGGCTTCGTGGCCGACGCGGTTGCAGCTCAGCACCGGCAGGCCGTTGGCCACGGCGTGGCCACGGTGGCTCAGCACCCAGGCGTCGCGCTGGCGGGTCTTCTCGTCCTGCACATCGTCCGGGTCCCAGCCGATCGCGGTCGGGTACAGCAGCAGTTCGGCACCGGCCAGCGCCATCAGGCGTGCCGCTTCCGGGTACCACTGGTCCCAGCACACCAGCACGCCAAGGCGGCCCACCGACGTATCGATCGGCGTGAAGCCGATGTCGCCCGGGGTGAAGTAGAACTTCTCGTAGAAGCCCGGATCATCCGGGATGTGCATCTTGCGGTACTTGCCGAGCAGGGTACCGTCCTTCTCGAACACCACGGCGGTGTTGTGGTACAGGCCGGCAGCGCGGCGCTCGAACAGCGAGCCGACCAGCACCACGCCATGCTTCTTCGCCAGCGCGCCCAGGCGCTCGGTGCTCGGGCCCGGAATCGGCTCGGCCAGGTCGAACTCGTCCACCGACTCGTGCTGGCAGAAGTACGGGCCGTTGTGCAGTTCCTGCAGCAGCACCAGCTTGGCACCCTGGGCAGCCGCCTCGGCCACGCGTGCTTCGATCACCGCCAGGTTGGCGGCGGCATCACCGTGGTTGCGCTCCTGGATCAGGGCGACGGTAAGGGGGCTACGCGAGTTCATGCGGGGCGTTCCTGCGGGGGAAAACCTGCATGTTAGCGCGGATGGACGGCGACGGCGTGTTGCGCGCTGAATGGGTGCTGGTAGTGCCGGCCGCTGGCCGGCAATCCCGTGGATCCATCAGGCATTGCATGGTTGCCGGCCAGCGGCCGGCACTACCGCTTACGCCTTCAACAGCCCGGCCGGCAGCTGCATGGTGATGCAGTGCAGGCTGCCGTTCTGCCAGATCAGCGAGCGGCAGGGTACCTGCACGATCTCGCGGCCCGGGTGTGCCTGGGCCAGTACATCGCGGGCCAGGTCGTCGGCCGGGTCGCCGTAGGCCGGCATCAGCACCGCGCCATTGACGATCAGGTAGTTGGCGTACGACGCAGCCAGCCGGCGGCCTTCGTCGATCACCGGCTGTGCCCACGGCAGCGGGAACAGGCGGTACGGCTGGCCATCCTTGGTGCGCAGCGCGGCCAGCTCATTGCCCATCGCCTGCAGTTCGGCGTAGTGCGAGTCGCTCTCGTCGTCGCAGGCCTGGTAGACGATGCTGTCAGCCGAGGCGAAGCGGGCGAGGGTATCGATGTGGGCGTCGGTGTCGTCGCCTTCCAGGTAGCCGTGGTCCAGCCACAGCACGCGGTCCTGCTGCAGCCAGTCGGCCAGGTCGGCGCTCAGGCTGGCGCGGTCGCGGTCCGGGTGGCGCTCGTGCAGGCACTTCCAGGTGGTCAGCAGGGTGCCTTCGCCGTCGGTCTCGATGCCGCCGCCTTCCAGCGCGAACGGAATGCTGCGCACCGGTGCGTCATTGAACACGCCGGCCTGGTCGAGCACGCCCACCAGCTGGTCATCCAGGGTGGCATCGAACTTGCCGCCCCAGCCGGTGAAGCGGAAATCCAGCAGCTGGAAACCGCCGTCGGCACGGCGCAGGGTGATCGGGCCGGAGTCGCGCAGCCAGGTATCGTCGTAGGCCGCCGTGGTGAAGTGGACCTTGTCCATGTCGATGCGGTTGGAACGCAGCCGCATCTCCGCATAGGTCTCCACATCATCGTCGGCCACGCAGATCAGCACCGGCTGGAAGCGGGTGATGGCCGCGACCAGGGCGATGTAGGTCTCTTCCACCTGGCCCAGGCGGTCGGCCCAGTCGGTGTCGGCGGTGGGCCAGGCAATCAGGACGCCGCTCTGGGCTTCCCACTCGGCAGGAAAACGAAGGGTCTGGTTCATGGTCTCGCTACACAGGCCCGCCCACGGCGGGTAAAGGGATCAACGGATCGGCGGTTTCGGGCCGATTTCGTTCGGGTCCGCCTGGTTGGCCACCACGTTGATCACCTTCTGCTTCTCGAAGTAGACGGTGAACTGCGGGTACACCCAGCGGTTGATGGTCGGCCACTGCCGCTTCTGCCCGCCACGCGGCTGCAGCTGCTCGTTGGGCGCGCCGAACTGCGCCTGCACCTGCTGCATGCTCTGGCCGCGCACGGGCACGGCACCGGCCGGCTTCTCGCGGGCACGATCGACAAGCAGGGTATCGGCCAGTGCCGGTGTGGCGGCGGCCAGGGTGGCCATCATGGCCAGGGCGGACAGGTAACGCTTCATCTCGATCTACTCCCCAGTGGTCAAGAAAGGCGATTACAGCAAAAACGGCAGGAAAAAGCCGCATAAACAAAAAACCGCCCGAAGGCGGTTTCTTGCATCGGGTCGGCCCCGCGTAGGGCCAGCCGCAGCCGGAAGGCTGTGAGGCTTAGCGCTGACGCGCCTTGAAACGCGGGTTCGACTTGCAGATGACGAAGATCTTGCCACGACGACGCACGACCTTGCAGTCACGGTGACGGGCCTTCGCCGACTTCAGGGAGGACAGGACTTTCATGGCATACCTCGGCGTAAACAGTAGTTGTTCGGGTGGAGCGTGGCCGCGATATGCGAAAGACAATCGGCAGTTGACGCTCGTTCAAGCCCGCCATTCTACCGGGCTTTTCCTCATGGTTTCAAGTGGTTGCACAAAAGATCCCGCTGGGGGCGTCTGGCAGGGGCTAGAATGGCCTCTTCACACGCTCTGGGACCCCCATGAATCCACTCGCTCCCGTCCTGACCATCGACGGCCCATCCGGGGCCGGCAAGGGTACCATCAGCCGCATCATCGCGCGCAGGATGGGCTGGCATTACCTGGATTCGGGCGCGCTGTACCGGGCAGTGGGCGTCGCCGCAAGCTGGGCCGACATCGATACCTCCGACGCCTCGGCGCTGGTCCGCTGCACCTTCGACACCCACGTTCAGTTTGTCGAGCAGGGTGATGCCATGCGGGTCATGGTCAACGGCACCGATGCCACCGACGAACTGCGCCTGGAGACCACCGGTGCGCTGGCCTCGGCCATTGCCGCCATTCCGGAGGTCCGGGCTGCCCTGAAGGAGCGCCAGCGCGCATTCAGGGAGCTGCCGGGGCTGGTTGCCGATGGCCGCGACATGGGCACGGTGATCTTCCCGGACGCCTCCTACAAGGTCTTCCTGACCGCCAGTGCCGAGGAGCGCGCCGAGCGCCGGCATAAGCAGTTGAAAGACAAGGGGGTTTCTGTTAACTTTGATGACCTCCTGCGCGAGATCATGGCCCGCGACGCCCGTGATGCTCAGCGTACCGTGGCGCCCCTGAAGCCGGCAGACGATGCTGTCCTCATCGACACCACAGGCATCGGCATCGATGATGTCGTTGCCAGAGTGATGGATCTGCTTCCGGTTCCGGCTGCCTGATCCGTTCGCGCGGGAGCGCTGCCAGCAGCATCGGCGGTGGTCGCGCATAGCAGTGCTGTACCAGCTCCGTCGCGCAATGATGCGTGGCGGTTTTCCTACTACACACGACCTGCTTTTCCGGGGTCGACCAACAGGCGGGCGGTCGCCATTCCCCTGAAGGGGACGCCACCGACCCATGTGTCCAACAGAGTAAATCTAATGACCGAATCATTTGCCGAACTGTTTGAAGCCAGCCAGGCCAACCTGGCCAAGCTGAAGCCGGGCGCCATCGTCAGCGGTACCGTTGTTGAAGTCCGCGGCGACGTCGTGGTGATCAACGCTGGCCTGAAGTCCGAAGGCATCGTGCCGATCGAACAGTTCCGTAACGACGCTGGCGAAATCGACGTCGCCGAAGGCGACATCGTCAAGGTCGCCCTCGACTCGATCGAGAACGGCTTCGGCGAAACCGTCCTGTCGCGCGAGAAGGCCAAGCGCGCGATGGTGTGGGACGAGCTGGAAGAAGCGTTGGAAAAGAACGAAACCATCACCGGCCGCATCAGCGGCAAGGTCAAGGGTGGTTTCACCGTGGACATCAAGGATGTCCGCGCCTTCCTGCCGGGTTCCCTGGTCGATGTGCGCCCGGTGCGCGATCCGGCCTACCTGGAAGGCAAGGAACTCGAGTTCAAGCTCATCAAGCTGGACCGCAAGCGTAACAACGTCGTGGTCTCGCGCCGCGCTGTCGTCGAAAGCGAGCACTCGGAAGAGCGCGAGCAGCTGATGGACAAGCTGCAGGAAGGCGCGATCCTGAAGGGTGTCGTCAAGAACCTGACCGACTACGGTGCATTCGTGGACCTGGGCGGTATCGACGGCCTGCTGCACATCACCGACATGGCGTGGAAGCGCGTGCGTCACCCGTCGGAAGTCGTGAACGTCGGCGACGAGCTGGACGTCCGCGTGCTGAAGTTCGACCGCGAGCGCAACCGCGTTTCGCTGGGCCTGAAGCAGCTGGGCGAGGATCCGTGGGACAACATCGGCCGTCGTTACCCGGCCAACAGCCGCGTCTTCGGCAAGGTCTCCAACGTCACCGATTACGGTGCGTTCGTTGAGATCGAGCCGGGCGTCGAAGGCCTGGTGCACGTCTCCGAGATGGATTGGACCAACAAGAACGTCAACCCGTCCAAGGTTGTCCAGGTTGGTGATGAAGTCGAAGTGATGGTGCTGGACGTCGATGAAGAGCGTCGCCGTATCTCGCTGGGCATGAAGCAGGTTGCCGCCAATCCGTGGGAAACCTTCGCTGCCACCCACAAGAAGGGTGACAAGGTGTCGGGCCAGATCAAGTCGATCACCGACTTCGGCATCTTCATCGGCCTGGACGGCGGCATCGACGGCCTGGTCCACCTGTCCGACATCAGCTGGAACACCACCGGCGAAGACGTCGTTCGCAACTTCAAGAAGGGCGATACCCTGGACGCCGTCGTCCTGGCTGTCGATCCGGAGCGCGAGCGCATCTCCCTGGGCGTGAAGCAGCTGGAGCAGGATCCGTTCGGCCAGTACATGGCTGCCAATCCGAAGGGCTCCAAGGTCGAAGGCGTGGTGAAGGAAGTCGACGCCAAGGGCGCGATCATCGAGCTGGCTGACGGCATCGAAGGTTACGTCTCGGCCCGCGACATCGCCAACGAGCGCGTTGACGACGCCACCCAGCACCTGAAGGTCGGCGACAAGGTCGAAGCCAAGTTCGTGGGCATGGACCGCAAGGGCCGTACCCTGCAGCTGTCGATCAAGGCCAAGGACGACGCGGAAATGCGCGAAGTGCTGGAGGAATACCAGTCCTCTTCGGCTTCCAGCGGCACCACCCAGCTGGGCGCGCTGCTGCGTGCACAGCTGAACGGCAACAAGTCCGAGTAATCGGCCTTACGCTGTTCGTTGTTTCCTGGACGGCCCGGGCATTGCCCGGGCCGTTTCAGGCTGAGATGCCCCTGATGTGAGCCGGTAATGACCAAATCCGAACTGATCGAAATCCTTGCGCGCCGCCAGGCGCACCTGAAGGCCGATGATGTCGATCTGGCGGTGAAGTCGTTGCTGGAAATGATGGGCGGATCGCTGGCCGCCGGGGATCGCATCGAAATCCGCGGTTTTGGCAGCTTCTCGCTGCACTATCGTCCGCCGCGCCTGGGCCGCAACCCGAAGACCGGCGAATCGGTTGCCCTGCCGGGCAAGCATGTCCCCCATTTCAAGCCGGGCAAGGAACTGCGCGAGCGGGTCAGCAGTGTGCTGCCGCTGGACGCCGATCCGGCCTGAGCCTTCCGTCGCGCCACCGCGTGCGAATCCAGCCGCGAGTCGGATAAGCTACGGACTCCTGCCACTGGAGCTGTTGCATGAAGGTTTTTCGTCTGCTGGTCCTGCTGGCGGTGCTGATCCTTGGATTGATCATCGGTGCGGTCAACATGACCGCGATGTCGATCAACCTGCTGTTTACCCAACTGCACACCTCGGTGGGCGTGGCCCTGATCGCCGCGCTGCTGGTCGGTGTCGTGGTCGGTGCCGGGCTGGTGCTGGTGAGCGTGGTCATTCCGCTCTATGGCCAGCTGCGCCGCGCCAACAAGTCCGCTGTCGCCTCGCCGGCACCGGTTGCTTCCCCCCAATCTTTTGATGGACGTTGATCGAAGATGGATTTCGTCACCGAGTGGTTCTGGTTCTTCCTGTTCGTTCCGCTGGCCGCCCTGGCCGGGTGGGTGATCGGACGGCGTGGTGGTCAACGCCACGGTGACAGCCAGGTCAGCCGCCTGTCGAGCACCTATTTCCGTGGCCTGAACTACCTGCTCAACGAGCAGCCGGACAAGGCCATCGAACTGTTCCTGCACATCGCCGAGCTGGACAAGGAAACCTTCGAGACCCAGGTCGCGCTGGGCCATCTGTTCCGCCGCCGTGGTGAAGTCGACCGCGCCATCCGCCTGCACCAGGGGCTGGTCAATCGCCATGACCTGAGTGATGCGCAGCGCGTACAGGCCCTGCTGGCCCTGGGCGAGGACTACATGAAGTCCGGCCTGCTGGATCGCGCCGAGACCGTGTTCACCGAGCTGGCGCAGCTGGATCAGCGTGCACCGCAGGCGCTCAAGCACCTGATCGGCATCTATCAGGCCGAACGCGACTGGGAAAAGGCGATCGACAACGCGACCCGTTTCGAGGACGTCACCGGCGAGCCGATGGGCAAGCTGATCGGGCAGTTCGAATGCGAACTGGCCGAACGTTTCCGTGGCGCCGGCAAGCTGGAAGAGGCGAGGGCGGCGATCGCCCGGGCCTACCAGGCCGACGCGATGTCGGTGCGCGCCGGCATCATCGAGGGCCGGCTGGAAACCGACGCGGGCAATCCCGAGGCCGCCGTCCGCGCCTTCGAGCGTGCCGCGCGCAACGACCCCGAATACCTGCCGGAACTGCTGCCGGCGCTGATGCAGAACTATCGCAAGGTTGGCGATCTGGCAGGCGCACGCGCGTTCCTGTCGGAGATGACCGAGCACTACCGCGGAATCGCCCCGGTACTGGCGCTGACCCGGCTGATGGAAGAGCAGGAAGGCGTGGCGCCGGCCCGTGCCTACCTCGGCCGCCAGCTCAAGGATCGCCCGTCGGTCCGTGGCGAATCCGCGCTGATCGACCTGACCCTCGCCGAGGGAGCCGATTCCACCGCCACCCTGCATGACCTCAAGCACATCACCGACCAGCTGCTGGTGCGCAACCCGGCCTATCGCTGCACGCGCTGCGGCTTCGGTGCGCGTACCCACCACTGGCAGTGTCCGAGCTGCAAGGAGTGGGGGACGGTCAAGCCGCTGCTGAACTACGCGGTGCTCTGATCCATGCCCTGGCTTGTAATGGGCGCGCTGCTGGGGCTCGCCCTGCTGAGTGCGTTGCTGACCTGGGCTGCACGCGGCTATGCGCTGCGCCAGCAGTTGATGGACCAGCCCGGCGAACGCCGCAGCCATAGCGTCGCCACCCCACGCGGTGGCGGCATCGCCATCGTCATCAGCCTGCTGGTGACTGCCGGCGTGGCCATCTGGGCCTGGCCCGAAAGCACGCCGACGGTGCTGGTGGCCAGCCTTGGGCTGGTGCTGGTGGCCGGCATCGGCTGGTGGGACGATCACAGGCCCCTGCCGGCGATGCGTCGCCTGCTGGTGCATTTCATCGCCGCAGCGCTGCTGGCCGGCCTGGTCAAGATGAATGGTGGCAGCTGGCTGCTGGCGGTGCTGGTGCTGCTGTTCACCGCCTCGCTGATCAACATCTGGAATTTCATGGACGGCATCAATGGCATTGCTGCCAGCCAGGCCGTCGTGGCGATGCTGGGGCTGGCGCCGGTGCTGCCGTGGCCGTACTCGCTGGCCGCCGTGGCCCTGGGCCTGGCCTGCCTTGGATTCCTGCCGTTCAACTTCCCTCGGGCCCGGATCTTCATGGGCGATGTCGGAAGCGGCGCGCTGGGGTATGCGGTCGCCGCCGTGCTGGCGCTCGCCAGCGTGCGCACCGATATCAACTGGATCCTGCTGCTGGTGCCGGTTTCGCCGTTCCTCGTGGACGCCGGCTTCACACTGCTGGCGCGCATCATTTCCGGACAACGCTGGATGGAACCCCATACCCAGCACGTCTACCAGCGCGCGGTGCAGGCAGGAGCCAGTCACCCCCAGGTGACAGGGATGTACTTTGCTTTGGGCCTGTTCAGTATTACAGTGTTCAATGTCTGCTCCAATTTGCAGCCGAGGTGGGAGGCTGCCGTGGCGATCACGTGGTTCATCGCGTTGAGCGTCCTCTGGCTCCTCCTGCGCAATGGAATGCGCCACCGACAAGGAAATACCTGACTTATGGCTTCACCCTGGCGGGACAGAATCCTCGGCCTGATGCCGCGTTCGGCCATCGTCTGCCACGACCTCTTCATGGTCTGGGCATGCTGGCAGTTGCTCCATGCAGGGCGCTACTCGATCCTGCCCAACGCCCCGGCACTGCCCCTGTGGAACGTCGATACCACCCTGGTCCTGTTGCTGCAGGGCCTGGTGTTCTGGCGCGTGGGCCTGTACCGCGGCCTGTGGCGGTTCGCCAGCGTCAGCGACCTGCTGAACATCTTCAAGGCCAGCTTCATCGGCATGGTGGCGATCGTCCTGGTGCTGATGTGGAAGCGCTTCGACGGCGTGCCGATGTCGGTGCTGGTGATCTATCCGTTCGCGCTGTCGGCACTGCTCGGCGCGCCGCGCCTGCTGTACCGCGCCTGGAAGGACTACCAGGCACTGCAGTCCGATTCCAGCGCCCGCCGCGTGCTGATCCTCGGCGCCGGCCAGGCTGCCGAAACCCTGGTGCGCGACCTGCGCCGTTCCGGCAACTTCGAGCCGGTCGGCCTGCTCGACGATGCACCGCACCTGCGTGGTGCCAAGCTGCAGGGCCTGCCGATCCTCGGCACCCTGGATGACGCGCCGACGGTGGTCCGCGAGACTGCTGCAAAGCTGCTGGTCATTGCCATGCCGTCGCTGGACGCCGCGGGCATGCAGCGTGTCGTCGCGATTTGCGAAAGCACCGGCGTGCCGTTCCGTACCGTGCCCAAGCTCAGTGACATCCTGCAGGGCCAGTCGCTGCCGGGCCAGTTGAAGGAAGTGGCGATCGAGGATCTGCTGGGCCGCAAGCCGATCATGCCGGACTGGAACCTGATCCGCGGCTGGTTGGGCGGGCGCACCGTGATGGTCACCGGTGCCGGTGGTTCGATCGGCTCGGAGCTGTGTCGCCAGTGCGCGCGGCATGGCGCCGGTCGCATCATCCTGCTGGAGATCAGTGAACTGCTGTTGCTGACCATCGAAGGCGAGCTGCGTCGCAGCTTCCCCGATGTCGAGATCGAGGCAGTGCTGGGCGATTGTGGTGACCCGGCGGTGATCCGCCATGCGCTGTCGCTGCACCCGGTCGATACGGCTTTCCATGCGGCCGCCTACAAGCATGTACCGGTGCTGGAGCGCCAGCTGCGCGAAGCGGTGCGCAACAACATCCTGGCGACCGAGAATGTGGCCCGCGCCTGCCTGGAAGCGCGCGTGGAGCATTTCGTGTTCATCTCCACCGACAAGGCGGTCGACCCGGTCAATGCGCTGGGTGCCAGCAAGCGCTACGCCGAGATGATCTGCCAGAGCCTGGACCAGAAGTCCACGCATACCCGTTTCGTCACGGTGCGCTTCGGCAACGTGCTGGCGTCGGCTGGCAGCGTGGTGCCGCTGTTCCGCGAGCAGATCCTGCGTGGCGGGCCGGTCACTGTCACCGACCCGGAAGTCAGCCGTTACTTCATGACCATCCCCGAGGCCTGTCAGCTGATTCTGCAGGCGGCCGCCTCGGCGTCGCATGGCGCGATCTACACCCTCGACATGGGCGAGCCGGTGCCGATCCGCGTGCTGGCCGAACAGATGATCCGCCTGACCGGCAAGCAGCCGTACAAGGATATCCAGATCATCTATACCGGCCTGCGTCCGGGCGAGAAGCTGCACGAGACGCTGTTCTATTCGGACGAAGACTACCGCTCGACCGCGCACCCGAAGATTCTCGAGGCCGGCGTGCGTACATTCTCTCGGGATATGGTGCTGGGCAACGTCCCACGCCTGCGTGAGGCGATTGCCAGCTACGACACCGCCAGCATCCAGGAAATCCTGTTTGCGACGATGCCGGAGTTCTCGCCAATCGAACAGGATGCTTACATTTCATCCGCTAAAGTCGTGCCTTTTCCGGCACGTGAGGCCAACAGGCACCAATGAGCAAGCGAATTCGCAAAGCAGTTTTCCCGGTGGCAGGGCTGGGGACGCGTTTTTTGCCAGCAACCAAGACTGTGCCGAAGGAGATGCTGCCGATCATTGATCGGCCGCTGATCCAGTACGCCGTGGATGAGGCGATCGAAGCCGGCTGCGACACGCTGGTGTTCATCACCAACCGCTACAAGCACGCGGTCGCCGACTATTTCGACAAGGCCTACGAACTGGAGCAGAAGCTCGAGCGCGCCGGCAAGCAGGAGCAGCTGGAGCTGATCCGCCACGTGCTGCCCAATGGCGTGCGCGCGATCTTCGTGACCCAGGCCGAAGCGCTGGGCCTCGGGCACGCGGTGCTGTGTGCCAAGGCGGTGATCGGCGACGAGCCGTTTGCCGTGCTGCTGCCCGATGACCTGATCTGGAATCGGGGTGCCGGTGCGCTGAAGCAGATGGCCGACCTCAACGAGGCCAGTGGTGCCAGTGTGATCGCGGTAGAAGACGTGCCGCACGAAAAGACCGCCAGCTACGGCATCGTCGCCACCGAGGCCTTCGATGGCCGCAAGGGCCGCATTTCGCAGATCGTGGAAAAGCCGAAGCCGGAGGACGCGCCGAGCGACCTGGCCGTGGTGGGCCGCTACGTGCTGAGCCCGAAGATCTTCGAGCTGCTGGAGCAGACCGGCAGCGGTGCCGGCGGCGAGATCCAGCTGACCGATGCGATCGCGCAGCTGCTGAAGACCGAAGAGGTGGATGCCTATCGTTTCGAGGGCACCCGTTTCGACTGCGGCACGCATCTGGGGCTGGTGGAGGCGACGATCCGCTTCGCGCTGGACAACCCGAAGCTGGCTGGCCCGGCGCGGGAGAAGCTGGCGGCGATGCTGGCGGAATAAGGGTTCTATCAAGCGCTCCGTCAGCGCCTTCCTGCCAAAGTGGGGGAGGCGTGGGCAGGCCGCTGCAGGACACGCCGTAAACCCCCCTCCGGGGTCCGGCCCAGCCGCTGGCGGCTGTGCGTTCGGGCGCTTGCGAAGCAGTGCTTCGCAAGCAAAGCGCCCTCACCCATGGGGGCTCGATGGCGCCATCCATGGCGCCAACGGTCCTGCAGCGGCCTGCCCACGCCTCTCGACAGTTTCCTGCGGGCGCGGACGGGAAGGGCGGAATCAAGGTCAAGAGCAAAAGCAAAAAGGCAGCCGGTGGCTGCCTTTTTTGTTTCCGCGAGCGTCGAGTCGGGGTCGGATCTCTTTGCGTAGCAAAGGGCTCTGACCCCAGCTCTTGATCCTGCCTTTGCTCACCCCTCCGCCGCGCGGAATGATGGATGGCGCGGGTGGGTGAGGCTGACCGGGACTGTCAGCGGCATGGATGCCGCTGCCAAGCCCCCAGGGACGGGTTCACGGCGTGTCCCGGGCAGCCTCACCCACCCGGGCCCCACAGCCAACCAGCAATCAGCCGGCAACGCTTTGAACCTTACAGCGCCTCGAAAATACCCGCCGCGCCCATGCCGGTGCCGATGCACATCGTCACCATGCCGTACTTCTGCTGGCGACGACGCAGGCCGTGCAGCAGGGTCGCGGTACGGATCGCGCCGGTCGCACCCAGCGGGTGGCCCAGGGCAATGGCGCCGCCCAGCGGGTTCACCTTGCTCGCGTCCAGGCCGCAATCGCGGATCACCGCCAGCGACTGCGCGGCGAATGCTTCGTTCAGTTCAATCCAGTCCAGCTGGTCCTGGGTCAGCCCGGCCTGCTTCAGTGCCTTCGGAATCGCGGCAATCGGGCCGATGCCCATCACTTCCGGGCGCACGCCGGCCACCGAGAAGCTGACGAAACGGGCCAGCGGGGTCAGGCCGTAATCCTTGATCGCCTGTTCCGAGGCCAGCAGCACGGCGCCGGCGCCATCGCTCATCTGCGAGGAGTTGCCGGCGGTGACGGTGCCGCCGAACTGGCCGTTGCGGAACACCGGGCGCAGCTTGGCCAGGCCTTCAGCCGAAGAATCCGGGCGGGGGCCTTCGTCGGTGTCGGCGATCTTGTTGCGGGTGATGATGCGCTGGCCGTCGGCCAGGTCCGGCAGGTGCGAGACGATTTCGTACGGGCTGATCTCGTCCTTGAACTCGCCGTTCTGGATCGCGGCCATGGCCTTCTGGTGCGAGGCCAGGGCGAAGGCGTCCTGGTCTTCGCGCGAGACCTTCCACTCTTCAGCCACCTTCTCGGCGGTGATGCCCATGCCGTAGGCGATGGCGACGTGGTCATTGTCGAACACGCTCGGCGCCATGGCGATCTTGTTGCCCATCATCGGCACCATCGACATCGACTCGGTGCCACCGGCCAGCATCAGGTCGGCGTTGCCCAGGCGGATCGCGTCGGCGGCCTGCGCCACGGCCTGCAGGCCGGAAGAGCAGAAGCGGTTCACGGTCTGCGCCGCGATGGTGTTCGGCAGGCCGGCCAGCAGCACGCCGATGCGCGCCACGTTCATGCCCTGCTCGGCTTCCGGCATGGCGCAGCCGATGATCGCGTCATCGATGCGGTTGACGTCCACGCCCGGGGCCTGGGCGACGACGCTGCGCAGCACGTGCGCAAGCATGTCGTCGGGGCGGGTGTTGCGGAACATGCCCTTGGGCGCCTTGCCGACCGGGGTACGGGTGGCGGCGACGATGTAGGCGTCCTGGATTTGCTTGGTCATTGCAGTGATCTCTCGAATTTTTTAGCCGGAGTGCCGACCAACGGTCGGCACCCACCAGAGGCAGAGGAGTGCCGACCAAGGGTCGGCACCCGCCATCAATCAGTTACGCAGCGGCTTGCCGGTCTTCAGCATGTGCGCGATGCGGGCCTGGGTCTTTTCCTGCTGGGCCAGTTCGACGAAGTGCTTGCGCTCCAGGGTCAGCAGCCACTCTTCGTCGACCAGGGTGCCGCGGTCGACCTTGCCGCCGCACAGCACGGTGGCGATGCGCTCGGCGATCTCGTAGTCGTACGGGCTGATGAAACGGCCTTCCAGCATGTTGACCAGCATCATCTTGAAGGTGGCGATACCGACGTCACCGGCGACCTGGATGCGGCGTGCCGGCAGCGGCGGACGATAGCCCGCTTCGGCCAGGGCGCGCGCTTCGGCCTTGGCGATGTGCAGCGCCTCGTAGCTGTTGAACACCACCTTGTCGGTGCTGCGCAGCAGGCCCAGTTCCTTGGCGTTGACCGCCGAGTTGGACACCTTGGCCATCGCCACGGTCTCGAAGGTCTTCTTCAGTTCGGCGAACACGTCGCCGCCCGGGCCCGCGGCCTGCGAGGCGCGCACGGCCAGTTCCTTCAGGCCACCACCGGCCGGCAGCAGGCCGACGCCAGCCTCGACCAGGCCGATGTAGCTTTCCAGGAAGGCCACGGTCTTGGCGCTGTGCATCTGGAACTCGCAGCCGCCACCCAGGGCCAGGCCACGCACGGCAGCCACCACCGGCACCAGCGAGTACTTGATGCGCTGGCTGGTGCGCTGGAAGTTGGCAACCATTTCTTCGAACTGGTCGACCTTGCCGGCCTGCAGCAGGCCCAGAGCGCCGGCCAGGTCGGCACCGGCGGAGAAGGGTTCCTTCTGCTGCCAGATCACCAGGCCCTGGAAGTCCTTCTCGGCGCGGCTGACGCATTCCTGCAGGCCGTCCAGCACCTGGTCGGACACGGTGTTCATCTTGGTCTTGAAGCTGACCACGGCGATGCCATCACCGTCGTGCCACATGCGCAGGCCGTCGTTCTCGAACACGGTCTCGCCCGGCGCGAACTTCTCGCCCAGCAGCGGATCCGGGAAACGCTGGCGCTGGTACACCGGCAGCGACGAGCGCGGCAGCTTGGCGTTGCGCGACGGGCTGTAGCTGCCTTCGGCGGCATGCACGCCGTCGCGGCCATCGAACACCCAGTCCGGCAGCGGGGCGTTGCTCATGCTCTTGCCGGCGACGATGTCATCGGCGATCCACTGCGCGACCTGCTTCCAGCCGGCGGCCTGCCAGGTTTCGAACGGGCCCAGCGACCAGCCGTAGCCCCAGCGGATGGCCAGGTCGACGTCGCGCGCGGTCTCGGCGATGTCGGCCAGGTGATAGGCGCTGTAGTGGAACAGGTCGCGGAAGGTCGCCCACAGGAACTGCGCCTGCGGGTGCTGGCTCTCGCGCAGCTTGGCGAACTTCTCGGCCGGGTTCTTGATCTTCAGGATCTCGACCACTTCCGGTGCAGCGGCGCGGTCGGCCGGGCGGTAGTCCTGCTTCTCCAGGTCCAGCACCACGATGTCCTTGCCGACCTTGCGGAAGATGCCGGCGCCGGTCTTCTGGCCCAGCGCGCCCTTGGAAATCAGCGCGTCCAGCCACTTCGGCGACTTGAAGAATTCATGCCACGGGTCATTCGGCAGGGTGTCGCCCATGGTCTTGATGACGTGGGCCATGGTGTCCAGGCCGACCACGTCGGAGGTGCGGTAGGTGGCCGACTTCGGGCGGCCGACCAGCGGGCCGGTCAGGCCGTCCACTTCATCGAAGCCCAGGCCGAACTGCTGGGTGTGGTGGATGGTGGACAGGATCGAGAACACGCCGATGCGGTTGCCGATGAAGTTCGGGGTGTCCTTGGCGTACACCACGCCCTTGCCCAGGGTGGTGACCAGGAATTCTTCCAGGCCTTCCAGCACGGCGGCGTCGGTGGTGGTGGCCGGGATCAGCTCGGCCAGGTGCATGTAGCGCGGCGGGTTGAAGAAGTGCACGCCGCAGAAGCGGTGGCGCAGCTGCTCGGGCAGCACGTCGGCCAGCTTGTTGATGCCCAGGCCCGAGGTGTTGGAGGCCAGCACCGCGTGGTCGGCCACGAACGGCGCGATCTTCTTGTACAGGTCCTGCTTCCAGTCCATGCGCTCGGCGATGGCCTCGATGATCAGGTCGCAGTCCTTCAGCTGCTCCAGGCCGGACTCGTAGTTGGCCGGGGTGATGGCTTCGGCCAGCGACTTGCTGGCCAGCGGTGCCGGGCTCAGCTTGCCCAGGTTGGCGATCGCCTTCAGCACGATGCCGTCGGCCGGACCTTCCTTGGCGGGCAGGTCGAACAGCACGGTGTCGACGCCAGCGTTGGTGAGGTGGGCGGCGATCTGGGCACCCATGACGCCGGCACCCAGCACGGCGGCGCGGCGGACTAGCAGGGAATTGGACATGGTGTAGGGCCTTTGTTGGTCAGCAGTTACTGGGTGGAATCAAAGGGAAGCGGGCAGGGCGCTGGCGCGAGCGGCGGCGCGGAACCCGGCTTCGGCGAAATGGATCAGTTCGTGGGCGGCATGGGCACGATGCGCCGCTTCGGTGACACCGGCGGGACGCTTGATCAGCCCGAAGTCGGCCATGGCATAGGTAAGCGAGCCGGCCAGGAAGTCCAGGCGCCAGTACAGCTCTTCCTTGCTCAGGTCGGGCACGCACTCGCCGATGGCTTTGCCGAACGCGCGCAGCACGTGGCCGTAGTGGTCGGACAGGAATTTGCGCAGGTTGTCGTTCTTCTCGGCGTAGGCGCGGGCGATCACGCGCACGAAGGCGCCGCCGTTCTGGCGGTCCTGGGCCAGCGCCAGTGCCGGTTCGACGAAGGCGGCCAGCACCGGGCGCAGCTGCCCGGGGTGTTCGCTGCGGGCGCGCTCGAGCTGCGACAGGCGGGCGCCGGTCATCTCGTCCATGCGGCGGCGGAACACCTCGTTGACCAGGTTTTCCTTGGAGCCGAAGTGGTAGTTGACCGCAGCGATGTTGACGTCGGCCTGGCTGGTCACCTGGCGCAGCGAAGTGCCGGCGAAGCCGTGCTGTGCGAACAGCTCCTCGGCCGCGCCGAGAATGCGGTCCTTGGTCGAGAAGTGGGCGGGTTTGGCCATCGGCGGGCAGACCTTAATCAAACGATTGTTTGATACTAGGACCAGACGGTACCGTATGGCATTTTGCAGTGCAGCAAAATCCTGTCGCCCGGTTACAAGGGATTCAGTAGTGCCAGCCCATGGCTGGCAACGCATGATCCTGAATGGGCAGGCTCCGGCGCTCGATATCCCGCATCCTGCCTGCCAGCCATGGGCTGGCACTACTGCACGGGATCTTTTACAATTCGCCTACGTTTATCAGGCTAAGCCCGCGTCCCGACGCGGGTTTTTTTCATGTTACCCTTCGGGCCATCAGCGGCCCGATTCCATTGGAGACATCCCATGGCGCTGGAGCGCACCCTTTCGATCATCAAGCCGGACGCCGTTGCCAAGAACGTCATCGGCGAAATCTACGCCCGCTTCGAGAAGGCCGGCCTGAAGGTCGTGGCCGCCAAGTACAAGCAGCTGTCGCGCCGTGAAGCCGAAGGCTTCTACGCCGTGCACCGCGAGCGTCCGTTCTTCAACGCGCTGGTCGAGTTCATGATCTCCGGCCCGGTGATGATCCAGGCTCTGGAAGGCGAGAACGCCGTCCTGGCCCACCGCGACCTGCTGGGCGCCACCAACCCGAAGGAAGCCGCTGCGGGCACCATCCGCGCCGACTTCGCCGAATCCATCGATGCCAACGCCGCCCACGGCTCGGACTCGGTCGAGAATGCCGCGATTGAAATCGCCTACTTCTTCGCCGCCACCGAAGTCGTCTCGCGCTGAGAGTAATGCCGTGAACGAGGTCGTACAGTCCCCCGCCATCCAGCCGCTGCCGAAGTCGGCACCCACGGCTGGCAAGCAGAACCTGCTCGACCTCGATCGCGCGGGCCTGGAGAAGTTCTTCGTCGAGGTTCTTGGCGAAAAGAAGTTCCGTGCCCATCAGGTGATGAAGTGGATCCACCATCGCTACGTCACCGACTTCGATGAAATGACCGACCTCGGCAAGGTCCTGCGCGCCAAGCTGCAGGCCCATGCCGAGGTGCTGGTTCCCAACATCGTGTTCGACAAGCCCTCCGCCGACGGCACCCACAAGTGGCTGCTGGCGATGGGCGTGGATGGCAAGAACGCCATCGAGACCGTGTACATCCCGGACAAGACCCGCGGCACGCTGTGCGTGTCCTCGCAGGTCGGTTGCGGCCTGAACTGCACGTTCTGCTCCACCGCCACCCAGGGCTTCAACCGCAACCTGACCACTGCCGAGATCATCGGCCAGGTGTGGGTTGCCGCACGCCACCTGGGCAACGTGCCGCACCAGATGCGCCGCCTCACCAACGTGGTGATGATGGGCATGGGCGAGCCGCTGATGAATTTCGATAACGTCGTGCGCGCCATGAGCGTGATGCGCGACGACCTGGGCTACGGCCTGGCCAACAAGCGCGTGACCCTGTCGACCTCCGGCCTGGTGCCGCAGATCGATCGCCTGTCCGCCGAAAGCGACGTGTCGCTGGCGGTGTCGCTGCACGCGCCGAACGATGCGCTGCGCGAGACCCTGGTGCCGCTCAACAAGAAGTACCCGATCGCCGAGCTGATGGCCTCGTGCGCACGCTACCTGCGCGCCAACAAGCGCCGCGAATCGGTCACCTTCGAATACACCCTGATGAAGGGCATCAACGACAAGCCCGAGCATGCTCGCGAGCTGGCCCGCCTGATGCGCCAGTTCGACAACGCGGTGCAGGCCAAGGATTCGGGCAAGGTCAACCTGATCCCGTTCAACCCGTTCCCGGGCACCCGCTACGAGCGTTCGGAAGAGGCGCACATCCGTGCCTTCCAGAAGATCCTGCTCGACAGCAACGTGCTGACCATGGTCCGCCGCACCCGTGGCGACGACATCGACGCCGCCTGTGGCCAGCTCAAGGGCCAGGTGATGGACCGCACCCGCCGCCAGGCGGAGTTCAACAAGACGCTGCAGGCGGGGAAGGGGAGCGATGCCGCGGCCTGACCGCCTCTGGCTGGTCCTTCTCGCAGGCGTGCTGGCCGTTGCGGTCGGCGGCTGCAAATCCCATCCCAAGGCCAAGCTCGGGCCGAGCCAGGCGCCGGTCTATTCGGTGGGTGATCCGGAAAGCGTGCGGCGCGAAGTGCGTTGGCGCGATCTGTTGACCCTGGCGACCCGCGACATGCAGGTCGGCAATCTCGACGCTGCCGAGCGCAAGGTGCGCGAAGCACTGAAGCTGGCGCCCGAGGCTCCGGATGCGCTGGTGCTGCAGGCCGGCATCGATGACCGTCGTGGCCGCACCCGCCAGGCGGGCGAGAATTTCCGCAAGGCCGCCGAACTGGCGCCGCAGCGCGGAGACGTGCTCAACAACTACGGGGCTTGGCTGTGCCAGCAGGGCCAGTCGGCCGAATCGCTGGCCTGGTTCGACCGGGCGCTGCAGGCGCCGGGCTATGCCACCCCGGGCGAGGCGCAGGCCAATGCCGGCAGCTGCGCCCTGGACGCGGGCCAGCTCGAACGTGCCGAACGCGACCTGCGTGCGGCCCTCGTCGCGGCGCCTGCCAACCCGGTCGCGCTGGAGTCGATGGCCCAGCTGAGCTTCCGCCAGGGCCGCTTCATGGAGGCCCGGGCCTTCGCCGAACGTAGGATTGCGGCTGCACCCGCAACACGTTCCGTGTTACAACTTGCGTCTCAAATCGAAGCGAGGCTGGGCGATCGGGCGGCATCTGATCGTTATCTGCAGCGGATTCGACAGGAATTTCCGCAGGAAGCGGGCTCCTAACTCCAGGGTTGATGCATTGTGATTGATGACCAGACTGTGAGCGCTCTCGAGACTGCGGCCGGCTGCGGCACCCGCCTGCGCCAGGCCCGCGAAGCGGCCGGACTGACCCTCGAAGATGTCGGCTCGCGCCTGCGCATGCCGGTCCAGGTGGTCAAGTCGCTGGAAGAGGAACAATGGCAGAAGCTGGGGGCGCCGGTGTTCGTGCGCGGCCAGCTGCGCAGCTACGCGCGCCTGCTGGACGTGGACGTGGGCCAGCTGCTGGAACAGGCCCAGGTCGGCCCGGTGGTTCCGCCCACCCTGGTCAGCCATACCCATACCCCGCGTGCGCGCCGCATCGCCGAGAACCTCGGCCGGCGCGTGCTGTACGTCGGCATCACCGCCGTGCTGGCGGTGCCGGTGTGGTTCGCCACCCGTGGTCACTTCGACGGCAGCGCGACCCCGTCGCCGAGCACCGCCTCGCTGGACGTGATCCCGGCCGCCGTGCCGGTCACCCCGTCCGCGGCCGGTGCCGAGGCTGTCGCGCCGGCCGAAGCGACCACTGCCCCGGCCAGCAAGCCGGCGGCGACCCCGTACGTGGCCTCGCTGGCCCCGGTGCCGCGCCCGGCGCCGGCACCTGCGGCGGCCGGCAACGCGCTGGAAATGCAGTTCAGCGGCGACAGCTGGGTCGACATCGGCGGCCCGGACGGCAGCACCGTCGAGAAGGCGCTGATCAAGTCCGGCGAGACCCGCAGCTTCACGCCGGGCCAGGTGACCCGGGTGACCCTGGGCAACGCCTCGGCGGTCCAGGTTCAGCAGAACGGCGCTATCGTCGATCTGACCCCCTACCAGCGAGCCAACGTGGCACGCTTTCAGGTATCCTCTGAAGGCTCCGTAGTCCCGGTTTCGCACTGAGGCGCGGTTTCACCACCTTCGATTAATCCCAATGGTCCCTCCCGACGGGCGGGGCGAGAGTACGCATGGCGATCGACGATCTGCTCGACGAGCACGAACAAAGTGAACGCGTCCGCAGCTGGCTGCGGAAGAATGGCGCCAGCATCCTCGGTGGCGTAGTCATCGCCATCGGTGCCATTGCCGGCTGGCAGTGGTACCAGAAGGATCAGGGCGGCAAGCTGGCCTCGGCCAATGTCGAGTACCAGAAGGCCCTGCAGGGCCTGCAGCAGAACAAGCTTGACGACGCCGCCAAGGCGGTCAAGGCGCTCGAAGCGGGCCCGTCCAGCATCTACGGCGACCTCGCGGCGCTGCAGCTGGCCAAGGCCCAGGTCGACGCCGGCAAGAACGAAGAAGCACTGGCCACCCTGCGCAATGTGAAGGTCGAGGGTGACCTGCAGCGCGTGGTCGACCAGCGTGTGGCCCGCCTGCTGGTGGCTACCGGCAAGAGCGACGAGGCGATCAAGCTGCTGGGCAGCGCCACCGACAGCAGCAGCCTGGAAATCCATGGCGATGCGCTGATGGCGCAGGGCAAGCGCGATGACGCCCGTGCACAGTACGAGAAGGCGCTGAAGACGCTGGACGTGGCAGCGCCGCAGCGGCGCCTGCTGGAAACCAAGGTTATGGACGCCGGCGGCACCGTCGCCGCCCCTGCGGAGTCGGTTTGATGAGTCAGAAGGTCATGATCACCCGCGTCGCCACCGTGCTCCTGATGGGCATGGCCCTGACCGGCTGCAGCACCATGAAGGGCTGGTTCGCTGGCAAGGACGCGGCCGCGAAGAAGGCACAGGAACCGGCTGAGCTGGTCAAGTTCGAGCCGACCCTGAAGGTCAGCAAGGCCTGGTCGGTCAACCTCGGCAAGGGCGAGCGCCGCATCGGCGTGCGCCAGGGCCCGGCAGTGGCCAACGGCCACGTGTTCGCTGCGGCGATCACCGGTGGCGTGCACGCCATCGACCTGCAGACCGGCAAGAAGGTCTGGACCTGGGAGCCGAAGAAGGAAAAGAAGAAGGCCAAGCTGCGCCTGTCCGGCGGCCCGGGTGTCGGTGAGAACCTGGTCGTGATCGGCACGCTGGATGGCCAGGTCATCGCGCTGGACATCAACGATGGCAGCGAAAAGTGGCGGGCCCGTGTTCCGGGTGAAGTCATCGCCGCGCCGGCCGTTGCTCAGGGCATGGTCTACGTGCGCAGCAACGACGGCCGCGTCACCGGCTTCGATGCCGGCAATGGCACCCAGAAGTGGTTCAACCCGAGCGAACTGCCGGCGCTGACCGTGCGCGGCAACGCGCCGGTGGTGACTGGTCCGGGCGTGCTGTTCATCGGCAAGGACGAGGGCGCGGTTGCGGCCCTGGCCCAGCAGGATGGCCGCACCCTGTGGGAACAGAACCTCGGCAACGGCGAAGGCCGCACCGAGCTGGAGCGCATGGCGGACGTTGACGGTGCTCCGGTGCTGGAGGGCAACACCCTCTACGTGAGCAGCTTCAAGAACCAGACCATGGCCATCGAAGGCCCGACCGGTCGCCCGCTGTGGGCGCGCGACCATGGCGGTGCCGGTGGCGTGGCGGTGTCGTCGGGCAATGTGTTCGTCACCGACAACAAGGGCGGCGTGTTCGGCCTGGACAAGGCCAGCGGCGCTGCCATGTGGTCGCAGACCGCGCTGGCCCGTCGTTCGCTGACCGGCCCGGCGCTGCACGGCGACTACGTGGTGGTCGGCGACTACAAGGGATACGTGCACTGGTTGCAGGCGTCCGATGGTGCGATGGCGGCACGGGCAAAAAGTGGCGGCGACGCCCTGCTGGCCCAGCCGATCGTCGCAGACGGGGTGCTGCTGGTGCAGAACGTTGATGGCAAGCTGACCGCCTTCCGGTTGGCAAATTAAAAATTGGAGTAATCGCGATGCTGCCTTTGGTCGCCCTGGTTGGACGGCCGAATGTCGGCAAGTCGACTATTTTCAATGCGCTTACGCGCACCCGTGACGCGCTGGTCCATGACCAGCCCGGCGTCACCCGCGACCGCAACTACGGTGTCTGCCGTCTGGACGAGGACAATCATTTCCTCGTCGTCGACACCGGCGGTATCGCGGAAGAGGAAGAGGGTCTGGCAGGGGCTACCACCCGCCAGGCCCGCGCCGCTGCGGCGGAAGCCGACCTGATCCTGTTCGTGGTCGATGCCCGTGAGGGTACCTCGGCGATGGACGACGAGATCCTGGCCTGGCTGCGCAAGCTGTCGCGCCCGACGCTGCTGCTGATCAACAAGATCGACGGCACCGACGAGGACACCGTGCGTTCGGAGTTCGCCCGCTACGGCTTCGGCGAGATGCTGACCGTGTCGGCCGCGCATCGCCAGGGCCTGGACGACCTGCTGGACGAAGTGATCCAGCGCCTGCCGGAAGAGGGCAGCGGCGAAGAGCTGGACAACGATCCGAACCGCATCCGCATCGCCTTCGTCGGCCGCCCGAACGTGGGTAAGTCGACGCTGGTCAACCGCATCCTCGGCGAGGAGCGCATGATCGCCTCCGACGTGCCGGGCACCACCCGCGACTCGATCGCCGTGGACCTGGAGCGTGACGGCCGCGAGTACCGCCTGATCGACACCGCCGGCCTGCGCCGTCGTTCGCGCGTGGACGAGGTCGTCGAGAAGTTCTCGGTGGTCAAGACCATGCAGTCGATCGAGCAGTGCCAGGTGGCCGTGCTGATGCTCGACGCCACCGAAGGCGTGACCGACCAGGACGCTACCGTGCTCGGTGCCGTGCTCGACGCCGGCCGTGCACTGGTCATTGCCATCAACAAGTGGGATGGCCTGACCGAGTACCAGCGCGAGCAGGCGGAAACCATGCTGTCGCTGAAGCTGGGCTTCGTGCCGTGGGCCGAGTCCGTGCGCATCTCGGCCAAGCATGGCTCGGGCCTGCGTGAGCTGTTCCGTGCGGTGCACCGCGCCCACGAATCGGCGAACAAGACCTTCACCACCAGCGAAGTGAACAAGGCGCTGGAAGTGGCGTACGAGACCAACCCGCCGCCGACCATCCGCGGCCACGTCTCCAAGCTGCGTTATGTGCATCCGGCCGGGGCCAACCCGCCGACCTTCATCGTGCACGGCACGCGCCTGAAGGAGCTGCAGGAATCGTACAAGCGCTACCTGGAGAACTTCTTCCGCAAGCGCTTCAAGCTGATCGGCACGCCGGTGAGCTTCATCTTCCGCGAGGGTACCAACCCGTACGAGGGCAAGAAGAACGTCCTCACCGAGCGGCAGGTCAAGGCCAAGCGGCGCTTGATGAAGCACGTCAAGGGCAAGTGATGCAGAAGAAGGCGGCCGCAGGGCCGCCTTTTTCGTTGTGGTGCATGGGCGGCCGCCTTGCTCAGGCGTGGCCCCACGGCAACAGCACGCCACGGAACCTCATCTGTCCCGACGACAGGCGGTCATACGCCTCGGTCGCGCGGTCCAGGTCAAAGGTCTCGACCATCGGCTTCACCTTGCCGGCGGCGGCAAGCTGCAGCACTTCGCTGAGATAGTGCTGGCCACCATGGGTGGCGCCGATCACGCGCTGGCGCATCATGTGGAATGGCACGCCTTCGGACGAGATCGAGAAGGGCTGGCTGAAGTCCAGGCCGCACAGCACAACGCGCCCGTCGACACGCAGGCCGGTCATCGCTTCTTCGGCCGAGCTGAATTCATTGGTGGTCACCAGCAGTACGTCGGCGCCACCGATGGCCTTCAGCTCCTTGCCGTTGGCCACGACCTGGTCAGCGCCCAGCTGCTGGGCGAGCGCATGCTTGTCTGCGGAATGGGTGATGGCGATGGTCTCGAAGCCGCAGGCCTTGGACAGCTGCAGGGCGACGTGGCCCAGGCCACCGATACCCAGTACCGCGATCTTCTCCCGTGGCTGGGGCGCCGCATCACGCAGCCCGCTCCAGGTGGTGTAGCCGGCACACATCATCGGCGCCGCGTCCACGTAGGAAAGGCCGTCAGGCAGCAGTACCGTGCCTTCGGCGGAGATGGCGATGTACTGTGCGTGTCCACCCTGCGCGGCGAAGCCGGTGGTGCGGGGTGCATCGCAGTTCATCGCGGTCTGCCCGGACAAGGGGCGGCTCTCGCGGCAGTAGGGGCATCGGCCGCATGCGGATTGGACCCATGAGGTGCCCACGCGATCGCCCACCCGGCGCGTGTGCACGCCCGCGCCCACTTCCACGACCTCGCCGACCACTTCATGCCCTGGTGTCTGCGGGTAGATGTCGCCGCCATAGCCCTGGGTTGCCCACACGTCCGTGTAGCACATGCCTGATGCGTGGACCTTGACCAGCACCTGGCCCGGTTCGATCACGGGCATCGGGACGTCCTGTACCTGCCACGGCGCATTCGGCCCGGTCATCACAACCGCTTTCATCGTTTTCATCGTCTTGATCCTGTCCCGGTGGGTGAGCGCCGAGGGCGTGTGCCCGCGGACACCCCGGAGCGTAGAATCGGTTGACTATCAAGACAATCGCTTCAATATTTAACGACATGGTGAGTAGTATTCAACAATCCGGCGGAGGTGATCTGGCCGCCTTCACTGCGTTCCTGGCGGTGGCAGCGCATCGGAGCTTCCGCAGCGCGGCGGCGGAGTTGAACATCACGCCGTCGGCGATCAGTCATGCGATCAAGGCGCTCGAGCAGCGGCTGGGTGCGCGCCTGTTCAATCGCACCACGCGCAGCGTCTCGCTGACCGACGCCGGGGAGCGGCTGGCGGAAAAACTGCGTCCGGCCATGGCCTC
This sequence comes from Stenotrophomonas sp. AG209, assembly GCF_003550055.1. NCBI lineage: Bacteria > Pseudomonadati > Pseudomonadota > Gammaproteobacteria > Lysobacterales > Lysobacteraceae > Stenotrophomonas > Stenotrophomonas sp. AG209. The sequence goes on from NZ_QXDB01000006.1 coordinate 152,865, forward strand.
GATCGAAGAGGCCCTGCAGTCGGTGGATACTGAGGCTGGCACGCCGCGCGGTACGGTCCGCATCAACGCCAGTGAAGGCGCCATACGGCTCGTGCTGAAGCCCGTGCTTGCGCGGTTCCTGCGCCAGTACCCGCAGATCCACCTGGATATCGTCAGTGACGGCCGGTTGGGCGATATCGTTTCGGAGGGATTCGATGCGGGTATCCGCCTGACCGAAGCCGTGCCCCAGGACATGGTCGCGATTGCAGTGACCGCGCCCATGCGGTTCGCGGCGGTTGCCTCGCCGGCGTACCTGCAGGCGCGTGGGCGGCCACTGCGGCCGCTGGATCTGCATCAGCACGACTGCATCCGTTTCCGCTTCGAAAGTGGGGCGATCTACCGGTGGGAGTTCGAGCATCAAGGCACCACCGAGCGGGTGAACGTCTCCGGGCCGATCACGCTGACGGACCAGCCGTTGATGGTCGACGCGGCCATTGAAGGTATCGGCATTGCCTTCGTTCCCGAGCATCTGGCACTGGAGCCATTGGCCGATGGCCGCCTGCTGCGGCTGCTCGAGGACTGGTGTCCCGAGTTTCCCGGTCTTTCGCTGTACTACCCGGGCCATCGGCATGTGCCGCCCGGGCTGAAAGCGCTGATCGGTCTTCTTCAGGAACAGCACGGCGGGCGCGGGTAGTCCGGGTAGCGCCGGGCATTGGTCAAGGCAAGGCAGAGCGGCCTGCGTGATAATGCGGCCATGAGCATCCAAGAGCTTTCCCCCGCGCAGGCACGCGAGCGCCTGGCCCATGGCGCGGTGCTGATCGATGTGCGCGAGGCGCACGAACGGGCCGGGGGCATGGCCGAAGGCGCGCATGGCGTGGCCAAGGGCGAGCTGCAGGCCGACCCGGCCGCGCATCTGCCGCGGCACGACCAGGAAATCCTGCTGATCTGCCAGAGCGGCAAGCGCTCGGCCGATGCCGCGCAGTTCCTGCTGGAGGCCGGCTACACCCGCGTCGCTTCCGTGATGGGCGGCACCGTGGCCTGGCGCGAGCAGTCGCTGCCGCTGGTACAGCCCCTGGCCAGCGCTGCCGACCGCGACTTCTACGATCGCTATTCGCGCCACCTGCTGCTGCCACAGGTGGGCGAGGCCGGCCAGCGCCGGCTGCAGCAGTCGCGCGTGCTGGTGCTGGGTGCAGGTGGCCTGGGCGCGCCGGCGGGCTTCTATCTGGCCGCGGCCGGGGTAGGGCATCTGCGCTTCGCCGACCATGACCGCGTGGAACGCAGCAACCTGCACCGGCAGATCGTGCATACCGAGGCCAGCGTCGGCCAGCTCAAGGTCGATTCCGCGCGCGAGCGGCTGCTGGCGCTGAACCCGTCGATCGAGGTCGAGGCGGTGCCGGAACGGGTCACGTCCGAGAACGTGGATGTGCTGCTGGAGGGCGTGGACGTGGTGCTGGATGGGTCGGACAACTTCCCGCTGCGCTACCTGCTCAACGACGCCTGCATCAAGCACGCCAAGCCACTGGTGTATGCCGCCATCGAGCGCTTTGACGGCCAGGTAAGCGTGTTTGACGCCGGCCGCCAGCGTGGCGTGGCGCCGTGCTACCGCTGCCTGTTCCCGGAGCCGCCGCCGCCGGAGTTCGCGCCGAACTGTTCCGAGGCGGGTGTGCTGGGTGTGCTGCCGGGCCTGGCTGGTGTGCTGCAGGCCACCGAGGTGCTGAAGCTGCTGCTGGGCATCGGCGAGCCGCTGGTGGGGCGCCTGCTGCGCTTCGATGCGCTGGGCATGCGCTTCCGCGAGACCGGCATCCGGCCGGACCCGTACTGCCCGGTGTGCGCGCCGGGCGTGCCGTTCCCGGGGTATATCGATTACGCCGCGTTCTGTCGGGGTGGATGAGCCTAGCCGGGCGTCATCCACGCATGGCGTGGATCTACTAATGCGTCGGTAGATCCACGCCATGCGTGGATGGATGTATCGGGTTTCGGGATGATGCTGGGGGTCGCTCCCAGCATCGTTCCACATCCAAGACAATCCGGCGCAACATGCGTGCTATTGCCGTCATCGGCATTGCTCTATTGTTGAACCCGATTCTGGATCTTGGGGAAAACACCGCATGGCGGTAGAAGCAGCGACCAGCGAGCTGGTCAAGGTCGTCGCCCTGTTGGGCGCGGCGGTGGTGATGGTGCCTTTGTTCCGCCGGGCCGGCCTGGGCTCGGTGCTGGGCTACTTCGCTGCCGGCCTGGCGATCGGACCGTTCGGGCTGGGCTGGTTCTCCGACCCCCAGGCGATCCTGCATACCGCCGAGCTCGGCGTGGTGATGTTCCTGTTCGTGATCGGCCTGGAGATGCGGCCCTCGCACCTGTGGAGCCTGCGCAAGGAAATCTTCGGGCTGGGCACGCTGCAGATCGTCACCTGCGCGGTGGTGCTGACCAGCATCGCCAAACTGTTCGGCCTGCCGTGGCAGGTGGCCTTCATCGGCGCCACCGGCTTCGTGCTGACCTCCACTGCGGTGGTGATGCAGCTGCTGGCCGAGCGCGGTGACATCGCGCTGCCGTCGGGGCAGAAGATCGTCTCCATCCTGCTGTTCGAAGACCTGTTGATCGTGCCGTTGCTGGCGCTGGTGGCGTGGATGGGTCCGAGTGCGGGCAGCGCCGATGGCGAGGGTTCGCGCTGGCTGTCGGTGGCGATCGGTGTGGGTGCCATCGTCGGCCTGGTGCTGGTCGGCCGCTTCCTGCTCAACCCGCTGTTCCGCGTGCTGGCCGAATCGAAGGCGCGCGAGGTGATGACTGCCGCCGCGCTGCTGGTGGTGCTGGGTGCGGCGCTGCTGATGCAGCTGTCCGGCCTGTCGATGGCGATGGGCGCGTTCCTGGCCGGCGTGCTGCTGAGCGAGTCGACCTTCCGCCACCAGATCGAGGCGGACATTGAACCGTTCCGCGGCATCCTGCTCGGCCTGTTCTTCCTCAGCGTGGGCATGGCGCTGGACCTGAGCGTGGTGGCCGCGCACTGGCAGCTGATCCTAGGCCTGGTGCTGGCGCTGATGGCGGCCAAGGCGCTGTGCATCTACGTGGTGGCGCGCGTGATGGGCAGCGACCACGCGCAGGCGCTGGACCGTGGCGTGCTGATGGCGCAGGGCGGCGAGTTCGCCTTCGTGTTGTTCTCCGCCGCCGCATCGGCCGGCGTGATCGACCTGGAGATCAATGCCAACTTCACCGCCGTGGTGGTGTTGTCGATGGCACTGACTCCGCTGGTGGTGCTGGTCTACAAGCGCATCGCGCCGAAGCCGACGGTGAACATGGACGGCGTGGACGAGGCCGACGGCCTGTCCGGCAGCGTGCTGCTGATCGGTTTCGGTCGCTTCGGCCAGGTCGCCAGCCAGTCGCTGCTGGCGCGCGACGTGGACGTGACCATCATCGACAACGATGTGGAGATGATCCAGAGCGCGGCGCGGTTCGGTTTCAAGATCTATTACGGTGATGGCACGCGTCTGGATGTGCTGCATGCCTCGGGCGCCGCGACCGCGCGTGCGATTGCGGTGTGCGTGGACAAGGCCGAGGCGGCCGACCGCATCGTTGAACTGGTGGCGCATGAATTCCCGCAGGCCAAGTTGATGGTGCGCTCGTTCGACCGCGAGCATTCGCTGCGGCTGATCCATGCCGGTGTCGATTTCCAGATTCGCGAGACCTTTGAATCGGCAGTGCTGTTTGGCCAGGCCGCGCTGGTGGAACTGGGGGCGGATGAGGACGACGCGGTGGAGATTGCCGAGCAGATCCGTCGCCGCGATGCTGAGCGCTTCGAGCTGGAGATTGCCGGTGGTGGTCTGAATGCCGGCGCGCGGATGATCTACGGCAACAGCCCGCAGGGCGTGCCGACGCCGACGCCGTTCACCGCGCCGAAGCGGGAGAGCAAGACGCTGAACCCGCAGGATGTGCCGGAAGAGGAAGAATAAAGCCCGGTAGTGCCGGCCGCTGGCCGGCAGATACGGGAACGTTCCGACGTCATGAGGTTGCCGGCCAGCGGCCGGCACTACCAGGTGGGGAATTACCCAAGCCGTGGCGGTGGGCGAGGGGGCCTGAATCGGGGACAATAGCGTCCCCGCCGCCCCACGCCTGCTCCCGATGACCGATTCCGCCCCCCAGCTTCCTGCCCGCATCCTTGATGGCCGCCGCATCGCCGAGGACCTGCTCGACAGCCTGAAGGTGCGCGTCGACGCCCGCGTGGCCGCTGGCGGCAGCCGCCCGGGCCTGGCCGTGGTGCTGGTCGGTGGCGACCCGGCCTCGACCGTGTACGTGCGCAACAAGCGCCGTGCCGCCGAGAAGGTCGGCATCGAAGCACATGACTACGACCTGCCGGCCGGTACCACCGAAGCCGAGCTGCTCGACCTGATCGACCAGCTCAACGCCGATCCGAAGATCAACGGCATCCTGATCCAGCTGCCGCTGCCGGGCATCCCCGACGCGCGCCGGCTGATCCAGCGCATCGACCCGCGCAAGGACGTGGATGGCTTCCACCCGGAAAACGTCGGCCACCTGGCCCTGCGCGAGTTCGGCCTGCGCCCTTGCACCCCGCGCGGCATCACCACGCTGCTGGGCCACACCGACCAGCCGGTGCGCGGCCGCAACGCCACCATCGTGGGTGTGAGCAACCACGTCGGCCGCCCGATGGGCCTGGAACTGCTGATTGCCGGCTGCACCGTGACCAGCTGCCATAAGTTCACCCCCAAGGACGTGCTGGAACAGGCCGTGCGCAACGCCGACATCCTGGTGGTGGCGGTGGGCCGCCCGGGCATCGTGCCGGGCGAGTGGGTGAAGCCGGGCGCGGTGGTGATCGACGTCGGTATCAACCGGTTGGATGACGGCCGCCTGGTGGGTGACGTTGGGTTTGAAGCCGCTGCCCAGCGGGCGAGCTGGATCACCCCGGTGCCGGGCGGCGTGGGTCCGATGACCGTGGCCACGTTGATGCAGAACACGTTGGAAGCGGCGGAAGCGCTTAGCTGACGGCGGCTGGGGCTGGTCTCAGATGTCTGAGGGATAGTGCGGACCAACGGTCCGCACCCACCTAAAGCGGCTGGATCTGGCCCTTGGGTCTGCTCGCGAGATGTGCTGCTGGTGGGTGCCGACCGTTGGTCGGCACAATGCCAGAGGGGTGGGGCTCCTGCTGGGGCACTGGTGTCTGAGAGAGAGTGCGGACCAACGGTCCGCACCCACCACAGGCAGGCCGACGACCGGCTGTTGGTAGGTGCCAACCTTGGTTGGCACGATCCGTCCGGCGCTGGACTCCAGATGGGGTGAAGGCCTCTCCCTGTTTGTGCCAACCAAGGTTGGCACCTACCAAAGGCGGTTCCAGTGCGGACCAACGGTCCGCACCCACCGAGGGTAGGTTCCAGACCCTGAGAGCAGGTTGCAGCCCCCCTGAACCAATCGCCGCCCGCGCGACACTGCGTCGCATCTACCCCCTGCCACACGGCGCGAAAACAGGGTAAAATGTCGCGCTTCCCCACATCTCGGGTATGCCGATGCTGCGCATCCAGGCTGAAGCACTCACTTACGACGACGTCTCGCTCGTCCCCGCCCACTCGACCATCCTGCCCAAGGACGTCAACCTCGAAACGCGGTTGACCCGAGACCTGAAGCTGAAGCTTCCGATCCTGTCCGCAGCCATGGATACCGTCACCGAAGCCCGCCTGGCCATCGCCATGGCCCAGCTCGGCGGCATGGGCATCATCCACAAGAATCTCAGCCTGGAACAGCAGGCCGCGGAAGTGGCCAAGGTCAAGAAGTTCGAGGCCGGCGTCATCCGCGACCCGATCACCGTCGGCCCGGAAACCACCATCCGCGACGTGCTGGCCCTGACCCAGGCGCACAACATCTCCGGCGTGCCGGTGGTGGGCAGCGACGGCCTGCTGGCCGGCATCGTGACCCACCGCGACATGCGCTTCGAGACCGAGCTGGACGATCCGGTCCGCCACATCATGACCAAGAAGGATCGCCTGATCACGGTCAAGGAAGGCGCCGCGTCTGATGAAGTGCTGCAGCTGCTGCACCGCAACCGCATCGAAAAGGTGCTGGTGGTCAATGATTCGTTCGAACTGCGTGGCCTGATCACCGTCAAGGACATCCAGAAGAACACCGACTTCCCGAACGCTGCCAAGGATCTGTCGACCCGCCTGCTGGTCGGCGCTGCCGTCGGCGTGGGTGGCGATACCGATCGCCGCGTGGAAGCGCTGGTCGCCGCCGGCGTGGACGTGATCGTGGTCGATACCGCGCACGGCCACTCGCAGGGCGTGCTGGACCGCGTCAGCTGGGTCAAGAAGAACTTCCCGAACGTGCAGGTCATCGGTGGCAACATCTGCACCGGCGAAGCCGCACTGGCGCTGCTGGACAGCGGCGCGGACGCCGTCAAGGTCGGCATCGGCCCGGGCTCGATCTGCACCACCCGCGTTGTCGCCGGCGTCGGCGTGCCGCAGGTCACCGCCATCGACCTGGTGGCCGAAGCGCTGCAGGACCGCATCCCGCTGATCGCCGACGGTGGCATCCGCTACTCGGGCGACATCGGCAAGGCGCTGGCCGCCGGTGCCTCGACCATCATGGTCGGCGGCTTGCTGGCCGGTACCGAGGAATCGCCGGGTGAGACCGAGCTGTACCAGGGCCGTTCGTACAAGAGCTACCGCGGCATGGGTTCGCTGGCTGCCATGGAGAAGGGGTCGAAGGACCGTTACTTCCAGGACGCCGCCACCGCCGACAAGCTGGTGCCGGAAGGCATCGAAGGTCGCGTGCCGTACCGCGGCCCGGTGGGCGGCATCATCCACCAGCTGATGGGCGGCCTGCGCGCCACCATGGGCTACGTGGGCTGCGCCACCATCGAAGACATGCGCAGCAAGCCCAAGTTCGTGAAGATCAGCGGCGCCGGCCAGCGTGAGAGCCACGTCCACGACGTGACGATCACCAAAGAGCCGCCGAACTACCGCGCCTGATGCGCTTGCGAACTGCTCTTGCGATTACGGGCAGCCTGCTGATGGCAGGCTGTTCGTTGTCCGAACCGCCGCCGCGCTCCGGGTCTCCGGGCGCGGCGGTTTCGCAATTGCAGGACGTGCAGGCGTGCCAGAACGCGTTCTCGCTGCCGAAGGGCTGGCAGGTGCAGGCCGCTGGCGAGCAGCGCTGGCTGCTGAAAGGCACCGGTGAGCGCCCGCTGCAGGTCACCCTGCAGTGCATTACCGAACTGCTGCACGGGCCGGATGATCCGGTGCTGACGCCGGTACTAGGCGCGCTGGAGCCCGCACGGATGAGCGTGCGCTGGGCGTCCTGGGGCGCTGCGGATTCGGGCTTCTCGATGGCGGCGCTGCAACGGCGCATCGTGCCCGGCACCGAAGTGCAGGAAATCGCCGAGCTGCCGCGCGCCGACCGCTCCAACCCCAACGCACCGCATGGCCTGCTGATGCTGCGCTGGGACGAGGAAGACCCCTCACATATTCAACAACGCGAGGCGTTCATCGCCACGCTGACGCAGAGCCTTGAAGCGCCGGGCGCTGCGAAAAACACCACTGGAACGGCACCATGACCAACATCCATAACGACAAGATCCTCATCCTCGATTTCGGCGCGCAGTACACGCAGCTGATCGCCCGCCGCATCCGCGAGCTGGGCGTCTACTGCGAAATCTGGGCGTGGGACCACAACCCGGCCGAGATCGCTGCGTTTGGCGCCAAGGGCATCATCCTGTCCGGTGGCCCGGAATCGACCACGCTGCCGGGTGCCCCGGCCGCGCCGCAGGAAGTGTTCGACAGCGGCCTGCCGATCTTCGGCATCTGCTACGGCATGCAGACCCTGGCCGCGCAGCTGGGCGGTGCCACCGAAGCCGCTGACCAGCGCGAGTTCGGCCACGCCGAAGTGAACGTGATCAACCCGGATGCACTGTTCAAGGGCCTGAGCGACCACGGCGGCGAGCCGAAGCTGAATGTCTGGATGAGCCACGGCGACCACGTCTCCGTTGCACCGCCGGGCTTCACCATCACCGCCACCACCGACCGCATTCCGGTGGCCGCCATGGCCAACGAAGAAAAGCGCTGGTACGGCGTGCAGTTCCACCCGGAAGTGACCCACACCCTGCAGGGCCAGGCGCTGCTGCGCCGCTTCGTGGTGGACGTGTGCGGCTGCCAGACCCTGTGGACCGCCGCCAACATCATCGACGACCAGATCGCCCGCGTACGCGAACAGGTGGGCGATGACGAAGTGATCCTGGGCCTGTCCGGCGGCGTCGATTCGTCCGTGGTGGCCGCGCTGCTGCACAAGGCCATCGGCGAAAAGCTGACCTGCGTGTTCGTGGATACCGGCCTGCTGCGCTGGCAGGAAGGCGACCAGGTGATGGCGATGTTTGCCGAGCACATGGGCGTGAAGGTGGTGCGCGTGAATGCCGCCGACCGTTACTTCGCCGCGCTGGAAGGCGTGAGCGACCCGGAAGCCAAGCGCAAGATCATCGGCAACCTGTTCGTTGAGATCTTCGACGAAGAGTCGAACAAGCTGAAGAATGCCAAGTGGCTGGCGCAGGGCACCATCTACCCGGACGTGATCGAGTCGGCCGGCAGCAAGACCGGCAAGGCGCATGTGATCAAGAGCCACCACAACGTGGGCGGCCTGCCGGAGCACATGAAGCTGGGCCTGGTGGAGCCGCTGCGCGAGCTGTTCAAGGACGAGGTGCGCCGCCTGGGCGTTGAGTTGGGCCTGCCGCGCACCATGGTCTACCGCCATCCGTTCCCGGGCCCGGGCCTGGGCGTGCGTATCCTGGGCGAAGTGAAGCGCGAATACGCCGAGCTGCTGGCCAAGGCCGATGCCATCTTCATTGATGAGCTGCGCAAGGCCGACCTGTACGACAAGACCAGCCAGGCGTTTGCCGTGTTCCTGCCGGTGAAGTCGGTGGGCGTGGTGGGCGATGCGCGGGCGTATGAGTGGGTGATTGCGCTGCGGGCCGTGGAGACGATCGACTTCATGACCGCGCATTGGGCACATCTGCCGTATGAGTTCCTAGGGACGGTGAGCAACCGGATCATCAATGAGTTGCGGGGGGTTTCGCGGGTGGTTTATGACATCTCGGGGAAGCCGCCGGCTACTATTGAGTGGGAGTGAGTTGAGAGAACTAGGGCGCCGAGAGGCGCCCTTTCTTTGACCACGGTAATTCTTTTAGTACCCGCAAGTCTTGGCGAGCTTGGCAAACGATTCAAATAGGACTTATCGCGATCGGCTCTTCGCAATTCGGAGTCCCGTGGAGGGGCATCCGTTGTCCGCTATCACAGGAAGTTAAGAGTCGAGCTCTCTAAATATGTCGCGAAGGCACAATCCTAAGGAGCGCTCTTCCGCGCTTCTTTCCAGAAATCCGAGCACAAATCTCTCTCGGCAAACGATGGAGCGAATGTTTCTATCAAGCTCCTTGTGGCTATCGTTTCTATCAATTAAGTCCTTGATTTCGTGGCGATACCATTTGTATCGATCTTGCAATCGGAATGCGTTTAGGTGATTGGAAGAGGGTTGATCCAAGCCAGTTAAGGAGAGCACGATGTCGCTGGATTCAATTGGTCCGTTAATGCTTTTTCGAATTGTTCCCTGAATGGAGAATTTCACTAGTAATTTCGTCGAATCTAGTGGATGCGGAATCCCTTTGTCGAGGGGGTCATCCGCTGTCTTTACTCCGGAATTGCATTGAGTACAGCAAGGTATTAGGTTGCTGACGGATACTGAAAGATATGGATACAACGACCTTGGTAGATAGTGATCCAGTGGTGGTCGTAACTTAAAACTGGGTGAGCCTTTGCGAGGACGATTCTTCTCAATATGCAGATTTACATGATTCGCCTGACAGTATGGGCACGTTCTTAGGTTGTACGCCTGAACCAGTGCGTACGCTCCCCAATCGACCTGGGTCGAAAACCATTCGTAGTCGAAACACTCGTTAATTATATTCAGCGTGTTCTTATGCTTGATATGGTTTTTGTCATTGGGCTTTCTTTTGAGTGCGGCGTATGCTGAGAACTCGGGGAAATTAGTTACTGTATTCCTTGCAAAGTTTGCTATTTCTATATAATCTCCGATAAGAATTGTCTGAATTGATTCTTTGATTTTTTCAATTAGCTTAGATTCATAATCTTTTTCCTTTAGCCCTTTGGTAGATTTGAGAATTTTCTCGTCGAATCTAGATTTGAGAGCCTTGTAGTGCCGCTCCTTCTCTGTGGATTTTAGCGGTGGTATCTTAATCACTATCTTGCAGTCCTCATATGTAGTTCTGTGAGAAGGTATTCCCTTAGCTCCCGTGAGGCGATCTGGTCGATCAAGCTTCTTATTTCTATCTCGGCTTCTGCGGAGTCGTTGGATCGAGGTTGGCTGAGGAAATTGGTTATTATCTTGTATAGATTTTCAGCCATGCTGCCTGAAAAGTCTTTTACTCCATAGACCCTGTCGAGAAGCTCCTTGGGGCCAAGGGCAAACCCGTTCTGCATACTTCCGGATTTGACATCAAATAATCTATTTGGAGGCGTGTCGCCCGCAACGATCAAGGAATGCGTTGCCAGAATAAGATGAATATGATCGAAGTCTCTACGATATCTTGAAATGAAGTTAAGAATGTCACGGAGATACTGGCGCTGCCAACTAGGGTGCATAAACATCTCCCCCTCATCAATGGCTATCAGAGCTGAGCGGATATTCCTATCTGCAAAATTGTTAAGTGCGCTGCTCAATGAGGCAAATAAGAGTAGAAGTGCAACTTGGCCGCTGCTAAGCTCAATGAATTTCCAGTTGATCAGCCCCAGTCGCTCTGCTTCCTGAAGTATTGGAGAAATGTTGGGTGATACAGAACGAAGCGTGCGTGCGTACTCCGACAATCCCTTTGGCGCAGTGGCGGAAATTGATCGCCTAAGCTTGATTAGTATGCTGAGGATTTGATTTGCTGTTGGGCGTTTCTCGTAGGCGCTTGCATGGTAGCGAAGGAAGCGGCTGATCGAGCGATTGTCGGCCATGGGCTTTTCTTTTCGATCAGAAAGCTCGTAAAGGAGCATATCCAAGGCCTTTGCGCCATCCAGCCTGGCGCGTCGGAGTTCAATTGCTAGTAATGTCCTGGATCGAGGACTCAAATCGAAGGCATCTTTTCTAAGTCTATCCAGCGCCATTCCCAGACTTGAGACTTTACTTGACCTTCTTCCTTTCGGGTGGTTGGACGACAAGAATGTACTGACACTTTCTATTTCAGTCTGTATATTAACTGAGGTTTCAATGTCAATACCAATTTTCGCGCGACGAATGAAAGGAATGTTTTTTGGCAACGACCCAGCCGCTAGGCACAAGGCTGCACCACTGTAAGATGCCGTGCCAGATTTTGGGGTTGAGTCTATGGTTCCGCTCGACTGAAGGCGTAGGCGCCGGTTCGATTCAAATGGAGATGTTGTATAAAAAATTGCCCCAAATTTATGGCTAAATTGCTTCTTCTTCTGTGAAGTTTCCGGACCTTCAAGTCGAAAGGCTTTTCGCACGCCCTCGTCATCAAGGTGGATTATTCCGGATTCATCTCTCCAGATTATTGAAAGCTGTCTTTGGTCGTAAAATTTCTTAACTACTGATTGGCACGCATCCAGAAGGAGTGCAGTCTTGCCTTCTCCGTTCTCTCCATAAACTACAGTTATCGAATCTACTGGTAAATCGGATGTGCGGCTATGTATGTGAGGGATTTTGCGAACTTTAATTGCCGTTGTTGAACTGGATTTATGGTTGCTGCCATCTACAGTGAATTCATAGTCGTCTGTAAGTGAAAGGACTGCTGGTGCCTTTCCTTGCCTTCGTTTGAAAGCCAGTGCCAAGATTATAGGAGGAGCCATAAGTTTGTTTGGTCTGCGCTGTGTTCAGCGTAATAAAAAGTGCTCTGGTTGATCGGCGGGTGCGATGGGTGGGTATACGTCATTGCTATATATGGTGAATTTCTCTCCACTTAGAAAGCGTGCTGTCAATGGAGGGCCGCTCGCAGGTGGAAATCGATGTAATTCTCGCGCAATTGGATTTAGCTCTTCTGCCAAGATGTCCTAAGGGTGAGCAAAGTGACATTGTTCTTGCCAGCACTAACGTCTCAATCATCGCAACCATCGGCATTCGGCCCGACTGTGAATTCCTTGCCGCTTTCGCCCCACCCTCGCCTTGTTTCGGCGGTGCAGGGGCGATTGGGTCAACAACAGGTCTACGGCTAGGGTTCCTCCAGTGGCGGCAGCGGGGAAAGCAGCGAAAATTGCTCGATGTTGCCTTGTTCATCTTGGCGGCGGTGTCCGCTCTCATCGGAGCTGGTCTCGGTAGCGCCGGCGAACAGGCCGATGATCGCAAGCGAAAAGCTAGGATCAAGGGAGTTACTCTTTACAAAGAGTGCAAGAATGTCAGAGGCCATCTTCGCCGAGAGGTTTGAATCATTACCGCCCAGGTGGCGTGGCAGAGCGCCTGCACCTGCCGCAAAGTAGTGCAATGCCAGATCTGTGATGCGCACCGCATCATTCAGAGCATAGCGCCTGATCAATAAGCGATTCACTTCTTCAAGCAATAGCGGAAAATCCTCATGATCGATGGCTAGCTGCGAATCGACTTCCCCCGTCAAGCGACGGATGGCATCGGCAAATCTGACCTTCTGCGCCAGAGACTCGGGACCTCCATGGAGCTCCTCGCGTAGACGCGCTTCGACGTTCAGCACATCCACAACATTCAACTCGCTGATCAGCAGGCCTAGGCTGATAGCCAAGGCGCGCGTTGCGAACAGGACGAGACACACGTGCGCCCTATTGTCCGCGCGCAGCTTTCTATGCAAGCCATTCTGTCTTCCAAGATTGAGCAAGGTCAGCACCCGATGCGCCGGTTGAAGTGTCCACAGTGTCGTGCGCAGGAACTGCAGAAGGGTGCGATATTCGCTTCCCTTTGGGAAGGTCAGCAATGCTTCGATCCCTTCGTACCCGCAGCCATCAAAATAAGGACCTTTGAGACGGTTTAGTCCAAGACGACTGTCAAGCTCGTGCAGTTGGCTCTCATCAAGACAGTTGACCTTGAGTTCGTGAGCCAGCCAGCGCGCATTCTCTGGGAGCTTCTTCTTGAACAGATAGAGTTCGTCGAGATGTAGGACGTCTTGCAGGCCTCTGACCCACAACACCCGATCAACAGCCCTGCCTGAGGTGGTTTTGCAATCAATCAGCAGCCGCGAGACATCGCCACTGGGGCTGAAGCGAAAGCCATACACGTCCGCGTCCGTCAGATCTGTAGCTGCGCGCCATCGGGTGTTGGCTGGCAGGGAGACGGGGACGTTGAGCAGTGGCACATATCCAAGAGCCCACGCCATCCGCTTGCCCAGCAACTTGTACGAATGGTCTTGATCATTTGATGACACGGTGAATCCCTCGCAGGTCGTCCAGTAAGGCACGGCCCAAACGGGCGGCGGTGCGCGTGTTCGGGTCCAGCGTGCGCGCGGCGATGAGGTCGCGTGCGTGCTTGCGGTTTGCTTCTGGCAGGAGCAAACCGCCAGGCTCGCTTCTAGTGAAATAGCCTTTGACCTCTTCGGGCAATAGCAGGGACGAAGCAGCGTCTTCGCTTTGTCCGGAGCACATGGCAATCGCCAGATCCACCGCCGCGAGGTTGTCCTCGGTGTCGTAAAGGCGGAAGCGGAAACGCCCGCCGTCCGGTTCGATCCAGCCCACGCCCATGTTCGCCGCAGCCGCATATTGGGAATGGATATTGGAATGCGGTGTGCGCCCAATCATCTTGCGGTCCCTGAGCCCTTTCAGAATGGCACTGGGATCGGCAATTTTGGTAATCGAAGAGTAGCCCTCGCCATAACGTACACATGCCAAAATTATGCGAGCCTTCTCGACGATGGCACGGGGCTGGGTTGTCTTAAAGGGAGCAAATGCAAATGACTGAGTCCCGCCGGAAGAGATGATGGCGGGCGCACGCAGTATGTTTTCATTGACCAACTCGACGACCAGTGGCGTGCTCTGCTCCAGCATACTGATCGGGGCGCCAGGATGTGACTTGGCCGCGCGAAACACTGCTTCGATCTCTGTATGGGTGCCGGGGTTGCTGGCAATGAAGTTCAGCAGAGTCTCGGGATTCTCGTCAGAGAACAACGGCGCGTAGAGAATCGGGACGCGGTCCTTTGGCGAGTCGTACTGACGCAGGTAGCCCCCCAGATCACCGATGTCCACCACCGTTTGAATGTCTGCAGTCTTCAATCCGAGTTCGGAGACTAGCGTTTCAAGCGGCACGGGGGCCACAGTAAGCCGGTCGATGATGGCCATGGTCGCCTGCTCAAGTTCGCCTGGCCTGCGCGCGGACCATTGCTCGCCAAGCGCTCCGTAGACTTCTTGGAAGTAGGGGATGGTCTCTTCAATACGCTTGGGGGCGTAAGCATTAGGCACTACGCGGATCCAACCAATTTGCTCGAGTGTACCCAGCACCGTGGGCAGCGAATCTGAGGAGATACCCAAGTTTCTACAAAATCCGTGGAATCCTACGATATTCTCAATAGTTTCAAGTCCCCGAATATGGACAGCCAGTTGTGCTGCCATGCCGATCTGGCGCGTGATCGGTATCGTCGCGGATACGCGGAAATCCGAAACGTCACGCAGACCGGACTGCACGTCCTGGGCTCGCCTTCCTATAGCTTCACGATCCATAACAACGCCCTCTCGCTTCTTTATCAGTAATGTGCCTACGGCTTCTTTTCTGCCCCTGAAATTGGGTGCACGTAAATGAGTCCCTTGGTCTGCGCTGCCTTCACCTTGCGATCAATTATGTCGCCCAACGTCAGGTGGCCCTCTGGCGACAGTATTAGGTCTTCGCCGTCAATGAATAGCGTTTGGATCTCTTTGCCGATGACTAGACTCCTGATAACGTCTGGACTGAATCCATTGAGCGAGATGAATAAGCCCCGACCATATAATTTCCCGGATACCTTGCCCGCAAATTGATACACGGGCTCGTTGCTGGCACTTCGCTCCTGTCACTTGGCTTCGATGAGGTAGTGCTCACCATCGAACTTAACGACACCATCAATCTGCTCCCCGTTCACCCGAAAGGCTTCTGTTGCGTTCAACCCGGACAGGCGCGACAGCTCCGACAGAATCCCTTCCAAGGCGTATCCGCGTTGCCGCCGTGACGTGGTATTGGCAAGCAGGCCAAGGTACTTCGTACGCAGCTGATGTAGCGAGGCGGTGGGACGCTGACGCTGTGCCTCTTGTGCTGCCCGGAGTTCGCGCTGCTGCCTGATCCTAGCGTCGCGAATTTCCTGTAGTTGGCGCAAGTGCTCCAAATTTCGGTAGGCGGTGCTCCGATCAAGCTTGCGGAGTCTGTCGAAGTAGTAGGTGTCGAAATGAGACCAGTTTAATAGCGATTGAAGCATTGCTCGAAAGGGCCCTATGCCGCTGTCTGCGCGCTGGTTCAACGCCGCGAACATCGTGTCGATGATCTCATGCCGCTTGATCGCGTCTTCGCCATCGATCGACACGCTAGCCAGTTCTGCTTTCGTACAACCATGCTTTTCAAAGAAACCGAGGATGTCCTTGCGAGGCCAGAACAAGGACTGGATGCAATCCTTCATACACCCTTGGATACCGGCCGGGAAACTCATGCGCAACTCCCCTCCGTCGATTGGATATGCCGCTGCTGTACCGTTTTATCGACGTGTCCTTGGCTGAGCGCGAATGTTGCTCCTTGATCGATGTTTTGGCGCTCGACCAGTGCGAAGGCAACAATCGACTTAGCGCCATCCTTGCTCAAGCGCTTCTTCATCTTGCCAAGGGTGAATAGGCTTCGCCGGCTGAATAGGAAGACCTGGATAGCTACCCACCGCTTGCCGGTCCGCGCCAGCATGAACGGCGCGGTTACGCAAGTTATGCCCGTATGACTGCGTTCGCCGCAATGGATTGGATCGTGCCTGCGCCTGCTGGCGACTGGCCGATCGCAGGCGAAATTAATCAGAAAGCTACAGTCTAGGAAATTTGTAGGATTGGCCATTAGAAGCCCCTGCTGCCGTTCAGGTAGGTCCCATGGGCGAAGAGATACGGGCTGACGCCATTGCTGTCGAAGCC
The DNA here is from genome assembly GCF_003550055.1 of Stenotrophomonas sp. AG209. Taxonomy (NCBI): domain Bacteria; kingdom Pseudomonadati; phylum Pseudomonadota; class Gammaproteobacteria; order Lysobacterales; family Lysobacteraceae; genus Stenotrophomonas; species Stenotrophomonas sp. AG209. The sequence continues at coordinate 168,923 of NZ_QXDB01000006.1, forward strand.
GATTCGCGCGCATTGGAGTATTTCCCTTGCACCGGGAGAGCGGGAAATTCAGCAGCCACAAGCTCCAGCGGTTCGCAGGCTTGGCTGGTCGGGCCGGCGTGAGTTACAGACTGGAAATGTAAGATTGCTTGCAGAGCGCATCGCGCATAGCTTGGCTCGGTGGGGAGTATGAGCGCGAACGATTCGCTGGCACCGTGCCCTCCCCCCGTGACTGTCTTCCTTAGGTGGACCAACAGCGCACACGGTTCCAGCACTGCCTCGTCGTCCGGCAGTTTCCCTCGGGCGTCGACAAAGGATGCGATCAGCTGCTGTTCGATAAGGTGCGTGGGTGCAGGCATAGGGCAGGGTGGCTTGATTACCGTTTAGCACATGACCGAACTATAGCCAAAATTGGGCGGCAAGCTCACTATTTCTGTGCAGTCAAAGCGTTGTCGTGAATCGGATCCGATTGCCATGAGCACTTTCCCGGCGGGGCCTGACCCAAATCCAAGGGAAAGCGGATGGAGTCTCCATGCATGCTCAGCGACATCCCGCGCGCCGATGCTTGATCAGGCAGGTCTCCCTGCGCTCCGCGATTTAGTACTTGCCATCTAGATGCCGCAGAGCAACATCGATCTCTAAGTCGCCGAGCGCGAGAGTAGTCCGATGTGAGCGCCAGTTGCATACAGTCTGTTGATGAATCAGTAGATCGAGCGCAAGGAGGGCTCTGCATCCTATGTAGGGCGGGACGCAGTGCAGGGTGAGGGGATGATGTTGCAGCAAGCTGAAGAGTAAGTCGGAGAAGGCGACGAGCTCAATTCCGGTATGTAGATGGCTACGGATGACTACTGGTGATCACTCCGGTCTAACCTCCCGACAAGCCCACTCAACCAAGCCCCGGCAGGCCAGAAACAGCCCATCCACAACCCCCTCATCCAAATGCCGCTCCGGGTCCGCTGCGACCCGGCAGCGGTCTGCCGCGTGCAACAGCTCCAGCACCGTCAGCGCTCCCACCATCGCGCGCTCGGTCCTCGCCAGGCTCACGCGTCGGCCGGGCGACACATCGGTTTCCGGCCAAGGATGCCCATCAGCCCCCTCGCAGCCGCGCATGCGCTTGAGGATGCCGAGCAGGGAGTTCAGGTCGGGCAGGGGAGTGTCGTCGTTGATGGGCTCAACAACGGTGTACGAGGAAAAGGTATCGGATTCGTTCATGGCGTCGGCTTCCGTGGCTGTGCTTAACAGCGCCACCGTGAAGAGGTGGCGGACGATGCGTGGCTGCAAACCGGGACGAAGCAACGAATGACCGGTGGGTCCGAAGACCCCCACGCACCGCCCGCCAGATAGGCCGACGGATTGCCCGCCGGCACCGGTTAAGGACGGTGCCGACGGGCAAGCGTAAACAACAGTCGTTGCTCATCGCGGGTTTGCAGACCCGGAGCCACCCGTTGTCGGTGGCACGTCATGGTGTTTACGCCGCCGCTTCGAATGCCAATAGAAATTCGCGAAGGAATCGCGGAATCCGAGAGCGAAGAACTATTGTTGCACGCACCACTCGTGCAGCAAGCGACGCCAGCAGACGCATTCGCGCAGCTGCTCTGCTGATGGCGAATCAAACTGGCGCAATCGCCCACGCCGCAAGCGAATAGCGCGACGGCCTTCTTTGCAACAGTTCTTAGTTTGCTTCGGCAGGCAGCGGCTCCCGACAGGCCGCACACCCACAAAATCGGTTCAATCCCGACATCGCCAGCGCGCCTCGCGGCCTCAACAAGTGCGATCCTCAGCCGCATTCCCCACCAGCAACTCAATCATCGCCCGCGCAGCAGCCGACTGCCGTCGATGCGGCGCATAGATCACCGAGAACGGCCTTGACCGCCCTCGCAGCTGCGGCAGCACTTCCACCAGCTGCCCACGCTGCAACCGCTCGCGCACAATGAACGCATAGCTCTGGCAGATGCCGATGCCCTGTTCGGCCAGCGACACCACGCCCAGTACATCTTCGGAGGTCTCGATGGACGAACGCGGCAGCCAGTCCACGTCGCGCCCGTCGTCGCGGAACGCCCACGGCGCCAGCCGTCCGGTGCGTGGCATCACGAAGGGCAGGCACAGGTGCTGCTGCAGGTCGTCCAGCGTCTGCGGCGTGCCGCGGCGTTGCAGGTAGTCGGGTGCGGCCACCAGCATCAGCGGTGCGTCTTCCAGCTTTCGCGCGACCAGCCCACTGTCCGGCAGCTGGCCCAGGCGGATGGCCAGGTCGAAGCCTTCGGCCACCAGGTCCACGTTGCGGTTGGTGATGTTCAGTTCCACCTGCACCTGCGGGTACTGCTGCGCGAAGCGCGCCAGCACGGGCGGCAGCCGGTAGTGGCCATAGGTGGTGGGCACGCTCAGGCGCACGCGGCCGGCCAGCGCACCGTCCTGGGCCAGTACGTCACGCTCGGCGTCGTCCAGCAGGCCGAAGGCGGTGCGCACCTGTTCCAGATAGAGCCGCCCGGCGTCGGTCAGGCCTACGCGGCGGGTGGTCCGCTGCAGCAGCTGCCGGCCCAGCCGCGCTTCCAGGCGGGTGACCGCGCGGCTCAGCACCGAGGGCGTGGTGGACAGCGCCACCGCGCCGGCCGTGAACGAGCCGTGCTCGACCACCGCCAGGAACACCTCCACATCGCCCAGGTAGTCGAACTTGCGGCTCATTTGGCTCTCCGGGGAACAGATGTTTTGCGATGGGGCCAATTTATCGCCGCTGGGGCGATGAATAAAGTGGCCGCCATTCCCCGATAGGAGCTCCCCATGAACCTGATGACCCGGCTGGCGGCAGCGCTGGCCCTGACCCTGGCCGCCAGCGGCGCGCAGGCCGCCAACGTGCTGGTGGTGCTGTCCGACGAGAACCACCTGGACCTGAAGGACGGCAAGGTGCTGTCCACCGGCTTCTATCTCAACGAGTTGATGCAGCCGGTCAAGCTGCTGCTGGACGCGGGCCATGAGGTGACCTTCGCCACGCCGCAGGGGCGGGCGCCGACAGTGGATGCATCCTCGGTGACGCCGGCGTACTTCGGCAACGATGCCGCGCAGCTGACGCTGCACAAGGAGCTGCTGGAGAAACTGGCGCTGACCTCGCCGACGGCCTCGCCGGTGGTCAGCCTGGCGCGCATCGAGCAGCAGGGCTACGCGCATTTCGATGCGGTCTACATTCCCGGTGGCCACGCGCCGATGCAGGACCTGCTGAAGAGCCCGGCGCTGGGCCGGCTGCTGGCCGACTTCCACCAGCGCAACAAGACCACCGCGCTGGTCTGCCACGGGCCGATCGCGCTGCTGTCCACGCTGCCGGATGCGGGTGGTTTCGTGGCGAAGCTGGACGCGGGGGTGACGCCGGCCACGCCGAAGTGGATCTACAGCGGCTACCAGATGACGGTGATCAGCAACCAGGAAGAAGCGCAGGCCAAGCCGCTGCTGGGTGGCGGTGAGATGAAGTTCTACCCGCAGACTGCGTTGGAGCGGGCGGGTGCGAAGTTCAGCAGCAACGCCACGCCTTGGGCGGGGCATGTGGTGGTGGATCGTGAGCTGATTACCGGGCAGAACCCGGCTTCGGCGTTGGAAGTGGGGCAGCGGTTGGTGGAGCGGTTGAAGTAGGGCGGGGCCTGCATCGCGTGCGGTGCCGTGGCACCATGGTGGGCTGGCCTTGTCCTTCCGGGCGGGGCCGTTTTCCCAGGGAAGCCCTCGAACACGACATGCGAACGCCTTTTTTCATTCTCTCCGCCCTGTGCCTTGGCCTGCTGTCTGGCTGTGCCAGTGGCCCGGAGGAGCACGCCTCGAGCCGCGAGATCACGGGTGCGTTCGTGGCCGATGACGGCCAGCTGTACCTGCTGCCACGCTTTGAAGAGCCGATGCGTTTCAATGCCGCGCCGTTCCGCGAGTACCGCGCGCTGATGGACAGCCCGCTGCGCGAGGCGGTGGCCTGCGCGCAGATGTACTTCCATGAGGATTGGCGCGACCCGGCCAACAAGGCCAAGGTGCACGGCAGCTATGCGCTGCTGCTGCGGCCGGAACAGGTGACGCCGGAACAGGCCGCGCAGTTCAAGCTGGAGCGGATTGAGGTCCCCCCGCGTGAGGCCAAGGCCGTGGAGGAGCGTGCGCGCTACTACCTGCCGATGGACCGGACCCGCTACGCGCTGGCGTTTGACCGCGCCTGCAACCTTTCAAGGAAGGGCGGCAGCTACTACAGCGCGCTGTTCGAGGGCGACGGCGAGCGGGTGAAGTTGCCGGACGCTGCTGCGTTGGAGGAGAAGGGGAAGCTGGCGCAGCCGATCAGTGCGCGGGCGCAGCGGATCCTGCCGGAGCGGGAGGACAAGCCGGGTGTCGGTTCGGCGGCGGGCAAGGTGCTCGGCGCGGCGTTGATCCCTGTGGCGGTTCCGGTGTTTGTGTTGAGCCTGCCGTTCCTGGGGCCGGATCATTGGAAGTGATAAGGCGTTGAGGGAGAGTCATCCACGCATGGCGTGGATCTACTTGGGCATCGCCTGAAAGTTAATCCTGGAGATCTGTGTGCCCAGCACGCTGGAAACTGTTTTGAAGACCGTAGGCTTCATTGTCCTCGCGGCACTTCCGTTGGTGATCCTCTGGTTCACCCTTCGGCGAATGTCAGCGACCGCGCGTTCTGCATTGGGATCAGGGCTGCGTTTGGATCCCCCTCGCCGGATTTCTGGCAAGTCCATGACCTTGGTGATGGTGGATGGCAAAGAGGATCGCGAGCACTATTTCTTTGATACAGAATCCTTCTACCTGCGACGTGGGCCGGTGCCCACGGCGGTTCCGCTTTCGCAGATCACCTCAGTCACACGAACGTCCGACAGGATCTACGGGCGCTATGTCTGGAAGGTGTGCTTCAGCAGAGCATCGGGCAGAAAGGGTGTGACGTTCACCAACAACCTGACGCTGTTCAATCGGGATTTCCTGCTGTTCCTGGAGGCGGTGCGGAAGGCTAATCCACTGGCGACCGTCGATCAGGCGGGTCTGTTCTTCTGATTGTGCGGCGATATCAATAGGCCGATTGGCAAACAGAGGGACCAGGAGGGCGGGTTGTTGTGAATGATTTCGCGCGTGTCTCGCCCACTCAGCCCATGCTGGCGGCGCGTATCTGGATATCGTGCTGCGCGCGCTGATCTTCCAGCTGCTGTTCGAGTTGGTTGGCGATGGCGCGCTGCTGTGCTTCGCGGCTGACTGCGTCGAACTGCTGCATTGATTCTTCAACTGAGGTCTGTGCAGCCAATTCGGTCGGCATTGCGGCGCGCTGGTGTGCGGGGTCGCTGGGCTCGCCCTGGACCACGAACAGACTATGACCGGCGGGTTTGTCCGCGGTGGCGTTGCTCAGCAGCACGTGGTCGACGCGGTCGAGGTCATTGTCCTTTGCCAGCACCAGCAAACTGGCAGTCATGCGCTCGCTGGCTTCGTCGAACGTACGGCCGTGCTTTGCATCCAGCGTCGCCACGCCTTCGCGTACCTGTTGGTAGAGGGCGTGATCGGGATGCTCAGGCTGGGTGGGTAGCAGGGGCGCGGGCGGTGCTTCGGGTTCTCGCTGGGCCGTTGCGCTCGGGGGCGGTGCTACCGGTGCTTCCACGGGTGGCGACGTGTAAGGTGGCTCGTGCTCCGAGACCTTGGGCGCGGCGTCTGTTGCCAGCTCGGGTGCAGCGGGCTCGGCTGCTGCGGGGTTGGCTGGAACGTCTGACTCCGAATGGATCGGCGCGGGCGTTGCTTCCAATTCGTGGAGGCGAGCAGTAACCGGCGCGGCGTCAGCTACTTCGGTCTGGATCGACGAGACCGAGGAGTGGGTGTGAGTCGCAACGGCCTCCTGCTTGGGATCGGGGTGCTCGACATCCGGCGGAGGTAATGTACTCACTTCCGGCTGGGCGGGAGATCGCTCAGCGGAGGGAGTGCCGGGTGATGGCACAGGTACAGCCGGCATCGGGGGCGCGGGAGGATTTGCCTCGGTATGCGCTTGCCGCTCGCTTGACTCTTTCGATGCCGGCGGCGTTGCGACTGCGGTCGGCTCCGGTCGTGGTGCTTCACGGCGAGCAGGTTCCTGTACGGCTTCCGTACGATCCGATGGCATTGGAGCTGCAGGCGTAGAGGTGCGGTGTTCCTGCGCCAGAGGCGGCGCGCTGGGTGGCGGTGCAGTATGCCCATCAGTGTGCGCATTGATCACCGCTTGCGGGGTCAGGCGCTCTTCGGCGTGCTCGCCGCGAACCTCAGCCACGGAAGCGGCGGCCATCTGCTGCGCCTGCGGTGCAGCGACACCCAGTCGATTGGCTTCCTGCATGGCCTGGTCGTGGGCATCGCGCTCGTTGGCGGTCAATGCCTCGATACTACGTTCGTGGGCGCCGGGTACGGGCGCCTCCATCTGTTGGATGGCGTGAATCTGCGGATAGGTTCGGTTCAACTCGTCGCGGATGTTGCCCTCGGCCAGCGAGTCGTAGATCCAGCCGTCATGCAGCCACTCACCATCGCCTTGGCGCTGATAGGTGCGCCCGTCGGAGGCGAGTACGTGATCGGGATGCTCGCGGGCCCACATCACTTCATCCGGAATCGGTCCGTACTGGGACCACCCTTGTGCGGAGTAGGCCTCCTCAAACTGCTTGGCAAAGGCCGCCGAGCTGCGGGCGGCGTTGAAGGCCATGATGCCCTGTGCGGCTTCATCAAGCTGGGCGGCCTTGGTGGCATCGGCCACTTCTACTGTGGTGTTCTTGATGCCGTGCTCGAGGACCTGATGGACGACCTCGCGCCGCCATTCGCCGTTCTCCGGGTTGCGCTCCCAGGAACGCGGAAGGGAGCTGGGTGTATCGCTGGCGTCGCCTGCAATGCTGAAGGGATTGATCGGTTGATCCGGCTCGGACAGCCGCAGCCCGACAGCTCGGCTTGACGCCTGGTAGTTCAGTTGCTGGGTCAGTTCGGCATCGGCCGTGAGCAACGTGGTTGCGCCGTATATCGGGCGATCCGCAAGGGTGCCGACGGTGCCTATGATTTCCCGCTCGCTGTGCGTCCAGCCCTTTTCAGGATGCGCCGGGTCAAACGTCCAGATTCTGCCGGTGCTGTCGGCTTGGTTATTGATCTGGTATTTCTCGATCCAGTCGACGATCTCACTGCTACCCCACGCGCCCAACCCGCCACCGATGATGCCGGTGACAATAGCGCCGGGGCCGGACTCGATGCCCAGCAGCGTACCAACCTTGGCGCCCACCACCGCGCCGGTCCAACCGCCGACGCTGCGTGCCCCGAAGTCCAACAGCGCGGCTTCCGCGCCCGTCCGGTTGTCGCGCGCGTACAGGTCGGCAATCCTTGTTCCTTCCGTGGCGGCTTCAAGGACCGTCGCTGCGGCGCCACCGATGACGGCACCCCGCACCATGTTTGGACGCACGCGGATGGTGTGGTCGATGCCGCGTGCTTCCTGGATGTTGGGCGTTATGCCTTCAACAACCTTGAGCATTGCGCGCTCATCGAGAACGGCTGCCGCTGTTGGTGGGCTGACCTTTGTGTTGTGGGGCAGGGTATCCCCAAGCTCGGCGTGCCAGCGGCCTTGTGCGCGCCAGCCATCGCGCAATGATTGGGTGATTCGAGGGTCTTTCAGTCGAGCTTCGCGTTCGGCTTCCAGCGCTGCGCCCGGTAGGCGGGTATCGCTATGGCTGTCATAAACCTGAGCGCCTTCGCGACTGTAGAGTCGAATCTGGATGCCGGTCTCGGCCTGGACTTTGTCCAGATTTCCGGGCAAGGCTTCGTAAACGTGTTTGCGCACGTCTTCGGGGACGTAGCGGCCGAAGCCTTCGTCGTCCAGCTTGTCAGTAAACCTTCGGTCGACACCAAGCTCGCTTTCCAACCGATGTGCGACAACTCCCCGAATCTCCACTTCGTAGCCCTTGGCCTGGAGATTCTTGATCAGATTAACTGCGGCGTCGCCATTTCCTAGTGTCGTATCGAGGATGAGATTCCTGTGGCCCTCGACTGCCAGGGATCGCAGCTCTTTGGCCCATTGGCTGGCATCGCTGTGAGTATGCCCTGACCAGGTGTATGGGTGCTGCTGGACAAGCTGCGGAGCGTCACGGTGCATCTCCCGCAGCGCGTCGGGATCGATGGGAATGGCATCACCAGCAAGCTCTCGAATCGCAGCACCGGCAACCCCGCTCTTACCTGCGCCTGGCTGTCCAGCGAGTACAATTGCCTTGGGGTGCTCCTGAGGAGTGGTACTGTCCAGACCACTATGGGGAAGCACCTTGTCCGCAAACACCTGCGCATGCGCCTGGAGCGCGAGGCTCCAATCGGCTGAACTCAACGCTCTAGCTCCTGAAAATAGGAATACATCGACTCATCTCCTATCCATTGGCTTTGTAGGCGCGCCCTAAGCATTAACCGTTCTTTTTCAAGTGCATTGGCAATATCCTGGGGATTCCCAGCCGCTTCGGCAGCGGCAAGCTCACTCCGTGCCTCCATGATGAACGTTCCGAGCCTGCCTTCCAATGCAGAGATCGCGTCGTCGAACGGCATTAAAGGAATCTGTCGTGATCGTTCGGCTGATCGATTCAGTACTTCCTGCAGTCGTTCGATATGTTCCGGATAGTCCTTGAGCATTTCCCGGAGTTTGGCTGGAACGGGCGGAGAGGAAAGGGTCAAGATTGTCACCTTTTGGGCAGATCCACGTAGATTCGAGAATATCCCCACATGCCTTGGTGGGTCCAATGCTATTTGCGACAACGTATAGGCAAATGGGTTGTGTCGATTTGGCCCACGAGTCAGATCATTGGGTCGCCATTCCTCGTGGGCTGGAGGAATGCACGGCATCGCGCATGCATAATCCCAATAGGGCGAATGGATGCCCGCAAACAGGAAGGAAGCCTGCGCCATGACGAACATGCCCACCCAGCTCACGACTGACTTCGATGCGGTGCTCGACCGTGGTGACATTGCGGCGGCGCGGCGGCTGCTCGCTCCGCCTCTTGCGCGTGGCTGTGCCGAAGCGTTGTTCCTTTCTTCTTCGATACCTGCTGGCAAGGACGACGCACACGCCGAGGCGGACAGCTTGGCGACCCTCAAGCGAGCCGCAGAGAAGGGTTACATCCCGGCCATCTACTCGATGGGGCTGTGCCTGCTGATGGGTGACGGCGTTGAGCAGGACGTCACGCGGGCGGCCGCGCATTTTGAGCGGGCATCGGAGGCCGGCTATCCGTCGGCCATGTACGAGTTTGGCCTGGCGCTGTTCCATGGCAAGGGTGTGGCCAGGGACGTACCACGTGCGGTGTACCTGATCCGCGCTTCGGCGCAGGGTGGGAATGAGTACGCCAGGGAGTTCCTGTTGGCGTATTCATTGGGCGTGGACGCGTAGAACGTGGGTGCGGGGGCCGGTGACGTTACACTGGCTGCCTACGCCCGATGGAAGCTTGCCCATGTTCAGTGGAAAGGTTGCGGTGGTCACCGGCTCCACCAGCGGTATCGGTCTTGGCATCGCCACGGCGCTGGCGCGGCAGGGCGCCGACATTGTGCTGAATGGCTTCGGCGATGCGGCGGAGATCGAACGTATCCGTACCAAACTGGAAACCGAGTTCGGCGTACGGGTGGCGCATGATGGCGCAGACCTGTCCCGTGGTGAGGCGGTGCGGAACATGATCGCCCACGCTGTTACGACGATGGGGCGCATCGACATCCTGGTGAACAACGCGGGTATCCAGCACACCGCATCGATCGACGAGTTTCCCGTAGAGAAGTGGGATGCGATCCTGGCGCTGAATCTCTCGGCGGTGTTCCATGCAACGGCGGCGACCTTGCCCCATATGAAGCAGCAGGGCGCCGGTCGCATCATCAACATCGCATCCGTGCACGGGCTGGTCGGCTCGGTGAACAAGTCGGCCTATGTGGCGGCCAAGCACGGCGTGGTGGGGTTCACCAAGGTGACCGCGCTGGAGAACGCGGGCACCGGCATCACCGCCAATGCGATCTGCCCGGGTTGGGTGCGTACCGCGCTGGTCGAGCAGCAGATCACTGCGTTGGCCGAGCGCGAGGGTACGGATCAAGAGACCGCCGCGCGCGCGTTGCTGGCCGAGAAACAGCCCTCGCTGCAGTTCGTGACGCCCGAGCAACTGGGCGAGATGGTGGTGTTCCTGGCCTCGGATGCTGCGGCCCAGATCACCGGCGCGGCGCTGCCGGTGGATGGGGGCTGGACGGCCCGCTAATTGGCGGGTTGCGCGCGCCGCTGCAGCATCGGCAGCGCGACCAGCGTGGCGAGAATGGTGAACAGCACCAGCGACGAGCCCACCGTGCCGAAGCCGAGGCCGCCCTTTTCCAGCGGCTTGGTGAGCAGGTCGCCGAAGGTGGCACCGAACGGGCGGGTGAGCACGAAGGCGATCCAGAACAGGATGACCCGGTTGATGCCTTTGATGCGGGTGGCCAGCGCGGTGAGCGCGATGAGGCTGCCGATCAGTAGCGCGCCGCCGGTGAAGCCCAGCCCGGAATCGTCAGCGAGGAAATCGCCCAAGGCGGTGCCGAGCGTGTTGGAGAACAGCACGGCGGTCCAGTAGAAGCCTTCGGCGCGGCGCGATGCGATGTTGCTGACCGAGATCGACTTTTCAGACAGGCGCCAGGCCAGCAGCACCAGCGCCAGGCAGCCGGCGAGCAGGCTGGCGCCAGTGGCGTAGCCCAGCCCCAGCGTGCGGTCGATCAGGTCGGACATCGTCGTGCCGGCGGTGCTGGTGGCCAGCACTACCGACCAGAACAGCACCGGATGGAAGCGCCGCGCGGACAATTGCACGGCCAGCAGGACGGCGAACATCGCCAGCAGGATGGCCGAGCTGGCCACGTAGCCCAGGTTGAGCGTCATCGACAGCAGGTCGCCCGCGGTCTCGCCGAGGGTGGTGGCGGCGATCTTCATCACCCAGAAGCCGAGGGTAACCGCCGCCACTTTGCTGTGCAGGGAATCTGCGTCTGAAGCACTCATCGAACGTCGCCTAGGGAGCCTGCGGGTGATGCTGTGGCGGGCGGCGTCGGAGTGCGGTCGGAAACGGGTTCGGCGAGGGTGAGTGTGGGGCTGACATTCAGCCCGCGCTGGCGGGGGCCGAAAGGCGAGCCAGCAGGGCATCCCAGTGGGCAACGAAGCAGCCGTTGTGGCCGCGGTTGCACTCGGTGATCCATGCGTCCAGCGACTCGCTCTGCGCGCGGTAGGCACTGACATCGCCCAGCACGGCGAAGCACAGGCGGTAGTTCACCAGCATCTGCAGCCACTGACCGGCCATGCCGGAGCGCAGTTCGAAGAAGTCCGGCGATAGGCGCTGCACCGGCACGGCAATCCACTCGGCCTGGTGCCCGAGGGCGTCGCCGACCAGATCACGCAGGCCGTTGCCGTCCAGTGCGGGGCCCTGCGTCTCGGTGCGCAGGATACGGGTGGTGCCGATGTACTCAATGGAATCATTCATGCTGGAGGCTCTGCAGTCGACGCAGCCGGGCGAGGATGTCTTCGCGCAGGCCGGGGATGTAGTGGTAGGCGTCTGCCAGCAGGGTGACGTCCGCCGTCGGGACGAGCCGTTTCATGCGTTCGGCGGCGGCAGGGGTGTCGATGAGGGCATCACGCGCGCCCATGACAAGGGCTGCCGGTGGATGCAACGTAGCCAAGCGCTCGTCGCTGATGCGGGGAATGCGCAGCGGACGTGGCCAGACCTCGGCACGGATCAATGCCAGCAGGTCGAGCAGCGGCTGCGCACGTGCAGGTGCATGCAGTGGCGCGGGGCCCATGACCGCACGGCGCAGGCGCTCGCGCCCCCATCGGCCAAGCAGCAACAATGGGAGCGCCTTGAGCAGGAATGCACGCTGGCGCCCGATACCCGAGGGGCTGACCAGGACCAGTGCGTTGACCCGGGCAGGCCTTCGCAACGCGTAATCCATTGCCAGGAAACCGCCGAACGACAGGCCCACGAATGCAGCGCTTTGCACGCCGAGTGCGTCGAGGACATCATCCAGCCATTGCGCATGCGCATCGCTGTCCAGCGCTGGTTGCGTGCCTTCGCTGAGACCTGGTTCGCCAATGATGTCGACGGCATGCACGCGGTAGTACTCGCTCCAACGTGCGGCATCGAACATCCAGCTGGCGGCATTGCTGAGGGTGCCATGCAGCAGCACCAGGGCAGGGCCGTGTTCGGAGCCGCAGCTGACCACAAATGTCGAACCGGCGCGGGTGGCGAGATGGTGCGATTCGTGTGGTACCGGCCAGTCCGAAAGCACCTGGCGGTAGGCGGCAAGTACGCGCTGCGTGGGAATGCCGGGGCGCTGCCGCTTCATGTGCTGTGGTCCTGCAGCAGACGCTGCAGGCTGACCAGCAGCGCCGTGGAACCTGCCAGGCCACCGATCACGATCAGCTTGAGCACATCGTGCTCAGGCGAATAGATCGTCTCCATGCGCAGCGGCTCATCGTCGGCCTCGCGGCCGGTGACGCGCGCATGCAGGGCACGGACCAAGTCGGCGGCACGTGCCGCACCGCATCCGGGAATATCCACTACCGTGGTCAGCTGTGGGCGCGCAGCGGAGGGCTCACGCACGGTGCCGGTGAACACGTCGAGGTCTTCAGCGGTGATGCGATAGGACTTACCGATGCGGGTCGCGCGCAGTTGGCCGCTACGGATATGCCGCAGGACGGTTTTGGGGTGCAGGCTGAGCTGCTGGGCAGCCTGTTCGACAGTTAGCAACGCGGGGGACATATCGGAACTCGAGAACCATGTGCTCCCTATTGTTCCATGAAATGCAATTTGTGGGAGCGATTTGGTATTGTGCGGCGGCGGCGACCGGGGGGCCATCTGCCCGGTGCCGCTCGCGCGGGCCAACCATCCCGACGACTACGCTGGCTTCGCAAACACATCCAAGCCCTTGCCCGTCTCCAGCAGCGACTTCAGGCTGGAAAGCACGATCGGCCAGCCCTGGCGGATGCCGGTATCCATGCCGCTGCCCGGTTCCAGTTCGTCGTGGGTGACGGTCAGGCGCACCATGTCCTGGTAGGGCACGATATCGAAGGTGACGCGGCTGTAGGCGTCCGGGTTCTCGGCCTGCGAGGCGGCGGCCCAGGTGATGACCAGCCGCGAGGGTGGAGTGCTTTCCACCACTTCTCCCACCAGTTCGACCGAGCGTGTTTCGTTGGCACGTACATGCTGCCAGCGCGAGCCGGGTTTCCAGTCCGAGACGTTTTCGTGGCCCCAGTAACGGCTGGCGATCTCGGGGCGGGTGATGGCCTCGAACACCTTCTGCGGGGTGGACGCGATGTAGATCACGTGGATGAAGCGGGTGGTCTCTGCGGACATCGTCATTCTCCTTCCAGTTCTCGTTTCAGGTCATGCAGCAGGCTCAGGCGCTGCTGCTCGAACTTGCGTACCCAGCGCTCGTAGACTTCATGCAGGGGCACCGGGTTGATGAAGTGCAGCTTCTCGCGGCCACGGCGCACGGTGCTGATCAGGTTGGCGTCTTCCAGCAGGCCGAGGTGCTGGGTGACCGATTGCCGGGCCATATCCAGGTGGTCGCACAGCTGGCCGAGCGACTGCCCGTTGTCTTCGCAGAGCAGGTCCAGCAGCGTCCGGCGCGTGGGATCGGCCAGTGCCTTGAAGACCTTGTCTGCGTCGCGCATGTTGTCTACCGCCATGGGGATGTCTTCAGTTCCAGTTGTCGATCCTGACGTCGTGTGGGTTGGGCTGGCCCTTGCCGGTTTCCAGCAGCGCCTTCAGGCTCATCAGGAACACCGCCCATTTGGTGCTGCAGTGGGAGGTGAACTCGACGCGCTCTTTCCAGCCCTCGTGGGTGAACAGGACGATGCAGTAGTCGCCTTCCTGCTTCAGCACGAAGCGCGCGTGGGTGCCGATCCATTCGGCGGGACCGGCGAGGAACCGCCAGAGCACGAGCTCGCCTGGAATGAGCTGTTCCAGCTTCATTTCCATCGCGCCGATCTCCTGGCCGTTGTTCGTGAAGCGTGCCTTGACCGTGCCGCCGACCTCGCGGTCGCCCTGGGTGTCTTCGGCCCACCAGGCGGCGACGCCTTCGGGCGTGGCCAGGGCCTGGTACACCTGGCTTGCGGGGGCCTTGATGCCGACCCTGTGTGCGATATCCACCATTGCGGGTTCCTCGCGATGGGCCGGCAGGCGCCGCCCTTGATTGGACTATATGCAGGTAAATGCCTGCATGTCAAATCCGGTGAACGGTGGACTGGATCAATACACTGGGCACCTGCCAGGCATGGCCTGGCACTACTGGATCTACGGAACGTCAGGGAGTGCATGCATGACTGAAGCTGGAAAGGACATCTTGAACATCCACCGTGCCAGCGAGGCCGATGCCCCCGCGGTGCTGGCGCTGTTCGATGAGGTGATCGAATGGTTCGTATCGATCGGCAATCTGCAGCAATGGGGCAGCGAGCCCTGGTCCACGATGCCGCGCCGGATCACCCAGGTGACCGATGCGTGCGCGCTGCCGGGTGCATGGGTTGCGCAGAACGAGCAGGGTGATGTGCGCGCGTTCCTGGCGCTGGGCGAGTCGATGCCCTATGTGCCTGCGCCCACCGGCCCGGAACTGTATGTGCGGGTACTGGTGGCATCGCGTGACGTGCGCGTGCGTGGCATCGGCCGGCGCCTGATGGCCTTTGCCGATGAGCAGGCGCGCGCTGCCGGGCTCGACCATCTGCGCGTGGACTGCTACGGCGGTGGCAACGGTGATCTGGTGCGCTTCTATGAGTCCTGCGGCTATACGCGCATCGCGCCTTTCAACGTGGATGGCTGGCCGGGCATGCTGCTGGGGCGACAGCTCTGAAGTGGCTGCGTCATTCGGTCGCAGCGTGCGTGCAGGAAACGGTACATCGGTTCGGCGCTAGAGTAGGGCCATGACCTGCATGGAATGGCTGTGTCATTCCACTGCGGGTTCCTGATGACCCCCTCCAGGAAGGAGCAACGCATGTACTACAGCAGTGGCAACTACGAAGCCTTCGCGCGTCCGCGCAAGCCCGCCGGTGTCGACGGCAAGCGCGCATGGTTCGTCGGTTCGGGCCTGGCCTCGCTGGCCGGCGCCGCGTTCCTGGTGCGCGATGGCCGCATGGCCGGTGAGCACATCACTGTCCTTGAGCAGCAGCAGATAGCCGGCGGCGCGCTGGATGGCCTGAAGGTGCCGGAAAAGGGCTTCGTGATCCGCGGCGGCCGCGAGATGGAAGACCACTTCGAGTGCCTGTGGGATCTGTTCCGCTCGATTCCGTCGCTGGAGATTGAAGATGCCAGCGTGCTGGACGAGTTCTACTGGTTGAACAAGGACGACCCGAACTATTCGCTGCAGCGTGCCACGATCAATCGCGGCGAAGATGCGCACACCGACGGCCTGTTCACCCTGACCGAGCAGGCGCAGAAGGACATCATCGCGCTGTTCCTGGCCACCCGGCAGGAGATGGAGAACAAGCGCATCGACGAGGTGCTGGGCCGTGATTTCCTGGACAGCAACTTCTGGCTGTACTGGCGCACCATGTTCGCGTTCGAGGAGTGGCATTCGGCGCTGGAGATGAAGCTGTACCTGCATCGCTTCATCCACCACATCGGTGGCCTGCCGGATTTTTCGGCACTGAAGTTCACCAAGTACAACCAGTATGAATCGCTGGTGCTGCCGCTGGTGAGGTGGTTGCAGGACCAGGGCGTGGTGTTCCAGTACGGCACCGAGGTGACCGACGTCGACTTCGATCTGGCGGCCGGCCGCAAGCAGGCCACGCGCATCCACTGGACGCGTGACGGTGTAGCCGGTGGCGTGGATCTGAGCGCGGATGACCTTGTGTTCATGACGATCGGTTCGTTGACCGAGAACTCGGACAATGGCGATCACCACACGGCTGCGCGATTGAACGAGGGGCCGGCGCCGGCCTGGGATCTGTGGCGACGCATTGCTGCCAGGGATCCTGCGTTCGGCCGCCCGGATGTGTTCGGTGCGCACATTCCGCAGACCAAGTGGGAGTCGGCGACGGTGACCACGCTGGATGCGCGCATCCCGGCCTACATCCAGACGATCGCCAAGCGCGACCCGTTCAGCGGCAAGGTGGTGACCGGCGGCATCGTCAGCGTGCGCGATTCGCGCTGGTTGATGAGCTGGACCGTGAACCGGCAACCGCATTTCAAGAATCAACCCAAGGACCAGATCGTGGTCTGGGTGTACTCGCTGTTTGTGGATAGGCCCGGCGATTACGTGAAGAAGCCGATGCAGGAGTGCACCGGCGAGGAGATCACCCGTGAGTGGCTGTACCACCTGGGCGTGCCGGTGGAAGAGATCGATGAGCTGGCCGCGACCGGTGCGAAGACGGTGCCGGTGATGATGCCGTACATCACCGCGTTCTTCATGCCGCGCCAGGCCGGTGACCGCCCGGACGTGGTGCCGGAGGGGGCGGTGAACTTCGCCTTCATCGGGCAGTTTGCCGAATCGAAGCAGCGCGACTGCATCTTCACCACCGAGTATTCGGTGCGCACACCGATGGAAGCGGTGTACACCCTGCTGGGGATCGAACGCGGTGTGCCGGAGGTGTTCAATTCCACCTACGACGTGCGCTCGCTGCTGGCCGCGACCGGTCGCCTGCGCGATGGCAAGGAACTGGATATTCCTGGGCCGGCGTTCCTGCGCAACCTGCTGATGAACAAGCTGGACAAGACCCAGATCGGTGGCCTGCTGCGCGAGTTCAAGCTGGTGCAGGAAGACTGAGCGGGTGGAATGGTGGCAGCCGATGAAACCATCGGCTGCCTACGGGCCTCAAGCGACGCCGTCGGTCGTGCGGGTCAGGTGTTCCCAGGCGTCGATGCTGTCGCCCAGCGATGCGAGCTTCGCCCGCACCAGCTGCAGTGCGTCGCTGCCCAGCAGCAGGTGGCTGGGCGGCGCGTCGCTGTCGATGACCTGCAGCATGGCCTGCGCAGCCTTCAGCGGATCACCGAGCTGGTGGCCACTCTTTGCCTCACGCGCGCTGCGGATGGGGTCGAACATCGCGTCGTAGTCTTCAATGCTGCGCGGTGCCCGCGCCATCGAACGGCCTGCCCAGTCGGTGCGGAAGGAGCCCGGCGCGACGGCGGTGACGTGGATGCCGAACGGCGCAACCTCCTTGCCAAGCACTTCGCTGATACCTTCGAGTGCGAACTTGCTGCCGCAGTACCAGGCGATGCCGGGCATCGTGATGAAGCCGCCCATGGAGGTGATGTTGAGGATATGGCCGCGGCGGCGCGCGCGCATGTGCGGCAGCACGGCCTTGATCAGCGCGGCCGGGCCGAACACGTTCACCTCGAACTGCTGCCGCAGCTCGGCGAGCGTGGATTCCTCGAGGATGCCTTCGTGTCCGTAGCCGGCGTTGTTGACCAGCACGTCGATGCTGCCGACGTTGGTTTCGACTTCGGTGACGAGCGCATTGATGGCATCGGCATCGGTGACGTCCAGCAGGCGGCCGAATGCGCGGCCGGGCGCCAGCGTTTCGAACGCCTGGCGGGCGGATTCGTTGCGCACGGTGCCGACTACGCGATGGCCGGCTAGCAGTGCCTGCTGGGCGAGGGCACGGCCGAAGCCGCTGCTGGCGCCGGTGATGAGGAGAAGGCGGAACGGGGGCATCGGCAGGCGCTCATGGTGGACAGGGCTTGCACGTTAGTGCTTGAAGGGCGATCACCCCAGGCCTAGGATTCGACCATTCTTGCCTATTCCTCTGGAGTGCCAGTGGTCGATTCCCTGCAACGACAGGTGCAGGCACGCATGGTCGGCCTGCTGAAGACGCTGGCGGTGGAGGAGGGCTATACGCTCACGCCGTTGCCCGGAGTGCGCTTGCTGCGATCCGACCGACCTCTGGCACGTACGCCGGTGCTGTATGACCCTGGCATCGTGATCGTCTGCCAGGGCGTGAAGCGTGGCTACCTGGGCGGTGAGGTCTACCAGTACGACGCGCAGCACTACCTGGCAGTTTCGGTGCCGGTGCCGTTCACGATGGAAACCGATGCTTCTGCAGAGGCGCCGCTGCTGGCGATCTACCTGCATCTGGATCTGCAGTTGGCCGCGGATCTATTGATTGAACTGGGCGAACAGGCGGGCACATCGGAGGCACCGGCACAGAGCATGATGTCCAGCCCGATGCAGGCGCCGATGCAGGCCACGGTGCTGCGCCTGCTGGAGGCACTGGCTGACCCGTTGGAGGCTACCGTGCTCGGGCCGGCGCTGGTGCGTGAGGTGTACTTCCGCGTGCTGACCGGCGCACAGGGCGGCGCGATGCGCGAGGCGCTGGCCATGCGCGGCCGCTTCGGCAGCATCGGCAGGGTGCTGCGTACGATCCACGCCTCGTTTGCCACTGCGTTGGACGTGGGCCGGCTGGCGGCCGAGGCGGGCATGAGCGTGGCGACCTTCCACGACCACTTCCGCGCGATTACCGGTACGTCGCCGATGCAGTACGTGAAGTCCACTCGCCTGCACCAGGCACGGCTGCTGATGCTGCGGGAGGCGATGACCGCAGAGGCTGCATCGCTGGCGGTGGGGTATGCCAGCCCGTCCCAGTTCAACCGCGAGTTCAAGCGCCTGTTCGCCCTGCCGCCGGCAGCCGAGGTGGCGCGGATGCGGCGGAGTTTTGCGCTGCCACCGCCACCAGCGGATGCGCTGTACGTGTCTTCGCATTGAGTGGCCGCCGGGGTTTCCCCGGCGTTCTCGACATGCCGGCCAGCGGCCGGCACTACCAGGGAATCTGAGTGGTTGACAGGAGGCCTACCTACTAGTAGGTTAAGACTCATGAAAGAGTCGCTCTCGCCAAAGGCCCAGGAGATCCTGGCGCATGCCCGATCGCTGCTGGAAGCCGGTGGTTACAACGGTTTCAGCTATGCCGACGTGTCGGCACGGGTGAACATCAGCAAGGCCAGCATCCATCACCATTTCCCCAGCAAGGCGGACCTGGTGCGCACGGTGGTTGAGCTTTACCGAGCCGAGGCGCGCGAAGGCCTGGCGCTGCTGGACCGGCAGCTGGATGACCCGCTGCAGGAGCTCAACGCCTATGTGGATTACTGGTCCAGCTGCATCGCAGGTGGCACGTCGTCGTTCTGCATCTGCGCGATGTTGGCCGCCGAAGCGCCGATGATTCCGGCAGAGATCGCCGAGGAAGTGCGCGGCCATTTCGAGGACCTGAGCGGCTGGCTGGCGGTGACCCTGGAGAAGGGCGCTGCCATGGGTCAACTGCAGTTGCAGGGTTCGGCTGTAGACGAGGCCAAGGCGTTCATGTCGTCGGTGCACGGTGCGATGCTGGCGGCCCGTGGTTTGGGTGATGCGGCGACGTTCTCGGCGCTGGCGCGGTTGGCGATCGCGCGCGTGAGTGCGACCGCCTGAGGTGATGTGTACTGGCCTGCGGCAGCGCGGGCCTTCTTTTTGCCCTCAATGCCTGCCTACTAGTAGGTTTATTTCATCAATGGAGATTTCCATGGCACATCCCCTTTCCCTTCTCGGAGCGATCCATACCGCCATCAGCCTGGCGCCGATCCTGGCCGGTCTGTACGGCTTCATCCGCCACCGGGCAATCGATCCCGGCACGCGCTCGGGCAAGGTTTATCTGATTGGCCTGGTGCTGTCGGTGGCGACCTCGTTCACCGTCTCCAGCACAGGCGGGCTCAATCCAGGCCATGCCTTCGGCGTGATCGTGCTGCTGGTGGCGTTCGGCGGTGTTCTGGCGGCACGCCTACGCTGGCTGGGACGCTCGGCGCGCTATCTGTCGACGTTCGCGCTGTCCTTCAGTTTCCTGCTGTCGCTGGTGCCGGGTGTGAACGAAACGCTGACCCGCTTGCCGGTGGGCCACCCTGTTGCCGCCGCACCGCTGGCGCCCGTGATACAGCAGACGCTGCTGGGGTGTGCGGTGGTGTTTGCGATCGGCTTTCTGGCGCAGTGCTGGATGATTCATGAGCGCAGCGTACGCGCGCGTGGTTGACAGCGCCGCCGCCGGGCGTCAATCAGCCAGCACGGTGTCGGCGCCTTCGCCGTAGGTGGCGCGGGCGCTGCCACATCGCGCGTGGGCCGCAGCATTGGCCGGCAGGCCGGTGGCTTTGATGCCGCGCCGCGAATCGCCGTCAAACACCTCGGCGTAGCGCTCTGCGGCCATCGCATCATCGGGCAGCACGTACAGCAGAACGCGCTGCAAGGTTGATTGACCCTGCAGTGGCTGCGGTTGCCGGAAGGTGGGCACCTGCACGCGCGCGCTGTGCCATTGCGTGGGCGCAGCGACGGTCTGCCAGCGCACCTGCAGCGGCAGGTCGAGCGACATCAGCGCGACACCGGCAGGAAAGCCGTAGGCGGTGCAATCGACGGGCGCGACCGGGATGCTCGCAATGGCCCTGTCGCCGATATCCAGTGCGGTGCCATTGACTTCCATCCGCACGATCGGCGCGCTGCCGTAGTTGTGGATCTTGAACAGCACCAGGCCTTCGAAGCGGCTGCGCTCCAGCTCGTCGGCGGTGAGACCGCTGAGACGTGCCAGCGTGGGTGCGACCTCCACATGATCGCTGTAGTGGTAATAGAGGTGCACGAGCTCTGGTGTGCCCGTGCGGCGCCATCCGGTGTTGAACGGCGTGGTGTCCGGATACGCCTGGCGGACCAGTGGCACATCGGTGACGGCGCGATCTCCGGACGGCGTGGCGTAGCGGTAGTGGTCAACGGAGCGCTTCAGGCGTGCGTCTTCGTACGGGAACGCGCGGTCTGCGTCGGACTGCGTGTTGGGGTAGCGGTGGAAGGCCATGAAGCGCTCGGGCGTGTCGCCCTGCATGGGCAGATCCGGGCCAGCGCCGGAGCCGGTGGACGCGTACGGTGAGGTGTCCAGCCACAGGGGGTGCCCGCTGAGGTTGATATGCATCTCCGCGATGGGCGCACGCGAGCCACCTGCAACGCTGTCCCAACTGCGTTGCAGGGAGAGCCACACGGGGACGATGAGCAGGGCCGCGGTGGTCGGCGCGAACATCAACGCGTGTACACGGCCGGGCATGCGCCCGCGCTGCCGCACCATGTAGCGCAGCCACACCAGCAGCAGGACCAGCAGCAGCGGGAGGCCGACCCAGATCGCGACGGTGGCCAGCGCCACGACGCCCCAGCCCAGGTTGGGGGTAGCCACCGCGATCAGCGAGAGCGTGGCGATCAGCGCGGCCAGCAGCAGCGACACGCCGATGCCAACGCGGTAATTCCGGTACGAGCTGTTGGTCATCACCGTTCCATCGGCAGTGTGGGGCATGCCCCTATAGTGCAGCGGTGGTGATGGCGTGGAAAGTCGGGAACGAGGGCGCTCAGCAGCCAACCAGGCGGTCGACACCGATGCCATTGCGATGCTGGCTGCGGTATTCGGTCGGGCTGGCGTCGGCCTGGCTGCGGAAATGCCGACGGAATGATTCCTGAGAACCAAAACCGGCCTGCTCGGCAATCCACTGCAAGGGCCGGTCGGTGGTTTCCAGCAGCTCACGGGCGAAGGCCACGCGCTCGCGGATCAGCCAGTCGATGGGTGACAGGCCGGTCGCTTCCAGGAACTGCCGTTGCAGGGTGCGCTGGCTGAGTGCGGCCTGCTCGGCGAGGCTGCCAAGCGAGTGTGGTTCGCGCAGGTTGCGGCGCATCCATTCCATCAGTTTTGCCAGGCGCGAGGGCTCGCCATGGGGAATGGCGCGGCTGACACGCTGGCTGCGTCCGGCATCACGCCAGGGTGCCAACACCAGTCGTTCGGCCACCAGGTTGGCCACGCGTGCGCCGTAATCCTTGCGCACCATGTGCAGCATCATGTCCATGCCGGTGGCCGAGCCGGCCGAAGTGATGATGCTGCCGGTGTCCACGTACAGCACGTCCTCGCGCACGTCGATGCGCGGGAACTCGCGCGCGAGCGCTTCGGTGAGGCGCCAGTGGGTGGTGGCCTGGCGGCCATCGAGCAGGCCGGCCCAGGCCAGCACGAAGGCACCGGAGCAGATCGAGGCGATGCGCGCGCCACGAGCGTGGGCGCGGATGAGTGCATCGAGCAGGGCCTGCGGTGGACGTTCGCTGGGTTCGCGCCAACCGGGGATGACGATGATGTCGGCGTCATCGACGCTACCGAGATCGTAGGGCAGCTGCACCTGGGTGCTGCCGAGCATGCGCAGTGCGCCGGGCTCGCCTGCGCACAGCTGGGTGCGGTACCAGGCGACGCCCAGCTCGGGCCTTATCGGCGCGAACAGGCCCACCGCACAGCCGAACTCGAACAGCCCCTGGCCGTGGCAGGCAACGATGGCGACGAGCGGCGCGGTGGGATCGGCGGGTGGGCTGGGCATGGCTTGATGCTACGGCGGCGGTGCGGGGCGCTGAGTGGTGCGCGGGCATGAGGTGATGCTGGGCGGGCATATGGAGGCTGGGGTCGGATCCCTTCCGCAGGAAGGGCTCTGACCCCGTGAAGGGATGCGTGCCTGGGGTCGGAGCCCTTTCCTTTGGAAAGGGATCCAACCCCGTGTGTGCAGGCCGCCTAACGTCATTACCAGCGGTCATGTGGGTGGCCGGATGTTACGGCTGGGTGACGCGATCCCGCCTGTCGCGGTGGGTGAACAGGCCCTTGAATGGAAGCGTGTTTCCGGCCCACCCCCACGAGCCCCCATGCCTGCCGCCTACGCCCCAGTCCTGAGCACTCTTGCCGTCCTGATCGCAGCCGCCCTCGCTGCGACGCCCAGCCATGCCGCGGAAGCCGATGCGGATCCTGCCACCACCGCGGCGACGGCCAATGTTGCTGCATCCACGCTGGATGCGGTGGTGGTGACCGGCTCACGCACCAGCACGCGCACGGTAAAGAACAGTTCCACACCGATCGACGTGATCTCCGCCGAGGACCTCGCTGCTACCGGGCAGGGCAACCTGCTGGAAGCGCTGCAGCGCAGCCTGCCGTCGCTGAGCCAGATCGGTGGCTACCAGAGTGATCAGGAAAGCCTCATCCGCGGCTATCAGCTGCGCAACCTGTCGCCGGGCTACACACTGGTACTGGTCAACGGCAAGCGCCGCAATGCCAGTGCCTATGTGAGCGGTGCCAATGGGGGCGGCTTCCCCGGCCATGCCTGGGCGGACCTGGCGTTGATTCCGGTCTCGGCCATCGACCATGTGGAAGTACTGCGCGATGGCGCTTCGGCCATCTACGGTTCGGATGCGATCACCGGCGTGGTCAACGTGATCCTGAAATCGCAGGCACACGGTGGTGATGTGTCGGTGGAGAGCGGGCAGAGCATCGATGGTGATGGTTCGCGTACCAGCGTGCGCGCCAACGTCGGCCTGCCGTGGGGCGAGGATGGCTTCATCAACCTGTCCGGTGAGACCACCCGCCAGCACCATGCAATCCGCACCCGGCGCTACATCGACGGCTACCTGAGCTATCCGGCCGTGGATGGCAACGGCAATCTGGTGGCGCTGCGGCCGAACAATCGATTGCCAGCAGGTGCCGCGCCGAACCCGGCCGAGGCCAGCCGCAATGCCGAAGCCAATACCATCCTCAGCTCGCCGTCGTATGCGTTGAAGGCCTTCGCGGTGAACGTGGGCCATGGTCTGGGTGAGAGCGCGCAGTTCTACGCCAACGCCACGGCCAGCGACCGCACCGCGCAGGCGATCCAGAACTTCCGCCTGCCGGCGACGATCTTCACCACCTACAAGGCCCCCGGCGTGCTGAGCGTGTTTCCCGATGGCTTCCTGCCGGTGCTGGAAACCAAGGAAAAGCAGTACACCGGTACGGCCGGTGTGAAAGGCCAGATCGCGGGTTGGGACTACGACGCCAGCCTGACCGGCAACCGCAGCACAGTGCGCACCTATACCCGTAATTCGGTGAACTACTCGCTGCCGTACCCCGGTTCGCCCACCGATTTCTACGACGGCAAGCTGGACTACCAGCAGGGCATTGCCAACCTCGACCTGCGCCGTGGTTTCGAGGTGGCGGCATTTGCTTCGCCGCTGGAGGTGAGCGCGGGCGCCGAGTATCAGCACGAACAGTACGAGCGCGGGGCGGGGCAGTGGGAGTCGTATACCGGCTTCGGCGCTGCAGCCTTCGTCGGCTATTCCACCGCCGACGCGGTGAAGGCGACCCGTAGCAGCAAGGCGGTGTACGTGGGTGCGGCCACCAACATCACCTCGCGCTGGTACCTGGATGCTGCCGCGCGCTGGGAAGACCATTCCGATTTCGGCAGCGTTTCCACCGGCCGCCTGACCACGCGCTTCGATTTCACCGACGCGCTGGGTGTGCGGGCAACGGTCAGCAATGGCTTCCACGCGCCCAGCCTGGGTGCGCAGTACTACCAGGCAACCGGCAGCTGCCCGTGCGGGACCACGCTGGTGGCGCAGGTGTCTTCGCCGGCGGCTCTCGCGCTGGGCGCAACGCCGCTGAAGCCAGAGAAGGCCACCAACTACAGCCTGGGCGTGACCTGGGATCCGAGCCCGGCCTTCCACCTGGCAGTGGATGCCTATCAGATCGACATCCGCGGCCAGCTCGGCCAGTCCAGCCAGATCGGCTACAACGCGCAGGATCCGGCGCGCATCACCGACAACAGCGGGACGGTGCTGAGTGCGGCGCAGAAGAGCACCATCGATGCGCTGCTGGGTTCGGCCGGCATCAGCATCCTGCCGGGTGATGCGTTCTACGCCAGCTATTTCACCAACGTGGGCAATACCCGTACACGCGGTGTGGAGCTGACCCTGGAAGCGAACCAGGAAACCGCCTGGGGCAAGCTGCGCTGGAGCTACGCGGCCAATGTCGGCCGTACCACGATCCAGAAGGTGAGCGACATTCCGGCGGCGCTGCAGGGCCTGCCTAACATCAACCTGCTGACCAAATCCAGCGAGTACGCGCTGCGCTTCCGCACGCCCAGCTATACGCAGGTGGCGGGATTGGGCTGGCAGCACGGGCGCTGGCGCTCGAACCTGGACTTCACCTACTACGGCCCGATCAAGCGGCTGAACAACGGCGTGGAGTACCGGCAGCCGCCGGTGCTGGTGACCAACCTGTCCGGCGGCGTGGAGCTGGGTGGGGGCTGGAGCGCGGCGCTGGGCATCAACAACGTGTTCGACAAGCGCACGCGCAAGGTGCCGGAGTACGCGCGCAGTGCGACCGATGCGGCGAGTATCGAGACCACCTGGGACAGCGGCGATGTGCTGAGCAATGTGGGTGCGTACTGGTATGGGCGGGTCAGTTACCGGTTCTGATCTGGAGCAGTCGAGCATGGCTCGACTCTACAGAAGCGAAAGGCGGCCGGACGTAGTTCGGCATCATCGAGGAGCAGTTCATGTCTTCTGCATTGAAGGTGGTTGCATTGGTGGGGTCGCCGACCAGCTCGGCGACGTCGCGCACGTTGTTGCTGGTGCGGCATCTGCTGGACTCGCTGCAGCAGCGGGTGCACGCCAGCGTGGAGCTGGTGGAGCTGGCGCCGATCGCGCGTTCACTGGGCCAGTCGTTGTCGCGCGATGAGGCGGGGCCGGCAGTGGAGCAGGCACTGCAGGCTATCGAGGCGGCAGAGCTGCTGGTGGTGGCCGCGCCGGTGTATCGCGGCTCGTATCCTGGGTTGTTCAAGCACCTGGTCGACTTCATCGGGCTGGAGGCGCTGGTGGATACGCCGGTGCTGCTGGCAGCGACCGGTGGCAGCGAGCGCCATGCGCTGGTGATCGACCACCAGCTGCGGCCGTTGTTCAGTTTCCTGCAGGCGCACACGCTGCCGATCGGCGTGTATGCCACGCCCGCCGACTTCGAGGGCGAGCGCATCAACAGTGCAGCCTTGCAGGCACGCATCGCGCTGGCGACCGAGCGCGCAGCCGGCCATCTGGCTACGCAGGCGCTGGCCGTGGCGGCGCCGCTGCGACGCATCGCCTGACGCCATAACCGGCAGCGCTTTGCTTATGGCCACGCCGCATTTGCATGGCCGGATCTGACCGCCGATTGTCGCCAGGCATCGCTGCCGCGGCCGCCGACATCTCTAGCATCGATATCGAAGCGGCATCGCATTGCCGGCCCCGATGAGGACGACCCCAGTGACTTTCGACGCAGCAAGCAAACCCATCCTGTTCCTGCTCGACCGTGAGTTCGAGGACGGCCAGATTCCCGGCCAGCGCTTCTTCTGCCGGCACAGCCTGTTGCTGGAGGGCGCGCTGTCGAGCATCGATGGCCTGGACGCGCAGCTGGACGTACGCCGCATCGGCTTTGCCCGGCCGCGCCGGGAGGTGATCGCCGAGATCGGCGAGCAGGACCAGTCGCTGCCGAAGCTGGTGCTGCCTCAAGGCGTGCGCAGCGAACTGGCCAGTGGCGCGCACCAGGACCGCCAGTACATCTCCGGTGCCGAGCCGATCCTGGCCGCGCTGAACGGCTTGCTTGGCATTCCCGTGGCCCACCCCTGAGCGAGGACGCGACCATGAGTTATCAGATCAGCGTGCTGGACAAGAGCCCGGTCGCCGAAGGTGCCTCGCCGGAGCAGGCGCTGCGCAACAGCCTGCAGCTGGCGCAGCGCGCCGAGCAGCTGGGCTACCACCGCTACTGGTTTGCCGAGCACCATGCTGCGCCGACGCTGGCCAGCCCGGCACCGGAAGTGCTGGCTGCGTGGGTACTGGCACAGACCCGGCGCATCCGCATCGGTAGTGGTGGGGTCATGCTGCGCCACTACGCACCCTACAAAGTGGCGGAGAACTTCAACCTGCTGGCAGCGTTGGCGCCAGGGCGCGTCGATCTGGGTGTGGGCAAGGCCCCCGGTGGCCTGCCGGCCTCGACCGCCGCGCTGGCGGCCGGGCGCCCGGCGTTCGCCGACTTCGACCAGCAACTGCGCGACCTGGAAGGCTATCTGTCCGGCGCCGAAACCGAGGCACAGGCACGGCCGGTTCCACAGCAGGTGCCGGAACGTTTCCTGCTCGGCGCCAGCCCGCAGAGCGCAAACCAGGCGGCCGAGCTCGGCTGGCGCTTCGTCTACGCCGCGCACTTCGATGGTGACCCAAAGCATATCGAGGCCGCGTTCGATGCCTACCGCAGCGCTTCCACGCAGCCACCGCTGCTGGCCACGGTGGCCTTCGCCGCGCCGACCGCCGAAGCCGCGGCGCGTCATATCGGTGCGCTGCGCGTCTACAAGCTGCACCTCGGTCCCGGGCAGACGGTGAATCTGCCCAGCTCCGAAGCAGCTGCCGAGTACGCGCGCCAGGTGGGCGTGGCCGACTTCCGCATCGAAGAAACGCGCCCCAGCGTGCTGTCCGGTGATGCGCAGCACGTGCGTGACGAACTGGACGCACTGCACCGGCGTTTCGGCGTGGGCGAATTCATCCTCGATGCACCGGTGGCCGACCTGGACGCACGCCTGACATCCCTTGAACTGCTGTCGCCCGCGCCACGCGCGGCGGTGGCCTGACCTGCAGGAGCGATTCCCATGAGCACGACCCCGCGCCACATTCCGTTCGGCATCATGCTGCAGGGCCCCGGCAGCCACATGCACGCGTGGAAGCACCCATCCAATCCGGCCGACGCCAGCGTCAACCTGCAGTTCTACATCGACATCGCGCGTACCGCCGAGGACAACGGCATCGCCTTTGGTTTCGTGGCCGACGGCCTGTACATCAACGAGAAGTCGATCCCGCACTTCCTCAACCGCTTCGAGCCGATCTCGCTGCTGTCGGCGCTGGCCACGGCGACGAAGAAGATTGGCCTGGCCGGCACGCTGTCGACCTCCTACAGCGACCCGTTCACCGTGGCCCGCCAGTTCGCTTCGCTGGACCTGCTCAGCGGAGGTCGCGCCGGCTGGAACGTGGTGACGTCGCCGTTGGAGGGGTCGGGGCGCAATTACGGCCGCCCCCACCCCGAGCATGCGCTGCGCTACCAGATCGCCGACGAGTACCTGGAGGTGGTGCAGGGGCTGTGGGATTCCTGGGATGATGATGCCTTTGTGCGTGAGCGCGACACTGGCACGTTCTTCGCGCCGGAAAAATTCCGCCGCCTCGACCACAAGGGACGCTTTTTCCAGGTGGAAGGGCCGCTCAACATCCAGCGTTCGCCGCAGGGCCAGCCGGTGATCTTCCAGGCCGGTTCGTCCGACGATGGCATCGCGCTGGCCGGCAAGTATGCCGATGCGGTGTTCACCCATTCGCCGTCGCTGGAAGAAACCCGCGCGTTCACCCAGAAGGTGAAGAACTCGGCGATCGCGCACGGCCGCAGCGGCAACGACGTGAAGATCTTCCCGGGCATCGGCCCCATCGTCGGCCGCACCGCGGAGGAGGCTGAAGCCAAGTACCAGGCGATCGCCGCGCTGGCCACGCTGGAGGATGCGCTGGCGTACCTGGGGCGCTTCTTCGACCACCACGATTTCAGCCAGTACGATCCGGACGCACCGTTCCCGGAGCTGGGTGACATCGGCAGCAACTCGTTCCGTTCCACCACCGACCGCATCAAGCAGGACGCGCACGAGAAGGGCCTGAGCCTGCGCCAGGTGGCACTGGAAGCGGTGAGCCCGCGACCGAATTTCATCGGCACGCCGGAACATGTGGCCGACGAGTTGATCCGGTGGTTCGATGCCGGTGCCAGCGACGGCTTCATCCTCGGTTTCGCGGCACAGCGCGAAGGCCTGGACGATTTCGTGACCCAGGTGCTGCCGATCCTGCAGGTGCGCGGCTACCACCAGCGTGAGCTGGAAGGGCAGACTCTGCGCGCGCATCTGGGCCTGCCGTACAAGGCCAGCCGCCACTCGACCGACGCCGAGCCGGCGCGGAAGGCAGGGTAAGGCGATGAGCGGAGAAAGCGCGGTAGCACCGGGCCATGCCCAGCGGAATTCCCGAACGACGGGTATATTGCCCGACATCGCGGCGCGCGCCGAGGCGGCCATCGTGATCCGCCATGACCTGCACCGGCACCCGGAGCTGGCCTTCGAGGAACACCGCACCAGCGCACGCGTGGCCGAGCTGTTGCAGCAGTGGGGCTATGAGGTCACCACCGGCCTCGGCGGCACCGGCGTGGTCGGTACGTTGCAGCGCGGGCAGGGCAGCCGTCGCCTGGGCCTGCGCGCCGACATCGATGCACTGCCGATCCACGAGGATTCCGGATTGGCGTACGCCAGCCAGACCGAGGGGCTGATGCATGCCTGCGGCCACGATGGGCACACCGCGATTCTGCTGTCCGCGGCGCACTACCTGGCCCATCACGGCCGCATCGACGGCACCCTGCAGCTGGTGTTCCAGCCGGCCGAGGAAACCGGTTCGGGCGCTTCGAAGATGATCGCCGATGGCCTGTTCGAGCGCTTCCCGGTGGATGCGATCTATGGCATGCACAACTGGCCGGGCGTGCCAGTGGGACACTTCGGTTTCGTCGATGGTCCGGCGATGGCGTCGGTGGACTGGGCGCGGCTGAAAGTGATCGGCAAGGGCGGCCACGGTGCCGAGCCGCAGGGCAGCGTCGATCCGATCCTGGCGGCAGCGCACATCGTCACCGCGCTGCAGAGCGTGGTGTCGCGCAATGTCGATCCGCGGCAGATGGGCGTGGTCACCGTCGGTTCGATCCACGGCGGGCAGGCCGCCAATGTGATCCCGGACGTCGTCGAGTTGAAGCTGACCGTGCGCGCCTACCTGCCGGAAGTGCGCGACACGCTGCGGCGCCGGGTCACCGAGATTGCCGAGCAGACTGCTGCCGCGTTCGGTGCGCGCGCCGAGATCGCGTTTCCGCGTGGCTTCCCCAGCGTGATCAACCATCCACGGCAGACCGCCTACATCCGCGACGTGGCCGTACAGGGCTTCGGCAGCGAACAGGTGGTGCCGGAGTTCGCGCCGCGCACGGCCAGCGAAGACTTCGCCTTCTTGCTGCAGGCGCGGCCCGGGAGTTTCGTGTTCGTCGGCAACGGCGACAGCGCACCGTTGCACAGCCCGCGCTATGTGTTCAACGACGCCGCCATCGCACCCGCCGCCAGCCTGTGGGCGCGGCTGGCCGAAGACTATCTGGTGAAGGATGTGGCATGAGCAGCAACGAACGCTTCCTCTATACCTCGGTGGACGATCCACTGGCGCGGCCTCTGTTCGATGGGCTGGAACAGGAGTACGACAGCCGCTACGCCGACGTGCGCCGGCGCATCGGCGGCAGTGCCCGCGAGGAGCTGCAGCGCTACCCGGCGCAGGCGTTCGCGGCGCCGGTAGGGGCGTTCGTGCTGCTGCTGCGCGAGGGTGTGGCGATCTCCGGCGGTGCCTTCATGCCGCACCGCGATCCGGATACCGCCGAATTCAAGCGCATCTGGACGCTGCCGGGGCTGCGCCGCCAGGGCATCGCGCGTCGCGTGCTGCAGGAGCTGGAAGACCAGGCGGCGCGGCAAGGGTACCGGCGGGTGTTCCTGACGACCGGCTTCCGTCAGCCTGAAGCGGTCGGCCTGTACCTCAGCCATGGCTACACCGCGCTGTTCGACCTGCAGGCCGACCCGGAAACCATCGCGCATCTGCCGTTCGAGAAGCACTTGAGCGTATCGGCGCCGGTCGTTGTGCCATCACAGGCCGTGTTGCATGGAGCCCACGCATGAGCACGCCTTCGACCGCGCTGGATGGCATTGCCGCACGCCCGGCGCCAGCACCGGCGTTGAAGATCGTGCCGGCCCGGCATCCGTTGCAGGTGGTCGGCACGGTGCTGGCACTGGCCCTGATCCTGATCGGGCTGCAATCGGTGCTGGGCAACCCGCGCTGGGGCTGGGGCACGTTCGCCGAGTGGTTCTTCGCACGCCCGGTGCTGGAGGGCCTGGGCCGTACGCTGCTGCTGACCGCGCTCGGTACCGGCCTCGGTTTCGCGCTGGGCACCTTGCTGGCGTTGGCCCGCGTCTCCGGCTCGCCCCTGCTGTCGGCGGTGTCGTGGGGCTATGTGTGGCTGTTCCGTTCGATTCCGCTGCTGGTGCTGTTGCTGCTGCTGAACAACCTGGGCTACCTGTACAGCACCATCGAGCTGGGGGTTCCGTTCACCGGCATCAGTCTATTCTCGTACCCGACCACGCAGCTGATCGGCGTGTTCACCGCCGCAGTGCTGGGTCTCACCTTGAACCAGGCCGCGTTCTCGGCCGAGGTGATCCGTGGCGGCATTCTGTCGGTCGACCATGGCCAGTACGAGGCCGCAGCGGCGCTTGGCCTGCCACGTGGCCGCCAGGTGCGTCGCATCATCCTGCCGCAGGCGATGCGCTCGATCCTGCCGGCGGCGTTCAACGATGTGATCGGCCTGGCCAAGAGCACCTCGGTGGTCTACGTGCTGGCGCTGCCGGAGCTGTTCTACACGGTACAGGTGATCTACCGGCGCAACCTGGAAGTGGTGCCGCTGCTGATGGTGGCCACGGTCTGGTACCTGGTGATCCTCACCGTGCTGTCGCTGCTGCAGCGACGCGTGGAGCAGCGCTTTGCGCGCGGCCAACTGCAGCGCGAGCGCTCGGTATCGCGTGTCTCGTCACCGACGTTCGCCACAGGTGAGGCTGCACCGCGCGTGGTCAATCGCCCGCGCATCGCCGCGCAGGTTGAAGCGGGTGAGGGGGCATCGGTGTCGCTGCATGGTGTAGGCAAGGTGTTCGGCGACCAGCCGGTGCTGGAAGACGTGAACCTTGACCTGCGCGCGGGCAGCGTGACCGTGCTGATCGGCCCGTCCGGTGCCGGCAAGTCCACGCTGCTCCGGCTGATCAACCACCTGGAACGTGCCGACAGCGGTTACGTGACCGTGGGCGGCCAGCTGATCGGCTACCGCCGCGACGGCGACACCCTGTACGAGCTGCCGGAGCGCGAGATCCGCCGCCGTCGTGCGGAAGTGGGCATGGTGTTCCAGGGCTTCAACCTGTTCCCGCACCTGACCGCGCTGGAGAACATCATCGAGGCGCCGATCGCGGTGCGCGGCGTGCACCGCGCGCAGGCCGAGCAGCAGGCGCGCACGCTGCTGGAACGGGTTGGCCTGGCCGACAAGGCCGATGCCTTCCCGCGCCAGCTGTCCGGCGGCCAGCAGCAGCGCATCGCGATTGCCCGCGCGCTGGCGCTGCAACCCAAGGTACTGCTGTTCGACGAACCCACGTCGGCGCTGGACCCGGAACTGGTGGCCGAGGTGCTGAGCGTGATCGAGGAGCTGGCCAGCTCCGGTACCACGCTGGTGATCGTCACCCATGAGCTGAGCTTCGCCCGCCGCGTGGCCGACCACGTGGTGATGATGGACCAGGGGCGGGTGATCGAGCAGGGCACGCCCGAGGCGCTGTTCGAACGTCCGCGCCAGCAACGCACCGCCGATTTCCTGGCCAAGACCCTGTAACTGCGAAAGGAACACCATGAGCCCTGCAACACCGCGTCGCCCCTCGCGCAGCACCCTGTTGATCGTGGGCGTGCTGGTCATTGGCATCGTCGGCATCGTCTACTCGCGCGTGCGGCAGGCACCGGACGCGAGCACCGTGGCCGCGACCAGCCTGGCCGGTGCGAACACGGCCGTGCTGAAAGGCACGCTCGATCCGAAGGCGCAGGCGTTGATTCCCGCCGGCTACCGCTTCGTCACGCCCGGCACGTTCACTGTGGCCACCCATCCTGGGCAGCTGCCGCTGGCCGATTATGGTGCCGACAGCAAGGACGTGGTCGGTATCGAGCCGGACATCGCACGGCTGATCGCCGATGGGCTGGGCCTGAAGCTGGTGATCGTGCCGGTGGCGTGGGCCGACTGGCCGCTGGGGCTGGAATCAGGCAAGTACGATGCGGTGCTGTCGAACGTAACGGTTACCGAAGAGCGCAAGAAGAAGTTCGATTTCTCCAGCTACCGTTATGATCTGCTGGGCATCTACACGCGCACTGATGGGCCGATCCAGAAGATCGAAAAGCCGGCCGACGTTGCCGGGCTGAAGGTGGTGGTCGGTGCCAGCACCAACCAGGACCAGATCCTGCGGCAGTGGGACCAGCAGAATATTGCGGCGGGATTGAAGCCGGTGGAGTACCAGTACTTCGATGACGCCGTGGTCGGCCGGCTGGCGGTGATCACCGGCCGCGCCGATGTCTCGTTCGAGCCCAACGCCACTGGTGCCTATTCGGCGCGGGACGGCAAGGTGCGGCGTGTGGGCCTGTTCCCAGGTGGTTGGCCGAACGCTGCGGCGATCTCGGTGACCACGCGCAAGGGCAGCGGCCTGGCCGACGCGGTGACGCAGGCATTGAACACCCAGATCGGCAGCGGCACCTATGCGCAGGCATTGGCGCGCTGGAACGTGGCCGAGGAGGCCGTGGCGCAGTCGCAGACCAACCCGCCAGGGTTACCGACGCTCTGACGCCGGGCATGGCCCGGCGCTACCGCTGCTTTTGTAGAGCCGAGCCATGCTCCGCTGCTCTACCAACGCGCCTCCAGCGTTTTGAATGGCTTCGCCACGCGCACGCCCTCGGCATCGAAGTCGGAAACGCTGCGTCCATCCACACGCACCGACTTCGGCATCGTGCGCGCCGGCCACCAGACCTTCACCGCCTTTCCACTGCGCAGCCCTTCGCCAAGCGCCACCGTCAGCACCCCTTCGCGCTGCCGCGCCTGCATCTGCAACGTGCCATACGCGGTCGGCAAGCGCTCCACCGCCAACCCTTCCCCCGCCACCCAAGAGGGCGGTGTGCCCGGCAGCAGCGACAGTGCGTCATCGTCCTCGCGCATCAGCATGCCGAACAGCGTGCGGCCGTATTCGGCACCGATCCAGGTATGCGGCATGTCGCCGAGGTAGCGCGGGAAGCGCAGCCGTGAATGCACTACTTCGGCCAGCACCTGCCATTCACGCGGGCGCCGGTCGTGAAGCAGACCCTGCAACAGCTCGTCAGCCACGTCCGGCTGGCCAAGATGCACATAGCTCAGCACGTTGCGGATCTCGTACGGCGTGTAGGCGTACAGCGCACCGGGCTGGCTGCGCTTGCGCACGTCTTCCAGATAGCGGGCGAAGGTGGTCCGCAACGCATCTGCCGGCAACACGCTCTGCGCGCCGGTCGGGTCCAGTGCGATCGACACGCCCGTGGGATCGCCATCGCCCAGATCCGCCGAGGACGGGATGAAGTCGATGCCCTTCCACGCCATCGTGGCGCGGATCGAGGCGTGCAATGCGTCGTACAGCGCTTTGTACTGCTGACGTGCCCAGGCGGCGGTCTCGTGGTCACCCAGCGACTCGGCCAGCCACGCTCCGTCGTGCCACCCCTTCAGGCCCCAGTAGTCATCCCAGTAGCTGTGGGTGGGTGACGGATAGCCCTCATGGCTGATCGACGGCGCAAGGATGCCCGCGAATCGCTCCGGCGCCGGCTGGTCGGCCTTGTAGCCGGGCACCAGCGTGCGCTCGCGCAGTTCCTGCAGGAAGCGCAGTGCGGCCTTCACTTTCGGCAGGTATGCGCGCACCGACTCGGGCCCGCCATCGAGGCGGGCGACATCGGCCACCAGCGCCACGTACTGGCCCTGGCTGTCGTACTCGATGTCCGAACCGAAGCCGGTGTTGACGCTGCCATCGTCGTTGAGGATCGGCGAAACCAGGCCATTGGCATGCACGCCGTGCGCGCTGTACCAGGCCAGGTAGTCACGCGCGACGCGGGCTTCACCCATGCGCAGCAGCACCGCCGACGTGGCCATGCCATCGCGGATGAAGGAGCGGTTGTAGTTGCGTGGGCCGGGCTGCATCGCGGGGCCGGTCTGGTTGATCAGCATGTAGGCAGCCTGTGCGCGCAGCATGTCGACCAGCGAGGGATCGGGCAGGCGCAGGCCGACCTGGCCCAGCCGCGCCTGCCAATCTGCGGACGCCTGCGTGGCCAGCGTCTCGAACGCCGCATTGGCATCACGGGGCAGCGTGGCCAGATCCAGTACAGGCGCTTCGGGCAGCAGGCCATTGGCATCGGCGGCGGCGGTGCCCAGCGGGAACGCGACCACGATGGCATCGCGGGCTCCCGGCGCCAGCGACACGCGGTAGTTGAGCGCGGCGGCGGCAAGACCCTGGTCATCACGTGCCTGCTGCGAGGAAGGCAGTTCGCCGGCAGCGATGTCCGCGGTGATCTCCGTTGCGCCGTCCTTCCCGAACGGCGCCACGCCGGACGCAGCCACCGGCGTGAGCGAGTGCAGCAGCGTGCGGCCATTGATGCGCACGGCCTGTCCGTCGATGCGCACCTCGCGGATCGGCGACAGCCCGCCGTTCTGCCACGGCGGATTCATCTGCATCGGGCGCACGACCAGACTGAGCGTGCCGTCGATCCGGGTACTGCCGGTGTTGTGCAGTCGATGGCGGAGGAAGGTCACCGGCTGGCCATCGCGCTCTATGGCGAACACCTCACTGCGCAGCTCCAGCCCGGGCTGCGGCGACCAAGTGGCCGAAGGCATAGGCTTCCAGCCATCGCGCAGGGCGTGCTGTACGGGCTGCCCGGCGGCACCTGCAGCGCGCCCGTCGGCGCTTCGCCAGAGTGGCTGTACCAGCGGCGCACCCTTGAATGCTTCCAGGTTGCCGTATTCGTCGAAGATGGATTTCTGCCGCCCTGCGTGCACGCCAACGGCGGTCCAGTAGGTCTGCTGCATCTGCAGCGACGCCGGGAACAGCGCACGCTGCGCGCCGCTGGCGGCGATCTGGTAGCGCTTCATCGGTGTCATCACGGCTTTCGGGCCAAGCAGGCGCAGGCGCGCGATCTGCGGGGCTGCACCGTCCACGCTCAGGCGGAATGCACGTAGAGGTTGTGCCGTATCAGCGGCCAGCCAACTCTGCCGATGGCTGGCCGCCTGTGCATCGTGTGCGAGATCCTGCCAGCGGCCCTGTGCGTCCTGCGCCTGCAAGCGGGCGGCGCCGCGCCCGCCGTCGGCCCAGTCGACCGCGAGACCGGCTGTGGACTGGACGCGAGGCAGCATGATCTCGAGCGTATGGGATCCACCTTTTCCGGCTGGAACCGCGACGGTGCCGCCGCCTTGCCAGAGCGCCGCTGCCTGCGTTGCATCGACACCGCTGATGCGTGCGCTGAGCGTGCTGTCCAGCGGCTCCATCTCGAAGATCGACACGCCCCAATCGGAAGTGCGCTGCGGACTGGCCAGCCGCAGGTAGCGCGCCTGTCGCGGCGCGAAGTACAGCGTTTCCACGTCGCCCAGCGAATCGGCCATCGTGTACGCGGTCTGCCACTGCGTGCCGTCCAGCGAGGTCTGCAGTGAATAGCCCTCTGGATTGGAGACATCCCAGGTAAGCCGTGCGCCCGCCAGCAGCGTCGGTGCGCCCAGATCGATCTGGAACCAGTGGCCCGGACTGAAGGCACCGCCGGTGACGGTCCTGGGGTCGCCGTCGATCAGGTGGCTGATCGCCATCGCCGGTACCTGCTGAGAGGAGCTGCTGGCCTGCCATTGGCTGCGCGGGGGGAGGGTCTGTGCCTGTGCGCTGAAGGCCAGCGCGGCCAACAGCAGGGCAGCGGCACGGTGCAACGGAAAAGGCGGCGTGGAGACCTTGGAGCGTTCGGCGCGCAACGTCATTACGGACAGCCTCGCAGGTTCGACCGGAATCGGGCGAGCGCTACGCTAGCAAGGGATGTAATCGGTTACATGACGCACTGCAGCGCCGCTGGACGCTGGCGCTGCCATCACGGGAGGGCTGACGGATGTGGCTCTGGACGGCTGTCGGCCAGGCCATACGCTACACTTTTGAGAAGCAGCCGAGCATGGCTCGGCTCTACATGGTTTCCGGCAGGTCACGCGCACCCGCTGTTACAGCTCCACCATCTCCCACC
This sequence comes from Stenotrophomonas sp. AG209, assembly GCF_003550055.1. Taxonomy (NCBI): domain Bacteria; kingdom Pseudomonadati; phylum Pseudomonadota; class Gammaproteobacteria; order Lysobacterales; family Lysobacteraceae; genus Stenotrophomonas; species Stenotrophomonas sp. AG209. Next base: position 205,535 of record NZ_QXDB01000006.1, read on the forward strand.
AGCGCGTACCCGCCTGCGGCGCCTGCATGTCCAGCGCTTCGCCCATCATCGGCGTGGCCACCGGAACATTCTTCGCGGCTGCCAGGGCGGTGATGCGCTCGAATGGCTGCTGCCATTCGTGCAGGGCCAGGTCGAAGGTGCCGTTGTGGATCGGCAGCAGCCACCTGCCGCGCAGATCCAGGTGCGCCTGCAGGGTCTGTTCGGGCTGCATGTGCACGAACGCCCAGCGTGGATCGTAGGCACCGGTTTCGATCATGGTCAGGTCGAACGGGCCGTACTTCTCGCCGATGGCCTTGAAGCCATCGAAGTAGCCGGTGTCGCCGCTGAAGAAGATGCGGAAGTCGCCGTCCTGGATCACCCATGACGCCCACAGGCTGCGGTCACTGTCGCCCAAACCGCGGCCGGAGAAATGCTGGCCCGGGGTGGCGGTCAGGCGCAGGCCACTGGCTTCGGTCGACTGCCACCAGTCCAGCTGTTCCACCTTGCGGGCGTCCACTCCCCACGCAATCAACTGATCGCCCACACCCAGCGGTGCGATGAAGCGCGCGGTCTTGCCGGCCAGCTGCATCACCGCGGCATGGTCGAGATGATCGTAGTGGTTGTGCGAGAGGATCACGCCGGCGATCGGCGGCAGGTCGTCGATGCTGATCGGCGGTGCATGGAAGCGCGCCGGGCCCATCCACTGCACCGGCGAGGCGCGTTCGGAGAACACTGGGTCGGTCAGCCAGTACTGGCCGCGCAGCTTCAGCAGGATCGTGGAGTGCCCAAGCCGGAACAGGCTGCGATCCGGCGCGGCGTCCAGGGTGGCGCGGTCCAGCGGCTTCACCGGAATCGGCTGAGCGGGCACGGTGCCCTTGGGCTTGTTGAACAGGAACGTCCACCAGATCTCCGCGCCGTCGCGCAGGCCCATCGCCGGACGGGGCAGGGCATTGCGGAACTTGCCGTCGCGGTACTGCGGCGAATCGGGGAAGTCGGGGAGGGACCAGGACTTGCAGAAGGTGTAGGCGGTCACGGCGAGGATTCCGAGCAGGAGGACAAGGAGCAGGCGCTTCATGGGTGACGTCCGCTGGGTACACTGCACAGTGTAGTTTCGTGTTTTTCAAAAGTACACTGTCGGGTGTAAAATGGTGGCGTCCGTTCAGCTACCCAGTTCCCGCCATGTCCCGTGCCCCGCAACGCCTGACCGACCGCAAACGCGAAGCCATCGTGCGCGCAGCGGTGGAGGAGTTCCGTGCATCGGGCTACGAGGCGACCAGCATGGACCGCATCGCCGAGGTGGCCGGGGTCTCCAAGCGCACCGTCTACAACCACTTCCCGAGCAAGGAAGCGCTGTTCTCGATGATCCTGGAGGAGCTGTGGGAGCGCAGCGTGGCCAGCGACGCACTGCCGTACCGCGCGGACCAGCCGTTGCAGGCGCAGCTGCTGCAGTTGCTGGGCCAGAAGCTGGACCTGCTCAGCGACGGGAATTTCATCGACCTGGCGCGGGTCGCGATGGCCGAGATCATCCACTCACCGGAACGGGCGCAGGCCATCGTCTGCCGCATGGGCGAGAAGGAAAGTGGCGAGAGCGCCTGGATTCGCGCAGCGATTGCCGACGGCCGACTGCGCAAGGTCGATCCGGAATTCGCCGGCCACCAGTTGCATGGGCTGGTGAAGAGCTTCGCGTTCTGGCCGCAGGTGACGATGGGGCAGCCGCCGTTGAACGCACAGGAACGCGCACGCGTCGCCGAATCGGCGGTGGCCATGTTCCTGGGTTTCTACGCCGTCTAGTTGGCGGCGAAGCGACGGAACTCGTCGGCCGGTAGCGCTGCCGAGTACAGATAGCCTTGGCCGACATCCACCCCAAGTGCGCGCAGTTGCTGTTCCTGCGCCAGGGTTTCAGTGCCTTCGGCCACCACGATCGCACCGCAGCGGTGCGCGACTTCGACGATGAAGCGCACGATCGACTGCGACTTGGCGTCGGACAGCGTGGCGATCAACGCCTGCTCGATCTTGACCTCGGCGATGGCCAGCTGCGAAAGCAGGATCAGGGTCGAATAGCCCGCGCCGAAATCATCCAGCGACAGGGTGATCCCGGCTGCCAGCAGCTGTGCGATGTTGGCATCGACCACGTCGCGCTCGACGATCTCGGTCCACTCGACGATTTCCAGCCGCAGCATCGCACCGGGGATGTCGTGCAGCTGCAGCAGCTCCTGCAGGCGCAGGCCGAAGTCGGGCAGGCGCAGGGATTCGGCTGACACATTGACTGCGACGGTCAGCGCCGCGCCGTCCTGCCGGCAGTGCTGCAGGAAGTGCACCGCCGACTGCAGCGTTGCCCATTCCAGGTCTGCCAGCCGGCCCTGCCGGCGCAGCAGCGAGATCACCCGCATGGGGGCAATCGGCCGGCCTTCGCCATCGCGCATGCGCAGCAGTGCTTCGGCGCCAACCAGCTGGCGATCGTGCAGGCGATGCTTGGGCTGGTAGCACAGCGGGGCGTCACCCTGCTGCAGCCAGCGCTCGAGTGCGACCTCGATCAGCGCATCGATCTCGCTGTCGCGCTGGATCGGGTCATCGAAGAACACCACGCCCGACTCGATTGCGCTCAGTGCGAGGGTGATCGCCCGGAACGGCAGGTGACCTTCATCGGTGGCGGTCGGTGGTTTCAGCTCGACCACCGCGCAGCGGAACAGTGGTCGGAAGCCCGGCCAGTCGCGGCCGACGCGGTCGGCAAGATTGCAGGCCAGCTCGGTGATATGGGCCTGGATGCGCAGCTCGGTCAAGGACATGCCGCGTACCAGGATCGCCAGCGCGGCGTCGCCGAACTGGTAGACCTCCACATCGTCCACTGGAAGCGATGGCAGCAAACGGTGGACCTCCGCCGGCGTATCGCGATGCCATAGCCCGTTGTCCTGCAGCGGGCCGTAGCGCAGGCGCAGGTCGCGCTGGTTTCCCATTTCGACCACCACCAGGCAGGCCTTGCCGAGGCCGTCGTTGTCGCGCCAGAAATGCTGCAGCCGTTCGCCCAGCGCCCGCATGTTGGGCAGGCCGCTGATCGGGTCGACGCGCAGCCAGGCCTGTTCGCGCTGGCGCTGTGCATCGATCTGGGCATCGTTGTAGACCAGCGCGAACACCGCGCCGAGCATCAGCAGCGAGACCGGCAGTGCCAACAGGCGCTGGATCGCCAGTTCGGCCACCGGCAGCTGGTCGGCGCCAATGATCGCCACACCCAGCGCCAGGCCCAGAGCGGTCATTCCGATGCGCACGGACCACGCCTGCAGGATCATGCGGGGCGAGAGCTCGTTGAGCATGCGTGGGTGCAGGCGCCTGCGCAGCCAGACACCGGCCATCATCTGCAACGCGGCCTCAAGGCTGGCAGGCAGGAAGAACTGGGTGCCGACGAACTGGTAGCGGGCCAGCAGGGCGGCGGCCAGGCAGGCCAGGCCGCCACGCCATCCGCCGAGCAGGCCACTGACCAGCAGGATGTCGAAGCCGAGGTGCAGCTTGACCACGCCCTGGGTGTAACGGGCCACGAACCAGGAATTGAACAGGTAGATCAGGCCCAGCGCCACGCCGACATACAGGCGACGGCCTTCAATGGCGTGCCCGGCGCGACGGGTGGCGATCAGCAGCACGCCGATCATGCCGATCACCGCCGTGGCCTGCAGCAGGTACAGCGGCAGGCTGGGCAGGGCGCTGTCCAGGACCTGGGCCGAAACCCGTGAAAGCGCATCCATAGCAGGTTCCCGCCTGTGACCGACGGCCAGTGACGAGCAGGGTAAACCACGGCCGCGCGCGCGGCCACTGATGCTGCCCTGCGCCGGTCGGCCGGGTCAGTAGCGTGGGTCGGCGATGGCCGGAAGCACCAGTTCGCGCACGAAGCCGGAGGGTGACAGCTGCAGCAGAGCGCGCACCATCGCCACGACATCATGGACCGGCACCTGCTCACCGTCGCCGCGCGCTGCGGCCTCGGCCACCGGCACCGACAAGCCGTCTTCGGTGTTGAGGTAGCCCAACTGCAGGCTGGTCACCGCCAGGTGGCGATCGCGGAAGCCCTCGCGCAGCGCATCGGCGATGCCGTTGAGGGCGAACTTCGATGCGCCGAACGCCACTTCCGGGCGGCCACTGCGCGGCAGGGCCGAGGTCGAACCGGTCAGCACCAGCTGCGGGCGCGCTGCGCCCAGTACGCGGGGCAGCAGGCGTTGCAGCAGGACCAGGGTCGCGGTGATGTTGACGTCGACCAGTTGCGTGAGTGCTGCATCGCTTTCATCGAGGAAGGCGTACTCGTCGCTGAAGGCCTTGTCTTCCCAGATACCCAGGTTGTGGATCAGTACATCGATATCGGCCGGTGCCTGTGCTGCGATGTGGTCGGCCGCTGCGGTGGGCTGGGACAGGTCTGCTTCGATCCATTGCAGGGTGACGCCGTCAGGGCAGGCGATGCCGTGCGGGCGGGTGCGCGAGACACCAATCACAGTGTCACCCGGGGCACAGAGGCCTTCCACGAACGCGCGTCCCAGGCCCCTGCTGGCGCCGATGATCATCAATTTCATGTTGCTTCCCTGGTTGTGCAGTGGCGGTATCAGTAGGCCGCCAGGATGAGGTCCCAGTCGCCGAACGCGCGCAGGCCGCTGCGTTCGGCAGTGGTGATGGAGGCCGTGTTGTCGAGCTGGCAGCGGTACTGCGGCTGCAACCCGGAGGCCTGGGCGGATACGGCCATCGTCTGCACGAGCCGGCGTGCATGACCACGGCCACGGGCTTCGGGCAGTGTCAGCACGCCCATGTCGGCGAGTGCCGGATCCAGGCTCCACGGGTACAGGCTGCCGGCCGCGACCAGCTGCTCGCCGTCGAAGGCACCGAACACCTGCCAGTGGTCGAGTTCGACCCAGGCGGCATCGAGATCCTCCTTGCTGGCGCTGGCCTGGAACGCGTTGAACACAGCAGCATCGGCTGGAGCGAGGCGGCGGATGCGGGGCGGTGCAGGGTGCTCGGTCAGTGCCGCAAGTTCTGCAGCAGGGAAATAGAAGAGGCGGTCGGCGCCATGCGTGCGCTGGCCGACGTCGATCAGCCGCTGCCGTAGTTGTGCGAGTGTCCAATGTGCGCGTGCGTGCAGTTGCAGGCGTTCGACCAGGACTGGGCGCAGCACCGCGCGCGCAGGGCCAGCAAGCGGTTGCAGCAGCATGCCGTCCTCACCCTCGTCGAAATCATCGCTGCAGGCCAGGTACAACAGGGGATCGTCCTGCAGCATGCGCTCACCCGCGCAGATGCGCCGCCAGCTGGCATCGATCATCGGGGCAAACGCATCATCCATGACAGTGGTCTCGCTCAGTGCCGGGGCAGATCCACCTGCAGGCCGGACGCCTTCCATTCGGGGTAGCCGGCAGCGAGATGCTGCGCCGCCCGTCCGGCCTCGTCCAGCATCGCCACCGCATCGTTGGACAGCACGCAGCACGGCCCGTGGCAGTCGGCGACAATGTGGACGGTGCGTGGCCGTTCGTCCATCCATGCATGCCGTTCCGTAACGGGAATGTTCAGCGCGCCAGGCACAGCTCCATCATGGGTGCTGTTGACGGGGGGCATGCCGGATGAGCGAGAATCCGTGCAGTCATCGGCAACAGGCGTCCCCCGGCATGGAAGCAACCCACGCACGCATGGATGGCATGCCCCTGCCTCACGCCTGGCAGGAAGCGCTGGCCGACGCGCGCATTGAACGGCAGTCGATCGGTGTTTCGCGTGCGGACGTTGCCCGCGTGCATCGTCCAGGGCAGGCCGATGCCTTCCTGAAGTCGGAAGTGATCGACGCCTTCAGTGAGCTGGGCGACGAGATAGCGCGCCTGCGCTGGCTGCAGGTGCAGGGCCAGCCGGCGCCGACGGTGATCGCCACCGCCGAGGAGGGGGGGCGGCGCTGGCTGCTGATGAGTGCGTTGCCTGGCCACGATCTGGCCTCGTCGCCGGCGCTCGCGCCCCAGCACCTGGTGGAACTGCTGGCCGACGCGCTGCGGGGCCTGCATGCCCTGCCGGTGGCGAGCTGTCCGTTCGACCAGCGGCTGGCCTCGCGCCTGCAGGCCGCACAGACACGTGTCGAGGCGGGCCTGGTCGACGCCGATGACTTCGATGACGAACGCCTGGGGCAGAGCGCGCAGCAGGTGTTCGCCGAACTGCGCGCCACCCGGCCCGATCACGAGGATCTGGTGGTCAGCCATGGCGACGCCTGCCTGCCGAACCTGCTGGCAGCCGAGGGCCGCTTCAGCGGTTTCATTGACTGTGGCCGGCTGGGCGTGGCCGATCGCTACCAGGATCTGGCGTTGGCCGCGCGCAGCCTGGTCCACAACTTCGGCGACACCCGGTGGGTCGCACCGCTGTTCCGCCGCTATGGCGTTGTGGGCGACGAACGACGGCTGGCGTTCTACCGTCTGCTCGACGAGTTCTTCTGAAGCCGCGCAGGCCGGCTTGGGGCGGGGCTGAACGCTGCCCTGCCGGCGGACCTCTTCATTCTTTAAAATGGACGAACGTTCGTTCACTATCTGCGCCATGAGCCGAATCGACCGCAATGAGCAGCGCGTGACCCTGATCCTGCAGGCGGCCCTGCAGTGCTTCCTCGCCAAGGGGTTCCACCAGACCAGCATGCGCGACATCGCGCAGGCGGCCGGTGTCAGTCTGGGCAATCTCTACAACCACTTCCCGGGCAAGGAGGCGATCATCCTTGCGGTGGCCGTGGCCGAAAGCGAGGAACTGGCCCCGATGCTGCAGCGGCTGGCGGCGGCCGACGGCGAGCGCGCGCAGGTGCTGGCATTCCTGCAGGACTTCCACGCGTTGTGCCGGCAACCGGAGTGGGCAACGCTCGCGGTCGAGGTGCTGGCCGAGAGTGCACGCAACCGCGCCGTGGCCGAGGCCTTCGCGGCCAACCGGAGGCAGCTTCAACAGGTGCTGGGCGATGCGCTGCAGGGCATTGCGCGGCGCGAGCGGCGGCGCCCTGCGCTGGCCCCGGCACTGCAGGCGCAGGTGTTGCTGGATGCCATCGAAAGCGATGCGCTGCGCCAGGGCCTGGGTGAAGCCGGCAGCGTGGAGGACGCCGTGCTGGACCTCGAACTGCTGGCACGGCTGCTGGGATCACGTGCATGAGCGCCGATGACCGGCGGCTGCACGGCTTGGATCTGGCGCGGTATCTGGCGCTGGCCGGCATGGTGCTGGTCAATTTCCGCCTGGCGATGGCCGTGCCTGCCGAGCGCACGGGTGGCTTGGCAGGCTTCTTCCGTCTTCTGGAAGGCAAGGCCTCGGCGACCTTCGTCACCCTGGCCGGACTTGGCCTGGTACTGGCCACGCAGCGCTCTGGCTGGATGCAGGCCAGCGTGCAGACCTGGCGGCGCGCGCTGTTCCTGCTTGTGCTGGGCCTGCTCAATCTGACCCTGTTCCCGGCCGACATCCTGCATTACTACGCGGTGTATTTCGCGCTGGCGGTGCTGTGGTTGCGCGCGTCGCCGCAGGTGTTGCTGGCCAGCATCGCCGGCCTCGCGGCCGGTTCGTTCTGGGCACTGCTGCAGTGGGACTACAGCCAGGGCTGGAACTGGCAGACGCTGGAATACGCCGGTCTCTGGCACTGGCCGGGTGCCGTGCGCAACCTGCTGTTCAACGGCTTCCATCCCCTGCTGCCCTGGATGTGCTTCTTCCTGCTGGGCATGCTGCTGGCACGCCTGCAGTTGTCGCAGCCGCGGGTGCAGCATGCGTTGTTGCTGCTGGGCGTGCTGCTGCTCGGCGCGGGCCAGGGGGTGCAGCACCTGGCGCACGGCACGCCCTGGCAGGCGTGGCTGGGGACGCAACCGATGCCGCCGGGACCGGCCTACGTGCTGACCGGCGCAGGCGCGGCCTGCAGCGCGATTGCCATGTGCCTGTGGGTCAGCCGCCGGTATCCGGGGGACTGGCTGGGGCCGCTCACTGCGGCAGGGCGCATGACCCTGACCCTGTACGTCGGCCACATCCTGCTGGGAATGGGGACGCTGGAATGGCTGGGCCTGCTCGATGGCAGTGCTTCGCTGCCGGCCGTGCTGTTGTGGGCGTTGTTGTTCCTGATGCTGGCCACGGGCGCAGCGTGGCTGTGGTCCTGGCGGTTCGCGCGGGGGCCGCTGGAAGCGGTGATGCGGCGCATTGCCGGCTAGCACATTGGTCGCGCAGGCACGATGTTGTGACGGACATGTCTGTGTCGCGGCCCGCGCATCTGCGATAGTGGTGGCAGGTAATACTTTCCGCTTGCATCCATGTCATCCGCTTCGGCGCAGCATCTCGGCGAAGTCCTTCAGCAGTCCTATGGCATCACCGCCAACGCCGTGGTGCCACGCCCGGTTGGCGCCGATGCCAACGCCAGCGTGTATCGCATCGATGCACGGCGCGGGCAATGGTGGTTGAAATGCCGCAGTTACCAGGTTGCCCCCGCCGTCTGGGACACCCTGCATTGGCTGCGCGGCACGCTGGGTATCGAGGAAATCGTCGCGCCCTGGCCGGCCCTGACCGGTGGAGCGTCGGTGCAGCGCTGGGGCCTGCAGTTCACCCTGTTTCCGTACGTGGAAGGCCAGTCCGGCTTCGAGGCCGCGTTGAGTCGCACGCAGTGGCAACGATTGGGCGAGGTGCTGCGGCGCCTGCACGAGGCGCGCCCGCCACCGGCGCTGCAGGAGGCGCTGCCGAGCCTGCGGATGGAAACCGCGGCGCTTGATACGGTCGGACAATGGTTGGCCGGCGAGGGCCTGGCCGCCGCCAGGGATGGGTTGGGCCGTGCCTTCGTTTCCGTATGGGACCAGCAGCACGCGCGCATCGCGGCGCTGCACGCACAGGCAGTGCAGCTGCACGCGGCGTTGCAGGAGGTCCCGGTGGCGCTGCACCTGTGCCATACCGACCTGCATGCCGGCAATCTGCTGATGGGCAACGACGGCGGCCTGCACCTGATCGACTGGGATGGCCTGTCGCTGGCACCGCGCGAGCGCGACCTGATGTTCATCGGTGCCGCGGTGGGCGGGCGCTGGGGCCGCGAGAATCCGCTGGGTTTCGAGGAGGGTTATGGCAGCGACCACGGCGACCCGCGCTGGATTGCCTGGTACCGGCACTGGCGCATCCTGCAGGACCTGATCGAGTTCCAGCAGGTTCTGCTGGGCAGCGATGGCGAGGATCGTTCGCCGCAGCTGCGCCGTCAGTCGCTGCATTTCCTCAGCGAACAGTTCGCACCGGGTAACGTGTTCGACGCGGCAGAGCGGGTGTATCGCGCGCTGTAAGGCGCACAGGAATCATCCGCGCGTGGCGTGGCTCTACTCGGCGGGCTTGGCCGCTGCCGAGGCGGCTGCGCTCGCGGCGCGGCGCGACAGCACGGCTTCGCGGTGGGCGATGTAGGCGTTGGCGGCGAGGATGATGCCGGCACCGATGATCGTCCATCGGTCCACGCTTTCGTTGAACAGCAGCCAGCCGAACAGCGTCACCAGCGGCAGCTGCAGGAAGCTGATCGGAGTCAGGGCGGAGACTTCGCCCAGCCGTAGCGCGCGGGTCCACAACAGCTGGCCGACGGTGCCGAGCACGCCGGTGGCCAGCAGCCACAGCCAGGCCGACCCGGTCGGCCAGACCCAGACGAACAACGCCGGGACCAGCGACAGCGGCACCCAGAACACGTAGGTATAGAGCACCACGGTATCGGCACTGTCGACGCGGGTGAGCTGCTTGATCTGGATCGCCACCAACGAGCTGAGCACGGCCGCGCCCACGGCCACCAGACTGCCGGCGGTGAAGCCGGCGGTGCCGGGGCGCACGATCACCAGCACGCCGATGAAGCCGACCACGACCGCGGCCCAGCGGCGCACGCGCACGGTTTCGCCCAGCCACAGCACGGCGGCAATGGTGACGAACAGCGGCGTGGAGTACGAGAGTGAAACCGCCTGCGCCAACGGGAGATGGCCCAGCGCCCAGAACGCGCACAGCATCGAGCCCAGGCCGATCGCGCTGCGCACGAAATAGCGTGGCAGCTGCTGCGTCTTCAAGGGCGCACGGCCGGGCCGCAGCAGCATCGGCAGCAGTGCCAGCAGGCCGAAGGCATTGCGGAAGAACGCCACTTCCTGGGTTGGCACGTAGCGTGTGGCATAGCGGATCGCCACCGCCATCAGGCCGAACGCCATCGTGCTGCCGAGCATCAGCAGCGCCGCCCGCATCGGGGTGGCGCTGGGGGAAAGAGCGGGGCTGTTCACCACTGTGCGCCGAGCAGGCGGGGCTCCGGTTCGATCGGCACGCCGAACTTCTCCAGCACCGAGGCCGAGATGCGGCGCGCCAGTGCCAGCAGCTCAGCGCCGGTGGCGTTGCCGTGGTTGACCAGGACCAGTGCATGGCTGGGGGCCACGCCGGCATCGCCGTCGCGGAAGCCCTTCCAGCCGCAGGATTCGATCATCCAGGCCGCAGAGACCTTGCGCTTGTCGTCCTGCTCGGCGGGGAACACCGGCAGGTCGGGGAAGTGCTGCAGCAGCACGTCGACCTGTTCCAGCGGCAGCACCGGGTTCTTGAAGAAACTGCCGGCGTTGCCGAGTACATCCGGGTCGGGCAGCTTGCGGCGGCGGATCGCGATCACTGCATTGGCCACGTCCACCGCACCGGGCAGCTCCACGCCCTGCGCCTGCAGTTCGTCGCGGATGCCGGCGTAGTCCATGCGCAGATCGTGCAGCAGCGGCAGCTTCAGTTCGATGGCGGTGATCAGGTAGCGGTCCATCTGCTGCTTGAACACGCTGTCGCGGTAGGCGAAGCCACACTGTTCGTTGTCCAGCCGCACCCAGGCCTGCTCCTGGCAGTCCCAGGCTTCGACCGCCTGGATGAACTCACCGACCTGCGCGCCATAGGCGCCGATGTTCTGGATCGGCGCGGCACCGGCCGTACCGGGAATAAGGGCCAGGTTTTCCAGGCCGGACAGGCCTTCCTGCAGCGACCACATCACCAGGCCGTGCCACGGCACACCGGCACCGGCGCGGACCACCGCGTGGTCGGCGCGGTGTTCAAGGAAACTGATGTCACGGTTGCCGAACACCAGCACAGTGCCCGGCAGGTCCTCGGCGATCAGCACGTTGCTGCCGGCACCCAGCACCAGCAGCGAGCCGTTGGCCACCTCGGGCAGTGCCAGCACCTCCGGCAGCAGCGCGGCATCGTGCAGTTCCAGCAGCTGCGCGGCGCTGGCCTGCACGTGGAAGGTATTCAGTGCCTGCAGCGGCGCGTTACGGGTGAGCGTCCAGCGCAGGGGGGCGTTGCCGTCGACGGTGTCCATGGGCGCGCTCACAGCGGCGCCACCGCGCCGCGGCTGGGCGCTTCGCGGCGGCGACGGATCGCCTCCACGCATTCGGAAACCAGTGCCGGGCCACGGAAGATCAGGCCGCTGTAGCACTGCACCAGTGCCGCGCCTGCGGCCATCTTGGCCACGGCATCGGCGCCGGACAGGATGCCGCCGACGCCGATCAGCGGCACCGATTCGGGCAGGCGCGAACGCAGGCGGCGCAGCACCAGCGTGGACTGCTCCAGCACCGGCGCACCGGACAGGCCACCGGCCTCGTTGGCCAACGGGTCGCCGGCCACCTTGCTGTGGTCGATGGTGGTGTTGGTGGCGATCACGCCGTCCACCTGCAGTTCGCCCAGCACGCGGGCGGCGGCATCGATGTCGCGTTCGCTGAGGTCCGGCGCCACCTTCACCAGCATCGGCACGCGGCGGCCATGCTGGGCCGCGAGGTCTTCCTGGCGGTCGCGCAGCTGGCTGACCAGCTGGCGCAGCGCGGTTTCTTCCTGCAGTTCACGCAGGCCTGCGGTGTTGGGCGAGGAAATGTTGACAGTGATGTAGTCGGCCAGCGGGTACACCTTGTCCAGGCAGGCGATGTAATCGTCCACGGCCTGTTCGTTCGGGGTGTCCTTGTTCTTGCCGATGTTGATGCCGAGCAGGCCGCGGCGGTTGCGCGCGCGCTCGACGTTGCGCACCAGTGCGTCCACGCCCGCATTGTTGAAGCCCATGCGGTTGATGATCGCGTTGTGTTCCGGCAGGCGGAACAGGCGCGGCTGCGGATTACCTGCCTGCGGGCGCGGGGTGATGGTGCCGATTTCAACGAAGCCGAAGCCCAGCGCGAACAATGCATCGATGTGCTCGCCGTTCTTGTCCAGGCCGGCGGCCAGGCCGACCGGGTTGGGGAACGTCAGCCCGAACACCGTGCTGGGCATCGGCGCGATGCGTGCGGCCAGCAGCGGCGTGGTACCGGTGCGATAGGCCAGGTCCAGTGCGGACAGGCCGAGGCCGTGGGCGCGCTCGGCGTCGAGCGAGAACAGGAAGGGGCGGGCAAGCGAATACATGCGTCGGTTCAGTCCAGCGTGCCGAGGAAGGCTCGGGTTCGATATTCAAAAGCAACCTGGCCGTCGACCGCGTGGGCGGCGAACAGGTGCTGCAGAGCGTCGATCATCGGCGCGTGGCGCGGATGACCGGATTGAGGGGCATAGGAGGAGGACAGCAGGCGCCCGCGCAGGGCATCGAAGTCCAGGTGCTGCACGTTGGGCAACTCCACCATGCCGCGCAGGCCGGGGCCGAACCAGGCCTGCATGGTGGCGTCGTCCTGGTAGCGCTCGGCCACGGCGGTGTAGTCGGTGCCGTAGTCCAGCAGCAGCTGTTCGTAGCCGATCAGGAACGGACTGGCATCGAGCAGGCGCGAATTCCAGTAGATCAATGCCTGGCCGCCGGGACGCAGGATGCGCTGCCACTCGGCGCGGACCGCCACGGTGTCGAACCAGTGGAAGGCCTGCGCGACGCTGACCAGATCGACGCTGGCATCGTCCAGTGTGGTGGCCTCGGCGCGGCCGTCCACCGCACGGAACTGCGGGTACTGCGGTGCCAGCCATTGCTCGGCCGCGCCCCGCATGGCGGCGTTGGGCTCAACCGCGACAACGGGATGGCCGCTGGCCAGAAACAGGCGGCTGGAAATGCCGGTACCGGCGCCGATGTCGGCGACCAGTGCCTTGCGGCTGACGCCCATCGGGCCGTGCAGCCACTCCAGCAGCGCGGGTGGGTAATCGGGCCGGTAGCGGACGTAGTCGGCGACGCGGCTGCTGAAGCGTTCAGTGCTGTCGGAGGCGGTCATGGCAGTCAGTTCGACATCGCAGCGAGCCAGGCCAGGCCGCCGAAGAACAGGATGAAGACCAGGATGGCGGCGATTACGGCGCCGACCATCACCCAGCCCAGCACCAGACCGGTGACGGCCAGGCCATCGCCTTCCAGTTCGTGCGGGCGGCGGCGGATTTCGGCGCGGGCCATGTGGCCGGTGATGATGGCGACGATGCTGGCCACGAAGGGCAGGACGGTCCAGCTGGCGATGCCCATGACCAGGCTGACCACGGCCAGGGCGCTTGTCTGTCGGGGTGCCACGCTCATCGGGGTCCTCCTTGGCAGTGTGCACATGATAGTGCGTCTGCCCCGGCAATCCCATGCCCGGCGGACATGATGGCAGGCGTCGACCTGGGTCGACGAAAGGCATGCCAACCAAGGTTGGCAGCTACCGGGTGCCGGTGTCAGCCCATCAACACCTGGCCGCCATCCACGTTGAGCACGCTGCCGGTGACCCAGCGCGCCAGCGGCGAGCACAGGAACAGGGCGGCGTCGGCGATCTCGCGCGGGTGGCCGAAGCGGCCGAACGGAATCTTCACCAGGGTGCCGTGGTACAGCGCGGGGTCATCGGTGCGGCGGCGGTCCCAGAGGCCGTCATCGAACTCGATCGAGCCCGGCGCGATCGCATTCACCCGGATCCGGTCCTTGGCCAGCGCCAGCGCCTGCGAGGTGGTGTAGTGCGAAAGCGCGGCCTTGGCGGCGGCATAGGGCGCGCCACCGGGACGCGGCTGCTGCGCGGCAATCGAAGACAGGTTGAGGATGCAGGCGTCGCTGGAGGCACGCAGCCACGGCAGTGCCAGGCGCGAGGCGCGCACGGCGGCCATCAGGTCGATCTGCAGGCTGGCGGCCCAGCCGTCCTCGTCGTCGGCCATGCCATAGCCGGTGGCGTTGTTGACCAGCACGTCGATGCCACCGAGCGCGTCGGCAGCGGCATGCAGCCAGGCCTGGATCTGGCCGGGGTCGGCCAGATCGGCGGAAAACGCGTGCAGTTCGACGCCCTGCGCTCGTGCATCGGCGCGCAGGGCATCCAGACCGGCCTGGCCGCGCGCGCAGACCGAGACCTGCGCACCGGCGCCGGCAAACGCCAGCGCCATTTCACGGCCAATGCCCTTGCTGCCGCCGGCGATCAGCACGCGGCGGCCGGTGAAATCGAAGGTCGGAGCCCCTGCGGGGATCCGAGCCTTCGCTGGGGTCAGATCCCCGGAGGGGCTCTGACCCACGGACGTGTCCGCGTCGTTTGCCATCACAGGTCGAACTTGATGCCCTGGGCCAGCGGCAGCGAATCCGAATAGTTGATGGTGTTGGTCTGGCGGCGCATGTAGACCTTCCATGCATCCGAGCCGGACTCGCGGCCACCGCCGGTGTCCTTCTCGCCACCGAAGGCACCACCGATCTCCGCACCGGACGTGCCGATGTTGATGTTGGCGATGCCGCAGTCGCTGCCGGCGGCCGACAGGAACTTCTCGGCAGTCTTGAGGTTCTGGGTGAAGATCGAGGACGACAGGCCCTGCGGCACGCCGTTCTGCATGTCGATGGCTTCGTCGATGCTGTCGTACGGCATCACGTACAGGATCGGCGCGAAGGTTTCGTGCTGGACCACGGCGTCGCTGTTCTTCAGGCCGGAGACGATCGCCGGCAGCACGAAGTTGCCGGCGCGGTCGATGCGGGTGCCGCCGGTTTCGATGGTGCCGCCGGCGGCCTTGGCCTGGGCGATCGCATCGAGGAACTGCTGCACGGCGCCGTCGCTGTTGAGCGGGCCCATCAGGTTGGCGGCATCGGTCGGGTCGCCGATCTTGCCTTCCACCTGCTTGTAGGCCTTGACCAGGGTGGCCAGCACGTCGGCGTAGATCGAGCGGTGCACGATCAGGCGGCGGGTGGTGGTGCAGCGCTGGCCGGCGGTGCCGACGGCGCCGAACACGATGCCCGGCACGGCCAGCTTCAGGTCGGCGGTTTCGTCCAGGATGATGGCGTTGTTGCCGCCCAGTTCCAGCAGGCAGCGGCCGAGGCGGCGCGCGACCTTCTCGTTGACGGTGCGGCCGACCTGGGTCGAGCCGGTGAAGCTGATCAGCGGCACGCGACGGTCATCGACCATCTTTTCCGACAGCGCGGTGCCGGCATCGTTGATCAGGAAGAAGATGTCCGGGAAGCCGGCTTCGCGCAGGGCGTCGTTGCAGATCTTCAGCGAGGCGATGGCGGTCAGCGGCGTCTTGTTGGAGGGCTTCCAGATGCACACGTCGCCGCAGATGGCGGCCAGGAACGAGTTCCAGCTCCACACCGCAACCGGGAAGTTGAAGGCCGAGATGATGCCGACCAGGCCCAGCGGGTGGTACTGCTCGTACATGCGGTGGCCGGGGCGCTCGGAATGCATGGTGTAGCCGTACAGCATGCGGCTCTGGCCGACGGCGAAATCGGCGATGTCGATCATCTCCTGCACTTCGCCATCGCCTTCCGGCTTGCTCTTGCCCATTTCCAGGGCAACCAGCGAACCCAGGGCGTCCTTGTGCCTGCGCAGCGCTTCGCCGCACAGGCGGACGGCTTCACCGCGGCGCGGGGCCGGCGTGGTGCGCCAGACCTTGAAGGCTTCCTGGGCGCGGGCGACGACGGTCTCGTACTCGGCCTCGGTGGTCGCGCGGACCTGCGCGATCGGCTCGCCGGTGGTCGGGTTGACCGGGGTGATCAGCTCACCGCTGGTCGCGCTCGACCACTCCCCGTTGCCCAGGTACGTGCCAGCGTTGATCGCGTCCAGGCCAAGGGACTTGAGCAGCTCGGAAGACATGCAGACTCCTGTGTTTCGTTACGTTGTTTGGCGCCATCGCGGGCAGGTGGGGGACGCGATGAACTGAATCGCCGATGGTAGCAGAGCGCCCTGTCCGGCCATGGTGCAACGCGCCAGCGGAGCCGGGCCGGACATGCCAGTGGAGCCGGGCCGGACATGAATGCTTGGAGGGCAGGGCACGTTGCCTGTAAACTTCCCGGCTGCATGGCCCCGTAGCTCAGCTGGATAGAGCGTCCCCCTCCTAAGGGGAAGGTCGCCCGTTCGAATCGGGCCGGGGTCACCAAAATCAACGACTTAGGCTGTCTCAGTGGTGTGTATTTCCCACTGTTTCCCGCATATCCACAGGATTTGGTCCCAGTGGTCCCAACGGTCCTGCTCAGTACCTGAGCTTCGCCACCGCGCCATCGTCGCCCTCAGGCGTCAGATGGGCGTAGAACTTCTCGGTTGTGGCGTAATCGGCATGGCCGGCCAGAATCTGCACCCTTCGCAACGGAACTCCGGCCATCACCATGTGGGCGCAGAAGGTGTGCCGTAGCCGGTGAAGGCTGCCGCCGATTCCAGCCCGCTTGGCATCGGACGCGAACCAGTCGGATACGGTGTCTTTGTGCACGGCCACCAGCGGATCGGGTAGGCGGCGCAGCGCCCAGCGCGCATACCGGTTCAGCGGTACCTCGCGCCACTTGCCCGACTTCGTGCGTCCCTGGCCATCTTCGTCTGGAACGCTTTCGACCCTGAGTCTGCACCCGGCCACCGAATCCTTGCCCATTCCAACCACCTCGCCGCGGCGCAGACCCGTGTGGGCCATGAACAGCCACAGGGGTGCCCGCGCGGGGTTCGCACGGTACAGCTTGCGCATCGCGGCCCGGTCGTAGAACCGTACCGCTACGCTGCGGACGCCGCGCGGCGCCTGGGTTTCCTCCAGCGGGTTGAAGTCCAATTCCTTCCACTTCACGCCACGCCGGAACGCGGCCTGTAGCCTGCGCACTTCCTTGCCCACGGTCTCCGGTGCCACCTTGTCCTTGGTCAGGCGGTCCGTCTTGTAGGACTCCATTTCCATTGGGCGCAGGGTGTCGATCGGACGATGGCCGAAGCGGGCAATGAACAGCCGAACCTCGCTCTTGGCCTTGCCGTGCGTGGTGGGGTGCTCGGCCTTGTACCAATCCAGGTACGCCTCCAGGAAATCCCTGACGGTGGGCAGCCGGGGAAGGATGCGCACACCATGGGTCAGTTCCGCTTCTTTCGCTGCTCGTACGCCCTCAGCCTCGCGTGGGCTGACGCGACCAATGGCGACACGGCTTCGCTTGCCGCCTTCCCGCCAGTTGAGGTACGCGGCGCCATCGCGCCAGAAGATTGTGACCTTGACCATTGCTTGGAGCCGTAGATTGCAGAGTAGAGGGCAGCCTTCTCGTAGAGCTTCTTGCCCATGAAATTTCGTGGTTCGATGCCGTAGTCGGCGATGTTCGAATCGAACTGGCTGCGTGACACGCCGCAGTAGTGCGCGGCCTCGTCCACGGTCAGCCAGTCCTTTCCGACGATGTCCAGCTTTTCAGCAGCTCCCATCGGGTCCTCCTTCAGTTCGTGGCCAGCGCAGCGCGCAGCTGCTCGGTGGCGGTGTTCATGCGATCAGCCCCAGCGGTAGCCCGGGCTGCTGTTGTTGGATGCGGGTCTGCGCGATCGCCGCGTATTCGGGGTTCAGCTCGCAGCCCAGCCACTGCCGGCCGAGGCGTTCGGCGACCACTGCGGTCGTGCCGGCGCCCATGAACGGGTCCAGCACCAGGCCGCCAGCAGGTGCGCCGGCCAGGATGCATGGCTGGATCAGCTGCTCGGGGAAGGTGGCGAAGTGCGCTTCCTTGAATGGCGTGGTGGCCACGTTCCAGACGCTGCGCTTGTGGCGCTTCTCAGACGTTGCGCGGAAAGCCTCGCGCCCGGGCAGCGCGTTGGTCTTGCCATCGAAGCCGCCGCGCGGCACTGCAGGCCGCAGCCGAGACTGCGCAGGAGCGCCGGGCACAGGGCCGCCCTGCGGCGGGTAGTTGTTGACACCAGCGGCCGGCTCCTTGATGGCCTCCATGTCGAAGTAGTACCGGGGCGACTTGGACAGCAGGAACAGGTATTCGTGCGCCTTTGTGCAGCGATCGGTGACGCTCTCTGGCATCGGGTTTGGCTTGGCCCAGATAATGTCCTGCCGCAGGAACCAGCCGTCGTCCTGCAGCGCGAACGCGACACGCCAGGGGATGCCGATCATCTGCTTTGGCGCCAGGCCCTGCACGCTGATGCGCCCTCCCATCGCGCCGAGAGCGCCCAGCGCCGCGGAACGATTGCGGCCGGTGTTGCCTTCCAGCGTCACGGCCGCGCCTTCCTGCCCACGGCCGGACTGCGTGTAGGTGTCGCCCAAGTTGAGCCACAGCGTGCCGTCATCGCGCAGCAGGCGGCGCACCTCACGGAACACCGCAACCAGGCGAGCGACATACTCGGCCGGCGTGTCTTCCAGTCCGATCTGACCGGCTACGCCGTAGTCGCGCAGCCCGTAGTACGGCGGACTGGTGACGCAGGTCTGCACCGAACCGGCGGCCATACCGCGCATCACTTCCAGGCAGTCTCCGACGTGGATCATGCGGCGCACCTCCGCCAGCACCAGCGCAGCCCATTGCGCGCGGCGCGGCATGCGCGGCTGATCGCCCACAGGGTGGCGATGCCGGTCAGGAACCCGGCGAGGGCGAACACGTGGACCATTGCAGCGGTGAGCAGCTGGTCAGCCATGGGCGCTGTCATGCCGGGCTCTCCTCCGGCTTGAATAGGAGGGAGCTTCTCCGGAGCATCTGCTTCCGTTCAATAACAGATGAGGTAATGCAATGAAGAAGACGTACCCAGTCGGCCACTTCAACGTGGAGATCGAAACGTTCGGAACCGGCCCGTTTGAAGCAGTCGGATTTATTCAGCCGCAGCGCACTAACGAGCCCTTGGATCGCATAGTTGCGAAAGGCGCGACGGCGCAGGAAGCCGTGGAAGCAGCCCTCGAGAAGGCGAGTGTTGCCTCCGCAGGACTGTGGTTGGCGGGCAAAAATCGGCGGCACATAGATTGAGACCCGCCCGTGGGTAGCGTCGCATCTATGAGATTTCTGGTATGCCAAGTGGGGGCGGTCAGCCATTGTCCACCGCCTGGCTGTAGATCAGGGCCATGTCGGACTTGCATCTCTCGCTCTGAGCGACGGCAGCAGCCAGAGCGCGCTTCACGGTGTAGACCCGGTCGTTCGAATGGATGTAGGTCATGGCAGAATGCGCTCCACTTTCAAGGAGGAGAATTCGAGATGTCGATATGCCCGTTGTCGACAGATTGGGGAAATGTGGCGGACTGGTTCGCTGTGGTCGTGGCTGCTGCTGGGGCTGCGGCGGTGTGGCTCGTCACCAAAGCCTCGAACAGCACCGCCCGCGCGTCTCACGAACTGGCTAAACAATTGAAGGAGCGCGATGAAGAAGTTCGATTGCGCGATAGAGCTGTTCTCACAGCGCTCATATACGGCGAGATCTTGGAAGCCAAGACCTCCTACGCAGATCTTCTTGAGGAACTGGTCACCGGCAACGGGTTCGAATGGGCCGTCAAAACCCAGGACAGGATCAACCACCTCATTGAATGGTCCAAAGGCCCCGGCCTTGTACGGATCAAAGAAAACACCCAGCGACTCAATCTTTTGCCCCAGAAACTTGGTGAGCAGATCGCAATGGGTATCGGAATGACGGACCTTTGCCCGCGAAACGCGGAAGCGCTTTTGTTTGCTGATACTAAGGAGGAGCAGCTGGCTGTCTTTGAACGCCTTGTAGCCAGTGTTGATGGCGCCCAAAGGGCTTTCGAGGCTGCACATTTGCAAATCAAGGAATTGATGGGAACTTCCCAAGGCGATTAAGTTCACGCCGCCACCCCCATCGCCACCAGGTCGATGTCGTCCATCTTTTCGCGCAGGGACCGGCGCGCGCGGCGCAGGCAGCCAGCGATCACGGCGCGGTCTTCATGGGCAAAGAAGGTCTCCGTGTGCATGTGCAGCGCACGGCGGTGGTCGCGGCGGTACAGGCGCCAGGTGATGGCACTGCCGTCCATGGTCGGGAATCGGCCCCAGGCGAAGCCGACCGTTTCCTTGGGGGCGCGGCGGGCGATGTGGCGGCTCATGCTGCTGCTCCTTCGTAGACCCAGCGACGCACGGTCCCGAACGGGACACCCAGCGCGGCGCTGATCTGGTTGACGGTGTTGCCGCTTGCCCGGAGCTGCCGGGCGCGGCGTTTGGTGGTGACCGGCCAGTACCGGGCGTGAGGCTGGCGCGGTACCGGCATCCCTTGGCAGCGGGCCATGTCTTGGACCGCGCGGGGCGAGCGCCCGAGCGCAGCCGCGACGGTCATCGCGTCGCGGCCCTCCATCTGGCGCAGGGCCCGCAGTTCGCTGGTGCGCCAGAGATCCATCAGGCAGCCAGCGGGTAGCTGTTGGCCGCGTCCTGCAGGCCGTGGATCATGGCCCGGCACATGTCCGGGAACTGCGCCTGGTCGTAGAGCTTGGCCGCGCCGGTGGCGTTGATCGGCTTGAACCCCAGCAGCGCCAGCCCCTCGGCGCTGATCGAGAGCGGGGCGATGCGCGCGTTGATGTCGCCCAGCTTGATCTTGACCACTTCGCGCCCGGTGGCTGCTGTCTCGATTCCGTGGAAGGCGGGGTGGCCAGGGAAAGTGCTTGCGTGCGAGTCGGGCCCGTTTCGTTCCACATGCCGTGCAGCTTCTGCGGCGGGATCGGGCTGAGCTTTCGCCACTGCGGTCTGCTTTGCCTCGGGTGCTACAGCTGCAGCGTCGACCGAGGCCTTCTGCGCGCGAGCCTCTTCCTCCTTGCGGATCTTCTCGCGCTCGGCGTCCAGGCGCTCCTGCTCGGCCTGCTGGTGCTGGGAGATGCGCGCCGCTATCAGGTTGCGCAGGTCTTCCGCCGACTTCGTGGAGCACAGCTGCACGCGGTCCGGGAACAGGGGGGTGTGCGTGCCCACCTCCATCTCCATGACGCGGATGTTGGCGCGGAATCGAGCACCGACGTGACCGAGTACGACGCCTACTTCTCCGGCCTCATCAACAAGAGCGCGCTGGGGCAGGAGTTGCTGTCGGAAATCGAGAGCATCAGCGATATCGTCCCGTTGATCTGGGCTGCCGATGCCACGTATGAGCAGGGCCAGACGGTGGTGCACAACGGCAAAATCTGGTTGTGGACCGATGCCGACCCCGGCAACGAGGAGCCGCCGGGCACGAAGTGGAAGAGCGTGGGAGATGCCGTGGCCGAGGCCGGTGCGTTGGCCGGGCGGGTCGACAAGCTGGAGCTGGACGTTACGGAGGTAGACGGCAAGGTCACTGCGGTGGGCAACCGCGTAGATGGCCTGGTGGCGCAGTACAGCGCTGAGCACGCTGGCGACGAGGACTGGAACGCGGGCGATGAGGACTCGTTTGCCGGCACGATCACCACGCTGACAGTCATCGCCAGTGGGGACTATGCGCTGGGTCGGCGGGTGGACAACACCGAGGCATCGGTGGGCGAAACCAGGGCGATGGTGCAGCAGGTCAGCGAAGCCGTGGTGGACGTGGACGGCAAGATCAGCGCCTCGTATAGCCTGAAGCTGCAGATCGCGGCCAATGGGCAGTACTACGCCGCCGGCATGGGCATCGGCATCGAGAACCAGCCGGATGGCAGCTACCAGAGCCAGGTGCTGTTTACCGCCGATCGCTTCGCGTTCGTGAACCTGGTGAACGGGCAGCTGACCTCGCCGTTCGTGATCCAAGGCGGGCAGACGTTCATCAACCAGGCCCTGATCGGCACCGCGTGGATCACCAGCGCCAATATCGCCGATGCGGCGATCACCAACGCGAAGATCAGCGGCACCATCCAGTCCGACGATTACGTGTCAGGGCAAAC
>NZ_QXDB01000007.1:0-5345 GCF_003550055.1 Stenotrophomonas sp. AG209
TAAACCCTGGCGATGACCTACTCTCGCATGGCTTGAGCCACACTACCATCGGCGCAGCTGCGTTTCACTTCCGAGTTCGGGATGGGATCGGGTGGTTCCACAGCGCTAATTTCACCAGGGAGGCTTTTGGAGAGTCGCACTCGTCCCGTTGGGACAAGGCGCCAGCCTCGCATAGTTCTTGTGACGTAGCGTGCACTTGGATGCTCTTACGACGTTGTCGTAAAGCCAAGGCAACTTGAGGTTATATGGTCAAGCCGCACGGATCATTAGTATCAGTTAGCTCAATACATTGCTGTACTTACACACCTGACCTATCAACCACGTAGTCTACATGGTTCCTTCAGGGGGCTTGTGCCCCGGGAGATCTCATCTTGAGGCGCGCTTCCCGCTTAGATGCTTTCAGCGGTTATCGCTTCCGAACATAGCTACCCGGCAATGCCACTGGCGTGACAACCGGAACACCAGAGGTTCGTCCACTCCGGTCCTCTCGTACTAGGAGCAGCCCCTCTCAAATCTCCAACGCCCATGGCAGATAGGGACCGAACTGTCTCACGACGTTCTGAACCCAGCTCGCGTACCACTTTAAATGGCGAACAGCCATACCCTTGGGACCGACTACAGCCCCAGGATGTGATGAGCCGACATCGAGGTGCCAAACACCGCCGTCGATATGAACTCTTGGGCGGTATCAGCCTGTTATCCCCGGAGTACCTTTTATCCGTTGAGCGATGGCCCTTCCATACAGAACCACCGGATCACTAAGTCCTAGTTTCCTACCTGCTTGATCCGTCGATCTTGCAGTCAAGCACGCTTATGCCTTTGCACACAGTGCGCGATGTCCGACCGCGCTGAGCGTACCTTCGAGCTCCTCCGTTACTCTTTAGGAGGAGACCGCCCCAGTCAAACTACCCACCATACACGGTCCCCGACCCAGATAATGGGCCCAGGTTAGAACGTCAAGCACGACAGGGTGGTATTTCAAGGATGGCTCCGCTGCAGCTAGCGCCACAGTTTCATAGCCTCCCACCTATCCTACACAGACGAACTCAACGTTCAGTGTAAAGCTATAGTAAAGGTTCACGGGGTCTTTCCGTCTTGCCACGGGAACGCTGCATCTTCACAGCGATTTCAATTTCACTGAGTCTCGGGTGGAGACAGCGCCGCTGTCGTTACGCCATTCGTGCAGGTCGGAACTTACCCGACAAGGAATTTCGCTACCTTAGGACCGTTATAGTTACGGCCGCCGTTTACTGGGGCTTCGATCAAGAGCTTCGCCTTGCGGCTGACCCCATCAATTAACCTTCCAGCACCGGGCAGGCGTCACACCCTATACGTCCACTTTCGTGTTTGCAGAGTGCTGTGTTTTTGATAAACAGTCGCAGCGGCCTGGTTACTGCGACCCTCTTCAGCTATAGCTCGCACGAGCCACCAAAAAGGGTGCACCTTCTCCCGAAGTTACGGTGCCATGTTGCCTAGTTCCTTCACCCGAGTTCTCTCAAGCGCCTGAGAATTCTCATCCTACCCACCTGTGTCGGTTTACGGTACGGTCTGCGTAAGCTGAAGCTTAGGAGCTTTTCCTGGAAGCGTGGTATCAGTGACTTCGCCATAAAGGCTCGTCTCGGTGCTCGGTCTTAAAGGATCCCGGATTTGCCAAAGATCCAAACCTACCGCCTTTCCCCAGGACAACCAACGCCTGGTACACCTAACCTTCTCCGTCCCTCCATCGCACTTACGCGAGGTGCAGGAATATTAACCTGCTTCCCATCGACTACGACTTTCGTCCTCGCCTTAGGGGCCGACTCACCCTGCGCCGATTAACGTTGCGCAAGGAAACCTTGGGCTTTCGGCGTGCGGGTTTTTCACCCGCATTATCGTTACTCATGTCAGCATTCGCACTTCCGATACCTCCAGCAGACTTCTCAATCCACCTTCAACGGCTTACGGAACGCTCCTCTACCGCGCATACAAAGTATGCACCCCAAGCTTCGGTTCACTGCTTAGCCCCGTTAAATCTTCCCCGCAGACCGACTCGACCAGTGAGCTATTACGCTTTCTTTAAAGGGTGGCTGCTTCTAAGCCAACCTCCTGGCTGTCTGTGCCTTTCCACATGGTTTTCCACTTAGCAGTGAATTTGGGACCTTAGCTGTGGGTCTGGGTTGTTTCCCTTTTCACGACGGACGTTAGCACCCGCCGTGTGTCTCCCATACAGTCCGTCTCGGTATTCGGAGTTTGCAATGGTTTGGTAAGTCGCGATGACCCCCTAGCCATAACAGTGCTCTACCCCCGAGAGGATACATATGAGGCGCTACCTAAATAGCTTTCGAGGAGAACCAGCTATCTCCGGGTTCGATTAGCTTTTCACTCCTAATCACACCTCATCCCCTACCTTTGCAACGGGAGTGGGTTCGGGCCTCCAGTGCGTGTTACCGCACCTTCACCCTGGGCATGACTAGATCACCCGGTTTCGGGTCTACTGCCCGCGACTATGCGCCCTTATCAGACTCGGTTTCCCTTCGCCTCCCCTATACGGTTAAGCTTGCCACGAACAGTAAGTCGCTGACCCATTATACAAAAGGTACGCAGTCACTCCTTGCGGAGCTCCTACTGCTTGTACGCACACGGTTTCAGGTTCTATTTCACTCCCCTCTCCGGGGTTCTTTTCGCCTTTCCCTCACGGTACTGGTTCACTATCGGTCGGTCAGTAGTATTTAGCCTTGGAGGATGGTCCCCCCATGTTCAGACAGGGTTTCACGTGCCCCGCCCTACTCGTCTTCACTGAAATGGCCCTTTCAGATACAGGGCTATCACCTTCTATGGCCACTCTTTCCAGAGTGTTTTCCTAGAACCAAATCAGCTTAAGGGCTAGTCCGCGTTCGCTCGTCGCTACTTACGGAATCTCGGTTGATTTCTTTTCCTCTGGTTACTTAGATATTTCAGTTCACCAGGTTCGCTTCCAGCAGCTATGTATTCACTGCAGGATACCCGCAAGCGGGTGGGTTTCCCCATTCGGACATTACCGGATCAAAGCTTGTTGCCAGCTCCCCGATACTTTTCGCAGGCTGCCACGTCCTTCATCGCCTCTGACCGCCAAGGCATCCACCGTGTGCGCTTATTCGCTTGACCATATAACCGCAAGTTGCCTTGGGTTATATATATGACCCGGGGGTACAAAGCCCGGATACGAATATAACGACTCAATCAATAAAGAGACTTGCGTCTCTCGCCTTAGCCTCACGACACGTCTGATAGAACATCTCAAACGCTCGCTACGTCACAAGTTTTAAAAGAACACGTACCAGCCACAGTGCTGATGCGTATAAAGATCGATTGTATGCGTCATTCAGAGAATGGTGGGTCTGGGTAGACTCGAACTACCGACCTCACCCTTATCAGGGGTGCGCTCTAACCACCTGAGCTACAGACCCGGAAATACGCTTTCCGGAACAAACTCGAACATGGTGGAGCCTGTCGGGATCGAACCGACGACCCCCTGCTTGCAAAGCAGGTGCTCTCCCAGCTGAGCTAAGGCCCCAAAAGGGACTCTCATATCGGCCTGGCCGACATGATTCTCTGAATGCAGGTACTTTGTGAAGACGCCCGACAGGACGATGCTGTCTTTGCTCAAAAGGAGGTGATCCAGCCGCACCTTCCGATACGGCTACCTTGTTACGACTTCACCCCAGTCATCGGCCACACCGTGGCAAGCGCCCTCCCGAAGGTTAAGCTACCTGCTTCTGGTGCAACAAACTCCCATGGTGTGACGGGCGGTGTGTACAAGGCCCGGGAACGTATTCACCGCAGCAATGCTGATCTGCGATTACTAGCGATTCCGACTTCATGGAGTCGAGTTGCAGACTCCAATCCGGACTGAGATAGGGTTTCTGGGATTGGCTTACCGTCGCCGGCTTGCAGCCCTCTGTCCCTACCATTGTAGTACGTGTGTAGCCCTGGCCGTAAGGGCCATGATGACTTGACGTCATCCCCACCTTCCTCCGGTTTGTCACCGGCGGTCTCCTTAGAGTTCCCACCATTACGTGCTGGCAACTAAGGACAAGGGTTGCGCTCGTTGCGGGACTTAACCCAACATCTCACGACACGAGCTGACGACAGCCATGCAGCACCTGTGTTCGAGTTCCCGAAGGCACCAATCCATCTCTGGAAAGTTCTCGACATGTCAAGGCCAGGTAAGGTTCTTCGCGTTGCATCGAATTAAACCACATACTCCACCGCTTGTGCGGGCCCCCGTCAATTCCTTTGAGTTTCAGTCTTGCGACCGTACTCCCCAGGCGGCGAACTTAACGCGTTAGCTTCGATACTGCGTGCCAAATTGCACCCAACATCCAGTTCGCATCGTTTAGGGCGTGGACTACCAGGGTATCTAATCCTGTTTGCTCCCCACGCTTTCGTGCCTCAGTGTCAATGTTGGTCCAGGTAGCTGCCTTCGCCATGGATGTTCCTCCTGATCTCTACGCATTTCACTGCTACACCAGGAATTCCGCTACCCTCTACCACATTCTAGTCATCCAGTATCCACTGCAGTTCCCAGGTTGAGCCCAGGGCTTTCACAACGGACTTAAATAACCACCTACGCACGCTTTACGCCCAGTAATTCCGAGTAACGCTTGCACCCTTCGTATTACCGCGGCTGCTGGCACGAAGTTAGCCGGTGCTTATTCTTTGGGTACCGTCATCCCAACCAGGTATTAGCCGGCTGGATTTCTTTCCCAACAAAAGGGCTTTACAACCCGAAGGCCTTCTTCACCCACGCGGTATGGCTGGATCAGGCTTGCGCCCATTGTCCAATATTCCCCACTGCTGCCTCCCGTAGGAGTCTGGACCGTGTCTCAGTTCCAGTGTGGCTGATCATCCTCTCAGACCAGCTACGGATCGTCGCCTTGGTGGGCCTTTACCCCGCCAACTAGCTAATCCGACATCGGCTCATTCAATCGCGCAAGGTCCGAAGATCCCCTGCTTTCACCCGTAGGTCGTATGCGGTATTAGCGTAAGTTTCCCTACGTTATCCCCCACGACAGAGTAGATTCCGATGTATTCCTCACCCGTCCGCCACTCGCCACCCAGAGAGCAAGCTCTCCTGTGCTGCCGTTCGACTTGCATGTGTTAGGCCTACCGCCAGCGTTCACTCTGAGCCAGGATCAAACTCTTCACTTAAAACTACATGATCCGAAGATCAAAATTTAAAGCTGCAGATGATTGATTCTGGCAACGTATCGCTTGCTTTAAAACAATTAATAGTTGCTTGATCAAACGTCTGCAAGATGGACAATCATCCTTCCTGCAGGCGCCTTCACAAGATACCTGCGCATACTTTCAAAGATCCGGGGAAG
>NZ_QXDB01000008.1:0-1050 GCF_003550055.1 Stenotrophomonas sp. AG209
GGCGCTGGATGGTGGTAGCCAGCGAGCTGCCGCTGGTGCTCAGGTTACGCTGAGCATTCAACGACATCGTATTGGTGTTGATGACTTGTGCCATGGTGCTTTTCCTTTGGCGAAGGTGGAACGTGTTTCAGGATCCGGGCGCCGCGTCATGCGGCGCCCGGAGGTCGATCAGCGAGCGGATCAGCGCAGCAGGCTGAGCACGCCCTGCGGCACCTGGTTGGCCTGGGCCAGCATGGCCGTACCGGCCTGCTGCAGGATCTGGGTGCGGGTCAGTTCGGCGGTTTCCTTGGCGAAGTCGGTGTCCTTGATGCGGCTACGCGATGCCGACAGGTTTTCCGACGAGGTCTGCAGGTTGGCCACGACCGAGGTGAAGCGGTTCTGGATCGCACCGAGGTCGGCGCGGGTGCTGTTGATCGCACCCAGGGCTTTGTCGACGATTTCCATCGCCTGCTGGGCGCCCTTCACGGTGCTGACGTCCAGGTCGCTGGCGTACTTAGCGGCCGGCGCGGCAGTCGAGGCGGTGAAGGTCGGCGCGGTGGCGCCGGTCCAGGTGCCCGGGGTCGCGGTGATGGCCTTGAACGAGCCATCGGCGTTGACGCTGTCCTTGACCGAGGTCAGGGTCACGCCGGTGGTGCCGTTCACTTCCGCGAACACGCCGGTCTCGCCGATCTTGGCGTTGATCGCGGTCACCAGTGCTTCACGCGAGGCCTTGCCGGTGGCAGCGGCGTCGGCGCCCTGCTTGACCGAGACATCGGCAATGGCCACGCCATTGATGGACAGGCCGCTGGTGCTGAAATCAGCGTTGGTGCCCGGGTCGGCCAGGGCCAGCGAGTTGGTGTCGAACTTGGCGCCGCCCAGGGCATTGGCCTTGGCATCGATGGTCTTGTCGATGGCGATGGCCTGGCCGGCGTTGGCGCCGACCTGGAACAGCTGGCTGGAGAACGAACCGTCCAGCAGCTTGGTGCCGTTGAAGTCCGACTGCTTGGCGACGCGGTCGATTTCCGAGACCAGCTGGGTCACTTCGGCCTGCAGTGCCTTGCGGTCGCTGGC
>NZ_QXDB01000009.1:0-1044 GCF_003550055.1 Stenotrophomonas sp. AG209
GGCCGGTCGTTGACCTCTGAGGCCCGCAGGCCGGCCACTGACCTGGAAAGCGAGATCAGCCGCCTTCGGGCCGAGAACGCCAATCTGAAGATGGAGCGGGAAATCCTAAAAAAAGCGGCGGCGTTCTTTGCCAGAGAGTCCAAGTGAGGTACGCCTTCGTCGCCAGTCAAAGGACTCACTACCCGACCAGGTTGCTGTGTCGGGTTCTTGGGGTTTCTGTCTCTGGATTCCATGATTACCTGCGCCGGCAGTGTGCCCAAACGTGCGATGTCGATTCGGCCCTCCGTACCGAGCTTCGGGCCATTCATGTGACCAGCAAGCGCAGTTATGGGCGACGTCGGCTGGTCAGGGCCTTACGAGCCAGGAATCATCCAGTTGGCCACAAGCGCGTGGCACGGTTAATGGCCGAGGAGCGAATCCAGGGCAAGGCCAAAGGCCGATTCCGGCCCAAATCCTCCGGCGGCTCATCCCAGCTCGCCCCCAACCTGCTGGATCGGCAATTTGCCCCCGGAACCGGACCGACGGCGTGGGTCGGAGATATCACGTATGTCCCCACCCGCCAGGGATGGCTGCATCTGGCCGTGGTCATCAGCGTCCAGACCCGGCAGGTGATGGGCTACAGCGTTTCCAGGCGCCTGACTGAGGAACTGGTAGTGAAAGCATTCGCCAATGCCTGGGCTCTGCATCCACAACGACCTGGCCTGATCTTCCATTCCGATCGTGGCGGGCAGTACTGGGGGAACGAGTTTCGCCAGCTGCTGCAGTCCCATGACGTGGTCCAAAGCATGAGCCGGCCTGGCAATTGCTGGGACAACGCCGTGGTCGAGAGCTTCTTTGCGACGCTCAAGACAGAAGAGGCTGCCGAGCCTTACGCCAGTAAGGAACAAGCCAGCCAGTCCATCGCTGCTTACATCCACGGCTTCTACAATCCAGCCCGGCTACACTCGGCGCTGGGCTACCACTCGCCTAACAACTACGCCCGGCAGCTCCGGGCTGCCGCCTGAAACGGCTTCATGGCGTCCGTTTTCAGGGGGCCAGATCAGA